>CAWEDK010000041.1:0-11340 GCA_963807865.1 uncultured Alphaproteobacteria bacterium | reverse complement strand
GATGGTCTGCCGAAGCGGCTCCAGTGGCGTCCCGCTGGCGGACTTTCGAGGATACTCCAGCACAGCCGCCGGCCGTCCGGTCCACCGTCCACCTCAAACCCAAGCATTCCAAACAACAGCCCGCGAGCCCCTAGCTCAAGCTTTCCCTCTCGCGCCAACCATGAACGTCCAGCCGCGCGCATTGCACGTCGCAGAATCGTCCCTTGTAGTTGTGTCCACCAGATCCCGTCCGCCCATGATTGCTTCTTGGTCCTCCCGCCTGTTTTTGACGAAATTTAAAGTCAGCTTGCGCTAGGCAGCAGGGCCATTTGAATTTGCTGCCGCTATCCAACGGGCTTCCGCCCTCTCTCTTATCGTTCCGCCGGACTGACATTGGTGAGCCTTACAACACTGACAACTCCGGCTGCGTCCCGTCGATATTCATAGTGAGCTGCTTGGTTGACCGGCAGAAGCACGAGCGATGGCCGATAAATGCAAACGTTCACGCCACAGTCGCGGCGAACGCTATCAAATAGGATGCCATTGGTTAGGTTGCCCGCTTTTCGGCCACCGTAGCCCTAGGCCAAAGAGCCGGGACTGCGAGTAATCGTCTCGATCGTAAAGCTCGGGATTTTGATGCCGCGTAGCTCAATGTCCCTCAGGTCGCAATCGACCTCTGCAGTGAGCTCCCGCATTTGAATATTGCTCGGAAACGCCCCTTGCGAAAGTCGCAAACGTCGAGTGCTGTGATGCACCGTTTCGGCGATGCCAGTTTCTATTTCTAAGGAAGCGTACCATGCGCCGAGCCGTCCGTCGGTGAAGCGCCCGCCATTTTCGTCGGCATGAAGGAAAGAGGCCATCACCAACGTGGCGCCCGGTCCCCGCACGATTTCGCTTTCGGGCAGTAGCGGCAAGCGACGCGAGAGAATGCTCAATCGATCGTTGGTGGCGGATTCGAGGAGATAGGCGATACCCACTTCCTCCTTGTCTGTGCTCAAATCGTCGAACACCCCAACTTCGGAAAGCGGCTGGCAATCAGGCGATGGGTCGTTTCGCGGACATGCGCGTGAACGGGCGCAGTCATTTCATCCCGCGCCACGCATCGATATAGCGACACACCGAATAAAGATCGTCGATGCTGCCGCGCAGTGCGCGCCCGAGCGGCGAGTCGCCGCCAAACGGCAGGTCACTGTTGGGAACTCGTAAACCAACGCGTCGCGCTCAAAATCGTCCGCAAAGAGCAGTTTGAGGCCTTTTTGAATGCCGAGTACCAGCGAGATACGTTCCAGCTGGTCGCGGGACAGCGTTCCGACCTTGCCAGCCTGCCAATTGTGATACGTAGGCCTGAGATGTCGCCGAGCAGCGCGGACGCTGATCGACGGCCAGCCGCCACTTGTCGGACAGGCGCATTGATCGATCGCACGGCTGTCGCCGACATGCGTTCGCGCGCTTTAGGATCGCGCAACGCTTCTGGGGCGAGGATGCCAGGCCCGACCGTGGGAATATTAGTTTCTTTTACAGAGCTCATGACGTGTCTAATATTAGATATTGTATCTCAACATATACATGGGATTTTAAGCATCCACAAGGGCAGATTAGCCTGCAAACGGCTTTCCACAAGGACTGTGGCTTCCTGGTTGCTGGGACGTTCGCGAAGCCAGGGCGGCAGGAGCGTACGCGGCATACTGGTAGCCGACTAGCTATCCGGGCGTTCGACAGACTGAGAACTTGGGCGCGGCCGGAATGCGCAGCTCGAATTGGCAGGGGTCTTGCACCGCATTCGATTTAGGCGGTGAGGCGGCAATGGAGGCCCCAAAATGAAACATGATGGTCAACGACTTGCCCGTATTGAAACAGAAGCTCGTGTACTCGCGCGGTCGGGCGAGCACTTCACCTTCCGTTCAATAGAGGCGGCTCTGTTGGAGCGAGGATTTTTGGAGGCGCGCAAGGTTTTCGCCAACAAATGGACGCAAGCAGAAGTAAATCGCCTTTGCAATCGAGCCCCAGCAAACTTTGGGGTGTCGCGATGAAGCGATGTTTCCACTGCGGCAAGCCATTAGGTTTAGCGACGGTCTCCCGGAAGTTTTGGAGCCGCTCAAACCATTGGTGGGACGTTCTCAGCTTCTGCTCTCGACGTTGTCTGGACACTTTCAGGCAGGCTCGTCGCCAGGCTGCAGCCCGTGAACGTGCCGCCCTTGCCTTCTTTCACAGCAAGCCTTCGCAGTAACCAAGTTTACCGGCGTGGCGACCTGTAAAGCCGACATATCATTGCATCGCAGCGAAATGTTGCGGGAAAAATGAAGAGATATTGGTTGGTATTAAAATGATCCCGCGGAAAAGTCCGCGCCGGAAGTCGGACGTAGAGTTTCAGCATTGGCAGGGTGGCGTGGACACCTAACCCATCAATTGTCGGGCAGTGCGTATCAGGGCTGCGAGTGATCTACGCCGAGCGATTGCCTCTGCCGAATAATGCCCGTGCTTCAAGGCGTTCCTATTTCCCTTCGGTGCCCCCGGCGACTTTCCGCCGTGCATCCGGCATCGGCCGTTCGGCATCGCTGGCGACTGGCACGGGCTCCCGCGTCGTGTCCGGGCTCCGCATCGGGGTGCCTGGTGCATGGGCAATTGCATGGGGTTGATCCTTTGATTTCGATGCGAACCCACCCCCCGGGGCCTCGACGTTGCCGACGATGGCTTGCCCGCCTTCATGGACGTGGACGTGCTCGACCGTGACCTTCTGCTGGCCCTTGCCGCGATGGCGATTGAGCGCTTCCAGCAATGTCGCGTAGGTCCGCGAGAGCTTGTTTGCCTGAGTTGAGATTCTCTCGCCGACCCTCGAAGGTCTGCTCGCCGATCATGGCGCGGCGATAGCATTCCATCGAGGCGTTGTGGCAGGCGACAAGTTGCGCCGCGATCATGCCCTTCCAACTCGTCCTTCGGCTCGATTCCGATCAGAGCATCGACCGTCGCATGGCGCTGCCGCCTGATCTCCTCGGCATCGGAATGCTCCAGCCAAAGCGTCTTGAATGGTCTGATTGGCGAGAATGTTGTTCCAGTCATCGGACATCGACCCGCCGATGGCCTTCAGCTTGGCCACTGCAATTTCGACAGATCGTGGACGTGAACCTCGGGCTCGGGCTTGGTCGATTTCTTCGCAGCGTTGGCCATCATTAAATCCTTGCTCAAGCGACGGCGGGGGTTTGCCACCGTCTAAAATTACTCAGGAGGTTCAAAGTGGTCGCGAACACGGGTTTGCCACTGCATCTATTTGATCCATTGTGAATCCCGCACTTTTGCCCCAATTCTCAACATTAAATGAATAGGCCGGCCTAGGCGTCAGACGCTGATCGGGGAAGATCGCCGGCATAAGCAATCCACGCGACAACGATTCGCGATCCTGGGCACGGGGGCAAAGATGCATATCGTTCGTTTTGGCGTTGCCGCGCTGGTCGCGGCGTCGATGGCGGCTTGCTCCGCCACGCCGGAAACCGGGCAGGGGGCTAAGGAAAATACCGGCACGCTGCTGGGTGCGCTCGGCGGCGCCTTGATTGGCTCGCAGTTCGGCGGCGGTACCGGCGAACGCGTTGCTGCCGGCCTCGCCGGAGCCGCGATCGGCGGCCTCATCGGCAATCGCATCGGCGCCAGCATGGATGACGACGACAAGCAGCGCGCCTACGTGGCGCAGATGCAGGCGCTCGAGACTGGACGTTCCGGTACCGCGGTCGCCTGGAAGAATCCCAACTCGGGCCGATACGGTTCGGTCGTGCCCGGCCCGGCCTATCAGACCAATGGGCAGCAATGCCGACAGTACACCCATACGATCTACATCAACGGCCGCCCCGAAGTAGCGCGCGGTACCGCCTGCCGCAATCCGGACGGCACCTGGACGGCAGTGGGCTGACGATCCAGCGACATGTGTCCATGCGACGGTGTGAGCGAGGTGAATGAGCGGATGAAGCTGTGCTCGATCACCTGAAGTCGAAAAACCGCGCCTGGGCAGAACGCAAGGTCGCCACCGACGCGGGCTTCTTCAAGCGGCTGGAGCGCCAGCAGGCGCCCGAATATCTCTGGATCGGCTGCGCCGACAGCCGCGTTCCGGCCAACGAGATCGTCGACCTCGATCCTGGCGAGCTGTTCGTTCACCGCAACGTCGCCAATCTGGCGCCGCCGCAGGACGCCAACTACCTCTCCGTCCTGCAGTTCGCAGTCGACGTCATCAAGGTGAAGCACATCATCGTGGTCGGCCACTACGGCTGCGGCGGCGTCAGCGCGGCAGTCGACGGCAAGCGGCGCGGCCTGGTCGATCACTGGCTGCACCCGATCCGCGAGGTCTACCAGGCGCATCGCGACGAACTCGAAGCGATTCCCGATGAGCGGGCGCGGCTCGACCGGCTGTGCGAACTCAATGTTCTGCAGCAAGTGAAGAACGTCGCGTCCGACGTGTTCGTGCAGGATGCCTGGGCGCGCGGCCAAAGCATCAGCGTTCATGGCTGGGTCTATTCGCTCTCCAACGGCCTGGTGAAGGACCTCGGCGTCACGGTCAGCGGGCTGGACGGCATTTCGTAGTCGCAACTCCAAGCAATTCCCTTAGCAAAGCGCCCCGGGCAACAGCCCGGGGCGCTTTTTTAATTCATGCGGCCGGTCGCGGCCGCCGCTATCGCGTCGATCAGGCCGCAAGCTGCGCGCTGGCGTGGAAGTCTTCGAGCCGCGGCAACACCTCGCGCGCAAACAGCGTCATGTTCTCGGCCGCGTCGCGGTGATCCATGTGCCCCGCCTGCGTCATCATCAGGAACTGGCCGAAGCCGCCGACGCCGCGGTAGAAATCCACGATCTGGTCGAACACCTGATCCGGCGTGCCGGCAAACATCAGCCCGCCCGCGATGGTGTCCTGCACGGTCGCGCTCGCCGCGTTGCCGAGCGGCTTGCCGTCCTTCGTGGTCATCAGGTGCGACGCGCCCCGCCACCCGACGCGCTGGAACAGCTTGGCGGCATCGGCCGCCGCCATGAAGCCCGGCGGATTCTTGTACGGTTCGGCGACCCGGGTATTGGTTTCGAGATAGCTCTTCACCAGCGCGGCGCGGCGCAGGCCTTCCGCCTCGCTGTCGCCGCAGGCGACGAAGCCCATATAGGCGAGGCGATCGAGCGGCGTCGGCTGCGGGCGACCCGCTTCCTTCCAGCCTTTGCGGTATTCGTCGTAGACCGCCTTCGCACGCCAGCCCGTCATCACGGTGCCGAGGACATGGCCGCGCTTGCCGAGCTCACGCGAACTGCCGAGGCTCGACGACGTGCTCCACACCGGTGGATGCGGCTGCTGATAGGGCCGCGGCCAGACGTTCACGCTGCGGTACTGGAAGTATTCGCCCTGCCAAGAAAACGGCCCGTCCTGCGTCGTCATCGCCTTGAGGATGAGATCGTGCGCCTCCCAGAAGCGGTCCATCACCCGCACCGGCTGCGCGTTCGCGGGCACGATCTCGTAAGGCACGCCCTTGATGAAGCCCATTTCCAGCCGGCCGCGCGAGATCACGTCGATGATCGACATCTCCTCCGCGATCCGCAGCGGGTCGTTGCGGTTGGCGATCGGTGTGCCGAGGCCGAGGAGCCGCGCACGCTTGGTCTGCCGTGCCAGGATCGCGAGCGTCAGATGCACCGACGAACTCATGCAGGTGGCGGTGGCGTGATGTTCGTTGACGATGATGTTGAGGCCGAGTTCGTCGGCGAGCATCCATTCGTCGAGATAGCGGTTATAGAGGCGCGACGCGATCTCCGGATCGCAATGCTTGCTCGGCAGGCTCACCCGTAGCGATTCCGCGTCCTTGAACCAGGCGTCGGGGTAGGATTGCTCGGTGAAGGCGTACACTTTCATCGGTCGTCCTCGTAGGCGAAATCTTCCTCAGGCGGGCCGGCCGGCGAAATCGGCGATGCGGCGCGCGAATATCTCGGGGCGTTCGAGATGCGGGTAGTGCCCCGCATCGTCGATCAGGTCGAACTGCGATCCGGGGACGAGGCGGCTGTAGGCGCGGCCGTATTCCGGAGACGCGATGCGGTCGCTGGCGCCCCAGAGAAACAGCGTCGGCACGCGGACCCGATGCAGACGCGAAGCGAGCTTCGGGTTGTACATGTAGGGCGACCAGGCGAACAGCGCGGTCGCCTCGCGATTGCGGAACAACGTTGCGGCGTCCTCGTCCGAAATCGCCGCATGATCGACCGCGCCGATATTGGGATCGTGATAGGCGAGCCGGTCGAGCTCGCTCTGCCTGGTGGTGAAGATGTCGACGATGTCGCGATGCTCGCGGTCGCTCGACCTTGATGCCGACCGCGTCGGCCAGCACCAGGCGGGAAATGCGCTCGGATGACTTTGATCGCGATTTCGGCCGCGATCCAGCCGCCGAACGAGACCCCCGCGAGGGTCACGTCACGCAGGTCGAGGGCTTCCATCAGGTCGAGATAGAAATAGGCGAGATCGTCGACGGTGGTGAGGTGGCGCGGCAGGTCGCTCTTGCCGAATCCCGGATGCGAGGGGGCGAGCACCGAAAAACTCTTCGCGAATTCGTCGAGCACGCGGTCCGTCGGCTTGAGCCCGATGGCGGGGTGCAGGAACAGGAGTGGCCGGCCCTGGCCGCGCCGGATCAATTCGAGCCGCACGCCTGCGATTTCCGTCAAAGTATCTTTGGTTTCCACGCGGTCGAGCATGCCGGCATCACCTCGCTTGCAATTCTTCACTTCGGCTTGATGCCGGCAGCCTCGACCAGTTCACGGTTCTGTTTGATCTGGGCGCGAAAGAACGCGTCGAACTCGGCCTGGGTCATGTCGAATGGATCGCCGCCGAGTGCGACGAGCTTGTCCTGCACGTTCTTGACCTGCAGGGCCTTGGCGGTCTCCCGGTAGAGCTTCTCCTGGATCGGCTTCGGAGTCTTGGACAGAAGAAAGACGCCGACCCAGAACGGGAAATCGGCCTCCGGATAGCCCGCCTGCGCCAGAGTCGGCAACTCCGGGAGCGAGGAGATGCGTTTGTTGCTGCTGACCGCGAGCGCCCGCAGCCCGCCGTCGCGAATGAGCGGCATCGCCGGCAGGGCCGGCGTGAAGAAGAAATCGACCCGGCCGGCGATCAGCTCGGTCAACGCTTCCTGGACGCCGCGGAACGGAATTTCCTGCGCCTCGATCCTGGCGCTGAGACGGAATCGCTCGGCGTTGATATGGGCGGCGCCGCCGTGGCCGACGGAGGCGTAGTTGAGCGCGCCCGGCTTGACGCGCGCGGCGGCGACGAGATCGTCGATATTCTTGTAGCGGGCCGCCGACACCACCAGCAGGAACGGCGTGTTGACCAGCGCGATCACGCCGTTGAAGTCGCGCTCGGTATCGTACGGCAAGGTCTTGTGGGTGGCCGGGAAGATCGTGAACGAAGGCGAGTGCGACAGCAGCGTGTAGCCGTCGGGTTCCGCGTTGGCGACCGCCATCGGGGCGAGCAGGCCGGCGCCGCCGCCGCGGTTGTCGATCACGAACGGCTGGCCGGTCTGCTGCGAGACCTGCTCGAACACGGTACGGCAGACCAGATCGATGGCGCTGCCCGGTGTGACTGGGACCGCGATGCGGACGGCCTTGTTGGGCCAGGTTTGGCCCGGTTGGGCCGAAAGCCCGTGCGGAGCAGCGACCAGAGCGAGCACAAACGAGATCAGAAATGACCGATGCCACCGGCTCGACATGGGCCCCCCCGGATTTGCTGATCAAACCCGGCGGACAATGCGGTTTGGGGGCGGTTTCCGCAAGCGCGCGGCGGTCAGAGCTGCCCCACGGGCGTGGGCGCTCGACCCGTCCGTGCGAACCTGGTCCGGCCAACCTCCCCGCCCGGAGCGAATCGGCCGGCCTCGCTCCGGCTCTGAGCGCTTTTGTCACATCCGTCCGTTACGCGAAATTTATCCGCTCCGCTTCGCCATGTCGCGGTAGAGAAGCCTCTTTTCTTTGGCATTCTGCACTGCGAAGGCGTTGTTCGCTGAGGTAGCTCCGACCAGCTGTGCGGTTGCATGGCTGGCCTGCTCGTACCCCAGCAATCGCCACGCGAATGTCGAACTCAGGCCGAATATATTCGACACCATGACATTGTGGTTCGTGTTTGCGCTGATGACGGCCGCGGCCATTTTCGCCGTGTTGTGGCCGCTTGCCGGCCTGAGGATACTGCGCTCCGGAAGCGACGTCGAGGTCTACCGGGATCAACTCGATGAACTCGAGCGGGACCGGGATAGCGGCCTCGTCCCGGAGACTGAGGCACAGGCCGCCGAGACCGAAATTTCCCGACGGCTGCTTGCGGCGGCGGATGCGCAGTCGGAGGCGTCCAGCCGGCCGGGAGTGGGCTCTGCGGTGTGGCGGCGTCGCGCGGTCGCGCTGGCTGCCGTCCTGCTCCTTCCGCTCGGGGCCGCGGCTTTCTACCTCACGCTGGGTTCGCCGACGCTGTCCGATCAGCCGCTCGCGTCACGCGTCGCGAAGGCGGGTGAGAATCAGACGCTTGCGAGCCTGATCGCGCAGGTCGAGGCGTTTCTCGAGCGCAATCCGCAAGACGGCCGCGGCTGGGAGGTGATCGCGCCCGTCTACCTCCGGCTTGGACGGGTCGAGGATGCCGTGAAGGCGAGGCGCAACGCGCTCAAGTTCAACGGCGAGACCGCGGAACGCGTCACCCAACTCGGTGAGGCCCTGGTCGCGGCCGCGAACGGCGTTGTGACCACGGACGCCAAAGCGGCGTTCGACCGCGCAGTCGCGCTCGATCCACACGACGTCAAGGGACGCTATTTTCTTGGCTTGGCGGCCGAGCAGGACGGTGAGCGCAGCGGCGCAGCGGCGATCTGGCGCGCGATGCTGGCCGAAGCCCCCGCCGATGCGCCCTGGGCAGATTTTGTGCGGCAGGCGCTGGCGCGGGTCGAAGTTGCTGCTCCGCCGCGCGGCCCGAGTGTCGAGGACGTCGCGGCGGCTTCTGATCTCGGTCCCGAGCAGCGCGGCGTGATGATCCGGAGCATGGTCGAACGGCTGGCCGAAAGGCTCCGCAAGGATGGTTCGGATATCGAGGGCTGGCTGCGGCTGGTGCGTTCCTATGTGGTACTGGGCGATCGCGACAACGCCCGCAGCGCCGCGGATGAGGCGCGCCGCGCGCTGGCCGACCAGCCCGACAAGGTCCGCCAGTTGGATGAACTCGCGAAGGGGTTGGGTCTCGAAGGGTGACGGCTGGTGGAGTGGATTTGACATTCGCTACTCACTTGGCCGCAGGCGCAAAGCGAATATCAAATCCAGAACTCCACTAGAAACATAAACTTGCTAGTAGTCATCTAATTCCAACCTTCGCAAAGGTGCTTGCTGATCGGGATGCGAATGTTGGAATTGACCACTCGATCAATCAGCCCTCGGGCAAGGCGCGATGACCCGTAAACAACGACGCATGATTCTGATCGGCTCGGCACTGGGCGTGCTGGCGATCGCGGCCGCGCTCGTGCTCAACGCCATGCGGGGCTCGATCGTGTTCTTCAATTCGCCGACGGACGTGGTCGAGAAGGCAACGAAGCCCGGCGAGCGAATTCGTCTCGGTGGGCTGGTGAAGGAAGGCAGCGTCGCGCGCGGTGAAAACCTCGAGGTCCGTTTCGAAGTCACCGACGGCCGGAACTCGGTCAAGGTGACCTATCAGGGCTTGCTGCCCGATCTGTTTCGCGAAGGGCAGGGGGTGGTGACCGAAGGCGCGCTCGATTCGTCCGGCATCCTTCAAGGCGGACAGCGTGCTCGCCAAGCACGACGAGACTTACATGCCGAAGGAAGTCGCCGACGCTCTGAAGAAACAAGGACACTGGAAGGAAGGCTCGGGCCGCGCAGGTGGAACCTACGGCGGGACAGTCACGATGAGTGCAGTCCGAGCCACTCGCCGCATGACGTGCCGCAGCGCTTGCGGTGATCGGCAAAGGAGAGCCGGATGATCGCCGAGATCGGCCTCTACGCGCTGGTGCTCGCGCTGGCCTTGGCGCTCGTGCAGGCCTGCGTGCCGCTCTATTGGCGCGCGCCGCGACGATGCGGCGTTGATGGCGGTCGGCGGACCTACGGCGCTGGCGCAGTTTCTGTTCGTGGCGGTCTCGTTCGGCGCGCTCGTGACCTGCTAGTGCGGTCCGACTTCTCGGTCGCCAACGTGTTCGAGAACTCCCACTCGCTCAAGCCGCTGATCTACAAAATCAGCGGCGTGTGGGGAAACCACGAAGGCTCGATGGTGCTGTGGATCCTGATCCTCGGCGCTATTCGGCGCGCATGGTCGCGGGCCTCGGCGGCAACCGCCGGCGCGGCTCGGCGTGCGCTCGGCGTTCAGGCTTGATCGCGGTTGCGTTCCTGCTGTTCGTGCTCCTGACGTCGGATCCGTTCGAGCGCTTTTCCGCCGCCGTTCGAAGGCCCCGACCTCAATCCGCTGTTGCAGGATCCCGGCCTCGCGTTCCATCCGCCGCTGCTCTATGTCGGCTATGTCGGTCTCTCCGCCGCGTTCTCGTTCGCGGCCGCGGCGCTGCTCGATTCCCGCAACGACGCGATGTGGGTGCGCTGCGCGCGCCCGTTTGCGCTCGTCGCCTGGACCGCGCTGACGCTCGGCATCGCCTGGGCTCGTGGTGGGCGTACTACACGCTCGGCTGGGGCGGCTTCTGGTTCTGGGATCCGGTCGAGAACGCCTCGCTGATGCCGTGGATGATCGCGACCGCGCTGATCCATTCGATGATGGCGACGGAAAGCGCGGCGCGCTCAAGAGCTGGACGCTGCTTCTGGCGATCACCGCGTTCTCGTTCAGCTGATCGGGACGTTCCTGGTGCGCTCCGGCGTGCTCAATTCGGTGCACGCCTTCGCCAACGATCCGAACCGCGGAGTGTTCATCCTGGTCATCCTGGTGTTGTTCATCGGCGCCGCTCGCGCTGTTCGCGCTGGCGAGCGCCGCTTGCGGCGGGCGCCCTGTTCGCGTCGGCCGCGCGAGACCGGGATGCTGATCAACAATCTGTTCTGCTGACCGCGCGGCGATCGTGTTCGTCGGCACGCTGTATCCGCTCGTCTCGATGCGCTGACGGGCGAGAAGATTTCGGTCGGCCCGCCGTCTTCAACGCGAACATCGGCGCCGCTGTTCCTTCCGCTGCTGCTGGCGGTGCTGTTCGGGCCGCTGCCGCGTGGAGCGTGTGATCTGTCCGGCGCGCGCGTTCGACGGCCCCGGCGGCGATCGCGGCCGATCGCCATCGCGGTCATCTTCGCGATGGAGGGCGGCGGTCCGATCCTGGTGCCGTTTGTCGTCGGGCTTGCGTTCTTCGTGATGGCGGGCGCGGTGACCGATATCGTCGAGCGCACCGGGCTGCGCCGGGTGCCGCTGTGGGCCGCCTA
>CAWEDK010000040.1:0-30325 GCA_963807865.1 uncultured Alphaproteobacteria bacterium | reverse complement strand
CGACTGCGGCACCAACACGATCAAGCTCCTCGTCGGCATCCACTCCGACACCGGCCTCGAGGTGTTGGTGCGCGAGTCGCGCATGGTCCGACTCGGACAGGGAGTGGATGCGGTGGTGCGCCCGCCGCGTCTACTGGTTCGGTTGGTCTTGCTCTCTCCCTGCGGGAGAGGGTGCCGAGCGCCTCTCAAGCGCGGCGGGTGAAGGGGGTGCCTCAGTTGTGCAAACGAGCCCTCACCCGGCCGCTCACTTTGGTTGCGTCCACCCTCTCCCGCAAGGGGAGAGGTTGACGGAGCCTGCCGCGCGTTCAGGGATCGTTGCTGACGAAAGCGCCAATGTTCGCCCTCACCGCGTCGCGGTCGGCCGGAACTTCTGCGCGCGGCGGCCGAAGCCGACCTCCGCGGTGTAGAGGTTGCCCTTCGAGTCGATCGCGATGTTGTGCACCCACTTGAACTGCCCGGGCTGGCGGCCGTGGCGGCCCCATTGCCGTGACGCACCTTGCCGTCCTCGCGCAGGATCGTCACGATCTGGCCGTTGGCGCCGTCGGCGATGAAGATGTAGCGTCTGCGCGGGTCCTCGGACAGCACGAGATCCCAGACCGAGCCGTTCTGCAAGGTCTGCGGGCACGAACGCGGAATTCCTTCACGAACGTGCCGTCCTTGCGGAACACCTGGATGCGGTCGTTGGCGCGGTCGCACACGTAGACGAGACCGTCGTTCGAGAGCCGCACGCAGTGCACCGGGTTGCCGAAGCTCTGCGAGAGCGCGCGCCTCGGGCTGTAGGCCGGCAGCTTGTCGTCGGTGCGGCGCTTCTTGCCGTAGGCGCCCCAGTGGCGCTTGTAGGCGCCGGTCTTGGCGTCGAACACGATGATGCGGCGGTTGGCGTAGCCGTCGGCGACGTAGAGTTCGCTGGCCGTCTCGTCGATCGATCATGTGCGCGGGGCTGCCGAGCCGGGTGGTGCGATTCGAGCCCGGACGCCGCGCCGGCTTGCCGATCTGCTGGAGAAATTTGCCAGTCCGGCGTGAATTTCAGGATCTGGTGGTCGTTCTTGCTGTTGCCGCCGAGCCAGACGTTGCCGTCCTTGTCGACGTGGATGCCGTGCTCGTTCTTCGGCCAATCGTAGCCTTCGCCCGGGCCGCCCCAGGAGCGCGAGCAAGTTGCCGTCGGTGTCGAATTTCAGCACCGGCGGCGCGGCCGTGCAGCATTTCGTGGCGGGCGGATTCTTCTGCGCGCCCTTTTCGTCGTCGAGCAGCGACGCGGGCCGATGAACGATCCAGATGTGGTCGTTCCGGTCGACGGCAATGCCGGAGACCTGGCCGAGAATCCAATTGTCCGGGAGCGGTTTTGGCCAGAACGGCTCCGGCTGGAACGCGGTGCGGCCTGCGCGAATACCGCGACGCCGAGGCAACGGTCAGCAGTGCGATAATGATACGCATGGCGCTCTCCCGGTGGTCCGTCTGGGGCGCGGACCTGCGGGTATCGTTGGATCAAATTCCGTTGGAGCGGATGCGATCTCGACCCCGCGGGGGGGGGGGGGGGTCCTGCCCGCGCAAGCGGGCGACCGGCTCCTTCCTTAGGCCGCCTTTCGTTCTGGTCCCCGCGTGCGAGGGGAGGAGCGGAAAGGGCGATCTCACCGACGGCCGAAAATTCAGGAGGGGCCTGAGAGGATGTCTTCCGAACGGAGATAGCTCAGCTAGGATAAAAGCTTACTCCGGCCTGATGCCGGCCTTGGCCACGACGCCGCGCCATTTCTCGATGTCGCTGCGGATGCGCTTGTGTCACCGCCGCGGGCGGGCCGGGCTCGGCTCAACTCCCTGGCCACCAGCGCCTCCTTCGTGTCGGCGGCGCTTGAGGATGTCGTTCATTTCCCGGTTGAGGCGCGCGACGATGGCAGGCGGGCGTCGCGGTCGGCATCACCAGCGCGACCCAGAGCACCGCCTCGTAGCCGGGCAAGCCCGGCTTCCGCGACCGTCGGCACGTCCGGCAGCGCCGCCGAGCGTTTTCGCGCCGCTGGTCGCGAGCGCGCGCAGCTTGCCCGGCCCGGATGTGGGCAGCGAGGCGCGATGGTGGCGAACTGCATGTCGAGCCGGCCGGTGATCATGTCGGTCACCGACTGCGCGGAGGCTTGTACGGGACGTGGGTCATGTTGCACGCCGGCCATGGCTGGCGAACAGCGCGGCGGCGAGATGCGCGAGGCTCGCGACCCCGGCCGAGCCGTAATTGAGCGTGCCGGGCTTCGCCTTGGCGAGCGCGATCAACTCGCCGATGTTCTTCGCCGGCAGCCCGGGATGATCACCAGCACGTTGGGCTGGCCGCCGACCATCGCGACCGGCGCGAAATCCTTCATCGGATCGTAGGGCAGGTTCGCGCTGAGGCTGAGCGGCGAGCGCGTGCGTGCTCGCCGTCGCGATGCCGAGCGTGTAGCCGTCGGGCGCGGCCTTGGCGATCGCGTCGGCGCCGATATTGCCGCTGGCGCCGGCGCGGTTGTCGACCACCACCTGCTGGCCGAGCCGCGTGCCGAGCTGCTGGCCGAGGATGCGCGAGACGATGTCGGTGCTGCTGCCCGCCGGGAACGGCACGATCAGGCGCACCGGCCGATCGGGCCACGCGCCGTCGCCGGTCTGTGCGGCGCCGCGCTGGTCGCGATCAGCCACGCAACGATAACGGTCAGCAGTCGGATTGGCATCGACATCAGTTTCAACCCTTGGGACGAAGCAGTGGCTCGGCGGCCGCGCTAAATCTGGAACCGCGGGTCGAGATAGTCGCGCAGGCTGTCGCCGAACAGGTTGAAGGCGAACACCGCGAGGCTGATGGCGATGCCCGGGAACAGGATCATCCAGGGCGCCTTGTCGAAGAAGTCGGCGGCATTGCCGGAGAGCATCAGGCCCCAGGCGGCGGTCGGCTCGGTGACGCCGAGGCCGAGGAACGACAGCGAGGCCTCCGCCAGGATCGCCTGCGCGATGAAGGCGGTGAGCATGATCAGGTAGGGCGCCGACCACGTTCGGCGCCATGTGGCGGAAGATGATGCGGCTGTTGGAATAGCCGGCGGCGCGCGCGGCGTCGACATAGGGCATCACCCGCACCGACAGCGCGGCCGCGCGCACCACGCGCTCGACCCGCGGCAGGATCGGGATGGCGATGGCGATGATCAGATTGAAGTCGATGCCGCAGAACGTCGCCGAGCGGACCGCCGCGACCACGACCAGCGCCAGCACGATGATCGGGAACGCCAGCAGGATGTCGATGAAGCGCTGGATCCAGTCGTCGATCCTGCCGCCGAAATAGGCCGACGCCACGCCGAGGATCGCGCCGAGCGTCGAGCCGACGAACGACGAGGTGAAGCCGATCACCATCGCGGTGCGCGCGCCGTAGATGATGCGGGAGAAGATGTCGCGGCCGTAGGCGTCGGTGCCGAACCAATGCTCGGCGGACGGCGGCTGCAGGCTGTCGGCCGGGTCGAGGCTGATTGCCAGCGGGTCGTAGGGCGCGACCCAGGGCGAGAAGATGCCGGCGAACATCATCACGAAGATGATGAAGAAGCTCACGGCGCCGAGCGGCTGCTGCCGGCAGAAATCGATCGACGGCGTTGCTCTGCCGGACTTGCGGCGCGGTCGGGAGCGCGGGTGCGGCCATGGTCATGGCGTGTCACCCGTACCGGATGCGCGGATCGAACACCGCGTACAGCAGGTCGACGATCAGATTGGTGAACACGTAGAACACCGCGATCAGCATCACCATGCCCTGGATCAGGGTGAAGTCGTTGCGCGAAACGCTCTGCACGAACAGCTTGCCGATGCCGTTGAGGTTGAACACCTGCTCGGTCACCACCAGCCCGCCGATCAGGAAGGCGAATTCGAGCCCGATCACGGTGATCGCCGGCAGCAGCGCATTGCGCAGCGCGTGCCGCGAGACGATGACCTTCTCGAACACGCCCTTGGCGCGCGCGGTGCGGATATAGTCTTCGCTCATCACCTCGAGCAGCGAGGAGCGGATCATGCGGGCGGTCACCGCGCAGTAGCGGTAGCCGATCGCGAGCGCCGGCCAGATCAGCTGGGTCAGGTTGGCGATCGGGTCGACGTAGAACGGCGTGTAGGTGATCGGCGGCAGCCATTTGAACATCGACAGCAGCGCGAGGATGATCAGCATGCCGAACCAGAACGACGGGATCGACAGCCCGCCGATGGTGATGATGCGGACGACATAGTCGACCCAGGTGTCGCGCATCAGCGCCGCGGTGGTGCCGAGCGGAATGGCGATCAGCACCGCGATGATGGTCGCCATGATGGCGACCTGCAGCGACAGCTCGAGCCGCGCGCCGATCTCCTCGGTCACCGGCCGGTCGGTCCACATCGATTTGCCGAGGTCGAAGGTGGCGAGCCCGATCATCCAGTCGGCGAACTGGTTGAGCAGCGGCTTGTCGAGGCCGAGCCGCTTGCGCTCCATGTCGATCGTCTCCTGCGAGACGCTGCCGCCGTCGCCGCGCAGCTTTACCTCGACGACGTCGCCCGGCACGATCCGCAGCATGAAGAACACCAGCACCGCCACGCCGAGCAGCGTCGGGATCATCAGCAGCATGCGGTTGCAGGGTGTAGCGGAGCATCGGTTCTCTCACTCGGGCGCAAACCTGTCCCTCTCCCCGTTGTGCGGGAAGAGGGACAGGGCGCGTTACTGGTTCAGCCAGACCTGCGCTAGATCCTGCCCGAGGTTGTGGCTCGGCGACATCTTCCAGCCCATCACGGTCTTGTGGGTCGGCACGATGCGGTGCCACCACAGCAGCGGCTGCTGGTAGGCCTGCTCGAACAGCCGCTTCTCGAATGCCTTGATCAACTCCTTGCGCTTGTTGGGGTCGAGTTCGCGCACCTGCGCATCGAAGAGCTTGTCGAGCTCCGGGTCGTTCGACGCGCGAGCGGTTCTCCGGCGCGCGGCTCGACCGACACGTACTTGGCGAGCCCGAGCGAGGGCTCGTCCATGAACAGGTTGGAGAAGTCGATCGCGACGTCGTGGTTGCCGGCGTTCATGGTGGCCAGATAGGGCGCGGTGTCGAACTGCTTGTGCTCGGCGGTGACGCCGATCTGGCGCCACTGGTCGACCAGGAAGATGCCGGCCGGCGTATAGGGCATCGCCAGGTTGCGGTTGTGCAGGGTGAACTTGAGGTTCGGCACGCCCGGCTTCGGCGAGCAGGCGCTTGGCCTCGGCGCGCGCCGCGTTGATGTCCTTGCCGAAGCCCGGCAGCTTGACCAGTTCGGCCTCCGGCGTCGCATAGGGCGAGCCGGGCCGGATGACGCCGCCGACCGATCGCAGCGTCGAGATGCGCGCCAGCGCCTGGCTGCCGCCCCAGCGGTCGATCGCCAGCAGCAGCGCCTTGCGCACCCGCACGTCGTCGAACGGCTTCTTCTGGGTGTTGAAGACGACCAGCAGGTTGAGCGTCCAGCTCGACTCTTCGATGCGCAGCTTGTCGCCCATCGCCTGCACCAGCCGGTCGCGTTCGGCCGGCGAGATGCCGCGGAACTCGCCCATCACCTGGCCGCCCTGCAGGGCGTTGAGCATGGCGGCGGCCTGCAGCATGAACACGCCCTTGAAGCCGTCGAGATAGGGCAGGCCCTGCTTGAAATAGCTGTCGTTCTTCTTGCCGGAGACGTGGCTGCCCTTGACGTGCTCGACGAAGGTGAATGGGCCCGAGCCGTTGATCTTGGTTTTCGGTGCGTTCGGGTCGGCCGCGATGTCCTTGGCGGCGTAGATGCAGTTCCACGGCGAGGCGAAGTGCTCGATCATCGCGGCGTTCACCGCCTTCATCTTGAAGATGACGGTGGTCGGGTCGGGCGTCTCGATCGTGTCGATGTCGCCGAAGGTGGCCTTGCGGGTCGACACCACGCCGGCGGGCGGATCGCGCAGCCGGTCGTAGGTCGCCTTGACGTCGGCCGAGGTGAGCGGCGTGCCGTCGTGGAATTTCACGCCCGGATGCAGCTTGAAGGTGTAGGTCTTGAGGTCAGGCGCGACCGTCCAGGACTGCGCGAGATCGCCCTCGATGTCGGGGAACTTGTCGAGATTGAACCGCAGCAGCGTCGAATAGAACGGCGCGGCGAAATGCAGCGTCGCGTAGGTGTCGCTGCCGTGGCAGTCGTAGTGCGGGGTCTCGGCGCTGATCGCGAATTGCAGATTGCCGCCGCGCTTGGGCTGCTGGGCGTCGGCGGTCGAGCCGGTGAAGGCAAACGCCATGGCTCCGGCGAAGCCGAGGATCGATAATCTCACCTTGGTATCCTCCTTGATATTCTTGGCGCCCGTCGCCGGCACCTTGAATTGTCATGCTTTATGACAGGCCACGATGTGTCGAGGCCCAATTTGTCGCGCCCCTGGGACCTCCCGCCGGCATTCTTCGACAGCGATCGGACAGCGGGTATGGAAAACGCAGCCCGGCGGTGGGGTCAAGGGCGAGGGGATCTCGCCCTTGAGCGCGCGCGGCGCGCGTTCGCGCTCGATCACCGGGTCGGGAACCGGCGCGGCGTCGAGCAGTGCTTTGGTATAAGGGTGTGCCGGATTGGCGTAGAGCTCGTCGCGGTCCGCAACCTCGACCAGGCGCCCGAGATACATCACGGCGACACGGTCGGAGAT
This sequence comes from uncultured Alphaproteobacteria bacterium, assembly GCA_963807865.1. Classification (GTDB taxonomy): domain Bacteria; phylum Pseudomonadota; class Alphaproteobacteria; order Rhizobiales; family Xanthobacteraceae; genus VAZQ01. The sequence continues at coordinate 23,718 of CAWEDK010000040.1, read as the reverse complement.
GTGCCGGACCACCGCGAGATCGTGGGCGATGAACAGGAAGCTCAGGTTGAGCCGCGCCTGCAGGTCCTCGAGCAGGTTGATGATCTGGCCCTGGATCGAGACGTCCAGCGCGGACACCGGCTCGTCGCAGACGATGAACGTCGGTTCGAGCGCGAGCGCGCGCGCGATGCCGACGCGCTGACGCTGGCCGCCAGAGAGCTGATGCGGGTAGCGCTCCGCCATGTAGGGGAACAGCCCGACCTGGCCGAGCAGCGTCTCGACCCGTTCGCGTTCTTCCTTGCGGTTGGCGACCAGCCGATAGACGCTGAGCGGCTCGCCGATGATCTGGCCGACCGTCATGCGCGGATTGAGCGACGAATAGGGGTCCTGGAAGATCGCCTGGATTTGACGCCGCACCGCCCGCATTTTCTGCATCGAGCTGTGGGTGATGTCGGCGCCGGCGAACCGGATGCTGCCGCCGGTCGCCTCTTCGAGCTTGAGGATGGTGCGGCCGACGGTGGTCTTGCCGCAGCCGGATTCGCCGACCAGCCCGAGCGTCTCGCCCTGCGCGATCGTGAACGAAATGTCGTCGACCGCCTTCACGGTGGCGGTCTTGGACGACATGAAACCAGCGCCGGCCGCCTTGACGCTGAAGTACTTGCGCAGGCCGGTGACCTCCAGCAGCGGCTTGCCGCTGTGTTCGCTGGTCGTCGCGGTGGCGGTCTGTCCGCGCACCGCGGCCGACACCAGCGATCCGGACGCGATCTCGTGGGCGCGCCAGCAGGCCGAGCGATGGTCGTTGCCGACGTCCTGCAACGCCGGGTCCTGGCCGCAGATGTCGATGCGAAATTGACATCGCGGTGCAAAACGGCAGCCGGCGGGCGGTGCGCGCAGGTCGGGCGGCAAACCCTCGATGGTTTCGAGCCGGATGCCGCGCGGCAGGTCGAGCCGTGGCACCGAACGCATCAGGCCGATGGTGTAGGGATGGCAGGGCCGCAGGAACACGTCGTCGGCGCTGCCCTGCTCGACGATGCGCGCCGCGTACATCACGTTGACGCGGTCGGCGTAGCGGGCGACCACGCCGAGGTTGTGCGTGATGATGATCAGCGCGATGTCGAGCCGGCGCGACAGGTCCTTCATCAGCTCGAGAATCTGCGCCTGGATGGTCACGTCGAGCGCGGTCGTGGGCTCGTCGGCGATGATCAGCTTCGGATTGCAGGCAAGCCCGATGGCGATCATCACCCGCTGGCGCATGCCGCCCGACAGATGATGCGGGTATTGATCGAGCCGGCGCTCGCCGTCGGTGATGCCGACCAGCCGCAGCAGTTCGAGGGCGCGGGCGCGCGCCTTCTGCTCGCTCATCTTCAGATGGATGAACAGCGGCTCCATGATCTGCTCGCCGATCGACAAGACCGGATTGAGCGAGGTCATCGGCTCCTGGAAGATCATCGAGATGTCGCGGCCGCGCAGTTCGCGCATCTGTTCGTCGGAGAGTTCGAGCAGGTCGCGGCCTTCGAACAGGATGCGTCCGGCCGTCACCTTGCCGGTGGCTTTTGCCAGGAGCCGCATGATGGCGAGCGAGGACACCGACTTGCCGCAGCCGGATTCGCCCACGATCGCGACGACCTCGCCGCGGTTGACGGTGTACGAGATGCCGTCGACCGCGCGGACCACGCCGCGCGATGTATCGAACTGGACGTGGAGGTCCTGCACCTCCAGCAAAGGTGCGTTCGCTCCCACTTGTGAGCGACGGTCCGGCAATGTTCCCCCTAGACTTACGTCGAGCATTTTCTTGATTGTGCCTTGGCTATATCCGATCGCTTCGCGAACGGCCACCCGGCGCGTTGCGTAAACGCGACCGGTGGGCGCAATCGCCGCGCCTCAAGCGCCGCACCAACGTGTTGGTCGCATGATCTTGTCCGAAAAGTCTGCAACTTTTCGGGATCATGCTCTAGGCTTCGCCGATCTCTCGCAGGATCTCGGTGGTATGTTCGCCGAGCCGCGGGGAGGGGCGTTCGGCCGCCATCGGCGCCCGGTCGATCACGATCGGGGTCCGGACGCCGGGGATAAAGCCGTCCTTGGCGGCGGCGCTGGGCGGCTCGATCTTCATGCCGCGGTGCACCACCTGCGGATCGGCGAACACGTTTTCCAGCGTATTGATCGGTCCGGCTGGAACTCCGACGGCTTCAAGCTTGGCCAGGAGCTCCTCGCGTGGGAACGTCACGGTCAGCGCCGACAGCCGCTCGATCAGCGCGCCGCGATTGGCCAGCCGGCAGGTGTTGTCCTTGTAGGCCGGCTCCTGCGCCAGCCCTGGAGCGCCAAGCACGCCGCACAGCTTGACGTACTGGCTGTCGTTGCCGGTCGCGATGATGATGTGGCCGTCGGCGACCGGGAAGACCTGGTAGGGCACGATGTTGGGATGCGCGTTGCCGATCCGGACCGGAAGCTGCTTCGAGACGAGGTAGTTGAGTGCCTGGTTGGCGAGCACGCCGACCGTGGAATCCACCAGCGCCGTATCGACATGCCCGCCCAATCCGGTCCGCTCGCGGCGGACCAATGCGGCCAGAATGCCGACCACCGAATAGACCCCGGTGAAGATGTCGGAGACCGGCACGCCGGCGCGCGTCGGCTCGCCGTCCGCCATACCGGTGAGGCTCATGAAGCCGCCGATGCCCTGCGCCATCAGGTCGTAGCCGGCGCGTGACGCGGAGGGGCCGTCCTGCCCGAAGCCGGTGACCGAGCAGTAGATCAGCCGCGGATTCACCGGCGCGAGCCCCTGGTAGTCGAGGCCGAACTTGGCGAGCCCGCCGACCTTGAAGTTCTCGATCAGGACGTCGGAGCGGGCGGCGAGCTTGCGGACCAGCCGCTTGCCCTCCTCGGTTTCGAAATCGAGCTCGATCGAGCGCTTGCCGCGGTTGGTGGCATGAAAATAGGCAGCGCCCAGATGTTTGCCGTCGGCGCCTTCCACGAACGGGCGGCCCCCAGGCGCGGGTGTCGTCGCCCGAGCCCTTCCGCTCGACTTTGATCACGTCAGCGCCGAGATCGGCGAGAATTTGTCCTGCCCACGGCCCCGCCAGGATGCGCGCAAGTTCCAGCACACGTATTCCGGCCAGGGGCCCCGTCATCGACCTGCTCCTTCGATCCCACGGCGGGTCCCGCCGCAGCCCAAAAATTCGCCGCTTCTGTGACCCGCTGGTGTCATCTTGTCCAGTCCGCGGGCGCGTCGATTTACCCGATTTGAGAATCGGGCGCGGGACGACTATCTATGAGCTGACAGGGCGAGGGATTCGGCTCCCGTGAGTACCTCCTTTTTTGGCGACATGCTGCAGACGATCGCGGAGCGCGGTCGTGCGCTGATCGATCGTACCCGCGACCGCCGCGAGGCCGCGCAGCAGCGCTCGGCGACCTTGATCCAGCTCTGCGACGATCTGCTGTCGGGCCGCGGCGAGGCTTCCGGCGTCGCGCTCGCCGGCGAAATCCTGGCGCGCTACGGCGAGCTCAAGACCGGCTCGCGCATCGCGTTCTTCGAGGCGCTGGCGAGCCGCTACGGGCCCGACCACGAGCAGCTCGAAGCCGCGGTCGCCAAGTGGCGCGAAACGTCGACCGACGACGCCGCCGCGGAAATCCACCGCGCGTCCGAGCCGCGCCGGCTCGAGCTGCTGCGCCGGCTCAATCTTGCGCCGCGCGGCACGGTGGGGCTGGTGCGCATGCGCGAGCAGTTGCTCGACGCGATCGTCCATCGCGACGACCTCGCGATCGTCGACAACGACTTCGTCCATCTGTTCTCGTCCTGGTTCAACCGCGGCTTCCTGGTGCTGCACCGCATCGACTGGTCGACGCCGGCGAACGTGCTGGAGAAGATCATCCGCTACGAGGCGGTGCACGCGATCCGCGATTGGAACGACCTGCGCGCCCGTATCGATTCGCTCGACCGGCGCTGCTACGCGTTCTTTCATCCCGCGCTCAACGACGACCCGCTGATCTTCGTCGAGGTCGCGCTGACCCGCGGCATCCCGGCGGCGATCGAGCCGATCCTGTCCGATAAGCGCGACGAACTCGAACTCGATCGCGTCACCACCGCGGTGTTCTACTCGATCTCCAACTGCCAGCGCGGGCTGGCCGGAGTGTCGTTCGGCAACTTCCTGATCAAGCAGGTGGTGGAGGAGATTTCGCGCGAGATGCCGCGGCTCTCGACCTTCGTCACGCTGTCGCCGGCGCCGAACTTTGCCGCCTGGCTCAATCGCGAACGCACCAGCGAGGCGCCGCGCGGGATCAGCGAGGAGGACCGTTCCGTGCTGACCGCGCTCGACCGGCCGGACTGGTCGCGCGACCGTGCGGTGTCCGATACGGTACGTGATCCGCTGCTGCGGGCCGCTGCCTACTACTACCTGCGCGGGCGCAACCGGCGCGGCGCGCCGCTCGATTCGGTGGCGCGCTTCCACCTCGGTAACGGTGCCCGGCTCGAACGGCTCAACTTCCTTGCCGACACCTCGGAGCGAGCGCTGCGCCAGTCTTGCGGCCTGATGGTGAACTACCTCTACGATCTGGAAGAGATCGAGAAGAACCACGAGGCCTATGCGCAGCATCAGGCCGTCGTCGCCGCCAGCGCGGTGACGCGGCTCGTGCGCGCTCCCGCGCGCGACGTGGTCCCGGTCTCCGACTGAGGCGCTGTTCGCCGCGCACTGCCTCACCTGCCCCGCGAAGGGAGGCCGCTGAGGCCGGCGCGCCGCAATCGAAATTAACGCTTCCTTCATCGACCGGCGCGTTCGATCATCGTCTGCTTGTGCGCGGTCGCGCGGCCGCGCATGCTGGCGGCCTGGACCAGCAGGCGGGGCATGCCCAACTTTGATCTTGCCATCGTCGGCGGCGGCATCAACGGCGCCGGCATCGCCCGCGACGCCGCCGGCCGCGGTCTTCGCGTTCTGTTGGTCGAGCAGAACGACCTCGCGGCCGGCACCTCTTCGGCGTCCACCAAGCTGATCCACGGCGGCTTACGCTATCTCGAGCACGGCTGGTTCCGGCTGGTGCGCGAGGCGCTGGTCGAGCGCGAAGTCATGCTGCGGATGGCGCCGCATCTCATTCGTCCCATGCGGTTCGTGCTGCCGGCGGCGCCGGGGCTGCGCTCGTCCTGGCTGCTGCGGGCCGGCCTGTTCGTCTACGATCATCTCGGCGGCCGTGAACTCCTGCGCGCAACCCGCACGCTCAATCTCGGCCGCGACCCGCTCGGCGCGCCGCTCCGGCGGCGCGATGTCGCCGGGTTCGAGTATTCCGATTGCCAGGCCGACGATTCCCGTCTGGTGGTGCTCAATGCCGTGGACGCGGCCGAGCGCGGCGCCACCGTCCGCACCTACACCCGGTGCCGCGTGGCCGAGCGCGGCACGGATTGGCGCATCGTGCTCGACGAGGGCGGAGAGCAGGACACCGTCAGTGCGCGGGCGCTGGTGAACGCGACCGGGCCGTGGCTCGGGCAGTTCGCCACGGAGGTGTTGCGGGATCGTTCGGCCGCGCACCTGCGGCTGGTCAAGGGCAGCCACATCGTGGTGCGCCGCCTGTTCGATCACGATCGCGGCTACATCTTCCAGAACGAAGACCGTCGTGTTGTGTTTGCGCTGCCGTTCGCGCAGGACTTCACGCTGATCGGCACCACCGACGAGGCGTTCGTGGGTGACCCGCAGGGTGTGATGCCGAGCGCCCGCGAGGTCGACTATCTGTGCGCCGCGGTGAACGGCTATCTGCGGTCGCAGATCACGCCGGCCGATGTCGTCTGGACATTCGCGGGCGTGCGCTCGCTCTATGACGACGGTTCGCGCAAGCCGCAGGATACCTCGCGCGACTACGTGCTGGCGCTCGACGAGCGCGCTGGCCTGGCGCCGCTGCTCACCGTCTATGGCGGCAAGATCACCACCTACCGGCGGCTCGCCGAGCATGCGCTCGAGCGTCTCGCGCCGATCTTCAAGGCCGGGCCGTCATGGACCGGCGGTTCGCATCTGCCGGGCGGCAACTTCGCCTGGGACGGCTTCGAGGCGCTGGTCGCCATGACCCGCGCGACCTGGCCTTTCCTCGAATCCGGGCAGGCGCGGCGGCTGGCGCTGGCCTACGGCACGCGCGTCGACCGCGTTCTCGACGATGCCCGGCGGCCCGACGACCTCGGCCCGACCTTCGGCGCCGATCTGAGCGGGGCGGAAGTGCGTTACCTCATGCAGCAGGAATGGGCGGTCACCGCGGACGACGTGCTGTGGCGGCGGAGCAAGCTCGGCCTGCACTTCAGCGCCGGCGAGCGGCGCCGGCTTGCCGAATTCATGGCGGGATATTCGGATGCGCTGACGCCATCCGTTCAAATTGTATCGATCCGTTTCACGCCGAACTAAGGCGAATGTGATTTAACCGCGGCCGTCGCAGAACGACGCGCGCTCGAGCATCACGCGTAAACGGTGGCATCGCCATGAACACGCCGGAAGCACGTGTCGAGGACCTTCTCAGGGACGTCAAGGTTCTGATCGTCGACGACGAGCATCGCGCGCGCAAGGTCATCCACACGCTGCTGATCGACATCGGCTGCACCAAGATCTTCGAAGCCGGCGACGGCGCGGTCGGCCTGGAGATGATCCGAGCGGTGACGCCCGACATCGTGCTGGTCGACTGGGAGATGCCGGGAATCGACGGTGCGGAGTTCGTCCGCCGGGTGCGGTCGTCCGGATCGTCTCCGCGGCCGAACGTGCCGATCGTCATGCTGACCGGTCACGGCGAGCGTTCGCGCGTGCTGGAGGCGGTGCGGCTCGGCGTGCACGAATTCCTGCTCAAGCCGGCATCGAGCGGCGCGTTGCAGGCGCGCATCCTGTCGGTGCTGACGAAGCCCCATGAGACGGTCAAGCGCAACGGCTATCACGAGCCGAAGCCGTGGGAGCCCGCGAGCCAGCCGGCCGGCAACCGCCGCGCGGACGTCGAGAGCCGCAAGCCTGCAACGGTCGACCCAGCCGCATAGCCTGTGATATTCGCTCGAACCGATCGCCGCAGGCATGATCGGCTGCGGCATCGAGGCGCCGCCGAAACGCGCTTGCGCGACCGCGCCGCGGGGGCAGCCTTGCCGGACTATCTCCTCGCCATCGACCAGGGCACCACTTCGACGCGCGCCATCCTGTTCGATGCTGCGCTCGCGCCGGTTGCGGTCGCGCAACGGGAGTTCGCGCAGCTCTATCCGGCGCCCGGCGAGGTCGAGCACGACCCGGAGGAGATCTGGTCGACGACCCTGGCGACCGTGCGCGACGCGCTGGCCAAGGCCGGCGCCGGCGCGCCCGACGTCGCGGCGCTCGGCATCACCAATCAGCGCGAGACAACGGTGGTCTGGGATCGCGCCACCGGCCGGCCGATCCACAACGCCATCGTCTGGCAGGATCGCCGCACCGCCGCGGCGTGCGCCGAGCTTCGCCATCTCGGGCACGAGCCGGCGATCGCCGAGAAGACCGGACTGCTGCTCGATCCGTATTTCTCCGCCACCAAGCTCGCCTGGATTCTCCAGCACGTCGCGGGCGCGCGCCGACGCCGCGCAAGCCGGACGGCTGGCGTTCGGCACCATCGACTGCGTTCCTGCTGTGGCGGCTGACCGGCGGCAAGGTGCACGCCACTGACGCCACCAATGCGTCGCGCACGCTGCTCTACGACATCCGGCGTGGCGCGTGGGACGAGGACCTGTGCGAGCTGTTCGGCGTGCCGATGGCGCTGCTGCCGCAGGTGCGCGATTGCGCCGGCGAGTTCGGCGCCACCGGACCTGTTCGGCGGCTCGATCCGGATTATGGGCATCGCCGGCGATCAGCAGGCCGCGACCGTCGGGCAGGGATGTTTCGAGCCCGGCATGATGAAGGCGACCTACGGCACCGGATGCTTCGCGCTGCTCAACACCGGCGCGGCGCCGGTGGCGTCGCACAACCGACTTCTCACCACCGTCGCCTATCAGTTGGCAGGCCGGCGCACCTACGCGCTCGAAGGCGCGATCTTCATCGCCGGCGCGGCGGTGCAATGGCTGCGCGACGCGCTTAAGGTCATCAGCAAGGCGCCGGACGTGAACGCGCTCGCGGCGCAGGCCGATCCGGCCGAGCAGGTCTATCTGGTGCCGGGATTTGTCGGTCTCGGCGCGCCGTGGTGGGACGCGCAGGCGCGCGGCGCGATCTTCGGGCTCACCCGCAAGGCGGGCGTCGCCGAACTGGCGCGCGCCGCGCTGGAGGCGGTCGGCTATCAGACCCGCGATCTGCTCGACGCCATGCGCGCGGACTGGCCGGATGCGGCCGATACGGTGTTGCGGGTCGACGGCGGAATGGCGGCGAGCGACGTGGCGATGCAATTCCTCGCCGACATCCTGGCCGCGCCGGTCGACCGTCCCGTCGTCATGGAGACGACTGCGCTCGGCGCCGCCTATCTGGCAGGCTACGCGGCGGGGGTGTGTCCCGAGCCGGCGGAGTTCGCGACGCAGTGGCGGCGCGAGCGGCGCTTCGAGCCGGCGATGGATCAGGCGACGCGCGAGCGCAAATGGGCCGGCTGGCGCGATGCGGTGCGGCGGACGCTGACGCAGCCAAGTGGCGAGGCGTAACGCACGGCGGCTGTCCGTCAGAATCCGCTCGTCACCGTCACGCTCGATCACTCACGTGCCGGTATCTTGCGTCGGCGCGGTTATGGCGTCTGGTTTCGTTGTGGTCGCGAACATTCCACTGAAGATGATGTACGGCAGCCAGAACAAGAGGGGCATGGCACACGTCCTTCGATCTGTCCCACCGGCGCGCCGACAACGGTTCTTCGCCGCCGAAGTTCCATCGCACAGTAGGGCAATGGATCAACGTGTGATGTCCGGGTGATGAGCGCCTATTCCGTTCGAGTTGGGCCTATCTCCGTTCGTTCCCGCGCAAGCTGGGATCCAGGGCAAAGCATTCGGTGCTCGTTGCACTTGGTCCCCGCTTGCGCGGGGACGACGGAGAGAGCATGATCCCATTGAAACGAGTCCCGCGCTAGCCGGTTGAAGCTCGCCCGAGCGGTGCACTCACAGTCCGAGTTCGCTCAACGACGGGTGATCGTCCGGCCGCCGCCCGAGCGGCCAATGGTATTTGCGCTCGGCTTCGCGGATCGGCAGGTCGTTGATGCTGGCGATCCGCCGCTGCATCAGGCCGTTCGGCGCGAACTCCCAGTTCTCGTTGCCGTAGGAGCGAAACCAGCTGCCCGAAGTCGTCGTGCCATTCGTACGCGAAGCGCACCGCGATGCGGTTGTCGGTGAACGCCCAGACTTCCTTGATCAGCCGGTAGTCGAGCTCGCGCGCCCACTTGCGCTGCAGGAACGCGACGATCGCGTCCCGGCCGGAGAGGAACTCCGCGCGGTTGCGCCAGGCGCTGTCGGGCGTGTAGGCGAGCGACACGCGCGCCGGATCGCGGGTGTTCCAGGCGTCCTCGGCGCCACGCGCCTTCTGCCGCGCGGTCTCGCGCGTGAACGGGGGCAGCGGCGGGCGGCTCTCCATGTCGTCGGCTCCGGTGATTTGCACCGGATTGAAACGGAACCGCGTCGCCGGCGCAATTACTTCATCGGCACGACGGGGCGATGTTAGTTGCGCTGCTCGCGCACGACATCGAGGCGGTCGAGTCGCCACTGCTCCACGTCTAGTCCGTGTCAGAACCTGACGTTGGATCGAGGCGCTACTGCACGCAACGATGGGCCATGTGTGGACGGCTCCGGGTTGGCAAGAGCTTTCTTCACGTCGCAGGCTTGGTCGGTGCAGCCATGTTGGGATGGACGGCCCCACTTCCCCGAGTTGGCCGCCTGATCACAAGATCGGGTGTGCGATTCGGACAACAGGAGGTGGACATGACGATCACGGTGATAGGTCTCGATCTAGCAAAGAATGTTTTTCAGGTTCACGGAATTGACGAGAACGGTCGTGCGATCCTTCGTCGGAAATTGCGGCGATCGGATGTATTGCCCTTCTTTTCAAAGCTTACGCCCGCACTCGTCGGAATGGAAGCATGTCATACTTCGCATCACTGGGCGCGTGAGATCGCCAAGTGTGGACATGAAGTTCGGATGATGCCGGCTCAATTTGTGAAGCCGTATGTGAAGAGCCAGAAGAACGATGCAGCTGACGCGGAGGCAATCTGCGAGGCTGTACAGAGACCGACGATGCGATTTGTGCCAGTCAAGTCCGAGAAACAACAGGCCGCACTGATGCTGCACCGGACGCGGGATTTGCTCGTTCGACAACGCAGTAGCCTGATCAGTTCGATCCGGGCACACTTTGCTGAGTTTGGCATCGTCGTCGGCCAGGGCATACGCAACGTAGAGAGATTGCTCGCTCTTCTAGGAGCCGAAGGTGACAACCGACTGCCCACCCTCGCTGCCGAGATGCTCGGTATTCTTGCTGAACAGCTCCGGGAGATTGCGGTACGCGTGCGTGAGGTTGAGATCAAGCTGCTAGCGTGGCATCGCGCCAATCCAGCTAGCCGCCGGCTCGAGAGTATCCCCGGTATCGGCCCAGTTACGGCAAGCGCCATCATTATCACGGTTGGAGATCCGCGACAGTTCAAATCGGGCCGTCAATTTGCTGCCTGGCTTGGCCTCGTTCCGCAACAGCGATCGAGTGGGGGAAAGGAACGGCTCGGGGGCATTAGCAAACGCGGCGACGGTTATATCCGGCGCCTTCTAGTGCATGGTGCGCGGGCTATTGTGGGCTGGCAAAAGCGATCCAGTACGCACGCGACACCGTGGATCGCACGTCTTCTCGAACGGCGGCCGATGAACATTGCAACCGTAGCTTATGCCAATAAGCTTGCGCGGATTGCATGGGCGCTCATGATCCGTGAAGAGCGATACAATCCTGCTCGTGCTTTTGCATCAGTTGCGTGATATGGTGCTTACGCGTTACCGAGTAAGTCTGCGAGGGTGATCAAAGATTGATGGCAAATCGGTTGTCGAACCGAGGAACAGCTGAATCCGACGGATACGTCGCTCACTTGAGAGCGTCAAATGTTTGGATGCAGTTCCGCGGATCCCATCAGGGTCGAACAAGACCGGATAGATGACTGCAGGCAACCGATCGACGGGCTAGAGATCTTGGAGATACCCCTCACGGCGTGGGGCCGTCCATAGATGTGTTCGGCCTTTAGTGCGGTTCACATGACCGCTGGCCATAATGCCCTCCGCGGATCAGGTCCCGGTCAAAAGCACGCATTCGACAATGCCGTGGCCCATGTGGGTTGTCCTGATCGCCGGAACGACCGGCTCTGCATTACGTGCTGTTCGCCCTCCCAACCTTCACATCACGCCGAGTATTCGGCGCGATCTCGTTCAGACCCTTAGCCCGGCCGGATAATTGTAGCGCTCGCCCGTAGACATCATTGCCCAGGCCATGCGGGCGAGCTTGTTGGCCAGCGCGATGGCGGCGACTTTGGTCGGTCGTCTTGCCAACAACGCCGCGACCCAAGGCCGATGCTTGGTGCCGTGGATCTTGGCATAGCGGATGACAGCGAGGGCGCCGGCCACGAACAGGCCGCGCAGGTAGCGGTCACCCTGTTTGCTGATGCTGCCGAGCCTATCCTCGCCCCCCGCTTGAGTGCTGCTTGGGCACCAGGCCGATCCAGGCCGAGAAGTTGCGGCCCGACCGGAAGGTTTTGGGATCCCCAACACTCGCCACCAGGGCGGTGGCCAGCAACGGACCGACGCCAGGAATGCAGTTCAGACGCTTGCTCGTTTGATTGGAGCGGTGCCAAGCCAGGATCATTCGATCAAAGTCTAGGATTTGCTTCTTGAGACCGAGTAGTTGGCTACCCAGCGCGGCAAGGCATCCCCGCACAACCTCAGACACCCGTTTATCGCTCGCATCGGCAATGACACCCAGCAGGTCCTCGACGCCCTTGCGTCCGACCGGCGCAACGATCCCAAACTCCGCAAGGTGAGCACGGATGGCATTGATCACCGAGGTCTGCTGGCGGATCAACAGATGACGCGTTCGATGGAGCATCAGCCCAGCTTTGCTGCTCAGGCGTCTTGGTTGGAACAAACCGCATATTGGCTCTGGTGACCGCCTCACAGATGGCTTCGGCGTCAGCAGCGTCATTCTTCTGCCGTTTGACGTAAGGCTTCACGTAGGCCGGCGGCATCAGGCGCACCGTATGGCCAAGCGCCTGGAGCTCGCGCGACCAATGGTGTGACGACGCGCAAGCCTCGATGCCAATGAGGCATGGCGGCAGCTTCTCGAAGAACGACAGGACGTAGCGACGCTTCAACTGACGGCGGATGACCACTTGGCCCGCCGCATCAACGCCGTGCACTTGAAAGACCGACTTGGCGATGTCGAGACCGATCGTCGTAATCGTCTGCATAGGTAGCTCCTCCGAATCGTGGGAGCTTTAGCAGCGCCCACATCTTCGGCGCTCGCGCGCCGGGTGGAGGAGCCGTCCACAGCATCACAAAGGGACCTCGCGCCTCTGAGGGAAAGCTTCTGGCAACTGCTCGGATGCTTCGGTACGATGTGAGAGAACGTGAAGCGGGAGCCAGCACACAATGGACGAAAATCTTCGCGCAGCTTTGCGGATGAGGGTAAACCCCGCTTCAGCGGCCGTCCTTGTGATCGACATACAGAACGATTTTTGCGCCAAGGGCGGCTATTTCGATCGTACCGGCGCCGACCTGTCCTTGGTGGAGCCCGCAGTGGATCGGGCGGTCGAACTCATCGAAGCGGCGAGGTCCGCGGACGTCCCCGTCATCTTCGTGCGGAGCCATTACGATCCTGTCTATCTCTCGGAAGCGCAGAATGCCCGGCGGCGGCGGCTCGGCTGGGAGATGCCGCTGTGCCGGCAGGGGACCTGGGGCGTGGAATTCTACAAGGTCGCACCGAAGCCCGGCGAGACGATCATCACCAAGCACCGGTATGACGCATTTCACCAGACCGACCTGGAACTGGTGCTGCGCACCAATGCGCTGCAAAGCCTCGTGCTGACCGGGGTGGCCACCAATGTCTGCGTCGAGTTCGACGTTGCGGAGCGCGTTCATGCGCGACTTCGAGGTCACGCTGGTCGGCGATTGCTGCGCGGCCCGCAACCGAGGCGCGCACGACGGTACGGTTGAGAATGTGCGGACGCACTTTGGTCTGGTCGCGACCGCCAGCGAGATCGAGCAGACCTGGCGCGAATGGGCCAAGCCGGTCCGCGCAGCGGCGCGGGCGGTGTAAGGGTCGGATGTGTGGGGACGTAGTGCGATGATCAAGCGTTGGCTGAAGATTGCGTTGACCGTAGCGGTCGCTTTTGCCCTGACGGCATTCGCGTCGACGCTGTCCGCCCAGCCTTATCCGTCGCGTTCGGTTCGTATCGTCGTGCTTTTCACGCCGGGCGGCTCCTCCGACGTGCTTACGCGCCTGGTTGCTCACGAGATGTCGGCGTCGCTCGGCCAGTCCTTCATCATCGAGAACCGCACTGGCGCGGGTGGCAACGTCGGTGCCGAGTACGCGGCGAAGTCGCCGGCCGATGGCTACACGCTGCTGTCGGGATCAAGCTCGTTGCCGCTTGCGCCCTCGCTCTTCAGCAAGCTCAGCTACAGCCCGATGACCGACTTCGTGCCGATTACGCTGATGGGCGCCTCGCCGATGATCGTCACCGTGAACCCGAATTTCCCCGTAAAGTCCGTCGCCGAACTGATCGCTTTGGCGAAGCAAAAGCCGGGCGAGATCGCTTACGCGTCCGCGGGCGTCGGAAGCATGAACCATCTGGCGGTCGAACTGCTGAAATCCCAGGTTGGCATTGATCTCCGCCACATCCCGTACCGCGGCAACACCATGGCGGCGGTCGACGCCATCAGCGGCCAGGTCCCGTTGTTCGTCGATTACGTTCTCACCGGCCTGCCGCACGTGAAGGACGGCAAGCTGCGGGCCCTCGCCACCACAAGCCCGACGCGGCTCGGCGTGCTGCCGGAGCTTCCGACCATGATGGAAGCCGGCGTGCCCGGCTATGAAGCCTCGCTCTGGTTTGCCCTCTTTGCGCCGGCCGGAACTCCCCCTGACATTGTCGACAAGCTGAACAAGGCCGCGCTCGCCGCGCTGGCCAAACCGAGCGTCAAGGCCCGACTTACGGAGTTGGGAATCGAAATCCTGGCCGAGGGTCCCGACAAGCTTGGCGCCTTGATGAAGGCCGACCATGACAAGTGGAAGGTCGCGATCGAGAAGGCCGGCATCCAGCCACAGTGAAAGCCGTCAATCGGAGCGTCGTGGGCGGGGCGCCGTCAGCGGCCCGGGGCGCTGCGCACCGGCTGCGGCCGCACGACGCGCGGCGCGCTGGTGGCGAACATCGACGGGTACGCGGTGGGGGGCGTCTGCTGCACGCGCTGGGCGACGCTGCGGCGCTGCGCAGGCGCGGCCGGAACGGGAGCCGCCGCGACCGGCTCGGACTTGCGCTCGGGCGCCGGATTGGCGGTCGCGCGCGCGTTCTTGATCGCATTGAGCGTGCGAGGGTCGAGGTTGTAGAGGTCGCGGCGCGTCTGCAGCTTGCCGGCGTCGTCCACGAAGGCGGTCTGATAGGTCAGGTAGATCCAGATCGGCCCCGACCCCAGCGAAATCTCGTGTTCGACGCCGGTGGCGTACAGGCCCTTGATCTTCTCCGCCGTCCACTGTTCCTGGGGCCGAGCGATGCTGGCCAGAACCTCGGCATATTTCGCAGGGTCCTGCACGCGCATGCAGCCGTGACTCTCGGCGCGAACAATGTGGGAGAACAGGTACTGGTCCGGGGTGTCGTGTTGAAACACCGTGAACCGGTTGAAGAAATTGAAGCGCATGCGCCCGAGCGGATTCTGGCCGCCCGGCGCCATCGTCATCACGACCTCGCCGTCGACGCGCTTGGTGCGAATTCCCATGCGCGCCAGCGAGCCCGGGTCCCTGGCCTCCGCCGGCAGGTATTCGTTCCTGCACGATCGACGCCGGCACTTTCCAGGTCGGGTTGACGGTGATGGAATCCATCTGTTGCGCGAGGATGGGGGTCGGCATGCTCGGCTTGCCGATGACGATGCGCGTGGCCCATACCTGCTTGCCGTCGTGGATCACCTTGAGCGTGAAGTCGGGCGCGTTGACCTCCACACGCGACGGGTGGATCTCGCGCCGATACCAGCGCCAGCGCTCCATGTTGGCGATCACGATTTCGATGCGGCCGTCTTTCGTCGGATTGAGCTTCTTGACCGTCCGAGCGTCGAGATTGCCGGTCGCCGGCAGATCGTTGTCGCGCTGAAATTCCTTCACGGCTGCGGCAAGCGGTTCGTCGTAGCGCAGGTCGGTTGCCTCGCCGGCGACGCCGAGCCGCTCGCGCAACAGCGGCACGCGGGCGTCTTCCATCGGGCGCTTGCTGTTGAACTTGAGCACCGGGCCCGCCGTGATTTCGTCGCGCGCGCCGCCGGTCGTGCCGCGCAATTGCGCCAGCGCCGCCTTGAGCTTGTGATAGGGCTCGTGCGGCGGGCTGAACTGATCGAGCGCCTTGCCGGCGTCGGCCGCTTCGGCCATCGCCGCCAGCACCACGGCCGGATCGGGCGCGCGTTGCGGCAGCCCGATATTGTCCTCCCGCACCATGCGATGGGGAGCCCGCCCGGCCTGCACATGCCGCGCATAGGTCAGCACGCTCAACGTGAGCGTCAGCTCGGCCTCGGCCAGCGCCGCGGGCGCAACAGAGGCAAAGGCCGGCAGCTTGTAGTCGGCTTGATCGAGGCCGTCGGCGTCGGCGTTCCTGATGCGGGCGATCGCCGCCTTGGCGCGTCCATTCTCCATGCCCTTGTCGAGCCAGAGCGGCGCCAGATTGCGCTGCTGATAAAAGGCTTCGACCGCGGCATGCTCCTTCTCGTTGGTGAACAGGCGGTTTGGCTTCGCGGCCAGGAGATCGCGAATCCGATCCGCGATCGGGCGATCGGCGGGATCGAGCGAAGCCAAAGGATTGGATGTCGGGGCAGGCGCCGGGACCGCGTCGTTTACGCTGGTCCGAAGGCTCGGCGCCGCCGTCGTTACGCCGGCCGCCGCGGTCACGGTTGAGGTGATCACCTCGCCGGACGATTTGGCTGGGGCCGTCTCCTGCGCAAGTGCGGAAAGCGGCGCGGCCAGCAGGAGCGCAACGGCTGCGCTTGCAAGGACGTGGTCGTAACGGTGCCCGCTCATGCCGCGTTTCCCCAATTGCCGGCGGACCTGTCGCGCGAACGCAAAGCGTCGCGTGCGCGCGATTCTCGCGTCCCGATGTGGTCACAGACTGAACCCAAGCGGTGCTTCGGATCAACCGGCGGCGGTCCAATTCGTGGCGTTTTTGGGCGATTTTGGCGCGCTGTCACTTCGTTGCAACGCAGAAGGGCTGTCCACCGACGGAGGGCGGGCTGATTTGCAATGCCTTCTGACCCGAGACGACGTGCGACGGCTATTCGATGAATGGCTCGATGCCGGCGGCGCGCAGCACCGGCGCGGCGTCAGGCGCGGTCAGAAATCGAACCAACGCGAGTGCTGCCTCCGGCTCTTTACTGGCGCTGCCGACACCGGTGGTAAAGCCAATAATGGTCTGCACCTCGGCGGGGAGGAGTCCGACAAATTCGACGCCCGGCACCCCGACAATCCGCGAGGCGACAACCACCACGAGGTCGGCTTCGCCGCGCGCCACTACCTCGACGGTGTCCTCCGCTGCCATCGGCCGCATCTTCGGCTTCATCTGTTCGCCGATGCCAAGCCGCTCGACCAGGCTCGCGAAGTAGATGCCGCTCGCGCCTTCGCCGGGATAGGCGACAGCCTTGGCGTCAAGCAGCGCCGATTTGAACTGGCTCACTGTGGCGATCGCGGGCCGGGGCGCGCCCGCCCGCACCGCAACCCCGAGCCCGATCCGTCCAACCACCGCGCGCGAATCCGCGACGATCTTGCCCTGCTTGATAAGCGCATCGAGCGGCTGCGGATTGAGCACGGCCACGTCAAAACTTTCGCCGGCCTCAATCTTGCGCGCCAGCGCAGAGTTGACCTCGAATTGAACGTTGATCTTGTGCCCGGTCGTGCGCTGGAATTGCGCGCAAAGCTCGCGCACCGCCGCACGCGCGCCGTTGCCGCTGAGCACCTTCAACTCGGCGGCCTGAACGGCCGAGAGCGTGAATAGACCGATGGTCATGGCCAGTACGATACGCATGTCGCGATCCCCGTGTGTGCCGAAAGCTCAGATGTTTGCTCAATTTCTTCGGGCGAAATTCTTCGCGCTGCTCGGGCCGTCGGGTTCCGGCAAGACCACGCGTTGCTCTCTGTCAGAATACTCCAAGACTGATTGCCGTGCCCAACGGCTCTTGCCTACGACAAGGCACTCGAAGTTGCGGCCCGCGTCTGGTACTTTGGTCAATGTGACAATGCCGACCAAAGTCGGCGGCGCCTATTATATCAAATTGCGGAGGAACCGACATGTTGAAGCGAGGTCTCGCAGTGATGGTCGCCGCGTCCGCGGTAGCTACATTTCTGACATCGGAAGCCGTCAGCCGCGAAGGGAACCAGAATTGGCGTTCCGGCGTCTACCAACAGGAAAGGCAGCGATCAGCCCCTGCGGCCCGGGGGCAGTACGATCCGACTTCGTACGACGGCCGTCGTACCGGCCAGCCTCGAACCTGCGGGCACGATTTCTTCCTGCGCGATGGCCGAGGCGGGACGACGGGCCCGTACTGCAATTGAATTAACGTTGTTTGGTCTGACGCGGTGGCTATCACCGCAACGCGCATAGGGCGGCTTTGCTTGCCCAGCAAACCGCCTGAACACGAACTGCAAGCGATGCTGCGCGGGCATTCTCCGCCGCACTGCCGATGGCTTCGTCCTGTGCGGCACGGCGCAAAAGGTCTGAAACTTGGACCGGCGCCCATGTGTCGCTGCGCGCCGCCGATACCCGCATCGCAAAGTTCTCAGCGCTATCCAGCGTCCTGCGCCCTTCCGAGCCGCTTTTGTAGAAATGGGATGGCGCCTGCGATCAAGGTCAGGAGCCCGCACAGGACAGCGATCATGATCATCGGCCGCGGCGTGCCGTCGGCAAACACGCCGTAGAGTTGAGAAAATACCGCAGCACAGAAGTTCTGCATGAACACTCCGATGCCAGCCGCGGTGCCGGCGAAACGCGGAACTTCAGCCATTGCACCCACCTGGGCGTATGGCATCGAAATGCCCTGCGCCATGGTGATGAAAAAGCCGGGAATAAAGAGCGCGGATGGTGAGGCCGCTCCGTTGGACAGTACGAGAGCCTGGGCTGCTACAGTCGCCAGCGCCAGTATCGATCCGAACAGCACCATAGCTTCAATCGAAGCTCGGTTGCCAATTCGCGTCGAGATGAAATTTCCAACGAAGAAGCCGACCGGGAACAGCAGAAAATAGAGCCCGAACTCGGTCGCGGGTCGATGAAGCAGTTCGGTCATCAAGGATGCCGAAGCGCTTGCCATGACCATGAATGCGCCGGTGTTGAAGCCGCTATTGAGCACGAAGGTGTTAAATCGCAGACGGCTGAACAGCGCTGCGAAGCCCCGGATCATCCCCTCATTGCTCTTGTCGCGCTTAGCGGGCGGGTGAGTCTCGACCGTCACGAAATAGGCGGTGAGCGTAATTGCCGCTCCAGCCGCGAGCGCGAAACCGAACACACTGCGCCAACCGAAAATGTCGGTCAGCAGTCCGCCAATGAATGGCGAGACCATCGGGCCCAAAGTCCCGAACATGGTCAGATAGGCGATCGCCTTGACGAGTTGTTCGGCCCGATAAGCATCCCGCGCAATCGCGCGAACCAATGTCAGCGCGCAACCGGCACCGATCGCCTGAACCAGCCGTCCCAGCAGGAGTGCGTTGGCCGTCTCCGCCATGGCCGAGATCACGCTGCCCATCAGGAACAAGGATAGTCCCGACAGCAGCATGGGACGACGGCCGTAGCGATCCGACAAAGCGCCGTAGAAAAGGGTGGCGAAGGCCATGCCAAACAGCGCGATGCTGAACGTGAACTGGGCATGCGCGTCGGATAGTCCGAGCGCGACCTTCACCGCCGGAATGACCGGGAAGAATAGATGGACGGCAAGCGGCGTGATCAGAGCGATCAGGCCAAGTGCAACGGCAAATGCGCGGCTCGGCGTCGTGGGGCTCAATTCTGCCGAGGACATGCGCGCAGCTCAATGAGAAGCATAAACAAGGCAAACGCGCGTACGCCGCTTTGCCAGCCACGAGCCCCAGGCGCCAGCGCTCAGGTCTAGCGGACCGTAGCTGGCATGGGGTCTGGCCCGAAACGGTTCGGCCCGAGTGTGCCCCGCAAGCATGCCCAGTAGATCACCACAAAGATGCCGATGATTGTGAAGCCCAACAATAGCCACCAGCCGGTCCGGTCGATGTCGTGCAAACGTCGAACCGAGACGCTCAGGCCGGGTATGAACAAAGCAAGCGACACCAGCCCGTTGAAGGCGCTAAACAAGCCCAGCTGATCGCCAGGGTTCAAAGTCTGATCGAGGCCATTGATCACAGCGCTCACGATGGCCGCGAAGAGTGTCCAGTACCAATATTCCGAACGGATCGCGCGACCTGAGAAATTGAAATAGTTGCGGAAGCCAGAGCTGATCGCTTCAATAAAGTTCATGGCAAATTTCCATTTTTCATGAGAGCGCCGGCGCGCGTCGCCGGTTCCCGATCCTGCGTATTGTATCGGCTCAAATTGGCGAATTTGGAAGGGGCACCAGTCAGCCCGCCGGCTTCCGCCACCCAAGCCCGTGGAATTTGTTCTCGTCGGCTCGGTTATGGCGCGTGAGCGGACGCCCCGAACGGGCGGACAAAGAAATCGCGGTTCCGCCGGGAACGTTGCGCCATTCTGCAGGTTGGAAACCAAGCGGCTCCAAGCTCTGTGCCCCCACCCCAAGCAAGGGGCCGCTTCCTTGTTGACGATGTAAGAGCCCTGCCAGTCCTCCCCCCACTGGCAGGGCTCTATTATTGAGTCCAGGGAACGTCAGGTCGTTGAGAGGGTTGTAGCTGCGGCGGTCTTCGTGTCCCCGTCCCCGGGGGGCCGCTGTTTCGATCTGTTTGACTGGCCCCGCTTCGGCGGGGTCTTTGTTTTGGAACGCTGCGCACCTTGGAATGCTTGTCGAGGTGCTTGACCTCGCCGTCCTACCCAGACGCGGCAGGCCGAGTGGGCGGGGCGTGACGATTGAGGCTCACCGACACGACCCCGCTCCTTCTGTTGGGTCACCGAGCCCGGGCGCGCGGTCGTCGCTGCCGGGGACTGTCTTATGGGCGTCAACTGGCGTGGCCATGGTCGCGTGGAGCGAGGAAGCCGCAATGCAACAGGTGATTCGAGCGAGACCAGCCGTGAGCCTGCGGTTGCGTGGATTGCGGAAGCTCAAACGTCTTGCCAGTGCGGTCTCGCACCACTTCGCTCGGCGATCCGCGTTGAAGGATCGGAAATTAGTGGACCAGCTCGCCGATTTCGACACGAAGTATCGCGTCGCCTCATAACCATGGCCGACGTGTTACATCTTCGAGCGCGAGTTCTTCGCGCTGCTCGGGCCTTCAGGCTGCGGCAAGACCACGCGACAGGATCATGCTAGTTGGCTGCTAGCGCGCGCCAAGTGACCACGGCGCTGCGAGTCGGACTACGCTCTATGTCAGCAATACTCCGAAAGCCGACTTGGATTCAGCACGCTGGTATCGGTCGCGATGGGCCACGAGCGGTCGTTCGCGTCCGGAGCGTGCAGCAGCCTTTTTCAATTGCTGCAGCCACTTGCCTCCGCGTCAGTCGCCTAGGTCGCCACGCGTCCCTTTACGGCGTTGGCACGGGCCGTCCATGTGACGCGACCCATGGCGTCGGTTGGCAGGCGCGCGCGCACGCGCTCTTTGAGTTTGTCGCGTTCGCTCGACCGACATTGCCTCCATCGGCGGACGCACACCTCCCGTAATCGTGCTCGTCGCCCAGTAGTCCTCGAATGTGGGGAACGTCCGCTCCACCACGATCTCGCGCGCTTCGACTTCCTGCAGTCCCGCGGCCGTCCACAAACCGCGGAGCGCCTCCAGTCCGCCGGCACCTGGATTGGGAGGAAGCAGCGGAGGTATGCCCGCTGCTCGGATTTCCTGCCAGATCGGATCGAAGGGGAAGCCGCCGCCGAGCACATCCCACGCATACGCCGCAACTAATCCACCTGGCCGAACCACGCGCGCCATTTCGGCTACACCCTTCGCGGGGTCGGGCACGAAGAAGATAACGAGTGCCATGACGGCCGCATCGAACCGTTGCTGCTCGAACGGCAACGCCATGGCGTCACCTTGAAGGAACGTGGCGCCACGCGCGCCCGGTCTGGCTCGGGCAATTGCAAGTTGCCCTTCGCTCGGATCGATGCCCTGGACTTCGATCGGCACGCAGCGCTCGGAAATCAATTCGGCGAAAGCGCCCGTTCCACATCCGACGTCGAGCCACCGCAACCCGGGACGGGGCGCAAGCCACTTGAGGAATGTTTCTCCCGCGAGCCGGCTCCAAGGACTCATCCCCCGCTCGTAGGTGTCTCCGTCTTCAAAGCGAATGTGTTGCATGCGCGCACTCATCGCCTTCCATGGTCCCGCCAAGGAAACGAGCCGGCCATTGTCAGGCGGCATCGCTGGAAACTTGGTCATTGCGGTTTGATGCTCAGCCGCCTTGGCCAGCGCCGCGTCGGCGGCGATCTGCTTCCGGACGAATGTGTCCATCTCGCCTGACGACATGGTCATTGGGTCAACACCGAGCGCTTCCAGTTTGGACCTCACAGCCAGGCGTTGCCAGAGCCTTGGCGACCTCGCTGTGCAGCTTATCGACGATGGCACGCGGTGTTTTTGCCGGCAGGAACATGCCGATCCAAAACGGATACTCGGCACCAATGAACCCCGCCTCGCCGGTTGTGGGCACCTCGGGGAGTGCAGCAGACCGCTTCGCGCTGTTCACAACAAGCGCCGTGAGTGCGCCGTCTTTCACGAGCGGCAATGCATTTCCGACTGGAGCGAAGAAGAAGTCGAGCCGGCCGGCAATGATCTCCTTCATCGCTTCGGGTCCGCCCTTGAATGGAATATGCACCGCCTGCACGCCGGTGCTCGACTGAAAGCGCATCGCGCTGAGATGGGTAGCAGTGCCGACACCTGCCGAGCCGAAATTCATAGCGCCCGGCTTTGCCTTCGCTGTCGCGACAAAGTCGCCGACCGTCTTGAATCCGCTCGCCCGCGACACGACCAGCACGCTCGGCACAATTCCCAGCGGAGCGACGGCCGAAAAGTCGGTCGCAGGATCGTAGCTCAGGTTCGGATAGAGCGCCGGCGCGATCGTATGCGCCGACGAGTTGACCAGAATAGTGTAACCGTCGGGGTCCGCCTTCGCGACGACGGCGGCAGCCGTCGTTCCCCCAGCGCCGGGACGATTCTCGACCGTGATGCTCTGCCCGAGTTGCGCCGAGAGCTGCTCAAAGACCAGACGCGGAACAATGTCGGTGATAGTGCCTGCAGCGAACGGCACGATTACCCGGATGGATCGTGTGGGCCAGGTCTGCGCGTCGGCCTTGAACGAAACAAGAGCGAGGCCGAGCGTCCATACCAGCAACGAGCGAGATGGCTTCATGGTCGTCCTCCATTGCAACAGTTTGACGCATCAACGGGCGCCGCAGGACGGTGGCAGTTGCGTCGACCTAGACGTCCAATACATAATTCTGCCTAGTTAGCGATGCCGAATCGGCATAGGCGTGACATGAACCTCCGATACGCACGAACCTTCGTCACGGTTGCCGAACTGGGCACCGTATCGAAGGCGGCAACGCGCTTGCGGATCGCCCAGCCCGCCCTGTCCCGCCAGATCAGCGCCTTCGAGCAGGAACTCGGCCTGAAGCTCTTCGATCGCGTCGGCAGCCGCCTCGTGTTGACCGGCGAGGGCGAGCAATTGCTGAGCGACTGCCGTGTTCTGTTGAACTACGCGACTGCGCTGGGCGAGCGGGCGCAATTGCTCCGGCGCGGAGACACCGGTGTGTTGAAGGTCGCGACGTCGCCCCAAATCATAGAAGGCGTGCTGGCTGACTTCCTGCACGAATACACAGGCCGATATGCCAACGTGCAGGTGAAGTTGATCGAGGCGCTGGGATGGCCGGACACGGTCAACAAGCTTGAGCGCGGCGAAATTCACCTTGGCCAAAATCTGCTGCGCGCGGTTGAGCCCGGCGACCCGCGCTTTGCAAGCTATCCGCTGGAAGCGGTTGACCTGCTTGCCGCCTGCCATCCATCGCTCTTGCCCAGTCCCGGCGAAACCATCGAGATCTCCCGTCTCGCGCCATATCCTCTGCTTCTTCTCGATGGCAGCTTTGTATTCCGCCGCAACTTCGATGCCGCCTGCCGCCTCGCGGGATTCGAACCGAGCATCAAGTTCGAAAGCCGGACGCCACACACGCTTTTGGCGATGGCTGAACGCGGACATGGCGTGGCCGTTATCCCATCCGCCTTGCGAACGGACCGACACGCGCTGCGAATTGTCCGCTTGACCTACCGCGGCAAGCCGCTGCGCGAGCCGCTGGCCATCTTCTGGGACAAGCGGCGCCCGCTGCCGGGCTACGCGACAGCCTTCTGCGAAATGCTGGCGGAGTACATGCGCAAGGTCTTCCCAATCACGCGGCCGTCCCCATTCACGACAACCACAAGAGAGCCACAACACGCCCGCGCCGGCCGCGGAGAAACCACCGGTAAGCGGCGACCCCTCTGACTTCTGTGGGTCATTCTCGGCCGAAAGGGGTTGCGCCAA
>CAWEDK010000039.1:0-605586 GCA_963807865.1 uncultured Alphaproteobacteria bacterium | reverse complement strand
CCCCGGGGGGCGGCCTTTTTCGTTTTGCCCGGCCACCTGCGCAAACGCCATTCTTGACAGAATTTCAACGGGATATTTCCGCTCGGTAAAGGACTTTGGAGGACCCTCGGCCGGTCAGCTTCGCCGGCTGTTGCCGCGGCGCCGCAGTGGCCGGAAAAATGCCGCGAACGGGAGTCGGCACCGCAAAAAACCCTATTTGTCACCGCAACTTCGGTTAGTTCACCGGTCCTCGCAACCGATCGCCGCAGCATCGATGGAAACGATCCTCGTCAAGATTTTCGCGACGGCGCTCGCCCTGAGCCAGGTGACGACTGCGCCCGAGAACGTGAAGACACAGTTCGACCGGACCGCCGACCAGGCGGAGGTGAGCCGTCTCCTGCAGGCCGGCTGCACCCATATGCGCAAGGCGTTCGACATCGAGGACATCAATCTCGACGAACTCATCGCCACGGCGATGGACGATCCGCAGGCGATGACCGGCGAGATCAAGGCATTCCGGGGCATCAATTTTGCGGACTTGCACGTCGCCTACCGGCAATTCTGCAAGGGCGAGAAGGTCGAGAAGCCGCGCCGCCGATCTCGGCGACGTGATCGACTTCTACAACAAGGCGGCGGCCGATCTGCCGGATCACACCCGCCTGAAGGGCCTGAAGCTGCCCGGCGCCAGCGTGGTGCTGGATGGCAAGGGTCAGCGCTTCGCCGAGGTCTTCGAGGAGAATCAGCGCCGGGTCTGGGTTCCGCTCGCCGAAATCCCCGAGCACGTGCAGAAGGCCTTCATCGCGGCCGAAGACAAGCGCTTCTTCCAGCACAAGGGCATCGACGAGCGCGGCCTGATCCGCGCCTTCATCGGCAATCTCGCCCAGTCCGGCCGTCCGCAGGGCGGCTCGACCATCACCCAGCAGGTGGTGAAGAACCTCCTGGTCGGCGACGACCTCACCTACGAGCGCAAGATCCGCGAAATGATCGTCGCGACGCGCGCTCGAGAAGGCGCTGAGCAAGGCGGAAATCCTGGAGCTCTATCTCAACTCCACCTATCTCGGCCGCAGCGCGTGGGGCATCGAGATGGCGGCGCGCAGCTATTTCGGGAAGTCCGCCAAAGACCTGGCGCTGGCCGAGGGCGCGCTGCTCGCCGGCCTGACCAAGGGGCCGAACTTCTACAACCCGGACCGTCATCCGGAGCGCGCCCGCGAGCGGCTGGGCTACGTCTTGACCCGCCTGCAGGAAGAAGGCACGCATCACGCCCGAGGAGAGCGCCAAGGCGCTCAGTCCGATGCCGGTGCTGATCGCCTACGAGCGGCCGCGGCCGGAGCTTCGGCTTTCATTTTGTCGATCAGGTCGCGCGCGAGGCCAAGAGCCTGGCCGGCATGGAAGGCATTACGGCGAACTCCTACACGGTGCGCTCGACCATCAACGTCCCACTGCAGCGCGTCGTCGAACAGTCGTTGCAGGAAGGCCTCTGGCGCTACGAGCGTAGTTCCGGACGCCTGCGGTTCACCAGGGCCGAAGCCAATCTCGCCAAGGCGATCCAGGCGATCGAAGCCGATCCCAAGAAGACGGCCGACAAGCGGCCGCACTTGGCAGCGAGCTCTGATTGCTGCCCGCCTGCCGCTCTACGACGTGCATTGGACGCAGGCCGTCGTGGTCGAGAAGCCCTCCGGGCGGAAGGGCGAGGCTTGGCGCGTTGGCCTCCCGATGGCCGCATCGTGCCGCTGTCGGCCGACGGCTCGATCCAGAGCAAGCTCAAGCTCCACGATGTCGTGCTGGTGAATGTCAGCGAGACCAAGGGCAAAGACGGGCCGCGCGGACATCCGGGTGCGGCCGAGCGTCCAGGGCTCCGTGGTCGTGCTGGAGAACAAGACCGGCCGCGTGCTCGCGATGTCCGGAGGGTTCTCCTATCCGCTGAGCCAGCTCAATCGCGCCACCCAGGCGCAGCGGCAACCCGGTTCGGCGATCAAGCCGCTGAGCTACCTCGCGGCGCTGCAGCGCCTGCAGCCCAACACCTACATCAGCGACGACTACATCACCCTGCCGCCGATCGGTGGTGGCGGGCGCGCCCGCGAACAGGATTATTGGACGCCGCGAAACTACGACGGCGGTGGCGGCGGTACGCTGACGCTGCGCCGTGCGCTGGAGAATTCACGCAACCTCGCAACCGTCCATCTGCTGGATGGCGGCATCGCTTCGACGCCGGAAGCGAGCCTCGAGCGCTTGTGTGCGCTGGCCCTGGAAGCGCAGATCTACAAGGAGTGCGTGAAGTACTACCCGTTCGTGCTGGGCGCCCAGCCGGTCCGGCCGATCGATCTCGCGGCTTTCTACGCGGCGATCGCCAACGAGGGCGTGCGGCCGGTGCCGCATGTGGTCGAATTCGATCGAGCGCAACGGTCTCATCGTCTACCGTCATGATGCCAAGCAGGCCGCCGCCATCGGCTCGGCCGACCGCGTCGTCGTTCTACCAGCTCAAGACCATGATGCAGGGCGTGCTGAGCCGCGGCACCGCGCGCACGATCGCGTCGCTTGCCCCGTATGTGGCAGGCAAGACCGGCACCTCCGACGACGCCAACGACGTGTGGTTCGTCGGCTTCACCAATGACGTCACGGTCGCGGTCTGGGTCGGATACGACAACGCCAGCGGCAAGCGGCGCACCCTGGGCGGCGGCGCCACCGGCGGCAGCATCGCGGTTCCGATCTTCGAGCCGATCATCCAGGCGGTGTGGGCCAATCACTCTCCGAAGGTGGCGCTTGCGCCGCCGTCACCGGAAGCGAAGCGCCAGATGACCTGCACCGCGGTTGCGGTCGAGAGTGATCCCTACGGCGAGCAACAGCAGGGTCAACCCCGGCGCGGCGCCACCGAATGTCTCCGAATCGATCGCACGGGCCGCGTCATTGATACACAGTATCAGTTGGTGTCGCGCGAACAGGCCTATGGCGATCGCTATTACTCGACCGCTCCGAATCCGTTCGGTTGGTTCGAGTCGCTGCAACCGCGATACTACCAAGACCAGCGCCCCCGGGGGGGAGAGTATTACGATGGCTATGGCCGCCCGGTGCCGCGCGAGTCGCAAACCGACGGACAGTACCGGCGCGATCCTCGGGCGCCGCAGGCGCGCCAGGCGCCGCAGCCGCAGCGTGTTGAGCCAAACTTCTTCTGGGGCTTTCGGCGATTTTGAGAGGCGAACTGATGCCACGCATTAAGCCGGCCGCTTTGCTTGCTCTCGCGGCGCTGACGTTGACCGGCTACGCGCCTGTCGCGGCGCAGGAATTCAAGGTCGCGGATGTCACCGCGCTCACCGGGCTGGCCGTCGATCAGCTCAAGCCCAAGACCATCATCTTCATCGACAAGCCGGCTGACGAACTGATCGATCCGGATGCGGGCCTCATTCGCTTTGAGGATTGGGCGCAGACGAGGCCGATCCAGAAGCAGTTTTTGTCGCCGTATCCGAGCTATGTCGAGCCGATGGTGGAGGTGACCGTCGACGGCGTGCGCAAGCGCTTCAAGGAGAAGCAGCACATGTACGTGGCGGCGGCGCGCTACTCGGTCGCCCGCGCCCCGGATGCGCTCAATCTTGCGAGCCTCGTCAACCTGCCGTTCATCGAACGTATCGATCCGGCGATCAAGCATCGGCTGATCACGGCAGCGGAAGCGGTGTCGCCGAAGGACCCGCGCGCGATCAATAACCAGCACCCGTTGCGGCGGTGGTGCGAAGCGCGGCCGCTCGTGATCTGCATTCACTCCAGCTACAAGTTCGAGGGCAAGCTGCCGCTCGGAATTCAGATCGCCAACAAGATCCGCGAGAGCTCGAAGCGGATCGCCGACACCCTGGAATTCGAAAGCGAACTCACGCTGCGATCGCCGGAGGAAGTGACCGAGATGGGTCTCGCGACCTTGACCGGGCTCGACACCCCGCCGGTCGGCGCGCTCGAGCAGACCATCTATTACGTCAATCAGGTGATGCAGTTCGGCAAGCTGCTCGCCGTTTTTCAGCGCCATCCCAGCGACCCGAAGCAGACGGTCGTGACCGTGTTCATGGCTTTGGGCGTGGAGTTGAGTCTGCTGAGCAAGAAGAAGGAATACAGCAAGGTGCCGGTGCTGCGTAATCTGGTGCCGGCGCAGGTTCTGGCCGGCAAGAGTTCGTTCAACACCGGCAATTCGATCAGTGCCGGGCTGCCGGCCTACGCGCGTAACCAGGTCAAGGCGATCGCCGGTATCCTGGAGCGCAAATAGCCGTTAGTGTCCGAGTCGAATCTGCATCTCGCTCGCAGAACGATGCGGATTCTGGGCCGCCACACTATGCTCGGAAATCACCCATTTCAGCACGATCGGGGCCCTCGTACGGATCCCTGAAGCATCGAAAACCCTCGATTTTTCGGCCCTTTACGCCTTGACTTCGCCGTCCCCCGCCGATACATACCGCAAACTTTTCGGCAGGCGGTGAGCTTCGCTTGCTCGGTACGGCGCGTCCGTTTCCGCTAAGTCATTGAGGTTATTCAGATCTCTTTCGGCTGCGGCGGGCGCACATGGCCTCGACGAATGAAGCTCAAACGCTGCCTCTGACGACTGTCAGATGAGAAGTGCATGACCGGTTCGCGTTTGCGCGCGAGGTGGTCCTCTGTGGAACGGGTGAGCGCCTGCCGCGCGAAAGCGGGATGGCGCTCCTCCGTTTTGCGCGCTTGAAAGAGATTTGCGCATCGGAGTTCGCTCCATGCGCGTCGCAGGAAGGGACGGAGGCGCGATGCCGACGATCAACCAGTTGATCCGCAAGCCGCGGGTCGTGCAGCACGCGAAGAAAAAGGTGCCTGCGCTGCAGCAGTCGCCCCAGAAGCGCGGCGTCTGCACGCGGGTCTACACCACGACGCCGAAGAAGCCGAACTCGGCGCTGCGCAAGGTCGCGAAGGTGCGACTGACCAACGGCTTTGAGGTCATCGGTTACATTCCGGGCGAGGGCCACAATCTGCAGGAGCACTCGGTGGTGATGATCCGTGGCGGCCGCGTCAAGGACCTGCCGGGCGTGCGCTACCACATCCTGCGCGGCGTGCTCGACACCCAGGGCGTGAAGAACCGCCGGCAGCGCCGTTCCAAGTACGGTGCGAAGCGTCCGAAGTGACCTGAGCGAGGCGAAGGTCGTCCCGGGCGGGCATCGCTAGACCCGGGATCGCCAAGAGCAAGAGAGATAGGAAGCATGTCCCGTCGTCACAGCGCCGAAAAACGCGAGATCAACCCGGACCCGAAATTCGGGAATATCGTGATCTCGAAGTTCATGAATTCGATCATGCGGGCCGGCAAGAAGTCGGTCGCGGAGAATATCGTCTACGGTGCGCTCGACATCATCGAGGGCAAGACCAAGTCGAATCCGGTCGGCGTGTTCCAGCAGGCGCTCGACAACGTCATGCCGGCGATCGAGGTGCGCTCCCGGCGCGTCGGCGGGGCTACCTACCAAGTGCCGGTCGAGGTGCGCAGCACGCGGCGGCAGGCGCTCGGCATCCGCTGGATCATCATCGCGGCGCGCGAGCGCAACGAAAAGACCATGACCGAGCGGCTCTCGGCCGAGTTGCTCGATGCATCCAACAATCGAGGCAACGCAGTCAAGAAGCGCGAAGACGTGCACCGGATGGCGGAAGCCAACCGCGCGTTCTCCCACTATCGCTGGTGATGGCGGACATGAGCGAACGAGGAACGATCTGATGGCTCGCACTCACCCGATCGAGGACTATCGCAACTTCGGCATCATGGCCCACATCGATGCCGGCAAGACGACGACGACCGAGCGGATTCTCTATTACACCGGCAAGAGCCACAAGATCGGCGAGGTGCACGACGGCGCCGCCACCATGGACTTCATGGAGCAGGAGCAGGAGCGCGGCATCACCATCACGTCGGCCGCCACCACCGCGATCTGGAACGGCAAGCGTCTCAACATCATCGACACCCCCGGCCACGTCGACTTCACCATCGAGGTGGAGCGCTCGCTGCGCGTGCTCGACGGCGCGGTCTGCGTGCTCGACAGCAACCAGGGCGTGGAGCCGCAGACCGAGACGGTCTGGCGCCAGGGCGACAAGTACAAGGTCCCGCGCATCGTCTTCGCCAACAAGATGGACAAGATCGGCGCCGACTTCTTCCAGTGCCTGAAGGACATCGTCGATCGCCTGGGCGCCAAGCCGGTCGCCATCCAGTTGCCGATCGGGGCCGAGCAGAACTTCAAGGGCATCATCGATCTCGTCCGCATGAAGGGCGTGATCTGGGACGACGAGGCCCTCGGCGCGAAGTATCACGACATCGATATCCCGGCCGACATGGTCGAGCAGGCCAAGGAATACCGCGAGAAGCTGATCGAGGCCGCGGTCGAGCTCGATGACGACGCCATGAGCGCCTATCTCGACGGCAAGGAGCCGGACGAAGCGACGCTCAAGCGGCTGATCCGCAAGGCCGTCATCACGGGCGCATTCTTTCCGGTGCTTGCCGGCTCCGCCTTCAAGAACAAGGGCGTGCAGCCGCTGCTCGACGCTGTGGTCGACTACCTGCCGTCGCCGCTCGACGTGCCGCCGATCATGGGCATCGACAGCAAGGGCAATGAGGTCGAGCGCAAGCCGTCCGACACCGAGCCGCTGGCGATGCTGGCGTTCAAGATCATGGACGATCCGTTCGTCGGCACCATCACGTTCTCCCGCATCTATTCCGGCAAGCTCGAAAGCGGCACCGGCGTCATCAACTCCACCAAGGACCGCAAGGAGCGCATCGGCCGCATGCTGCTGATGCACGCCAACAACCGCGAAGACATCAAGGAAGCTTACGCGGGCGACATCGTCGCGCTCGCCGGCCTCAAGGAAGTGCGTACCGGCGACACGCTGTGCGATTCGCAGAAGACGGTGATCCTGGAGAAGATGGAGTTCCCCGATCCGGTCATCGAGATCGCGATCGAGCCGAAGTCGAAGGCCGACCAGGAGAAGCTCGGCGTCGCGCTCGCCAAGCTGGTCGCCGAGGATCCGTCGTTCCGCGTCTCGACCGACCAGGAGTCGGGCCAGACCATCCTCAAGGGCATGGGCGAGCTTCATCTCGACATCAAGGTCGACATCCTCAAGCGCACCTACAAGGTCGAAGCCAATATCGGCGCGCCGCAGGTCGCCTATCGCGAGAAGATCACCAAGCAGGTCACCGTCGACTACCAGCACAAGAAGCAGACCGGCGGCACCGGCCAGTTCGCGCAGGTCAAGATCGTCGCCGAGCCGCTGCCGCCGGGTACCGGCTTCGAGTTCGAGAACGAGGTGGTCGGCGGCTCGGTGCCGAGGGAGTACATCCCGGGCGTCGAGAAGGGCCTGGAATTGGTCCTCGGCTCCGGCGTGCTGGCCGGCTTCCCGGTGGTCGATCTCAAGGTCCGGCTGATCGACGGCAAGTACCACGAAGTCGACTCTTCGGCGCTGGCGTTCGAGATCGCGTCGCGCATGGCGCTGCGCGATGCCCTGCAGAAGGGCGGCCCCGTGCTGCTCGAGCCGATCATGAAGGTCGAGGTGGTGACGCCGGAGGATTACACCGGCTCGGTCATCGGCGACCTGAACTCGCGGCGCGGCCAGATCCAGGGTCAGGACCGGCGCGGCAATGCCAACGTCGTGGTGGCGATGGTTCCGCTCGCCAACATGTTCGGCTACGTCAGCAATCTGCGCTCCATGTCTCAGGGGCGCGCCAACTTCACCATGCAGTTCGATCACTACGAGCAGGTCCCTTCGGCGGTCGCCGAGGAGATCAAGGCAAAGTTCGCCTGAGCCTGAACGTCACGCATTACGGAAATACGGAGAGAGTCCCATGGCCAAAGAGAAATTCGAGCGTAACAAGCCGCATTGCAATGTGGGGACGATCGGGCATGTCGATCACGGCAAGACGACTTTGACGGCGGCATTGACGAAGGTCTCGGCCGACAAGGGCTGGTCGAAGACGTTTGTGCCGTATGACCAGGTTGCGAAGGCCTCGGAGAGCCAGGGCCGGCGCGACCCGACCAAGATTTTGACGATTGCGACCAGCCACGTCGAGTATGCGACGCCGAACCGGCACTACGCGCACGTCGACTGCCCGGGCCATGCCGACTACGTCAAGAACATGATCACCGGCGCGGCGCAGATGGACGGCGCGATCCTGGTGGTGTCGGCGGCCGACGGCCCGATGCCGCAGACCCGCGAGCACATCCTGTTGGCCCGCCAGGTGGGCGTGCCGTACATCGTGGTGTTCCTGAACAAGGTGGACGTGGTCGACGATCCTGAGCTGCTCGACCTGGTCGAGCTCGAGGTGCGGGAGCTGTTGTCGAAGTACCAGTTCCCGGGCGACAAGGTTTCGGTGATCCGGGGCGCTGCGATCAAGGCGCTGAACGGCGAGAAGGGCGAGTTCGCCGACGAGGCGATCCTGCGGCTGTACGAGGCGCTGGACAAGGAGGTGCCGCTGCCGGAGCGCGCGGTGGACCAGCCGTTCCTGATGCCGATTGAAGACGTGTTCTCGATCTCGGGCCGCGGCACGGTGGTGACGGGGCGGATCGAGCGCGGCAAGATCAAGGTCGGCGAGGAAGTTGAGATCGTGGGGCTCGGCGACACCAAGAAGTCGGTGGTGACGGGCGTCGAGATGTTCCGCAAGCTGCTGGATGCCGGCGAGGCCGGCGACAACGTCGGCTGTCTGCTGCGCGGGATCGGCAAGGACGAGGTCGAGCGCGGGCAGGTTCTGTGCAAGCCGGGCTCGGTGAAGCCGCACAAGAAGTTCAAGGCCGAGGCCTACATTTTGACCAAGGAGGAGGGCGGCCGTCACACGCCGTTCTTCAACAACTACCGTCCGCAGTTCTACTTCCGGACCACCGACGTGACCGGTCAGTGCACGCTGCCGGAGGGCACCGAGATGATCATGCCGGGCGACAACGCCGCGATGGACGTGGAGCTGATCACGCCGATCGCCATGGAGGAGAAGCAGCGCTTCGCCATCCGTGAGGGCGGCAAGACCGTCGGCGCCGGCGTCGTGGTGTCGATCACCGACTAAGATGAAGGGCGTCATGGCCGGGCTGAGTCCCGGCCATCCACGTCTTTGGTTCAACGTGATGAAAACGTGGATGCCTGCGACGAGCGCGGGATGACGGCGAAAGAGACGAACATGAACGGCCAGAACATCAGGATCCGACTCAAGGCGTTCGATCACCGCATTCTCGACACCTCGACGCGCGAGATCGTGGCGACCGCCAAGCGCACCGGTGCGCAGGTGCGCGGACCGATTCCGCTGCCGACCAAGATCGAGAAGTTCACCGTTAACCGTTCGCCGCACATCGACAAGAAGAGCCGCGAGCAGTTCGAGATGCGCACGCACAAGCGGCTGCTCGACATTGTCGATCCGACGCCGCAGACGGTGGACGCGCTGATGAAGCTGGATCTTGCCGCCGGCGTCGACGTCGAAATCAAGCTCTGAGCCGCGCGCGAACAGGAAGACGAGGACCACGCCAATGCGCTCCGGAGTGATCGCACAAAAGATCGGAATGACCCGTGTCTTTACGGACGGCGGCGAGCATGTGCCGGTGACGGTGCTGCGGCTGGCGAACTGCCAGGTCGTCGCGCATCGTACCAAGGACAAGAACGGCTACGTCGCGCTTCAGCTTGGCTCCGGCACCCGCCGGCCCAAGAACGTCACCAAAGCCGAGCGCGGACACTTTGCCGTGGCCAAGATCGAACCCAAGCGCAAGGTTGCGGAATTTCGCGTCGATGACGCCGGTCTCATCCCGGTCGGCGCCGAGATCACCGCGGACCATTTTGTCGTCGGCCAGTTCGTCGACGTCACCGGCACGTCGATTGGCAAGGGTTTCGCCGGCGGCATGAAGCGGTGGAATTTCGGCGGGCTGCGCGCCTCGCACGGCGTTTCTGTCTCCCACCGTTCGATCGGTTCGACCGGCGGCCGCCAGGATCCCGGCAAGACCTTCAAGAACAAGAAGATGCCGGGCCATATGGGCGTCGACCGCATCACCACGCTCAATCTCAAGGTGGTGCAGACCGACGTCGGCCGTGGCCTCATTCTGGTCGAGGGCGCGGTCCCGGGCAGCAAGGGCGGCTGGATCACGGTGCGCGACGCGGTGAAGAAGGCGTTGCCGAAAGATGCACCGAAGCCCGGCAAATTTCGCCTGCCGGATGCCGCGGCCGACAGCAAGCCGGCTGGCGAAGTCCAGGCACCTGTGCAGGAGGGCGCGTGACATGGAAATGAAGATCATGTCGCTCGACGGCAACGAGGGCGAGTTGGTTACGCTCTCCGACGAGATTTTCGGGCTCGAGCCGCGCACCGATCTCATCCATCGCTACGTGATCTGGCAGCTTGCCAAGCGCCGGGCCGGCACCCACGCGGTCAAGAACCGCGCCGAGATCAACCGCACCGGCAAGAAGATGTACCGGCAGAAGGGCACCGGCGGCGCCCGGCACGGCCCAGCCAAGGTCAACCTGTTCCGGGGCGGCGGACGGTCATTCGGTCCGGTGGTGCGCAGCCATGAAATCGGGCTGCCGAAGAAGGTGCGGGCGCTCGCGCTCAAGCACGCGTTGTCGGCCAAGGCCAAGGACGGCGGCATCATCGTGCTCGACAAGACGAGCGTGAAGGACGCCAAGACCGGCGCGCTGCAGAAGAGCCTGGCGAAGCTTGGCCTCGAATCCGCGCTGTTCATCGACGGCGCCGAGGTCGATGCGAACTTCGCCTTGGCGGCGCGCAACATCCCCAACATCGACGTGCTGCCGGTGCAGGGCATCAACGTTTACGACATCCTGCGGCGGCAGAAGCTGGTCCTGACCCGGGCGGCCGTCGAAGCGCTGGAGGCGCGGTTCAAATGAGCACCAGCGATCCGCGCCATTATGACGTCATTCTCTCCCCGGTCATCACCGAAAAGGCCACGACCGCGTCGGAGCACAACAAGGTCGTGTTCAAGGTCGCCTCTGGCGCCAGCAAGCCGCAGATCAAGGAAGCGGTCGAGAAACTGTTCGACGTCAAGGTGAAGAGCGTCAACACCAACGTCCGTAAAGGCAAGATCAAGGCGGTGAAGGGCCGGATCGGCGAGCAATCGGCGGTCAAGCGCGCGGTCGTGACGCTCGAAGAAGGTCACCGCATCGACGTGACGACGGGCCTTTAAGGAAACCGGACGATGGCACTCAAAAGCTACAACCCCGTAACGCCGAGCCAACGCCAGCTCGTGCTCGTCGATCGTTCCGGGCTGCATCGCGGCGCGCCGATCAAGACGCTGACCGAAGGCAAATCCTCGAGCGGCGGGCGCAACAACAACGGCCGCATTACGGTGCGCTTCCGCGGCGGCGGCCACAAGAAGGCCTACCGCATCATCGACTTCAAGCGCCGCAAGTTCGATGTTCCGGCCAAGGTCGAGCGCATCGAGTACGATCCCAACCGCACCGCCTTCATCGCGCTGATCAAGTACGACGACGGCGAGCTTGCCTACATCCTGGCGCCGCAGCGTCTGGCGCAGGGCGATATCGTGATCGCCAGCGAGCATGCCGATGTGAAGCCCGGCAACGCCATGCCGGCGGGCAACATCCCGATCGGCGCGATCGTCCACAACATCGAGATCAAGATCGGCAAGGGCGGGCAGATCGCGCGCTCGGCCGGCGCCTACGCGCAGATCGTCGGCCGCGACGGTGAATACGTCATTCTGCGCCTGAACTCGGCCGAGCAGCGGCTGGTGCATGGCCGCTGCATGGCCACGATCGGGGCGGTGTCCAATCCGGACAACATGAACGTCTCGATCGGCAAGGCCGGGCGCAAGCGCTGGATGGGCCGCATGCCGCACAACCGCGGCGTCACGATGAACCCGATCGATCATCCGCACGGCGGCGGCGAAGGCCGCACTTCGGGCGGCCGTCATCCGGTTTCACCGTGGGGCTTCCCGACCAAGGGCAAGAAGACCCGCAAGAACAAGTCCACCACCAAGTTCATTCTGGCGAGCCGCCATCAGCGGAAGAAAAAGTAAGCGAGGAACGGCACCATGGCGCGTTCAGTTTGGAAGGGCCCATTCGTCGACGGATATCTGCTCAAGAAGGCGGATACCGCTCGCGCGTCAGGCCGGCACGACATGATCAAGATCTGGACGCGGCGGTCGACAATCCTGCCGCAGTTCGTCGGCCTGACGTTCGGCGTCTACAACGGGCAGAAGCACATTCCGGTGCTGGTGACGGAAGAGATGGTCGGTCACAAGTTCGGCGAGTTCGCGCCGACGCGGACGTTCTACGGCCACTCGGCCGACCGCAAGGCTAAGCGTTCGTCGGGGCCGTCCACGGCCGCGGCATCGTGAGCCGGGAGAGGCAGTTATGAGCAAGAAGAAGCGCGATCGCGTGCTGTCCGAGAATGAGGCCCAGGCCGTGGCGCGCATGCTGCGGGTGAGCCCGCAGAAGCTCAACCTGGTCGCGCAGCTCATTCGCGGCAAGAAGGTGGCTTCGGCGCTCGCCGATCTCGAATTTTCGCGTAAGCGCATCGCTGGCGACGTGCGCAAGTGCCTGCAGTCGGCGATCGCCAACGCCGAGAACAATCACCAGCTCGACGTCGACGATCTGGTCGTCGCCGAGGCCCATGTCGGCAAGGCGCTGGTGATCAAGCGTTTCACGCCGCGCGGCCGCGGCAAGGTCGGCAAGATCATGAAGCCGTTCGCTCACCTGACGATCGTCGTTCGTCAGGTTGAGGCAGCAGCGTCTTAAGGAGCGGATGATGGGTCAAAAGGTCAATCCAGTCGGTCTGCGGCTCGGCATCAACCGCACCTGGGATTCGCGCTGGTTCGCCGGCAAGAACGAATACGGCAAGCTGCTGCACGAGGATATGGCGATCCGCAAAGAGTTGCTGAAGCAGCTCAAGCAGGCCGCCGTCTCCAAGATCGTGATCGAGCGGCCGCACAAGAAGTGCCGGGTGACCATCCAGTCGGCGCGGCCGGGCGTGGTGATCGGCAAGAAGGGCGCCGACATCGAGAAGCTGCGCAAGAAAGTCGCCGAACTTACCGACAGCGACGTCGTCATCAACATCGTTGAGATCAGGAAGCCGGAGCTCGACGCGCAACTGGTCGCCGAATTGATCGCCCAGCAGCTCGAGCGGCGCGTCGCCTTCCGCCGCGCCATGAAGCGCGCGGTGCAGTCGGCGATGCGGCTTGGCGCCGGCGGCATCCGCATCAATTGCTCAGGGCGGCTCGGCGGCGCCGAGATCGCGCGCATGGAATGGTATCGCGAGGGCCGCGTGCCGCTGCATACGCTGCGCGCCGACGTCGACTACGGCGTCGCCACCGCGTTCACGACCTACGGCACCTGCGGCGTCAAGGTCTGGATCTTCAAGGGTGAGATCATGGAGCACGACCCGATGGCGCAGGACAAGAAGATGGCGGAAGGCGATGCCGGCCGTCCGCCGCGCCACGGCGCGTGAGCCGGCGCGACGGTCCATAACAAGGGTTTGACGTCATGCTGCAACCGAAGCGCACCAAGTTCCGCAAGGCGCACAAGGGCCGGATCAAGGGCATTGCCACGTCCGGCGTCGATCTCGCCTTCGGCCAGTTTGCGCTCAAGGCGCTCGAGCCGGAGCGCGTCACCGCGCGCCAGATCGAGGCGGCGCGGCGCGCGCTGACGCGCCACATGAAGCGTTCCGGCCAGGTCTGGATCCGGATTTTCCCGGACGTGCCGGTGTCGAAGAAGCCGCTGGAAGTGCGCATGGGCTCCGGCAAGGGCGCTCCCGAATTGTGGGTCGCCCGCGTCAAGCCCGGCCGCATCATCTTCGAGATCGACGGCGTGTCGGAGACGTTGGCGCGCGAGGCGCTCGGGCTGGCCGCCGCCAAGCTGCCGATCAAGACGCGCTTCGTGGCGCGGATCGCCGAGTAGCGGGCCGAGGAGCCGATCATGAATCCTGAGGATATCAGACGTATGACGGTCGACCAGCTCGACGACGAGGTGCTGAAGCTCAAGAAGGAGCAGTTCAACCTGCGCTTTCAGCGGGCGACCGGGCAGCTCGCCAACACCGCGCGGGTGCGGGAGGTGCGCCGCGACATCGCGCGCATCAAGACCGTCGCAGCGCAGAAGCGCTCCGCGCAGAAATAGGACGAGGAACGAGATGCCGAAGCGCACCCTCCAGGGCGTCGTGGTGAGCGACAAGCAGAACAAGACCGTCGTCGTACGGGTCGAACGCCGGTTCACCCATCCGGTGATGAAGAAGACCGTGCGCAGTACCAAGAAGTACTACGCCCACGACGAGGCCAATACCTACCAGGTCGGTGACCTCGTATGGATCGAGGAGCGCCGGCCGCTGTCCAAGCTCAAGCGCTGGGAAGTGGTGCAGGGCGAGAAGAAGAAGGTCGTGTGAGCGCCATGAACGTGCAGGCCAGAACGAGGAGAGCATCATGATCCAGATGCAGACCAACCTCGACGTCGCGGACAACTCCGGCGCGCGCCGGGTCATGTGCATCAAGGTGCTCGGCGGCTCGAAGAAGCGCTACGCCACCATCGGCGACGTCATCGTCGTCTCGGTGAAGGAGGCGATTCCGCGCGGCCGCGTCAAGAAGGGCGAGGTGATGAAGGCCGTGGTGGTGCGCATCCGCAAGGACATCAAGCGCGCCGACGGCTCGATCATCCGGTTCGACCGCAACGCCGCGGTGCTGATCAATGCCCAGGCCGAGCCGGTCGGCACCCGCATCTTCGGGCCGGTGCCGCGCGAGCTTCGCGCCAAGAACCACATGAAGATCATCTCGCTTGCGCCGGAGGTACTGTGATGGCGGCGAAGATCCGCAAGGGCGACAAGGTGATCGTGCTCACCGGCCGCGACCGCGGCCGCAGTGGCGAGGTGTTCGAGGTTCGGCCGGACGAGGACCGGGCGCTGGTGCGCGGGGTCAACATGGTCAAGCGGCACCAGAAGCAGACCGGCGCCCAGGAGGGCGGCATCATTTCGAAGGAGGCGCCGGTTCACCTGTCGAACCTGGCGCTCGCCGATCCAAAGGACAACAAGCCGACCCGCATCGGCTTCAAGTTCGTGGGCGAGGGCGATAATCGGCGCAAGGTGCGCGTCGCCAAGCGTTCGGGAGTGGAGATCGATGGCTGATACCGAAGCCAAGGGCAAGAAGCCCGAGAAGACCGACAAGGCGCCGCGCGCCGCCAAGGGCGACAAGCCTCAGCAGGCCCAGAAGCCCGCCAAGGCCGAGAAGGCCGAGGCTGCCGGCAAGGACGAGGCCAAGGCCCCGCGGAAGCCCGAGGAGCGCGTGATTCCGCGGCTGCGGACGCATTTCGACGAGGTCGTGCGCAAGCAGCTGACCGAGGAGTTCAGCTATCAGAATCGCATGCAGGTGCCGGTGATCGAAAAGGTCGTGATCAACATGGGCATCGGCGAAGGCGTCAACGACCGCAAGAAGGTCGAGACGGCCGCCAACGATCTCGCGCTGATCTCGGGCCAGAAGGCGGTGATCACCAAGGCCCGCAAGTCGATTGCGACCTTCAAGCTGCGCGACGGCCAGGCGATAGGCTGCAAGGTGACGCTACGCAAGGCGCGCATGTACGAGTTCCTCGATCGGCTGGTGAACATCGCGCTGCCACGGGTCCGTGACTTCCGCGGCCTGTCGCCCAAGAGCTTCGATGGCGGCGGCAACTACACCATCGGCATCAAGGAACACATCATTTTCCCCGAGATCGACTACGACAAGGCGGTCGATATCTGGGGCATGGACATCACGGTGTGCACCAGCGCGAGATCGGACGCCGAGGCGCGCGCGTTGTTGACCGCATTCAATTTCCCGTTCCGGCAGTGAGGGTTTTGACCAGAATGCTCGAACAGAGCATGTGAGAAGTGGCTACCGGTTTTCGGACCAGATCATGCCCGTACAAAAGTCCTCATACGCGGAAAGCCAGGAGACCTAGATGGCGAAGAAGAGTTCGATTGAGAAGAATGCCAGGCGGCGGCGGATGACCAAGAAGTTTTCCGGCCGGCGCGCGCGGCTCAACGAGATCGCGCACGACAAGACCAGGCCGATGGAGGAGCGTTTCGCCGCCACGCTGAAGCTTGCCGAACTGCCGCGCAATTCGTCCGCCACCCGTATCCGCAATCGCTGCGAGGTGACGGGCCGGCCGCGTGCGTATTATCGCAAGCTCAAGCTGTCGCGGATCGCGCTGCGGGACCTCGGCTCCAAGGGGCTGATTCCGGGCCTGGTCAAGTCGAGCTGGTAAGGAGGATCGATCGATGGCTTTGAACGATCCGCTCGGCGACATGATCGCGCGCATTCACAACGCGCAGATGCGCAAGAAGTCGAAAGTCTCGACGCCCGCCTCCAGGCTGCGCGTCAGCGTGCTCGATGTGCTCAAGAGCGAGGGCTTCATCCGCGGCTACGCGGCGATCGACCACGCCAACGGGCGCAAGGAGATCGAAATCGAGCTCAAATATTACGACGGCGGTCCGGTGATCCGCGAGATTTCGCGGGTCTCGAAACCTGGCCGGCGGGTCTATGCCTCGGTGAAGGCGCTGCCGCGCGTCAACAACGGACTGGGCGTCGCCATTCTCTCGACTCCCAAGGGCGTCATGGCGGATCACGATGCGCGCGACGCCAACGTGGGCGGCGAGATTCTCTGCACGGTGTTCTAACGGACGCGAACGGAATAGAGCCATGTCTCGTGTTGGAAAAAAACCGGTCGTCATTCCCTCTGGCGTCAATGCCAGTGTGGAAGGGCAGCTCGTGAAGGTGAAGGGGCCGAAAGGCGCCCTGCAGCTCACGCTGCACGACGACGTCTCGGCCAAGGTCGAAGACGGCAGCGTCAAAGTCGATCCCAAGATGGAGACCAAGCGGGCGCGCGCCATGTGGGGCACTTACCGCTCGCTGGTCGCCAATCTGGTCGAGGGCGTGACCAAGGGGTACGAGCGCCGGCTGGAAATCTCCGGCGTGGGTTATCGTGCGGCGCTGCAGGGCAAGAACCTGCAGATTCAGCTCGGCTACAGCCACGACATTGTCTATCCGGTGCCCGAGGGCATCACGATCGCGCTGCCGAAGGCCACCGAGGTGGTCATCACCGGCATCGATCATCAGAAGGTCGGGCAGGTGGCGGCCGAAATCCGTGCATTCCGCAAGCCCGAGCCCTACAAGGGCAAGGGCGTCAAGTATTCGGACGAGTTCATCTTCCGCAAGGAAGGCAAGAAGAAGTAATGGGAGCTGGCGATGGCCACGGTCGCTGATCGATCGGTACGACGAAGGGCAAAGGTGCGCCGGCATATCCAGCGCGCCGCGGGCGGCCGTGCGCGGCTGTCGGTGTTTCGTTCGTCGAAGCACATCTACGCGCAGGTCATCGACGACCTCAAGGGCGAGACCGTCGCGGCGGCTTCGTCCATCGAGAAGGACGTGCGCGGCTCGCTCAAGACCGGCGCCGATATCGCCGCCGCTAAGGCGGTGGGCAAGCTTGTCGCCGAGCGCGCGTCCGCCAAAGGGGTCAAGGAGGTGATCTTTGACCGTGGCGGTTATCTCTATCACGGCCGGGTCAAGGCGCTGGCGGATGCCGCGCGCGAGAGCGGGCTCAACTTCTAACCAGGTGACAGGCAATGGCCGAACGTGATCGCAGAGGCGGTGGACACAGTCGTGAGCGCGAAGACAGCGAATTCACCGACAAGCTCGTCCACATCAATCGCGTCGCGAAGGTGGTGAAGGGCGGCCGGCGTTTCGGCTTCGCAGCGCTGGTCGTCGTGGGCGATGAGAAGGGCCGCGTCGGCTTTGGCCACGGCAAGGCGCGCGAGGTGCCGGAGGCGATCCGCAAGGCGACCGATGCCGCCAAGCGCGGTCTGATCCGCGTGCCGCTGCGCGAAGGCCGTACGCTGCATCACGACGTTGCCGGACGCCACGGCGCCGGCAAGGTCTTTCTGCGCGCAGCGCCTCCCGGCACTGGCATCATCGCCGGCGGCCCGATGCGCGCCGTGTTCGAAACGCTCGGCATGCAGGACGTGGTGGCCAAGTCGCTGGGCTCGTCGAACCCTTACAACATGGTGCGCGCGACCTTCGACGCCCTGAAGCATCAGGACAGCCCGCGCTCGGTTGCGGCGCGGCGCAATATCAAGGTGTCTTCGCTGCAAGCGCGCCGCCGTGAGGCTGGCGAGAGCGAGTCCGCGGCGGACTAACGCGCAAGTCTGATCGCTTCAAGTTGAGGCCGGGAGGCCGATATGAGCAAGAGTGATAAGAGCATCAAGGTCGAACAGATCGGCAGTCCGATCCGCCGTCAGCATACGCAGCGCGAGACGCTGATCGGCCTCGGCCTGAACAAGATCGGCCGAATCGCCGAACTGCCGGATACGCCCTCGACCCGCGGCATGATCACCAAGGTGAAGCACCTCGTGCGGGTGGTGGACGAAGCGAAGTGAATTCCGTCATGGCAAGGCCGGCCATGACGCAAAGAGAGAATAGGACAGTGCCATGAAGCTGCATGAACTCGCCGATCGTCCCGGCGCCCGCAAGAAACGTCATCGTATCGGCCGTGGCATCGGATCGGGGTGCGGCAAGACCGGCGGACGCGGCGGCAAGGGCCAGACCGCGCGCTCCGGCGTCCGGATCAAGGGCTTCGAGGGCGGCCAGATGCCGCTCCATCGCCGGCTGCCCAAGCGCGGTTTCAAGAATACGTCGTTCGCGCTCAAACTGAACGAGGTCAATCTCGACCGCGTGCAGACGGCGATCGACGCCGGCAAGCTGGATGCCGCCGCCACCGTCGATGCCGAAGCGCTGATCAAGTCCGGGATCTTGCGGCGGGCCAAGGACGGCGTCCGGTTGCTTGGCGGCGGCGAACTCAAATCCAAGGTGACGTTCTCGGTGTGGGGCGCGTCCAAATCGGCGGTCGCGGCGGTGGAGAAGGCGGGTGGCTCGGTCACGATCCTGGCCCCGGCGCGCGAGACCGGCGAGCAGGCGGCCTGAACCCATAGGAAACGAGGTTCCGATCCCCATATAGCCTAGGCGGCCGACTGACGTGGTGGATGGGACGTTCTGGTGTGACCGGGGCCTTCGCGGGAGCGTCCAAGCCACAGCGGGTGAAAAGTTCAAGTGAGCTTGCGGCTGGCGCTTGTAAACCCGTGGGCTGCAACGAGATACAAGCGGCGGGTCCGGGACTAAGGGGCGGAACGGGAGCTTCAGGGTATGGTTTCGGCTGCAGAGCAACTAGCTTCGAATCTCAACTTTTCGGCGCTCGCCAAGGCCGAAGAACTCAAGAAGCGCATCTGGTTCACTCTCGGCGCGCTGCTGGTCTATCGCTTCGGCACCTATATCCCGCTGCCCGGCATTGATCCGTCCGCCTGGGATCAGATTTTCCGCTCCCAGGCCGGCGGCATTCTCGGCATGTTCAACATGTTCTCCGGCGGTGGCATTCACCGCATGGCGATCTTTGCCTTGAACATCATGCCGTACATCTCGGCCTCGATCATCAT
Source organism: uncultured Alphaproteobacteria bacterium (assembly GCA_963807865.1). Classification (GTDB taxonomy): domain Bacteria; phylum Pseudomonadota; class Alphaproteobacteria; order Rhizobiales; family Xanthobacteraceae; genus VAZQ01. Next base: position 586,205 of record CAWEDK010000039.1, on the reverse strand, counting down.
TCAGCTGATGACGACGGTCTCGCCCACGCTCGAACAGCTCAAGAAGGAGGGCGAGCAGGGCCGCAAGGTGATGAACCAGTACACGCGGTATCTCACCGTGGTGCTGGCGGCATTTCAGTCCTACGGCATCGCAGTCGGTCTCGAGGGGGCCGGCAATGTCGTGACCGATCCCAGCTTCTTCTTCCGCGTCTCGACCATGATCACGCTGACCGGCGGGACCATGTTCCTGATGTGGCTCGGCGAGCAGATCACTTCGCGCGGCATCGGCAACGGCATTTCGCTGATCATCCTTGCGGGTATCGTGGCGGAGTTGCCGTCGGCGATCGCCGGCACGCTCGAACTCGGCCGGCAGGGTGCGTTGTCGACCGGGCTCATCCTGCTGATCCTGGTGATGTGCGTGGTGGTGATCGCGTTCATCGTATTCATGGAGCGCGCGCAGCGGCGGCTGCTGATCCAGTATCCCAAGCGGCAGGTCGGCAACCGCATGTTCGAGGGTCAGTCCTCGCATTTGCCGCTCAAGCTCAATACCTCGGGCGTGATCCCGCCGATCTTTGCCTCTTCGCTGCTGCTGCTGCCGACGACTGTGGCCAATTTCAACGCTGGCGGCGGTCCGGAGTGGTTCCAGACCCTGACTACGCAGCTCGGGCACGGCCGGCCGCTGTTCCTCATTCTCTACATCGCGCTGATCGTGTTCTTCGCGTTCTTCTATACGGCCGTGGTGTTCAACCCGACCGAGACCGCCGACAATCTGAAGAAGCATGGCGGCTTCATACCCGGAATCCGTCCTGGCGAACGCACGGCCGAATACATCGACTACGTGCTGTCGCGCATCACCGTGATTGGCGCGGCCTATCTGGCGATCGTGTGTCTGATTCCCGAAATCCTGATCTCATACGCGGCCGTACCGTTCTATTTCGGCGGCACATCGCTGCTGATCGTGGTCAGCGTGACCATGGATACCGTCGCGCAGGTCCAGGGCTACCTGTTCGCGCACCAGTATGAAGGTCTGATCAAACGCTCGAAGCTGCGGGGGCGGCGTAGATGAGATTGATACTGCTGGGCCCGCCGGGGGCCGGCAAAGGCACGCAGGCTCAGAGGCTCGTTGCCAAGCACGGAATCGTGCAGCTTTCCACCGGCGATATGCTGCGGGCGGCGGTCAACGCCGGAACGCCCGTTGGGCTGCGCGCCAAGGACATCATGGAGCGCGGTGAACTGGTCCCGGACGATATTGTGGTGGCGATCGTCGCCGACCGCATTCAACAGCCGGACGCCCGCAAGGGCTTCATCCTCGACGGATTTCCGCGCACGGTGCCGCAGGCGCACGCGCTCGACCGCATGCTGGCCGAGAAGGGAATGCAGCTCGACGCCGTGATCGAGCTCAAGGTCGACGAGGGCATCCTGCTCGAGCGGATGCAGATCGCGAATCGCGCAGATGAAGGCGCGAGGCGAGACGCCGCGCGCGGACGACAATCCGGAGATTCTGGGACGGCGGTTGCTGACGTACCGCGACCAGACCGCGCCGCTCGCCGGGTATTTTCAGTTGCAGAAGGTCCTGCGGTCGGTCGATGGCATGGCCCCCGTCGAGGAGGTCGCGAAGTCGATCGACGGGGTGCTCGCCCCGCGGGCTCGGGGTAAGTCGCCGGCCGCAAAAAGCCGAAGGCGCCGGCCAGAAGGCGCCAGGGAAGGCTCCGGGCAAGCGGAAGTGCCGGGAAGGTTAATCGCGCGGCTTCCAAGGCGCGCGGAAGTGGGGGGAAGACCGCGCGGAAGAGCGCGAAAAAGGCTGCGAAGAAGGCGAAATCGGCGGGAAGATCGGCGAAGAAGGCCGCTCCCCGCAAGAAGGCGCCGCCCAAACAGCCACGCCGGCGGAGGTTGACGAAACGCCATTGAATCCATTAATAACCGGCATACAAGTCGAGAAGTCCAACGATGCCGGGCCCTGGGGAACAGGGAGGGTGTCGCGTTATCGTTTGCGGCGTCCGCTGACTTGACAAGCCGCCGGCCAAATGGGCCGGAAACAGGAGAGAATTGCCGTGGCCCGCATCGCTGGCGTCAATATCCCGACCAACAAGCGCGTCGTTATTGCATTGCAGTACATCCATGGCATCGGGCCGAAAAATGCCCGTGAAATCATGGAGAAAGTCGCGATTCCGGACGAGCGGCGGGTGTCCCAGCTGACCGACCAGGAAGTGCTTCAGATCCGCGAAATGATCGACCGCGACTACGTGGTCGAGGGCGACCTGCGGCGCGAGGTCGGCATGAACATCAAGCGGCTGATGGACCTCGGCTGCTACCGTGGGTTGCGGCATCGCCGCGGCCTGCCTGTGCGCGGCCAGCGTACCCATACCAACGCCCGCACCCGCAAGGGTCCGGCCAAGGCGATTGCCGGTAAGAAGAAATAATTCGGGTCGGCAGCCGGCCTGGTGCATCGCGCACCGGCGGGGCTGCGAAGTGATCAACACAGCATTCGGCTCGGTTCTGCAGAACTCCGAGCCACGAAAGGATCGAGAATGGGTAAAGAAGCCACCCGCGTCCGCCGGCGCGAGCGCAAGAACATCGCTTCCGGCGTGGCGCACGTCAACGCGACGTTCAACAATACGATGATCACCATCACGGACGCCCAGGGCAACACCATTGCGTGGTCTTCGGCGGGAACCATGGGATTCAAAGGGTCGCGCAAGTCAACCCCGTACGCCGCGCAGGTCGCCGGCGAGGATGTCGCCAAGAAGGCGTCGGAACATGGCATGCGCACGCTCGAAGTCGAAGTCGCCGGTCCCGGCTCGGGCCGCGAATTCGGCGCTTCGCGCGCTGCAATCCGCCGGCTTCACGATTACTTCGATCCGTGACGTGACGACAATCCCGCATAACGGCTGCCGGCCACGCAAGAGGCGTAGAGTATGACCGACGACGTTCTCATCCGGCGGACCGCAGAGGCCGCCGCCGCCGAATCTTCCCACGGGGCGGAGTGGAATGCGCGGCCGACCGCCGCGCCGCTCAACGCGATGGGTGCCAACGTGACCATTCAGAAGAACTGGCAAGAACTGATCCGACCCAACAAGCTCCAGGTGACCCCCGGGGTCGACCCGAAGCGCGAAGCCACGTTGATCGCCGAGCCGCTGGAACGCGGCTTCGGCGTGACGCTCGGCAATGCGCTCCGGCGCGTGCTGCTGTCCTCGCTGCAGGGCGCGGCGGTTCAGTCCGTGCACATCGACGGCGTGCTGCATGAGTTCTCGTCGATCGCGGGCGTCCGCGAGGACGTGACCGACATCGTGCTCAACATCAAGGACATCGCCATCAAGATGCAGGGCGATGGGCCCAAGCGCATGGTGGTCAAGAAGCAGGGACCGGGCGCGGTCACCGCCGGCGACATCCAGACCGTCGGCGATATCGTCGTGCTCAATCCGGACCTCGTGCTCTGCACGCTGGATGAGGGCGCCGAGATCCGCATGGAGTTCACGGTCAACACCGGCAAGGGCTACGTGCCGACCGAGCGCAACCGCCCGGAGGACGCCCCGATCGGCTTGATCCCGGTCGACAGCCTGTTCTCGCCGGTGCGCAAGGTCTCGTACAAGGTCGAGAATACCCGCGAGGGCCAGATCCTCGACTACGACAAGCTGACGATGACGATCGAGACCAACGGCGCGGTCACGCCGGACGACGCGCTCGCCTATGCGGCGCGCATCCTGCAGGACCAGCTCAACGTGTTCGTCAATTTCGAGGAGCCGCGGAAGGAAGTCATCACCGAGGCGATTCCCGATCTGGCGTTCAATCCGGCCTTCCTCAAGAAGGTGGACGAGCTCGAGCTGTCGGTGCGCTCGGCCAACTGCCTGAAGAACGACAACATCGTCTACATCGGCGACCTCGTGCAGAAGACCGAGGCCGAGATGCTGCGGACGCCGAACTTCGGGCGCAAGTCGCTCAACGAGATCAAGGAAGTGCTGGCGCAGATGGGCCTGCATCTCGGTATGGAAGTGCCGGGTTGGCCGCCGGACAACATCGACGAACTCGCCAAGCGGTTCGAGGATCATTACTGAGGTCTGCTTGTCCCGGGCGCAGCGCAGCACGTAGTGGTGCGCGGCAGACCCGGGATCCAGCTTTTTACCGGGGTCCGCGGATTCCGCGCTGCACCGCTTCGCCGGCGGATGACGCGACACGACGGACAGGAGTACGCGATGCGCCACGGCAAAGCTCACCGGAAGCTCAACCGCAATCATGAGCATCGCGGCGCGATGTTCAGCAACATGGCGGCGGCGCTGATCAAGCACGAGCAGATCGTGACCACGCTGCCGAAGGCCAAGGACTTGCGGCCGATCGTCGAGAAGCTGGTTACGCTGGGCAAGCGCGGCGACCTTCATGCCCGTCGCCGGCGATTGCGCAAATCCGCGACGTCGCGATGGTCAAGAAGCTGTTCGATGTGCTCGGCCCGCGCTACAAGGACCGCAACGGCGGCTATACCCGCGTGCTCAAGGCCGGCTTCCGCTACGGCGACTCCGCGCCGGTTGGCGTGATCGAATTCGTCGACCGCGACGTCGATGCCAAGGGCAAGGATTCGGGACCGGTGCAGACAGAGTGCCGACACGCAGGCCGCGCCGGCCTGAGCGGGTTGCGACGGGGCGGATATGCAGTCATCAATGGGCGGCGCCAGGCGTCGCCCATTTTCGTTGGAGGCATCGTGTTACAGCGCGCGGCGCGCCGGTCGTTCGGGAGATTTGTCCGGGCGCTGGCATTTTGCGCAATGGCCGGCGTGAGTGGTGGCATCGTGCCGCCTGCAGCCGCGCAGGAATTGCTCGATCTTCGCGGCGGATCGCGGGGAGTTGTCGTGGTGCGCCGGCTCCTTGCCGAAGGCGCGGCGGTGAATGCGCGGGACGGTCGCGGACGTACCGCGTTGTTGGCGGCCACGCAGCGCAACCATGTCGAGATCGCACGCCTGCTCATCAACGAGGGCGCCGACGTCAACATCAAGGACTTCATCCAGGATTTGCCGTTCCTGTTCGCGGGCGCCGAGGGCCGAGTCGAAATCCTCAAGCTCACATTGCGGGCGGACGCCGATCTCAAGAGCATCAACCGTTATGGCGGCACGGCGCTGATCCCGGCGTGCCATCGCGGTCACGTCGAGGCCGTGAAGGTTCTGCTCGCAACCGACATCGACAAGGATCACGTCAACAACCTGGGGTGGACCGCGCTGCTGGAGACGATCATCCTTGGCGATGGCGGACAGCGTCATACCGAGATCGTGCGGTTGCTCGCGGCGGCCGGGGCCAACGTCGAGCCTTCGCTGATCGCGACGGCGTGACGCCGCTTGCACATGCGCGGCAGCGCGGTTACGCCGAGATGGTTCGCATTCTGGAAGCCGCCGGCGCGCGATAGCCGGCTTGCGGCCGACATATGCTTTCGACCAGAAGTGGGGCGACTGGCGGCTGGCCGCAGGCTGGCAGATCGGGAGGGAATAATGACTCGCATGCTTTGTCGGACTTGCGATCCTGCTCGCGAGCGGGGTTGCGGCGCAGGCGCAGTCGCCGGTCGAGCGCGGCAAGTATCTCGTCGACACGGTCATGACCTGCCACAACTGCCATACGCCGATGGGGCCGAACGGTCCGCAGTTCGACAAGGCGCTCTCCGGCGGGCTTCGCTTCGATGTGCCGCCATTCGACGTGACCGCCTCTAACCTGACGCCCGATCCGGAAACCGGCCTCGGCAAATGGAGTGATGCCGACAATCAAGAAGGCTCTGCAGGAGGGTGTGAAGCCGAACGGCGCGCAACTGGCCGACGTCATGCCGTCGGGCTTTTACAAAGTTCTCACGCCCGGCGATCTCGACGGCATCGTCGCCTATTTGCGGTCGCTGCCGCCGGTCACCAACAAGGTGCGCGACCCGGTCTACAGGATGCCGATTCATCATCAAGTCTTTCCCGGCGCCGAAAAGCAGATGTCGGACGCCGACATGACCGACAAGGTTAAGCGCGGGCTCTATCTCGTCACCATCGCGCATTGCCTGGAATGCCATACCCCGTTCGGTCCGCCCGGCTCGGGATCGACTATGGCAGCTCGCTCGGCAAAGGCGGCCGTGAATTCCGTGGTCCGTGGGGTGTTGTCGGTCTCCCGCAATATTACGCCCAGCAAGGTCAGGGCCTTGGCGACTGGAGCGACGCCGAGATCAAGCGCGCCATCACGCACGGCGTGCGCAAGGATGGCACCAAGCTCAAGCCGCCGATGGGATATCCCGTATTATGCGCGGATGACGGACGGCGACCTCGATGCGATGGTGGCCTATCTGCGCACCTGCCGGCGAAGGAGTAGTCTAGCCACAGTTACGATCCTCATGCTGAGGAGCCGCACGCAGTGCGGCGTCTCGAAGCATGGCCGCAAATTCGGTGCTCGTTGCCATCCTTCGAGACGCGCCTTCGGCGCTCCTCAGGATGAGGGCCGATGCAACTTCACTTCTTCTTGCGCGGACGATCGCCCATCACGTCGTAGATGTCGGCAGGCGCGAAATCGTCGGTGATGAGTTCCGCGCCGGCTGCCTCCGACGGCAGCTTGTCCAGACGCCGCTTCATCATTTCCGGCAGGCGAAAGCGAAAGCCGTGGCGCTCCTGCAGCCGCTCGGCCCTGGCCGCAAGGGTTTCCTTGTCCGGCGCCGCCTCGGCGGTGGCGACGGCGATCACCTCGCCGAGGCCGGTCGGGTAGAGATCGAGTCCCGGAAAGACCTCACGCAACGTACGGACGGTCGAAGCATAGAGCTTCGACCCATCGTGCACGTTGAATGCGACGGCGCCGCCCGGCGCCAGGCGCTGCTTGAGCAGGGCATAGAATTCCCGCGTCAGCAGTGCACCGGCACGTAGCCGCCGCGATAAGGCATCGACCAGGATCAGGTCGTAGCGGTCGGCGTTGCGGTTGAGGAACACGCGCGCGTCGCCGTCGCGATAGCGCATGCGCGGCGTTTCGCGGATGCCGAAATATGTCTTGGCGGCTGTGGTGACGCCGGGATCGATCTCCACGGTCGTGATCATGCTGTCCGGCATATACCGCCCGAGATAGACCGGGATCGAGCCGCCGCCGAGGCCGAGCATCAAAATGCGACTTTGGCGTCTTCCGGATAGGCCAGCGCCACCGTCATGACCTGCGTGTAGCGCAGCGGCAGGTCGTCGGGGTCCGCGAGGTTGACCACCGACTCGGTGTAGTCCCAGCCCTTGAGCTGAAACGACATGGTCAACTGCGTGCCGCGCTTGGTGATGAAGACGTCGTTGTACTCGGTCTCGATGTGGGCGATGCGTCCGTCGGCGCGCTTGAGCATCGCCGCGCGCGCGGCCTCGTTGATGACACTTCCGCCCGGCTCGCCGATGCCGTCAGAGGCAGCGCCGCCAACAGGCAGAGTCCGGCAACCGCGGCCCGCCGCGTGAACCGCGCGTGCAGCAGCAAAGCAAGACCGCTGGCGATGCCGACGGCGCCGAGCGTCAGGGTGATCGCACGCGATCCGATAGCGGGGATGAGAAAGAAGGTGGTGCCCAAGGTTCCGACGATCGATCCCGCGGTCGAGACCGCATAGACGCTGCCCGAGACGCGGCCGGAGGAGAGCGGCGAACGGAGGAGAAGGCGGATCGCGAAGGGCGAATACATGCCGAGTAACGTCACCGGAAAGAACATGATGGCCAGCGCCGCGCACAGGCTGCCGGTTCGGACGTCGTCGATGCGCGCCAGCACGAACTCCAGGACGGCGCCGGCGAACGCCGGGAGCGCCAGCAGGTAGGCCGAGGCGATCAATACGGTCACCGCCAGCACCGGTATCGACGGCGCGCGGTCGGCAATTGCGCCACCCAGGAAATAGCCGACGGTGAGCGCCATCAGCACGGTCGAGATCAGGGCCGCCCAAGTGTAGATGCCGCTGCCGAAGAACGGGTTGAGATAGCGCGACCCCAGCATCTCGAAGCTCATCACGATCGCCCCGGTGACGAAGGCCACGGTGTAGAGCACGGCGGCGTCTGCCGACGAAGCGGGGGGCGACGGGGTGCCACGCTGGCGGCAAGGGTAGGGGTTGCGGGGGATTCTGATCCACGATCGCTCGCTTCGCGGCCGGCCCGGCCGGACCGGGCTATGGAACTGATCTTGCCTTGTGTATAGCCTTCCCGCGACGGGGGAAATGCCCCGCTCGCCGCCCTTCATTTGCCGCAGCATTGCGCCTATATCTGCCCGGTTTCGACCAGGGATTTGCCAATGCTTGTGCGCTCGAATTCTGCTGGCGTGCGCTCGCCGCCCTCGGCCTTGCGGCATCTGCCAGTTACGCCGCCGGCGCAGGACCGGCGCGTGCCGATTCGCTCGCCGAGGTGCGGCTCTCTTACGCGCAGGTCGTGCAGCGGGCGGCGCCGGCAGTGGTCAACGTCTATGCCGCCAAGACGGTCGACCAACCGCAACCCGCTGCTCGAGGACCCGATCTTCCGCCGCTTCTTCGGCATGCCGGGCATGCAGGGGGGCCCGGCGAGCAGGTGCAGCGTTCGCTCGGTTCGGGCGTTATCGTCGATGCGTCGGGCCTCGTGGTCACCAACAACCACGTGATCGAGGGCGCCGATCAGGTGAAGGTCTCGCTCGCCGACAAGCGCGAGTTCGAGGCCGAGATCGTGCTCAAGGATTCGCGCTCCGACCTCGCGGTGCTGCGCCTCAAGGCCCAGGGCGAGAAATTTCGCCGCGCTCGAATTCGCCGATTCCGACGCTCTGCTGGTCGGCGACTTGGTGCTCGCGATCGGCAATCCGTTCGGCGTCGGCCAGACCGTGACCCACGGCATCGTCTCGGCGGTCGCGCGCACGCAGGTCGGCATTACCGACTATCAGTTCTTCATCCAGACCGACGCGGCGATCAATCCCGGCAATTCGGGCGGCGCGCTGGTCGATCTCGGCGGCAAGCTCGTCGGCATCAACACCGCGATCTTCTCGCGCTCGGGCGGCTCGCAGGGCATCGGCTTCGCGATTCCGGCCAACATGGTGCGCGTGGTCGTCGCGTCGGCGCGCAGGCGGCGGCACCGCGGTGAAGCGGCCGTGGCTCGGCGCGCGGCTGCAGGCGGTGACGCCGGAAATCGCCGAGAGCCTGGGACTCAAGCGCCCGGCCGGCGCGCTGGTCGCGAGCGTCTCGCCGCAGAGTCCCGGCGGCGCGCGCCGGCCTCAAGACCGGCGACCTGATCGTCTCGATCGACGGGCAGGCGGTCGACGATCCGAATGCCTTCGACTACCGCTTCGCCACCAAGTCGCTCGGCGGCACCGCCAAGCTCGGTCTTGCTGCGCGCGGGCCGGGAAACGACGCGTCGCCGTTGCGCTCGAATCGGCGCCCGACACGCCGCACGACGAGATCGTCATCGGCACGCCGTCGCCGTTCCAGGGCGCCAAGGTCTCCAACCTGTCGCCGGCGCTGGCGGACGATCTGCGGCTCGATCCCGCGGCCCAGGGCGTGGTGATCGTCGACGTCGCCAACGGCTCGCCGGCGCAGCGGCTCGGCTTCCAGCAGCGGCGATCTGGTGGTCTCGGTCAACAACAGCAACGATCGCCAAGACCCGCGACCTCGATCGCGTCGCCGTCACAGCAGAACCGGGTGTGGCGCATCACCATCCTGCGCGGCGGCCAGCAGATGTCGGTCGAGTTGCGCGGATGAAAGCTCAGCGCGCGCACAGGCGCGGCGGACCGAACCTGTTCGCGGCGGCTGGCCTCGATCGCGAAGCGCCGCGCCCGCTCGCCGACAAGCTGCGGCCCGCAGAGGCTCGTCGGATGTCGTGGGACAGGACCATCTGCTCGGGTCCCGACGGCGCGCTCACCCGCATGCTCGAGACCCGCACGCTCGGCTCGCTGGTGTTCTGGGGGCCGCCCGGCACCGGCAAGACCACCGTCGCGCGGCTGCTGGCCGACGCCACCGACTGCATTTCGAGCAGATTTCGGCGATCTTCTCCGGCGTCGCCGACCTCAAGAAGGTGTTCGACGAGGCCCGCGCGCGGCGCGAGACCGGGCAGGGGACGCTGCTCTTCGTCGACGAGATCCACCGCTTCAACCGCGCCCAGCAGGACAGCTTCCTGCCGGTGATGGAGGACGGCACCATCGTGCTGGTCGGCGCCACCACCGAAAATCCGTCGTTCGAGCTGATCGCGCCGCTGCTGTCGCGCGCGCGCGTGCTGGTGTTCAAGTCGCTCGATGCCGAGGCGATCGAGCAAGCTGCTGGCGCGCGCCGAGGAGATCGAAGGCAAGCCGCTGCCGCTCGACGACGAGGCGCGCGCGTCGCTCGTTCCGCATGGCGGACGGCGACGGCCGCGCCGCGCTCACGCTGACCGAGGAAGTCTGGCGCGCGGCACGCGCCGGACGAGATGTTCGACGCCGCGAAGCTGCAGGAGGTGGTGCAGCGCCGCGCGCCGATCTACGACAAGAAGCCAGGACGGCCACTACAACCTGATCTCCGCGCTGCACAAGTCGGTGCGCGGCTCCGATCCTGACGCCGCGCTCTATTATCTCTGCCGCATGCTCGATGCCGGCGAGGACCCGCTCTACCTCGCGCGGCGCGTGGTGCGCATGGCGGTCGAGGACATCGGGCTGGCCGATCCGCAGGCGCTGGTGATCTGCAATGCCGCCAAGGACGCCTACGATTTCCTCGGCTCGCCCGAAGGCGAACTGGCGATCGCGCAGGCGGTGATCTATGTCGCGACCGCGCCGAAATCGAACGCCGCCTACAAGGCCTATGGCGCGGCCATGCGCACCGCCAAGGAGGCGCGGCTCGCTGCTGCCGCCCAAGCACATCCTCAACGCGCCGACCAAACTGATGCAGGACGGAAGGCTACGGCCGCGGCTACGACTACGACCACGACGCGCCGGAGGCCTTTTCCGGCCAGGACTACTTCCCGGAAGCAGCTCGGCCGGCAGACCTTCTACGATCCGCCCGAGCGCGGCTTCGAGCGCGAGATCAGGAAGCGGCTCGGACTATTGGGCGAAGCTGCGCAAGGAGCGGGCGTAAGGGATTGACCGTGCGACTTGAACGTGCAGCCGTTTCCTGATCGTGGACTCGCGGACCGCTTGTCGTGCCCGCGCTCGCGGCGCGCACCGTTCGATGGCCGCTGGGCAGCGAGCCCCGTCACCTGTTCCGACGAGAGCGCGCCGACGGCGCCGGTGACGGTCACGTCGCAATCGCTGTCCTGGTCGGGCGCCTTCTGCACTGTCGGGTACGAGCTACCTCGTGCGCGACGTCTGGCATGTGAATGCGCGCGCTGCTGGGGCGAGGGCGGTCGTCAGCAACGTGCCGATCAGCCTGCAGGTGCGCGGCGAACGACTGGTGTCTTCGACTGGGCGAAAGCGCGGCCCGAAGAACTGCGAGCGTTGCCCATGAGCACGTCCGGTCAAAACACAGCGTGGCCGAAGCCGACGTAACGGTGCAGCCGCGTCGGCAGCCAGGCGGCGTGCAGACCGTCAAGGTGACGGCGGACGAATTCGGCATGCGGCTCGACCGGTTTTTCGAGGCGCGCTTTCCCGGGCTGTCGTTCGCTCATATCCAGCGCATCATCCGCAAAGGCGAGGTGCGCGTCGACGGCAAGCGCGCGCAGCCCAAGGACCGGCTGCAAACCGGCCAGGCGATCCGCATTCCGCCGCTCAAGCTCGACGCGCCCAAGCCCGGCGCCAACGCGACCGAGGCGCAGAAGAACCGCGCCTTCATCAAGTCGATCACGCTTTACGAAGACGACGACGTGCTGGTGCTGAACAAGCCCATGGGGCTCGCCGTGCAGGGCGGCTCCGGCACCACGCGCCACCTCGACGGCATGCTCGACGCGCTGCGCGACGCGCAGGGCCAGCGCCCGCGGCTGGTGCACCGGCTCGACAAGGACACCGCGGGCTGCCTGCTGGTGGCGAAGACGCGCTTTGCGGCGACCGCGCTCGCCAAGACCTTCCGCACGCGCTCGGCCCGCAAGATCTACTGGGCGCTGGTCGCCGGCGTGCCGAAGCCGCGGCAGGGCCGCATCTCCACCTTCCTCGCCAAGGAAGAGCGCGAGGACGATTCGTTCATGCGCATCGCGCAGCACGGCGAGAAGGGCGCGAGCCACGCGGTCACCTACTATGCGGTGGTGGAGACCGCGGCGCGTACGCTGGCGTGGCTCTCGCTCAAGCCGGTGACCGGCCGCACCCATCAGTTGCGCGCCCACATGGCGCATATCGGCCACCCGATCGTGGGCGATCCGAAATATTTCTCGATCGAGAACTGGGAGTTGCCCGGCGGCATCCAGAACCGCCTGCATCTGCTCGCCCGCCGGATCGTGGTGCCGCATCCGCGCGGCGGAACGATCGACGCGACCGCGCCGTTGCCGCCGCACATGCAGCAGTCGTGGAACCTGCTCGGCCTCGACGCCGAGCGCTACGACCCGATCGAGGACGCGCCCGAGGAATAGGGAACCGGCAAGCCTCCTTGCTCGTTTTCAGGGGCACCAGGAGCCGCGCATGTCCTTTACCCAGCTCAATCCCCCATTGCCGCTCGAAACCTCGAAAGGGCCGGGCTGGGCGCATTTCGTCATCGATTACGGCCAGGAATCCGCGCTCTTGTGGGTAGTCTTCATGGATGCGGACGGAGCTTGCTGGACCGTGCCGAACCATGAGGTCCGGATGTGCTTCAACTGGACCATCGGACGCCGGAAGCCTGAGACTGGCCCGGAACGGCCGCTGGCGGCTGTTCCGGCGGCGTCGGCCGAGCCGTCTGAATCCCCGCCGACACGGCTGCGCCCGACCATCGCAAAGTTGTCCTGATATCCCGATCTTGCCGTCCGTTGCGCAAGCGCGTTGCTCGGGGACTGGCGCACCGACCCGTTATGATTAGCTGTAGTGCGTACAAGCACGCAGGACGAGGCCGAACGATGCGTACTCTGAGCATGATCGCAGGGGCCGCGATGCTGATTCCCGTCGTTCTCACGCCAGCGCTCGCGCAGGTGCCCGGCTTGTTGCCGCCGCCCGATCTGCAAAACCGGATCCCCGAGCCGCTCCCGCCGCCTCCCAGGCCGCTTGCGGTCCCGCTCGGGGAAAGGCCGCCGCAGATGGGGGTCTACCAGCCGCCACGCCTGCGAACACAGAGCGACCGGACACGGGACTGCGTGCAGCAAGGCAGCGAGGCCGGCCTGCGCGGCGGCAGGCTCGACACCTATACGCGCAGCTGTGCCAACGCGAATTGAGGGCGATCTGTGAGTGAACTCGACCGTCCGCGCCGCCGATCCCGGTCTCTGTCGATCCCGGCGATCGCCATCGGTGCTGTCGCGGTAGGAGCAATCGCGATCGGCGTCGTTGCCATTGCGCGATTGGCGATCGGCCAGATGATCGTAAAAAAGGCCCGGTTCCGTTCGGTCGAAATCGACGAGCTGACGGTCGGGCGGTTGCGCGTGCTCGAGGGCAAGCGCGACGATACTTGGCTAGACCGGCCGCCGCCTAGCGCAGGCTGGCGTTGATCTTCTCCAGAGCGGCCGAGCCGGGGCACAGCTCCTTTTCGGAGAGGGTGTTGAGCGGCGCATCGACCGTATTGAAGTTGTGATGCATGTCTTCCGGGTCGCGGTCGACGTAAAGCAACCCGGTCACCACCTGGCCCATCGCCGAATGCCGTTGCAGGAAGTTCATGGCGCCGAGGCGGTCGTGCGGGTCGTAGTCGGCGGCGACCTTTTTGAGCACGAGACGCGAGCCGTCGTGCTGTTCCACCACTTCGACGCTGCCCGGCTCGAAGTCGACCGTGATCGGCGTGCGGCCGGTGATGAAGTCGAGCCGGTTCACCGCCTCGTTGTGCTCTCGTACATAGTCGAAACTCTTGGTCGAGCCTTCATGGTTGTTGAACGCGACGCACGGCGAAACGACATCGATCAGTGCGGCGCCCTGGTGCTCGATCGCGGCCTTGATCAGCGGCACGAGCTGCGTCTTGTCGCCGGAGAATGACCGCGCCACGTAGGTGGCGCCGAGTTGCAGCGCCATCGCCACCAGGTCGATCGAGCTGTCCGCGTTCACGACGCCGCGCTTCGATTTCGATCCGCGGTCGGCGGTGGCGGAGAACTGGCCCTTGGTGAGACCGTAAACGCCGTTGTTCTCGACGATATAGACCATATTGACGCCGCGCCGCATGGCATGGGCGAACTGGCCGAGCCCGATCGAAGCGGTATCGCCGTCGCCCGAGACGCCGAGATAGATCAGGTCACGGTTGGCGAGATTGGCGCCGGTGAGCACGGACGGCATGCGGCCATGCACCGAGTTGAACCCGTGCGAGGCGTTGAGGAAGTAGTCCGTGGTCTTCGAGGAGCAGCCGATGCCGGAAATCTTGGCGACCCGGTGCGGCTCGATCGACAACTCGAAGCATGCCTCGATCACTGCCGCGGTAATGGAGTCATGTCCGCAGCCGGCGCACAGCGTCGAGATTTTGCCCTCGTAGTCGCGGTGGGTGTAGCCGAGCTCGTTCTTCGGCAGCGAGGGATGATGAAATTTCGGTTTGGTGATGTAGGTCATGTCTAGCGCGCTTTCCGTAAACCGTCCTTGAAGCTGCCGCGGCCGGCCTTGACGTCGCTGATGCGCCAGCCGTCCTTGGCCTTGACCATCTCGTAGGTCAGCGTGATCGGCTTCTTCATGTTGGTGAACGCCGTGGTCACGTTCGCCTTGTTGCCGTTGATCGTGGCAGGATCGACCTTGAGCTCGGCGAGCTCCCAATCCTGGCCCTGAATGAAGAAGTCGGCATCGATGTGCTTGGCCGCCAGCCAGAGCTTGGTGAGCGCCGGATCGAAGAATCGCTTCGCGGTGGCCGCGTCGCGCGGAAAGCCCTTGGAGTCGGCAGGCGCATAGAACGCATAAACCGCGCGGACGCCGTCCTCCGGCGCGGGAAACTGTGCCTGCGCCGGCGTCGTGAGGGCGACGGGAGCCAGCGTCAGCAGCAGCGCAAGGGCCGCAGGTCTCACGATACCACCTTGCGCAACGGGGTGACCTTCAGCGCATCGAGATGCTCGGAGATCGCGCGCGCGATGAAGCGGGCGGTGATCGGCGTGCCATCATAGTGCAGGATCGGAACGACGCGCATCGGATCGATGCCACACTCGTTGATGATCAGCGAGCGCAACTGCCCGTCGCGGTTCTGCTCGACCACGAAGACGAATTCGTGATCGGCGATGAAATCTGGGACGTCCTGGTGGAACGGGAAGGCGCGCACCCGCAGCATATCAAGCGGTTTGCCCTTCGCTTCGATCATGCCGATCGCTTCGTCCATCGGCGGGCTCGACGAGCCGAAATAGATCACGCCGTATTTTGAGGACTTGTCGGCTGTTGCGCCGGACGGGGCGCGGCAGCAGGTTCTTGGCGGTCTCGAATTTGCGCAGCAGCCGCTGCATGTTGTCGGCATACGGCGCGCCTTCCTCGGTATAGCGCGCGTAGCGGTCGCGCGAGGTGCCGCGGGTAAAGAACGCGCCCTTGCCCGGATGCGTGCCCGGATAGGTGCGATACGGAATGCCGTCGCCGTCGACGTCGAGATAGCGGCCGAAATCCTTGCCGGAGTCGAGATCGGCCGCAGTCATCACCTTGCCGCGGTCATACTTCTTGCTGTCGTCCCATACGAACGGACGGCAGAGCCGATAGTTCATGCCGATCTCGAGATCGAGCATGACGAATACCGGCGTCTGCAAACGGTCGGCGAGATCGAATGCCTGGGCGCCGAACTCGAACGCCTCGGTCGGGTCTTCCGGCAGCAGCAGGATGTGCTTGGTATCGCCATGCGACGCATAGGCGCAGTTGAGGATGTCGGACTGCTGCGTACGCGTCGGCATGCCGGTCGAGGGGCCTGACCGTTGCACGTCGAACACGACCGCGGGAATTTCCGCGAAATAGGCGAGGCCGAGGAATTCCTGCATCAGCGAAATGCCGGGGCCGGAGGTCGCGGTGAAGGCGCGGGCGCCATTCCAGGCGGCGCCGATGACGATGCCGATCGACGCCAGTTCGTCCTCGCCTTGCACGATCGCAACCCGGTTCTTCTTGGTCTCCGGATCGACCCGTAGGCGTTTGGCGTATGACGTGAAGGCATCGGCCAGCGACGACGACGGCGTGATCGGATACCAGGCACAGACGGTCGCGCCGCCGTAGACTGCGCCGAGCGCAGCCGCGGCGTTGCCTTCGACGAAAATCCGGTCGCCGACCGCGTTGGCGCGCCTGAGCGTGAGGCCGATCGGGCACTCCAGGTTCATCAACGCCCAGTCGCGGCCGAGATGCAGCGCATGCTTGTTGGCGTCGAGCAGCTTCTCTTTCGTCCGGTACTGCTCGCCGATCAGCTTCTCGATCTCGGCCACGTCCATGTCGAGCAATGCCGAGAGGGCGCCGAGATAGATGATGTTCTTGAACAACTGGCGCTGGCGTGGATCGGTGTATTCGCGGTTGCAGATCGCGGTCAGCGGCACGCCGATGACGGTGATGTCGTCGCGGAATTTCGACGCCGGCATCGGCTTGGTGTTGTCGTAGAACAGGTAGCCGCCGGGTTCGATCGAGGCGACGTCCTTGTCCCAGGTCTGCGGATTCATCGCCACCATCAGATCGGTGCCGCCGCGCGCGCCCAGGTGCCCGGCTTCCGAGATGCGGACCTCGTACCAGGTCGGTAGGCCTTGGATGTTGGACGGGAAGATGTTGCGCGGGGTGCACGGAATGCCCATGCGGAGCACGGCGCGCGCGAACATTTCGTTCGCGCTGGCAGAGCCCGATCCGTTGACGTTGGCGAACCGGACCACGAAGTCGTTTACGCTGCTGATCGGGCTGCTACTCGGCATTTGTCATCCGCGTGAGTCATGTCGATGAGATACTTCTTCATGTCCCAGGCGCCGGTCGGACAGCGCTCGGCACACAGCCCGCAGTGCAGGCAGACATCCTCGTCCTTCACCATGACGCGGCCGGTCTTGAGGCCGTTGGCGACATAGAGGTCCTGGGTCGGATTCTGGGCGGGCGCCTTGAGCCGTGTCCGCAGATCGGCCTCATCGCCATTCGCCGTGAAGGTGATGCAGTCCATCGGGCAGATGTCGACGCAGGCATCGCACTCGATGCACAGCTTGGACTCGAAGACGGTCTGAACGTCGCAGTTGAGGCAGCGATGGGCTTCCTTCAGCGCGGTCTCGAGGTCGAAGCCGAGTTCGACCTCCGCCTTGATGTCCCGTAGCGCCACGACTTTGTCGCGCAGCGGCACGCGATAGCGCTTATCGGGCGCGATGTCGTTGTCGTAGCTCCACTCGTGAATGCCCATCTTCTGGCTGATGACGTCGACCATCGGCAATGGCCGGTCGTTGACGTCCTCGCCGCTGCAGAACTTGTCGATCGACAGCGCGGCCTCATGGCCGTGTGCCACCGCCCAGATGATGTTCTTCGGGCCGAATGCCGCGTCGCCGCCGAAGAACACTCGCGGCACGGTCGATTGCATGGTGTTCGGATCGACCTTGGGCATGTCCCACTTGTCGAACTCCATGCCGATGTCGCGCTCGATCCACGGAAAGGAGTTCTCCTGACCGACTGCGACCAGCACGTCGTCGCAGGGGAAGTGTTCGTCCGGCTCGCCGGTCGGCACCAGGTTGCGGCGGCCCTTGGCGTCGTACTCGGCCTTGACCTTCTCGAACGTCATGCCGGTGAGGCGGCCGTTGTCGTGGATGAAGGCCCTGGGCACGAGGAAGTTGTGGATCGGGATGTCCTCGTGCATCGCGTCTTCCTTCTCCCAGGGAGACGCCTTCATTTCCTCGAAGCCCGATCGCACGACCACGCGGACGTCCTCGCCGCCGAGACGGCGCGACGACCGGCAGCAGTCCATCGCGGTATTGCCGCCGCCCAGCACGATGACACGCTTGCCGATCTTGCTGATGTGACCGAACGAGACGGACGACAGCCAGTCGATGCCGATGTGAATGTTGGCCTTGCCTCTTCGCGGCCGGGGACGTCGAGATCGCGCCCTCGCGGCGCGCCGGAGCCGACAAAGATCGCGTCCCAGTCTTCCGCCAGCAGCGCCTTGAGGCTGTCGATGCGCTGGCCGCCACGGAATTCGATGCCGAGATTGAGGATGTAGTCGCATTCCTCGTCGATGATCGATTCCGGCAGCCGGAAGCGCGGAATTTGCGTGCGGATCATGCCGCCCGCCTTGGGGTCCTGATCGAACACCACGCAGTGATAACCGAGCGGTGCAAGGTCGCGCGCGACCGCCAGCGACGCCGGCCCGCCGCCCACCAGCGCGATACGCTTGCCGTTCTTGTGTTGCGGGCGGCCTCGGAAGCCGGTGGCGGATGTCGTCCTTGTAGTCGGCGGCGACGCGCTTCAAACGGCAGATCGCCACCGGCTCTTTTTCGACGCGTACGCGGCGGCACGCCGGTTCGCACGGCCGGTCGCAGGTCCGTCCGAGAATGCCAGGAAACACATTCGAGCGCCAATTGATCATGTAGGCGTCGCTGTAGCGGCCTGCTGCGATCAAGCGGATGTATTCGGGCACAGGCGTGTGTGCCGGACAGGCCCATTGGCAATCCACCACCTTGTGGAAATAGTCCGGCGCCGCGATGTCGGTATCTTTCATGGAACTCCTCAGCACGTACGCCCGTCGCACAACCCAAGTGCCCCGTGCGAGCAAGCGTCGGCGAACTTTCCTCGTTGGCTCGGCTTGTCGGCCGCCGATTCCGGCGCGGATACTAGTTTAGGCCTTCTCGAAATTCTACCAATACATTCGTGATAACAGCATATTGGCAGTTCCAGGTTGCACGGCACCGCAACACTCCACCAATGCCGCGCGTTCACAGAACATTTCCATCTGCAACAAAAGCGGGCGCTTGATACCCCCTGATCCATATGTGAATTTGGCCGCCGGGAACGGACGCCGGGTCAATCGGCGCCGCTCAAATGGCCTCGACGAAGGTCGCGTTGCGTTGCACAATAGTGCGCTGCGGCATCGCGAACGGTTGGCAGCGCAGGGCCGCCATGAAATTCACTGCTCGATGTTGGGACGGATGCGCGACCTCTTCGACGACTTGAAATCGAATGAGCCGGTCGACCCGGTGGCCGCGGCGCAGCGCGCGATGCGCCCGCCGTTGCGGCGGCGATTTTATGAGCAGGTCACGGTCGTCGAATGCGAGGGCCGTTTCGATCTCCTGCTCGACGGACGCCCCGTGCGCACGCCGGCGCGCAACCCGCTCGGCACTCCGACGCGCGCGCTCTCGGAAGCAGTGGCTGCGGAATGGCGCGCGCAGGGCGAGAGTATCGATCCCTCCAGCATGCCGCTGACGCGGCTCGTCAACTCAATCATCGATGGCGTCGCGACATCCGCGTCGGCGGTCGCTGCGGACGTTGCCAAGTTCCTGGCGTCCGATCTCGTAGTGTATCGCGCCGAAGGGCCGCAGGGTCTGGTCGAGAAGCAGGCTGCGGCCTGGGATCCGGTGGTTGCCTGGGCGCGAGACGAACTCGGCGCCGCGCTTCGTGCTGGCGGCGGGGATGATCTATGTCGCCCAGCCGGAAGCGGCGCTCGCCGGTGCGCGGGCCGCAATTCCCCTCGATATCTGGCGGCTGGGCGCGGTACACGTCATCACCACGCTCACGGGTTCGGCACTGATCGCGCTCGCGGTGCTGCGTGGCCGGCTCGACGCGGACGCCGCCTGGACGGCGGCGCATGTCGACGAGGACTGGAATATGGATTTCTGGGGCCGCGACGAGGCCGCCGCTCAACCGCCGCGCGCTTCGCTACACGGAGCTGCTGGCCGCCTGCCAGATGCTGGCATTGCTCTGACCGCCGTCATTTCTTCGACAGCGTGCCGTAGGCCACGATGGTGTTCTCCTTGACGCTGCCGAACCAGCCGACGGCGAGCTTGTCGGCCGAGCGCGCGACCGTGAGGGTTCCGTCCGGACAGCGGCCGCCCTTGTCGAAATGGCCCTGGGTGATGACTTCGACGAAGAACGCATAGCGACTTCGACGAGCCGACGCGGGTGAGCTTCCCGACGCAGTTGAGCTCGGGATACTTCGTCTCCATGCCCTTGGCGGTGATGGCGATCTCGAACTTGTAGGGCGCCGATGTACCGACCTGGGTGAGTTCGCCGATCCAGGTGCCGTTGATGTCAGGTCCGCCGGGGCGTGGGGGCGAACTGCCCTTCTTTTCGGCCGCCGGATTCGGGTCCGCGGGCTCCGGTGCGAATTGAGCGCCCGCAGGGCCGGCGGCGATCGCCAGCAGGGCCGCTGCAAACAAACGCGAGAACCTGGTCATCCTAATGTTCCCTCGATGGTACTGTGACGCCGAGGCAGGCGTTCCAGTGCTATTTTACCCCCAACGGCACCGATCGTGAAACAGGACAGTGGCTCGGATATGGCTCCACGTTGCCGCGGCGGCGCGGCCGAATATGCCGCTTTCGCTGGATCGGCCTGCCGGGCGCGGCGAAAATGTGGCACACAAGATGCTCCTCCTCCGGGCGCTGGCTACAGGCGGAGGGCTGGCGGTTTGCGGAATTGTGTACGTCCGACAGGGGGATATCGACGGATATGAAAGACATTCTCGAAAGGCTCGAAGAGCGCCGGGAGCGCGCCCGTGAAGGCGGCGGCAAGGCGCGCATCGAGGCCCAGCACAAGCGCGGCAAACTGACCGCCCGCGAGCGCCTCGAACTCCTCATGGACAAGGGCTCGTTCGAGGAGTTCGACATGTTCGTCGAGCACCGCTCGGCCGAATTCGGCATGGAGAGGACCAAAATCCCTGGCGACGGCGTGGTCACCGGCTGGGGCACGGTCAACGGCCGCACGGTGTTTGCCTTCGCCAAGGACTTCACCGTGTTCGGCGGCTCGCTCTCCGAGACGCACGCCCAGAAGATCATCAAGATCCAGGACATGGCGCTGAAGGCGCGCGCGCCGATCATCGGCCTGTTCGACGCCGGCGGCGCCCGCATCCAGGAGGGCGTCGCCTCGCTCGGCGGCTACGGCGAGGTGTTCAAGCGCAACGTGCTCGCCGTCGGGCGTCATCCCGCAGATCAGCGTCATCATGGGGCCGTGCGCGGGCGGCGACGTCTATTCGCCGGCGATGACCGATTTCATCTTCATGGTGCGCGACACCAGCTACATGTTCGTCACCGGCCCGGACGTGGTGAAGACCGTCACCAACGAGGTGGTCACCGCCGAGGAACTCGGCGGCGCTTCGGTGCACACCGCGCAAGCTCGGGCGATCGCCGACGCCGCCTTCGACAACGACGTCGAGTGCCTGCTGCAGATGCGCCGCCTGATCGATTTCCTGCCGGCGAACAGCGAGGCGGGCGTGCCGGAATGGCCGTCGTTCGACGACATCGAGCGTCAGGACGCCTCGCTCGACACGCTGGTCCCGGACAATCCCAACAAGCCCTACGACATGAAGGAGCTGATCCTGAAGGTCGTGGACGAGGGCGATTTCTTCGAGCTGCACGAAGCGTTCGCGCAAGCAACATCGTCACCGGCTTCGGCCGCATCGCCGGCCGCACCGTGGGCTTCGTCGCCAACCAGCCGATGATGCTCGCGGGCGTGCTCGACATCGACGCTTCGCGCAAGGCCGCGCGCTTTGTGCGCTTCTGCGACGCCTTCGACATTCCGATCGTGACGTTCGTCGACGTGCCGGGCTTCCTGCCGGGCACCAACCAGGAATACGGCGCGCTGATCAAGCACGGCGCCAAGCTGCTGTTCGCCTACAGCCAGTGCACCGTGCCGCTGGTCACCGTGATCACCCGCAAGGCGTTCGGCGGCGCCTATGACGTGATGGCGTCGAAGCATGTCGGCGGCGACGTGAACTATGCCTGGCCGACCGCGCAGATCGCCGTGATGGGAGCCAAGGGCGCGGTCGAGATCATCTTCCGCGCCGACATCGGCGACGCCGAGAAGATCGCCGCGCGCACCAAGGAATACGAGGACCGCTTCCTGTCACCGTTCGCCGCCGCCGAGCGCGGCTATATCGACGACGTGATCATGCCGCATGCTACGCGCACGCGCATCGCCCGCGCGCTCGCGATGCTGCGCGGCAAGCGCGTCGAGATGCCGGCGAGGAAGCACGATAATCTGCCGGTATAAACGATTAGGAAGCCTGTAACTTTGCGAGTAAGTTGGGAAATGGAGGGGCGCCTTTCGGCCTCAGTACGTGTACAGTCCTGCCCTGTAAGTCGTCTTTAATTTTCACGACGGTTACTCGTATTCTTCCGCCTTTTCCGAGAACAAGAAGAGAATGCCGTCCACCGATTTGGCGGCTTGCATATAAAGTTTCAGTTGCCTGACCTGCTCCCCTTAAATGCCCCCGGTTTTGGGTAAAGTCCGTTCCCATCGGGAGACGGACATGCGTAAGAGCAAATTCACCGAAGAGCAGATCATCAAGGTCCTGAAGGAGCACGCCGCTGGGCTGTCGGCCAGCGAGGTGTGCCGCAAGCACGGCATCAGCGATGCGACGTTCTACAAGTGGCGGTCGCGCTATGGCGGGATGGAGGTCTCGGACGCTCGCCGGCTCAAGTCGCTGGAAGACGAGAACCGTCGGCTGAAGAAGCTCCTGGCGGAGTCGATGCTGGATGCATCGACGCTGAAGGAGATGCTCGGAAAAAACTTCTGACGCCCAGCTTGCGCAAGCGTGCTGTGACCTGGGCGGTCGAGGAGAAGGGCTACTCGCAGCGGCGGGCCTGTGGGCTCGTCGGTCTGCACCCGAAGACCTATCGCTATGCCTCGAAGAGGACTGGCGATGAAGGGCTGCGGGCCAGGCTGCGCGAGCTGGCCTCACAACGCCGGCGGTTCGGCTATCGGCGTCTCGGCCTGATGCTGGAGCGCCAGGGCATCAAGCTCAGCCCAAAGAAGCTCTACCGGCTCTACAAGGAAGAGCGGCTCACCGTGCGCAAACGCGGGGGCCGCAAGCGGGCTCTGGGCACGCGGGCGCCGATGGCGATCCCGCAGGATCGGAACCTGCGCTGGTCGCTCGACTTCGTCATGGACACGCTGGTGAGCGGCCGGCGCTTCCGCATCCTCACCCTGGTCGATGACTTCACCCGGGAGTGCCTCGGCCTGGTGGTCGATACCTCGCTCACCGCCCCACGGGTCGTGCGCGAACTCGACCGCATCATCGAGACGAGAGGCTGCCCGCGCATGATCGTCAGCGACAACGGCACCGAGTTCACCTCGAACGCCATCCTCGCCTGGCAGCAGGAGCGCGACGTCGAATGGCACTACATCGCGCCGGGCAAACCGATGCAGAATGGCTTTGTGGAGAGCTTCAACGGCAGGCTGCGCGACGAGTGCCTCAACGAGCACCTGTTCGCCAACCTGAACGAGGCGCGCCAGATCATCGAAGCATGGAGGATCGACTACAACACCAACCGACCGCACACGAGCCTCAACGGGCTCACACCAACCGAGTTCGCAGCACGCCCCAACAGGGGCAAAACTGGAACAGAACTCTCCTTATGAACGAGGGCAAATTGGGGAGCAGGTCATGCCGCACGCCAGTCTCGATAAGTTGCCAATGTTGTCCCCGCTTTAGCTCAATTAATACTTTATTTTCATCGTCTTTTGCGATCTCAAGATCGACGTAATGTGGCTGAGTGCCGCGATACAGACGTCCAGTAGTCGAACGGAGGTCCGGAGCTACTGAACTAAGAAACCCTGCTAGGGCACCCATCAACTGCGCTTCGGTTTCAATCGGTACAGATGGATTATTAGCCGCATAATGTTTCCCGAATTGCAAAAGTAGATTTACTGCGCGTTCCACCAGTGGTGCGTCAGAGTTGGCGGCGGCCGCTCGATCCGCCGAACCCACATCCTTCTGTGCCGCGAGGAAAGAAAGTTTTTCCGCAATCTGGTCCACTAACAATTTTGTGAATGCTGAAACTGACACAATAGCCAGAAACGCTTCATCTTCGTCGAAATCTAAATTGTGATCGTGTGTGGAAGGATTGCGCCAATTGGTTCGATAATTTGTAAACTGCCACAGGACGCGATCTCGAAAAACCTTGTTCTTCTCAAAATATACCTCAATTTGATGTGGAGAAAGTCGTTGCGGGTCTTTTGCTTCGAGAACTCGGTAAGCTTCCTTGATACTTCCTTCAAAAGCTTGATTAGTCCGATAGATGGCGTCCGTAAAAGCAGTTTCGTCTTCTTCGTTTTGGCCGCGCGTCAAGTGTCGATAAGCGGCCTCGATGTGGCGAAGCACAGACTGAAGCCCCGCCACATGGGGTCCATTAGACAACGTGTTGATTGGCCTGCACCCGGTTTCGTTGACACCCGCCTAAGCTAATCCCGCCTGCCGTTCGAACTCCATCGGGCTCATATAACCGATCGTAGAGTGTCGGCGCTTGGGATTGTAGAAGCGCTCAATGTAGTCGAACACATCGGCTCTGGCCTCGTCTCTGGTTCGATACATTTTGCGCGCTGTCCGTTCGGTCTTGAGCGACGAGAAGAAGCTCTCCATCGCCGCATTGTCCCAGACGTTGCCCGAGCGGCTCATCGAACAGACGACGCCGTTGTCGGCCATCAACCGCTGGAACTGTTCGCTGCTGTATTGGCTGCCGCGATCGGAGTGATGCAGCAGCGCATCGGGTTTGCCGCGCCGCCAGATCGCCATCACCAGAGCGTCGGTGACGAGCTGTGCCGTCATCCCCGCGCTCATCGACCAGCCGACCACGCGCCGCGAGAACAGATCGATGACGGCTGCAACGTAGAGCCAGCCTTCCGCGGTCCAGACATAGGTGAAGTCCGCGATCCATTTGCGGTTGGGTGCAGGCGCTTCGAAGCCGCGGTCGAGGACGTTCGGAGCAATGGAGCCCACCTGCCGATCGCCCAGATCGGGCGGCAGGCGACGCCGTCGGGGCCGTGCTTTGAGGGCCTGCAGCCGCATCAAACGCTCGATCCGGTGCAGTCCGCTGAACACGCCTTCGGCTGCAAGGTCCTTCCACACCCGCCTGGCGCCGTAGGTTCGATCACTGCCAGGAAGCTCGCGCGCACCTTGGCGCCAAGCTCTTCATTGCTACGGCTGCGCTTACTGCGCGGCCGTGTCAGCCAGGCATAGAAGCCACCCCGCGAGACACCGAGCGCCTCGCACATCCAGTTCGCCGGCCAGATCCCCCGGTGCTTCACAATGAAACCGAACTTCACGTCGATTCCTTCGCGAAGTAGGCCGCGGCTTTTTTTAGGATGTCTCGTTCGGCCTTGAGCTTGGTGACCTCGCGCTTCAGCCGCGCGATCTCCAGCTGCTCGGGCTTCATCTGCCCCTGGCCGGGGAAGGCATGCTGCGGATCGTCCGCCAGCTTCTTCACCCAATCGCGCAGCTGCGACGTATGCACGCCCAGGTCCTGCGACGCCTGCACATACGAAACGCCTCGATCCTTGATCAGGCGCACAGCCTCAAGCTTGAACTCTCGCGTGAACTTCCGCCTCTCCATGACGCACCTCCGGTCCCATCAAAACACCTAACTCGGTGTCTTCGGAACCGGGTGCAGGCCAGATTGTGGTTCTTATGATTTCCAGCAGGTCCACGGCGTGCACCTAGAAGCACAAAAGGAAGAACAAAAATCTGAACTCGGATATTTGCTTCGATTGGGGTTCAATTTAAGGGGGCCTGCGACGCGTATCGTCTTGGGGGGACGATGGAGGCACCGTTCGTGGTGTATGTCCAGGAGGCTGCGTTGATCAACGCAGTGGCCGCGGGCAGTTGTGCGGACCGCGTCCGTCGGCTAATGGAAGCTCGCTCTCAGAAATCGAATCCAGTCTCTCGCGGGGACAATACATGAAGTGGAAATTGACGCGTAGAACGATGCTTGCGGCGCTCGCCGTGGCCACGACGAGCGGCGCCGCGGTGGTTGGCGCTGCCACAACAGCCTTCGCTCAAGCAACAGGAAAGCCCATGACCACCGCATCAGGATTGCAGATCGTCGACACCAAGCCGGGCACCGGCGCATCGCCGCGCGCGGGCCAGACCTGCGTCATGCACTACACCGGCTGGCTTTATGAGAATGGCGCCAAGGGCAAGAAGTTCGACAGCTCGGTCGATCGCGGCCAGCCGTTCGAGTTTCCCATCGGTGTGGGGCGCGTCATCAAGGGATGGGACGAGGGCGTTGCCAGCATGAAAGTCGGCGGCAAGCGCACGCTCATTATCCCCGCCGATCTCGGCTATGGCGCGCGCGGCGCCGGCGGCGTGATCCCGCCGAACGCCACGCTGCTGTTCGAGGTCGAACTGCTCGGCGTGAAATAGGGCGATGCCCAAGACCTATCTCATGGTCCGCTCCGTTGTGTCGGACGCCGCGCTGCGCGAAAAGTTCGACCACTGGTACTCGACCGAGCACCTCGCCTGGGCGCTCGACGTGCTTCAGGCCGAGAAGGGCTGGCGCTTCTGGAGCAAGGTCGAGGCCGGCGCGCATGTTGCGGTCTATCAGTTCCCTGAAGGGACGGACGTTGAGGCGGCGCTGAAGTCGGACGGCTTCAGGGAACTGGCGGCCGACTACGATCGCACCTGGCCGGCCGGTGTCGCGCGCACGCGCGATATTCTCCAGATGGTCGAGGAGCGCGACGCCGCGGGATAAGCCGCGGGCATCAACTGTCCTGAATAAATTCCTTGACATGCTCTAGGACTAAATCCATATTCGCCGGGTCCTGTCTGCCGAGGGCGCTTTCGCGAGGCGTCGTGCAAGTGGGACAGGATGCGGCGCCTGCGGGCTGACGACGCACGTCAGCACCCGGGCGGCTCCGGGGCTCCGCCGCCTGGCCACTACGAGCCGGCCGCGAGGAGCTCGCTGACAGGGAGGCCCCATTTGCCTCCTGCGAAGCGCGGCCCGGAGCCGAGTGACCGTCCAGAGCGGGCGGTAGCGATGCCGCAGTGGAGCGCCGGGAGGCGTGCGCGCTCGTCCACAGCGCGCGCCGCGCCCCATGAGCGCGGAGTTGGTTGCGCCTTCCGGCGCTCCGCTCCCCTAATTTCCCGGACGACGGCGTACCCGGCGCCGCAAACAATACGGGTGGCGGAGCTTTGGCCCGCTGTCATGCCCCGCGCAAGCGGGCATCCAGACTTCGCAAGTGAGACCGCCGATGCGACAAGCGCTGGATTCCGGCTCTCGC
Source organism: uncultured Alphaproteobacteria bacterium (assembly GCA_963807865.1). Taxonomy (GTDB): domain Bacteria; phylum Pseudomonadota; class Alphaproteobacteria; order Rhizobiales; family Xanthobacteraceae; genus VAZQ01. The sequence goes on along the minus strand of CAWEDK010000039.1, from coordinate 559,190 downwards.
TTCGCTCGGCCGGAATGACACCGGGGCCGATTGGAGGCGGCTCGCAAACGCGCAATAATGAAAATAAGAGCCGGCGTCAGAGAACTGCCGCTCAAAGGAGGCGACCATGACGCATTTGGTTCGCGCGCTGACATCCGTGTCCGCTCTCGTTGCCGCAACTCGTCGCCGCTCAGGCGCAGAACCGTCCACCGTGGCCGGCCGGCGACGAGATCGGCATGGCGAACACGCTCGGGCCCGCCACCTGGCAGCGCTGCGCGCCGCATCTCGCCAATCCCAATGCCAAATCCTACGAGCTGTCGTATGTGCGCTCGAACACCATGCCGCAGTCGCCGTTCGCGGTGCCGCTCAAGGAAAACGCCAAGCCGACGGTCGGCATCCAGGGCACGCGTCATGCCTTCAACGCCGACGAGGTGGTGAGCGGCGATCCGGGCCAGCAGGGCACGCAGATGGATGCGATCGGGCATTTCGCGGTGCTGCCCGAGCCTTGGGATGGCAAGCCGCCGTTTCCCTCCGACCGCGCGGCCTATTACGGCGGCTACAAGCAGAGCGACGTGAAGCCGACGCCGGATGCGCCGCTGCAGAAGCTCGGCATCGACAAGGCGCCGCCGATCGTCACCACCGGCGTGCTGCTCGATGCCAAGACCTATCTCGGCAAGGGCAAGGCGCTGGAGCCGGGCGCGATCGTCACCGCGGCCGACATCGAGGGCATGCTCAAGGCGCAGGGGCTGGAGGCGCGCGGCCTGCAGCCGGGCGACGTGCTCTACATCTACACCGGCTGGGGCGATCACTGGAAAGATCCCGGACAGCGAGAAGTTCTACTACACCAAGGGGCCGGGCCTCGCTTACGACGCCGCCAAGCTCGCCGAGCAAAAGCAGATCGTGCTGGTCGCGCTCGACAACCCGTTCACCGATCCGGTGGCCGACGGCATGCTGCAAGGCAAGGCGCCGCCCGCGCCCGGCACGCCGCCGGCGCTGCCGTTCGCCATCCATCACCACAATCTGGTGGTGGCCGGCATCCATCAGATCCAGAACGCCAACCTCGGCGCGCTGGCGGCTGACAAAGTTTGGCTGTCGTGTACGATGATCCTGCCGCTGCGCACGCAAGGCGGCTCCGGCTCGCCGGTGCGGCCGGTGGCGATCGGTGCGCCGGGCCGATAGTCCTCTGCCGATTGGGAACCGTCGATGTCCGTAGCTCCGCCCCAGTCCGTCCATCTCGTCGGCAGCGTTGGGCTCGACACCGTGGAGGATGTGTTCCGCACCGCGGGCGCGATCGTCGGACCCTACCTGCGGCGCATTCCGGACGGCGAGGTCGGCGGCCGCAAGCTCTGGATCAGCTGGCAGTATCCGCTGCTGCGCGCCAGCACCTGGCTGCGGCCCGATCCTTCCGGGGCGGTGCGGCCGACCAACAAGTTCCCGCTACTGACATTGGCCGAAGGTGTCGCACCGGCCGACGTGCGGTTCGGCGAACTCGGCTATGCGCGCGAGGCGCGCACCTCGTACCAGGATTTTGTCGCCGCGCGTGCGGCGGGCGAGATGCCCAAGGGTGTCAGGTTCCAGGTCTGCCTGCCGACGCCATTCGCGGTGGTAAGTTCGGTGGTGGTGAAGGATGCGCTCGCCGCGGTCGAGGCTGCCTACGAGCGCGCGATGGCGGCCGAGGTCGCGGCGCTCTGCCGCCACATCCCGCACGGCGACCTCTGCATCCAGTGGGACGTCTGCAACGAGATGGTGATCTGGGACGGCCAGACCTCGGGCGCGGTGCCGCACGCCGGCGAGCCGCGCGATGCGCTGCTCGCGCGCATGAAGCGGATTTCGGCCGCGGTGCCGGAGGACGTCGAGCTTGGTCTGCACCTCTGCTACGGCGATTTCGCCGGCCATCATTTCGTCGAGCCGGTGGACGCCGCCAAGATGGTCGAGTTCGCCAATGCGCTCGCGCACGCGATCACCCACAAGCTCGCCTATATTCACATGCCGGTACCGGCCGAGCGCACCGACGACGCATTCCATCGCCCGTTTGCCGATCTCGCGCTGCCGGCCGGCACCGAGCTTTATCTCGGCGTCGTGCATGCCAAGGATGGCCCCGCGGGCGCCCGCGCGCGGATAGCGGCGGCCCGGCGCTACGTGCCTGAATTCGGCATCGCCACCGAGTGCGGCATGGCGCGCGCCCGCTCGCAGGCGACGGTGTTGTCGCTGCTCGAAACCCACGCGGCGGTGTGCGCCGGCGAACTGGACTTCAGGTGATGGTATCGGTTGCGATACGGGTTGCGCGCATGGCGCTGGTGGTGGTGGCGCTCGGCGGTTGCTCGTCGTCGACCGTCGAGACCCCGCCGAATCTGGCGCCCGCCATTCCCGCCGGCAAGGCGCAACTGACGATCAACCGGACCACGGGCATCACCGCTGCGATGACCAGGGCCAATGTCGACGTGAACGGCGCGCGGCTCGGCGACTTCGGCAAGGAGGATGGCTACACGACGTTCGTGTCGCCTGGCCGCACCACGGTGGCGGTATCGGCGGCGACGCCGCCCGGCCGCTATGCCATCAGCTTCAATACCAGTGCCGGCAAAATCTATCGATTGCAGATCACGGCAAGGGCGGAAGGCTATGCGCCGGAAAAGTTGGCTGGACCGTTTGTCTACGAACTGGTCGAGAATGACGGCGCCTTCAAGCTCCAGCCGGTGGACTAGGGCGTGTTCTCATAAAAGCTCGGCGTCCGCTCTTCGCTCACTCGGATCAACCGACTGCGCTCTTTCTTGGCGGTCTTGGGACCGCTTCGCCCATCTTGCCGGCCTCGTCGCCAATTGCCACCGGGATTGTGAAGACCTCGGTAACGCTCGTGTAATCGTGGTAGCCGAGCCGGGCGAGCGGCCTGATCTTCATGATGTCGAGCCGCCCTCCAGCCGTCAGCGCATCGTCCTTGATGTGAATTCCGACGACTTGACCGATGACCACGCGATGGATTGTGTCGCGCCGGTTCGCAGGAGCCGTAAATGTGCTGTGATACACGCACTCGAAATGTACGGGCGACTCGGCGACACGCGGCGGTTTGACGAGCTTAGAGGGTAGCTTTGTCAACCCGGCCTTTTCGAACTCGTCTTCGAGCGGATCGAAAAATTGCCCAGTGGTCGCCACCTGAGCCCGCAGGTCGTAGGTTGCCATGTTGACGACGAACTCGCCTGTCTCTTCGGCGTTGGTCACGCTGTCTTTGGGCCTACCAGTTCCAGGTCGACAGCTTCCAGAAAAGCACACGATGGGCGGATCATAGCCGAGTTGGTTGTACATGCTGAAGGGTGCAAGGTTGACAATACCGTCATGGCTGACCGTGGAAATCCATCCAATCGGGCGCGGTACGACGCAGGCCTTGAATGGATTGAACGGAAGTCCGTGGTCGTTCTTCGCAGTTTCGTAGAACATTGCCAATTTGTCTCCGCCGCAGATACGTTGTGCATTATGCAGCAAATCAAGGTGTGTCACAATCCAGTCGCTGATGACGAGCGAAGAGTTTGGACGGCAAGGAGACACAATGCGCCTTCGATCGAAGGAATTTCCGTTCGCTATACTGCTGGCACTAACGACAACACTCGGCTGGGCAGCGGAATATCCTTCCCGGCCGGTTCGAATCTTGGTGCCTTACGCGGTCGGTGGTGGCAGCGATACGGCCGGCCAACTCGTCACTGATCCGTTGAGTAAGCAACTCGGCGTTTCGGTGTACGTCGACAATCGCGGCGGCGCTGGCGGACTAACTGGAACCGAGGCCTTTCTCGCGGGCGAGCCCGACGGCTATACGCTGCTGATGGCCGCCGTCGGTCCGTTCGCGATAATCCCAGCGGGGAAATTGGTGCGCTACGATGTAGCGACTGACTTTACCCCGCTTGGACAGATCTGGCTGTCCTCCCAAGCGCTCGCGGTGCGAAAGGACTTGAACGCTAAGTCTCTTTCCGAATTTGTCATGCTCGCAAAGGCCAATCCCGGCAAATTGACGGTCGGCTCCGCAGGGTTTGGCACCTTGACGCATCTGGCACTCGAGCTGTTCAAACGCGAAGCCGGTATCGAGGTTACCCACGTTCCATTCCGCAGCGGTGGTGCTCTGCAGCCGGCTTTGATCGGCGGCCAAATTGACGCCGCATTTGCCGACACCACGACGTTCGCGCCGCAAGTGGAGGCGGGGACCGTGATTGCTCTTGCGGCCGCCGGAACGCGGCGCTCCCCCGCGCTGCCCAATCTTGTCACCATGGCAGAATCCGGCTTCCCGGCCGTGATCGCTGAAAGCTGGAACGGCCTCGTCGTGAATGCACGGACACCGACCTCGGTCATTTTGCGCCTCCAAGCAGCGGTGAGTGCGGTGCAAAAGGACGCCGTATTTCAAGAAAGTCTGAAGAAGCAGGGACTCACCTCGGGACCACCAAGTGTCGAGGCGTTTCAATCACTGCTCAAGACCGAAGCAAGCCGGTGGAATGCACTCGTCAAGTCCGCCGGGATCAAGTTCGAGTAGGGCTGCGTTCTTTGATTCCAATATTCGCAAGGAGCCTGCTGAAAGGGATGCGAAGGTTGGAATCTAGCGTGGTAGCTGGCGGCTTTTGCGGCGAATTTCATTCAAAGGCCGCACAAAAACGAGCCGACGGCTTAGGAGGCGTGCAAGACCCGCTCCCTATGGTGGCGTTCCGCCGGATATCGGCACGCTTCGCAGGGTTGGGCCACACGCTATGGAAGACAGACGCAAATCGCCGCGCCGGGCCATCAGCCGCCTGGCCAAGATCGAAATCGGTTCATCGGTTTTCGGCTGCCTCGTGACCGATCTTTCCGAGGATGGCGCGAGGATCTACATTGAAGGCGTGGAAGCCCCGGAGACCTTCGTTCTGCTGCTGGTGGACGATCTCGGCATCATCCGGCCGCGGGAGTGCCAGGTCATCTGGCGCCTGCGCTACGAACTCGGTGCGAAATTCACCGACGTCCCGCGCGTGAAAGAGAAGCCGAAGCGCAGCAAGGCGAAACAGCCGGCCGCCGCTTGAGGACAGGCCGCGCATTCGGACGCCTGCACACGCCCCGCGAGACGCTTTGACGTCCCCTGCGATCTGCGGGAGGATGCCCGGACGACAAACAACAATATCGTCCCGGGAGGACAACCATGTTCAAGCCAGCGGCATTGGCGGCCGCCATCGCGGCGCTGTCATGCGTGACCGGCCAAGCCCTCGCGGCCGACTATCCGACGCGGCCGGTAACGCTGATCATCGGCTTTGCGCCGGGCGGGCCGAGCGACGTGATGGCTCGCATCCTCAGTCGAAAAATGGAGGAAATCCTCAAGCAACCGCTGATCATCGAGAACCGCGTCGGCGGCGGGGGCGGCGTCGCGGCGATGGCGGTCGCCCGGGCGGCGCCCGACGGCCACACGCTGCTGCTCGCGACCGGCTCGTCGCTGGCGATCAACGTGAGCCTCTACAAGAATCTGGGCTACGATCCGGAGAAGGACTTCGAGCCCGTCAGCCTCGTCGGTGTTCAGACGAACGTGCTCTACGCCCATCCGTCCTTGCCGGCGAAGACGCTGGCCGAGTTCGTCGCCTACGCCAAGGCCAATCCCGGCAAGCTGTCGTTCGGCTCCGGCGGCGTCGGAACGCCGGCGCACCTCGCGGGCGAACTGCTGAAGATCAAGGCCGGCATCGAATACACCCATGTGCCGTTCCGCGGCACCGGCCCGACGCTGCAGAGCGTCATCGGCAATCATGTGCCGACGGCGTTCAACCCGCCGTCGCCGCTGCTGCCGCATCTGCAAACCGGCGCCATCAAGGCGATCGCAATCACCACCCTGACGCGGACGGCAGCTTTGCCCGACACGCCGACCATCGCCGAAAGCGGCTATCCGGGCTTCGATGCAGCCACCTGGCACGCCATCGTGGCGCCGGCCGGCCTGCCGGCCGATGTGACAGCCAAGCTGCACCAGGCGATCCACGAGACTTTGAAGGACGCGGCCACACGTAAGGCGCTGGCCGATCTTGGCGTCGACGTGGTCAACAGCACACCTGCGGAGTTGCGCGCATATATCAAATCCGAAATCCCCAAATGGGCGGAGGTGGTGAAGGCATCCGGCGCCAAGTCCGAGTGAGCATTCTCGCTACAGGAAGATCCGTGATGCTGACACGCCGCCAGTTCGTCGCCGTGCCCGCCGTTGCCGCTCTCTCGATCGGACTGTCGTCGCGCGCGCGGGCTCAGACCGCCGGTAAGGCGGTGCGGATGATCGTGGGTTTTCCGCCCGGCGGATCGTCGGATGTGGTGGCGCGACTGCTGATCGAGCAGATGCGGAGCTACGCGCCGACTATCATCGTCGATAACCGTCCCGGCGCCGGCGGCCGGATCGCCATGGATGTCGTGAAGGCCGGCGCACCCGACGGATCGATCATGGTGCTGACGCCGGCCTCCATGATGGTGCTCTATCCGCATCTCTACAAGACATTGAGCTACGACCCGCTGCAGGACTTCGTCGCTGTCACAACCGTGTGCGCGTTTCCCTTTGTCGTCAGCGTCGGTCCGATGGTGCCGCGTGATGTCAAGACGCTCGCCGATTTCATCGGCTGGTGCAGGGCGAACCCGAAACAAGCGTCTTACGGAACGTCGGGCGCCGGCTCGATGCTGCACTTCGCCGGCATGATGCTGTCGCGCGCAGCGAAGTTCGAGTTCACCCATGTGCCCTACAAGGGCGCGACCCCGGCATTGCAGGATCTGCTGGGGGGACAAATCCCGGCCACCGTCGGGGTGTTGGGCATTGCGCTACCCCACATCCAGGCCGGCAACCTGCGCGCGCTCGCCACCAGCGGCGCGACCCGTTCGGCCTTTCTGCCGGACGTGCCGACGCTCAAGGAGAGCGGTTACCCGGACCTTGTCATCACCGAATGGCAGGGTATCTTTGTCCCGGCGAAGACACCTTCCCCGGTGGTCGAGGAACTCAACCGTTCGGTCCGCGCCGCGCTTGCCGTCAACGAGGTGAAAGCCGGACTGAACAAGCAAGCGTTCGAAATCGGTGGTATGAGCCCTTCGCAATTTGCCGAGCTCCTCCGGGCGGATATCGCGCGGTGGGAGCCGATTGTGAAAGAGTCGGGCTTTACCCCGGAGAACTGAGTGACGCGATACAAGGCGGCTAGGCTACTTTTACTAATAAATCCGACATGCAAAGAACCGGGCAACGCGCGCGTTCCAGCGCGCGGAGGTTGGTTGCACGCTTCGTCTGCGAGCGGCGGTGGTGCCCGATGAGCTTAAGGGACATCGTCATCGTCCACAGTTCCGATCTGCACGTGGACCATGACTATACCGCGCGAATGCATGGCGGCGACGGCACCGCGGGGTTGGCGTCCGTTCTCGCCTCGGCGCGAGGAGCGCGAGCGGACGTCGTGGTTTTGGCGGGCGATACCTTCGATTGTCACCGTCTGCCCGACGAGTTGCTGGATCGCACCGCCGAGGTGATCGCCGCGGCGGGACTGCCCGTGGTGATACTGCCCGGCAATCACGACCCGGCGGTTGCCGACGCGGTCTTTCACTATGGGCCGCTGGCCGGCGTCGATAATCTTCATGTGCTCGGCATACGGCACGCGGAGGCGGTGGCGTTCTCCGATCTCGATCTCGAAGTCTGGGGGCGGCCGCATCTCGACTACGACGACATGATCCCGTTCGAGACCGCGCGGCCCCGCCGCACGCGATGGCAGGTTGCGATGGGGCACGGGCATTACGTTCCGGAGCCTGATCGCAGCACCCATCTGCGGCCCTCATGGCTGATCGGGGATGGCGAGCTTGCGGCCACGGGCGCCGATTACGTCGCGCTCGGGCACTGGAACCGGGCCGTGAAGGTCGGCAACGGCGGCGTCGCCGCGTACTACTCCGGGTCGCCGGAATATGCCGGGACGGTCAACATCGTCCGGCTCACGCCGAGCGGAGAGGTGGTGGTCACGCGCACGCCGCTCGACATCACACGGGACCCGTTCGCGACCTGAGCCGTATGGGAGTGATAGCCGCGGGATGGACGCACCCCTTGGCCGCTCACGACTTCTGTTCGAATAAGAGCTGGGTCTGGGTGACGATCGCGGCCAGCTTGCCGTCGCCGCGGGTGATGCGCGTCTCGAGGACGATGGTGGTGCGGCCCCGGTGCAGCGGCATGCAGACCGCCCGCACCGTGTCACCCTTGGGAATGCCGGCGAAGAAATTAGTCTTGCTCTCGATCGTGGCGGTGCGGCCGCCATCGGGCAGGCTGATGCTCGCGGTCATCCCGCCCAGCGTATCGGCCAGCGCCATGATGGCGCCGCCATGCATCACGCCGCGGCCGGTTCAGCAGCTCGTCGCGCACGAACAGCTCGGCTTCGGTTCGCTCGGGCGAGTGCAGCAGCACCTTGACGCCGAGGAGCTTGTTGAACGGCGCGAGAACCCATTCGGTCATTGCTGTTCCTTTGAACTCATCCTGACATAGCGCCCGTACACCTCATCAAGCCGGATGCCAAGCGGTCGGGCGGCGCCGGTGAACTGCGTGGATATGGATTTCCAAATGACCGCCCGGCCGGTATTCTGCCGCGGCCGCTCGCAGGCGAACGAGAACGCGAAGATGGCGCCGAAACGGACGCCGTGCCACCGGATAGCGGAGGATCGGATGCGCTGGCTATCGATGGTGACGATCGCGCTCGTGGTCTCAGCCGCGACGGCCGCGCTGATCCCGGCCGCCAATGCGCAGACCTGCCAGCAGCTGTGGGTGGAACGTAACCAATATTACAAGAACCACGGATATTGCTTCAAGACGCAGCAGGCGATCACGTATTTCGGCAACGGCGGCTGTTATATCAACGATCAGAACGCCGTGCCCTTGAGCCCTGCCGAGCGCGCGCGCATCAACCAGATCGTGCAGCAGGAGCGCGCGATGGGCTGCTCCGATGGCGGCGGCGGTTCGACCGGCATGACGTGCGACCAGCTCTGGGTGGCGCGCAACTCGATCTACAAGGCGCGCGGCTATTGCTTCAAGACCCAGCGTGCGATCTCGTATTTCGGCAATGCCGGCTGCATCTATCAGAACGAAGGCGACATTCCGTTCTCGGCCGGCGAACGCGCGCAGATCGCCCAGTTCCAGTCGCAGGAGCGGGCGATGGGATGCCAATAGTCGCAGGCATTTCACCGGGCGGCCTTCGACCGCTGGGCGGCGTGCGAATTTCGTCCCAACAGGCGATGCGGCCAGGTTGGTCAAGGGCGATCTTTCCATTACATAGGAACGATCGCCCCTAAGCGCTCGTAGCTCAGCTGGATAGAGCACCAGACTTCGAATCTGGGGGTCGGGGGTTCGAATCCCTCCGAGCGCGCCATCCTTCATTATGTCCATGGCCGACAGCCTCGTGCCGAGGCGCCGGGCATTGTCAGCGCGATTTTCTGCAGTCCGATGGGTGTTAGAATGTATGCAGCCGTATGCCGAGGGGGTGGCGTCGGCATTTGGGCTGTGGTTCGCTAAGGCGAAGTGGCTCTAAATGGAGTAGCGGATGTCATCTTCGAGCGACTGGGAGCTGCCTGCCTCTGTCCGGCCGAAGCCCGAGGATTATTCCTTCGATCTCGAGCGAGCGCTGAGCGCGATCGTCGGCATTCGCGCGATGGTCCCGGGCGATGCCTTTACCGCCGAAACCCTGGGCACCGAGCGGACCGGCAACGGCGTGCTCATCCGCGATGGTGTGGTGTTGACCATCGGCTATCTCATCACCGAGGCGGAGACGATCTGGCTGCACCTGATCGACGGGCGCGCCGTGCCCGCGACCGTGCTCGCCTACGACCAGGAAACCGGGTTTGGCCTGGTGCAGGCACTGGCGAAGATCGAAATCCCAGGGCTGTCGCTCGGGCACTCGAAATCCGCCAAGGTCGGCGATTCGGTCGTGGTGGCGGGGGCGGGCGGTCGCCGGCATTCGGTCGCCGCGCGCATTGCGGCCAAGCAGGAGTTCGCCGGCAACTGGGAGTACGTGCTCGACGAGGCATTCTTCACCGCCCCGGCCCATCCGTTCTGGGGCGGGACGGCGATGATTGGCGGCGGTGGCGAACTCCTCGGCATCGGCTCGCTGCAGGTCCAGCAGGTGCGCGAGATCGGAACGCCGGAACCGCTCAACATGATCGTGCCGATCGATCTCCTGAAGCCGATCCTCAACGACCTGCTGACGCTCGGGCGGCCGAACCATCCGCCGCGTCCCTGGCTGGGCCTCAACGCCACCGAGATCGACGACAAGGTCGTGGTGGCCCGCGTCGCCACCGGCGGGCCTTCACGGCGAGCCAATCTGCAGACCGGCGATATCGTCCTGGCCGTGGCCGACGACCGCGTCGGTGACCTCGCCGGCTTCTTCCGCAGGGTGTGGTCGCTGGGGCAGGCGGGCGTCGAGGTGCCGCTCACGATTTTCCGCGATGGCCGCACGTTCGAGGTCCGCGTGACCTCCGGCGACCGCAACCGCTTCCTGAAGGGGCCGAGCCTGCATTAGCCCAAAGGGCGCACCGGCGCGGGTGAGCAATCGCAATCTGTGCTTAAGAGCAATCTGAGCTTAAGAGCGATCAGAATTCGCCGGGGCAGGGGTCCACGATGGCCCAGAGTTCCGGCCCGTTCTTGACCTTCTTCATGTCGGTGCCCAGCCCGCCTTGCCGGGCAATCCAGCTCTTCACCGTTTCCGGATAGTACGACATCAGGTCGGCGGTGCCGGCATAGCTCGTGACTTTGACGCCGAACGTCAGGCTCTTGTCGTAATAGGCTTGGTGAAATCCGAGGCTCGCCCGCGGCGTCACGCAGATGCGGTTGAGCGGCACGATGCCGAGCACAAGCGTACAGGCCGAATTGCAAATGCCGTCAATGACGACCCGCTCGCCGCGGTCGCGCATGATCGCGTATTTGGCCTTGTATTCGTCGACCAGCCCGCCGTGATCGCGGGTGATCCGGTAGTCGGCGTGAGCGGCCGAACTCGTCAGTACCGAGAGTACCAACACGCATAATGCCAGACGTTGCAACAATGCCCCGAACCCCCGAACCCGCAAATTCCCCGGTCCTGCGAATCCCACAGCCATCAGGCAAAAATTTGGCCTCGCTTCCTTTGCATTTCGTTAAGGATACTCAAATGCCGCGATGTTGCCGCATTTGGCCCGCGGCCACCGGTGGCCGCGGACATCTTGAGCCGGTCCTTACCGAGGGCAGCGATCGGGCTCGCCCTCAGACGGGCGACCGGTAGGGCGTGGGATGGTCGGACTCGGGGTTGCGGACAGGCGAGATGGATTGTTGGGAATTCGCGGGCGCAGTTCCAGCTGCGCCCGCCTTGGTCAGAAAAATTCAGGCCTTGGGCTGCGGCACGATGCGAATGTAGGGCTTGGGTGATTTCCAGCCCTGCGGATATTGTTTCTTCGCGTCGTCGTCGCTGACCGAGCCGGCGATGATGACATCCTCGCCGTGCTTCCAGTTCACCGGCGTTGCGACCTTGTGCTTCGCGGTGAGCTGCAGCGAATCGATCACCCGCAGGACTTCATCGAAGTTGCGCCCGGTGGTCATCGGATAGACCAGGATGAGCTTGACCTTCTTGTCGGGGCCGATGACGAAAACGTTGCGTACCGTCTGGTTGTCGGCCGCGGTCCGCTTGGACGGATCGCCGGAGACCGCGGCCGGAAGCATGCCGTAGAGTTTCGACACGTTGAAATCGGTGTCGCCGATCATCGGATAGTTCGGCGCGAAGCCTTGCGTCTCCTTGATGTCGGCGGCCCACCCGGCGTGTTTTTCGACCGGATCGACGGATAGCCCGATGATCTTGACGTTACGCTTGTCGAACTCGGGCTTGATCTTGGCCATGTACCCGAGTTCGGTCGTGCACACCGGCGTGAAATCCTTGGGGTGCGAAAACAGAACGACCCACTTGTCGCCAATCCATTCATGAAATCGGATCTTGCCTTCGGTTGTCTCGGCCTCGAAATCCGGCGCCGTCTCGTTGATTGAGAGAGTCATACTCACCTCCGTTGCTGCGTGACTGCAATGGTTTGATGGGCCGGTAATATAGAGCTTCGACGCAAAGGCAACCAGAGCAGGGCGCCCGCGCGAACATTTCGTGTCGTGCGCATCTTGCAGGAAAATCGCACGACGCCGGCGGCTTTCGTGAAAAATCATCGTTGCCGCTTGACGGTAGCGACGGAAATTGCGCCAGTGTCGGCCATGCGACGTTGCGCCCGGCGCAACCGGTGATGCGGTTGGATGGAGGTTCCTGCAGATCGACGTGAGTGCCACGCCCGCTGGCTCCAATCGTGCCGTGGGGCTGACGCCGAACCCCGGGCACTACTTCGGCGCGCAGGAATGTCGGAATCATGAGCTGGCAGATCCAGGCACTTCGGCCCGCGACCGAGTGTCTCGATCTGGCAACGGCCGAGGTTTGTGTCTCGAAAGATGATATCTTCAAGCATTTGCCGCATCTTGCGTGCGTCGCCCTCAGTTTGCCACGTGCCTCCCAGAAAAAGTCTCGCGGCGAAAAGTGAGTCGAACCGGATCGGGTCCTCCGGCGACTAATCCCAGATAGGGAACCGCGACGTCCCAACTCGCGTTCTTCGGTGAGGTCTCCTCGCTACACGATTGATCGCAAGGCCCCAAAGCAAGGGGCCGGGAGAGCGTCATGACCATGAGGTTTGAGCCTACGGTCTGGGCTGGTCTGCGGGCGTTGCTCGCGGAGGTCCGGCGCTCGCCGATTTTTGTCCGTCCGCTTGGTCTACTCCGCCGTGCACTTTCGCAGCGAGTGGGCGCTCGTGCGCAAATCGCGGCAAATGCGGACGCCTTTGTGCTGGCTTGGCTGGCCAGCCAGCGCCGTCAAGCGAGCGCCGTCCAACCTTCATGTAAGCGGCAGGTGCGCTCGACTTGCCTCTGATTTTCCTCCGTCGCTGGAGAGGCCGCGACCATTCGCTGACCCGAGATTTTTGCGTGGCCGCGTGCCGAACTGGCGCAGTGCCGTGCATCCTGCGATTGACATTTTTCCGCCGACGCCGCAAAGGCGTTAGGCCCTCCTCTCCGAGGACCAACTCGGCATGTTCAAGCGCATCCTGATCGCAAATCGCGGCGAGATCGCTTGCCGGATCATCAAGACTGCCCGCCGAATGGGCATCGAGACCGTCGCGGTCTATTCCGATGCCGATCGCGACGCGTTGCACGTCGAGATGGCCGACATGGCGGTACCGATCGGCCCGCCGCCGGCGGCCGAGAGCTATCTGGTCGATCGATAAGATCTCGCGTGCCTGCAAGGACAGCGGCGCGGAGGCGGTGCATCCCGGCTACGGCTTCCTGTCCGAGCGAGAAGCTTTCGCGCACGCGCTCGCCGACGCCGGCATCGTCTTCATCGGCCCCAATCCCAAGGCGATCGCCGCCATGGGCGACAAGATCGAGAGCAAGAAGGCGGCTGCCGCGGCCAACGTCTCGACCGTGCCGGGACATCTCGGGGTGATTTCCGACGAGGTGCACGCGGTCCAGATCGCGGGCGAGATCGGCTATCCGGTGATGATCAAGGCGTCCGCCGGCGGCGGCGGCAAGGGCATGCGCATCGCCCACTCGCAGGACGAGGTTGCGGAGGGGTTCGCGCGCGCGCGTTCGGAAGCGCAGTCCTCGTTCGGCGACGATCGGGTGTTCATCGAGAAGTTCATCGTCGATCCGCGCCATGTCGAGATTCAGGTGCTGGGCGACAAGCATGGCAACGTGATCTATCTCGGCGAGCGCGAATGCTCGATCCAGCGGCGCAACCAGAAGGTCGTCGAGGAGGCGCCGAGTCCGCTGCTCGACGCGGCGACGCGCCAGAAGATGGGCGAGCAGGCCGTCGCCCTGGCGAAAGCCGTAGGCTACGACTCCGCCGGCACGGTTGAATTCGTCGCCGGCCAGGACAAGAGCTTCTACTTCCTGGAGATGAACACGCGGCTGCAGGTCGAGCATCCGGTCACCGAACTCGTCACCGGCATCGATCTGGTCGAACAGATGATCCGTGTCGCGGCCGGCGAGAAGCTCGCGCTTCACCCAGAGCGACATCAAGCTCTCTGGCTGGTCGGTCGAGACCCGCGTCTACGCCGAGGATCCGTACCGGAATTTCCTGCCGTCGATCGGCCGGCTGGTGCGCTATCGGCCGCCGGCCGAAGGTAACGACGGTACTGTCACGGTGCGCACCGACACCGGCGTCACCGAGGGCGGCGAGATTTCGCTCTATTACGATCCGATGATCGCCAAGCTGGTGACCCACGGTCCGAACCGCGCGGCGGCGATCGCCGCGCATGCCGATGCCCTCGACGCCTTCACGATCGACGGCATCCGCCACAACATTCCGTTTCTCGCCGCGCTGATGGCGCACCCGCGCTGGCAGGCGGGCCAGCTTTCGACCGGCTTCATCGCGGAAGAATTTCCGGATGGCTTCCGGCGCGTCGAACCGCAAGCCGAAGTCGGCGCAGACCTTCGCGGCGGTCGCCGCCGCCATCGACCATGTGCTGGGCGAGCGCAAGCGCCGCATCTCCGGCCAGGCGTCGGGGCGGGTGGTGCAACGGGAGCGGCGACGTTTCGTCCGGCTGGGCGGTACTGAGGTTACGCTCGATATCGCACGAGCCGAGCCGTCGCCGGAAACGCAGGCGCCGACACCGGACCTCGTGCCCAGAATCGAAGATGCGGCCTTTGCCGTGCACTTTCTCGAACGGCGGCAAGAGCTGCGTATTGATGTCGGACTGGAAAGCCGGGTGATCCGCTCTGGACCGGAACGGTCGATGGGCGCCGGATCGCCGTGCAGGTGCGGCCGGTCCTCAACGGGTTCGATCTCTCCCATCAGGGAATCGAGACGCGCGCCTTCGTCTATACCGAGCGGGAAGCTCATGCCGCGCGGCTGATGCCGGCCAAGAAGGTCGCGGATGGCGGCAAGGCGCTGCGCTGCCCGATGCCCGGTCTGGTGGTTTCGATCGCCGTCGTCGAAGGCCAGGAGATCAAGGCCGGCGAGACGCTCGCCGTGATCGAGGCGATGAAGATGGAAAACGTGCTGCGGGCCGAACAGGACGGCGTGGTGAAGGCGGTCAAGGCCAAGCCCGGCGACAGTCTTTCGGTCGATCAGGTCATCCTGGAATTCGCCTAGCCGTCGTCCCTGGGCTTTGCCTGCCGGTGCAATTGCGGATGAATTCGCACCGGCGACGTGGCACCCTTGCGCCTATGGAATCGCCTGCGTTGTTCTTTTCGTGGCGCGGCCGGGTCGGACGGCGCACGTTCGTTTATGGAATTGTCGGCGTCTATCTCCTGAGCTTTCTCTCGCAGGTGCTGGTCTCGCCACCGTTCACTCTGCGTTTCGGCTTGCTGCCGTTCGCCGTCCTGCAGGCGATCCTGATCTGGGCGTGGCTGGCGCTGCACGTCAAACGCTTGCGCGACGCCGGTTATCCGCCCGGTCCTGCCGTCGCCATCGCCATCCTGTACGCGCTCGCGATCGTCCAACTCGTCCTGCTCGTTGATCCGACGATCGGTCATGATGCCGGCGCGGTCGGCACTGACGTTGCCCGTTTCGCGTTCTCCGATTGGTGGACGGTCGTTCTGCTGATATCCGCGTTCGCCGGGCAGGTAGACTTTGGATTTTTCGACCTGTTCGTGCTGGTCGTTTTGCTTCTGATCCTGACACCCGTGGTCGTTGCGATCGGCTTCTCAATCTGGTCCGGAACGCGGCCACCGACGGCAAAGGCGGCGGCGGTGCCGTGATCTTGCATTTCGCCTACGGCTCGAACATGAGCCGGTCCTTGATGTGGCGGCGATGCCCGGGTGCGCAGGAGGTGGGAGCGGCTGCCATCCGAGGCTGGCGGTTCATCATTTCCCTGGACGGGTATGGGTCGATCGCGCCGCGGCCGGGCGGGGTGGTGCACGGTGTGGTGTGGCGGCTGGGCCCTCGCGATCTTGCCGCGATCAATGCTTATGAAAGCCTGGATTCTGGACTTTACGTCCGGCGGACCCTGCCGGTCCGGTATCGCCGCCAGATAATGCCGGCGCTGGTCTACATATCGAGGCGGCAGGGTGAAGGACGGCCGCGCCCTGGCTACATGGCGGTGGTCGAAGACGCGGCCCGCGATTGGCAATTGCCGAAGCAGTATATCCAAGCGTTGCGCCGCTGGGCGCCCGCCGCCCTGGATGGGGCGCGCTGGAAGGATACGGGTGAAGTCGGATGAGCGGAACGATCCGGCATGTGCTGATCCGGGGGCGGGTCCAGGGCGTCGGCTTTCGCGCCTGGACTGAGGATGCTGCGCTCGAACGGGGACTCGGCGGCTGGGTACGTAACCGGCGCGATGGCGCCGTAGAGGCGGTGTTCGCGGGTGAGGCGGCGGCGGCCGACGCGATGCTGTCGGCCTGCCGGCGCGGGCCGCCGGCAGCGCGCGTCGACGACCTGCAGGAGCAGGCAGCGGAGACGAGCCTGCTCGATCTGCGCCGGCCAGGCGAGCGATTTTCGGTCCTTCCGACCGCTTGAGCGAGGCACGCGATGATCAGGACACTCATTGGCGTCGCGATAGCGTCGGCGATCGCGGTAGCAGAGCAGACTGCGCCAGCCGGCCCGCCAGCCGAGGAGCCGCCGTCGATCCACCGATACGGCGACGTCGACGCGGCTTGCCAGCAATGGATCGATGGGTGCCGTGCCTGCGACCGCGGCAATGATGGTGCGCCGGTCTGCTCGAACATCGGCATCGCCTGCCAGCCCAAGGCTGTACAGTGCACGACGCGCAAGGAGGAGCCCGCCAAATAGGTGCGGTCGAAGCCTACGCCCGTGCCGGTGTCCGTCCGAGCGCGCCGCCCTCGGCTGGATCGTCGCCGCGGACCGCGGTTGCTCCGAACAGGGGCTCGAATTCTTGTCGCAGCGCGAGATCGGCGTCCGGAAGGCAGGCCGGAATTCCAAGATCGACCAGACTGGTCACGCCATAGCGTGCTTCGTTGACGCCGCACGGCACGATCCCGGCGTAGTGCGTCAGATCGCAATCCACGTTGAACGAGATGCCGTGCAACGTGACCCAGCGCTTCACGCGAATGCCGATCGCGGCGATCTTGTCCTCGTGGCCGATGCCCTTGTCGGGACGGCGCACCCAAACGCCGACGCGGTCTTCGCGCCGTTCTCCAACGACGTTGAACGCAGCGAGGGCGCGGATCGCCCAGGCTTCCAGCGTGGCGACGAAGCGGCGCACATCCGGTCCGCGGCGTTTGAGATCGAGCATGACGTAGGCAATCCGCTGGCCTGGGCCGTGATACGTGAACTGGCCGCCGCGGCCGGTCGGATGGACGGGAAAGCGAGCGTTGATCAACTGTTCGGGGCGGGCGCTGGTGCCGGCGGTATAAAGCGCGGGGTGCTCGAGCAGCCAGACCAGTTCGGGAGCCGTGCCATCCGCAATCGCGCTGGCGCGCGCATCCATGACGGCAAGTGCGCGGTCATAGCTCACCAACCCCACAGTCGCCCGCCATTCGATCAGGGGCAGGTCCGGGGGCGGGAGGAGCCCAACCGTCAATTCGTCGCGCACGTTGTCCACTCGTAACCATATCGTGGCGAGCCGGCCAAAATCCACCCGGAGTGGGCGCGGGCTCGTGCCGGCACGGACAATGTCGACCTCGTCATTTCAGGTGAGCGGAGGTCCGGAGCCGCCCGTGAGGGGGAAGCGCAGGTGCGTCCAAGCCGCCGGCCGCGGCCCTTGTTCGGCTTAGATTGATTTGTTACATCCGGCGCCACGACGCGGGCAACGCATGCCCGTGTTCACTCCCCATGCGGTCGTGGCGGAATTGGTAGACGCACTAGCTTGAGGTGCTAGCGGGGCAACCCGTGGAGGTTCGAGTTCCTCTCGACCGCACCATTACCTACGAGTTTCACGTTCAAGGAATGTGACGGATCGTTCCCGAAAGCCAACGCCGGGCCAGTGCCCGGCGTTTTGCTGTCAAATCGTAGTTTGCCATGGCGGCGTCTGCCGCTCTCAGCGCATGAAGTTCGGCAGGCTGAGTGAGAGCGGAGGACGTACGACCGTCAACTGGTGCCCTGTCGGGCGCGCCGGCGTGCTGGCATGGCTTGCAGCCGTAGGCGGCGCGTTGGGATCCTTCGGCTTGGCCGGCTGCGTCCCGGCAGCTGCGACCTTCTTCTTTTCCGTGCCGGGCATCTGGAAGACGCGGGCATACCGCATCGTCTGCGCGGCCGGAACGGGCAGGACCAGGGTGTCGACCGGCGTCGCATAGCTCCGGCGCGGCCAGATCGTTACCGGTGGCAGCGGAATTTCGCCTTCCCGCAGCGGCGGACGCTCGAAGTTCGGGACCAGCGCAATCGACGTTACGGGCCTCGAGAGACGCCAGGCTTGCTGCACTCGGCACCGCAAGTTTCGGCTCGGCGTTCGATAGTGCCATCGCGTTGGCGGAGACCACACGCGGCCAGACCTTCTGTTCGGGGGCGCCGAGCGAGCGGCCCATTGTTCCGGCGTGGTGACGGTCTTCGGCCGGTCGGGCGTGGCCGGTACGACGTGCACGATCTTGTAGCCCCGCGCCTTGAGCTCGCTGAGGATTTCAGGGAAGGCGAGGGCGGTCGCCGGCTGAATGTCATGCAGCAGTAGAATGCCCTTGCGATGCGCTTCCATGCGGCTGATGGCCCGCTTGGCGACCTCCGAGGCGCTGATGCGCGTCCAGTCGTCGGCCAGGAAATCCACGCTCCAGGTCATGACATCCCGCGACGTGAGGTACTGCTCCACCGACGTCTGGCGCAGCAATCCCGGAATGCGGAAAAACGGCGCGACCGCCTTCGGGTTGCCGAGCGCGTTGCGCAGCGACTCGAACCCGTCCTCGATCTCCACCGAGGCCTGCTCGACCGTCATCTTGTGAAACGTGAAGGGATGGTTCTGGCTGTGGTTGGCGACCGTGTGCCCCTCGTTGTAAATGCGGCGCACGATCGACGGATAGCCGCGCACCATGCGTCCGACCATGAAGAAGGTCGCCTTGACGCATTCCGACGCGAGCGTATCGAGAATCCGGTTGGTGTAGGGCGGCAACGGGCCGTCGTCGAAAGTCAGAACCACTTCCTTGTCCCTGAGCGGAAGCGATTCGCTGTATTGCATGCCGCCGAGCTTCGAATGTTCGGTCGGATCCACCACGATCGTGCGGCTGACGCCCATGGCGCCCGGTGGGCATTCTGCCGCGAGGGCTGCCCCTGAGCATAGGAGGGACGCCAGCAAAAACGATGCTGCAAAGGTGCTGCGCATGTCCGTGTTTGGCCCTAGTTGGACAAACCCGGAGGTACGCCCGGGGAAGGTCGATGACATATCCACTCTCATGAAACAGTATGGGGAGGCAAATTAATGGCCGCTTAATCGTGACTGCTTTGCGTGAATTATTGCCAATGTGACGATCAAGACACGCTGCCCTCGATCCGCCATCATCGCGCCGCCGCCGTGCCGGGTTGTTGCTGTGCCGAAACCACATGAACGACGCGGTATCCACCGTTCTTCAGTGCCCGCAGGAAGGCGGGAAGCATTGCGGCGGTCTGCGTCTTGGTATCGTGGAAAAGTACGATCCCCCCGCGGGCGGCATCGATTCGCTCAAGCACGAGCTTTAGTTGCTGATCCGGCTGTCATCGGATTCCAGTCGCTCGCCCACAGGTCGGCGCCAAACACCACGACCCCGCGACGTTCGAGCCGATCGAGAAGCGCCGGCGACGACGCAAAACCCGGGAAGCGGAAGAACGGTGTCGCCGGCGCGCGGCCAGCCTCGCCGTAGAGGGCGGTATCGACGGCCGCGAAACCGCGATCGATCTCGGCTTCGGCGGCGCCAGCCGGCATCCGATTGAGCAACGGATGAACATGGGAGTGATGGGCGACGGTGTGCCCCTCGGCGAGCTCTCGGCGCGTGAGTTCGCGGTGCGCAAGGGCGTTGCGTCCCAACAGAAAGAACGACGCCCGGACGCATTCCCGCTTGAGCGCCTCCAACACCCGTGGCGTGGTGCCGGGCGCAGGACCGTCGTCGAAGGTCAGCACGACTTCCTTCGGTGCGAGCGGAAGTGTCTGTGGAAAGTGTTTGCGTCCAACCCGCGGCGTCGTCGTTGCGTCGACCTTCAAGATGCGCTCGGTCCCGAGCGCATCCACGTTGCCCGGGCAACGAGTTTGAGCATGCGCGGCGCTCATCGAGAACAACAGACCCAAGGTCAGCGCACCTGTTCGCAGCATCTCAAGTTTTTCGTTGGTCATGCGATAGACCACATGAATGTGGAGCGGATGATCAGGCTATCTCGGCGTTACCGAATTGGGCGGTCTCGGAGCGGTCAGCGACAAGGGCCAAGGTCGAACCGGCGCCCGAATGCTGCCGGTGGTGGTGTCCGGCGAGAAAGGGGACCAACTGCTGATCGCGGGCGAGCGAGGCGGGCGCGGCTGGTCAGTGTCGCCCGGCTTCAAATCGTAGCAGGTGTCCGACATCACCGGCTCACCCGCGGCCAGCAATTCCGATACGGTCGCGAACTCATAGCCCTTGGCCTTGAGGGCCGACACGATGCCAGGGAGCGCCGCTTCCGTGCTCCAGCCGCGGCCGTTGGCGTGAAACAGCACGATCGAGCCTGGCCGGGCGCTTGCGAGCACATTCTGCGTCATCGTGGCTGGAGGAAGCCCGACTGCCGGGTCGCCGGAGGATACATCCCATTGAATGGGTAGGAGGCCCTGGCCGGCGACCTCCTCCAGCGCCTCCGGGCTGCACGCGCCGAACGGAAAGCGGAACAGACCAAGCCGTCGCGGCGCCTGTTGCGCGGCCGGCGTGCGGCCATCCGGTCCGACGCATTGTTTCGCGGCGAGTTCGTCCCGCACCTGTTCGTAGGCGAGTTGCACATTGCGGACCTCGTCGGTCAGCGCACGCCCTGAGAGATTGCGCAGGTTGCGATGCTCCCAGGCATGATTGGCGACCTCAAACTGGCCATCCGCCATCAGTTGCTGTGCGCGGTCACGATGCGACAGCATCCATTTGCCGCCGACAAAGAACGTGGCCTTGATGCGATTCTGTCGCAGGAAGTCGACGATGCCGCCCTGATATCCGGCGATCTCGGAGGACTGTTCGCAAAGGTCGAATGTCAGTGCGATCAGTTTCTTGCCGGGCGGAAGCTTGACGCGGCGAACGATACCCCGCTGCGGTAGGGACGTGTGCGGGGCCAGGGTTCTTTGCGGTGGCGCGAGCGAGGCATTCCGGATGCGCTTTTGGATCTTCTCGTCGCCGGGATGATGCTCGAGGCCGGCCGGCGTCCAGCAGGCGCCGGCAACCTGCGCCATTGCGCTTCCGGTCGCGCCAAGCGTAACAGTCGCAGCGAGGGCTGCGATTGCGAGCAGCCCCTGCGGTTGGCCCAGCGGCGCGAAACGAGTTTTGAGAATTGTTGCCATCAGCCCCGATGCCCGCGTGCTTAGCAGGACTGACGGGGCGAGAGTGTGGCGCATTTCGGGCGCCGCCGATCTACGGCGGGATTGTGCCGGCGTCGTTTCACCCGGTCTTGCCGGTCAGCACCTTTCCGACACGAATCAGGTCGGGATGAACCGGCCCCGTATCCCGCCAGTGGCCCTGCGCGTAGCCGTTCGCAAGATAGAATCGCAGCGACGTCGGATGCGCATTGATGACGACTTCGCTGCGTCCGAAATTGCGCGCCATCTGCTCGGCCAGTTGCAACAGCGCCGCGCCGTGACGTTGCCGCTGCAGATCCCCGCGGATGCCGATGAGGCGAAGCCCTGCCTGCGTGCCATCGATCAGGTCGATGCGCACGGCCCCGACGATCTCGCCGGCAAAGGCGAGAACATGCGGCATGTTCCCTGGCTTGAACTCGTCCGCGTGGGTTTCGTCATAGGGCATGCCCGGCAGGAGCGGCGCGAAAATCGAGTTGCGCCGGATGGCGTGATACGCGCTCCAGTCCGCCAATGAACGCGGCGGCCGCAACTCGTGGCTTCGTTTCATAGCCATTCCAAACGACAGCGGCCCGCTCCGTGCTCGGCGCGCGTCTACCAAGAATGCTAGTACGGAACTCGCGACGCCGCGACGGCAGTGTTCGTTCGCGATTGCCTGTCTCGCACCTGCAGCGTACAAGCCGATGACTTCCGCTCAACCGTCCGTCGGCAGGACTCGGCATGATCGAGGAAAAGGACATGACCGTGGCGGCGGCCCCGTTCGAATTGCGCGGGCCGGATGGCGAACTGCGATCGGAATTCGTCGAGCGCATCGGCCGGGCGATCGAGGATGCCGATACGGCGCAGTTGCGCGAACTCGTCGGCGATCTGCACGAGGCCGACGTCGGCGCGTTGATCGAGGCGCTCGATCCTGAATTGCGTCCGCGTCTCGTCGAGTTGATGGGACAGGACTTCGACTTCACCGCGCTGACGGAAGTCGACGACACGGTACGTGAAGAAATCCTCGATGAGCTTCCGACCGAGACCGTCGCCGAAGGCGTGCGCGATCTCGATTCCGACGACGCCGTCGCCATCCTGGAAGATCTGTCGAAGGACGAACAGACAGAAATTCTGCAACAGCTACCGGCCTCCGAGCGCGTCACGCTGGCGCGCAGCCTCGATTATCCGGAGCATTCTGCCGGCCGGCGCATGCAGACCGAGCTGATTGCGGTCGGGCCGGAATGGACGGTCGGTCAGACCATCGACCACATGCGCGAGACCCCCGACCTGCCGGACCGCTTCTGGGAGCTCTACGTTGTCGACGTCGCCGGCGTCCTGCAGGGCGGCGTTGCCCTGGACCGTCTGCTTCGCACCAAACGTCCGGTGCCGGTCGTTGAGATTCTCGACGATGACCTGCATCCGGTTCGTGTGACCGACGATCTCGCCGAGGTGGCGCGCCTGTTCGAGCGCTACGATCTCGTATCCGTTCCGGTCGTCGATGCCGACCGCCGGCTCGTGGGCGTGATCACGTTCGACGACATCGTCGACGTCATCGAGGAGGAGGCCGAGGAGGACATCAGGGCGCTGGGCGGGGTAGGGCGCGAGGAGGAACTCTCGGACTCCGTCGTCACCATTGCGAAGGGCCGGCTGCCTTGGCTGCTCGCCAATCTGCTCACGGCGCTGCTCGCTTCTTGGGTGATCCGTCAGTTCGAGGGATCGATCGAAAAGATGGTGGCGCTGGCGGTGTTGATGCCGATCGTCTCCAGCATGGGGGGCAATGCCGGCACCCAGACCATGACGGTCGCGGTGCGGGCGATCGCCACGCGCGAGCTGTCGCGAGCGAACGTATGGCGGGTGATCCGGCGAGAAATGTGGGTCGGCGTGCTGAACGGGATTTGCTTTGCCCTCATCATGGGGGTGATTGCTATCGGCTGGTTCCGGGTCACGGACCTGGGTCTCGTGATGGGCCTGGCCATGCTCACCGTACTGGTGGCAGCCGCGGTCGGCGGTATCCTGATTCCGTTGGGCCTGTCGCGACTTGGCGTCGATCCTGCGGTGTCGTCCGGGCCGTTCGTCACGACGATCACCGACGTCGTCGGATTCTTTGCCTTTCTCGGTATCGCAACCCTCTGGTTTGGCCTGCGTTAGGTGGACCGTGACGAGGCGTTAACCATGACGCCCTAGACTTCCCCCAGAGCAGGGAGCGTGGCTCCGGGGTCCTCGCGTGGAAGCTGATAACGACAGAGCGCCGATCTCGGGCGACCGGCTGCTGAGAGGTCGCGCGTGGCCGGGCCAGCGTCCAAGGCGCCCGGCCCATGCTTTACTGGGCACGCTCGCCGTCCTTCGCGTCACCGCGCCGCTGGCGTTCATTCTGGTGGTGGCGCTCGTGGTCGGCGCGGGCATTGGTTATCAATTGGCCCGGCAGGCCGATGACCGCCTTGAGGCCGAGCAACGGCATTCACTCGTCAGAGCGGTCCCGTTGCTCCTGGCACAATCGCCCGGCCGGTCCCAATCGGATCCGAAATTTGTTGCGGCCCTCGAGCAGGCGTCTGGTCTCAAAGACCTGCGGTTCGAGACCGAACCCGCGACGGCTGAACGCGCGGTTCAGTCGGTGCTCGGCCGTAATGGGCGCATCGTCGGGTGGTTCAGCTGGCAGCCAAACCGTCCGGCGACTGCGATGGTTCACCGGCTGCTTCCGTTCGTGTCGCTGATCGCAGTCGGCCTGATCGGATTTTCGGCGTTCGTAATGTGGCAGCTCGGCCGCCTGGGGCTCTTGCTCGCCAAAAGCGAACAGCGTGTACAGCGGCTCGAATATGAGGATGCCCTGACCGGTCTGCCGAATCACTATCATTTCTTCAGAGTGTTCGACGCGATGCTGGCGGCGCGCAGCGGCGACGAGACGCTTGCCTGCCTGACGGTCGACCTTGATGGCTTCGATGAAGTCAATGACTTCGCTTGGTTACGCGGCGGGCGACGAAGTGCTCGTCGAAATCGGCCGGCGCCTGCGCGCAGCGGCGCCACCGACGTCGGTGATTGGCCGCCTCGGCGGCGACGAGTTTGCACTCCTCATCCCGGCCCTCGATCCAGAAGCGGCCCTGCAATTGGCGTACGCAATCCGCCAAGCTGTGGCACGCCCGATCTGGGTCAACCAGGCGGTCCACGTCACCTGCAGCGTCGGGTGTGCAATCGCGCCGCAAGACGGAACCTCGCGCGAAGAGCTGATCCGTCGCGGCGCGCTCGCGCTGCAGGCCGGCAAACGAAGAGGGCGCGGCAGCGCAGTTGCCTTCAGCGCCGAAATGGAGGCCGACCTCCAGGAGCGACGGTTCATCAAGCGCGAAGTGGCGCGGGCGCTGGCGGCGCGGGGTTTTGAATTGCACTACCAACCGATCGTCGCGGCTGAAAACGGCAAGATCAACGGAGTCGAAGCGCTGTTGCGCTGGAATCATCCGACACGCGGCATGATCCCGCCATCGGTCTTCATTCCGGTCGCCGAAGAGGCCGGCCTGATGGACCGGCTCGGAGAATTCGTGCTGCGGCGCGCACTCGCTGACGCCGAGCGCTGGCCCGGCCTTTATGTCAGCGTCAATCTCTCGCCGCTGCAAGTGCGCGATCCCGGGTTCGTCGAGCTGGTGGCGTCGGTGCTGGCGGAGCGCGAGTTTGCGCGCGCACGCCTTGTGCTGGAAGTGACGGAAGGAGTTCTGATCGACGATCCCGAGGAAACCCGTACGCACTTGCTCGCGCTGCGGGCGCTCGGTGTGCGGCTCGCGCTCGACGATTTCGGCTCCGGCTATTCGAACCTGAGCTATCTGCAGCAGCTTCCCTTCGACAAGCTCAAGATCGATCGCAGTTTCGTGACGTCGCTCGGCAAGTCGGCCAATGGCGGCGTCATCATCCAGGCTGTCGTCACGCTCGGGCGGGCGCTCGGAATGGACGTGGTGAGTCGAGGGCGTGGAAACCGAGGAGCAGCGAGTGCTGCTTCGTCTGGCCGGCTGCAACGAAATGCAGGGTTACCTGTTCGCGAAGCCGTGCCCGGCGGCCGACATTGCTCCGCTGCTTGCCGGCATGAAGCCGGTCAGCGAGGACCGGCAGAACCTCCAGCGCGTGGCCGGGGCCGGCAATCACATGACTGAGATCGGCTTGGCCGGCCTCAGGGAATCGCATAGGGCTTGGATATCATGATGCGGGTCAGGCTTAAGGCGGACGGACGTATCGTCGAGATTTGCTCGGATGGCAGCGAGCGCGCGATCGCAAGCGAGCCGGCCGGCAGGTGCGCCCGCTGGTGGGCGAGGGGCCGCTTGCCGATTCGGCCGCCGTCGTGCCGCCGGTCGATGCCGCCTACGCCCGCGGCGTGCGCGCGCGAACGCGCCTGACGCAGGCCGAATTCGCTTCCCGGATTGGCGTGCCGATCGAAACGGTGCGCAACTGGGAGCAAGGCAAGCGCTCGCCTCGCGGCCCGGCGCGAGCCTTGCTCAAGGTCATCGACCGCGCGCCCGACGTCGCCTTCGCGGTGTTGAGCCGCGTCCAGCCCGAGCGCTAAGTCTCCGCCAAAGTTTGGACGCAAGCAGGCTGGCGCAGCGGCTACGCGGCCGGTGCCGTCGTCTCGCGGACGAACCCCCGCAAGTGGATAATTCCGGCGGCATGATCTAAGGTGCGCGCCGCGAACGCGGCGCGCCTGCAACAAAGCCGCGATGTCGAAATTCCGGCCTCATTCCCCATCGAGGAGCTTGCCCATGAACGTCATTGAAGCCAACGGCGCCCGGATTCCCGGCGTGGGCCTTGGCACCATGACGCTGAAGGACGCGGTATGCGTGGAGGCGGTCAAGAAGGCGCTGCAGCTTGGCTATCGGAACATCGATACAGCGCAGAACTACGGCAACGAGCGCGAGGTGGGCGAGGGGATGCGCGCCTCAGGCGTCAAGCGTGAGGACGTGTTCCTGACCACCAAGATCTACTGGAACCGGCTCAACGAATTCGAGCGCGCTGTTGACGAGAGCCTGAAGGCGCTGGGGGTTCCCTCGGTGGACCTGTTGCTCATCCATTGGGCGAGCCCGCAGATTCCGGTCGCGCAGAGCGTCGCGACGCTGTGCTCATTCAAGCGCAGCGGTGTTGCTCGCCATGTTGGCGTCGCGAATTTCACCACCCGGATGTTGGATGAGGCGGTGCAGGCAGCGACCGAGCCGCTGGTCGCCAACCAGATCGAAGTTCATCCATTCCTCGATCAGACCAAGGTCATTGCCGCCTGTCGCAAGCACGGTCTTTCAGTGACGGCCTACTGTCCGCTTGCGCGCGGAAAGATCCCGGGCGACGACACGCTCGATCGCATCGGCGCGGCACACGGCAAGACCTCTTCGCAGGTCGCGCTGCGTTATCTGGTGCAGCAGGGCATCATCCCCATTCCGCGCACCGCCAATCCCGACCACCTCGCGGCCAATCTCGCGGTGTTCGACTTCTCACTGAGTGATGAGGAGATGGCGGCCATTGGACGGCTCAAGCGTGCGGACGGCCGCGTGGTCAATCCCCCGCATGCGCCGGCCTGGGACGCCTGACCCATGCAGTTTGCCGAGGCCAGGGGCGCGCGAATTCCGCTGATCGGTCTTGGGACCTGGGATCTGCGGGGGCGAACCTGCGTCCGTATGGTCGAACAGGCCCTGCGGCTTGGTTATCGCCACATCGACACCGCCGAGATGTACGGCAACGAAAGCGAGGTCGGTGAGGGATTGCGCACGTCCGGCGTCAAACGCAGCGAAGTGTTCGTCACCACCAAGGTGTGGCCGTCGAATTTCGCGCCACGCGACCTTGAGAAGTCAGCGAAGCAGAGCCTCGACAAGTTGGGCCTGTCCGAGGTCGATCTCCTCCTGCTTCACTGGCCGAACCCAAACATCCCGCTCGCCGATACGCTCGGCGCGCTGTGCAAGGTCAAGCAGGCCGGTCTCGCACGCCATATCGGTGTATCGAACTTCACCGTCGCGCTGATCAACGAGGCGGTGCGGCTCGCCAGTGAGCCGCTGGTCTGCAATCAGATCGAGGTGCACCCATTTCTCGACCAGTCCAAGGTCATCGCCGCCTGCCGAGCCCATGAGATGGCAGTGGTGGCGTACAGCCCGATCGCGCGTGGCGGGGCGAAGAACGACAAGCTGCTTGCCCGGATCGGAAAGCCGCACGGCAAGACCGCCGCGCAGGTCTGCCTGCGCTATCTGGTGCAGCAGGGGATCGTGGTCATCCCACGTACCAGCAAGGTCGAGCGGTTGGTGGAGAATTTCGCGATCTTCGACTTCGAGTTGTCACCGGCCGAGATGACGGAGATCGCCGCGCTCGCGCGGCGGGACGGCCGTGTGGTCGACTATGCGTATTCCGGATCGCCGAGTTGGGACTGACGTGAGCGCAGCATACCGACCTTCGACGATCTTGGCGCTTGCGTTGGGCGCGTTCCTCGCCACTACGGCTGACTTGGATCAGGTATTGGCCGAACCTGCCCGCAAGTTGGCGAAGCCGGAGCGCCGCACCCGAGCGGTCTCCACGCCGAAGCCACCGTCGCAGCCGCTCTCCGAGGCGGCGCAGCTTGTCGCGAGTGTGCAGACCGGTCGCGCAGACGTGCCAAGGGTCGAGCTTGCGGCCCGCCTGCAGGTGGGTGGGTTTCAGGACACCGGCGAATTCCGTCTCATGCGTGAGCAGGCTGCGCGCGAACTGGCCGGCCGGCCTGACGGCGTCGGCGGTGTCAGCGCCGAGGAATTGGCGCGGGCCGATGCCGCGATCTCTCGCCAAGTCACTGCGTTGCAGCCCGGATCGTCGCCGCTGCCCTTCGAGCAACTTGCCAAGCTCGCCGGCCGTCCGCAGGTTCCCGGCCTCAACATTGTCTATCTCCATCCCCTCGGCCAACCGGCGGACGCCAACAAATGGCGCTATATCATCGCGCACCAGACCGAAGGAGCGGCAGGCGCCGCACGTTCCTCCGCGATGGCGCAGTTCGCCAATCCGACCAAGCGGGGCGTCATGCTCTGGGTCGAAACTGACGGCACGGTTTATTGGGCGACTGCCGAGAATGCGATCCCGACGCACGGCGACGGCGCCAACCGGAACGACAACAAGTACATCGACAATTCCAAGACCTACCGTACGGTGGTGAAGACCAATTCGGTCGGCGTGGAATTCGTCGGTAATTATCCGGATGTGGCGAAGCCCGTGACGGCCGAGCAGGCGAAGGCTTGGCTTGTGCTGGTGCGCTTCCTGCAGGAGCGCTACGGTATTCCGGCCGAGCACGTCTACGCGCACAATTGGATCGACTACAAGGATCACCGCTACTGCGAGGGCTGTGAGTTGGGGACGCTCGCCCGCAAGCAGGCCTATGAGCCCGGCCGGACCGCGGCGAAGAACTAGGCCTAAGCGAACGCCATTATGACAGTCAGCTCTGAAGCCGCGCTCGTCCTGTTGTCGGGTGGCCAGGATTTAACCGTCTGCCTTGCCTGGGCGCTCGAACGCTTCGCCCGCGTCGAAACGATCGGCTTCGATTATGGTCAGCGTCACCGTGTGGAGCTTGAGGCACGTCAGCGCGTGCGCGAGCGCATCGGCGCACTTCGGAGCAACTGGGGGCAGCGGCTCGGTGAGGACCGTGTCGTGCGCCTCGATGCGATTGCCGCACTGTCAGAGACCGCCCTTACGCACGATATGGCGATCGAAGTCGCTTCCAACGGGCTGCCGACGACGTTCGTGCCTGGCCGCAATCTCATCTTTCTCGCCTTCGCCGGTGCGCTGGCGTATCGGCGCGCCACCAAGCACATCGTGGCCGGCATGTGTGAGACCGACTATTCCGGCTATCCGGACTGTCGCGATGACACCATCAAGGCCATGCAGGTTGCGCTGACGCTTGGCATGGAGAGGCGCGTCGTCGTCCATACGCCGCTGATGTGGATCGATAAGGCCGCGACCTTCGCGCTCGCCTTCGAGATCGCCGGGCAGGCGTTCGTCGATCTTCTGGTCGAGGATACCCACACCTGCTATCTGGGCGACCGGTCGCGCCGGCATGACTGGGGCTATGGCTGCGGAGATTGCCCGGCCTGCCGGTTGCGCGCCGATGGATTTGCCAACTGGAAGGTTGCCCGATGACGCAATCGCTCTATGCCACGCTCCGCGAGATCACTACTGCCACCATCACCACCATGCTGCTCAAGAAGGGCATCCGGAAATGCTGGATGGCCGGCCCGAAGCCGTTGGTGCCGGGCGGCCCGCGGCTCGTCGGCCCGGCCTTCACGATGCGCTTCGTGCCGGCACGCGAGGATCTCGCCACTCCGGAAAGTTGGGCGAAGCCGATCTCGACCCGCGGTGCGATCGAGGCGATGCCGGAGGGCTGCATCGCGGTCGGCGACGCCATGGGCATCACGTCGGCTGGAATTTTCGGCGATATCCTCACCATGCGGATGATGAAGCGCAACGTCATCGCGCTCGTCACCGATGGCGCGGTGCGGGACAAGGCAGGCGTGCTCGCCTCCCGGCTGCCGACCTGGTGCGACGGCGCGGCCGCGCCTGCATCTGTCAACGGCCTGACCTTTGTGGGCTGGCAGGAGCCGATCGGCTGTGGCGGTTGCGCGATCTTTCCGGATGACATCATCGTCTGCGACGACGACGGGGCTGTCGTGATTCCGCAAAATCTCGCAACCTTCGTTGCCGAAGAAGGCGCCGAGCACGAACGGATGGAAACCTGGATCGTCGGTGAGGTGGAGCGCGGCGCAAAGCTGCCCGGACTCTATCCGATGAACGACGAGACCAAGGCGCGGTACGAGGCCTGGAAGAAGGGGCGATAGGCACGACTGCCGTTGGTTGGTCCCATGTTCTTCGTCGCCTCGAAGGTCCTCGGTTTCTTCACCATTCCGTCCAACCTGGTGATGGCGTTGGGTCTCGCAGGCGTGCTGCTGCTTGCGACGCGCTTTGTCAGGGCCGGTCGAAGACTCATCGTTACAAGCATCATTGTGCTCGCCATCCTCGGCTATTCACCGGTTGGCAACCTGCTGATCATCCCGCTCGAGCAGCGTTTCCCGCCGTGGGATGCCACGCGCGGGGCGCCGGATGGAATCGTGGTGCTGGGCGGGGCGATCTCGCCCGATGTCTCGACGGCGCGCAGCGACGTAGCGCTCAACGAGGCGGCCGAGCGGATGACCGCGATGGTCGAGCTGGCGGGGCGCTATCCCGATGCCCGCATTGTGTTCAGCGGCGGCAGCCCGGCACTGTTCTTCAGCGAGGCGCCGGAGGCGGAATTCGCGGTGCGCCTGCTTCAATCGCTCGGCATTCCGCGCGATCGCGTCCTCGTTGAGGAACAGTCGCGCAACACCGTCGAGAACGCCGTGTTCTCGCGGCTGATCGCGCAGCCGAAGGCGGGCGAGCGCTGGCTGCTGGTAACGTCGGGCTATCATATGCCCCGGTCGATCGGCGTCTTCCGCGCGGCGGGTTTTACGGTCGAGCCATATCCAACCGATTGGCGTACGCGCGGCTTTGCGGATGCGATACGGCCATTCCCGACGCTGGCGGAGGGGCTGCGGCGCACCGACACGGCGGTGCGGGAATGGGTTGGCTTAGTGGCCTACTGGCTGACGGGTCGCTCGTCCGAACTCTTCCCGCGCCCGGACTGACGCGCGCCGGGCCGTGCACGACGTGCTTGTTCGGCAACACCACGCCGAGATGTGGCGCAATTGCGCTGAAGCGCTTCGGATCATTCTACCAGTGTGTCGGTTCGAGAGAGTATGGTGCTGACGTTGCGGGGCGGAATCACGCTTCGTGCGTCACACGCGGACATCCTTGTTCTGAGAAAGGCGCTGCCCGATGTCGCTCGACATCCGACCGGCCGTACCCATGCCGCTGCGCAGACGGGTAGGCTCCCATGCCGGCCGAGACCGGCTCACTCACGTTCTCGTTTCGGTTGCGGTTTCGCTCGCCGTAACCGTCGCTGTCATGGTGGTGACCGCGGTGGGGCTGACGCTCGGACTGAACTGAAAACTAGTGCCCCGAACCCGAAGTCGCGCACATCGTGCGGCAAAATCCGATCGCGAACTTCGGGTTCAAGAGGGGCACTAAAATCATAGAGTTGCTAGTGGTCCTTGGACTCCGAAGTTCGCAAACGAGGGTGCCGCACAAATGATGCGAACTTCGGAATCGGACCGCTAGTCACTCGATACTGACGGCCCGCAATTCGTCCGATGCGAACTGGCGCCGCCACATGGCGATCAACACCGCCCCGGTGGTGATGAGCAACGCCACCGGCCCGACGAACCAGCCGAGATAGCCGAGCGCGAAGAAGATCGCGCGCTGTCCGCGGTTGAAATGGCGGCCCGCCGATTCGAACAGGCGGGCAGTGCGAATGACGTGGCTGGCAGCTTCCGGAGTGTCCTTCTCGGAGGCGAACGGCATCGCGCCGAGCATGATCACCACGTAATTGAACAGCCGGTACGACCAGCCGAACTTGAAAAACGCGTAGGCGAAGATGATGACGAGGCCGACGATCTTGGCCTCCCAGAGCTCGCGCGTGGTCTGGAGACCGAACGGCAGGGTCGAGATCACCGTCATGACCTCTTCGGTCGAGCGCAACAGCGCCAGCGCAGCTCCCAGTGCGATCAGCGAGGTGGAGGCGAAGAACGCCGTGCCGTTCTGCAGCGATGTCATGATCTGCATGTCGACCATGCGCATGTCGCGGGCGAGAGCCCGCCGCATCCAAAGTTCGCGGTAGCGGTTCAGGCGGGCATTGAGCCCGCTCCGGCCGAGTTGTGTCCATTCGACCACGATCGCGTAGCCAACCCATGCCGCGAGAAAGCAGGCGAGGGCGACGAGATCGAGATAGCTGAAAAAGTAGAACATGGCAGGCCGAGGTTTCTTGGCGGGTGGCGGCCCGCTCGATAAGAGGACTTGAGCTGTTAAAAGGGCTTGAGGTGGTGCGCCGGGAAGGTTAACCCGCCACGGTCGGCGGCGTCATGTGGAAGGTGACGTTTTCGGGCCGGCCGAGGTCTTGGTAGTGCGAACTTGATACTGCGATCTTGCGCGAAGCACGCCCGCACTGCCACCATCGTCACTCACTTTGGGAACAGCCGATGCCGCAGAATATCACCGTGCACGTCCACGCGCTGGTCGAGGCCGCAGAACGCGAGGTCGAAACCCTGTCCGTCGAGGAGGCGCGTGCATTGCACGGACGCGCCGATGTCGTATTCGTCGACATCCGGGATATCCGCGAACTGAGCCGCGACGGGCGCGTGCCGGGCGCATTTCATTGCCCGCGAGGAATGCTGGAGTTCTGGGTCGACCCCGAAAGCAAGTACCACAAGCCGCTGTTCGCCGAGGACAAGCGCTTCGTGTTCTTCTGCGCCGCGGGGCAACGGTCGGCGCTGGCAGCTCAGACCGCGCAGCGGATGGGGCTCAAGCCGGTTGCCCACGTCGGCGGCGGTTTCGGTGCGTGGAAAGCCGCGGGGGGCCCAGTCGAGGCGCCGGCCGAAAAGCCGAAGCCGTAGGTGCTGCATGACGCTTCGGCTCACGATCGGCAACAAGAACTACTCGTCCTGGTCGTTCCGTCCTTGGATCGCCATGAAGGTCGCGGGCATCGCCTTCGATGAGGAGGTGATCTCGCTCAACGCCGACGACTTCAAGGCGCGCGTCGGCGCAGATTTCCGGTACCGGCAAGGTTCCGGCACTCGCAGACGGCAACGTGCACCTTTGGGAATCCCTGGCCATCCTGGAGTACCTCGCCGAGAAATTTCCTGCCGCGGGCCTCTGGCCTGCCGACCCAGCGGCGCGGGCATTAGCGCGCGCGGTCGCGTCTGAGATGCATGCGGGGTTCGTGCCACTGCGGCGGCTCCTGCCCATGAACATGTGGCGCCCGGTCATGACCCGCGAGTTGACGCCGCAGGCCGAGGCCAATGTCCGGCGGATCGAGGCCATCTGGACAGATTGTCGCAACCGCTTCGGCCAGGGTGGGGCATTTTTGTTCGGGGCCTTCGGGGCCGCCGACGCCATGTACGCCCCGGTGGTTTCGCGCTTCCATACCTATGCGGTGCAGGTAGATAGCCCCGCCCGCGGCTATATGGACGCCGTCATGGCATTGCCGGCCTGGGGGGAATGGCATGCGGCGGCGCTGCAGGAGACCTGGGTCCTGCCCGAGGACGAGGTGGACTGGCCTACGGTTCTGCGAGTATGAAAGGCACGAATTGTCCTGTCCGCGGCAACCTTGCCAAAATATAATCGTGGAAGGATATTGATTCAGGCGCAAATACGAAAGAAATACGCGCGCCGCTGCCACACCCCCTGCTCGTTCGATGCCGGCGGGAGGGGAGGAAAACGAACGGAATCATCCGCCTTAAGGTTTGGAGTTGTCATCATGCGATATCGGGTTATCGCTCTCTTTTCGGCTGTGCTCTTTGCGTTTGCTTCTTTTGGTCCGCAATCGCGGGCGGAAGAGGCCAAGAACGATGTCAAAGGGTTGTTTCTTCTGACCGACTACCCGGCCGTCACGCTGCGTCCCGGGACGACCTCCTCGGTGAGCCTCAAGCTGCAGAACTACGGGCTTCCGCCCGAGCGGCTGGCGCTGTCGGTCGCGGGCGTGCCTCAGGGCTGGACGGTCACCCTCGTCGGCGGCGGCCAGCCGGTCGCAGCGGCCCTTCCGGCCACCAATGCCAGCGTGCCGCTCGAGCTTCGCCTCGACGTTCCCAAGGACGCGGCGGTCGGCACCACCAACCTCACGGTCAATGCGCAGGGCACGGCGACCAACGCCAGCCTGCCGATTGCGGTGACGCTCGCGACCAATCTTCCCGCCAAGCTGACGCTCAATCCGCAGCTTCCCGAATTGCGCGGCAACTCGAAATCCAATTTCGAGTTCACGCTCGGGGTGAAGAACGACAGCGGCAAGAAGGTTACGGTCGCGCTCTCGGCGACCGCACCGCAGAATTTCGACGCCACCTTCACCGAACAGTACGGCAGCCAGGAACTCAACGCGCTGCCGCTCGACCCCGGGCAGTCGAAGGACATCAAGCTCAAGGTCAAGCCGCCGAATACTGTCGCTGCCGGCAAGTACAACGTCGTGGCGAAGGTTTCCGCCGAGGACGCCACCGCCAACAGCGATCTGGTCATCGACATCACCGGCCAGCCGAAGATCGACATCAGCGGCCGCGAAGGCTTGCTGAGTGCGCGCGCTTCCGCGGGCGTTGAAACATCGATCCCGGTCATCCTGATCAACTCGGGTACCGCTCCGGCCGAACAGGTCGAACTGTCCGGCTCGGCGCCGTCCGGCTGGAAGCTCGAGTTCTCGCCGAAGACCGTCGAGCGCATTGCACCGAACGAGAACAAGGAAGTGCAGGCGCTGCTGACGCCGACCGCCAAGGCGATCGCCGGCGATTATGTTGCGACCATTCGCGCCGCGGCACGAGGCGAATTCGGCCTCGCAGACCTTCCGCGTCGCAGTCACGACATCGACGCTGTGGGGCGTCATCGGCGCCGGCCTGATCGGCATCGCGCTCCTGGTGATGGTCGGCGCGGTGGCAAGGTTTGGACGCCGATGAGCGAAAACGTCATCGAGGCCACCAATCTCACCAAACGCTACGGCGGGACTACCGTCGTCAAGGGCATTTCCTTTGCCGTAGCGCAGGGTGAGATTTTCGGACTTCTGGGTCCGAACGGTGCAGGCAAGACCACGACGATCCTGATGTTGCTCGGCCTGAGCGACATCACGTCCGGTACGGCCCGCGTCCTCGGCTACGATCCGGCGCGCGAACCCTTGGCGGTCAAGCGGCGCGTCGGCTATCTGCCCGATCAGGTCGGCTTCTACGACAATCTCACCGCGGCCGACAATCTTCGCTACACAGCCCGCCTGATCGGTCTCGAACCGCAGGAGCGCGAAGAAAAGATCAAGGCCTCATTGGCGCATGTCGGATTGACCGACGTCACCGACAAGCGCGTCGAGACGTTCTCCCGCGGCATGCGTCAGCGTCTCGGCCTTGCCGAGATCCTGATGAAGGACGCACAGATCGCGATCCTGGACGAGCCGACCTCCGGTCTCGACCCGCAGGCCACGACCGAGCTGCTCAGCATCATCCGCGAACTCAAGCAGCGTGGCGTGACCGTCCTGATCTCGTCGCATCTGCTCGATCGGGTGCAGAGCGTGTGCGACCGCGTGGCGCTGTTCAACGAAGGGCAGATCGCGCTCCTTGGCACCGTCGGTGATCTCGGCCGCCAGGTGCTGGGCGGCGGGTTCAATGTGGAGATCGAAGCCGAAGGGCAGGGCTTCGCCGACCGGCTCAAGGCCATTCCGGGGGTGCAGAAAGTCGAGCCGGCGGGAACCAATCGCGTGCGGCTGTTCGCCGACCGCGACGTGCGGCCGGAGGCCGCCGCACTGGTGACCGCGGCGGGCGGCAAGCTCTATCGTCTCTCGGTCGAGGAGCCGAGCCTCGAGTTGATCTATGCACGCTATTTCGAGAGCGTATCGCATAAGGGAGAGCGCAATGCGGCGTGAAGGTTCAGCGCTTCACGGCCTCGGCGTCGTGATCATGAAAGAGCTCTCCGACCATCTCACCAGTGCGCGCATGCGCGTGCTGGAGTGGCTAGTCGTGCTGGTGGCACTGGCGGCGCTTTACGGCGCGATTCAGCAGATCAGGGACGTGACCGCCGAGGATCCGTTCCTGTTCCTGCGGCTGTTCACGACATCGCGCGAACCGCTGCCATCGTTCGTGTCGTTCCTGAGCTTCCTGGTTCCGCTGATCGCGATCGGTCTCGGCTTCGACGCGATCAATGGGGAGCACAGCCGCCGCACGTTGTCCCGCATCCTGGCGCAACCGATCTATCGCGACGCGCTGCTGTTCGGGAAGTTCATCGCGGGGCTGTTCACGCTGTCGATCAGCCTGATCGCGCTCTGGCTGCTGGTGATCGGCCTCGGCCTGTTCCTGCTCGGCGTGCCGCCGAGCGGCGAGGAGATGGCGCGGGCGCTGATCTTCCTGTTGGTGACGATCGTCTATTCGGGCGTCTGGCTGGCTTTGGCGATGTTTTTCTCAATCGTCTTCCGATCGGCCGCCACTGCCGCGCTCGTAACGCTGGGACTATGGCTGTTCCTGAGCCTGATCTGGCCCGCGCTGGCGCCCGCCGTCGTGGCGGCATTTGCGCCGACCAATAACGAGGAGACGTTGATCCTCGCCTCGCAGTATCTGTCGCGGCTTTCGCCCAGCACGATGTACGGCGAAGTGGTATTGGCGATCCTCAATCCATCGACCCGCTCGCTCGGCCCGATCTACCTGAGCCAGTTGCAGGGTGCAGTGATGGGCGCGCCGTTGCCGCTGGGTGAGAGCCTGATTATTGCCTGGCCGCAGATCGTCGGATTGGTCGCGGCTTCGATCCTGCTGTTCGTGGCCGGCTATATCGTCTTCCAGCGGCAGGAAGTCCGCGCCTGAGCGGGCCGGTTGCATTTGACAAAAATAAACGGGGCGGCCGGTGGGCCGCCCCGTTTGCGTTGGAATGAGCCGAGTGGAGCTTACGCCGCGATCACGGCCA
The DNA here is from genome assembly GCA_963807865.1 of uncultured Alphaproteobacteria bacterium. Taxonomy (GTDB): domain Bacteria; phylum Pseudomonadota; class Alphaproteobacteria; order Rhizobiales; family Xanthobacteraceae; genus VAZQ01. The sequence goes on along the minus strand of CAWEDK010000039.1, from coordinate 522,359 downwards.
CGATCCGGTGGGTGCCGGGCTCGACCACGATGATGTCGTCGCCGACGATGAAGTACACGTAGCCCCGCCAAGCCGGCACGACTTCGATGATGGTGACGGGTACCGGCGCAAGCCGGACAGTCCGCGGCACGACCGTCCCGACCGAGATGTTGAAGGTCACATTGGTGACCCGAGGCGCATTGCTCTCCTTGACGATGGTCTCGCGAACGCGCGTGCGCTGCTCGGTCGAGATGTTCGCGTGCGAACCCTGTCCTTGGGTCTGGTCGGTCGGCTGTTGACCACGCTGCGCACCTTGGTTCTGCTGATCCCGATCGCCGCGCTGTGCGCCCTGGTTCTGCTGGTCCTGGTTGCGCTGCGTGCCACGGTTCTCCTGATCCTGCCGGCCGCGTTGCTGCGTCCCCTGGTTCTGCTGACCGCGCTCGTTCGGTTGCGTCTTCTGGCCCTTGGGATCGGCACCGGGATCGCGCTTGGATTCGCCGGGCGGGTTCTGGCTGGGCGTTCCTTGACCCGTGGTCTGGTCGCGATCCTTGCCCTTCGGGTTGGCCTGACGCGGACTGCGCTCCTCGGTGCCACGCGGATCGGTGCCGCGGTTCTGCGGCATCGACTGGTCGCGGCCCTGCGGGGCGCCGGCCTTGGGTGGCGAAGGGGTCTGAGCATTCGGCGTGGCGGCCGGGGCGTTCGGTTCCCGCGACACGCCTTGCGCCGATGCCAAGCTCATTCCTGCTGCCAACAGCAAGGCTGTCGTGCTCATCAATCGACCGACTCTCGTCATCGTTTTCTCCTTTGCGTTCCTATTTGGAATGGCACTGATGCAAGGAGAACAACGGAACCCGCATGTAGTTCCGATTTTTCGCCGCGTGCAAAATTTGACGCGCTTGAAAAGCGAATTTCCACGCGTCGATGAACGCGCGTTCATCAGCGCAGGCGGAACGTCGCTTCGAGCGGTAACGAAATAAAATTCGTTACCGCATCGGAGATCGCCGACACCCGTGTCGTGAAATGTGATTTTTTAATTTGCTGAGCGTCGACCGTCCGCTGATGTTGTGCGAACGTCGACGGTGCCCGATGTTTCTGCTGGTGCGGCGGCCTGCGCGTCCCTCTCGCGGTCCGCCGGTGTCACCCGGTGAGGGTCATCCCGTCAGCTTCTTCCAACCGTCGCGCACTGCGCCCTTCACGTCATCGAAGTTCTTGGACACGACGTCCCAGTTCACCATTCGCGCGGCGCCGGTACCCGCCATCGAATCCGCCACATAGGCGCCGCCGACTGTCAGGGCGATGCCGAGGATGATCCCGAAAAACAGTCGCATGTGGCTCTCTCCTTTACCCGCCGGGGCCTGGCCCGATAGCCCAAAACGGCGGCATCATCGTGGTTGCCGCTCCGGACGGCGGCTGACGCGAGCCATATACCCCAAACGTCGTACGACGCTAGTGTTGGCGGTTCAGAAGCCCTGACACTAGCGCAATGTCCGCTTTGGGCAACCCGATACGCAACCTGAAAATGCATCGGCAATGCATTGAAATAACGTCGTAATTGCCTCCGTCGCCGCGGAAATCGCGGGCGCGGCCGGCCGCCGGAAGGGGTGCTATGCGACAAACGAACGAAAATTTCTCTCCCATGAATCCTGGTGCTGGGATATGAGTACCGGCGACACTGCTGAAATCGGGGAAACGTCCATTCCTGACGAGGGGTAGCGGGGAAAAATGTTGCTTAAGAAAGGAGTTACCCGTGTCTTTGGCGTTCGAAACGACTGAGCTCAAGCGGCACAAGTTCGAGATTGGCCAGACGGTCTCGTTCACATCAAGGCCCCTCGGCCATATGGCGACCAATGGGACCTACCGGATTGTCAAATTGCTTCCCTCCGACGGGGACGATTACCAATACCGTATCAAGAGTGCGACCGAGGCCTTCGAGCGCGTGGCCAAGGAAAGTCAGCTCGACCGTTCGCGCTGAGCCGCGATCGACTTGATCCGGAAGACGTTGTTTTTCGGCTTTTTGCACAAATTCGCTGCCTGACGCCCCCGCAGTCGCGCGACTTCGGGGGCGTCCGCACTTTGCAGTAGCATTCTATTGCAGCCGCGCATCACCCACAGGCATTCGGCCGCCTGGTGGTGCCTCGATACCGAAATTCGCGAGGAAAGGGTGGCTGCCCCGGCGGCGGTGCAGCATATTGGTTAACGAAGTCTTGTCGGTTGAGTGAGCTCCATGTCGGATCACAAGGCCAAGCCTGTTGTGGGTGCGCGCGCGTTCAAGCGTACTGCCGTACTGCTGCGGATCGCGGCTGGGATCGGCGTTGCGCTCCTGGCCGGGCTCGCCACCGATCGCTGGATCGCATCGGATCTGGCGGGTGAGCAGCGAGTGCTGGAGGGCAGGGCGTTCGAACTGGTGACCCGGGCCATGGCGCCGGGCTCCGCGCTGGCGTGTCTCGATGCGTCGGTGAGCAGCGCGATCGAAGAGGGCTGCGAGAAGGCCTTGTTCGCGACCCCGGAAAGCACCGCCATCGCCGTCTCTTACGTCGCCGCCCAACTGTCGCTCCTGGCCAGCGGCAAAAATTACATACAGCGCGCTGGCGTAGATTATGGCCCCTCGCTGATCCAGCTGCGCCGGAATGCCGAATGGGACGCGTTTGGCATCGTTGCCCACGTGCTGGCAGTGCGCGACGGCTGCACGGCGACCCAGTGCCAGGCACTGGCCGCGTTGAACAGCCCGCAACGGGTGCGCGCCAATCTGGCGCGCCGCACGTTCGATGCCAATGTCACTCAGTATGCGGCGGCGTGGTCGGCGACGCGTGAGCGTTCCGAATTGGCGCGGCACGTGGAGCCGGCGGAACCGGCGGATCAGAGCGCCACGTCGGCCCGGCCTGCTCCGGCTGCCGCACCCCGGACGCCCAACAAATACTTTTTTCCATCGGCGGATTCGATCCCGGCCGTCAGCATCATGAGCGCCGAGCCGCCCGAGCCGCCGGCGCCCAGCAAGGACAAAGCCGTTGCCGCCGAGGCCTCCCGCAAGCTGCCGGCGCGGACGACCGCCAGCGTGAACACCAACGCGGGCTCGGGTTCCAATCCCGCCCGCGGACCCGCGCCGATGCCACTGGCTCCGGCAGGGCCATAAGCACGCGCCTGAGGAAAAGCCGCATTCCGCGATGGCAGGGCGTGCCAGCCGCCCGCTATAGTTTTTTCGATATCGGCTCAGCGAGCGTTCCGTGACTCTGCATCTCATCAAGCTTTGCGTCGGCTGTGACAGCGTCAAGGATCTGGAGGACTGGATCCGGGAAAAGCAGCGGGAGCGCCGTAAGAAGGGACAGGCGGCGCGCGAACACGTGCACCGGACCCGCATGGCGCCCAAGCGCGCCGACGAACTGGTTGATGGCGGCTCGCTCTACTGGGTCATCCGCGGCCAGGTCATGTGCCGGCAGAAGCTGTCGGATGTCCGGCCCTATGTCGACAAAGCGGGGATCAGCCGCTGCCAGCTTGTGCTCGAGCCCAAGGTCGTCGTGGTCGAGCCGCGTCCCTGGCGCGCCTTTCAGGGCTGGCGCTATCTCGCCGTCAAGGACGCGCCGCGCGACCTCGACCGGGCGGCACCCGGCGCCAAGAACATGCCCGAGACGCTGCGCCGCGAGCTCCGAGAACTCGGCCTGCTCTGACGGCCTCGTGGCCGCCGCGGCGCCCGGAAAGCCTGCGCGGTACGTTCTACCGCCGAACGCGATGTGGTAGCTTCGCCCAAACAAGCCAATGAATAACCGACGGCTCAAAGCCGTGGATTGGGAGAGGAACACCATGCGTCACCGACCGTTTGCCAGTGCGCTTGTTACCGCTGCCCTCGCGGCGTTCGTGGCGGACAGCGCGTCCGCCCAGGACGTCGTCAAGATCGGCATGAGCTTCGCGATGACCGGTGCGGGCTTCAACGCCGCTGGCCGGCAGGCCAATGCGGGCGCGCGGCTCTACCTCCAGCAGCACGGCAACATGGTTGCGGGCAAGAAGGTCGAGCTGATCCTCAAGGATGACGCGGGCGTCGCCGACACCGCGCGGCGCAACGTCCAGGAGATGATCGTCAACGACAAGGTGCACATCATCGCCGGCGGCATCACGCCGACCGCGCTGGCCTATGGCCAGCTGGTGACCCAGGCGAAGATCGCCACCGTGGTGATGATCTCGGGCGCGTCGGTGACGACAACCGCCTCGCCGTACTACGTCCGCACCAGCTTCATTCTCTCGCAGTCGTCCTGGATCATGGGCGAATGGGCCGCCAAGAACGGCAGCAAACGGGTCGTGACGCTGGTCAACGAGTGGGCGCCCGGCACCGAGGCGGAGACCGCGTTCAAACGGCGCTTTACCGAGCTCGGCGGCGAGATCGTCGAATCGATCCGTATCCCGCTCGCCAACCCGGACTTCGCGCCGTTCCTGCAGCGCATCCGCGACATCAATCCGGACACCGCGTTCATCTATTTCCCCGGCACCCAAGCGGCGATCTTCGCCAAGCAGTTTGCCGAACGCGGACTCGCCAGTTCCGGCATCAAGATCATCGGCCCCGGCGACCTCACCGACGACGACGAGCTCAACAACATGGGCGATCAGATGATCGGCATGGTGACGGCACACGACTATTCGGCCGCGCACAACTCCGCGCTCAACAAAAAGTATGTCGCGGACTTCAAGAAGATGCACAACTTCCGCCCGAACTTCGTATCGCTCGGCGGCTACGACGGCATGCACCTGATCTACGAGGCGCTGAAGAAGACCGGTGGCAAGACCGATGGCGACACCTTGATCGCGGCGATGAAGGGCATGCGGTGGGAAAGCCCGCGCGGCATGATGTCGATCGACCCGGAGACGCGCGATATTATCCAGCCGATCTACATCCGCAAGGTCGAGAAGATCAACGGCGAACTTTGGAACACCGAGTTCGCCACATTCGACGACGTCAAGGATCCGCTGAAAATCAAGAAGTGACGATCGCCGGCGCTACGCCGCGCCACGAGGTGGCGCGGCGTGTTCGACCGAGCACAAACCCAGGGAAGGTCCGATGTCATTCCGGCAATTCATCCGCGCGCTGATCATATCGGCCGGCGCGGTCTTCGCAGCGTCAGCAGCGCTTGCGCAGGAGACTGTGAAGATCGGTCTCATTCTGCCGATGACCGGGCCGTTCACGACCACCGGCAAGCAGGTCGAGGCCGGTGTTCGTTTCTACATGCAGCAGAACGGCGCGACCGTCGCGGGCAAGAAGGTCGAAATCATCCTCCGGGACGACGGCGGGGTTGCGGACAACAGCAGGCGCATCGCGCAGGAACTGCTGGTGCGCGAGAAAGTCAACGTGCTCGCCGGCTTCGGTCTCACGCCGATCGCGCTCGCGGTGGCGCCGCTGGCGACCGAAACCAAGACGCCGATGATCGTGATGGCGGCGGCGACCGCGATCGTCACCGAGCGATCGCCCTACATCGTGCGCACGAGCTTCGCGCAGGCGCAGAACGTGGTCGTGATCGCCGACTGGGAGGCCAAGCAGGGTCTCAAGAAGGCCGTTACGGTCGTGTCCGATTTCGCGCCCGGTTACGATTCCGAGACCTACTTCAAGGAACGCTTCACGCAGGGCGGCGGACAGGTGGCGCTCGCGCTGCGCGTACCTCTGCTCAACCCGGATTTCTCGCCGTTCCTGCAGCGCGCGCGCGATGCGGCGCCGGACGGCATGTACGTGTTCATTCCCGCCGGACAGGCCGCGACCTTCATGCGGCAGTTCAGGGAGCGCGGGCTGGACCAGTCCGGCATCACGCTGTTCGGAGCCGGCGACATCACTGACGACGACCTGCTCAACGCCATGGGCGATTCGATGCTCGGCATTGTCACCGCCTATTTCTATTCGGCGGCGCATCCTTCGGCCAAGAACAAGGCTTTCGTCGATGGCGTGAAGCAGGCCAACAACGGCATGCGGGCGAATTTTTTCGGCGTGTCGGGCTACGACGGCATGCACCTGATCTACGAGGCGCTGAAGAAGACCGGCGGCAAGACCGACGGCGACAGCTTCATCAATGCGGCCAAGGGCATGACCTGGGAAAGCCCGCGCGGGCCGATGACGATCGACCCGGAAACCCGCGACGTCATCCACAACGTCTACATGCGCAAGGTCGAAAAGGTGAACGGCGAGCTTTGGAACATCGAGTTCGCCACCGTCGAAGCGGTCAAGGACCCGGTAAAAGCCGCGAAGAAGTAGTGTCCCTCTGCTGGAGTGGATTTGACATTCGCTACCCACTTAACCACAGGCTCGCAAAGCGAGCCGGCCCGGCGTTGGCCGGCGATCAGACCGCGATGTTGTCGATCAGCCGGGTCTTGCCGATCCGAGCGGCGACCAGCAGGCGAATCGGCGCATCGGTCGCGTTCTCGATCTGCTCAAGCGTGGCAGCATTGCGGGCCTCGAGATAATCGAGCGTGAAACCGGCGGCTTCGATAGCCGCGCCGCCTTCGTCGAGCACTTGCGCAAGATGCGCGCCGCCCGCGATCGCGGCGGCGCACTGCTTGAGCACCCGATGGAGCGCCGGGGCAGCCGCCCGGTCGCTCGCGGACAGGTAGGCGTTGCGCGACGACAGCGCGAGGCCGTCCGGCTCGCGCACGGTCGGCACGCCGACGATCTTGACGGCCAGATCCAGGTCTTTCGCCATCTGCGTCACGACCATGAGCTGCTGATAGTCCTTCTCGCCGAACATGGCGTAATCGGGCTGGCACTGGATCAGCAGCTTGCCCACCACGGTCGCGACGCCGGCGAAGAAATGCGGCCGGACGCGATCCTCGAGGCCGGCAACGGCGGGCCCGGCCGGAACGATGCGGGTGGTGAACCCGGCTGGATACATGACGTCGACCGGCGGGGCCCAGACCAGATCGGCGCCGGTGCCGGTGCTGGCAAGCGCGGCGACGTCGGCGTCAAATGCGCGCGGATAGGTGGCGAGGTCCTCGTGCGGCGCGAACTGCGCGGGGTTGACGAAAATCGATACGATCACATGGCGCGCCCGGCGTTTGGCATGCCGCACCAGCGCGAGGTGGCCGGCGTGCAATGCCCCCATGGTGGGCACCAGCGCGACCTTGCCGCCAGTGCGCCGGAACCGAACGACTGCGCCGCGCAGCGACGGGACAGTGCGAACGATCCGAGGCCGAGTTGCCATGAGTTCTTCTGGGCGGAGAAGGAGAACGCAAATACCATCGATCTCGATTTTCGGCAAAAAGCTTTACCCCATGCGGCCGATCGAAGCGCCGCGGCAGCCGCTCGATGCGCGGCCAGCGGCGGTGCGGGCCGGATGGTTCGCGGCGCACGAAAAGCCGACCGAACGTCGCGATTTCCTGGTGGAGGAATAACCGTGGCGCGCCGGCGGTTCGGCATCGCTATTGCGTCATACGGCCGTCGTGGCCACTTTAGAGGCAACGAAACTCACCGCCCCGATTCCGCGCCATGGCCGACGACCGCCGCGATCAGAACTCCGCCGTCCACCGGCCGCCCGGCGACACCGGCTGCGTCGTCCAACCGCAGCGAGATCGACGCGTTCCTGGCTCAGGTCAAAGGACTGGGCCCGACGGTCGCCCCCGGCAGCCGTGGCAGGCTGATCTTTGCGCTCGACGCGACCATGAGCCGCCAGCCGCTGTGGGATACGGCCTGCCGCCTGCAGGCGGACATGTTCCGTGAAGCGGCCACTATTGGCGGCCTCGATGTGCAGCTCATCTACTATCGCGGACTGAACGAATGCCGAGCTTCGCGCTGGGTGTCGCAGGCCGACCGGCTGGCCGACGTGATGTCGGGGATCGACTGCCGCGGCGGTCACAGCCAGATCAGCAAGGTGCTTGCCCACGCCAAGCGCGAAACTCAGCTCAAGAAGGTTCAGGCGCTGGTGTTCGTCGGCGACGCCATGGAGGAAAGTCTCGACGACCTCTGCCATTCGGCCGGCGAACTCGGCCTGCTCGGGGTGCCGGCATTCATGTTCCAGGAAGGCGGCGACCCGATTGCCGAACAGGCGTTCCGCGAAATCGCGAAACTCACGCGCGGCGCCTATTGCCGCTTCGATCCGGGCGCCGCCCATCAGCTCGGCGAATTGCTACGTGCCGCGGCGGCCTACGCGGCGGGTGGCATTCGCGCGCTAACCGACCTGTCGGCGCGCCGCCAGGCCGGCGCCATCAGGCTGCTTGAGCAGATGAGATAACGATGTCCATGATCTTCGGCATCGTGGTGCTGGCGCTGGCACTGTGGGCGCTGCACAGCTTGTCACGCGCCAGTCCGCACGCGCTGGCGATCGCGCTCAAGACCGGCGGTGGGCTCGGCGCGCTCGCCCTTGCCGGCTTTCTCGGCCTGCGGGGCCGTCTCGATATCGCGGTTCCGCTGGGGTTGACGGGCCTCGGCCTGCTGGGCTGGCTGCCCTGGAGCATGGCGAGCTTCGGATCCCGCACCCAGAAGAGCACCGGCCAGGTCTCGCGGGTGCGCTCGGCGTTCCTGGAGATGGAGCTCGATCACGACACCGGGGCGATGCGCGGCCGCATCCTCGCCGGACCACATGAGGGCGCAACACTCGACGCGGTCGACGTTGCCACGCTGACCGCATGCCTTGCCGACATCGACGAGGAAAGCCGGGCGCTACTTATGGCGTATCTCGACCGCCGGGAGCCCGGCTGGCGTGAACACGCGCAGGCTGGTTCGGCAACGGGGCCGGGGCGGGCGTGGTCGAGTGGCAAAATGACGGAAGAGGAGGCTTACCAGATCCTTGGCGTGCAGCCGGGGGCGAGCGCCGAGGAGATTGGGCGTGCGCACCGAGCGTTGATGAAGAAACTTCATCCCGACCAAGGGGGGTCGACGTACCTCGCGGCTCGCGTCAATGAAGCCAAGGATATTCTTCTCCGCCGACATCGCTGATGTTCTCCCGCACGCAGCACATCATGCGCGGCTCCTATCCTTGACTTGACGTCCTGTTGTCGGCTGGGCGGTCGACGCTCCTCCCGGAACGCAGGTCCGCTCGCCTCGTTTATGGGGCGTTTTCTGTGCTGGAGCGGAGGCTTCAGCCGGAAAATGCCGGTCGGCGTCAGTTCTTGATCGTCACGCACTCGACGCCGTCGCGCTTGAGCACTTTGCACGCGGCCTCCGCCTTGTCCTTGTCGAAGCCGGCGAAGCGCGCGCGATAGAAGGTGCTGCCACCTTTCTCTACTGATTCGGTAAACGGATCCGTACCGCCCACCAAGTTGGAGGCCTTGCTCTGGATGGCCGATAGACGCTGCTTGGCTTCCTGTTCGGCCGTGAAGGCGCCGACCTGAATCATCCAACCGCTGCGCGTGACGGATTTTGCCGGCGCCGGAACGGCCGCTTCCATTCGGTTCGCGGCGGGGGTAGGTGCCGGAGCCGCGCGGCTCGCCACCGGGGCAGGGGCCTGTCGCGGCTGCGGCGGTTCGGCGATGATCGCCGGAGCCTCGATCCTCGCGACCTCCAGCTTGGCGACCTCTGCCTTCGCGGGCTCGGCCTTCGCGGATCGGCCTTCGCGGATTCGACTTTTACGGGCTCGACCTTCGCGGGTTCGATCTTCGCGGGCTCGACTTTCGGCGGCTCGGGCTTGGCGGGCGCGGGCGCGGTTGCCTGGAGCGGCGTAGCCTGGACAGGTGCGAATGCGGGTGCGGGTGCCGGGGATGCCGTCTGCATCGTTCCGGCCTTGACTGTGACGGTTTTGACTAGGACCGGGCGGATCGGCTCGCTCGAACCGGGAGCCATGCGGGCGGGCGGCGGACCGGCCAGCCGTACCGGGGTCGACGTCGAACTGGCGACCGCGAAGCGCTGCTGGTCCTTGCCATCCGACTTCGCATCGGCCTTGGGATCGGGCTTGAATTCGCTCTTGGGCTCAACCTTCGCGGCGACCTTCGCCTCGGCCCTGGGTTCGACCTTGGCAGCGACCTTCGCTTCCGCCTTGGGCTCGACCTTGGCGGCGACTTTCGCTTCCGCCCTGGCTTCGGTCTTCGTCTCGGTCCTTGCCGCCACTTTCGACTCGGACTTGTCGCTGTTCTCGGCGACCATCGGCGCGGTGCGCTTGACCGAGGCGGTGGTGATGGTCTGGCTGATCAATTCGCGCATGCGCGCATCGCGGCTGCCGGCGCTGCTGCCGCCCATGACGACTGCGACCATGTACCGGTTACCCCGGCGCAGCGAGGTCACCAGGTTGAAGCCGGAGGCGCGGATGTAGCCGGTCTTGATGCCGTCGACGCCTTCGACCCGGCCAAGCAGGTTGTTGTGATTGCCGATCGACTGGCCGCGGAAGGTGAACGAACGGGTCTGGAAATATTTGTAATACTTGGGAAAGCGCTCCTGGACGGCGCGGCCCAGAACCGACTGGTCGCGCGCCGTCGTTATCTGCTGCTCGTTCGGCAGTCCCGACGCATTCTTGTAGATCGTGCGGGTCATGCCGAGGGCGCGGGCCTTCCTGGTCATCAGGGCGGCGAAGGTCTCCTCGTCGCCGGCGATCGCTTCGGCGACGACGACCGAGGCGTCGTTGGCGGAACGCGTGACGATTCCCTTGATCGCATCTTCGACCAGGATCGTGCTGCCGGGCTTCAAACCGAGCTTGGTCGGCGATTGTTCGGAGGCGGTCTGCGAGACCTTCAGCTGGCTGTCGAGCTTGATCTTGCCGGCTTCAAGCTGCTCGAACAGCAGGTAAAGCGTCATGATCTTGGTCAGCGAGGCCGGATGGCGGGTCGCGTCTGGATTGGTCTGGTGCAGAATCGCGCCAGAGTTGGCGTCCACGACAATGTCGGAGTACGGCGCCGCCGCGGCGGGAATGGTCGACTGTGCGAGAAGCGCAACAACAGAAGCAACGCCGAACACACCCCAACGAAGCCCGCGCCGGGCTTCGGTCCGGATCCACAGCATGGCAGTCCCCCGTCCTCGTTCCCTTAGGCGCTTAAAGCGAAGCGCCGACACCCCTGTGTGCCGAGGTCGGGAGATTGGACGTGGCAAAAAAGGCACTTCTTAGAAATCTTTGAGCCTTTTTGACGCCGTCCCCCGCATCCGCATCCCGCTCGTCCGTCTTTGGCGGATATCGAACTGGATCCCCGGCAACACCCGAGGACGCTAAGCTCGCGCGGCTTGCAAATCCGTTAAGCGGGGAGGCCGGGTCCCGCCATTTTGCATTGCAAAAGACGCCCTTGACATATTTGTGCAGTGCAATATATCCTCATCGATGCTGGCGTTTTGCTGGTGTGGTGGGATTGGGATCAACAATCGGCGCAGCCGGGAGAGATACAAGATATGGTTAAGAACATGGACGAACTGCAACAGTTCGGTAAGGAGAATATGGACGCGACCATGAAGTCGTTCGGCACGCTCTCGAAGAGCTGGCAGGCGATCGCGGCCGAAATGACGGACTATTCGAAGAAGATGTTCGAACAGGGCTCCGCGGCGACCGAGAAGTTGCTCGGCGCGAAGTCGTTCGAGAAGGCGGTCGAAGTGCAGACCGAATTTGCCAAATCCACCTACGAGGGTTTTGTGGCTGAGGCGACCAAGCTTGGCGAACTGTATTCCGACCTCGCGCGTGACATGTATCGGCCGTACGAGGGCCAGTTCGGCAAGACCGGTTTCGTGAAGTAATTTCGTCTCGTTCGGTGAACAAGCCCGGCGGCCGTCGCCGGGCTTTGCATTTGGCGCTCTCGGCGCGCCGGTTTTATTTGATTGATTGTCTGACTACTTGGCTACGCGCAAATTGGACAGCGCAGTACCGATTTGATTGAACGTCGTGACGATCGCGTTCGCCGACGTCAGGGTGAAAAATTTATCCGGAGAGGTCGCGCATCTCTGCAGCAGTGTCGAAGTCGGGTCGCCGTCGGTGTTGACGTGCACGGTGTAGAGCGTAATTCCGGACGCCTTGATATTGTTGCAGGTGATCTCCTGGCGGGCGTCGATCGACGCTGCTTTCGAGTACCACCGGTCTTCGGTGTTGAGGCCGTCGCTCAGCAGGATGATGACTTCGTTGTATTTGTAGTTCGAATCCTTCGACGGAATCGTGAAGGGCGCGGCGGTCAGGGATTGATACCCCCATTGCAGGCCGATCGCCTGATTGGTGTTACCGCTCGGCTGCATGTCGTCGATTTTCTTGTTCAGCGCAGTCCAGTTGTAGGTGAGCGCCATCAGTGGCACCGGGCAGGAATTGTATTGCTCGGCGGGAAACAGCGTCGCCGGATTGCCGGGCGCGGGCGCGGTGTTCTTCGTGTCGTAGTCCTGGTCGCGGTCGGTGACGCAGCCGTTCCAGGTGCTGTGGTTTTCGGCCGTCCACTTGCCGCCTTTGTCGAGACAGCTGGACTTGGACTTCGGCTTGTTGCTGCCGGAGTAGTTCTTGCAGTTGCCGTTTTTCTCCTCCCAGGTATCGTTCGCGCCCGACCACTTGATCCAGCTCTCGTTGTAGTTGACGGGGTCGACGTTGACGTCCTTGCTGAACGGAATGATCGAGACGTAGACGTCGCCATTCTGCGACGCGGCATCCTTGAGTTGAGTCAGCAGCGCCTTGCTGGCGGTCTTCAGCGCGGTCATCTTGTTCGCGCTTGCCATCGAGCCGGTATTGTCGAGCACGAGGGCGACGCGCAGCCGCGAGTTGCCCCACTTGACGGTCGAGGAGACGTCGATATCGAGGGCGGAAAAGCCCACGACCTTGAGAATGCTGGTGGGCATGCTCGCGGTCGCGCTCACCACGACCTGCGAGCCGCCCGATGTCGTATAGCTCGACACGACCGCAACATTGGTGACGTCCTTGCGGTTGAACACCGAGTTGAAATAGTCGGTGCCCTTCGAGCTGACCTGCGCCGTCGTCAGCTTCGAGGCTTCTCTCGACAACATGAGCGCGGTCGCATCGGCCGCGGCCTGCATCGCGGCTTTGGTCGAGTTAGCGCGGCTATAATCGACCGCCGATCCGACGAGGCCCACCATGGGAACGGCCGCCAGCCCGAACGTCAGGACGACATTACCGCCTTTTGCGGCACCGAAGGCTCGCAGTCGCTCGCGCAAAAAGTGAAATAAAGCATGAAATAGGGAATGCCCGGCCATCTGCTCACCACTGCTGGTCGTTCGCGCGGCCTTCGTAAATCGAACGTGTGAAATGAGCGTAAGAGTCGAGGCGAAAAATCAGTTAGTATTCAATAACCTTTTAAAATGTGCGGTCGGACCAGGGTTCCGGCGGGGAGCCTTCGCCGCGTCCAGTACGGAAATTATCCGATTGCTCGGCAGCTTCACTTCGCGATGCGGAGATTGGCGAGGTTTTGCGCGATCGCGGCGAACACGTCGTTCGACTGGCTCGCCTGCTGCACGTCGTAATACATCGTCGGGTTGGTCGCGCAGTCTCTCAAGAGCGTGGCTGTTCCCGTCGATCACGCGGATCGTGTAGAGCCTGATGTTGGCGGCCTTGATATTGGTGCAGGCCAGTTCGGTCCGGGCGTCGATCGCCGTCTGGCTGGTGACCTTGGTGTTGTTGGAGTTCTTCCAGGATTCCGTGTTCTCGCCGTCGGTGAGCAGGATGATGACCTTGTCGAGGTCGGGAACTGGAACGGATGCCTCCGACAACGGGGCCTGGCCGTCAACGCATGCCACGCCCACGCCAGTCCGATGGCGACGTTGGTGTTGCCGTTGGGCGTCATGGCGTCGATCTTGGTGTTCAAGCCCGCCCAGTCGTAGGTCAGCGGCATCAGCTTGGCCAGCGAGCCGCAATCGTAGACCGGGTAATAGCGTCTTGGTATTGCCGGCGGTGGGCGGATCGTCCTGCGCGTCGAACGGATAGGTGCGGTCGCGCACGCAGCCTTCCCAGTATCCTTCCAGTTGCTGCTGTTGCAGCCTTTCCCTGATTGCGAGCCGTTGCAGTCGAAGCTGTCGTAGTCGAACCAGTCATTGTTCTTGTAGCTCGTACCGAGATTGACCGTGGTGTCGAACGGAATGATGGCGACCTTGACGTCGCCGTCTTTCTTGGCGGCATTCTTCAGCGTCGTGAGCAGATTATGCGCCGCGATCTTCAAGTTCGTCATCTTGCTGCTGGACGACATCGAGCCGGTATTGTCGAGCGCGAGCGCGACCTCGAGTTTGCGGATGCCCCAGAGGACTTCGGAGTTAACATTGACCTTGAGTTCGGATTGTCCAAATACCTTGGTGAAGGTGGTGGGGACCATGCCGGTGACCGCGAGTTGCAGCTTGAAGCTTCCCGGCTGCGGGCTGGAGAACGTCGGCGCCACACTGATGCCGGTTGTTTCGGTCCGGTTGAAGAGCGCCGTGAAATACTCGCTGGCCTTCTGGTTGACTTGAGTGCCCGTCAGATCCTGCACGTACTTCGACAGCATCAGCGCCGTCGAATTGGACGCGGCCTGCATGGCCGCCTTCACCGAGTTGGCGCGGCTGTAGTCGATCGCGGCGCCGACTAATCCGACCATCGGAACGAGGGCGAGCGCGAACGTCAGCATGACGTTGCCACCGCGAGCGGAACTGAAGGTCCGCACCCGACTGCGCAGCCAGATCGTAACGCGTGCATACGTCATGAAATTCCGATCCCAAGTGGGTAACGGGGACGGAAGTCTAGGACTGAGGTATGAAAGCGCCGTAAAGCGCGCGCCATAGCGCTCTTGTGATTCCCCTAACAGCGGGTGAATCAAGTCGGGAAAATTTGCTCGCCGAACTTAGCCGGTTGTTAGCGTCGAAAAAGTCCGAACACTGATCGCGTAGGTCAGCCGGAATGGCAGAAAAAGTGCGCGTCTGCCGCCGACCCTATTCCGGCTGAATCCCGGAATCCTTGGCCAACTGCGTCCAACGCACGATGTCGGCGGCCAGGTGCGCCGGCATGTCGCCTGGACCTACCCATACGGGCTGCGTGCCGCCGGCGTTGAGCTGGCGGTTCATATCGGCGTCGGTGGCGAACTTCTCGAGCGCGGCGCCCAGCGTTGCGACGACCTCGGGCGGGAGGCCAGCGGGACCAAACACCCCGGCCCAGCCGGTTGGATCGATTCCTGGTGCGAACGTCTCGCTAAACGTCGGAACGTCGGGCAGCAGCAGGCTGCGCTTCTTTGTACTGACCGCGATGGGGCGAATCTTGCCGGCCTTGATCTGCGGCACACCCAGGGTGCTATCAACAATCATCATTCTGATGTGTCCCGAGATCAGGTCGGTCAGGCCCTGCGGGTTGCTGCGATACGCGATGCGCGCCATTTCCACGCCTGCGGCGCGCCTGAGCAGTTCGCCACTGATCAGACCGCCCGAATTGCCGTAGCCGTATTCAAGCTTGCCTGGGTTGGCCTTGAGATAGGCGACCAGTTCCTGCGCATTGTGTGCTGGCAGGTCGGGGTGGACGACCAGGACATTGCAGAAGTCGAATAGCCTCGCGATCGGCGTGAAGCTCTTGATCGGATCGTAGGGCACTTTCTTGTACGTGCTCTGCACGACCGAGTGCGTGGTGTTGCCTCCGATCAGCAACGTGTAGCCGTCCGGGCGCGCGTTGGCGACGCCCGCTGCACCGATCATGCCGGTCGCGCCAGGCTTGTTTTCGATCACGAATGGCTGGCCCAACTGGTTCTGGAGGTACTGCGCCAGTTGCCGCGAATTGACGTCCGTCACCGTTCCCGCCGCGAACGGAACGACGATGGTGACCTGGCGGGACGGATAGGGCTGCGCTTCGGCGCGGCCGGAAAGGGCCGCGGCGATTGTTACAATCAAAGCCAGCGGCAAAATCTGTCTGCGGGAAGATGCCATGTTGTACTGGTGTCCGCTGTTGGTGGATGCGTTATTCTGCGAACTGCGAGGAAGAGTTGGCTCGACGAACGGGAGCGTCACCCGGCGGCGGCGACCCGGCCCTTGGATTCTCCGCCCATCCCGCGCTTGAAGGCGTCCGCCAGGCCGTAGGTCTCCACCGGCATCGTGAAGACGGTTTCGACCGAGGTGTAGTCGAGATATCCGAGGCGCGCGAGCGGCCGGATGCGGGCGACGTCAACCTTACCGTCCTTGGTGAGGAACTCGTCCTTGATATGGACGGCGATGACTTTGCCGATGACGACGTGAAACAGCGTTTCGGGACTGTTGCCTGGCAGCACGATCGTCGACTGGTGGACGCACTCGAAGTGAACCGGCGAAGCGGCGACGCGAGGCGGCTTGACGTAGAGCGAGGGAGCCTTCTCCAGCTTGGCCAGTTCGAACTCATCGACATCCGACTCGACATAGAGCGCCGTCTTGTTCACGGCCTCGCGTAAGTCATAGGTCGCCATGTTGAAAACGAATTCGCCGGTGTCCTGAACATTTCGGACACTGTCCTTGCGCTCCGCGCCGACCGGATGGGCCGAGGCCGCGAACATGATGTAGGGCGGGTCCCAGCCGACGATATTGAATTGGCTGAAGGGCGCGAGGTTCGCCGTGCCCTTGCGCCCCAGCGTCGAAATCCACGCGATCGGACGCGGGACGACGCAGCTCTTGAATGGGTTGAACGGCAAGCCGTGGTTGTTCTTGTCGGTTTCGTAGTGCATCCGTAGCCGTCCTTTTCTCCCAGGCTCGAAACCAGGACGGCACTATAAGTCGCCGCCATCGGCCGTCTATTGGAATTGCCACAAGCCGGGCGAGCACTTGTGTGGCGGTTCACGCGCAACGTCCGGCAGGTGAGGAAGATCGACGCGGCTCGCAGGTCCGTCAGTTCACCTTGATGCCGGCCGCCTTCACCAGCGTGGTGTTGGTCTCGATCTCCTGCTTCACCAGCGCGTCGAATTGCGCCGAATTGAGCGCCATTGGGTCGGCGCCGAGCGTCTTGAGCTTGTCGCGCACGGCCGGCGTCGCAAGCGCCTTCGCCATTTCGGCGTAGAGCTTTTCGCGGATCGTGGCGGGCGTCTTTGCGGGCGCGAACATGCCGGCCCAGAAATTGTACTCCGAGTTCGGAAAGCCAGCCTGCACGGTGGTCGGCACGTCGGGTAGCGCGGAGGCGCGCGAGGAGCCCGAGACCGCCAGCGCAACGAGCTGGCCGTCCTTCAAGAGCGGCAGCGCGTTGACCAGCGGCGCGAAGTAGAAGTCCGCGCGTCCCGCGAGCACTTCGGTCATCGCTTCGGGCGCGCCCTTGAATGGCAGGTGCACGGCCTCGAAGCCGGCCGCCAGCCGGAAGCGCTCGCCATTGAGATGCGATGAATTGCCGGCGCCGGCCGAGGCGTAGTTGACCTTGCCGGGATTGGCCTTGGCGTAGGCGACGAAATCGGCGAGCGTCTTGTAACCCTTCGATGGATTGAACACCATCACCACCGGCATGTTGCCGAGCGGCACGATCGGGGTGAGGTCGCTCATCTCGAAGCCGAGGTTCGAGCGGGTCGCCGGCGTCACCGTGTGGGTCGAGGAGTTGACCAGAAGGGTGTGGCCGTCGGGCTCGGCCTTGGCGACCGCGCTCATGCCGATCGTATTGCCGGCGCCCGGCCGGTTTTCCACGATCACGGGCTGGCCGAGTTGCTGGGAGAGCTGGTCGACCACAATACGCCCCATCACGTCGCTCGCGCTGCCGGCGGTGAGCGGCACCACCACGCGAATCGGCTTGGTGGGCCACGCCTGGGCCAGCACCGGCGTGGCGGCGCCGGCGAGGGCGGCGAGCCCGAAACCGAGGACGAGCAAGGATCGGCGCATGAAGTCATCTCCTCCTGAGGGGCTGGGTCTGATCGGGCGTTGGTGCGTCGGGGTGGCGCCGGCCCGTTGGCGCGCAGGTATATCATGCCGCTGCCGGCCGGCCACAGGGTGCCGCCGGGCGTTAAGGCCGCAGGCGGCCCGACCGGGAAAGGCGGTATTTTTTCGCGTGCGCGGGCCAGATTTGCCGTATATAAGCGCGCCCGCCCGGCCTCCAGGGCAAGCCGGTCCGCGGCGGCTTGCACATCTTCCGTCATGTCGATATCGGCTAGTGTCCCGATTCCGAAGTTCGCATCGTTCTGCGGCAACCTCATTGCGAACTTCGGAATTGAAGGACACTAGCAACTGGTTGATCTAGTGTGGCTTTGGTTCAGAAGTCCGCATGTTGGGCACGCGGGCAAAATGATGCGGGTTCTGAACCGCCACACTAGTAGGCTGGTTGCCGCGGCCTGACGCGGAGGTGCTCTTGCGGGCGTGGCGGAACTGGTAGACGCGCGGGATTTAGGTTCCCGTGGCGAAAGTCGTGGGGGTTCGAGTCCCTCCGCCCGCACCACGCCGGGGAGCATCGACGGCTCAGCAGGCCGAATTCAGGACCACCGTCGCGGGGTGCGGCGGGAACATGTAGATTGTCATCATGGAAGTCACAGAAACCCTTTCCGACGGCCTCAAGCGCGAATTTCAGGTCAAGATCTCGGCGCCCGATCTCGAGGCCCGGGTCAGCCAGCGCCTCGACGAGATCAAGGGGCAGGTGCAGTTGCGCGGCTTCCGGCCCGGCAAGGTGCCGGTCTCGCATCTCAAGAAGCTCTACGGCCGCTCCGTCATGGCCGAGACCATCGAGGCGGTGATCCGGGAGATCAACTCCAAGATCGTGGAGGAGCGCGGTCTGCGGCTCGCCATGGAGCCGAAGGTCACGCTGCCCGAGGCGGAGGCCGAGGTCGAGAAGGTCATCGGCGGGGAGTCCGATCTCGCCTATACGGTGGCGCTTGAGGTTCTGCCCAAGATCGAACTGGCGGATTTCAAGGGCATCACCCTTGAGCGGATGGTGGCCGACGTCGCGGAGCCCGAAGTCGAAGAGGCGCTCGGCAAGATCGCCGACCAGAACCGGCCGTTCGCGCCCAAGGGCGAGGGCGCCAAGGTCGAGAGCGGCGACCGCGTCGTCGTCGACTTCACCGGGACGCTCGAAGGCCGCCCGTTCGAGGGCGGTACTGGCGGCGATATCGGCGTGAATGTCGGCTCCAACACCTTCATCCCCGGCTTCGAGGACCAGCTCCTCGGCATGACCGCGGGCGAAAAGCGCCTGGTCAAGGTGACCTTCCCGGTCAACTACATGAATGCCGAACTGGCCGGTAAGGCCGCGGAATTCGACGTCACCGCCAAGTCGGTCGAGGCGCCGGGCACGGTCACGGTCGACGACACGTTCGCGAAGTCGCTCGGCATGGAATCGCTCGACAAGCTCAAGGAGGCGGTTCGGGGTCGCATCCTGCAGGAGCACGGCAATCGCAGCCGGCAAAAGCTCAAGCGCAAGCTGCTCGACCAACTCGACGCCATGCACCAGTTCGCGCTGCCGCCGACGCTTGCCGAGGAGGAGTTCAAGAACGTCTGGACGGCGGTCGAAAGCGATCTCAAATCGCAGAGCCGCAGCTTCGAAGACGAAGGCACGACCGAGGAGAAGGCGCGCGAGGAATACCGCACCATCGCCGAGCGGCGGGTGCGCCTCGGGCTGGTGCTTGCGGAAATCGGTGAGAGAAACAATATCACGGTGACCGACGAAGAACTCTCGCGCGCCATCGTCGAGCAGGCCCGCCAGTTTCCCGGTCGCGAGCAGGAAATCTGGGATCACTATCGCAAGAATCCGCAAGCGGTCGCGGGCGTGCGCGCGCCGCTGTTCGAAGAGAAGGTCGTGAATTTTCTGGTCGAGCTCGCCAAGGTGACCGACAAGACGGTCAGCCGCGAAGAGCTTTACCAGGACGAGGAGGATGCGAACGCCGCGGCCTAGCGGTGCGGATTGCGCGCTGCCTCGCCGGCGCGAATCGTGGAATAAGGTGGTGGGACGGCTGGCCGAAATCGTTCGGATGGGCTCTCCGCAGCGGTGTTCGTGCTGCGGCCGACGCGCAAATGCTGTCGATCGTCTTGTCGCAGGCGTATCCGCCTATATCTGTGACGCGTGCGTAGCCGAATTCGTAGCGGTCTTGAACCAGCGCGACAACATGGCCTCGACCGTCGTGACCCACACCGAGGTAGAATGAACCATGCGGGATCCCCTTCAAGTCTATAACAGCTTCTTCATCCCCAGCGTTGAGGAGGTCACGGCGCGTGGATCGATCCGCTACGACATCTTCTCGCGGCTGCTGAAGGAGCGGATCATCTTCATCCCCGGTGCGATCGACGACACCATGTCGACGCTGATCGTCGCGCAGCTTCTGTTCTTGGAGGCGGAAAATCCCAAGAAGGAAATCGCGATGTACATCAACTCGCCGGGCGGGGTGGTGACGTCGGGGCTCGCGATCTACGACACCATGCAGTTCATCCGCTCGCCGATCTCGACGCTTTGTGTCGGGCAGGCGGCCTCGATGGGGTCGCTGCTGCTGGCGGCCGGCAAGGCGGGCAGTCGCTTTGCGCTTCCCAACGCGCGGATCATGCTCCACCAGCCGTCCGGCGGCTTCCAGGGCCAGGCGACCGACATCATGCTGCATGCTCAGGAAATCCTGAACATCAAGAAGCGGCTCAACG
This sequence comes from uncultured Alphaproteobacteria bacterium, assembly GCA_963807865.1. GTDB lineage: Bacteria > Pseudomonadota > Alphaproteobacteria > Rhizobiales > Xanthobacteraceae > VAZQ01. The sequence continues at coordinate 502,036 of CAWEDK010000039.1, read as the reverse complement.
ACATCTACGTCAAGCACACCGGTCAGCCGCTCAAGAAGATCGAGGACGCGCTGGAGCGCGACTACTTCCTGACCGCCGAGATGGGGGTCGAGTGGGGTGTGGTGGACAAGGTGCTCGAACGTCGCCCCGAGGACGCCGCCAAACCATGATTCCCAGCCTCGCTTTCGGGCCCCGGCTCCGGCCGCAACTGCGGCGGCCGTGTGTCCGAGCCGGTCAAAAAGTCGCCATCAGCTTGAATTTTCATCGTTAATGAAATGTTGATGAACGCTAAGCTACCGTCGATTGCTTGGGCCAGTGCCGCCGGGGAAGGTCCAGGACAACCGCGAAGATGTGTGGCATTGATGCTACGGACTCTTAGGACGGTCACTGCTATCTTCGGCCTTGACGCGGCCGGTTTGCCCGCTCGGCAGCGGGCCGACGGAGAACTTGAATGAGCAAGGTCGGCGGTAGCGACTCCAAGAACACTCTGTACTGCTCGTTCTGCGGCAAGAGCCAGCATGAGGTCCGCAAGCTCATCGCCGGGCCGACCGTGTTCATCTGCGACGAATGCGTCGAACTGTGCATGGATATCATCCGCGAGGAGAACAAATCCTCGCTGGTGAAATCGCGCGACGGTATCCCGACGCCAAAGGAAATTCGTAAAGTTCTCGACGACTATGTGATCGGCCAGGATCACGCCAAGAAGGTGCTCTCGGTCGCGGTCCACAATCACTACAAGCGGCTCAACCATCAGACCAAGCACAACGACGTCGAGCTCGCGAAATCGAACATCCTGCTGATCGGACCGACCGGCTCCGGCAAGACGTTGCTGGCGCAGACGCTCGCGCGCATCCTGGACGTGCCGTTCACGATGGCGGACGCGACGACGCTGACCGAAGCCGGTTACGTCGGCGAAGACGTGGAAAACATTATCCTCAAGCTCTTGCAGTCCGCCGACTACAACGTCGAGCGCGCGCAGCGCGGCATCGTCTATATCGACGAGATCGACAAGATCAGCCGCAAGTCCGACAATCCGTCGATCACGCGCGATGTGTCGGGCGAGGGCGTGCAGCAGGCGCTGCTCAAGATCATGGAGGGCACCATCGCGTCGGTGCCGCCGCAGGGTGGCCGCAAGCATCCCCAGCAGGAATTCTTGCAGGTCGACACCACCAATATCCTGTTCGTATGCGGCGGGGCTTTCGCCGGCCTGGAGAAGATCATCTCGGCACGCGGCCGGTCTACGTCGATCGGCTTCGGCGCCAAAGTCATGGCGCCCGAGGACCGGAGGTCAGGTGAGATTTTCCGCGAGGTCGAGCCCGAGGATTTGCTCAAGTACGGGCTGATCCCGGAATTCGTCGGCCGCCTCCCGGTGGTCGCCACCCTCGGCGATCTCGACGAGGAATCGCTCAAGCTCATTCTTACCCAACCGAAGAACGCGCTGGTGAAGCAATACCAGCGGCTGTTCGAGATGGAATTGATCGACCTGACCTTGGCCGAAGAGGCGCTGGGCGCCATTGCCCGCAAGGCCATCGAGCGCAAGACCGGCGCGCGCGGACTGCGCTCGATCATGGAGGGCATCCTGCTCGACACCATGTTCGACCTGCCCAGCCTGGAGGGGGTCGAGGAGGTCGTGATCTCCCGGGAAGTCGTCGAAGGAACGGCGCGGCCGCTCTACATTTATGCCGACCGGGCCGACCGGACTGGCGAAGCGAGTGCCTGACGGCCCGCGCGGCTCGATAATCCCGGCTCGGCGATTCGCCGAAACCCGCTGGCTTGGTCCCGTTCCGGCCCGCTATTTGCTTGAATTTCCAACGTTACTTGACACCGCCGCAGGCCGTCGCCACCTATGATTGGCGAACGAAAAAGCGTACGAAGGATCACGTCGAAATTCTCGCGGGGAGGGTTTCGTATCCACCTTAGACGGCGCACGGAGCCTTTCAACAGTCCCGTGTTTTCCTTCCCCGTCCACCGTCTGCACTCGGTCGGGATGCCGCAGGAGCGGGTCGCGAACGAGGGGCACAACAATAAGGAATTCGGGCTATGACCAGCGCCAAGCCAAAGCCGCCGCTCGTTCCCGGCGAGACCAAGGCCTATCCAGTTCTTCCGCTGCGCGACATCGTCGTCTTTCCGCACATGATCGTGCCGCTCTTCGTCGGCCGTGAAAAGTCGATCAAGGCGCTCGAAGAGGTGATGCGCTCCGACACGTTCATTCTGCTGGCGACGCAGAAGAACGCGTCCGACGACGATCCGGCCACCGGCGCCATTTTCGAGACCGGCACGCTCGCCAGCGTTCTGCAACTTCTCAAGCTGCCCGACGGTACCGTGAAGGTGCTGGTCGAAGGCGCTGCCCGCGCGCGCGTCAACCATTACACCGACCGCGCCGAGTATTACGAGGCCGATGCCGTCGTGCTCGCCGATAGTTCGGGCGAGCAGGTGGAGGCCGAGGCGCTCGCGCGCTCGGTCGTCAACGAATTCGAGAGCTACGTGAAGCTCAACAAGAAGGTGTCGCCCGAGGTCGTCGGCGTCGTTCAGCAGATCGACGACTACGCCAAGCTCGCCGATACCGTGGCTTCGCATCTCGCCGTCAAGATCGCCGACAAGCAGATCATCCTGGAGACGCCCTCGGTCACCGAGCGGCTCGAAAAGGTGCTGGGTCTGATGGAGAGCGAGATCTCGGTCTTGCAGGTCGAGAAGCGCATCCGCACGCGCGTCAAGCGGCAGATGGAGAAGACGCAGCGCGAGTACTACCTCAACGAGCAGATGAAGGCGATCCAGAAGGAGCTCGGCGACGAGGAAGGTAAGGACGAACTCGCCGAGCTCGAGGACAAGATCAAGAAGACCAAGCTGTCGAAGGAGGCTCGCGAGAAGGCGCAGCACGAGCTCAAGAAGCTGCGGCAGATGTCGCCGATGTCGGCCGAGGCCACCGTCGTGCGCAACTATCTCGACTGGCTGCTCTCGATCCCGTGGAACAAGAAGTCCAAGGTCAAGAAGGACCTCAAGGCCGCGCAGGAGACCCTCGATTCCGATCACTACGGGCTCGACAAGGTCAAGGAGCGGATCGTCGAGTATCTTGCGGTCCAGCAGCGCGCGAACAAGCTGACCGGCCCGATCCTGTGCCTGGTCGGACCTCCGGGCGTCGGCAAGACCTCGCTTGGCAAGTCGATCGCGAAGGCGACCGGCCGCGACTTCGTGCGCGTGTCGCTCGGCGGCGTGCGCGACGAGGCCGAGATCCGCGGTCACCGCCGCACCTATATCGGCTCGATGCCCGGCAAGATCATCCAGTCGATGCGCAAGGCGAAGTCCTCGAATCCGCTGTTCCTCTTGGACGAGGTCGACAAGATGGGCGCCGACTTCCGCGGCGATCCGTCGTCAGCCCTGCTCGAGGTGCTCGACCCTGAGCAGAACAACACCTTCTCCGACCACTATCTGGAGGTGGACTACGACCTGTCGAACGTGATGTTCATCACCACGGCGAATACGCTCAACATTCCGCCGCCCTTGATGGACCGCATGGAGATCATCCGCATCCCCGGCTACACCGAGGATGAGAAAGTCGAGATCGCGCGCAAGCATCTGATCCCGGCGGCGATCGCCAAGCACGGCCTCGAGTTCGAAGGAATGGTCGATCGACGACGCCGCTCTGCTGTTGCTGATCCGCCGTTACACGCGGGAAGCCGGCGTGCGTAATCTCGAGCGCGAACTGTCCACGCTGGTTCGCAAGGCCGTGAAGGAGCTGACGCTCACGCAGAAGAAGTCGATCCTGGTCGACACCAAGGGGATCAACGACTTCCTCGGCGTGCCGAAGTTCCGTTACGGCGAACTCGAGGACGAGGATCAAATCGGCGTCGTCACCGGCCTGGCCTGGACCGACGTCGGCGGCGAGTTGCTCACCATCGAAGCCGCCATGATGCCCGGCAAGGGCAAGATGACGGTCACGGGCAACCTGCGCGACGTGATGAAGGAATCGATCTCCGCGGCGGCGTCCTACGTCCGCATGCGGGCGATCGCCTTCGGCATCGAGCCGCCGTCCTTCGACAAGAAGGACATTCACGTCCACGTGCCGGAGGGGGCGACCCCGAAGGACGGCCCGTCAGCCGGCGTCGCGATGGTGACGGCGATCGTCTCGGTGATGACCGGCATTGCGGTTCGCCGCGACGTCGCGATGACCGGCGAGATCACGCTACGCGGACGCGTTCTGCCGATCGGCGGCCTAAAGGAGAAGCTGCTGGCGGCCGCGCGCGGCGGCATCAAGACGGTGCTGATCCCGGAGGAGAATGCCAAAGATCTCGTCGAGATCAGCGACAACATCAAGAAGGGACTGGAGATCATTCCGGTGTCCCGGATGGACGAGGTTCTGGCCCGCGCGCTCGTGCGCAAGCCCGAGCCGATCGAGTGGGATGAAGAGAAGGCCAAAGTGGTGGCCGCAACCGCGGTCGCGGCCGAACCCGCGGTCGAGGAAGATGGCTCGGGCCTGACCGCGCACTGAAGCGCGCGATCCAGCTAACGACGAAATCGAGGGGCGGCGCCGCAGGGCGCCGCCTTTTCGTTGCCGGGGAAGCCGTCCGGTTGCGTCGTCGCTGATCCGCGGTCTACGCGTCTTGACAACCCCAGGGTGAAAACCGCACGTTTGCAGCCATAGCCCGGTAGTCGCGAGCCAGCGCGGGCTGCGACGGGGCGGGCTCGGGGCGACGTCAGAACGGCAACGCGCGGCTAATCTCCGGACAAAGTGCGCGCGCCCGGCAAGCCTTTTTGGGAGACATGACCCATGACGACGAATTTCGGTACGGTTGCGTTGTGTGCCGCGGTCGCGGCTTGCTTGGCATGGTCAACGCTGTCGGCGCAGGCCAAGACCCGCAAGGAATGCAATGCCGAATGGACGGCCAACAAGGCGACCGCGGAAGCCGCCGGCAAGACCCAGACGAACCTACTGGCGGAATGCCTCGGCCTGCCGGTGCCGGCCGCGACGCCCGCGACCTTGGACAAGGGCAGTTCAAGACCGAGGCCGAGGCGAAGACCTCCTGCCCAACCGAAACATCGTGTGGGTCAACCTGCGCTCCAAAGTCTTTCATTCCAGCACGAGCAAGGCTTACGGCAAGACCAAGAGCGGTGCCTACATGTGCGAGAAGGAGAGCACCGCGGCGGGCTTCCGCGCGCCGAAGGGCGCCAAGAAGCCGGCCTGACGGCGGAGCGGCCTCCGTACACCGCGTCAGCGATCGGCGGCGCGTTCGCTTGCAGTCTGCGACAATGAGCAACGGTGTCGAAGGCCGACGTTATCGGGGCGGCGCAACGCACGCATAAGTCTGCTTGCAGACAGGCCAGCGTGGCGATACATGCGCGGCGAGGGCGGTTAGCTCAGTTGGTAGAGCGCCTGCTTTACACGCAGGATGTCGGCGGTTCGAGTCCGTCACCGCCCACCAGCCTTCGCGCTTAGCATTTGCGCCAGCTAGCGCTTCGGCAGGTCTGCTGTAAGGATCAACATCCGCCGACGGCCCCATAAGGGCCGCCGACGGGATGCGAAAGAGGTCCCCGCCTTGGCAGGGCGTGTGATCAGACCGCTTCCTTGAGTTCCTTGGCCGCGCGGAAGGCGACCTTCTTGCTGGCCTTGATCTGGATCGGCTCGCCGGTGGCCGGATTGCGGCCCATGCGGGCGGCGCGCTTGCGCACCTGGAGGATGCCAAGTCCGCCGATGCGGATGCGGTCGCCCTTCTTGAGGTGCTTGGTCACGAGGCCAACCAAGTCGCCGAGGACAGCCTCGGTCTGCTTCTTCGACATCTCGTGGGATTCCGCAAGGTTTGCGGCGATGTGTTTCAGGGTCACGGTCGCTTGTGTGCCCGCTTTCTTGACTGCCATAACTGGCCCTCCTCGTTGTCGACGGTGACCACACAGCCACCTGTCACGAAAGCGCATTAGACGATTCGGATAGGGTCTGACCATGACTTAATATCGAAAAATGTGGGTTTTTTCGATGCCATCCCGCGAAAACCCGCTAACCACGGGCCTCGGAGCGGCTCCCGCCATGCGCGGAGCCTCGGTTTTGCCCGCAGGATCGCCATTTCGCGCACCGCGCTTGACTTGCGCAGGGTCGGCATTTAACTCCGCTGCACCCCATGCGGGGGCGTAGCTCAGTTGGTTAGAGCGCCGGCCTGTCACGCCGGAGGCCGCGGGTTCGAGTCCCGTCGCTCCCGCCATTTTCCAGCTTCAGCCGAGGTGACTTACGGACCGGCTGGTGCGCCAAAGCGCGCATCGGCTACGCTCATCCGGTCAGACGTTTGCGCCGGCCTTTGCCCTCAGCCCGAGGATGTCCCGCGCTTCGTTGGGAGTCGCGACCTGGTCGCCCAGGATTTCGATGATCTTGGCGGCCTTCTCGACCAGCGCGGCGTTGCTGGGCGCGAGCTTGCCCTTCTCGAGATAGATGTTGTCCTCCATCCCGACGCGCGGATGCCCGCCGAGCAGAACGGCCTGCGCCACCATCGGGAACTGATGGAGCGAGATGCCGAAGGCGAACCAGGGCGACTCCTGCGGCAGCAGGCTGCGCATGTAGCTCATCGCCTCCGGCGTCGCCGGCTGGCCCCAGGCGATCCCGAGGCAGATCTGGAACATGCCGGGCCCTTTGACATAGCCGTTCTCGAGGAACCGCTTGGCGAGCATGAGGTGCCCGGTCTCGAACACTTCGAGTTCCGGCGTCACGCCGGCATCCTTGATGGCGAGCGCCATGGTTTGCAGGTGCGCCGGCGTGTTGACGAACACCCGGTCGCCCATGTTGAGGCTGCCCATGTCGAGGCTGCAGATGTCGGGCTTGAGCTCGACCACGTGGCGCACCCGGTCCTCCGGCGATCGCAACGTGCTGTCGGGGCCGGGCTTCGAAGGATCCGTGGCGTCGTGCTCGAAGCGCGCGCCCGGACCGGTGGTGAGGTTGATCAGCACGTCCGTGCCGCTGTCCCTGATGCGCTCCACGACCTCGCGGTAGAGCGCGCCGTCCATGCTGGGCTTGGTGGTCTTGGGATTGCGCACATGAATGTGCACGATCGCCGCGCCGGCCTTGGCGGCGTCGATCGACGACTTGGCGATCTGCTCCGGGGTCACCGGCACCGCCGGATTGCGGCCGCGGCGTGTCCGCCGAGCCGGTGACCGCGCATGAGATCATGACCTTGCGTTGCATATGTTACCTCCCCATCGCGAATGCGGTTTGTTGGACGCAAGCCTACAGCGAGGACCGGGGCGAAGCCCAGGGCCGGGCGCGGCGGGACGGCATGCGGCGGCGCATCGGCGGATGCAGGAGAGGGCGCTGTGGAGAGGCTGACTTGCGCCTCATTGTGCACTGCGCTAAGCCAAAGCGCTCACGTCCCTTGGAACGAATCTGAATTGTGACAAGGGCGTTTTCTTGTGGCCCCACGGCATCTTGCGGGATGGTGCCAAGCGGGGCTCCCGCGCCAGGCCGTCCGGGGTGTCGCCGATGAACGAACTGCTGCTGGATTATCTGCCCCTCGTGGTGTTCGTCGCGATCGCGCTTGGCATCTGCGTCGCGCTCCTGCTCGCGCCTTTCGTGGTGGCCTACAAGCGCCCGGACGCCGAAAAGCTCTCGGCCTACGAATGCGGATTCAACCCGTTCGACGACGCGCGCATGAAGTTCGACGTGCGTTTCTATCTCGTCGCCATCCTGTTCATCATCTTCGATCTGGAGGTCACGTTCCTGTTCCCGTGGGCGGTCGCGTTCGGGATCTCGGCCTCTACGGCTACTGGTCGATGATGCTGTTTCTTGGCGTTCTGACCGTCGGCTTCATATATGAGTGGCGGAAAGGAGCGCTCGAATGGGACTAGAGCGCAGCGCCGTCATTGCCCCGCCGGCGACGGGAATTCTCGATCCGCGGACCGGCAAGCCGGTCGGCGCGGACGACAGCTTCTTCGTCGGATTGAATGCCGAATTGTCCGACAAGGGATTCCTGGTCGCGGCCGCCGACGACCTCATCATATGGGCGCGCACCGGCTCGCTGATGTGGATGACGTTCGGGCTCGCCTGCTGCGCGGTCGAGATGATGCAGATGTCGATGCCGCGCTATGACGCGGAGCGGTTCGGCTTTGCGCCGCGCGCTTCGCCGCGCCAGTCCGACGTGATGATCGTCGCCGGCACGCTGACCAACAAGATGGCGCCCGCGCTGCGCAAGGTCTACGACCAGATGCCGGAGCCGCGCTACGTCATTTCGATGGGCTCGTGCGCGAACGGCGGCGGCTACTACCACTACTCCTATTCGGTCGTGCGCGGCTGCGACCGGATCGTGCCCGGTCGACATCTACGTGCCCGGCTGCCCGCCGACCGCCGAAGCGCTGCTCTACGGCGTGCTGATGTTGCAGAAGAAGATCCGCCGCACCGGCACGATCGAACGCTGAAGGCGCGCGCAGACGTCATGGACGAGAGCCTCAACAGACTTGGCGAGACGCATCGCGGGCGCGCTGGCGGGCTCGGTCACCGGCCACGCGGTGGCGCACGGCGAACTCAACGTGACCGCGACCGGCGCACGACATCGTGAAGGTCATGACCTTCCTGCGCGATGACGAGCGCTGCCAGTTCTGGGTGTTCGTCGATGTCACGGCGGTCGACTGGCCCGGCCGCGAGCGGCGCTTCGATGTCGTCTATCACCTGCTGTCGCCCAAGCAGAATGCCCGCATCCGGGTGAAGCTCGAGGTCGCCGAAGGCGAACCGGTGCCGTCGATCATCGAGGTCTTTCCCGGGCGCGAACTGGTTCGAGCGCGAGGCCTACGATCTCTACGGCGTGCCGTTCACCGGCCATCCCGACATGCGGCGCCTGCTCACCGACTACGGCTTCGAGGGGCATCCGCTGCGCAAGGACTTCCCGCTCACCGGCTTCGTCGAGGTGCGCTACGACGACGAGCAGAAGCGCGTGGTCTACGAGCCGGTTCGGCTCGACGCAGGAGTTCCGCAACTTCGACTTCCTGTCGCCGTGGGAAGGGCCGGGCGCCTATGGCCTGCCGGGCGACGAGAAGGCGAAGGGGTCGTGAGATGATAGCAGCCCCGGTGCAGTCATGTCCGGCGGCTGTCTCTGCGGCGCGGTGCGCTTCACCGCGCGCTCCACGAATCGCAACGTCGGCGCCTGCCACTGCGGCATGTGCCGGCGGTGGTCGGCCGGGCCGTTCCTGGTGCTCGACTGCGGCGACACGCTTGCAAAGTCGAAGACCCGGCGTGCCTTGGCGTCTATCGCTCTTCGGAATGGGCCGAGCGGTGTTTCTGCACGACCTGCGGCACGCCGTTGTTCTACCGGCTGGTCGGCAAGGACATGTATTTCGTCTCGGCGGAGGCGTTCGACGACCGCGCCGGATATGCCCTCGCCAGCCAGATCTTCATCGACGAGAAGCCGGCCTATTACGACTTCGCCAACGCGACGCACAACATGACGGGCGCCGAAGTGTTTGCCGCCTTCGCGCCGTCCGAAGCCGCTCGAGGCGAAGGAATGACCGAGCCGATGAGCGACAATCTGCGCAACTTCACCATCAATTTCGGGCCGCAGCATCCGGCGGCGCATGGCGTGCTGCGGCTGGTGCTGGAGCTCGATGGCGAGGTGGTCGAGCGCGTCGATCCGCATATCGGGCTCCTGCATCGCGGCACCGAAAAGCTGATCGAAGCCAAGACCTACCTGCAGGCGATCCCGTATTTCGACCGGCTCGATTACGTCGCGCCGATGAACCAGGAGCACGCGTTCTGCCTGGCGGCCGAGAAGCTGCTCGGGCTCACGGTGCCCAGGCGCGCGCAACTGATCCGCGTGCTCTACTGCGAGATCGGCCGGCTGCTGTCGCACCTTCTCAACGTCACCACGCAGGCGATGGACGTCGGCGCGCTGACGCCGCCGCTGTGGGGCTTCGAAGAGCGCGAGAAGCTGATGGTGTTCTACGAGCGGGCGTCCGGCTCGCGCATGCACGCGGCCTACTTCCGCGTCGGCGGCGTGCACCAGGACCTGCCGGAAAAGCTGATCGACGACATCTGGGCGTTCTGCGACCCCTTTCTCAAGGTCTGCGACGATCTCGAAACCCTGCTGACCGGCAACCGCATCTTCAAGCAGCGCAACGTCGACATCGGGCTGGTCGATCTCAAGGACGCCTGGGCCTGGGGTTTCTCCGGCGTGATGGTGCGCGGCTCGGGCGCCGCCTGGGACCTGCGCAAGGCGCAGCCCTACGAGTGCTATTCCGAACTCGATTTCGACATTCCGATCGGCAAGAACGGCGACAACTACGATCGCTATTGCATCCGCATGGAAGAGATGCGGCAGTCGATCCGGATCATGAAGCAGTGCCTTGAGAAGCTGCGCTCGCCGGAAGGCCAGGGGCGCGTCTCGGTGGATGACAACAAGATCGTGCCGCCGAAGCGCGAGGAGATGAAGCGCTCGATGGAAGCGCTCATCCATCACTTCAAGCTCTATACCGAAGGCTTCCACGTGCCGGCCGGCGAAGTCTATGCCGCCGTCGAAGCGCCGAAGGGCGAGTTCGGCGTCTACCTGATCGCCGACGGCACCAACAAACCGTACAAGTGCAAGATCAGGGCGCCGGGCTTCGCCCACCTCTCGGCGATGGATTTTCTCTGCAAGGGGCTGATGCTGGCCGACGTCTCGGCCGTGCTCGGCTCGCTCGACATCGTGTTCGGGGAGGTCGACCGGTGAGGGCGTCCGCCGCCATTTTATCCGTTTCGGCCGGCGTGCGAGCGCCACGAACCCAGCGCGGGGAGGGCTAACGATGTCCGTTCGCCGCCTTGCCCCGCCCGAGCTGCAGCCGAAGGAATTCGCCTTCACGGCGGAGAACCTGGCCTGGGCCAAGCAGCAGATCGCCAAATATCCGGAAGGCCGCCAGCAGTCGGCCGTCATCCCGCTGCTCTGGCGGGCGCAGGAACAGCACTACGGCTGGCTGCCGGAGGCGGCGATCCGCTACGTCGCCGATTTCCTCAGCATGGCGCATATCCGCGCGCTCGAGGTCGCGACCTTCTACACCATGTTCCTGCTGCAGCCGGTCGGCCGCAAGGCGCACATCCAGGTTTGCGGCACCACGCCATGCCGCTTGCGCGGTGCCGAGAAGATTCTCGACGTCTGCCAGCGCCGCATCAGTCACGAACCGTTCCACGTCTCGGCCGATGGCGATTTCTCCTGGGAGGAGGTCGAGTGCCTGGGCGCCTGCGTCAACGCCCCGATGGTGCTGATCTGGAACGACACCTATGAGGACCTCACGCCCGAGAGCTTCGAGAAGGTGCTCGATGGGTTTGCGCGCGGCAGGCCGGTGAAGCCCGGCCCGCAGATCGACCGCGCGTTCTCGGCGCCGATCGGCAGCCTGACCACGCTCACCGACCCGATGCTGTACGCGAAGCGGCACAACGGCGAGGACGCGTCGCAGCCGAGCCTCACCGACGTCGCGCCGAAGAAGGTGTCGCCGGAGGCCAACAAGCGTGAGGCTCCCGCGCCGCTCGAAACCGTCGCGGCGGAAGGCGCCAAGGATGGCGTCTCGCCGAATGCCACCATGAAGGAAGCGCTGTCGGAAAAGGCCAGGCCGGCAACAGACTCCAAGCCGCAGGACTGAACCGATGCTGCAGGACAAGGACCGCATCTTCACCAATCTTTACGGCCTGCACGACTGGGGCCTCGAAGGCGCGCGTCGGCGCGGCGCCTGGGACGGCACCAAGGCGATCCTCGAAAAGGGCCGCGACTGGGTCGTCAACGAGGTCAAGACCTCCGGCCAGCGCGGACGCGGCGGCGCGGGATTTCCGACCGGGCTGAAATGGTCGTTCATGCCCAAGCAGTCGGACGGACGCCCGCACTACCTCGTCATCAATGCCGACGAGTCCGAGCCCGGCACCTGCAAGGACCGCGAGATCATGCGGCACGATCCGCATCTGCTGGTCGAAGGGCTGCCTGTACGCCGGGTTCGGCGATGGGCGCGCATATTGGCTACATCTACGTGCGCGGCGAGTTCATCCGCGAGCGCGAGCATCTGCAGGCGGCGATCGATCAGGCCTACGAGGCGAAGCTGATCGGCAAGAACAACATCAACGGCTACGACTTCGACCTCTACGTCCATCACGGCGCCGGCGCGTATATCTGCGGCGAGGAAACCGCGCTGCTCGAAAGCCTCGAAGGCAAGAAGGGCATGCCGCGGCTCAAGCCGCCGTTCCCGGCCAACATGGGCCTCTACGGCTGCCCGACCACGGTCAACAACGTCGAGACCGTCGCGCAGGTGCCGGACATCCTCCGCCGCGGCGGCGCCTGGTTCGCCAGCATCGGCCGCCCGAACAACACCGGCACCAAGCTGTTCTGCGTCTCCGGCCATGTCGAGCGGCCATGCAATGTCGAAGAGGCCATGGGCATTCCGCTGCGCGAGCTCGTCGACAAGCATGCGGGCGGGGTGCGCGGCGGCTGGGACAACCTGCTCGCCGTCATTCCGGGCGGCTCGTCGATGCCGCTGGTGCCGGCCGGCCCCGATCAGGCCGACACGCTGATCATGGATTTCGACGGCTGCCGCGACAAGAAGTCGGCGCTTGGCACCGCGGCCGTGATCGTGATGGACAAGTCGACCGACATCATCCGCGCGATGGCGCGCATCTCGTATTTCTACAAGCACGAGAGCTGCGGCCAGTGCACGCCCTGCCGCGAAGGCATGGGCTGGATGTGGCGCGTCCTGATGCGCATGGCGGAAGGCCGCGCCCACAAGCGCGAGATCGACATGCTGATGGCGGTCACGCAGCAGATCGAGGGCCACACCATCTGCGCGTTCGGCGACGGCGCCGCCTGGCCGGTGCAGGGCCTGCTGCGGCACTTCCGTCACGAGATCGAGGCCCGGATCGACGAGTATGCGGCCAACCCGCATCCCGAGCCGGTCGCGGTGGCGGCGGAGTGACGACGATGACGCGTCTCGCCAGGGCATGCCCACTGTTTCCCGCCGCCGATGTGCAGAAGTCGGCAGCATGGTATCGCGACAAGCTCGGCTTCGGGATCGTCAACGTCTATCCGGACCACGGCTACGCCATCGTACAGCGCGACGACATCGAGATTCACTTCTGGAAGTGCGACGATCCGAAGGTGGCCGAGATGACGTCGGCCTATATCCGCCCGGACGATATCGACGCGGTTCATGGCGACATGCAGCGGGCCGGGGAGGGTGGCCGCATTTCGGCGGTTACCGACCGCGATTGGGGCATGCGCGAGTTCTACGTGTGGGACCCGGACGGCAATCTGTTGAAGTTCGGTGTTCCGGCGGCAGCAATGGCAGCGGAGTAGGATCGTGGAACAGCAGCCCACCCGCCATCTCGCACAACTGAACATCGGCCGTCTGCGCTACGAGGCCAACGATCCGCGCATGGCGGATTTCGTCGACAATCTCGCCATGGTGAATGGCATCGCGGAACGCAGCGACGGCTTTGTCTGGCGCTACCAGGACGACAGCGGCAGCGCCATCGACACGCGCCCGTTCGATGGCGATCCGCGCATGGCGGTCAACCTGTCGGTATGGGAAAGCGTCGAGGCGCTGGAGCTCTTCGCCTGGCAGACCATCCACAAGCGGTTCTATGGGCGGCGGCACGAATGGTTCGAGACCATGGCCGAACGCTACTTCGTCATGTGGTGGGTGCCGGCCGGCCACCGGCCGACCGTGCAGGAGGCGATCGAGCGGCTCGATCATCTGAAGCATCTTGGACCGACAGATCACGCGTTCGGCTGGGAGAGCCTGCCGGCGGCGAAGTTGTGGAAGACAGCGCGGTGCGCATGAGGGATGCGGACATGAAGCTCCACGAGAAGAAGGAACGACTCGAGGTCAGCAAATCGGACCTGTCCGGTTCGATGTTCGATGACGTGAACCTGTCGGGCTGCACGATCCACAACGTCAACCTCTCAGGTGCGTCGCTTGATGACGTCAACATGTCGGGCTGGCGCGTCAACTACGTCAACCTGTCGGGCTTGCGGTTGACCAAAGCCAATCTCGCCGGCGCTTCGATCAGCGAATGCCGGATCGACGGGATGACCATCGACGGCATTCCGGTCACTGAAATGATCGCGGCCTACCGGGCCGAGCGGGTTCCCAGGACCGAGGTATGACCAAGCTCATCGTCGACGGACGCGAGATCGAGGTGCCGCCGGAGTACACGCTGCTCCAGGCGTGCGAAGCCGCGGGCGCCGAGATTCCGCGCTTCTGCTTCCACGAGCGGCTGTCGATCGCCGGCAATTGCCGCATGTGCCTGATCGAGGTCGTCGGCATGCCGAAGCCGCAGGCGTCTTGCGCGATGGGCGTCAAGGACCTGCCGCCCAACCGCGACGGCACGCCCAAGGTGCTCAACACCAAGAGCCCGATGGTGCGCAAGGCGCGCGAAGGGGTGATGGAGTTCCTGCTGATCAACCATCCGCTCGATTGCCCGATCTGCGATCAGGGCGGGGAGTGCGACCTGCAGGACCAGGCGATGGCCTACGGTGTCGACAACAGCCGCTATCGCGAGAACAAGCGCGCGGTCGAGGACAAGTATATCGGCGCGCTGGTCAAGACGGTGATGAACCGCTGCATCCATTGCACCCGCTGCATCCGCTTCACCACCGAAGTCGCGGGCGTGCCGGAGCTCGGCGCCATCGGCCGTGGCGAGGATATGGAGATCACAACGTATCTCGAGACGGCGATGACCTCCGAATTGCAGGGCAACGTCGTCGATCTCTGTCCCGGTCGGGGCGCTGACATCGAAGCCCTATGCGTTCGTGGCGCGGCCCTGGGAGCTGAACAAGACCGAGTCGGTCGATGTCATGGACGCGGTCGGCTCCGCGATCCGCATCGACACCCGCGGACGCGAAGTCATGCGCATTCTCCCGCGGGTGAATGACGACGTGAACGAGGAGTGGATCTCCGACAAGACGCGTCATGTGGTGGACGGGTTGCGCAGCCAGCGCCTCGACCGGCCCTACATCCGCGAGAACGGACGGCTGCGCTCGGCCTCCTGGGCGGAAGCGTTCGGCGCGATCGCCGCCAAGGTCCGGCAAACGTCGGCGCAGCGTACCGGAGCGATTGCCGGCGACCTGGCGGCGGTCGAGGAAATCTTCGCCTTGAAGGACCTGATGAGCCGTCTGGGCGTCGGAAATCTCGATTGCCGGCAGGATGGCGCCGCACTCGATCCGAAATGGGGGAGGGCGACGTACCTCTTCAACGCCACCATCGCAGGCATCGAGAAGGCCGATGCCCTGCTGATCGTCGGCGCCAATCCGCGCCACGAAGCGGCCGTGCTGAATGCACGCATCCGCAAGCGCTGGCGAGCCGGCAACTTCCCGATCGGGCTGATCGGGGAAAAGGCCGACCTGACCTATCCCTATGCGTATCTCGGCGCCGGCCCGGAGACCCTCGCGGAGATCGTGGCGGGCCGTGGCGCATTTGCCGAGGCGCTGAAGAAGGCCGAGCGTCCGCTGCTCATTCTCGGGATGGCCGCGTTGAGCCGCCGCGACGGTCCGGCCATCGCGTCGCTTGCCGCCCGCGCCGTGTCTGGCTCGGCCGCCGACGATTGGAACGGGTTCTCGGTGCTGCACACCGCGGCCGCGCGCGTCGGCGCGCTCGACCTCGGGTTTGTCCCGGCTGCGGGCGGGCTCAAAGCCGCGCAGATGGCGGCGCCTGGCGCCCTCGATCTCGTATTCCTGCTTGGCGCCGACGAGATCGACATCGCACCAGGTGCGTTCGTGGTCTACATCGGCTCGCACGGCGACCAGGGCGCGCACCGCGCCGACGTCATTTTGCCCAGCGCGGCCTATCCGGAGAAGTCCGGCATCTATTTGAACATGGAAGGCCGCGTGCAGATGGCCGCGCGCGCGGCGTTTCCCCCGGGCGAGGCGCGGGAGGACTGGGCGATCCTGCGCGCGCTGTCCGACGTGCTGGGGCAGAAGTTGCCCTACGATTTGCTGGCCGGGTTGCGGCAGGCGCTGTTCAGCGCGCATCCGCATCTCAAGCGTATTGGCCAGATCGCGCCCGGCGACGGCGCGCTCATCCGGACCCTGGCTACGCTCGGCGGCACGCCGGACAAGGCGCCGTTCGGTGCGGCCTTCGCCGACTTCTATTTCACCAATGCGATCGCGCGCGCCTCGGCTGTGATGTCGGAATGTTCGGCGATCGCCGAGAGCCGGCACGGCCTGAGCGCGGCGGAGTAGATCATGACGCTGGCCGAGTTCTGGACCAACTATCTCTGGCCGCTGATCGTCATGGTGGCGCAGAGCGTGCTGCTGCTCATCGTGCTGCTGGTCGCGACCGCCTACATCCTCTACGCCGATCGCAAGATCTGGGCGGCGGTGCAGATGCGGCGCGGACCCAACGTGGTTGGTCCGTTTGGCTTGCTGCAGTCGTTCGCCGATCTCTTCAAGTTCGTGTTCAAGGAGCCGATCATCCCGGCGGGCGCCAACAAGGGCGTCTTCCTGCTCGCGCCTCTGGTCACCGCCGTGCTTGCGCTCGGCGCCTGGGCGGTGATCCCGGTCGATGCCGGCTGGATGATCGCCGACATCAATGTCGGCGTCCTCTTCATCTTCGCGATCTCGTCGCTCATGGTGTACGGCGTCATCATGGCGGGCTGGGCGTCGAACTCGAAATATCCCTTCCTCGCTGCGCTGCGGTCGGCGGCGCAGATGGTGTCCTACGAGGTCTCGATCGGCTTCGTGATCATCACTGTGCTGCTGTGCGCGGGTTCGCTCAATCTCTCCGCGATCGTCGAGGCGCAGGACGGCAAGTGGGGCCTGCTCAACTGGTACTGGCTGCCGCTGTTCCCGATGTTCGTGATCTTCTTCATTTCGGCGCTGGCGGAAACCAACCGCCCGCCATTCGACCTTGTGGAAGCGGAATCGGAACTCGTGGCGGGCTTCGCGGTCGAGTACTCCTCGACCCAGTTCCTGCTGTTCTTCCTGGGCGAATACATCGCCATCCTCACGATGTGCGCGATGGCGACCATCCTGTTTCTCGGGGGCTGGCTGCCGCCGTTTCCGGTCGCACCGTTCACCTGGGTGCCGGGGGTGATCTGGTTCGTCCTCAAAGTGGTGTTCATGTTCTTCATGTTCGCCATGGTGAAGGCGATCGTTCCGCGTTACCGCTACGACCAGCTCATGCGTCTGGGTTGGAAGGTATTCCTGCCGGTTTCGCTGGCCATGGTCGCCATCGTCGCCGGCGTCCTGCAATACGGCGGGTTCGTAGCGAGATGATGAGGAACCGGCATGATCGACCTTTCGGTCTGGGGGTTTGTCGGCGCAGTCGTGGGCACGGTCGTGGCTGTAGTCAACTACGTCACGGTCATTGGATTCGTGGAAAAGAGCCTGCGAGCGCACGACCAGTCGCAGAGTGCCGAGGAGCGCGCGGTGTTCGAGCGCAAGCTCGGCATCATGCGGCGCACCGTGTTGGGCCTCGATATTCTGCTATTCGGCGGCCTTGGCTACTGGATCGGCGAGGCGCTGGGCGGCTGACGGGGACGAGCCGAATCGTGTCGGTGCGGGCTGGAAGGAGAGCGATATGAGGCTCGATCAGGCGGCGCGCGCGATCTTTCTCACCGAGTTCATCTCGGCGTTCTGGCTGGCAATGCGCTATTTCTTCAAGCCGAAATCCACATTGAACTATCCGTTCGAGAAGGGGCCGATTTCGCCGCGTTTCCGCGGCGAGCATGCGCTGCGCCGCTATCCCAACGGCGAAGAGCGCTGCATCGCCTGCAAGCTGTGCGAGGCAATCTGCCCGGCGCAGGCCATCACCATCGAGGCAGGGCCGCGCCGCAACGATGGCACGCGCCGCACCACGCGTTACGACATCGACATGGTGAAGTGCATCTATTGCGGGCTGTGCCAGGAAGCCTGTCCGGTCGACGCTATCGTCGAGGGGCCGAACTTCGAGTTCGCCGCCGAGACGCGCGAGGAGCTTTATTTCGACAAGGAACGGCTGCTGTCGAACGGCGACCGCTGGGAACGCGAGATCGCCCAGAACATCGCGCTCGACGCGCCCTATCGGTGAGACGATGCGATTAGTCCTCCAAGATGTGGCGGTCTCAGCTTCACCCTCCCCTGGAGGGGAAGGGTCGCCGCCGCGCGTCAGCAAGGCGGCGGGGTGGGGTGAGCTTCGCCCGCCGTTCACCCCACCCCGGCGCGCTTCTCGCCACGCTCGAATCGTACCGGCCCTCCCCCTCCAGAGGAGGGTGGACGCCCGCGGCGGAGAGACAGCGATGATCGCCGCCGCGTTTTTCTATCTGTTCGCTGCGATCTGCATCGCCTCGGCCTTCATGGTGATCGCGGCCAAGAACCCCGTGCACTCGGTGCTGTTCCTCATCCTGGCGTTCGTCAATGCCGCCGGGTTGTTCGTGCTGATGGGGGCGGAGTTCCTGGCGATGATTTTGATCGTGGTCTATGTCGGGGCGGTCGCGGTCCTGTTCCTGTTCGTCGTCATGATGCTCGACGTCGATTTCGCCGAACTGCGGCAGGGCTTCCTGCAATATCTGCCGGTCGGCGCGGTGGTCGGCCTCGTAATGCTGATCGAGCTCGTTCTGGTCGTCGGCGCCTGGGCGATCGCGCCGGAGGTGCAGCAGGCGATCACCACGCCGATCCCGCCGATCGCCCGGATGCTCAACACCGAAGCCATCGGCCACGTGCTCTACACGCGCTACGTCTATTTCTTCCAGGCGGCGGGGCTGATCCTGCTGGTGGCGATGATCGGTGCAATCGTGTTGACGCTGCGGCACAAGCCCAATGTGCGGCGCCAGAACATCGCCGATCAGGTCGCGCGCCTGAAGGTGGACGCGATCGACGTCGTCAAGGTGCGGCCGGGCCAGGGACTCTGAGGCGACATGATCATCGGGCTTGGCCACTATCTCACGGTTGCCGCGATCCTCTTCACGCTCGGCATCTTCGGGATCTTTCTCAACCGGAAGAACGTGATCGTCATCCTGATGTCGATCGAGCTCATTCTGCTCGCGGTGAACATCAATTTCGTCGCGTTCTCGACGTTCCTCGGCGATCTGGTCGGCCAGATCTTCGCCCTGCTGGTACTCACCGTGGCGGCCGCGGAGGCCGCGATCGGCCTTGCCATCCTGGTGGCCTTCTACCGCAACCGCGGTTCGATCGCGGTTGAGGACATCAATCTCATGAAGGGCTGATTTCGGTGTACCAGGCGATCGTCTTTCTGCCGCTGCTCGGCTTCGTCATCGCGGGGCTGATCTCGCTGGTCGGCGCGCACGCCCGCTTTCCGGGCGGCCCACCGGAGCCGGGCGACGCGCACGCCCACGGCGGCCATGCCGACGGACACCACGAGCACCACGCCGATCATCACCCGCATGGCCACGCCGACGCAAATGCCCACGAGCATGCGCCGGAGCCGGCGGCGGCCGGCTCGCGTTTTGCCGAACTCGCCACCACGGTGCTGCTGTTCGCCTCCATGATCCTGTCGTGGGTGGCGTTCGTGGAGGTCGGCTTCGGCCATCACGATGCCCGCATCACGCTGATGTCATGGATCGTATCGGGCGACCTCAAGGTCGATTGGGCGCTGCGCATCGATACCCTGACCGTCGTCATGCTGGTGGTGGTCACCACCATCTCGTCGCTCGTGCACCTCTATTCGATCGGCTACATGGCGGACGACCCGTTCCGGCCGCGCTTCTTCGCCTATCTGTCGCTGTTCACCTTCTCCATGCTGATGCTGGTGACGGCGGACAACCTGGTGCAGCTGTTCTTCGGCTGGGAAGGCGTCGGCCTGATGAGCTACCTGCTCATCGGATTCTGGTACACGAAGCCGGAGGCGAACGCCGCCGCCATCAAGGCCTTCATCGTCAACCGCGTCGGCGATTTCGGCTTCGCGCTCGGCATCTTCGCGGTGTTCGTGATGACCGGCGCGGTCGATTTCGACACCGTGTTCGCGCAGGCGCCGGCGCTCACCGGCAAGACCATGCAGTTTCTGAGCTGGAACGTGGATGCGCTGACGCTCATCTGCCTGCTGCTGTTCATGGGCGCGATGGGCAAGTCGGCGCAGTTCCTGCTGCACACCTGGCTGCCGGACGCCATGGAAGGCCCGACGCCGGTGTCCGCGCTGATCCACGCCGCCACCATGGTGACGGCCGGCGTGTTCATGGTCGCGCGGCTCTCACCGCTGTTCGAGCTGGCTCCGACCGCGCAGACGTTCGTGACCTTCATCGGCGCGACCACGGCGTTCTTCGCCGCAACCATCGGGCTCGTCCAGAACGATATCAAGCGCATCGTCGCCTATTCGACCTGCTCGCAGCTCGGCTACATGTTCGTCGCCATGGGCTGCGGCGCCTATTCGGTCGGCATGTTCCACCTGTTCACCCATGCGTTCTTCAAGGCGCTCCTGTTCCTCGGTTCGGGCTCGGTGATCATGGCGATGCATCACGAGCAGGACATCCGCCACATGGGCGGGCTCAAGGACAAGATCCCGTTCACCTACTGGACGATGGTGATCGGCACGCTCGCGCTCACCGGCTTCCCGCTGACCGCCGGCTACTTCTCGAAGGACGCCATCATCGAGGCCGCCTATGTCGGCCAGAATCCGATGGCGCTCTACGCGTTCGCCATGACGGTGATCGCGGCCGCGCTCACCTCGTTCTACTCCTGGCGGCTGATCCTGAAGACCTTCCACGGAACTCCGCACGACCGGCACCATTACGAGCAGGCCCATGAGAGCCCGCTGGTCATGCTGGTGCCGCTCGGCCTGCTCGCC
Organism: uncultured Alphaproteobacteria bacterium; assembly: GCA_963807865.1. Lineage (GTDB taxonomy): Bacteria > Pseudomonadota > Alphaproteobacteria > Rhizobiales > Xanthobacteraceae > VAZQ01. Next base: position 481,372 of record CAWEDK010000039.1, on the reverse strand, counting down.
GCCGGCTCGATCCTGTCGGGCTATCCGTTCAAGGAGGTGTTCGCCGGCCACGGCGTCGCCGAGTTCTTCGGCAGCTCGCTGAAGTTCGGCGAGGGCAATCACGTGCTCGAAAACATGCACCACGTGCCGTACGGCATCGCCACGCTGCCGACGGTGATGATGGTGCTCGGGTTCTTCGTCGCGTGGCGCTTCTACATCCAGCGGCCCGATATTCCGGTCGAGCTCGCGCGCCAGCAGGCGCCGCTCTACAAGTTCCTGCTCAACAAGTGGTACTTCGACGAGCTCTACGACGTCATCTTCGTCCGGCCGACGAAATGGCTCGGCCGCTTCCTGTGGAAGTACGGCGACGGCTGGCTGATCGACGGCTTCGGTCCCGACGGCGTGTCGAAGTGGGTGCTGGCCGTGACGCGTGACGTGACGCGGCTGCAGACCGGTTATCTCTATCACTATGCCTTCGCCATGATGGTCGGCGTCGCGGCCTTCGTCACCTGGTTCATGTTCCGCGGAGGGGCAGGCTGATGATGAGCTGGCCGATCCTCTCCGTCACCACGTTCCTGCCGCTCGCGGGCGCGCTGTTCATCATGATGATGCGCGCCGACGGCGTCGCCGAGCACCGCAATGCGCGCTGGGTTGCGCTCTGGACCACGCTGATCACATTCGCCATCTCGCTCATGCTGGTCTGGCGGTTCGATCCGGCGTCGCCGGAATTCCAGTTCGTCGAGAAGCGGCCGTGGCTCGATGGCACGATCAACTACCACATGGGAGTCGACGGCATTTCGCTGCCGTTCGTGATCCTGACCACGGCGCTGATGCCGGTCTGCATCATCGCGAGCTGGCTGCCGATCCAGAAGCGCGTCAAGGAATACATGATCGCGTTCCTGGTGCTCGAAACGCTGATGATCGGCACCTTCTCGGCGCTCGATCTCGTGGTGTTCTACCTGTTCTTCGAGGGCGGCCTCATTCCGATGTTCCTGATCATCGGGGTGTGGGGCGGGCCGCGGCGGGTCTATGCCAGCTTCAAGTTCTTCCTCTACACGCTGCTCGGCTCGGTGCTGATGCTGCTCGCCATCATGGCGATGTACTGGGATGCCGGCACCACCGACATCCCGACCTTGCTGCGCCACGGCTTCCCGCGCGGCCTGCAGACCTGGGCGTGGCTGGCGTTCTTCGCCTCGTTCGCCGTGAAGATGCCGATGTGGCCGGTGCACACCTGGCTGCCGGATGCCCACGTCGAGGCCCCGACCGCGGGCTCGGTCATCCTCGCCGCCATCCTGCTGAAGATGGGCGGCTATGGCTTCCTGCGTTTCTCCCTGCCGATGTTCCCGGAGGCCTCGCATGCACTGGCGCCGCTGGTGTTCGGGCTGTCGGTCGTCGCCGTGATCTATACGTCGCTGGTCGCGCTGATGCAGGAGGACATGAAGAAGCTCATCGCCTATTCGTCGGTGGCGCATATGGGCTTCGTCACCATGGGCATCTTCGCCGCCACCACCCAGGGCGTGGCCGGCGGCATCTTTCAGATGATCTCGCACGGCATCGTCTCGGCGGCGCTGTTCCTCTGTGTCGGCGTGGTCTACGACCGCATCCACACCCGCGAGATCGCCGCCTATGGCGGACTGGTCAACCGCATGCCGCTCTACGCCGTGGCGTTCCTGGTGTTCACGCTGGCCAATGTCGGGCTGCCGGGCACGTCCGGCTTCGTCGGCGAATTCCTGGCGCTGATCGGCACCTTCCGGGTCAACACCTGGGTGGCGACGCTGGCGACACTGGGCGTCATCCTGTCGGCCGCCTACGCGTTGTGGCTCTATCGCAAGGTGGTGCTGGGGGCGCTGCAGAAGCCGAACCTTGCGAACATCAAGGATCTCGACTACCGCGAGATCATCACGCTCGGTCCGCTGGTCGTGCTGACCATTCTGTTCGGCGTGTTCCCGAAGCCCATCCTCGATATGTCGGCGGCCTCGGTCGCCAATTTGCTCGACAACTACAACAAGGCGATCGGCGCCGCCAAGGCCGCCGCGCTGCTGGTGCATTGAGATCATGATGAGGCGTAACACACACTGCTCGTCACCCCCGGGCTTGACCCGGGGGGCCATCTTCTTTCGAAATGGATTGCCGGGTCAAGCCCGGCAATGACGCCGAGAGGATAGCGGCATGAATGAAGCCGCCGAAATTCCTGCGCTGCTGCCGGCCCTGCCGGAGATCATCCTCGCCGTCGGCGCGATGGTGCTGCTGATGCTGGGCGCGTTTCGCGGCGAGGCTTCGACCAAGACGATCAACGTCCTGGCGATCCTGCTGCTGGTGGTGGCCGGTGTCGCTGTCGTCGTGCTGCCGGAAGGACGGCTCGTGACGTTCGGCGGCAGCTTCGTCGTGGATGATTTCGCCCGGTTCCTGAAGCTGCTCGCGCTGACCGGCTCGGCGGTCGCGATCCTGATGTCGCTCGACTATTTCAGCCGCGAGAAGGAGCAGCGGTTCGAATACGCCGTTCTGATTCTGCTGTCCACGACCGGCATGCTGATGCTGATTTCGGCGACCGATCTGATCGCGCTCTATCTCGGCCTCGAGCTGATGAGCCTCGCGCTCTACGTGGTGGCGGCGATCAGCCGCGACAGTGTCTACTCGACCGAAGCCGGGTTGAAATATTTCGTCCTCGGCGCGCTGTCGTCCGGCATGCTGCTGTACGGCGCTTCGCTGGTCTACGGCTTCAGCGGCACCGTCACGTTCGCCGGCATCGCCCATGCCGCGCAGAAGGGTGGCGGCATCGGCCTTACGTTCGGTCTGGTGTTCATGTTCGCCGGATTCTGCTTCAAGGTCTCGGCGGTGCCGTTCCACATGTGGACCCCCGACGTCTACGAAGGCGCACCCACGCCGGTCACGGCGTTCTTTGCCGCCGCTCCCAAAGTCGCCGGCATCGCGATGTTCGTGCGCACGACGATCGTCGCATTTCCCGACATCCTGTCGCAGTGGCAGCAGATCGTGGTGTTCGTCTCGATTGCGTCGATGGCGCTCGGCGCCTTCGCGGCGATCGGACAGCGCAACATCAAGCGGCTGATGGCGTATTCGTCGATCGGCCATATGGGGTTCGCGCTGGTCGGGCTCGCCGCCGGCACCGCAGCAGGGCGTGCAGGGCGTTCTGGTTTACATGGCGATCTACCTGACCATGACGCTCGGAGCATTCGCCTGCATCCTGGCGATGCGCCGGGACGGCAAGATGGTCGAGAACATCTACGATCTCGCCGGGCTCGCACGCACGCACCCGACCATGGCGTTCCTTTTCGCGATGCTGCTGTTTTCGCTCGCCGGGATCCCGCCGCTCGCTGGTTTCTTCGCCAAGTTCTTTGTCTTCATGGCGGCGATCAAGGCCGGCTTGTTCACGCTCTCGGTGATCGGCGTCGTTACCAGCGTGGTCGGCGCCTACTACTATCTGCTGATCGTCAAGATCATGTATTTCGACGAGCCGGCCAAAGGCTTCGAGCCGATGCCGTATGAACTTCGCGCCGTGCTCGCGGTGAGCGGGCTGCTCAATCTGCTGTTCTTCATCTATCCCGGCCCTCTGGTCGACGCCGCCAAGCACCGCGGCCAAGTCGTTGTTCTGAACCTAGATGATGCAGCTCGATCCGAGGGCGTCCAGCGCCGGCGTCCGGCTCTTGGCGTGCGAGTCGCTCGACTCGACCAATGCGGAGGCGTTGGCTCTGGCGCGAGCCGGCGAACAAGGCCCGCTCTGGATTACGGCCGAGCGGCAGAATGCGGGTCGCGGGCGTCGCGGCCGCGCGTGGGTGTCCGAGCCCGGCAATCTCTACGCCAGCCTGTTGCTGACCCATCCGGCGCAGGCCGAGCATTGGGCCGAGACTCTCGTTCGTCGCCGCATTGGCCATTCACGACGCGGTGGTGGACGTAGCGCCCAGCCTGAAGCCACAGCTCTCGATCAAGTGGCCGAACGACCTTCTGCTGTCGGAGAAGAAATTCGCCGGCATCCTGATCGAAGGCGAGAGCGGTGAGGATGTCGTCGTTGTGGGCATCGGCGTCAACTGCGCCAGCCACCCGGACGGCACGGAGTATCCTGCGACCGATCTCGCCGCTGCCGGCGTGCAGGTAGCGCCCGGCGGTTTGTTCGCTGCGCTCTCGAACGCCATGCTGGGCCGGCTCGCGCAGTGGAACGGCGGGGAGGGCTTCTCCACCATCCGTGCCGACTGGCTGGCCCGTGCCGCGGGTGTCGGGCGTGAGGTCCGGGTCAGGCTCGCCGACCGGGAGATCGTGGGCTGCTTCGAGGCGCTGGATGCGCGGGGCGGTCTCGTGCTACGCCGCTCCGACGGTAGCGCGACAACCGTCACCGCCGGCGACGTATTCACCGCCATCGGCCCCTCTTCCGCGACGTCGAACTGATCGGATTTGCCGCATGGCGCGCTCGAGCGACGAACTCGTTTTTGCGCCGCTTGGCGGGGTCGGCGAGATCGGCATGAATCTCGCGATCTACGGCTTCGGCGACGAACGCCGGCGGCAGTGGATCATCGTCGACTTCGGCGTGGCGTTCGCCGGCGAAGATCTGCCCGGCATCGATCTGATCCTGCCGGACATCCGCTACCTGGTGGAAGAGCGCAAAAACATCCTCGGCATCGTGCTCACCCATGCGCACGAGGATCATTTCGGCGCGATGCTCGACCTCTGGCCGCGGCTCAAGCTGCCGGTTTACGCCACGCCGTTCACTGCCGCGCTGTTGCAGGCCAAGCGCGAGAGCGAGCCGGGTGCTCCGAAAATTCCCGTCACCATCCTGCCGCTGGGCGGGCGGTTTCTCGCTCGGGCCGTTCGATATCGAACTGGTCTCCATGGCGCATTCCATTCCGGAATTCGAACGGCCTCATCATCCGCACGCCGCTCGGCAGCGTGCTGCATACCGGCGACTGGAAGATCGATCCGACGCCGATTCATCGGTCTGCCGACCGACGAAGCCAAGCTGCGCGCGCTGGGCGATGCCGGCTGTCTCGCGCTGATCGGCGATTCGACCAATGCGGTTCGCGAAGGCCGCTCGCCGTCGGAGCGCGATGTCGCCGCCACTTTGGCCGAGCTGATCAGCACCGCGCCGGCGCGCGTCGCGGTCACGACCTTCGCGTCGAACGTCGCCCGCATGCGCGCGGTCGCCGAGGCTGCCGCCGCCTGCGACCGCGAAGTCGTGCTGGTCGGCCGTTCGATGGAGCGGATCGCGCAGGTCGCGCGCGAGACCGGCTATCTCGACGGCATCAGGGACTTCCGGTCGGTCGACGTCTACGGCCATCTGCCGCCCGACAAGGTGGTGGCGCTCTGCACCGGCAGCCAGGGCGAGCCGCGCGCTGCGCTCTCGCGCATCGCCGCCGACGATCATCCCGACGTCGCGCTGTCGCGTGGCGACCGCGTGATCTTCTCCTCGCGCGCCATCCCGGGCAACGAGAAGCTGATCGGGCGTGTGATCAACGGCCTCATCACCCAGGGCGTCGAGGTCATCACCGACCGCACGCATCTGGTGCATGTCTCCGGGCCATCCCCGCCGCGCCGAGCTCGGCGACATGCTCGACTGGGTGCGGCCGCGCATCGTCGTGCCGGTGCATGGCGAGGCACTGCACATGGCCGAGCATGCCGCGCTGGCGCGCGAGCAAGGGCATCGAGCAGGTCCTGACCTGCCGCGATGGCGATCTCGTCCGGCTCGCGCCCGGCGTTGCCGAGATCATCGACGAGGTGCCGGCGGGCCGGCTCTACAAGGACGGCACCCTGCTGGTGGATGGCGCGCAGCGCACCGTCGCCGACCGCCGCCGGCTGGGATTTGCGGGCGTGATCTCGGTCGCGCTGGCGTTGAGCGAGAAGGGCGACCTGCTCGCCGATCCCGATCTGCATCTGATGGGCATCCCCGAAAAGGCCGCCGATGGCGCCGACATGGCGCAGATCGCCTACGATGCGGTGATCGAGACGTTCGATGGCTTGCCGCGCGCCGCGGCGGCGCGATCCGGATTCGGTCGCGGAGGCGGTGCGGCGCGCCGTGCGGTCGCGGATCGCGCAGCGCTGGAACAAGAAGCCGATTTGTCACGTCCATCTGCTGGAGATTTAGCGGCGGTCCCGGAGTTAGACTTGCCTCTCCCGTGGGAGGTAAACAATGCTCAAGAACATATGGATCGCGGCCGCGCTCGACTGGTGTCTGGCGGCGACGGCGCACGCGCAAGACTATCCGTCACGCCACATCACCCTCGTCGCGCCGTTCCCGCCGGGCGGGCCTTCGGATACCACGCACGCGCTTGATCGCCGGCCCAGATGTCGAAGGCGCTCGGGCAGCAGGTGGTGGTCGAGAACGTCACCGGCGCGGGCGGCACCATCGGCTCCAATCGCGTCGCCAAGGCCGCGCCCGACGGCTATCAGCTCATCCTGTCCGGCTCCGGCACCCACGCGGCGATCGAATATCTGCACAAGGAGCCGCCCTACAAGCCCGGCGACTGGGAGCATATCGGTCTCGTCAATGTCTCGCCGGTGGTGCTGGTCGCCCGCAAAGCGGTGCCGGCGAACACCTTGCAGGAGTTCATCGCCTATCTGCGCGCCAACGAGAAGAAGGTCACCGAAGCCGACGCCGGCGTCGGCTCGATCTCCAACCTCGCCTGTTCGGTGTTCCACTCGCTGGCAAATGTCAGCCCGACCGTGGTGTCGTATCGCGGCACGCCGCAGGCCACGCAGGACGTGGTCGCCGGCAACGTCGACTTCGGCTGCAACCAGATCGTCAACATCGTGCAGCATGTGCAGAGCGGCGCGCTCAAGGCCTATGCGATCACCGGCGACAAGCGCTCGCCGATGCTGCCCGACGTTCCGACCACGGCGGAAGCCGGCCTGCCGGCGTTCAAGCTGACGGTGTGGTTCGGCCTGTCGGCGCCGAAAGGCACGCCACGCCCGATCATCGAGAAGCTCAACAAGGCGCTGGCCGCCGCGCTGGACGATCCGGCGACCGTCAAGCGGTTTGCCGATCTCGGATACGACGTCGTTCCGCCATCGGCAGCGCTCGCCGGAATATTTCGCCAAGTTCTTCCACGACGAAGTCGCGCTCTGGAGCAAGGTGCTCGGCGGGCTGGCGGTCCCGGCCAAGCAATGACCTGGAAGCCGGCACGCGAACTGTCGATCGTCGCGGGCACGCCACCGGGCGGCGGCCTCGACCGCTCGGCGCGCGCGCTCGCCCGGGCGATCGAGGCCAACCGGCTGGTCGATGTCCCGGTCGCGGTGGTCAACGTCCCCGGCGATGGCGGCCGCAACGCCTGGGTCCACATGGAGCGGTTTGCCGGCGACGGTCATGTGATCTCGATCAGTTCGCCCAACATGGCGGCCGACTACCTGATGGGCGTCACCAAGTCCGATCCGGACCGCTACCCGCCGCTCGCGATCCTGTATTCGGAGTACATCGCGTTCGTGGTCCGCACGGATTCAGCCATCCGCGACGGCGGCGATCTCGTCCGGCGCTTTCGCGGAAGATGCCGGCGCCGTCACCGTCGCGCTCTCGACCTCGCGCGGCAATTCCAACCACGTCGCGGTCGCCAACGTGGTCCGTCATGCCGGCGCCGATCCGCGCGCGCCGGAGCTGCGGGTGTTCGACACCGCGCTCGATGCGGTCGCCGACGTGGTGGCCGGGAAGGCCGATGTCGGCGCCATCACGGCGGCCAGCCCGGTTCCCGGAGCTTCAATCCGGAAGCCTGCGGGCGATCGCGATCTCCTCCGACCATCGGCTGTCCGGGCCCTATGCGGCGACGCCGACCTGGGCGGAGCAGGGGGCCGACTGCGTGATCGGTTCATGGCGCGGTGCGAGCGGCGCGCCCGGGCTCGACGCCGCGCAGATCGCGTTCTGGCAGACGGCGCTCGCGGCCGCGACCCGGACGCCGGAATGGCGCTCCGACCTTGCCCGGCATTTCTGGACCGAGATGTATCTCGACGGTCCCGCGCTGTCCGAGTTCCTCGCCCGCGAGCGCGCCGACATGAAAGCGGTGCTGGGCGGTCTTGGTCTTCTCTCCGGCTAGGAGATCGAGGTCGGCCAGCCTATATTGCCCGGGCCTGCCGGGCCGCGGGAGACGACAATGATCGGACGATTGAACCATGTCGCGATTGCGGTGCGCGACATCGCCAAAGCATCTGCCGTATATCGCGACACCCTGGGCGCGCGAGGTGTCCGAAGTGGTGCCGCAGCCGGATCACGGCGTCAGCACCGTGTTCATCACGCTGCCGAACACGAAGATCGAATTGCTCGAGCCGTTTGGCGAGGGCTCGCCGATCGCGAAGTTCCTGGAGCGCAATCCCGACGGCGGCATCCATCACGTCTGCTACGAGGTCGACGATATCCGGGCGGCGCGCGACCGGCTCAAGGCGCAGGGCGCGCGCGTGATCGGCGACGGCGAGCCCAAGATCGGCGCGCACGGCAAACCGGTGCTGTTCCTGCATCCGAAGGATTTCTGCGGCACGCTGGTCGAGATCGAGCAGGCGTAAGGCGATTTGGCGACCGCCAAATGCAAACGGCCCGCCGGGAGGGCGGGCCGTGAAGTCTCAGCCAACACAGATACGATGGGGCTTAGCGGCGTACCCAGGCGCGGCGCGGTCCGCCGACATAGATGCGGGGCCGGTAGAACCGGTTGGTGTAGGCGTAAGGCGCGTATTCGGCCCCATAGCCGTAAGCCGCGTAGGCGTACGGGTTATAGCCGTAAACGACCCGCCACCACCGCAACCGCAGCAGCAGCAGCCCGAGTAGACGTAGGGCTGCACGACCGGAACGGCGACCACCGCTACGCCGCCGCCGCCACAGCCATAACCGCAACCGCCGGCGGCGGCGGGGGTCGAGCCGAGCGCGAGCCCGCCGAGCACCAAGCCGAACACCAGAACTGCCGCGACGCGGCCGAATTTGAGCAAGTGCTAGGATCATGATATATCTCTCCCTCCGAGACCTGCGCAGGCCTTAGCATTGTAAATCCTTTCACTATGCTAACGGTGGAGTTCGAGTTTTTGTTTACCTTAACCGTCTCCTTCCAAACCGGCCGGGCGGCGCACTCGTGGCGCTGACGACGGCGCTCGCGATCTACTTCATCGTCTGGTGGCTGGTGTTGTTCGCCGTGCTGCCGTGGGGCGTGCGCAGCCAGCAGGAGAGCGGTGCTGTCGTGCCCGGCAGCGATCCCGGCGCGCCGAGGCTGCCGCGGCTCCTGCTCAAGCTGCTCTCGACCACACTGATCTCGATCGCGGTTTTTGCGCTGGGCACCTTCGTCTACAAATATCGGCTGATCGCATTCGACGACCTTGCCACTTGGATCGGGATCAAAGACTGACGCTCGCTCGCTTCCCGGCCGAAGTCATTTTCTGATTTTTAGAACGCTGATGCCCGCGCCGCGCGAGCCGAGGGCTCCGCCAAAGGCGAACACCAAAATCAAAGAGCACCAAAAAAACGAGCACCAAAAAAAACGAGCAGAGGTGACGCTCTGCTCTGAATTCTTACGCTACAAACAAAACGCCTCGAAACTGTCGACGGATCGAGACGGTCGCGGCTTGCGTGCCGGCTTGCCTCCCAGAGCGTGTCCTCCCAAGACTTGGACCGCGCCGGCCGGTTGAGACGGTTGAACCCGCATCTCCAGCCTGACGGAGTAGACGATAGCCCATTCGATTGGGCTTGTCACCGCTGGTATGACGATGGGGAATTTGCACGGTTTGCGGGTGTGCGATGGGGATTCCAGGGGCAGCCGCCCCACGTTCGGTGGCGCGCCGAAAGCCTTGATAGCCCTTGTTTTTCCCCGGATGATCCGGTTTCACTCCGGGGGCTGACCCCCGGTGCTAGTGGTCCGATTCTAACAATCGCAGCCCGTTTGGGCGGGCTCATTTTGCGAATGTTAGAATTAAAGGACCACCAGCAAATATAAGCTGCTAGTGGAGTTTTTGACATTCGCTTCGTGGACTTCGCGGCGAGGTGGGTAACGAATGTCAAATCCGCTCCATTAGCGATTCCCGAAAGCCTCGACATGCGATTGTCCCGTTACTTCCTGCCGATCCTGCGCGAGACACCCAAGGAGGCCGAGATCGTCTCCCACCGGCTGATGCTGCGCGCCGGTATGCTGCGCCAGGAAGCGGCCGGCATTTACGCCTGGCTGCCGCTCGGCTTCCGTGTGCTCAAGAAGATCGAGCAGATCGTGCGCGAGGAACAGGATCGTGCCGGCGCGGTCGAACTGCTGATGCCGACGCTGCAACTTGCCGACTTGTGGCGCGAGACCGGCCGCTACGACGCTTATGGTCCCGAGATGCTCCGCATTCAGGACCGCCACGAACGCGAACTGCTGTACGGGCCGACCAACGAGGACATGATCACGGAGATATTCCGCGCCTACGTGAAGTCGTATCGCGAACTGCCGAAGATCCTCTACCACATCCAATGGAAATTCCGCGACGAGCAGCGTCCGCGATTCGGCGTCATGCGCGGGCGCGAGTTTCTGATGAAGGATGCTTACTCGTTCGACATCGACGAAGCCGCCGCCCGGCTGTCGTACAACCGGATGTTCGTCGCCTACCTGCGGACGTTCTCGCGCATGGGGCTCAAGGCCATTCCGATGCGCGCCGAAACCGGCCCGATCGGCGGCGACCTGTCGCACGAATTCATCATCCTGGCCGAGACCGGCGAGTCCGGCGTGTACTGCAATAAGGATGTGCTGGACCTGCCGGTGCCGGGCGTCGACGTCGACTACGACGGCGACCTGTCGCCGATCGTGCAGCAATGGACGAGTCTCTACGCCGCGACCCAGGACGTGCACGATGCCGAACGGTTCGAACGCGAGGTCGTGCCCGACAAGCGACTGCATACGCGTGGCATCGAGGTTGGGCAGATCTTCTATTTCGGCACCAAATACTCGATGCCGATGAACGCGGTGGTGTCCGGACCTGACGGCGCCGAGCGGGCGGTTCACGGCGGGTCCTATGGCGTCGGCGTCTCGCGGCTGGTCGGCGCCATCATCGAGGCCTTCCACGACGACGCCGGCATCAAGTGGCCTGAGGCGGTCGCGCCGTTCAAGGTTGCCATCCTCAATCTCAAGCAAGGCGGTTCCGACACCGATGCCGCCTGTGAGGCCCTCTATCGCGGGCTTACTGGCAAAGGGGTCGATGTGCTCTATGATGACCGCGATCAGCGGCCGGGGGCCAAGTTCGCCACCGCCGACCTGATCGGCCTGCCCTGGCAGGTGCTGGTTGGGCCGAAGGGGCTTGCCGAAGGCAAGGTCGAGCTGAAACGTCGTCTCGACGGCAGCCGGGAACTGCTCAGTCCGAGCGACGCACTGGAGCGGTTGTCGTCATGACGATGCGCGCTTTCGCCGCCTCCGGCTCGTGAGATTGGCGTGAAACCGCCGGAATTGTGTGAAATTGGTCCCTGGATAGCAGTCTGATGAGCGAATCCCCCGCCACCCGCCCATTCGCACCGTTCGAATGGATGCTGTCGTTGCGCTACCTGCGGGCGCGGCGCAAGGAAGGATTCATCTCGGTCATCGCCGGATTCTCCTTCCTGGGCATCATGCTCGGGGTCGCGACACTGATCATCGTGATGGCGGTGATGAATGGCTTCCGCAAGGAACTGCTCGACAAGATTCTGGGCGTGAACGGCCACCTCCTTGTTCAGCCGCTCGAATCGCCCCTGACCGACTGGCAGGTGGTGGCGGACCGGATTGCGAAGGCGGAGGGCATCAAGCTGGCGGCGCCGATCGTCGAAGGCCAGGCGCTGGCATCCTCGCCGTTCAACGCCTCGGGCGTTCTGGTCCGCGGTATGCGGGCCTCCGACCTCGGCAAGCTCCGCTCCATCGCCAGCAACATCAAGCAGGGCACACTCGAGGGTTTCGACGACGCGCAGGGCGTGGTCATCGGCCGCAGGCTGGCCGACCAGCTCTCGCTGCGCGCCGGCGACAACCTCACGCTGGTCGCCCCGCGCGGCGCGGTGACCCCGATGGGGACGACGCCGCGGATCAAGTCCTACAAGATCGCGGCGGTGTTCGAGGTCGGCATGTCGGAATACGACACCGCCTTCGTCTTCATGCCGATGCCCGAAGCGCAAGCCTACTTCAATCGCTCCGGCGACGTGACCGCCATCGAGGTTTATGTCGACAACCCCGACCGGGTCGACCGCTACCGCAAGGTCGTCACCGACGCGGCCGGGCGGCCGATCTTCGTGATCGACTGGCGTCAGCGCAATGCGACATTCTTCAACGCGCTGCAGGTCGAACGCAACGTGATGTTCCTGATCCTCACCTTGATCGTGCTGGTGGCGGCGCTCAACATCGTCTCCGGCCTGATCATGCTGGTGAAGGACAAAGGGCCGGACATCGCGATCCTGCGCACTATGGGAGCGACGCAAGGATCGATCATGCGGATATTCCTGATCACCGGCGCGGCGATCGGCGTGGTGGGAACCATTACCGGGTTCATCTTCGGCACGGTGGTGTGCATGAACGTCGAGTCGATCCGCCAGTTCATCTCCTGGTTCACCAGCACCGAACTGTTCTCGCCGGAGCTTTACTTCCTGTCGAAACTTCCGGCCGACATGGACGCCGGCGAAACCACGGCGGTGGTGGTGATGGCGCTGACGCTGTCGCTGTTGGCAACGCTCTATCCGTCATGGCGCGCGGCCCGCCTCGATCCGGTCGAGGCGCTGCGTTATGAATGAGATGACGCAGCCAACGGCCGTCACGGGAAAGCCGGCCGATGCAGCGCCGGTTCTGTTTCTGCACGGCGTTCATCGCAGTTATCGGCAGGGCACCGGGACGCTCGACATCCTCAAGGGATCCGACCTTGCGCTCTGGCCGGGCCAGTCGGTCGCGCTGGTGGCGCCGTCGGGCGTCGGCAAGTCGACGCTATTGCATGTCGCGGGGCTGCTCGAACATCCCGATGCCGGCGAGGTCTATGTCGATCAGATCGCGACCTCGAAAATGTCGGATGCCGAGCGCACGCGCATCCGCCGCACCAAGGTCGGCTTCGTCTATCAGTTCCATCACCTGCTGCCGGAGTTCTCGGCGATCGAGAACGTCATCCTGCCGCAGATGATTCGCGGTCTCTCGACGAGCGAAGCGGCCAAGCGCGCCACCGAGCTCCTGACGCTATCTGGGCCTCAAGGATCGCCTGACGCACCGCCCGGCGGAACTTTCGGGCGGCGAGCAGCAGCGGGTCGCCATCGCGCGTGCGGTCGCCAATGCGCCGCGTATCCTGATGGCGGACGAACCGACCGGAAACCTCGACCCCCACACGGCCGAGCATGTATTCGGCACTCTGACGCAGCTTGTTCGCGCCTCCGGGCTGGCCGCGCTGGTCGCGACCCACAACATGGAGATCGCCGGCCGCATGGACCGCCGTGTCACGCTGCGCGAAGGCCTCGTGGTCGAACTGGACTAGGCGCGCGGTGATTCTGTCGCCGCGGACGCTGGGCCAGGCGGCGATTCTTCTTAACCATGTCGGACTGTTGACGGATTCGGGCCTCCCGCGATCGATTGACTGCGAACATACCATGAACTATGTTCTCGTCTCGTTCCTGAGGAGAGCATCATATGTTCCGCGCAGTGGTCGAAGAAGCAGCAACGCTGGCGTCGCTGGCCTTGTTCCTGGGAATGATTGCGATCTGGGCGCAGGTCATCGCGACTCTCTGATTTCCGCCTCGCAGAAGACTGGGGACGACGCGGTTTCTGCCCCTGGGCAGACTGCTGTCTTGCTGGACAGGGCTGCCACGTAACCCCACCATCGCACTGCGTCATGGAATCGCGAGGGTTGGATGGCCGGTCCCGGCTTCGTGCATTTGCACGTGCATTCGTCATTTTCGCTGCTGGAAAGCGCCCTGACCATTGAGCGCCTGGCCGCGTTGGCCAAGGCCGACCGGCAGCCTGCGCTGGCGCTCACCGATACCGACAACATGTTCGGGGTGCTGGAGTTCTCGGAGAAGCTCGCGGGCTACGGCATTCAGCCGATCGTCGGCTGCTCGCTGGCGGTCGATTTCGGCGACCAGGAGGCCCGGGTCGGCGTCCAGCCGCCGCCGCATCCCCGCATCGTGCTGCTGGCGGCGCGCGAGGACGGCTACCGCAGCCTGATGCGGCTCAATTCCCGCGCATTCCTCGAAACCGCGCCGACCGAGAAGCCGCACATCAAGCTCTCCTGGCTCGACGCCGAGACCGCGGGGCTCATTGCGCTCTCCGGCGGGCCGGGTGGCCCGCTCGATGCGGCGATCGACGGCGGGCAGAATGCGCTGACCGGGACGCGCTTCGAGGCGCTGGCGCGGCTTTTCGGCGACCGGCTCTATATCGAGCTGCAACGGCACCACACCGCCGCCCAGCGCGCCAACGAGGGGGCGCTGATCGAACTGGCCTATGCGCGCGGCGTGCCGCTGGTCGCCACCAATGCGCCGCTGTTCGCCACCCGCGAGGACTACGAGGCGCACGACGCCCTGATCTGCATCGCCGAGGGACGCTATCTGGCCGAGAGCGACCGCCGGCAGTTCACGGCCGAGCATCGCTTCAAGACCCGCGCCGAAATGACGACGCTGTTTTCCGACCTGCCCGAGGCGCTGGCGTCGACCGTCGAGATCGCGCAGCGCTGCGCGTTCCGGCCGCGGACGCAGTCGCCGATCCTGCCGCGGTTCTCGGTCGGCGAGCAGGGCGCCAAGGTCGACGAGGCTGCCGAACTGCGCAAGCGCGCGGAGGAGGGGCTCGAGCGCCGCGTCAAAATTCACGGGCTCGCGGCTGGCCGCACGCTGGAGGAGTACCGCGACCGGCTCGCCTTCGAGCTCAAGGTGATCGAGGGCATGAAGTACCCCGGCTACTTCCTGATCGTCTCCGACTTCATCCAGTGGGCGAAGCAGGAGGGCATCCCGGTCGGTCCGGGGCGCGGCTCGGGCGCCGGATCGCTCGTCTCCTATGCGCTCACCATCACCGATCTCGACCCGATGCGGTTCGGCCTGCTGTTCGAGCGCTTCCTCAATCCCGAGCGCGTGTCGATGCCGGACTTCGACATCGATTTCTGCCAGGACCGGCGCGACGAGGTCATCCGCTACGTCCAGGAGCGCTACGGCAGCGAGCAGGTGGCGCAGATCATCACGTTCGGCACCCTGCAGGCGCGCGGCGTGCTGCGCGACGTCGGCCGCGTCTGCAGATGCCGTACGGGCAGGTCGACAAGCTCTGCAAGCTGGTGCCGCAGAATGCCCTCAACCCGGTCAAGCTCGGCCAGGCGATCGACGACGAGCCGCGGCTGCAGGCGGCGCGCGATAGCGATCCGGTGGTGCGGCGCGCCTTCGACATCGCCCGCAAGCTCGAAGGGCCTGCACCGCCACGCCTCGACCCATGCCGCCGGCATCGTGATCGGCGAGCGCCGCCTCGACGAGATGGTCCCGCTCTACCGCGATCCGAAATCGCTGATGCCGGTCACCCAGTTCAACATGAAATGGGTCGAGCAGGCTGGGCTGGTGAAATTCGACTTCCTCGGCCTGAAGACTCTCACTGTGTTGCAGACCGCGGTGGCGCTGGTGAAGAAGCGCGGCATCGACATCGATCTCGCCGCGATCCCGCTGGACGACGAGAAGACCTATGCGCTGCTCGCCCGCGCCGAGGCGGTGGGCATCTTCCAACTGGAAAGCCAGGGCATGCGGCGCGCGCTCCTGGAGATGAAGCCCGACCGGTTCGAGGACATCATCGCGCTGGTGGCGCTCTATCGCCCCGGCCCGATGGCCAACATCCCGACCTACTGCGCGCGCAAGCACGGCCTGGAGGAGCCGGAATACATCCATCCCAAGCTCGAGCCGGTGCTGCGCGAGACCTACGGCGTCATCGTCTACCAGGAACAGGTGATGCAGGCCGCGCAGATGCTGTCGGGCTATTCGCTCGGCGAGGCCGACCTGCTGCGGCGCGCCATGGGCAAGAAGATCCGCGCCGAGATGCAGAAGCAGAAGAGCCGCTTCGTCACCGGCTGCGTCGAACGCGAGATCGAGCGTTCGCAGGCCGAGGCGATCTTCGAGCTGCTCGAGCGGTTCGCCGACTACGGCTTCAACAAGAGCCATGCCGCCGCCTATGCGCTGGTCGCCTATCAGACGGCGTACATGAAGACCAACTACCCGGTCGAATTCCTTGCGGCGTCCATGACCTTGGATATGGGCAATACCGACAAGCTCTCCGAGTTCCGCGCCGAGGCGCAGCGCCTCGGCATCAAGGTCGAGCCGCCGTCGATCAACCGCTCCGGCGTAACCTTCGACGTCGAGGGCAACACCATCTATTACGCGCTCGCAGCCCTCAAAGGCGTCGGCCGGCAGGCGGTCGAAGCGATCGTCACGGCGCGCGGCAGCCGGCCGTTCGCCGACCTCTCGGATTTTGCCAGCCGCATCAGCCCGCGCGCGCTGAACAAGCGTGTGCTCGAAAGCCTGGCGGCGGCCGGCGCCTTCGAGGCGCTCGAAGGCAACCGCGCGCAGGTGTTCGCGGTGGTGGACAGCCTGCTGGCGGTGTCGCAGCGCGAGCACGAGGCGCAGGAGAGCGGCGCGCTGCAGTTCTCCTTCGGCGGGCCGGCCGCGCGCGAGCCGATCCGGCTGCCGGCGGTCGATCCGTGGCCGCCAGCCGAGCGCCTGCAGAAGGAGTTCGACGCCATCGGCTTCTTCCTCACCGGGCACCCGCTCGACGACTACGCGGCCGCGCTCAGGCGGATGCGGGTGCAGTCCTATGCCGAGTTCGCGCGCGCGATCCGCACCGGCGCGAGCGCCGGCCGGGTCGCGGGCACAGTGGTGGCGCGCACCGAGCGGCGAACGCGCACCGGCAGCAAGATGGGCATCATCGGACTGTCCGACCCTTCCGGGCATTTCGAGGCCGTCGTGTTCTCGGAAGGGCTGCAGCAGTTCCGCGACCTGCTGGAGCCGGGCAGCGCGGTGCTGTTGACGCTGTCGGCGGAGTTGCAGGGCGACGACGTGCGGGCGCGCATCCAGAATGCCGAGCCGCTCGACCAGGCAGCCGCCAAGCTCTCGAAGGGACTGCGCGTCTTTCTTCGCGCGGCAACGCCGCTCGAAAGCGTCGCCAAGCGGCTGGAGGGCAATTCGCCCGGCCGGGCGGCGCCCGAGAAGGCCGACGGCGAGGTAGCGCTGGTGCTGATGCTGTCGGAGGGCACCGAAGTCGAGGTGAAGCTTCCGGGCCGCTTCAAGGTGTCGCCGCAGATCGCCGGCGCGATCAAGGCGGTTCCCGGCGTGGTGGCGGTCGAGGCCGTCTGATCGGGTCCGACGGCGCTTGACCGCCATGGACCACCAGCCGGACTAGCGACGGCGGGCCGGGCGGCGGTCACGGAGGTCCTCGGAGCGGGGCAGGCGGCCCGCGCCCCTCGATTTTGCCCGATTCCGGCGACGTTTGAGCATCTATCGGGGCGGACTTGCTTGCGTCCGGGGCGGGTCGCCGCTATATGGGCGCCATCTCACACGCGGACCTTGGCTTTCAAGCCGTCCGGTGGCTCCGTCCGACCGTCAGGAAGGGGGAGCTCACGGGTCCGCGGCGGCTCAACCGGAGAACGACAAATGTCGCTTCCTGATTTTTCTATGCGCCAGTTCCTCGAGGCTGGCGTTCACTTCGGGCATCAGTCACACCGCTGGAATCCGAAGATGGCGGAGTTCATCTTCGGTGCCCGCAACAACATCCACATCATCGATCTCGCCCAGTCGGTCCCGATGATGCACCGTGCCCTGCAGGCCGTGAGCGATACGGTCGCCAAGGGCGGCCGCATTCTGTTCGTCGGCACCAAGCGCCAGGCGCAGGACGCGGTGGCCGAAGCCGCCAAGAAGTCGGCGCAGTATTACGTGAACTCGCGTTGGCTCGGCGGCACGCTGACCAACTGGAAAACCATCTCGGGTTCGATCTCGCGGCTGCGCAAGCTCGATGAGATGCTGTCGTCGAACGAGGCGCAAGGCTACACCAAGAAGGAGCGCCTCGATCTCCAGCGCGAGCGCGACAAGCTTGATCGCTCGCTCGGCGGCATCAAGGACATGGGCGGATTGCCCGACCTGCTGTTCGTGATCGACACCAACAAGGAAGACATCGCGATCAAGGAAGCCCGGCGCCTCAATGTTCCGGTCGCGGCGATCGTCGACACCAATTGCGACCCCGACGGCATCACCTACGTGGTGCCCGGCAACGACGACGCCAGCCGCGCCATCACGCTCTACTGCGACCTGATCGCGCGTGCCGCAATCGACGGCATTTCGCGTTCGCAGGGCCAGATGGGCGTCGATACCGGCGCTGCCGCCGAGCCGGTTGCCGAAGAGTTGCCGGCGCCGGCCGCCGATGTTGCAGCCTACGAGGTGTTGTCTGGACCGCGCGGAGTGGCCGACGACCTCAAGAAGCTCGGCCACGTCTCTCCCACGATCGAGAAGAAATTCAACGATCTCGGCATCTTCCATTATTGGCAGATCGCCGGGCTCGGCCCCGAGGCCGCGCATGCGATCGGCGAGGAAGTCGGACTGCCCGGCCGCATGGAAGGCTGGATTGCACAGGCAAAAAGTCTGTCGGCCGAATGACGCAAGTCTGAGTCGGTTCCGGCCGGTGCGCCCGCCGCGCACCGCCGCCGCTTATTGTATCGAGAACGTGGTGGTTTGAGCACGGCGCCGCCGCGAGCAAGGGATCACAGTGATGGCCAATATTTCCGCAACCATGGTCAAGGAGCTGCGCGAGCGTACCGGCGCCGGCATGATGGATTGCAAGGCGGCGCTGGGCGAGACGTCCGGCGACATGGAGCAGGCGGTCGATCTGCTGCGCAAGAAGGGCCTCGCGAAGGCCGACAAGAAGGCCGGCCGGGTGGCTGCCGAAGGTCTGGTCGGGCTCGCCGTCGAGGGCAACAAGGGCGTCCTCGTCGAGTTGAATTCCGAGACCGATTTCGTCGCGCGCAACGATCTGTTCCAAGGCCTTGTCAAGATGATCGCGAATGTCGCGTTGAGCGTCGGGACCGACCTGGACAAGATCAAGGCCGCCAAGATCGGCACCATCACCGTGTCGGAGGCGATCGCCGAGACCATCGCCAAGATCGGTGAGAACATGACGCTCCGGCGCGCGGGCGCACTTTCGGTCGGCAAAGGCGTGATCGGAAATTACATGCACAATTCCGTGGTCGAGGGCCTCGGCAAGATCGGCGTTCTGGTCGCGCTCGAGTCGACCGGCAATGCGGACGAGCTCAAGCGGTTCGGCCGCATGGTCGCGATGCACATCGCCGCCTCGAACCCGCAGTCGATCGATCCGTCGGGTCTCGATCCGGAGGTCGTGCGGCGCGAGAAGGACGTGCTCGCCGACAAGTTCAAGGCGCAGGGCAAGCCTGCGAATGTCATCGACAAGATCGTCGAATCAGGGCTCAAGACCTTCTACAAGGAAGTGTGCCTGCTGGAGCAGGAATACGTCCACGGTCCGGACAAGAACGTCGCACAGGCCGTTAAGGAAGCGGAAGGCAAGGTCGGTGCGCCGATCAAGATCACCGGCTTTCTGCGCTACAAGATCGGCGAAGGCATTGATCGGCCCGAGACCGACTTCGCCGCGGAAGTCGCTGCAACCGTCGGGCAACGCTGATTCACAACCCACCCGGGACCTGCCGAGGACTGCAGCGATCGGGACGGAGCACCCATGGCTAAGCCGATCTACCGACGGGTGCTCGTCAAGGTCTCTGGCGAAGCTCTCATGGGACCCGGCAATTTCGGCATCCACCAGGATACGCTCGATCGCATCGCGGCCGATCTCGTCGCGACGCAGGCGCTCGGTGTCGAGCTTGGGATCGTGGTCGGCGGCGGCAATATCTTCCGTGGCGTGACGGTGTCGCAGCAGGGCATCCCTCGCGTCACCGGCGACATGATGGGTATCCTGGCGACCGTGATGAACGCGCTCGCGCTCGAAAGCGCGCTGGAGCGGGCAGGGGCGTCGGCGCGTACCATGTCGGCGATCGCCATGCCGGAAATCTGTGAGACGTATGAGCGCCGCCGCGCGGTGCGTCACCTGGCCGAGCGCCGGCTGGTTCTGTTCGCAGCCGGCACCGGCAATCCGTTCTTCACCACCGATACCACCGCGGTGTTGCGGGCCGCCGAGATCGGCGCCGAGGCCGTGCTCAAGGCGACCGATGTCGACGGCGTCTACAGTGCGGATCCCAAGAAGGACAGCAATGCAAAGCGCTATGAGCGGCTGACGCACCAGGAGGCGATCGAACGCCAGCTTAAAGTGATGGATGCCACCGCCTTCGCGCTTGCCCGGGAAAACCGTATGCCTATCATCGTGTTCTCGATCCAGTCCGGAACGGTCGAGGCCGTGCTGCGCGGCGAGGGACGTGCAACCGTCGTGACGTGCTGATGTGGCCGGCGTTCGCCGATCGCGGCGAAACAGGACAATGCGACACGGTCGCAGGATCGACCAAAAGGAGAGGTCGCCATGGCAACCGCAACACACGATTTGAACGAGCTGAAGCGGCGCATGCAGGGAGCAATCGCGACGTTGAAGCAGGAGCTGGGCGGCTTGCGCACCGGCCGCGCGTCGCCGAGTCTGCTGGAGCCGGTGCAGGTCGACGCCTACGGCACCCACATGCCGCTCAACCAGCTTGCGACGGTCAGCGTGCCGGAGCCGCGGCTGCTGTCCGTGCAGGTTTGGGACAAGTCGATGGTGCATGCGGTCGAGAAGGCCATCATGGCGGCGAACCTCGGCTTGACACCGTCGACCGAAGGGCAGGTGCTGCGGCTGCGGGTGCCGGAGCTCAACGAGGAGCGTCGCAAAGAACTGGTGAAGGTCGCGCACAAATACGCCGAGGCCGCCAAGGTGGCGATCCGGCATGTGCGGCGCGACGGGCTCGATGTGCTCAAGAAGCTCGAGAAGGATCACAAGATCAGCGAGGACGACGGCATGCGTTCGTCCGAGCAGGTGCAGAAGACGACCGACGAGATCATCGCCGATGTCGACAAGCTGCTGGCTGTCAAAGAAAGGGAGATCCTCACGATCTGAGGCTCTAACATAATGTCGAAGACCGAGCCGCTGCGGACTGCGCCGATCGACAATTTCGTCGTGCCGCGGCACATCGCCATCATCATGGATGGCAACGGTCGCTGGGCGGCGGCTCGCGGCCTGCCGCGCGGCGAGGGCCATCGCCGCGGCGTCGAGGCGCTGCGCCGCACCGTGCGCGCCGCCGGCGATATCGGCGTCGGCATCCTGACGATCTTCTCGTTCAGCTCGGAGAACTGGTCGCGGCCACCGGCCGAGATTCGCGAACTGATGACGCTCTTACGGCGCTTCATCCGCAACGACCTCGCCGACCTGCACAAGAGCGGCGTGCGGGTACGCGTGATCGGCGAGCGCGAGAATCTCGATCCCGAAATCCGCAGCCTGCTCGAGGAGGCGGAGACGCTGACGCGCGGCAACGAGAAGCTCGTCCTGGTCGTCGCCTTCAACTACGGCGCGCGCGCCGAGATCGCCCGCGCCGCGCAGCGCATGGCGGCGGCGGTGGCGGCCGGCGACCTCGCGGTTAGCGCGGTGACCGCCGACAAGCTCGCGAGCTACCTCGACGCGCCGGACCTGCCGGACCCCGATCTCATCGTCCGCACCAGCGGCGAGCAGCGGCTGTCCAATTTCCTGTTGTGGCAGGCGGCCTACAGCGAACTGGTGTTCGTTCCGACCTACTGGCCGGACTTCGACCGCTCGACGCTCGAGGGCGCGATTGCCGAATATAACCGCCGCGAGCGGCGGTTCGGCGGCCTGATCGCGCGCACCGGATCGTGATTGTGTCAGGCGCCGAGCCCACGAAGTGGTCCGCTGCGCCGCTGGCCGCGCGGGAACTCGTGCTTCGAGTGCTGTCGGCCCTGATCCTGGCGCCGCTCGCGATCGGCGTTGCCTATGTCGGCGGCTGGCCGTTCGTGGTGTTCTGGGGATTGGCCGCCGCCGGCGTGCTGTGGGAATGGATCTCGCTGGTCGCGCACGCCGACCGGCGTGCCGTGCTGATGGCCGGCCTCGCGCCGCTCGCGCTGGCGGTGGCGCTGGCGGGCGCCGACCGTCTCTTGGCCGCCGCCATCGTCGTCGTGATGGGCGCGCTGTCGGCGGCGGCGCTAGCGCCTGCGGCGCGACGGCTGTGGGTCGCCGCCGGGCTGCCCTATGCCGGCGCCATCGCGCTGGCGCCGGTGGCGTTGCGGGCCGATTCCGACTACGGCTTCCTGGCCGTGGTCTTTCTTTTCGCCGTCGTCTGGAGCACCGATGTCGCGGCCTATTTCGTCGGGCGGGCGGTGGGCGGACCCGAAGCTGATGCCGGCCGTCAGTCCGAAGAAGACCTGGTCGGGCGCGCTCGGCGGCGCGCTCGCGGCGATCGCAGTGGCGGTGGTGACCGTGCAGATGGCGGGGTTGACCGGATGGCCGGCGGTGGCGCTGGTCGCGGTCGCGCTCTCGATTGTCGCGCAGGCCGGCGATCTGTTCGAGTCCTCGCTCAAGCGGCAGTTCGGCGTGAAAGACTCGGGCCATCTGATCCCCGGTCACGGCGGACTGATGGACCGCCTCGACGGCTTCGTGGCGGCAGCCGTTCTTGCCGCGCTGATCGGACTGATGCGCGGCGGCGTCGCCGAGCCCGGCCGCGGCCTCATGGTGTGGTGAGTCATGCAAGCTCAAGTCTCGCGTATGTCCTCCGAGCGGCGTGAACCCGCGCCCGCGACCGTGCAACGATCCGTCACGCTGCTAGGCGCGACCGGCTCGATCGGCGCCAGCACCGTCGATCTCTTGAGCCGCGAGCGCGAGCGCTATCGAGTCGAAGCGGTGAGCGCGAACAAGAATGCCGCTGCGCTTGCCGAACTCGCGCGGGCGACCGGCGCGAAATTCGCCGTGGTGGGCGATCCTGCTGCCTACGCCGAACTCAAGGATGCGCTGTCTGGATCCGGGATCGCCGCTGGCGCGGGTGAGAACGCGCTGGTCGAAGCTGCGCAGCGTCCGGCGGATTGGGTCATCGGCGCGATCACCGGCGCGGCCGGATTGCGACCGACGCTGGCCGCAGCCGAACGCGGCGCGATCGTCGCGCTCGCCAACAAGGAGACGCTAGTTTGCGCGGGCGGCCTGTTCATGCGGCGCGCAGCCGCAGCCGGCGCGACGGTGCTGCCGGTCAATTCCGAGCACAACGCGCTGTTCCAGGCGATGAGCGGCAGCCGCCGCGAGGATGTACGCCGCGTCATTTTGACCGCCTCCGGCGGCCCGTTCCGTACCGCCAGTGCGGAAGCGATCAGGACCGCCACCGTCGAGCAGGCGCTCAAGCATCCGAACTGGACGATGGGCGCCAAGGTCACGATCAATTCGGCGACGCTGATGAACAAGGGCCTGGAGATCATCGAGGCGCACCACCTATTCGCATTGCCTTCCGAGCAGATCGATGTGCTGGTCCATCCACAGTCGATCGTTCACAGCCTGGTCGAGTTCTGCGACGGCTCGTTGATTGCGCAATTGGGCAGTCCGGACATGCGGATTCCCATCGCTTATTGTCTGGCATGGCCGGAGCGCATCCAGGGCCCGGCGCCGCGGCTCGATCTCGCGCGCCACGCCACATTGTCGTTCGAGGAACCTGACGTTGTCCGGTTTCCCGCCCTGCAACTTGCTCGCCGCGCGCTCGAGGCCGGAGGGGGGGCGCCCACCGTGCTAAACGCGGCGAACGAGATCGCGGTCGGCGAGTTCCTGGAGCGCCGACTCGCTTTCGGCGGAATTGTGGCACTGGTCGAGGCGACTTTGGAGGCGGCGGTGTCCCGTAATTGGACAGCGGAGCCGGAAAACCTCGAAGACGCACTGTCTATTGACCATAATTCAAGATTGTTAGCTCGCGAACTCTTGCCAGAAATTGCCGCAAAGGCACTCTAGATAGTTCGACCGCGGGCGGGGGTTCGCGACTACCGGGGATTCGGCCAAAGATGGGTTCCAATTTCATGTCGAGCATCAGCACCTTGGGCTGGGGCGTGGTCGGCTATGTCATCCCCTTTCTGTTCGTGCTGACGGTTGTCGTGTTCTTTCATGAACTCGGCCACTTCCTGGTCGCACGTTGGAACGGTGTCAGAGTACTCGTGTTCTCGATCGGGTTCGGCCCGGAACTGTTCGGTTTCAACGACCGGCATGGAACGCGCTGGAAGCTCTCGGCGATCCCGCTCGGCGGCTACGTAAAATTTTTCGGCGACGAGAATGCTGCGAGCGTGCCGGATCACGAGGCCGCTGCCGCCATGAACTCGGCCGAGCGCAAGCAAAGTTTCGTCCATCAACCGGTCGGTCCGCGAGCCGCCATCGTGGTCGCAGGACCGTTGGCCAACTTCGTTCTGGCGATCGCGATTTTCGCCGGCCTGTTCATGCTCTTCGGCAAGCAGAGCACCGCGGCACGAGTTGAATCGATTCAGCCGGAAAGCGCAGCAGCGGCGGCCGGTTTTCAGCCCGGCGATCTCGTGGTGTCGATCAATGGACGGTCGATCGACAGCTTCTCCGAGATGCAGCGAATCGTCAGCACCAGCGCCGGCGAGACGCTGACGATCGAAGTCGAGCGCGGCGGCACGCGGGTCACCCTCAAGGCGGTTCCGGCGCTCAAAGAGGTGAAGGACAATTTCGGTAACATTCACCGCATGGGTGTGCTCGGCATCAGCCGTTCCATTGCGCCGAGCGAACTCAAGATGGAGCCGGTCGGCCCGGCGACCGCGGTGTGGCTCGGCATCAAGGAAACCTGGAACATCGTCGAGACGACGCTCACGTATGTCGGCCGGATCGTGGTCGGCCGGGATAATGCCGATCAGCTCGGCGGTCCGATCATGATCGCGCAGGTGTCGGGGCAGGTGGCCACTCTCGGCGTGGCGGCCATCATGCACTTCGTGGCGGTGCTGTCGGTATCGATCGGCTTGCTGAACCTGTTTCCGGTGCCTTTGCTCGACGGTGGACACCTCTTGTTCTACGCGCTTGAGTTCGTTCGCGGCCGGCCGTTGTCCGAAAGGGCACAGGAGATCGGTTTTCGCATCGGGTTCGCGCTTGTTGCCGCACTTATGGTGTTCGCCACTAAAAATGACATCTTTCGGCTATGGAACTGGGCGGCGTCTTAGTCTCGGCGTGCCACGTTCGCGTGTCACGTTCGCGGTGTAACGATAGGCGGAGGAGAGACGGCAGGGGATTTGATCACGACCGAAACGGGGGTTTTGGAGTGATCACGCTGGAGGGGGTAGGGGGCGAATCGCGGTCTTCGTGATTCGCATAGGGGTGAAAAGGGCGTATCGGGGATGAAATTCCGAGTGTGGCTTATTCGGGGACTGGGCGCGCTTTGCCTGGTCCTCGGAAGTATCTCGTTGAGCGCAGGCTTCCTGTCGCTCAGCGCGGGGATCACGCACGCCCAGGGCATCACGGTTGGTTCGATCGTGGTTCAAGGCAACCAGCGCGTCGAAGCCGATACCATCCGCTCCTATTTCCGTGCCGGCCCGGGAGGCCGGCTCGATGCTTTCCAAATCGATGAAGGTGTGAAGTCTCTCTACGCCACCGGACTGTTCCAGGACGTGCGTCCCTCCATGCAGGGTGGGCGCCTGATCATCTTTGTCGTCGAGAACCCGGTGATCAACCGGATCGCTTTCGAGGGCAACCGCAAGGTCAAGGACGAGCAGCTCAAGGCCGAAATCCAGTCGAAGGAACGCGGGACGCTGTCGCGGCCGGTGGTCCAAGCCGATGTCGCGCGTCTGGTCGAAGTCTACCGCCGGGGCGGCCGCTTCGACGTGCGCGTTGAACCTAAGATCATCGAGTTGGCCAACAATCGCGTCGACCTCATCTTCGAGATTACGGAGGGCGGGAAGACCGGCGTCAAGCGCATCGAGTTCATCGGCAACCGCTTTTATTCGGACTACCGCCTGACGGATGTCATCAAGACCTCGCAGACCGGTCTGCTGGCGTTCCTGCAGACCAACGACATCTATGATCCCGACCGGATCGAGGCTGACCGGGAGCTGCTGCGCCGCTTCTATCTGAAGCACGGGTTCATCGACGTCCGCATCGTGTCGGCAGTGGGCGAGTTCGATCCAGCGCGGCGCGGCTTCCTCATCACCTTTACGATCGAGGAAGGCGAGCAATATCGCGTCGCGTCGGTGGACGTGGTGTCGAACGTGCGCTCGATCAATCCGGCGCTGCTGCGGCCCAAGCTGCGCGCCTATGCCGGCGATGTCTATAACGCGGAGCTCGTCGAAAAATCGGTCGAGGATATGACGATCGAGGCGGCACGGCTGGGCTACGCGTTCGCGACGGTGCGGCCGCGTGCGACCCGCAATCCCGAGAACCGGACCGTCAGTCTCATCTTTGCCATCGAGGAAGGGCAGCGCGCCTACATCGAGCGAATCAACATTCGCGGCAATACCCGCACGCGCGACTACGTGATCCGCCGCGAATTCGATATCTCCGAGGGCGATGCCTACAACCGCGCGCTGGTCAATCGCGCCGAGCGGCGGTTGAAGAATCTGTCCTACTTCAAGAACGTGCGGATCATTCCCGAGCCCGGATCGGCGCCCGATCGCGTGATCCTCAATGTCGAGCTCGAGGAGATGTCGACCGGCGAATTCTCGGTGTCCGGCGGCTTCTCGACCTCCGACGGCTTCATGGCTGAAGTCAGCATCGCGGAACGCAATCTTCTCGGCCGCGGACTTTATGCCAAGGGTTCGGTGCAATACGGCCAATATGCCAAGGGGTTCACGGTATCGTTCGTCGAGCCTTACTTCCTCGGGTATCGGTTGGCGCTCGGGCTCGACATCTTCGCCAAGCAGCAGAACTCGACGGGCTACGTTTCGTATCAGTCCACCACGGCCGGCTTCTCGACTCGGCTCGGGTTTGCGCTGCGTGAAGATCTCGGTTTCCAGGTCCGGTATTCGCTTTACCGGCAGTCGATTTCGCTGCCCGATATCCTCAATAACTGCATTTATTCGCCAATGGCGTGGGTCAACGGCGGTCCTGGTGTTCTGCCCAACGACGCCTGCTTCCTCGATGGCGAGGCGTCGCTGGCGGTGCGTAAGGAGCTTGCCCAGGGCGCGGTGTTTACGTCCGCGATCGGCTACTCGCTGACTTACAATACCCTCGACAACAACAAGAACCCGACCATGGGTACGCTGCTGACCTTCAATCAGGATTTTGCCGGCGTCGGCGGTGACGTGAACTACATCAAGACCACCACCGACCTGCGCAGCTATCGGGAGGTCATTCCCGACGTGATCGGGTTCATTCATCTGCAAGGCGGATACGTGACCGGCTGGGGTGGCAAGGACCTGCGCATGCTGGATCACTTCCAGATGGGACCGAGCTTGGTCCGCGGCTTCGCGCCGTCGGGTATCGGCCCGCGCGACTTGTCGCAGTTGGCGTACACCGGATATCAGGGCGACTCGCTCGGTGGTTCGATGTACTGGGGCGCCAGCGTCGAATTCCAGACGCCGCTCTACTTCCTCCCCAAGGACTCCGGCGTGCGCGTCGCCGCCTTCGCGGATGCCGGCTCGCTGTGGAACTATGTCGGACCGACCTTCTGGTCGGTCACTGGCGAACGAATCAACGGCACGCTCGACTGCCCGACCTGGACGCCGGCACTCGGGAACAATGTGGTGCCGTGTCCCATCGACAATGGCATGAACGTCCGGACGTCCGTGGGCGTTGGCTTGATCTGGGATTCGCCGTTCGGCCCGCTCCGGTTCGACTATTCCTACCCGCTCACCAAGACGCCCTACGACCGGGTGCAGCAATTCCGGTTCGGCGGCGGAACTTCGTTCTAATATCGGCGGCGCAGCCACGGTATAAGGTGGCATGACCTCGCCGACCTTTTTCGACCGCGCCCGCGGGCTCACCGTGCGTGAGATCGCTGTGCTCACCGGCGCCGAGCCGATGAGCGGCGCGGCGCTTGATCGCCGCATCACCGGCGTTGCGGCTATCGATCGGGCCTTGCCGACGGACGTTACGTTTCTCGACAAGCCCAAATATGCCGAGCAGCTCCGTGCCAGCCAGGCCGGCGTCTGCCTGACGACGGATCGGCTCGCCGCCGAGGCGCCGCCCCATGTCAGCGTGCTGCGCGCGCCGTCGCCCTATCAGGCGTTTGTTGCCGTGGCGCGGACCCTGTTCGGCGATGCGTTGCGGCCCTCCTCGCTGTTCGCCGGGAGCGGCGTGGCACCGGGCGCTTTCGTTCATCCGACGGCGCGGCTTGAGAACGGAGTGACGGTCGATCCGGCGGCCGTGATCGGGCCGCAGGCGGAAATCGGGTCGGGAACGGTCATCCACGCCGGGGCCGTGATTGGACCCAAAGTACGCATCGGGCGCGATTGCGCCGTCGGCTCGCATGTCTCGCTGATGCATACCCTGATGGGCGACCGCGTCATCGTGCATCCCGGCAGCCGGATCGGGCAGGACGGCTTCGGCTACCTGATGGGCGCTGCCGGCCACACCAAGGTTCCACAGATCGGCCGGGTGATCATCCAGGACGATGTCGAGATCGGCGCCAATACCACCATCGATCGCGGCGCGATCCGCGACACGGTGATTGGCGAGGGCACCAAGATCGACAATCTGGTGCAGGTCGGCCACAATACCCAGATCGGCCGCCACTGCGTGGTGGTGGCGCGGACCGGCATCTCCGGCAGCGTGACGCTCGGCGATTTCGTGGTGCTCGCGGCGGGCGCCGGCGTCAAGGATCACGTCACCATCGGCGAAGGCGCGCAGGTCGCGGCGGTGAGCAACGTCTACAACGACGTGCCGGCCGGCGCGCGCTGGGGCGGCATTCGCGCCAAGCCGGTCGGCGAATGGATGCGGGAAATCGCCAGCCTCGAGCGGCTTGCACGAGCAGGCCGGAAGAGCGGCCGGGACAGGGCGGAAGAGTAGGGAAGAGTCGGGAAGACGCTATGGAAGAAGGGCGAACAACGCTGGAAGCGGCCGATATCCTGACGATTCTGCAGGCGCTGCCGCACCGCTATCCGTTCCTCATGATCGACCGAATCCGCAACATGCGCGGCGACGAATCCGCCATTGGAATCAAGAACGTCACGATCAACGAACCGTATTTCCTTGGCCACTTCCCGGGCAACCCGGTGTTCCCGGGCGTGCTCCTGATCGAGGGCATGGCGCAGACCGCGGGCGCGCTCTGCGTCCTCTCCCGGATGGGCGGCGAGCGCCCCAAGCAGGTCTATTTTCTGACCATCGACAAGGCGAAATTCCGCAAGCCGGTGGTCCCGGGCGACACGATCGAGTACCACGTGACCAAGATGGCGCGCAAAAAGAACATGTGGTGGTTCCGCGGCGAGGCGATGGTGGCCGGCCAGATGGTCGCGGAAGCCCAGGTCGGCGCGATGGTTCCGTGAGTTCGGCGATGGCGGCAATCGACCCAACCGCCCGGATCGAGCCGGGAGCGGCGATCGGTCAGGACGTATCGATCGGCCCGTTCTGCCTGATCGGTCCGAATGTCGTGATCGGCGACGGTTGCCGGCTGCTTGCCAACGTGCACCTGACGGGCCACACCAGCATCGGCGCGCGGACGGTGATCTATCCGTTCGTTTCGCTCGGCACACCGCCGCAGTCGGTCTCCTATCGCGGCGAGCCGACGCAGCTCCTGGTCGGTGCGGAATGCGACATTCGTGAAAACGTGACCATGAATATCGGGACGGCGCAGGGCGGCGGCATCACGACGGTTGGAGACCGCTGCTTCTTCATGGTGGGCTCGCATGTCGCGCATGATTGCCACGTCGGCAACCGCGTAACGTTCGCCAACAACGCGGTTCTCGGCGGTCACGTCACGGTTGGCGACGATGTGTTCCTGGGCGGCCAGGTGGCGGTGCATCAGTTCGTACGGATCGGCGAGGGGGCGATGCTCGGCGGCGTCAGCGGCATCACGCGTGACGTCATTCCATTCGGCTTCGCGTTCGGGCTTGCGGCCAAGCTGATTGGCTTGAACCTGATTGGTCTGAAACGTCGCGGCCATTCGCGCGAGGCGATCCGCCGGGTCCGCCAAGCGTACCGCACGTTGTTTTTTGCCGAGGGTGAGTTTCGCGAGCGCGTCGTATCGCTGTCGTCCGAGTTTGCCAATGATCCATTGGTAAGCAAGATTATCTCCTTCATCCAGGAGAGCGGCAAAAGGCCGTTGATGATGGCGGACGCAGCCGGCGAAACGTCGGAGGAAGGCGCGGCGCCATGAACGAGACGCTTCCGATCACGGCCGGTAGTCCGATCGCCATTGTCTCGGGCGGCGGCACGCTACCGTTTGCCACCGCTGACGCCGCCATGCAGCGCGGCCGCCGCGCGGTGCTGCTGGCGCTACGCGGGTCGGCCGATCCGGCTCGGGTGGTGGACTATCCGCATCACTGGATCGCGCTCGGCCAGATCGGCCGCATGTGCCGCCTCGCCCGGCAGGAAGGCTGCCGCGACATGGTGTTCATCGGCGGTCTGGTCCGTCCGACCCTGAGCCAGTTGCGCTTTGATTTCGAGACGGTGCGCCTGCTGCCGCGTCTCGCCCGCATCTTCCGCGGCGGCGACGGTCACTTCTTTCGCGGCATCGTCAACATCTTCGAGGAGCGCGGCTTCCACGTTCTCGGCGCGCACGAGGTTGCCCCCAGCATTTTGATGCCCGAGGGCCCATTGGGCCGCAACCGGCCGAGCACCACCGATCTCGCCGACATCCGTCACGGGCTCGAATTCCTCCGGGCGACCGGCCCGTTCGACGTCGGTCAGGCCGTGGTCATCGCACAAAGCCGCATCCTGGGGGTGGAAGCCGCCGAAGGCACTGATCATATGCTCGCGCGTTTCGCCGACGTGCGCCGCAGCGGACGAATTCGGATTCCCGCGGGCACTGGAGTGCTCGTGAAAGCGCCCAAGCAGGACCAGGATCGCCGCATCGATCTGCCTTCGATCGGTCCCAAGACGATCGACAGCGCTATCAATGCGGGCTTGAACGGCATCGCGGTGGTAGCGGGGAGCGCGATCATGGCCGAGCCGGATCGCGTCGCCGAGATGGCCGACCGCGCCAAGCTGTTTGTCGTCGGTGTGCGCGACGAGACGGCCCCGCAATGACGCCTGTCGCGCCGGTTGCGGGCGCGTCGCGCGTTCTGAATGCCTTTCTGGTCGCTGGCGAAGAATCCGGGGATCGACTTGGCACCGCGCTGATGCGCGCGCTGAGGGAGCGCACCAGCGGGCACGTCCGATTTGCCGGAGTGGGCGGGCACGGTATGGCCTCCGAGGGTCTCACCAGCCTGTTCCCGATCGAGGAATTATCGATCATCGGCTTCAGCGCAATTCCTCGGCGACTTCCCGCGATCCTGCGACGCATTCGAGAGACGGTCGAGACTGCGGTGGCGCAGCGCCCCGATATTCTGGTGATCATCGACAGTCCCGAATTCACCCATCGCGTCGCGAAGCGGGTGCGGGTGCGGGCGCCGGCTATCCCGATCGTCGACTACGTCTCGCCCTCGGTCTG
Organism: uncultured Alphaproteobacteria bacterium; assembly: GCA_963807865.1. Taxonomy (GTDB): domain Bacteria; phylum Pseudomonadota; class Alphaproteobacteria; order Rhizobiales; family Xanthobacteraceae; genus VAZQ01. The sequence continues at coordinate 449,986 of CAWEDK010000039.1, read as the reverse complement.
GGCGTGGCGGCCGGGCCGGGCGCGCAAGATGCGCGCGTATGTCGACCATGTGCTTGCGCTGCTGCCGTTCGAGCCCGGGGTTCATGAACGGCTCGGCGGTCCGCCATGCACCTATGTCGGGCATCCGTTGACCGAGGAGGTCGCGGAGCTTCGCCCGAATGCCGATGACGCGCGGCGGCGCATGGCGGCGCCGCCCGTGCTGCTGGTCCTGCCGGGAAGTCGCAGCGGCGAAATCCAGCGCCTCTTGACGACGTTCGAGGAGACGGTCGCCCGGGTGGCGGACAAAATCGGCGCGCTCGAAGTCGTGCTGCCGACTACGCCGCGACTTGCTGAACGCGTGACGGAGAGCACGGCTTCGTGGACGGTGAAGCCTCGGATCGTTGTCGATGGCGGGGAGAAACGCGCCGCCTTCCGTATCGCCCGCGCAGCCTTGGCGAAGTCCGGCACCGTCACGCTCGAACTCGCGCTCGCCGGCGTGCCGATGGTGACGGCCTACAAGGTCTCGGCACTTGAAACGCTGATCGGCCGGCCGATCAAGAATCGCCTCCCCTCGGTCATTCTTGCCAATCTGGTGCTAGGCGAGAACGCCGTGCCGGAATTCCTCCAGAAAGACTGCACCGCCGACAATCTGTCGAACGCGCTCGTTCCGCTGTTGAGCGACACACCTGAACGGCGGCGTCAGGTCGAGGCGTTTGCCCGCCTTGACGACATCATGCAGATCGGCAAATCGGCGCCCGCCATGCGCGCCGCCGAGATTGTGATGGATATCGCGACGAACGCTCCATCACGTGCCGCCACTGCTCCGGGACGCGGGTAAGGGAGCGCAGGTCGCAATGGTTGCAACAACGTCGTGCTCGGCCTTGTGCCGGGCATCCGCGTCTTATTTTCGTCGAGCCGACCTAAGACGTGGATGGCCGGAACATAGGCGGAGTGAAGCGACGCCGTCCTTCGGATGGGCTAAGCCCGGCCATGACGTGGAGCGTGCGCCGGAACGTGCCGGCCCGCGAAGCAAACTACTTGCGCCGCGAGATCGGCACGTAATCGCGCTGCGGCGCGCCCGTATAGAGCTGCCTGGGGCGGCCGATCTTCTGGTGCGGATCCTCGATCATTTCCTTCCACTGGGAGATCCACCCGACCGTGCGGGCAACCGCGAACAGCACCGTGAACATCGTGGTCGGGAAGCCCATCGCCTTGAGGGTGATGCCCGAATAGAAATCGATGTTCGGATAAAGCTTCTTCTCGATGAAGTATTCGTCGTGCAGCGCAATCCGCTCGAGTTCGAGTGCGACGTCAAGCAGTGGATCGTCCTTGACGCCGATTTCGCTCAGCACCTCGTGGCAGGTCTTCTGCATGATCTTGGCGCGCGGGTCGTAGTTTTTGTAGACCCGGTGGCCGAAGCCCATCAGACGGAAGCTGTCGTTCTTATCCTTGGCGCGGCGGATGTATTCCGGAATGCGCTCGACCTTGCCGATCTCCGCGAGCATGTTGAGCGCGGCCTCGTTGGCGCCGCCGTGCGCCGGACCCCAGAGCGAGGCGCAGCCGGCCGCGATGCAGGCAAACGGATTGGCGCCCGAGGAGCCCGCCAGCCGCACGGTCGAGGTCGACGCGTTCTGTTCGTGGTCCGCATGCAGGATGAAGATGCGGTCCATGGCGCGGGCCAGTACCTCATTGGGCTTGTAATCCTCGCACGGCACCGCGTAGCACATGCGAAGGAAGTTGGTGGCGTAGTCGAGATCGTTCTTAGGATAGACGAACGGCTGGCCGATCGAATACTTGTACGCCATCGCCGCGAGCGTCGGCATCTTGGCGATCATGCGGATCGACGCGACCATGCGCTGATAGGGATCGGAGATGTCGGTCGAGTCGTGGTAAAACGCTGAAAGTGCCCCGACGCAGCCGGTCATCACCGCCATCGGGTGGGCGTCGCGCCGGAAGCCCCCATAGAAGCGATTCATCTGCTCGTGCACCATGGTATGGCGGGTGACACGATTGTCGAAATCGGCCTTCTGTCCGGCGGTTGGCAGTTCGCCGTAAAGCAGCAGGTAGCAGGTCTCGAGAAAATCGCCATGCTCGGCGAGCTGCTCGATCGGATAGCCTCGATAGAGCAGAATGCCTTCATCGCCGTCGATGTAGGTGATCTTGGACTTGCAGCTTCCGGTCGAGGTGTAGCCCGGATCGTAGGTGAACATCCCGGTCTCGGCGTAGAACTTGCCGATGTCGATCACTGAGGGCCCGATCGAACCCTCGTAAACCGGGAAGGTGTGGTCCTTGTCCCCGATGCTGAATTTGCCCGTCTTGATATTGGCGCCGGTCTTCGCATCCATGATCGTGCCCTCGTAGCGTCGCCCGGCGGACCGCATGCCCGCTGCGGCGGTCCAACGCGGATGGTGGTAAATTAAGCCCGCGGGAGAGGCAAGGTTGCGTAGCCCATCCGAGTGTGCACTGCAAGATGGAGCAGGTCGGCCCTGCGTTGCGCAGTGCGGCGAGCCTTAACGGGGGGCGATCGGGGAGACCACGTCCTCGATCCGGGCGAGGCTTTCGCCTTTGCCAAGGACCTCAAGTACGTCGAAGATCGGCGGAGATGTTGTCTTGCCGGTCAGGGCCGCGCGCAACGGCTGTGCGACCCCGCCGAGCTTGATGCCCTTGCGATCGGAAAAGCCGCGGACGACCTGCTCGGTTGCCTCGGCATTCCATGGTTCCACCGCGCGAAGCGATTCCGATAGTTCGCTCAACAGGCTGCGCGCTTCACCGGTCATCACGGCTGCGGCCTTGTCGTCGAGCGGGAGAGGACGATCGGTGAACATGAAGGCTGCCCCTTCGATGAGTTCGACCAAATTCTTGGCGCGCTCCTTGAGGCCCGGCATGGCGGCCAGCAACTTGCTCCGCAGTTCGGGTGTGAGCTTGGCGGCCAGTTCGTCACCACGTGCGATGTGAGGCAGCAGGCGTTCGATCTCGGTCAACAAGTCGGCGTCGGCGGTCTGCCGGATGTAGTGGCCATTGAGATTTTCGAGCTTGGCGAAGTCGAAGCGGGCCGGGCGAGCGGCCAATGGCGGGCAGGTCGAACGCGGCGATCATTTCCTCGGTCGAGAAGATCTCCTGATCGCCGTGCGCCCATCCCAGGCGGACGAGATAGTTCCGCATCGCCGCCGGCAGATAGCCCATGGCGCGGTAGGCATCAACGCCGAGGGCGCCGTGCCGCTTGGACAGCTTCGAGCCGTCCGGCCCGTGGATCAGCGGGATATGCGCCATCACCGGGACCTTGCCAGCCGAGCGCCTGGTAGATCTGGGTCTGGCGAGCGCCATTGGTTAGATGATCGTCGCCGCGGATGACGTGAGTGACGCCCATGTCATGGTCGTCGACCACCACGGCCAGCATATAGGTCGGGTTACCGTCAGAGCGCAGCAGCACGAGATCGTCGAGGTTCTCGTTCTGCCAGGTGACGCGGCCCTGCACCTGGTCGTCGACCACGGTCTCGCCGGTCAGTGGTGCTTTGAGGCGGATCGCAGGCTTGATGCCGGGCGGGGCGTCGCCCGGGTCCCGGTCCCGCCAACGCCCGTCGTAGAGCTTGGAGCGGCCCGCGCTACGGGCCTGCTCGCGCATCGCGGTGAGCTCTTCTGGGCTCGCATAGCAGCGGTAAGCCATGCCCTTCGCCAACAGTTCCTCGACCACTTGGCGATGCCGTTCGGCGCGGGAGAACTGATAGACAACCTCGCCGTCCCAGCCCAGACCGAGCCAGGAAAGCCCGTCGATGATCGCGTCGATAGCTGCCTTGGTGGAGCGTTCGCGATCGGTATCCTCGATCCGCAGCAGCATCCGGCCGCCCCGGCCGCGCGCATAGAGCCAGTTGAACAGCGCCGTGCGCGCCCCCCCGATATGGAGAAAGCCGGTGGGAGAGGGGGCAAAACGGGTAACGACGGGGTCGGACATAGGCTCCAAGGGGCAGGCAAGTGCCGGTCGACCGACCTCTAACACAAGCGTGAGAATGCGCGCGAGCGGCAATTCACACTTGGCGCTCCGATACTTATTTGGCACATAGCGGCGGCCTCACTGGTGTCCCGGTTCCGACGCTTGTATGCCCTTCTCGGCACCTGCATTTACAAGCGTCGGAACCAAACGGACACCAGCAATCATATGAAATCTGGTGTGGCTTTGGATTTGACGTTCCAATGAAGGACCGGCCGCAATGCCGGGAGGAACGTCAAATCCGCCACACCAGCGGACATGGCCACGGACGGGCAGGATGACGATCAACGAAGCGGCGGTCGCAGAAGCGGGCCGCGATTTCATCCGCGACATCGTCGCGGCCGATCTCGCATCCGGCCGGCAAAAGACGGTGGTGACGCGCTTTCCGCCGGAGCCCAACGGCTACCTGCATATCGGCCACGCCAAGTCGATCTGCCTGAATTTCGGGATCGCCGGGGAGTTCGGCGGCCGCTGCCACCTGCGCTTCGACGACACCAATCCCACCAAGGAGGAGCAGGAATACATTGATGCGATCGAGCGCGACGTGCGGTGGCTCGGCTTCGATTGGGGCAAGCACCTCTATTACGCGTCGGATTATTTCGAGCAGCTCTACGCCTGGGCCGAGCACCTGATCCGGACCGGCAAGGCCTATGTCGACGACCAGTCGCAGGATGAAATTCGCGCCAATCGCGGAACCCTGACCGAGCCGGGTACGAACAGTCCGTTCCGCGAGCGCTCGGTCGAGGACAACCTCGATCTCTTCCGCCGCATGCGGGCTGGCGAATTTCCGAACGGTGCGCGCGTGCTGCGTGCCAAGATCGATATGGCGTCAGGCAACATCAATCTGCGCGATCCGGTGCTCTACCGCATCCTGCACGCCAACCATCCACGCACCGGCACCGCCTGGTCGATCTACCCGAGCTACGATTTCGCGCACGGCCAGTCGGACGCCATCGAAGGCATCACGCATTCGATCTGCACGCTGGAATTCGAGGATCATCGGCCGCTGTACGATTGGTTTCTCGACAACCTGCCGGTCCCGTCGCGCCCGCGGCAGTACGAGTTTGCGCGGCTCAATCTCACCTATACGGTGCTCTCGAAGCGCGTGCTGACCGAGCTGGTGCGTGGCGGCCACGTCGATGGCTGGGACGATCCGCGCATGCCGACGATCGCCGGGCTCCGCCGGCGCGGGGTGCCGCCCGCGGCCATTCGCGATTTCGTCAAGCGGATCGGTGTCGCCAAGGCCAACAGCGTCGTCGATGCCGCGATGTTCGACTTTTCGGTGCGGGAGATTCTCAACAAGACCGCGCAGCGGCGAATGGCGGTGCTGCGGCCGTTGAAAGTCGTGATCGAGAACTATCCGGAAGGCCAGAGCGAAGAGCTCGAGGCCGTCAATCATCCGGACGATCCCGGCGCCGGGACGCGCCGCGTGAAGTTCTCGCGCGAGCTTTATGTCGAGCGCGACGATTTTATGGAGAACCCGCCGAAGAAATTTTTCCGCCTCTCGCCCGGCAAGGAAGTCCGTCTGCGCTACGCCTATTTCATCACTTGTCGCGAAGTGGTGAAAGATGCGGCGGGCGAAGTGATCGAGCTTCGCTGCACCTATGACCCGGCGACGCGCGGTGGCAATGCGCCGGACGGGCGGAAGGTGCAGGCGACGCTGCACTGGGTCTCTGCCGCACACGCGATGCCGGCGGAGGTCCGGCTCTACAATCCGCTGTTCAGCCGGCCGGACCCCAACGCTGCCGACTTCGTGCCGACCTCAACCCGAACTCACTCGAAGTGATCGACGGATGCCAGGTCGAGCCAAATCTCGCGGGCACCAACGCCGACGATGCGGTCCAGTTCGAGCGGCAGGGCTACTTCTGCCGCGACGCGGGCGCATCGCCGGGGGGACTGGTGTTCATCCGTACTGTCGGCTTGCGCGACACCTGGGCCAAGGTGGCCGGCAAAGGCTGAGGAGAGGCAGGGACCCCTGTCGGCTGCGGCAGACAGAGGCTTCCCGCCGCGCCGCGCCGGTGTACCATGACGGCCGCCAGTCACGGCGCGGGCGTCAGGGGTTGCCGCGCATGGTCGAGCCGATCAAATCGCGCGAGCGGGCCGCCGTATGGCGGCCTTGGGCTGCCGCAGGCCAGCGGCCTGTGCCGCAATGGCTCGACCACTGGGCTGTCCTGCTCGGTCGGGCTGCGCGGCAGACGCGAGCCTGGGTGCTGGTGGAAACCGGCCCAGGGCGGCTGGCGCCCTGGCTGGCGGTGGCGTTCGGCTGCGGCATCATCGTGTACTTCGCGGCCGAGCGCGAACCGGCCCTCTGGGCCGCGGCGGCGCTGCTCGCCAGCGCAATTGTCGTCACCGTGCTGGCGCGGCGTCGGCCGGTGGCATTTCCCATCGCGCTTGGGCTCGCCGCGGTGGCGGCCGGCTTCACGACCGCCACTGCCAAACGCGCCATCATCGCGCATCCGGTGCTCTCGGCGCCGGTTTGGAACGCCGACGTCGCGGGCTTCGTCGAATTGCGCGAAGAGCGCGAGCGATCCGACCGCATCGTCGTGCGGGTCACTCGCATCGCGGGGCCACGCCTGAACGAGACACTGGAGCGGGTGCGGGTGTCGGTGCGCAAGGGCACGGCGCCGGCGGTCGGCAGCTTCGTCGAGTTCAAGGCGCGGCTCTCGCCACCGCTCTCGCCACTGCGTCCCGGGGGCTATGACTTCGCGCGCGACATGTACTTCCAGGGCATCGGCGCATCGGGCTTCGTGCTCGGCCGTATCCGCCCGGCGGAGCCGGATAAGGCGCCGACGCTTTGACCTGCGCTATGCCGCGGTCATCGACGGCATGCGCGATACGATCGACAAGCGCATCCGCGCGGTGGTGCCGGGCGACGCCGGCGCCATCGCCTCGGCACTCATCACCGGCAAGCGCGATGCGCTGTCTCGACACCGGTGTTCGACGCGATGTATGCGTCGGGGATCGGCCACGTCCTGTCGATTTCGGGCTATCACATGGCGCTGGTGGCCGGCATCATCTTCTTCGTGCTGCGGGCGTCGTTCGCGCTGATGCGGGCGTTCACCGGCCGGCATCCGATCAAGAAATGGGCGGCGCTTGCGGCGTCGTGCGCGGCCGCGTTCTATCTGCTGCTGTCGGGCGCCGAGGTCGCCACCCAGCGCTCGTTCATCATGATCGCGATCGTGCTTGTAGGCGTGATGGTGATCGTCAGACGCTGACGCTTCGACGCTGATGGTAGCGGCGCTCGGCGTGCTGTTGCTCGCGCCCGAGGCGATCGTCATCCGAGCTTCCAGATGTCGTTTGCCGCCACGCTCGCGCTGGTCGCAGGCTATCAGCAGGGATTGCCGTGGATGAGCCGCAGCGCCGATACGCCGCTCGGTGCGCGCATCGCGCTGTGGGGAGGGCGCGAGATCGCCGGGCTGATCATCGTGTCGCTGCTCGCCGGACTCGCGACCATTCCCTACGTGGCCTATCACTTCCATCGCATTTCGTCCTATGGCGTGCTCGCCAACCTTCTGGCCATGCCGGTGGTCTCCTTCTGGGTCATGCCGACGGGAATTCTCGGCGTGCTCGCGCTGCCGTTCGGCTTCGATGGCCCTGCTGGAGGCTGATGGGGGCGGGCATCGAGTGGATGGTCGCGATCGCGCTCTGGGTCACCAGCCTTCCGGGCGCGGTGGGCCGCATGTCCGCCTTTGGCATCGGCCGTTGCTGCTCGGCACTGCAGGTCTGGTGGTGCTGTGTCTGCTGAAAACGCCGTTGCGGCTGACCGGCCTGGCGCTTGATCGCCTGCGCCACCCTCTGGCGCATCCGCGCGCCGCAACCGGATGTGCTGGTCGCGCCGAGGGAACGGCGTTTGCGATCCGGACCGCCGACGGACGGCTTGCCATGATCAAGTCCGGCAACGACACGTTCGCTCTCCGGGAATGGCTCATGGCCGATGCCGACCGCGCGCGACCCCAAGACAAGGGGCTGGCTGACGGGATTCCGTGCGACGCGCGGGCTGCGTCGGAGGCTCGCTGACAATTCGATCGTGGCCATCGCCAACCGGTCGAGGCGTTCGCAGAAGACTGCCGGCGGGCTGCGGTCGTGCTGAGTGTCCGCGGGCGCCGCGGGAATGCAGCGCGTTGCTCATCGACCGCCAAGTATGGCGCCGAACCGGCGCGGTGGCCCTTCGTCGTGTAGGGGAGGGGTTCGAAGTCATGGCCGCCCGACCGCCAGGCTATGACCGGCCATGGGCGCCCGCGCGTGCAGAGGATGCCGAGCAGGCCGCCCCGGTACCGCGCGCACGCAACCACGCGATGCCACGCCGAACGTCGACGATCTGGAGCCCGGCGACTGAGCCTTCATGACGCGTGCGCCGGAGCGTGAAACAGCAGGCGGGGGCGTCAGTAGCGCCGGAACAGCCCGACCAGCTTGCCCTGGATGCGTACACGGTTGGGTGGGAGAATTCGGACCTCATACGCGGTGTTTGCCGGCTCCGAGCGCGATCGAGGCGCCGCGCCGCCGGAAGCGCTTCAGTGTCGCCTCTTCTTCGTCGATCAGCGCGACCACGATGTCGCCGGTGTCGGCGGCCTCGGTCTTCTTGATCAGCGCGGTATCGCCGTCGAGGATGCCGGCGTCGATCATCGAATCGCCGCGCACCTCAAGCGCGAAATGCTCACCCGACGTGAGGAGTTCGGGCGGCACGTTGACTACGTGGGTCTTGGATCTGGATCGCCTCGATCGGCGTGCCGGCGGCGATGCGACCCATGACCGGCACTGCGACCGGCCGCCCGCCCTCATCCTCGGAGGATGCCCGGACGCGACCGAGATTGCCCTCGATCACGCTGGGCGTGAAGCCGCGCGAGCGGCCTGCCACAACGCCCTGGGCGACCGAGTTGGGAAGCTTGATGACCTCGATGGCGCGCGCACGATTTGGCAGCCGGCGGATGAAGCCTCGCTCTTCCAACGCGGTGATCAGACGATGAATTCCGGACTTGGATCGCAAGTCGAGCGCGTCCTTCATCTCGTCGAACGACGGCGGCACGCCGGCCTCCTTCAGCCGTTCGTTGATGAAGCGCAGAAGCTCGAACTGCTTGCGGGTCAGCATTCGTCATTCCCCCGGCTGCCGGGTGGTCCGAAGAGACTTACCCGAAACAAATCATGAACGGACACTATATGTTCGATATGTGTTCCGCAACCATTTAATTTCACGTGAACAATGCGAAAGACCGCTAAAGGCCGAGCTTAACGATGGCGCATCGGCTGCCCGCCTTAGCCGCAGGAGCGTGCGGTTCACGCACCACGAGGCAGCCGGCATCGGCGAGGGGGACAAGCATGGAACTGTCCTGGACGGGCGCGGGCGTCGCGACGGCCTGCCCGTTTCGGTCGATGGTCAGGGCGGCGCGCAGATAATCGGCGCGTTCGTCATTGGCGGGCAAGTCTCCGCCGAGCACCGCGGCTTCCTGCGGCACGTCGACCTCCTGCCGTCCTACCAGCCGACGGATCAGCGGGCCCATAAACAGGATCGCGCACACATAAGCCGAAACCGGATTCCCTGGCAGGCCAAGCACGTGCATGCTCCCGAGCCGCCCGTGCATCACCGGCCGTCCGGGCCGCATCGCCACGCGCCAGAACGAGAGCTCGAGTCCTTCGGACGCGAGCGCCTTCTGGACCAGGTCGTGGTCACCGACGGAAGCGCCCCCTGAGGTGACGAGGATATCGGCGTTCGCTGCGCGGGCCCGCCGCACGGCACTAATCGTCTCGTCGATACGATCCGGCACGATGCCGAGATCCAGCACGTCACTGCCCTCGCGGCGGGCGAGCGCCATGGTGGCAAAGCCGTTGGAGTAGACAATTTCTCCAGGCCCCGGGTTGGTGCCCGGCATAACCAGTTCGTCGCCGGTCGCGAGCACGGCGACCTTCGGCCGGCGGTGAACCGGCACGGCCGGATGGTTCATCGCTGCGGCGAGCGCTACGTCGCGGTCACTGAGGCGGCGACCTGTCCGCAGGAGGATGGCGCCGCGAGCGAAATCGAGGCCGGCGACGCGCACATGCTTGCCTTTGCCGGCGCCGGCATTGACCAGTACGGTGCCGCCATCCCGCACCGTGTTTTCCTGGATAACGATCGTGTCCGTCCCAGGAGGGAGTACGCCCCCAGTGAAGATGCGGGCTGCATCGCCAATACCAACCGCGCCCGCGAACGGATGCCCGGCCGCGACCTCCCCGACAACCTTCAGGCGTACCGGTGTGTTCGCGACATCGGCCGATCGCACCGCATAGCCGTCCATGGCCGAGACAGCTTCCGGCGGCTGCGTCCGCAAGGCGGCGAGATCGGCGGTCAGTACCCGTCCGTGCGCTTCCGCCAAGGGTACCAATTCAGCCGGCAGCGGCGTTGCTTCCGCCAGCACGCGGGCCGATGCCTCTGCGACCGACATCAGCGCCACGTTTTTACTCCTTCGCGCGGTAGTGACCGGACTTGCCGCCACGCTTTTCGACCAGGCGAATGCCTTCGATCCGCATGCCGCGTTCGACCGCTTTGATCATGTCGTAGATCGTCAAACAGGCCACCGAGACGGCGGTGAGTGCCTCCATCTCGACGCCGGTTTGGCCGGTCACACTTGCGGAAGCCCGCACGGTGAAGCCCGGGAGGTGATGGTCCGGTGTGATGTCCACGGTCACTTGGGTCAGGGCAAGCGGGTGGCAAAGCGGGATCAATTCGTGCGTCCGCTTCGCCGCCATGATGCCGGCCAGCCGCGCCGCTCCGAGTACGTCGCCCTTCTTGGCGTTGCCCGCGAGTACGAGGTCGAGGGTGGGTTGGCTCATGACCACGTGGCCCTCGGCAACCGCGACACGCGCGGTCGCGACTTTCGCCGACACGTCGACCATATGGGCTTCGCCCTGCTTGCCGAGATGCGAAAGCTTGCGGGCGCGCGCCACCGCGTCACTCCGCGGCGCCGGCGCGGGGATGCGGGCGCGCGATCAGGGTCCGCGTGGCGTCCGCGACATCGCGCTCGCGCATGAGGCTTTCGCCGACCAGAAAGGTCTGAATGCCGACGCCGGCAAGACATTCGAGGTCGACGGGCGTGAAGATTCCGCTCTCGCCGACCGCTATGCGGTCGTTCGGGATCTTTGGGGCGAGGCGCTTGCTGGTGTCGAGCGTGGTCTCGAATGTCTTCAGATTGCGGTTGTTGACACCAACCAGCCGCGAACGGCGGAGTAGCGCGCGCTCGAGTTCCCACTCGTCGTGCACTTCGAGCAGAACGTCCATGCCAAACGCGAAGGCTGTGTCTTCGAGGTCCTGCGCGAGACGATCGTCGACCGCCGCCATGATGATCAAAATGCAGTCGGCACCCCAGGCCCGAGCCTCGGCGACCTGATAAATTTCGTACATGAAATCCTTGCGCAGGACCGGCAGCGACGTCGCAGCGCGCGCCGCGGCGAGATACTCGGGCTTCCCTTGGAAAGAAGGCGCGTCAGTAAGGACCGAGAGACAGGCGGCGCCGCCTTGTTCGTAGGCGCGCGCGAGTGCCGGCGGGTCGAACTCGGCACGGATCAGGCCTCTCGAAGGACTGGCCTTCTTGATCTCGGCAATCAGCGCGTATTGACCGGCCGCAAGCTTGCGTTCGATGGCGGGGATAAAGGCCCTCGGGGGAGGGGCGGCCCTGGCGTCGGCCTCAACGCTCGCGAAGGGCCGCGCGCGTTTGGCGGCCGCGATCTCATCGCGCTTGTAGGCTTCGATCTTGCTCAGAATATCGGCCATCGCGCACCCGTTCAGAGAGTTGAGACGGCGATCAACCGGTCGAGTCGGCCTTTCGCTTCGCCGGAATTGATCGATCGGGTCGCGAGGATCACGGCCTGCTTGAGGTCCTGGGCGCGCCCCGCGACCACGAGTCCGGCCGCGGCGTTGAGAATGGCGACATCACGAAACGCATCCTTCTTGCCCTTGAGCACGTCGAGCAGAGCCTTCGCGTTCGTTTCGGCGTCGCCGCCACGCAGAGCCTCGGGCTTGGCGCGCGGCAGGCCGACATCTTCGGGAGCGATCTCGAAACTGCGGACGGTGCCGTTTTCCAAAGCCGCTACGTAGGTGGGACCCGACGTGGTGATCTCGTCAAGGCCGTCGGAGCCGTGCACGACCCAGACGCTCTCCGACCCGAGATTCTTCAGCACCTGCGCGAGCGGCTCCACCCACTGGCGGGAGAACACGCCGACCATCTGCCGCTTGACGCCTGCGGGATTGGAGAGCGGACCGAGCAGATTGAAGATCGTGCGGGTGCCGAGTTCGACCCGGGTCGGACCGACGTTCTTCATGGCTGGATGGTGAGCGGGCGCAAACATGAACCCGATGCCGGCTTCGCGGATGCAGCGCCCGACGTCTTCCGGAGAAAGCTCGATGTTGACGCCCAACGCAGCCAGCACATCGGCGGCGCCGGAACGCGAGGAGAGCGCGCGGTTACCGTGCTTGGCGACCGGGACGCCGGCGCCGGCCACGATGAAGGCCGCGCAGGTCGAGATGTTGAACGAGCCGGAAGCGTCGCCACCGGTGCCGACCACATCGACGGCGTCGGGCGGCGCTGCGACGCGCAGCATCTTCTCGCGCATGGTGGTGACCGCGCCCGTGATCTCTTCCACTGTCTCGCCGCGAACGCGCAGCGCCATCAGCAGTCCGCCCATCTGCGACGGTGTCGCCTCGCCGGACATCATGCGGTCGAATCCGCGCGCCGCCTCGTCCCGGGTGAGCGTCGCGCCGGTCGCGGCCTTGGCGATCAAACCCTTGAAATCGTCGGTCACATTGGCCTCTCAGGGCACTCGGCGCGCCGCTCGATGGCCGGCCGGTCGCCGGCCGGTAGATGTGTTCCACGCCGCAGCGATGTCGAGGAAATTCCGCAGGATCAGATGCCCATGCTCCGAGGCAATGCTTTCCGGATGAAACTGCACGCCATGGATCGCCAGGCTGCGGTGCGCCAGTCCCATGACCAATTTGTCGTCGGTCTCGGCGGTCACTTTGAGGTCCGCCGGGAAGGTGCTGTGCTCGACCACCAGCGAATGGTAGCGCGTTGCCTTGAACGGCGCATTGATCCCGTGGAACACGCCCTCGCCCAGATGCTGGATCTCCGAGAGTTTGCCGTGGACCGGCACCGGCGCGCGCACTACTTGGCCGCCGAATACCTGGCCGATTGCCTGATGTCCGAGGCACACGCCCAGGATCGGCAGGGTAGTGGCCGCCTTCTCGATCAAGTTCAGGCAGATACCGGCTTCGTTCGGCGTGCAGGGCCCGGGTGAGAGCACGACCGCGTCCGGATCGAGCCCGATCACCTCGTCGACACCGATCTTGTCGTTGCGATGCACGACCACGTCCGCCCCCAACCCGCCGAGATAGTGGAACAGGTTGAAGGTAAAGCTGTCGTAGTTGTCGATCAGGACGATCATGGCCGCCCGTTTACTTGCCCGCTCAAGGTCTTAGACGGGGGTCTGGAGAGGGTCAAGGAGCCGCCTCACTGGCCGCGCCGAGCGGCGCTGGCGAAGCGTTTCGCCTCTTCGGCGGCGCGAAACAGCGCCTTGGCCTTGTCGACGCATTCCTGCTGCTCGGACTTCGGGTTGGAGTCGGCGACGATGCCGGCGCCGGCCTGGACGTACATCGTGCCGTCTTTGATCAGCGCGGTGCGCAGGACGATGCACGTATCCATCTCGCCAGCCGCCGAGAAATAACCCACCGCGCCGGCGTAAAGCCCGCGCTTCTCCTTTTCCAGCTCGTCGATGATCTGCATCGCCCGGACCTTGGGCGCGCCCGAGACGGTGCCGGCCGGAAACCCGGCGGCCAGCGCGTCGAGCGCATCGTACTTGGCGTCGATCTTGCCCTCCACGTTCGAGACGATGTGCATGACCTGGCTGAAGCGCTCGATGAAGAACTGGTCGGTGACCTTGACGGTCGCGGTGCGCGCGACCCGGCCGACATCGTTGCGGCCGAGATCGAGCAGCATCAGGTGCTCGGCGCGCTCCTTCTGGTCGGCCAGGAGTTCGGCCTCCAGTGTCTCGTCTTCGCGCGGGGTAGCGCCCCGCGGCCGCGTGCCCGCGAGCGGGCGAATAGTCACCGTCCCCTCGCGCAGCCGCACCAGGATCTCCGGGCTCGAGCCGGCGATGGCAAAGCCGCCGAAGTTGAGGAAGTAGAGGAAGGGTGCCGGGTTGACTCGGCGCAGCGCCCGATAAAGTGCGAACGGCGGAAGCTCGAATGGCGCCTGGAAACGCTGCGACAGCACCACCTGGAAGATGTCGCCGGCGGCAATGTATTCCTTCGCGGCCTTCACCATCCGTTCGTATTCGGCGGGCGTCGTATTGGACGACGGCCAGACCGTGAGCAAGCCGCTCTTGACGTTGGGCGGGCTATGCCCAAGCGGCGCTTCCAGCGCATCGACGATGGCCGAGAGGCGCTCGCCCGCGCGCGTGAAGGCGGTATCGGCAGACGTTCCGCTCTCGGGCCGCACCGGAGTAACGACCGTGATGGCATCCTTCACGGCGTCGAACACCACCACGATGGTGGGGCGCACCATGACGGCGTCCGGAACACCGATCGGGTCCGGGTTCGGGTGCGGCAACTCCTCCATCTGCCGCACCATGTCGTAGCCGAGGTAGCCGAAGATACCGGCCGACATCGGCGGCAAGGCTTCGGGCAGTTCGATCCGGCTTTCGGCAAGCAGGACTCGCAAGGCTTCCAGCGGCGCTTCGTTGCAGGGCCGAAACGCCTCCGGCGTACGGCGCGCCGCGCGGTTGATCTCGGCGCGGCCTTGCATCGTCCGCCAGATGACATCGGGCTCCAGGCCGATGATGGAATAGCGCCCACGCACCGCGCCGCCTTCGACCGATTCCAGTAGAAAGCTCATCGGCCGTCCGTCGGCGATCTTGAGGAAGGCCGAGACGGGTGTTTCGAGGTCCGAGACCAGGGTGGTCCACACCACCTGGGTCTCTCCCCGCGCGTAGCGCTTGGCGAATGCCGTACCCTGCGGTTCGATCTGCATGCGATCAGTTCGTGTCGACAGCCCCGCCGCTGATCACTTGGTTCAGGGCGCTCTGGTTGATCGTCACGCCCAATTCGGTTTCCAGGCGGGCAATATACTCGCTGAAAATGTCTTCGGTGACGGATCGGTTGAGTGTTTCCTGCGCTCGCTTCGCCTCCTCGCTGGCAACGTCGAGCGGTGGGATCACAATGTCGGTGACCTTGAACACGACCTGTTCGGCAGCCTGCGCGGCTTCGGCCATACCGAGTTCGCCTTTGGGCGTGCGGAAGATCGTATCGACGGTCGCAGCGGAGAGCGGAGGAGGGGTATCGGCCCGCTTGATCCCGGCGAGCGTCTGCACGTTCATCTGGTCAGCAGCGGCGACGTCGGCGAATGTGGTGCCGGCCTTGAGTTTATCGAGGACCTCGGTTGCTTTGGCCTTGAGCCGGGACGCGATTTCCTGTTCGCGCCAGCGGGCCTCGACTTGCTCCTTCACCTCATCGAGCGCGCGATCGCGCGATGGCGTAACGCCCATGACCTCGAACCACACGTAGCCGCCCTCGAACTGCACGGGGTCGCGCTCGGCGCCGACCTCGGCCGCGAACGCCGCCGGCAACAGCCTCTGCGGGTCCGGGACGGCAATCGGCATGCCAGACGGATCGCGGCCGGACCGATCGATCGCCTCGATCGTGCGCGGTGACAGCTTGAGATTTTCGGCGGCCTCGGTCAGCGTCTTGCCGTCGATCCGGGCATCCTCGATCTTGTCATAGAGCTTAAGGATGTCGGCTTTGGCCCGCTCCGCGCCCAGTTCGCGCCTGAGTTCGCCGGCAACCTCCTCGATTGGCCGCACGTGCTCGGGCTCGATCTTGAGGACCTGCACGACCGCGATGCCAAAGCGGCCCTGAACCGGAGGGCTGACTTCGCCTTCCTTCAATCCAAACGCCGCGTCGGCCACCGCCGGGTCGATGACCGCGGACTTGGTCAGGGTGCCGAGATCGATGTCCTTTTCGGTCAATCCGCGCTCCTTCGCGATTTCGGCGAAGGTCTCGCCTTTGGCGATACGTTCGGCCGCCGCTTTGGCGTCCGCCTCGGTCGGAAACACGATCTGCTGGATGTGCCGGCGCTCCGGCGTGACGTAGCGCGAGCGGCGGCTCTCATAGGCGGCCTTGATGTCGGCGTCCGAAATCTCGATCCAGGGGGCCTGCTCGGCCGGGATCAGCGAGACAATCAAGAGCTTGCGATACTCCGGAGCGCGGAACAGGACTTTGCGCTCGTCGAAATATTTCGCCAGAACTTCCGGCGTCGGCGGCGCGATGTCGCCGGCCCGGCCGCGGTCGAGCAGTAGATATTCGATCGCGCGTTGTTCGTTCTGATAGCGGTTGGCGGCCTCGATCATCGCCTTGCTGACGACGTTGCCGCTGACGATGGTGGTCGCCAACTGGCGGCGCAGCATCTGACGGCGCTGCTCGCTGATGAAACGTGCCTCGGTGTAGCCCGCCTGGCGAATGATCTGCTCGAAGCGGAAGCGATCGAATTGTCCGTTGGGGCCCTGGAATGACGTGTCGCTGGTGATGCGTTTGATCACTTCGGCATCGGACACGTTGAGTCCGAGCGCACGCACCCGTTCGTCGAGGGCGACGTCGGAAATCAACTGAGTAATCACGATGCGGTCGAGCCCAAGGGTCCGAGCCTGCTCGGCACTGATCGGCCGGCCCAACTGCCGGGCGTATTGCTGCAGCCGATCGTTATAAAGCGTGCGGAATTGCTCGATCGTGATTTCGGTCCCGCCGATCTTTGCGACCGTCGACCGGCCGAATCCGCGGAAAATGTCGCCAATTCCCCAGATCGCAAAGCTCAGCACCAAGACGCCGACAACGGCGGCCATCACGATCTTGCCGAGCCAGTTGGACGACGCTTTGCGCAGACCTCGAAGCATGAATGATCCTGTTGTGATCGAGAGCCCCGAGGCCGGGCGGCCGGCGGCCAACGAAAGGCCACGCATCATAGGGAGGGGGCCCTTCAGCCGCAACTCATGTAGCCGGGCACCACCTAGGTGTAGTGGCGGGTCAAATACGGCGCTGGCGTGGCCTTCCGGCGTCTGCTAACCGGCTGGGAGGGGAGAATAATCCGGGAAATGCAATGAGCGGCGGCCGGCGCCCGCTGATGGCGGGAAACTGGAAGATGAATGGGCTCATGGCCGCAGCGGCCGAGCTTGATCGCATTATCGCGGGCGCGACCGAAATCCCGACGATTGATTTCCTGGTCTGTCCGCCGGCCACCTTGCTGGCGACTTTTGCCGCCAGGGCCCGCGACACCGCGGTCGCGATCGGCGCCCAGGATTGCCGTGCCGAGCGTTCCGGTGCGTTCACCGGCGACCTCTCGGCCGAAATGCTCAAGGACGCCGGTGCAAGTGCGGTCATTGTCGGACATTCCGAGCGGCGAGCCTATCACCGCGAGAGTGATGCCGATGTCCGGGCGAAAGCGATGGCCGCGCACCGTGCCGGCCTGCTGGCGATCGTCTGTGTCGGCGAAACGCGGTCCGAGCGCGATGCCGGCCGTGCGCTGGCGACTGTCGAAGGGCAGCTTGAGGGTTCGTTGCCGGATGGCGTGACCGCCGGCAACCTGGTCGTGGCCTATGAACCGGTCTGGGCGATCGGTACTGGTCTTACCCCGACGCCCGATGATGTGGCCGAGATGCATGGGCTCATCAGAGAGCGCCTGACCGAGCGGTTTGGGGCCGAAGGTGAGGGTGTCCGCATCCTTTATGGCGGCTCGGTGAAGCCGTCGAACGCCGGCGAACTCATGGGTGTCGCCAACGTGGATGGTGCGCTCGTCGGCGGCGCGAGCCTTAAAGCCGATGATTTCCTGGCGATCGCGGCGGTCTACCGATAGCTCCGCCGTTCTCACGCCCAATCGTCACGGATCCGGCACCGCTTCGGCCAAAGTCGCGCGATGGATCGCACGGTCGAACCGGTCAGCAGATTCCACATGGTGGAATTGCGCCGGAGCCCCTCCCGCCGTGACTAAAATCGGATTAGTCTTATTCAAAAGAAAGCAATAACGGCCGCTCGGCGAACCAACTCCGTGCGGTGGGTCGCGATCGACGACCAGCACAGGGAGAGACGCCATGACGGATGACACCAATCCGATTGCACGTCGACGCTTTCTGGTCGGAGCCGGCACCGCGGTTGCTGCCGGCTTGACGCCGCCAGCGCAGGCGCAGACATCGCAGCCAGTGTCCGCGGCAGCCACGACGCCCGCGCCCGACCACGAGCCGCTGCTGACGCTGACGCCAACCGAGCACGCGTTCATGGTGGCGGCGGCCGATACGCTCATTCCCGGCGACGAGCTTTCGCCGTCCGGCGGCCAATGCGGTGTGGCGACCTTTATCGACCGTCAGCTCGCGGGCGCCTACGGCAACGGCGCGCGGCTCTACCGAGACGGCCCATTCCCCAAGGCGAAGCCCGAGCTCGGCTATCAGCTTGCGCTGACGCCGCGGGAGTTCTTCCGGGCCGGCATTGAGGCGGCGAACGAGTGGACGCGCAAGACCTACGGCAAGGAGTTTGACCGCCTCTCCGAAAAAGACCGCGAGGCGGCGATGAAGGTGATGGAACAGGGCAAGGCGCCGTTCCCGGGCTTCACCAGCACGATGTTCTTCAACGCGCTTTTGCAGATCGCAATGGAAGGTTTCTTCGCCGACCCGATGTACGGCGGCAACCGCAACATGGCGGGCTGGAAGATGGTCGGCTATCCGGGTCTGCCGGCGACCTATCGCGAAGAGATCAAGACCTATTTCGGCAAGAAGTTCGATCGGCCGCCGCAATCGATCGCCGATTTCTCCTGACAACACGCGCGATGCCGCAGTGCCGTGCGTCGCGCACGCTCCTCATCGTCATTTGGACAATCGCGCGCACAACGTGCGAACAAGGAGAGGAAGCCCATGGCCACCATGCTCAAAGAGGTCGACGCGGTCACCATCGGCGTCGGCTTCACCGGCAGCATTCTCGCGCGCGAGCTGACCAAGGCCGGCCTCAAGGTCGTGGGGCTGGAACGCGGCGCCAACCGGACGGCGCGCGAGGATTTCACGTTGCCGTCGGTGCGTGACGACCTGAAATTCGCGGTCCGCCAGGAGTTGTTTCAGGACACCCAGGTGGAGACGGTGTCGCTGCGGCACTCGCCGTCGGAGACGGCGCTGCCGATCCGCCGACTTGGTTCGTTCCTGCCTGGCACCGGCGTCGGCGGCGCGGGCTCGCACTGGAACGGCGTCACCTGGCGGCTCCTGCCTTCTGACCACAATCTGCGCACATATCTGGAGAACCGGTATGGGAAAAGCGCGATCCCGGCGGAGATGACGATCCAGGACTTCCCGGTCTCCTACGACGAGCTTGAGCCGTATTACGACAAGTTCGAGAAACTCACCGGCATATCCGGCAAGGCCGGCAACCTGCGCGGCAAGAAGATCGAGGGCGGCAACGTCTTCGAAGGGCCGCGACAGAACGAATATCCCAATCCGCCGCTCGCCAAGACGATGGCCGCCACTATCATGGAGAAGGCCGCGAAGGAACTTGGCTATCATCCGTTCCAGGCGCCGGCAGCCAATATGAGCGAGGTCTACACGAATCCCGAGGGACTGACGCTCGGTGCCTGCGAGTACTGCGGCCATTGCGAGCGCTTCGGGTGCGAGGCCAATGCGAAGGCTTCGCCGCAGTCATGCATCCTGCCGGTCCTATTGCCCGATCCGAAATTCGAGCTGCGCACCCACGCCTACGTGAAGGAGTTGGTCTACGACCGGCAGGCGAAGAAGGTCACGGCGGTGCGCTATGTCGATACTCGCAGCGGCGAAGAGTTCGAGCAGCCGGCGGGCATCGTTCTGCTTGGCGCTTATGTGTTCAACAACGTGCTCTTGATGCGCATGGCCGGCATCGGCGAACAGTACGATCCGGTCACCGGCAAGGGCACGATCGGCAAAAACTACTGCTATCAAGTCAGCGGCAATGGCGTGCTCGTGTTCTTCGAGGACAAGGAGATCAACCCGTTCATGGCGGCGGGTGCCTCCCACGGCATGAACATCGACGATTTCAACGGCGACAACTTCGATCACGCGGGCCTCGGTTTCTTCGGAGGCGCGTGGATATCGGCCAGCCGGTCGAATGGCCGGCCGATCCTCACTCGGCCGGTGCCGCCCGGTACGCCGCGCTGGGGCCACGAATGGAAGAAGGCGACCGCCAAGTGGTATAATCATTCATTCGGCATTGGCGCGTCGGGAGCGCAATATTCCCACCGCGAGAATTATCTCGATCTCGACCCGACCTATCGCGATGCGCTGGGCCGTCCACTGGTGCGGATGACGTTCAACTTCCACGACAACGACCACAAGCTCGCGCAATACATTGGCGGTGTGCTCGACAAGATCGCCACCGCGATGAAGCCGACGATCAAGGGCAATGTGAATGTGCGGCGCGGCAACTACAACGTCGTGCCGTACCAGTCGACACACAATACCGGCGGCACGATCATGGGGGCTGACCCGAAGACCAGCGCGGTCAACCGGTACGGCCAGGCTTGGGACGCCGACAACCTGTTCGTGATGGGGGCTTCGCTGTTCCCGCAGAACGCCTCTTACAACCCGACCGGGCTGGTCGGGGGGCTGGCATATTGGACGGCGGAGGCGATCACCAAACAGTACCTGAAGAAGCCGGGCGCGCTGGTGCCGGCGTAAGACCGCTGAAGAGAGAGCATCACAACGACCGGCGCCGGAGCGTCGGCGTCTTGGCGGTAGCCGCTAGCGCAAGTGAGAGGGAGGCGAGAGGTGGGTAGCAAGGAGTGGATTGCGGCGGTGGTTGCGTCTCTGGTCCTCGCCGGCGTCGGGCCCGTGACGGCCGCCGACGCCGAGCACGGCAAAGTTTTGTTTCAAGGCTGCATTGCCTGCCACAATGAGCGGCCGGACGCGCTTGGACCGAGCCTGCGGGGGGTCTACAATCGCAAGTCCGCGGCCCTTGACGATTTCCGCTACTCCAACCCCATGATGCGGGCGAACCTCGTATGGAACGATGAAAATCTCCGCGCCTATATTGCCGACCCACAGGCGAGGGTGAAGGGCAACCGCATGCCCTTTGGCGGTTTGACCTCTGGCAAGGATGTGGATGACATCGTGGCCTACCTGAAGGGCTACAAATAGCGCCGGGCCTTAATCTCGGCTCGTTCCCCGTCGAAATAGGCCATGTCACACGCCGGTAGAAATTGGGCCGGCGGGCGTGTAGACACCGGCCTGACGCCCTATATTGCCCGGTGAAGGGTCCTGGCCGGCGGCCAGGCTCGCGCTAAATTCGAGCAAATTCCCATGCAAACCGTCGTTATCGTAATCCACCTGATGATCGTCCTTACGCTGGTGGGCGCTGTCCTCCTGCAAAAGTCGGAAGGCGGCGGCCTCGGCATCGGCGGCGGAGGCGGGGGCGGTTTCCTGTCCAGCCGGGGAACCTCGAATGTGCTGACGCGCACGACCGCCATCCTGGCTGCATGCTTTTTCGCGACCAGCCTGGTGCTCTCGATCCTGGCGAGCATGGATCGCAAACCCAGTTCCATCATCCGCAATACCGGCGCGCCGGTGCAGCAAACGCCGGGCGCTCCGGCGCCGACGAGCGGCGGTGTTCTGGACACCCTGCGGCAGCAGGAACAGCCTCCGGCCGGCCCGCAGGTGCCGCGGTCGCAGTAGCCGGCAAGGAAGTCCGAAGATCTCGGCTTCCTGTGGAAGGGGCATGCAGCCAGCGTATGGCTGGCTGATGTCTGATGTTAACAAGCCGATCCAAGTGATCGGTATATCTTATAAAAGTTACGTCATGCGTTTGGCGCATGGCGCGTCAGGAGGCCCATTATAGCCTCGTCGAATTGCTTGGCCGGGTTTAGACGTTGAGTCCCATGGCGCGGTACATTTTCATCACCGGCGGCGTGGTCTCATCCCTCGGCAAAGGTCTCGCATCCGCAGCGCTCGGGGCGCTGTTACAGGCGCGTGGCTACAAGGTGCGGCTCCGCAAGCTCGATCCCTATCTGAATGTCGATCCGGGCACGATGTCGCCGTACCAGCACGGGGAGGTATTCGTCACCGACGACGGCGCGGAGACGGACCTCGACCTCGGGCACTATGAGCGCTTCACCGGCCGCCCGGCCACCCGCCAGGACAACATCACCACCGGCCGCATCTACCAGGACATCCTCGCCAAGGAGCGCCGTGGCGACTATCTCGGCGCCACGATCCAGGTCATCCCGCACGTCACCAACGCCATCAAAGAATTCATCCGCGACGGCAATGATGGCTACGACTTCGTGCTGTGCGAGATCGGCGGTACGGTAGGCGACATTGAGGGTCTGCCGTTCTTCGAGGCGATCCGACAGATCGGCAACGATCTGCCCCGCAACCACGCGATCTACATCCACCTCACGCTCCTGCCGTTCATCACTGGCGCCGGCGAACTCAAGACCAAGCCGACCCAGCACTCGGTCAAGGAACTGCGGTCGATCGGCATCCAGCCTGACATTCTGCTTTGCCGCTCCGACCGTCCGATCCCGAAGGACGAGCGGCGCAAGCTCGCGCTGTTTTGCAATGTGCGCGAGAGCGCGGTGATCGAGGCACTCGACGCCGACAACATCTATGCGGTGCCGCAGGCCTACCACGAGGCCGGGCTCGATCAGGAAGTGCTCGCTGCATTCGGCATCGAGGCTCGCGGCGAGCCCGATCTCACGCGCTGGCGGTTCATCAACGAGCGCATCCGCAATCCGGAAGGCGACGTCACCATTGCGGTGGTCGGCAAGTACACCGGCATGAAGGATGCCTACAAGTCGCTGATCGAGGCGCTCGCTCACGGCGGCATTGCCAACAAGGTCAAGGTCAACCTCGACTGGATCGAATCCGAAGTGTTCGAGCGCGAGGATCCGACGCCGTTCCTGGAGCATGTCAACGGCATCCTGGTCCCGGGCGGTTTCGGCCAGCGTGGCGCGGAGGGAAAAATCCGTGCTGCCCGGTTCGCCCGCGAGCGCGACGTGCCGTATTTCGGCATCTGCTTCGGCATGCAAATGGCGGTGGTCGAAGCGGCCCGCAATCTCTGTGGTATCAGAGAGGCGAATTCAACCGAGTTCGGTACGACCTCCGAGCCTGTAGTCGGCCTGATGACCGAATGGATGAAGGGCAACGAGCTTGAGACGCGCGCCCGGGAAGGCGACCTCGGCGGCACCATGCGGCTTGGCGCCTATCCGGCGGTGCTCCAGCGCGGCAGCAAAGTCTCGACGATCTACGACGGCGCGGGTGAAATTTCCGAGCGCCACCGCCACCGCTACGAAGTTAACACCGCCTACAAAGGTCGGCTCGAACAGCACGGCATGCGCTTCTGCGGCATGTCGCCCGATGGCCTGTTGCCCGAAGTGATCGAGTACGAGGACCATCCCTGGTTTATTGGCGTGCAATACCACCCCGAACTGAAATCGCGCCCCTTTGAACCCCACCCTCTATTCTCGTCGTTCATCGGCGCGGCCGTCGACCAGAGCCGGTTGGTGTAGCGCACCGCCTTGCCTTTGCTTTGATAGCCATTAACGTCGGCCGCCTTCACGTTCATAACCCGAGGCAATCATGATCTATGAATTGCGGATCTATCACTGCGTCACCGGACGGTTGCCGGCCTTGCTCAAGCGGTTCGAAACGACGACTCTTGAACTTTGGAAGCGGCACGGCATCCGGCAGGCGGGATTTTGGACCGTGCTGGTCGGCCCCGGTGGCAACCAAGACCTGCACTACCTCCTGGCATGGGAGTTGCTCGCCGAGCGCGAGCAGAAGTGGAACAAGTTCGCGACCGATCAGGAATGGGTGAGCAAACGCGCCGAGAGCGAGCGCGATGGACCGATCGTCGCCTCGATCCACAACATGTTCCTACAGCCGACGGCGTTTTCGGTGGTGAAATGATTGTGGGTGGCGCCCACCTCCAGTGAGGCGGGCGTCTGCGAGGGACGGCATCGAATTTGCTTTCCGTTTAAGACCGACCGCAGTCGCGCCAGTCGGCATGGGTCAACGATTTGCATTCGATGACGAGGGCCAATGATCCCGCCTGCCGGCAGCGCCGTCGTCACCGCATTGCGCGGGACTCTGATCTATTGCCGCGACGATCCGTTTCTAGGCGATCCCGCCGACGCCTTCGTGCATGAGCCGGATGGGATCGTCGTCTGTCGGGGCGGATTGATCGAGAAAGTCGGGCCTTACGCGACGCTCAAGGCGGAGCTTCCGGTCGGCGTCACCGTCGCCGATTATTCCGGCTTGTTGATCGCGCCGGGCTTCATCGACACGCACATCCACTACGTTCAGACCGGCGTCATCGGCGCACAAGGCAAGCAGCTTCTCGATTGGCTCGAAACCTATACCTACGTCGCCGAGCAGGCATTCGCTGACGGAGCCGTCGCCCGCGATACCGCGCGCGTCTTCTGCGACGAACTCGTGCGCAACGGCACGACCACCGCGCTGGTGTTTTGCTCGGTGCATGCGCCCTCCGTCGATGCGTTGTTCGAGGAGGCGCAGCGCCGCAATCTTCGGCTCATCGCCGGCAAAGTGCTGATGGACCGTGAGGCGCCAGCAGCGCTTACCGACACCGCCCGTACAGGCTACGATCAATCGAAGGCGCTGATCGGCAAGTGGCACGGCTGCGGCCGATGCCTTTACGCTATCACGCCGCGTTTCGCAGTCACCAGCACTCCCGAGCAATTGGAGCTTGCTGGCAGCCTTTGGCGTGAACATCCCGACGTGTTCGTGCAAACTCACATCGCCGAGAACCATGCGGAGATCGCGCGTGCGCGCGAGCTTTTTCCCGAGCGACGCGATTATCTCGATGTCTATGACCATTACGGTCTCACCGGTCGGCGCGCCGTGCTGGCGCATGGCGTCCATTTCGGCGAGAGCGAATTTGCCCGTTGCCATGACAACGGCACGGCGGTGGCGCATTGTCCGACCTCCAATACCTTTCTGGGTAGCGGCCTTTTCGCGATGCGCGATGCGCGCGATCCGCGCCGGCCGGTGCATGTCGGCCTGGGTACCGACATCGGCGGCGGCACAAGCTTTTCGCTACTGACGACGATGGGCGAGGCGTACAAGGTCGCACAACTGCGCGGCCGGCCGATCGATGCGATCGAATCTTTCTATCTCGCGACGCTCGGCGGCGCACGTGCGCTCGCGCTCGATGACCGCCTCGGTACGCTTGCCCCAGGCCGCGAGGCGGATCTGGTGGTGCTCGATCCATGCGCCACGCCGCTGCTCGCCTTTCGCAATGCGCGTGCGCGCTCGATCCACGAAATCCTGGCGGTGCTGACGACGATGGGCGACGATCGGGCCGTGCGTGCGACCTATGTGGCCGGCGAAATCGCCCATGCCCGGGCACCGGTTGACCCCTCAATACCGGCGGCGCAAGGTCGCGGCCCATGAACGCAGCCGCTGAAGCCGTACCTAATCCGACCGTTGCCGTGGGAGCGGTGCGCTTCGGCAACTCGTTGCCGCTTGCGCTGATTGCGGGACCTTGCGCTCTCGAGAGCCGGGCGCACGCGCTCGAAATGGCCTCGGCGCTGAAGGAGATCGCGGCTCGGCTTGGTATCGGCCTTGTCTACAAGACCTCGTTCGACAAGGCGAACCGTACCAGCGCCAGGAGCGCGCGCGGCATCGGGTTCGACGCCGCGCTACCGATCTTTGCGGAGGTCCGCCAATCGCTGGGCCTACCGATACTCACCGATGTGCACGACGCAGCACAATGCACGGCGGCCGCGCAGGCGGTCGACGTGCTGCAGATTCCAGCGTTCCTCTGTCGTCAGACCGATCTCCTGGTCGCGGCGGCGAAGACCGGCCGTGTCGTCAATGTGAAGAAGGGGCAGTTCCTTGCGCCTTGGGACATGGCGAACGTGGTCGCCAAGGTCACCGGTGCGGGCAATCGGAATGTGCTGGTCACCGAACGCGGCGCCTCGTTCGGCTACAATACTCTCGTCTCCGACATGCGCGCGCTGCCGATCCTGGCGCGCACCACCGGCGCGCCGGTGATCTTCGACGCCACGCATTCGGTGCAGCAGCCGGGCGGGCAGGGTAGTTCCTCGGGCGGCGAACGCGAATTCGTGCCGGTGCTGGCGCGCGCCGCGGTCGCAGTCGGCGTCGCCGGCGTGTTCATCGAGACCCACCAGGACCCCGACAAGGCTCCCTCCGACGGACCCAACATGGTCCCGCTGAAGGAAATAGAGGGGTTGTTGCGCCGTCTTATGGAGTTCGACCGGCTGGCCAAGCAATAGACCGGCAGACCGGCCGCGCGTTGTCCGGCCATCGAGCGAGTCCGACCATCCCGCCCATTCTGAAAATCGTCGCCCTGGTGGTCTTTGCGCAGACCTTGTTCACGCGCGCGGTCGATCCGGTGATCCCACAGATCGCCATCGATCTGAACGTGGACGTGAACACCGCTGCGCTGCTGTCGACCGCCTTTACGCTGCCTTATGCCCTGGTACAGCCAGTGCTCGGGACGATTGCCGATTTCTTCGGCAAGACCCGGCTGATGAATGTGAGCCTGGTGATCGTCTCGATCGCCGGTCTGATTTGCGCATTTGCCACAAGCTTTCCTTTGCTGGTGGCGATGCGGATCGCGGCCGGCCTTCTCGCAGGCGGCATCTTTCCGATCGCGATGGCACTCATCGGCGATCTCATGCCGGTCGAGAAGCGCCAGGTCGCGATCGGCCGGCTGCTCGCCGTCGGGCTGACGGGCAATGTACTGGGCGCCACACTCGCCGGGGTGATCGGTGAGTTATTCGGCTGGCGCAGCATCTTCGCCGTGCTCGGACTGTTCGGTCTTGTGACGGGCATTGCGGCGTTCTTTGCCTTTCGAGGATTTGTCCGGCCGAAGCCCAAGCCGTTCGATCGCGCGGTCATGCTCGCCAACTTCCGCGGCATCCTCGCCGACCCGCGCGCCAAGGTCTGTTTCACCTCGGTCTTCTTCGAGGCGATCTTCGTGCACGGCCTCTTTCCGTTCGTCGCGCTGCTGCTGATCGGTATCGGCCAGCCGAACGCTGCCGTTGCCGGACTGTTGATTGGCTGCTTTGCGCTCGGCGGCGTCGTGTATTCGCTGTTGGTGCCGCTCTTGGTCACCCGGATCACAGAGCCGCGCCTCATGGTTCTGGGCGGCATGTTTTCCGCCACCGCACTCGCGCTGATCGCGCTGCAGCAATTCTCCTGGGTGGCGCAGATCGGACTGTTCGCCTTGTTCGGGTTCGGCTTCTACCTGCTGCACAGTTGCATTCAGGTGCACGTGACCGATCTGTCACAGACGGCGCGCGCCGCCGCCACGTCGCTGCACTCGACATTCTTCTTTCTCGGTCAGGCGATCGGGCCGGTGGTCTACGGCTATGGTTTCGCCCACGGCGGCATGGAGACGACGATGTTCGTCGGGTCGGCCGTGCTGGTGACGATCGGCTTCGTCTGCTCGCGCTTACTTCGCCACCGCCACTCAAACGAATGAAGGCGGCGACTTAGCCCCGCCCGCGGTAGGGCGCGACGCCCTGGTCCGGGAGCCATACCCCCGCCGGCAGCCGTCCGGTCTGCCAGAACACGTCGATCGGCATGCCGCCGCGTGGGTACCAATAGCCGCCGATCCGCAGCCATTTCGGCTTGAGGAGCGCTGCGAGCCGCTTGCCGACCTTCACGGTGCAATCCTCGTGGAAGCCCCCGACGTTGCGAAAGCTGGCGAGATAGAGCTTCAACGATTTCGACTCGACCAGCCATTTTCCCGGCACATAGTCGATCACCAAATGTGCGAAATCAGGCTGGCCGGTGATCGGGCACAGGGTCGTGAACTCAGGCGCCGTGAAGCGCGCTACATAGTTGGTGTCGGCGTGCGGATTGGCGACCCGGTCGAGCACGGCCTGATCGGGCGAGGCGGGGAGGCGGCTCGGCTTGCCGAGATGATGCAGTTGTTTGGCCATTTTCCAGACTTCTGCCCCTATCCGGGCGTGATCGCAAGGTCCGCGGGGGCATGACAAAGGCATCGGCAATCGGGTAGAAGCCCGCCAAAGCCGGGGATTCTACATGACCGCTATTGTCGACATCATTGGCCGCGAGATTCTCGATAGCCGCGGCAACCCGACCGTCGAGGTCGACGTCGTGCTCGAGGATGGTTCGCGTGGCCGCGCGGCCGTGCCATCGGGCGCCTCGACCGGAGCGCATGAGGCCGTAGAGTTGCGGGACGGTGGCAAACGCTACCTCGGGAAAGGTGTCCGCAAGGCCATCGACGCGATTAACGGTGAGATCTTCGACGCGATTGGCGGTATGGACGCCGAGGCGCAGGTCAAGATCGACGAAACGCTGATTGCGTTGGACGGTACCCCCAATAAGGGGCGGTTCGGCGCCAACGCCATCCTCGGGGTCTCCCTTGCCTCCGCCAAAGCAGCGGCACTCGCCCAGGAGACGCCGCTCTACCGTTATGTCGGGGGCGTCGGTGCCCGGCTGCTACCGGTGCCGATGATGAACATCGTCAATGGCGGTGTGCATGCCGACAACCCGATCGATTTCCAGGAATTCATGATCATGCCGGTTGGCGCCACCTCATTCGCCGATGCGGTGCGCATGGGATCGGAGATTTTTCACACCTTGCGCGCGGCGCTCAAGCAGGCCGGGCACAACACCAACGTGGGTGACGAAGGTGGCTTCGCGCCCAACCTGCCGTCCGCCAGCGCAGCGCTCGATTTCGTCATGCAGGCGATCGACAAAGCCGGCTGCGAGGCCGGCAAGGACGTCGTGCTGGCGCTCGACTGCGCGGCCACGGAGTTCTTTAAGAACGGCGCCTACCAGTATGAAGGCGAAGGCAGATCACGGTCGCTCCAGGAACAGGTGGACTACCTTGCCGGGCTCGTGGCGCACTATCCGATCGTGTCGATCGAAGACGGCATGGCGGAAGACGACTGGGAGGGCTGGAAGCTGCTCACCGACAAGGTCGGCAGCCGCTGCCAACTCGTTGGTGACGACCTGTTCGTCACCAACGTGACGCGGCTCGCCGACGGTATCCGCAAAGGTATTGGCAACTCGATCCTCGTCAAGGTCAACCAGATCGGCACTCTGACCGAGACGCTCGCGGCAGTCGAAATGGCGCATAAAGCGGGCTATACGGCGGTGATGTCGCACCGCTCCGGTGAGACCGAAGATTCGACCATCGCCGACCTCGCGGTCGCCACGAATTGCGGGCAGATCAAGACCGGCTCGCTCGCCCGTTCGGACCGTACCGCGAAGTACAACCAGCTTCTTCGCATCGAGGAGGAATTGGGAACGCAGGCGAAATACGCCGGACATGCGGCGCTTAGGATGTTGCGGTGAGCGCTCGATACGGCTTGAGCTTCGGTTATACTGAGCGGAGCAATTTGGAATGACGATAGACTGGATCGAACCATGACGAACGGAATCAGCCTGGATTACGCGGAGCGGAAGATCGCCACCCAGGGCGCCATCGACAGGGTGACGGGGAACCTTAATGAGTTCGTGGCCACCTCGATCGAGGCGGCGCGCAGTAGCGAGGCGCCGTTCTACCATCTGGTGCTCGACCGGATATTTCCCGACGACTTGTATGCCGCCATGCTCCGCGCCATGCCGGAGGTGGCCGACTATCGGCCGATGCATGGCCGCGCCAAAGGCCACGACCTCGCCGACGGCACGCATACGCGGGTCAAGATCGACCTGTTCCCTGAATACATCCGCCACCTGCCGCCGGAAAAACGTGCAGTCTGGGACCTGGTCGGCCGCGTCCTCTGTTCCCGCGAGGTCAAGCAGGCCTTTGTCCGCATGCTCGCGCCGGGTCTCAAGCGCCGGTTTGGCGACGACTTCGCCAAGGTCGGCATGTATCCGATCCCGATTCTGACGCGCGACATTCCGGGCTACCTGATCACGCCGCACACCGACACGAAGTGGAAGGGCATCACGGTGCAGCTTTACCTGCCGCGCGACAACGCGACGAGCCACATTGGCACGATCTTCCACGACCGGCTGGCGGATGGCAGCATGCCCAAGCACACGCAGATGAAGTTTTCGCCGAACACCGGCTACGCCTTCGCGGTCGGCGACAATACCTGGCATTCGGCTGACCGGATTGGGCCGGAGGTCAAAACCCGCGAACTCGATTTTGCTGACTTATTTCGTCGACTCCGGGCCGCTGCGCATCGCTCGCAATCGGGGCAAGCGCGCGATCAATTTCCTGCTCAACGAGTATCGCGCCCTGGTCGGGCATTGACGTCGCAAACGCGCCCGCTGAGTCCGTTAAAGCCGCCTTAACATCCAGTCGGCATCTTGGCCGAATGGTCAAGAGCAGACGCCTTCGCAGTGTTCTCAATACGCTCGCGCTCTACACGATCGCCGGGCTGGTAATTGGCTATTTCGGCGTCAATGCCTATACGGGCAGTCGCGGCCTCAAGGCAAAACAGGACCTCGACCAGCAGATCGCGCAGTTGAACGTGGAACTGGCCGGTCTGAAGGACGAGCGCGTCATCTGGGAGCGGCGCGTCTCGTTGCTGGCGACTGCCAGTCTCGACCCGGACATGCTGGACGAACGCGCCCGGGCGCTGCTCAATTTTTCCGATCCCCGCGAACTGACGTTCCGCCTCAAGCCCTGACCGGCGCGTTCTGTGTCAACCCCGCCGGGACTGGGAAACTCTCCGTCGGCTGCCTAATTCCTGTTGTCAGGGTCGGTTACGCGCCGCACGCGCTTTCGCCGGGCTCCAATTTCGGCTATTGAGGCCGGGCGGCCGCTCGCCGCGCTAGCTTCCCACCACCGAGGAGAGCAATGGCCGTCGCCAGCAACAAACCAGCGAGCCAGGGGGCTCGCCGGGGCGCCGCGGAGCCCGCGCCCGACGCTGCACCGACCGCGCCCGAATTCAGCAAGGAACAGGAGCTGCAATCCTACCGCGACATGCTGCTCATCCGGCGATTCGAGGAGAAGGCCGGTCAGATGTACGGCATGGGTCTGATCGGCGGTTTTTGCCACCTGTATATCGGCCAGGAGGCCGTCGTGGTCGGCATGCAGCAGGCGATCAAGGCCGGCGATGCGGTCATCACCGGTTACCGCGACCATGGCCACATGCTGGCGTGCGGCATGGATCCCAAGGGCGTGATGGCGGAACTGACCGGCCGGCGCGGCGGCTACTCCAAGGGCAAAGGCGGTTCGATGCACATGTTTTCGCTGGAGAAGGGATTTTTCGGCGGGCACGGCATCGTCGGAGCACAGGTGCCACTCGGTACCGGCCTTGCCTTCGCGGCCAAATACCGCGGCACCGACAATGTCGTCGCTGACCTATTTCGGCGACGGCGCCGCCAACCAGGGGCAGGTCTACGAGAGCTTCAATATGGCCAAGCTCTGGAAGCTGCCGGTGATCTATATCATCGAGAACAACCAATACGGCATGGGGACCTCGGTGGCCCGCGCATCTGCCAGCACGAACCTGTCCAAGCGCGGGATGGCGCACGCATTGCCAGGCGAGCAGGTCGACGGCATGGACATTCGCGCCGTCAAGGCCGCCGGCGAACGTGCGGCGAAATGGTGCCGCGATGGCAACGGTCCGATCATCCTGGAAATGTTGACCTACCGCTATCGCGGCCATTCGATGTCGGACCCGGCCAAGTATCGTTCGAAGGAAGAGGTCGACAAAGTCCGCACGGAACACGACCCGATCGAACAGGTCCGCAGCCGCCTTCTGAAGAAGGGCTTTGCGACCGAGGACAGTTTGAAGAAGATCGATGCGCAGGTTCGCGCCGTCGTCAACGAGGCGTCCGAATTCGCCATCAATGATGCGGAGCCGGATCCGTCCGAACTCTACACGGACGTTTACGGCTGAACCGATGAGTCAGTTCGCCGCCATCGTCGCCTATCTAGCGCTCGCCGGCGCGGTTGCGAGCTGGATTGCCGGCGCGTGGTTCTATGCCTGCACACTCCGCGATCTCTCGGTCCGAACGGGAGGTCCCAATTGGCTTGCGGTGGCGGCGTGGCCGTTTGCGCTGGGCCGCCTCAAGGGCGCGGCGACGCCTCGAACCGCTCAAGTCCACAAGGCGTTGATCGCCTTTTTCGCCTGCCTGACCGTCGCGGTAGCCGCGACGTCGGTTGCGACCAACCTTGCGCGGGTTCCCCGCTAGTGTCCCGAATCCGAAATTCGCTGCCATTCGCCGCACACGCTGAGCGAATTTCGGATTCGAAGGACACTAGCAGCTTATAATTCTGGTGCAGTTTTGGATTTGAAGTTCCTATGCGAATGTGCTGCGAAAAGGTAGGAACTTCAAATCCAACGCACCAGGCCGTCAACGGGTGAAGCGTCCATGCCGATCGAAGTCCTCATGCCCGCGCTCTCACCGACGATGGAGAAGGGCAACCTTGCCAAGTGGCTGAAGAAGGAAGGCGACAAGGTCAAGCCTGGCGACATCATTGCCGAGATCGAGACCGACAAGGCGACGATGGAATACGAGGCGATCGACGAAGGCACGCTCGGCCGCATTCTGGTGCCGGAAGGCACCAATGACGTCGCGGTGAACACGCCGATCGCCATGATCCTGGAGGAGGGCGAAGACGCCGCGACGCTGAAGGATGGAGCGAAGCCCCGTCCGGCAGCGGCGAAGCATCCCGAACTTGCCCAAGAGGGCGCCGAGTTCGGTCACGCCCGCGATGCGGGCGGAAGATCCGCGGCGCGGGCGGCAGCGCATCCGGCTCCGCCCGAATCCGTGCTGATGACCCTGCCACGCCCCGCCGCTCTGCCCGAACCCGATGTGCCGGCTGGCACCGAGATGGTCACCATGACGATGCGTGAGGCCTTGCGCGACGCGATGGCGGAAGAGATGCGCCGCGACAAGGACGTGTTCGTGATGGGCGAGGAGGTCGCCGAGTATCAGGGCGCCTACAAGGTGACGCAGGGCCTGCTGCAGGAGTTCGGCGCCATGCGGGTGATCGATACGCCGATCACCGAGCAAGGATTCGCCGGCCTGGGCGTCGGCGCGGCGCTCTCGGGGCTGAAGCCGATCGTCGAGTTCATGACGTTCAATTTCGCCATGCAGGCGATCGACCAGATCATCAACTCGGCCGCCAAGACCCGCTACATGTCCGGCGGCCAGATCGGAACGCAGATCGTGTTTCGCGGCCCGAACGGGCCGGCGGCACGTGTCGCCGCGCAGCACAGCCAGGACTACTCGTCGTGGTACTCGCACATCCCCGGTCTCAAGGTGGTTGCACCGTTCACCGCCGCCGATGCCAAGGGGCTGCTCAAGGCGGCGATCCGCGATCCCAACCCGGTTATTTTCCTCGAGAATGAAATTCTTTACGGCCAGAGCTCTCCGGTACCGAAGCTCGACGACTATGTCTTGCCCATCGGCAAGGCCAAGGTGGTTCGGCCGGGCAACGCCGTGACCATCGTGTCATGGTCGATCGGCATGACCTATGCCCTCAAGGCGGCGGACGAACTGGCGAAGGATGGCATCGATGCCGAGGTCATCGACCTGCGCACGCTCAAGCCGATGGACAGCGACACCATTGTCGAGTCGGTGAAGAAGACCAATCGGCTCGTCACCGTCGAAGAGGGCTGGCGGCAGTCGGGCGTCGGCGCCGAGATTGCGGCGCGTGTAATGGAAGATGCTTTCGACTACCTCGACGCGCCGGTCACCCGCGTCAGCGGCAAGGACGTGCCGATGCCGTACGCCGCCAATCTCGAGAAACTGGCGCTGCCGTCGGTCGCCGAAGTGGTCGCGGCGGCCAAAGCCGTCTGCTACCGGTGAACGCGGTGGCTTCCCCTTACGACCCACTTTCCCCGCCGCCGACCGCCCTGGAACAGGGCGGCGTCGAGGTATTGCGGGCAGCGATAGTGGATGGCGGCCTGCATGTGTCGCTGCGGCGCGCTTTCGACGATCCTCAAGCTTGGGGTATGCTGATCGCCGACGTTGCGCGCCATGCGGCAAGGATTTTCGCCAACGAGACCAAGTTCACCGAGTCCCAGTCGCTCGAACTGATCCGCGCCATGTTCGACGCCGAGATGGATGCGCCGACCGATCCCGGCACCACCAGCGCGATCAGTTAGGTCCGACGCGAGCCCACCATGCCGGTCAATATCCTGATGCCTGCGCTGTCGCCTACGATGGAGAAGGGCAACCTTGCGCGTTGGCTCAAGAAAGAAGGCGACAAGGTCAAGGCCGGCGATGTCATCGCCGAGATCGAGACCGACAAGGCGACGATGGAATATGAGGCGATCGACGACGGCGTGCTCGCCAAGATCGTCGTGCCGGAAGGCACGCAGGACGTGCCGGTCAATTCGCTCATCGCGGTGATCGCCGGGGAGGGCGAGGACGTCAAGGCCGCCGCCGCCACGCGGCAAGGCGGCGGCGCCGCCACCGGCGAAGCCCGCGACGGTGCCGGCACCATCGCTCCGAGACGCGCCCACCGAGCGCTCCCCAAGAGGCTGGAAAAGCTCCGCCCACGGCTGCCGCTCCAGTTCCTTCTCAGCAGGCGCGAGCGTCCGCTTCGAAGGGCGCAGGTCCCGGCCATGACGCCAGCCGCGTGTTCTCCTCGCCGCTGGCGCGCCGGCTGGCGAAGGAGGCCGGCGTCGACCTCGCCCGCAGTTTCCGGCACCGGGCCGCATGGCCGGGTGATTGCGCGCGACGTAGAAGCGGCGAAATCCGGCAAGGGCCTGGCGCCCGCGACTGCGCGTCCGGCCGCCGCGGCGTCGCCGGTCGCGCCCGCCATGGCCGACAGCCAGGTGCTCGCGCTCTACGAGCAAGGCAGCTACGAACTGGTGCCGCATGACGGCATGCGCCGCACCATCGCGCAGCGGCTGACCGCCTCGACGCAGAACGTCCCGCACTTCTACCTGACGATGGACTGCGACATCGGCAAGCTCATGGCCGCGCGCGAGGAGATCAACGCCGCCGCGCCGAAGGACAAGGACGGCAAGCCGGCCTACAAGCTCTCGGTCAACGACTTCGTCATCAAGGCGCTGGCGCTCGCGTTGCAGCGCATTCCCGATGCCAATGTGAGCTGGACCGACGGCGGCATGCTCAAGCACAAGCATTCCGATGTCGGCGTCGCGGTCGCGCTGCCGGGCGGATTGATCACGCCGATCGTACGTCAGGCCGAGACCAAGTCGCTTTCGGCGATCTCCAACGAGATGCGCGACCTCGCGCAGCGCGCCCGGAACCGCAAGCTCAAGCCGAACGAATACCAGGGCGGCACGACCTCGGT
The DNA here is from genome assembly GCA_963807865.1 of uncultured Alphaproteobacteria bacterium. GTDB lineage: Bacteria > Pseudomonadota > Alphaproteobacteria > Rhizobiales > Xanthobacteraceae > VAZQ01. Next base: position 414,821 of record CAWEDK010000039.1, on the reverse strand, counting down.
TTCCAATCTCGGCATGTATGGCATCAAGGACTTCACCGCGGTGATCAACCCGCCGCAGTCGACGATCCTGGCGGTCGGCGCCGGCGAAGAGCGGGCGGTGGTGCGCAAAGGCAAGATCGAAGCTGCGCACATCATGAGCGTAACGCTGTCGTGCGATCATCGTGCGGTCGACGGTGCGCTCGGTGCCGAGCTGCTCGGCGCGTTCAAGACTCTGATCGAAAATCCGGTGATGATGGTGGTGTGACGCGCCGTGCGCGAGCGCCACGCTGCGATCCAAGAGGAAGCCTCCGCGACAGATCGGAGGCAAAATCGGGAGGACAGGATGGCCGACGAAACACACAATCCGACACGCCGGAAAATCGTCACGGGCGCCTGCAGCGCTCCTGGGAGCGGCGGCCGCGCCCGCGGCCTTCGGCCAGGAGCGGTTTCCGTCGAAGACCATCCGGATCATTGTGCCGTTTCCGGCGGGCGCCACCACCGACATGCTGGCGCGGCTGTTTGCGCATCGGCTGACCGAGACGCTCGGCCAGACCGTGGTGGTCGAGAACGTCGGCGGCGCGGGCGGTTCGCTCGGCGCCGATCAGGTGGCTAAGGCGCCGCCCGACGGCCACACGCTGCTCTTCCACAACATCACGTTCACGACCACGACGTCGTCGCTGCTGTTTGCCAAGCGCGCGCGGCACGATTTCGATGACTTCGTCCCGGTCTCGGTCGGCGCCTACGTGCCGCTCTTGCTGCTGGCGCATCCTTCGGTCCCGGCCAAGGACCTCAAGGAGTTTGTGGCCTACGCCAAGCAGACGAGCACGCCGTTGTTCTACGGCTCGACCGGTCCGGGCAGCATCATGCATCTGATGGGCGAGGTGCTCAAACGCGACTCCGGCATCAAGATGGATCATGTGCCGTTCCGCGGCGCCGCTCCGCTGGTGACGGAATTGTTGTCCGGGCGCATCCAGTTCGGCGGCGACCAGTTGTCGAGCTCGCTCGAACGCGCGCGCACCGGCCAGCTCAAGCCGATGGCGGTCGCCACCAAGTCGGTCGCGCTGCCCGATGTGCCGACGGTGCGCGATCTCGGTTTCCCCAATCTGGAACTGCAGGGCTGGAACGGCTTCCTTGCACCGAAGGGAACGCCTGACGCGGTCGTGGCGCGCCTCAACCAGGAAATCGCCGCCGCCGCCAAACATCCGGACGTGGTGAAGCGCATGACCGAGGTCGGAGCGGAGCCGTCGGGCTCGACCCAGGCCGAAATGCGCGACATGTTGCGCGCGCAAGTCGCCAAGGTCCGGCCGGTGGTGGAAGAGCTGCAGTTGGTCGTGCAATAGAGGTGTGATCGGCGTGCAGCCGGCATGGATAGCGTTGGTGTGGCGATGGCCGTGGATCACAATGATCGCGGCCGTCGTGCTCGCCGTCAGCCCGCCTGGCCAGGAGGTGTTGCTGGGCGCGTTCGTCTCCGGCGACCGGCTCACGCGGCATCTGTCGTTGTTTCTGCTGGCGGGAGCGGGATCGATCGTGGTCGTGCTGGCATTGGCCGAATGGTTCGTGCGGTATTGGTGGCAGCGCCGCCGGGAGCGACAGCGGGCGGCGGCCGTGGCGGCCGGTGCGGGGAACGGCAAGACGGAGACGTAAGTGGCAGAGTCCTTCGACATCATCATCATCGGCTCCGGCCCCGGCGGCTATGTCACCGCCATCCGCGCGGCGCAGCTTGGCTTCAAGACCGCGGTGGTCGAGCGCGATTATCTAGGCGGCATCTGCACCAACTGGGGCTGCATCCCGACCAAGGCGCTGCTGCGCTCGGCCGACGTGTTCCATCTGATGCAGCACGCCAAGGACTTCGGGCTCAGCGCAGAGAAAGTGTCGTTCGACCCGAAGGCCGTGATCGAGCGCTCGCGCGGCGTAGCGAAGCGGCTGTCCGACGGCGTCTCGTTCCTGTTTCGCAAGAACAAGATCTCGCTGATCTGGGGCGAGGCAGTGATCGATGCGCCGGGCAAGATCACCGTCAAGGCGTCGAAGACTGCGGCGCCGAAAGGCGCGCTTGCCGCCCGGCGCCTACGAGGCCAAGCACATCATCGTCGCGACGGGCGCGCGGCCGCGCGTGCTGCCGGGTCTTGAGCCCGACAAGAAGCTGGTCTGGACCTATTTCGAGGCGATGAATCCCGATCGGATGCCGAAATCGCTGCTGGTCGTCGGCTCGGGCGCCATCGGCATCGAGTTCGCGTCGTTCTATCGCACGCTCGGCGCCGAGGTCACCGTGGTCGAGGTGCTGCCGCAGATTCTGCCGGTCGAGGATGCGGAGATTTCAGCGTTCGCGCGCAAGAGCTTCGAGAAGCAGGGTATGAAGATTTTCACCGGAGCCAAGGTGACGAAGCTCGAAAAGAAAGCCGACAGCGTCACCGCCACCATCGATGACGGCAAGGGCGGCACGCAGTCGCTCACCGTCGACCGCGTGATTGCGGCGGTCGGCGTCGTCGGTAACATCGAGAACCTCGGCCTCGAGAAGGTCGGTGTGAAGACCGAGCGCGGCGCCATCGTCATCGACGCCTTCAACCGCACCAACGTCCCCGGCATCTATGCGATCGGCGATGTCGCCGGCCCGCCGCTCCTGGCGCACAAAGCCGAGCACGAAGGCGTGATCTGCGTCGAGGCCATCAAGGGGCTCAAGCCTCATCCGATGGACAAGTTGCTGATCCCTGGCTGCACCTACTGCACGCCGCAAGTGGCGTCGGTCGGCCTTACCGAGCAGGCCGCCAAGGATAAGAAGATCGACATCCGCGTCGGACACTTCCCATTCATCGGCAACGGCAAGGCGATCGCGCTCGGCGAGGACCAGGGCCTGGTCAAGGTGATCTTCGACAAGAAGACCGGCCAGCTTCTGGGCGCGCACATGGTCGGCGCCGAGGTCACCGAACTCATTCAGGGCTATGTCATCGCGATGAACCTCGAGACTACCGAGGAAGAGCTGATCCACACCGATCTTCCCGCATCCCACCATCTCCGAGACCATGAAGGAGGCAGTGCTGGATGCCTACGGCCGCGTGCTGAACATCTGATGCCGTCCCCGATCATCGACATCCACACCCATTGCTCGCCGCGCCCCGCGGGCGATCCGTTCGGCGTCGCCGCGGTGATGCGCGGCGTTCCGGTCGGCAAAAACGCGGTGACCAATTTCCGCGGCCTGCCGGCGGTGTCGTACCACGACATGTACGACTTCGATCTGCAGCAGGAGGTCTGCGCTAAGGCGGGCATCACCGGCCGCATCATCTCGACGCCGTTTGCCGCCGAAGGCATCTCCTGGGCATCGAAATCGCCGGCGATCGACATCGCCAAATCGGTCAACGACCAGATCGCCTCGATCGTAGCGCGTTCGCCGCAGAACTGGGGGCTCGGCACGCTCAACCCGCTCGACCCGAAGCAGATCGCCGAAGGCGATCGCTGTCTCGACGCGCTGGGCTTCAAGGGCCTGCTGATCTGCTCGAGCTGGCATGGCCGTTTTCTCGACGGCGAGGACGCCTATCCGTTCTGGGAATGGGCGCAGGACCGGCAGGTGCCGCTGTTCATCCATCCGCCGCGCGTACCGATCGGCCACGAGCAGCAGATGGACCAGTACAAGCTCGACGAACTCATCGGCCGGCCGTTCGACACCGCGATGGCGCTCGCGCGCATCATCTTGTCCGGCCTGCTCGACCGCTTCACGCGGCTGAAGATCGTGGTGGCGCACATGGGCGGCGGGCTCTTGCCGTGCATGGGCCGGCTCGATTTCGGCTGGCGGCTCGGCTGCGACGGCATGTCGGAACGCTCGGCGATCCGCTGCAAGGAACTGCCCAGCAGCTATCTCTCGCGTTTCAGCGTCGACACGATGGGCTTCTGGGCGCCGCATGTGCGCGAGGCGGTCGAGGTGTTCGGCGCCGACCGGGTGATGTTCGGCACCGACTACGGTCCGGTCCCGATCGATCCGCGCGAGCATGTCGACATCGTCAACGCGCTGGCGATCTCGGACGCCGACAAGGAGAATATCCTCTGGCGCAACGCCGCGAGCTTCTTCAACCTCGATGTGAAGGCTTAGCAAAACGCATTCAGCTGTGATGCGTCTCCCGGGCGCGGCGCAGCGGCGCAGCCTCTTCGCTGCGCGGGTGCGCTGCAGACCCGGGATCGCAAGAGGCTCGCAATTTGTTGCGGTGCCGGATCAGCGGCGCACCGCTCCGCAAGAGCTTCGCGCTGCACCGCGTCCGGGACACAAGACCGGCGTACTCAATCCACCGTCACATTGGCGAGCTTGATCACCGCCGCCCACTTCTCGACTTCGCCGGGCAGCATCGCGGACACTTCCGCCGGCGACTTGAGTGCGGGCGGGATGCCCAGCTGCGTGAGCTTGGCGCGCACCGCGTCGTTCGTCAGTGCGGCCGTCACGGCGCGATAGAGGCGGTCGATCACCTCCGGCGGCGTCTTGGCCGGAGCGAACAGGGCCGACCACGCGTCTGCTTCCACGCCGGCGACGCCGCCTTCGGCGAAGGTCGGTACGTTCGGAAGCTGGGCCGCGCGCTCGGCGCGCGCGACCGCGAGCGGGCGCAGATTGCCGGAGGCGATCTGCTGCCCGGTCAGGCCCGGCAGCGTGGCGATGCTCATGTCGATGCGGCCGGCCAGCACCTCGGTCAGCATCGGCGACAGGCCCTTGAACGGCACGTGCAGGATGTCGATGCCGGCGCGGGTCTTGAACAGTTCGCCCGCGAGGTGCGCCGCCGAGCCGTTGCCGGTCGAGCCGTAGGTCAGGCTGCCCGGCTTGGCCTTCGCCAATTTGACGACGTCGGCGAGGCTCGACGCCGGCAGGTCCTTGCGGACTACCAGCGCGTGCGGCATGGCGGCGATGCCGGCAACCGGCGCGAAATCCCTGACGGCGTCGTACGGGCAGTTTTTGATGAGGGTCTGATTGGTGGCGTGGGTTTGATTGGTGCCGAGCACCAGCATGTGGCCGTCGGGCTCGGCGCGCGCCACCGCGTTGGTGCCGATGATGCCAGACCCGCCGGGACGGTTTTCCACCACGACGGCCTGGTTGAGGCCGGCTCCCGCCTCCTGCGCGATCACGCGGGCCAGCGCATCGATCGGCCCGCCGGGCGGATAGGGTACGACGATCGTGATTGGGCGGGCTCGACAGACCCTGTGCTCGGGCGGTGTGCGACAGGCCAAACGCAGTCGATTCCCGTAAGGACGGAGCGGCGAGTAAACATCAGATGACCCGGCGGCAATTTCGATGGCTGGCGGCACTGTATGTCGCCGGTAGCGGCCCGGTCAAAGCCCCATCGCCGCAGGCGCGCGCCGAGGGTTTGCACGGGCCGCGACCCGACGGGCCGGATATCCGGCCGGGGCTGCTTGCGCCTGCTGGCCGGCATCCGTAAGTAGTCAACGAGGGACCCTCAGTCCCGGAGCCTTCATGACCGTCGTTCATGATACCACCGGCCGGCCGCGCCATCCCGAGAAGGCGCATCGCCCCGACGCGCCGCTGCTGAAGAAGCCCGACTGGATCCGCGTCAAGGCGCCGGTGTCCCGGGGCTATCTCGATACCGCACGCGATCGTCCGCGGCAACGGCCTGCACACCGTGTGCGAGGAGGCCGGCTGCCCCAATATCGGCGAATGCTGGGAAAAGAAGCACGCCACCTTCATGATCATGGGCGACACCTGCACGCGCGCCTGCGCCTTCTGCAACGTCAAGACCGGGCTGCCCGGCGCGCTCGATCCGGCGAGCCGGGCGCGTCGGCGAGGCGACGGCGAAGCTTGGGCTGCGGCATGTGGTCGTCACGTCGGTCGACCGCGACGATCTCGCCGACGGCGGTGCGGAGCATTTCGCGCAGACCATCCGCGCCATCCGCGCGCTCTGCCCGCACGACCACGATCGAGGTTCTCACGCCCGATTTCCTGCGCAAGCCCGGCGCGCTCGAGACCGTGGTGGCGGCTCAAGCCGGACGTGTTCAACCACAATCTCGAAACCGTGCCGTCGAAATATCTCACCGTGCGGCCGGGTGCGCGCTACTTTGCCTCGATCCGCCTGCTGCAGCAGGTGAAGGAAATCGATCCCAGCATGTTCACCAAGTCCGGGATCATGGTCGGGCTTGGCGAGGAGCGCCATGAGGTCCTCCAGCTCATGGACGACCTGCGCGCCGCCGACGTCGATTTCCTGACCATCGGCCAATATCTGCAGCCGACGCGCAAGCATCATGCGGTGGCGCGCTTCGTTCCGCCGCAGGAGTTCAGCGCGCTGGAGGCGATCGCCCGCGCCAAGGGCTTCCTGATGGTCTCGGCCTCGCCGCTGACGCGCTCGTCGTATCATGCGGGCGAGATTTCGCCCGTCTCAAGGCCGCGCGGTCGGCGCGCTGACGCATGCCGCAGTTTACCGCCAGGCGTCAGGTCCGGCACTCGGCCGCCGACATGTTCGACCTCGTCGCCGATGTCGAGCGCTATCCGGAATTCGTGCCGCTCTGCCGCAGCCTGCAGGTGCGCAAGCGCATCCCCGAACCGGAGAACGTCGAGATCGTGATCGCCGACATGACGGTCGCCTACAAGCTGATCAGCGAGACTTTCACCAGCCGTGTAACCCTCGACCGGCCGAACCTGCAGATATTGGTCGAGTACCTGGAAGGCCCGTTCAGCCACCTGGAGAACCGCTGGACGTTCCGTCCGACCGGACCGCAGACCTGCGACGTTGAGTTTTTCATCTCTTACGAATTCCGCAGCCGCATGTTGGGCGTGCTCATGGGTCGATGTTCGATGTGGCCTTCCGCCGTTTCGCCGGAGCCTTCGAACGCCGGGCCGATCAGGTTTACGCGCGCAAGAGCGCGTGAGCCTAAAGGGCGTGGAACGCGGAATGTCATGACCGAGGCATAGCCGTCCGAAGGACGGCGTCGCTTCGCTCCACCTATGTCCCGGCCATCCACGTCTATGGCGCGGCAGCAAGACGTGGATGCCGGCCTTCGCCGGGCATGACGAGAGGGACTATTGACTTGCGCGTACCGGCGATCCGGCTGCAGCTTCTGCCTGACGCTTTACATGGCGCAGAACACGCGAGTTGTTCAGATGCACGATCCAGCGGGTCATCGGCAGCCAATAGAGCACCGGGTCGAGTTTGAGGTGGTGAGAAGTATGCTCAACGATTTGCGTGCCGCCATCGGGCTGCGGCACGAGATCGAAACGGGTGAATACGGTGCCGGAAATAGCCGGTGGCATGCGGTGCGTGCACGTGGTGATAGGGGCTGAGCTCGCGCATCGAGGGGACATCCTGCTCGACGACGAATGCCGAGAGTCCGGTTCGGTACCCATTCGGTGACGCGTTCGATCGCGATACCGGTCGAGAACTCGCCGCGCCGCATCGCACCTACGCCCTCGCCCAGGACTTCGCCGCGAATCGGATGCGCTACCCCCAGCCGGAACGGTAGCGCCGGGGGCTCCTCGATCGTGTCCATTCGCAGCAGCGAGGCCCAGACGGATTCCGGGGGTGCGTTAACGGCGATGCTCTCGCGGGTCTCGAAACTGGTTTCCGCAGGGAGCACACTTTCGATCGCAAACATCAGCGGCAGGACGGCAAAGCCAGTCAACATCTGGCGCGCGGGCCGTTGCGCCGAGATCGCGATCGCGCGGCCCATCATGCCGCCGAGGACTGCCAGGCCGAACGCCAGCGGAGCGATCAGGACGATGCAGATGAGGCCTTCGAGCGCGGCGGCGACCAGGCCGATCGCGCCCATCGCAGTCGCCGCGGCCAGCACTAGATTGGTATTTCTCAAGCCGATATCGCTTCGCAGGTTCGCCAGATAGGCAGTGATCGCGCCGACGATGAACGGCGAAATCACGAACAGGCCGAAGCCGTATACACTGAAGAGCAGCGTGCTGAGCGCGACCGCCGCTACCGTGACGCCGATGCAGGCGAGGATGCCGTAGGCGAAGACCGGCGAGCGGCAGTTGGCCGTCGTCGCTGCGTGGGGGCCTGTCAGCCGATCCGGTTGATGGCAGGAAGCTCAGAAAGGCAATCGCCGGAACCTGGATGAAGGGCGCCAGGGCGGCCGCCGCGATCCATTCGCTGATGTCGGCGTCGGCGGCGCGCCGATAGGCAAGCGCCGCGAGCGCCCATGCCACGATCAGCATATAGGCAAAGCCAGCGAGCAGGATCGGGCTTGGTAGATCGGCCCGGACGACCAGCGTCCGCAAAGGCACGAACGCGAACCAGGCGTCGGGAGTGAGCGCAAAACCCTGCAGCCTGAGAAGGCCGAGTGTGATCAGATGCTGGCTGAAGAACAGGCCGGCCGACCAGAGCGCATAGGGCAGCGGACCGATGCGTCCGCGAAACGCGAAGGGAGACGTCATCGCCACTGCCTGCCGAGTTTGAGGGCGCCGGCATCGCGGCCATCGGCCGGGGCCAGGCACCGCGATCCCGGCCGCTGCGGAAGATCGGCCGGCGTCTTGACCTGCCAGGCGAGACCCAAGCGTTCGAAGGATTTGATCAACCACCAGCCGAGATCGATCTGGCCCGGCAACAGGCCCAGCTTGGCCGAACTCGGGAAGGCGTGGTGATTGTTGTGCCAGCTTTCGCCCATGCTGATGAAGCCGACGAGGGGGATGTTGTAGCCCTGCGCGGAAGCGCCCTCGATTACCCAGGTCTGGCCGCCGCGTCGGTGGGCGAAATGACCTATCAGCCAGTGGCCGGTCACGCATACACTCACACGCACACAAATTCCCCAAACCAGCCAGCTCCAGCCGCCGAGTGCGAAGAACAATAGCGCCCAGGGAGCTTGCTGCAGCATCCAGGTTCGCTCGACGAACGTGTAGAACCGGTCGCTCGCGAGCCGCTGCTCTAGCTGGAAGTGGGGCGGATGCTTCAGCGCAAGCCGACAGTGCATCTGCCACCAGGCGTCGCGCCAAAAGCCGGCGCCATGGCGGGAATACGCATGGCAGGCAGGCTGACGCTGCGCCCAGTCACGGAAATCGTGCAGCCGGATCATCCCGTACGGGCCGGCCATGCCGACCAAGGTGCCGAGATAAACGCAGGCGCGCTCAAGCCACACCGGGCACTCGAAGCTGCCGTGGATGAGCTTCCGGTGCATGCCGACCGAGTGCCCGAAGCAGAGTGTGACCCCGCTGGTGAGCAAAAACAGGACAAATGCATCCCAGGTAAACAGCGCCGGGCCGATCGCGACCGCAAGAAACGTTATCGTCCCGATCCAGAACGACTTGGCTGGTGCCCAGCGCACACTGCCCTCGACCGGGTTGGTGTGAGCGTCCGTGACGATACGTTCCGAACCCGGGACCCAATCCATGGCGTCCTCCCGTGGTCGGGCAGGCGCCGTATGCCCGTCGCGCATGGTTGCGACAACATCCGGGATAGTCAAATTCCTTCCGGCGTGCGATGAAACAAAAAGCGCGCTGAAGAACGCGGTGGGAGACGACGTTCCGTGGGGTTTCCGCGACCGATCGGGGCGGAATGGGCGGGAAAGTCGTGGGAGTTGCTGCCATGTGGGGTCTGATCGTTGCGCTGATGGGCGTGGCCCTGGCGGGGAATGCCGCCGTTGCGCAATCACTCGAAGGCCGATTGAAGACCGTGCAGGAGACCGCGACGTTGCGGATCGCCTATCGGACGGATTCGCGGCCATTCGCCTATCTCGATCCGCAGGGCAAGCCGATCGGCTATACGATCGAATTGTGCGAGCGGATTGCCCGCTCGATCGAGCGTCAGCTTGACCTGCCGTCGCTGGCGATCAAGTGGGTGCAAGTCGATACCCGCACCCGATTCAAGTCGATCATCAGCGGCGCTGCCGACCTGGAGTGCGGCTCCACCACGATCTCGTTATCGCGCCTGAAGATGGTCGACTTTTCAAACCTGATCTATGCCGAGAGCACCGGCATGCTGGTCAAGGCGGGCAGGGGGCTGTTCAACTTCGACAGCATGGTGGGGCGCAAGATCGGGGTGGTGCCGGGCTCGACCAACGCCAACGCCATCCGCGACCAACTCAAGCAGCGCAAATTCGAAGCGACCCTGGTCGACTACCCCGACCGGGAGGAAGGAATAGCGGCGCTCGGGCGCGGCGCAATCGACGGCTTCGCCACAGATAAGCTGGTCCTGCTGGCGCTCGCCCAGGCCGCCAACATGCGCGACTATACGCTGCTGCCGGACGATCTGTCGTTCGAGCCGTTCGGCATCATGCTGCCGCGCGGCGACTGGGCCTTCCGGCTCGCAGTCAATACCGGGCTGGCGCGGGTCTTCCGCAGCGGCGAGATCATCGAGATTTACACGAAGTATTTCAGTACGCTGGCTCCCCGGCCATCGGCCTGGATCGGCGCGGTCTTCACGTTCGGGGCGCTGCCGGAATAACGGCTCGGCGGCGACGAAGGGAGCGGGTGCCTCATGGCGTCTGAGACGTCGTCCGCGCAAAGCGGACAAGGTCGGCGGATCGTCGACGCGCAAATTCATTTGTGGAAGGCGGAAACGCCGGACTGGCATTGGGTGCCGGGCCGCCCGCCGCAAATGCCCGAGCCGTTTACGATCGAGAAGATCGTGCCGATGATGGACGAGGCCGGCGTCGACCGCGTCGTGATCGTGCCGCCGTCCTGGCCGGGCTATCGCAACGAATACGCGATGGAGGCGGCGAAGAAGTGATCCGGACGCTTCGCCGTGATGGGCCGGCTGCGGCTGCGACGATCCGAAATCGCCGATCTGCTCGCCGACCTGGAAGGAGCAGCCCGGCATGCTTGGCGTGCGGGTACCTTCAACCGCATGCAGCTCGCGCCCTGGCTCACCGACGGCACCGCCGACTGGTTCTGGCCGGCGGCCGAGAAAGCCGGCCTTGCCGGTGATGTTGCCTGGCCGCCGGGCCGTCGCCGCGCGACTTCCTCCGCATCGCCGAGCGGCAATCCCGATCTCGTCTTCATCATCGACCATATGGCGTGTCGGTCGACACCGCGCAGGCAGGGCAAGATCGCCGGAGGCGATCGCCGAGACGGTCGAGCTCGCCAAGTATCCGAATGTGCATGCAAGGTGTCGTCGTCGCCGACCTATTCGTCAGCAGGCCTATCCGTTCGCCGACATGAAGCCGCATCTCAAGCGGGTGTTCGAGGCGTTCGGCCCGCGCCGCTGCTTCTGGGGCACCGACATCACGCCCATCGACCGCTTCGGCAAGTTCACCTACCAGCAGCGCATCACGCACTTCACCGAGAGCTCGACTTCCTGTCGGAGCAGGACAAGGACTGGGTGATGGGCCGCGCGATCGAGCAGCGGCTCGGCTGGGCGTAGCATCTCGATGGCGCAAGCCACCACAGTACGGTAGCGCAGCGGCCGGCCCGGACTTGAATGACCTAGATTTTGACTCGCATGCGCCTGCGGCGAGTGCGATCGTTGTTTCGCGATCACCGGAGGGTCGAATGAGCACATCGTTACCGTCGCTCAATGCAAGCCGGGAGAATGCAGCCCGGACTTCAAGCGGCTATCTCATGCTCCTCGTCTTGCTTGTTGTGGCGGGCTTCGGGCTCGTCCTCGTTTTCGCCCTACCGAAGACAGGCTTTTCGGTCCTCCTCATGGGGCTCTGCGGGTTGCTTCTCGTCCTGATCGCCAAGGGATTCTACATGCTGCAGCCCAACCAGGCCGCGGTGATCACGCTGTTCGGGAGCTACAACGGCACCGACCGCGCGACCGGCCTGCGCTGGGTCTGGCCGTGGATGGGCAAGACAAAGCTTTCGGTCCGCGCCAACAACGTCATTTCGGAGACGATCAAGGTCAACGATCTGCGCGGCAACCCGATCGAGATGGCGGCGCAGGTGGTCTGGCGCGTGACCGACACGGCGCAGGCGCTGTTCGACGTCGACGACTACAAGGCGTTCGTCAAGGTGCAGATCGAGGCGGCGGTGCGCACCATCGGATCGCGCTATCCCTACGACGATTTCGAGCACCAGGAGGTGACGCTGCGCGGCAACAACGACCAGGTGAAATCGGAACTGCGGACGGAGCTGATCAACCGGCTGCAGGTGGCCGGCATCACCGTCGACGAATGCGGCTTCACCCATCTCGCCTACGCGTCGGAGATCGCCGGCGCGATGCTGCGGCGGCAGCAGGCCCAGGCCGTGGTGGCGGCGCGCAAGGCCCTGGTCGAGGGCGCGGTCGGCATGGTGGAGATGGCGCTCGACATGCTGGCGACGAAGAAGCTCGTCGAGCTCGACGTCGATCGCCGCGCCGCGCTGGTCTCCAACCTGATGGTCGTGCTGTGCAGCGAGCGCGATACGCAGCCCATCGTTAACGCCGGAACGCAGCATTGAAACGTCGCGTGTCCGGTCGATTCTTCGTCACATCTTCACCTTCTCCTGTTCGACTACGCGCTGGACCGCCGGACGCTGCATCATGCGGTCCTTGAACGCGGTTAGTTCTTGAGTTCCGCCATCGGCAGTTCGCGACGTACGCCCCACGTGTAGAACACGAAGCCGTAGGGATCGAGCACGGTGTAACGGTCGGAGAGCCATTCCCGCCCGGCGAGCTTGTCGTCGATCTGTTTCAGGTAGCCGTGGAAGGTCTTGAGGCCGGCATCCTTGATGCCAGGAAACGCCGACTGGTCCGCCGTGTAACGCTCGGGCCGGCTGACATGGGCATGCGCAGGATGCACGCTGGCCGCAAAGAATCCGATGAGCGAGAGCGCCTTGGCTTCCGCCAGCGCGTCGGCTGGCCAGAGCCCGAACCGCTTGCCGAGGTAGGGCAGGATGGCGGTGTTCTCCGCGAGGGCCTCGCCGTTGTCGAGCCGCAACACGGGCACGCGACCTAGCGGATTGATCTTGAGATACGCTTCGGTGCGCTGCTCGGCCTTGGTGAAATCGACCTGCTGAGGCGTATAGGCTTCACCGCTCTCCTCCAGGACAATATGCGCAGCCATCGAACACGCGCCCGGAAAATAATACAGCGTCATCATCGGCGAACTCTCCCATGTCTCTTGTCGACGGCGGCACCCGTCGTTTCATTGCGGCTCAATACCGGCCTCGGTGACGATTTTTTTCCAGTTTGCGAAATCCGACCGGATCAACTCTGCCACATCGTCCGGGCCGCCACTTCTCGTCTCGAAGCCGGCGGGTACAAGGCGATCTCGTATCTTGGGATCGTCGACCACCTTACGCAGTTCGGCGCTGACCTTGTCGATGATGTCGTTCGGCGTGCCGGCAGGCGCGAACATGCCTACCCACGAATTGATGTTGATATCGGTACCGGCTTCGCGCGCCGAAGGCACTTCGGGCTGCAACCGGCTGCGTTCGGCCTTCGTCATCATCAAAGCCCTGACAGTGTCGGCCTGTAGATGCGGCAGGATAGGGCCCCGATCGACGATCAGAATCGAGACGCGCCCGGCGATCAGGTCAGTCACCGCCTGTGGCATGCTGCGGTAGGGTACCGCGGTGGCGTTGAAGCCGAATTTCGACTTGAGCAGCTCCAGCACCGCGAGCCCGACACTGTTGGCGACCGCGTATGACAGCTTGCCCGGATTAGTCTTGGAATATGCGATCAATTCCTGCAGCGATGTCGCCGGCACCGAGGAATGAACCGTCAGCATGAATATGAAGCTGCCGATCAGGCCGATCGGCGCAAAATTCTTTACCGGATCGTACGGTACCGACTTCATGAGATTGGGGCTGGACGCGTGCGTGCCGGAATTGCCCATGCCCAGAGTGTAGCCATCGGGTACGGCGCGCACGAGCGCCGCGGACCCCAGCGTGCCATTGGCGCCGGCCTTGTTGTCGATCAGCAGGGTCTGTTTCAGCCGCTCACCGAGTTCCTGCGCGATGATGCGCGACATCGCATCCATGCCGCTTCCGGCAGCGTAAGGCACGATCAGGGTGATGGGTTTGCTGGGGTAAACGTCGGCCTTCGCGGCCATGCCCGTCATGACCGCGCCGGTCATCAATAGACCGCACATCCAGCCTTGCACGAATTTCCTCCCGGCTTTTGTTAATGCCCGATCGCTGGGATGACGATAGGGCCTCAAGCAACTTTCTGTGCGCGCCACAGCCGCTGGCTGGCGAGACGCGCGCCTTCGACCAGGGAGGCGAACTTGGCCCAGACCACCGTCGGATGGATTTCGGTCGAGGTCGCACTGCTGGCAAATCCACAGTCGGTGCTGGCGATGACGTTCTCGCGGCCGACGATATTTGCGAACCGCTCGATGCGGTCGGCGACCAGGACGGGATGTTCGACCAGCACCGAGGATTGCGTCACGACGCCGGGAATAATCACTTTTCCCTCAGGTAGCTTGACCTCTTCCCAGACCCGCCACTCGTGTTCATGACGCGGATTGGCCGCCTCGAACGAGTAGCCGCCGGCATTGATGCGCAGCACGACATCGACATGGTCCTTGAATTCCATCTCATGAACCCGTGGGCCCATGTTGATGCCGTGGCAGGTGTGATGCCGCACTTTCTCCGGCGGTATTCCGCGCAAGGCGTGATTGAGGGCCTCGACCTGGACGGCCGCCCATTTGCGCCATTCCGCCATCGTCAGCTCGGGATTGCGCATGTGGTAGGAGAGCAGTCCTGGATCGTCGATCTGCACCAGACAACCGGCGTCGACGATGGCCTTGTATTCTTGTCCAAGGGCATCAGCGATCGCGAACAGATATTCTTCATCCGTCTTGTAGAACAGGTTGCGCTGGAAGTTTGCCAGCAGCGACGGCGACACCGAGGGGACAAAAATCGCTTCGTAAGGTTTTCCAGCCAATGCGGACTTTAGAATCCGGATGTCCTCTTGCATGAGGTCATGGCCGATGTAGGTAATCGGGCCGACGCACTGCATGCGCAGACGCTTGTCGATTGTCTGGATTTCCGCCTGATAGAATTCCGGAAATGCTCGGGTCTCGCGCGTTCCCGACCACATCGACTTGGTGTGCGCCGGCGCGCGCTCGAAGCCGCCGAGCCGGTCGTTGGCGTAATTGATGAAGCCCGGCTTGCCCATCTCTCCGTCGTTGACCACATCGACGCCGGCCTTGACCTGCCGGTCCGCCGCATCTGCAACGGCAATCTTGACCAACTCATCCCGCCGCCGGGCATCGTATGGCTCGCCGCGGCCGATGGCGCGCATGATGTCGATCAGTTCGGGCGGCCGGGGCAGGCTTCCGACGTGCGTGGTCAGAATCCGCTCGTTGCTTTGCTTCATCCCTACGCCCTTTTTTGTGTTGTCTGCAAGACTGCCGCAGATCGCTGCCCAATCCCATTTCTCGCAACGCATGACCGGCATTCCTCGAATGCTGGATCGGGGATGAATAGCGAACCGGCCTCGTCTAGTCATTGGAGGCGCCGGCTTGCAGACGCAAGAAGGCGCCTCGTCGCGGGCTGTGCCACAAACCGCCGCTGGCGAAAGTGTACGCTACTCGGCAGCGGCCAAATCGCGCAGCATGGCCAGCGCCACTGCCACCGAGGCTTCCCGCACCTGAGTGCGTCCGATGTCGCCGAACTGCCGTTCCTGATGAACAAGGCGTCGGGTGCGGGAGCAGGCGGCGAAATGCACGAGCCCGACCGGCTTGCCCGGCACAGCGCCGCCGGGCCCGGCTATGCCGGTGATCGACACCGCCAGCTGGACCGGTGCGTGCGCCAGCGCGCCGCGCGCCATGGCTTCCGCGGTCTCCTGGCTGACGGCGCCGAAGCGCTCGAGCAATGCTGGCGGCACGCCGAGCATCGCCTGCTTGGCGGCGTTGCTGTAGGTCACGAAGGCCCGGTCGACGATGTCGGACGAACCGGGAATGTCGGTCAGCGTGGCCGCGACAAGTCCGCCGGTGCAGGACTCAGCCGTTGTGATCTTGAGCTTTCGCTCGCGGCAGAGCTCGAGCAGCGCGCGTGCCGCGGCGGTGAGTGCCGGATTGATCATTCATGGCTCCAAGGAAGCCGTACCGTGGCATTGGCGAAGGCCGCCATGCCTTCGCCCCTTCCGGTGAAGCCCATCTTTTCGCTGGTGGTGGCTTTGACCGCAACGCGTGACACCGGAAGTCCGGCAATCTCGGCGATGCGCGCACGCATGGCGTCTCGGTGCGGGCCGATGCGCGGGGCCTCGCACACGATGGTGATGTCGAGGTGTGATATCCGCCCGCCGCGGGCGCGCACCAGCTCGACCGCGAACGCCAGGAACCGGTCTGAGGAGGCGCCCCGCCATTGTGGATCGCTCGGAGGGAAGTGGACCCCGATATCGCCATCGGAAATGGCGCCCAGAAGCGCGTCGACGAGGGCGTGAAGCACCACGTCCGCGTCGGAATGTCCCGCCAGACCGCGGCCGAAGGGCACCCGAACGCCGCCAAGCATGACGTGATCGCCATCGCCGAACTGGTGGACGTCGAAGCCGAAACCGGTGCGAACGTCGCCGAGCTCTGCGAGTTTCGCGGCTTCGGCGCGGGTGAAGTCCTCGTTGGTGGTGAGTTTCACGTTGGCGGCTTCCCCCTCGAAGGTGACGACCTTGATCCCGGCCCATTCGGCCAGCGCCGCATCATCGGTGAAATCGTCCCGGCCGGCCGCCGCGGCCCGCCGGTGCGCATCCAATATAGCTTCGAATGCAAAGGCTTGCGGTGTCTGCACGAGACGCAACCGGGCCCGGTCGAGAGTACCGGTAACGGTTCCGCCGGCGTCCACGGTCTTGACGGTGTCCGCCACGGGAACCGCCGGAATCGCGGCGCCAGTTTCCGCCGCCGCTTGAATTGCACGCGTGATGAGCGCGGATGAGACAAACGGGCGTGCCGCATCGTGGACCAGCACCACGTCCGGGGCCATCGCGGCCAGCGCCTCCAGCCCGGCGCGGACCGAGACTTGTCGCGTCGAGCCGCCAGGCACCGGCGGACACAAGTCGAGGCCATTGGTCGCGGCCGCGAACAATGCGGCATCGTCCGGATGAATCACTGGCTGGACCAGCGATATTTCCGCATGCCGGAGAAATGCCGCGATGCTCGGCAGGATCACCGGCTCGCCAAAAATGCGGCGATATTGCTTTGGAACATCGCCGCCGGCACGCAATCCGCGGCCGGCTGCCACCACAATGGCTGCGACTTGACCTGGCATGAATCCCCGGCTCGAAATTTCGCCCACGCGGTGCTTTAGCCCGTCGAATACCTTCGGCAAATGAAATTCCTGGATCGGCCAAAAGGAGGCGCAGATTTTGCACTGCAGCACTTGCACAAATTTGGCGACTGGTTAAACTATATGCACAAGAAAGCGCCGCCTAATTGATGGGCATGGATAAGTAAGTGGCTTTGGCACAAGGTCTTTTTCCTCGCACGGACGTCATGATCGGCAATATGACTTTGCCGAACAACGTCTTTCTGGCGCCAATGTCGGGAGTCAGCGACGCCCCGTTCCGTCGCCTCGTGGCCCGGCTGGGGGCGGGTCTCGTCATTTCCGAGATGACCGCCAGCCAAGACCTGGTGGAGGCAGACCCACACGCGATCCGGCGCGCCGAGGGAGGCGGAATCGCCTGTCACGTCGTCCAGCTTGCCGGTTGTGAAGCGCGGTGGATGGCGGAGGGCGCCAAGGTTGCCGAAGGGGCTGGCGCCGATGTCGTGGACATCAACATGGGCTGCCCCGCACGGCATGTCACTGGCGGCCAATCCGGGTCCGCCCTGATGCGGGACCTCGATCACGCGCTTTCGCTGATCGAGGCGACGGTCGGCGCGGTTGGGATCCCGGTGACGCTCAAAATGCGGCTTGGTTGGGATGATCGTTCGATCAACGCGCCGGAGCTTGCCCGCCGGGCGGAGCAAGCAGGTGTCCGCCTCATCGCGGTTCACGGGCGGACGCGCTGCCAGTTCTACAAGGGTCGCGCAAACTGGGCCGCGGTGCGCGCCGTCAAGCAAAGCGTTGCAATTCCGGTCGTCGTCAACGGCGACATCTGCACCCACGACGATGCCGTCGCCGCGCTCTCTGCTTCGGGAGCCGACGCGGTGATGGTCGGCCGGGCGGCCCAGGGCAGGCCCTGGGTTCCTGGACAAATCGCCCGCCAGCTTGCCGGCCGTCAGCGGGAAGCCGCCCCCAGTCTCGCCGTGCAACTCGATCTGATCGAAGCACTGTACGACGAGATGCTCAGCCACCACGGGGTTGCTCTCGGTCGTCGCCATGCGCGCAAACATCTAGGTTGGGCGCTCGATGCCGCCGCCGAAACGTCGATGGCGCCGAACGACCTCCTGAAGATGCACCGCGGTCAGGTTCTGACCGCCGATGACCCCGCCCTGGTCCGCCGTCATCTTGCCGAGGCATTCGCGTCGCTAGCCTGGAACGGGAGAGCGGCGGCATGAATCGGCTCGAGCCCATGCCGATCCTTCCTTCAGGCACCGCTGATGCCGTGCTCGATGCGTTGCCGCATCCGGTGATCATGATTTCGGGAGACGGTCGCATCGCCAATGCGAATGCGGCTGCGGAGGCGTTCTTCGAAGCTTCATTGCCGTTGTTGCGGCGGCATACGCTGAGTGAGCTTGTCCCGTTCGGCAGCCCGTTGCTGGCCCTGCTCGAACAGGCGAGGGCACGCGGCGCGGCCGTCAACGAATACAAGGTCGATCTCGGGACGCCGCGCAATCCCGGCGAACGGCTGGTCGATCTGCATGTCGCGCCGCTGTCGGACCGGCCGGATCACCTGGTGATCATGCTGCAGGAGCGCACCATTGCCGACAAGATGGACCGCCAGTTGACCCATCGAGGCGCGGCTCGTTCGGTAATCGCGCTCGCCGCGATGCTGGCGCACGAGATCAAGAATCCGCTGTCTGGCATTCGTGGCGCGGCGCAATTGCTGGAGCATTCGGTTGGCGATGACGATCGATCGTTGACGCGGCTCATCTGCGATGAGACCGATCGGATCGTGAAGCTGGTTGACCGTATGGAGGTTTTCTCCGACGAGCGCCCGGTCGAACGCGAGTCGGTGAATATTCATGTCGTCCTCGAGCACGTGAAGCGCCTCGCCCAGTCTGGCTTCGGGCGCCAAATCAAGTTCGTCGAGGAATACGACCCCTCGCTGCCGCCAGTCCTCGCCAACCGCGACCAACTCATCCAGGTCTTTCTCAACCTGGTGAAGAACGCCGCCGAGGCGATCGGGGAGGACGCCGCCGATGGCGAGATTGAACTTTCGACCGCGTTCCGCCCGGGCGTGCGGCTGTCCTTGCCGGGTCAAAAGACCCGCGTGTCGCTGCCGCTTGAATTCTGCGTGAAGGATAACGGTCCGGGTGTTCCGGACGACCTCCTGCCGCATCTCTTCGAGCCGTTCGTGACGACGAAGCCCAGCGGATCGGGACTTGGTCTCGCGCTGGTCGCCAAGATCGTCGGCGATCACGGTGGAATCATCGAATGCGAGTTGCAATCGCGGCGAACGATCTTCCGAATCCTGATGCCCATCTACCTGGGTAACGACGCTGAACCGGGCGGCGCTACCTGACGAGGATGCCGATGCCAGCTGGAAATATCTTGGTGGCGGATGATGATGCGGCGATCCGCACCGTGCTGAACCAGGCTCTGTCGCGTGCCGGCTACGAGGTGCGCTCGACCAGCAACGCCGCGACGCTGTGGCGCTGGGTCAGCCAGGGCGACGGTGACCTGGTCATCACCGACGTGGTGATGCCGGACGAGAACGCATTCGACCTCCTGCCGCGCATCAAGAAGGTTCGGCCGGAGCTGCCCGTGATCGTGATGAGCGCGCAGAACACGTTCATGACCGCGGTTCGGGCTTCAGAGCGCGGCGCCTACGAATATCTGCCGAAGCCGTTCGACCTCAAGGAGCTGATCGCCATCGTCGGGCGTGCGCTGTCCGAGCCCAAGGAGCGCGCGCGGCCGGCGGTCAAGCCGGAGGATTTCGAATCGATCCCGCTCGTCGGCCGCTCGCCGGCGATGCAGGAGATCTACCGCGTGCTGGCCCGGCTCATGCAGACCGATCTCACGGTCATGATCACCGGAGAGTCCGGCACCGGCAAGGAGCTCGTGGCGCGTGCGCTGCACGACTATGGCAAGCGTCGCAGCGGTCCGTTTGTCGCCATCAACATGGCCGCCATCCCGCGCGACCTGATCGAATCCGAGCTGTTCGGACACGAGAAGGGGGCATTCACTGGCGCAAATACCCGCAGTTCCGGCCGTTTCGAACAGGCTGAAGGCGGCACACTCTTTCTCGACGAAATCGGCGACATGCCGATGGAGGCACAGACCCGGCTGCTGCGTGTGCTCCAGCAGGGCGAATACACCACTGTCGGCGGCCGGACCCCGATCAAGAGCGATGTCCGCATCGTGGCGGCCAGCAACAAGGACCTGCGGATTCTCATTCAGCAGGGGCTGTTCCGTGAGGACCTGTTCTTCCGTCTCAATGTCGTTCCGCTGCGATTGCCGCCGCTGCGGGAGCGCATCGAGGACGTGCCCGACCTGATCCGCCACTTCTTCCATCAGGTTGAGCGCGAAGGCCTGGCCGCCAAGCAATTGGAACCGGCGGCGCTCGAACGGCTCAAGCGTCATCGCTGGCCCGGGAATGTACGGGAACTGGAGAATCTTGCCCGCCGGCTTGCGGCGCTCTACCCGCAGGAAATGATCTCGGCCGCGGTGATCGACAGCGAATTGTCGCAGCCCGCCTTGGCAGCAGGGGGCGAAGAACAGCGTTCCGAGGAGGGGCTTTCGGCGGCGGTGGAGCGGCATCTCGCGGCCTATTTCGCCAGCTTCGGCGACGAGTTACCTCCGCCTGGCCTCTATCACCGGATGCTGCGGGAAATCGAACACCCGCTGCTGTCCGTGACCTTGGCGGCGACGCGCGGCAACCAGATTCGCGCGGCAGACCTCCTGGGGGTCAACCGCAACACGCTTCGCAAGAAGATCCGCGACCTGGAAATCCAGGTATTCCGCGGGGGTAACTGACCGGCCGATTGATCCCGATCCGCCACACTAGAAATATTGCCGCCCCGGAATTGTCGCAATCCGGCAACATTGTTGTATAAAAGCATCAGTGTGGCAGGGGGGTTGTCGTCCAGCGAGTGCGCACATCATGCGTAGTTGGTTGGGCGCATTCAGCAGATGACGCAAGTCGGCCAAGCCGAATTCGCAGCAGCCAGTACGACGCCAGCCCCCTGGATCGTGCGCACGATCGGTGTTTTCGTCGTCGTCCTGGCGCTCTTGTCGGCGCTGACGACCTTTATGGTGCTCGCGGGGCTGACACCGATCGCCCCGACCCACCAGGTCGTCGTCACGCTTCTGCTCGTCAACGCAGTCACGGTCGCGCTGCTCGTCGGACTGATCGGGCGCGAGATGTGGCGTGTGTTCCAGGCGCGGCGACGCGGACGAGCGGCGGCGCGCCTGCATGTACGAATCGTGGCATTGTTTTCGGTCATCGCAGCCGCTCCTGCGATACTAGTCGCGGTGGTCGCCAGCGTCACGCTCGATCGCGGGCTCGACCGCCTGTTCTCTCAGCAGACGCATTCGCTGATCGAGAACTCGCTGATTGTCGCGGATGCCTATGTCCGCGAGCATGCGCAGTTCGCACGCGCCGATACTATCGCGACCGCGATCGAACTGGCACGCGCCAAGCCGCTGTATGATCAGGCACGCGACCAGTTCCGGCAGTTCCTGGCCGTGCAAGCATCGATCCGGGGGTTGCCGGCAGTCATGCTGCTCGACAAGGACCTGAATGTGATCGAACAGGTCGAATCGCAGGTCAATCACATCTTCAGCAAACCGTCGGCTGACGTGCTCGCCTCGGTCAACGACACCGAGCCGCAAGTCGCGATGTTCCTCGATGCCAATTATGTCGCCGCCATCATCAAACTGCGCGGCTATCAGGACACGTATCTCTATATCGCCCGGTTGCTCGACCCACGTGTGCTCGCACAGCTCAACGCCACTCGCGAGGGCGTCGCCCAATACGCCGATCTCGAAGCGCGCCGTGTCGGTGTACAGATTGCGTTCGGGTTGATGTACACCGTGATATCGCTGATCGTGCTGCTGTCCGCGGTTTGGATCGGGCTCAACTTCGCCAACTACCTGGTTGCGCCGATCCGCCGGCTGATCGGAGCGGCGCAGGTCGTCGCCACCGGCAATCTTTATGTGCAGGTGCCGACCCGGCGGTCGGAAGGCGATCTTGCGCAGCTCGGCGAGACTTTCAACAAAATGACGCAGGAATTGCGTACGCAACGCGATGACATCGTGCGCGCCCGCGACCTGATCGACAGCCGCCGCCGGTTCACCGAGGCAGTACTCGCCAGCGCCAGCGCCGGCGTGATCGGCGTCGATGCCGAAAGCCGCATCAGCATCCTGAACCGTTCCGCCGAGCGGCTGATCGGCTGCTCGGAAACAGAGGCACTCGGTCGCCTGCTCACCGAGATCGTACCCGAACTCGCCGAAATCTTCGCAACCGCGCGGGTCGGTGTGCAGCGGCTGGTGCATGGGCAAGTGACGATCAATCGCAACGGCAAGGAACGCAATGTTTCGGTACGAGTGACCAGCGAGCAGTCGGGTTCCGAATACGAGTACGGCTACGTCG
Source organism: uncultured Alphaproteobacteria bacterium (assembly GCA_963807865.1). GTDB lineage: Bacteria > Pseudomonadota > Alphaproteobacteria > Rhizobiales > Xanthobacteraceae > VAZQ01. The sequence continues at coordinate 392,370 of CAWEDK010000039.1, read as the reverse complement.
TCACGCTCGACGATATAACCGAGCTCGTCACCGCGCAGCGTACGTCGGCGTGGGCCGATGTGGCGCGCCGCATCGCGCACGAGATCAAGAACCCGCTGACGCCGATCCAGCTCTCGGCCGAGCGTCTGCGCCGGAAATACCTTCCGGGCATCAAGGAAGACACCACGGTCTTCACCCAGTGTGTCGATACCATCGTGCGCCAGGTGGACGACATCAAACGCATGGTGGACGAGTTCTCGCGCTTTGCCCGGATGCCCAAGCCAGTCATCGAAACGGACAACGTCGCCGACACCGTTCGCCAAGTCGTGTTCCTGCAGCGGGTCGGCAATGCGGATATCGATATCGAAGTCGAGATATCGGAGGATCCGATGCCGGCGCGGTTCGACCGCCGTCTGATCTCTCAAGGCCTGACCAACATCATCAAAAACGCTACCGAAGCTATCGGCGCCGTGCCACCGGGTGAGCTTGGGCGCGGGCTTATCCGCGTTTCCGCCGAGCGCGACGGCGACGACATCGTGATCGACGTGGTCGACAATGGAATTGGTCTGCCGAAGGAGAACCGTAGCCGGCTGCTTGAACCCTACGTGACGACGCGGGAAAAAGGGACGGGACTGGGCCTTGCGATCGTCGGCAGGATTCTCGAGGACCACGGCGGCCGGATCGAACTCAGCGACGCGGCGGAGAAATACCCCGGGCAGCGAGGCGCATGGATGCGCCTACGTTTCTCGGCGGTGATGACCGGCTTACCCTCAGCGGAGCCGGCGCGTGAAACTGTGACCCCCAAACTGGCAACCGGTGCGTAACATGGCCGATGATATTCTGATTGTTGACGACGAGGCGGACATTCGAGAGTTGGTCTCTGGCATTCTGCAGGACGAAGGCTTCGGTGCGCGGACCGCGCGCGATAGCGATGACGCGCTGGCGCATATCGCAAGCCGCCGACCAAATCTGGTTTTTCTCGACATCTGGCTACAGGGCAGCCGTCTTGACGGTCTGCAACTGCTCGATGCGGTCAAACAGCAGCATCCTGAAATGCCGGTGGTGATGATATCCGGCCACGGCAATATCGAGACTGCGGTCTCTGCCATCAAGCAGGGCGCCTATGACTTCATCGAGAAGCCGTTCAAAGCCGATCGGCTGGTGCTCGTGGCGCAGCGCGCGCTCGAGACCTCTCGCCTCAAGCGCGAGGTCAAGGCGCTCAAGCAGTTCTCACCCTCGCAGCTTGTCGGCAAGTCGCCGTCGATGAACCAGTTGCGGCAGACCGCCGAGCGAGTGGCGCCGACCAACAGCCGCATTCTGATCGTCGGACCTTCCGGTGCCGGCAAGGAACTCGTCGCGCGCACCATCCACACTCATTCGGCGCGCGCCAACGGCCCATTCATCGTCATTAACGCCGCGGCGATGATGCCCGAGCGCATGGAACTCGAACTGTTCGGCGTGGAGAAGCCGGCAGAGGGCGAGGCCCGCAAGGTCGGTGCTCTGGAGGAGGCGCATGGCGGCACGCTGTTCGTCGACGAGATCGCCGATATGCCGCGCGAGACCCAGAACAAGATTCTGCGGGTCCTGGTCGAGCAAAGCTTCCAGCGCGTGGGCGGCACCGGCAAAGTGCAGGTCGACGTTCGCATCATCTCGTCGACGGGGCGAAACATCGAAGCCGAGATTGCTGCCGGCAAGTTCCGGGAAGATTTGTATCACCGTCTGTCGGTCGTTCCGATCCGGGTGCCGCCGCTGGCGGAGCGGCGCGAAGACATCCCAAATCTGGTGCAGTACTTCATGGAGCAGATATCGTCGGCGACCGGACTGCCCAAGCGCATCATCGGCGAAGACGCAATGGCCGTGCTGCAGTCGCATGACTGGCCGGGGAATGTGCGGCAACTTCGCAACAACGTGGAACGGCTGATGATCCTCGCCGGCGGCGATCCGGATGCTGTCATCAACGCCGACATGCTGCCGCCGGATGTAGGCTCGATGGTGCCTTCGATGCCGGGCGGCGACGGCGGGGAACATCTGATGGGGCTGCCGCTGCGCGATGCGCGCGAAGTGTTCGAGCGCGAGTACCTGGTGGCGCAGATCAGCCGGTTCGGCGGCAATATTTCCCGCACCGCCGAGTTCGTCGGGATGGAACGCTCCGCGCTGCACCGCAAGCTCAAGGCGCTCGGGATCGATTGATGTCGCGCATCGCTTACGTGAACGGCCGCTATATGCCCCGGCATGTGGCGACCGTCCACATCGAGGACCGCGGCTATCAGTTCTCCGATGGGGTCTACGAAGTCTGCGAGGTGAGGGAAGGCCGTCTGGTCGACGAGCGGCTGCACATGACACGGCTGGCGCGCTCGCTCGACGAACTGCGCATTGCCATGCCGATGTCACTCGCCGCGCTCGGCGCGGTGATGCGCGAAACCGTTCGCCGGAACCGGGTGAACAACGGCATCGTCTATCTGCAGGTCACGCGCGGCGTCGCACGCCGCGACCATGCGTTTCCCCCCGCGGGCACGCCGCCGAGTATCGTGGTGACGGCACGGACCATTGATTTTGCCGGCAACGAGAAATCGGCCGCGGACGGCATCGCCATCATCACGGTGCCGGACAACCGTTGGGAGCGGGTCGATATCAAGTCGGTTTCGCTGCTGCCCAATGTCCTTGCCAAGCAGGCGGCCCGGGAGCAGGGGGCCAAGGAGGCTTGGTTCGTGGATCGCTCCGGTCGTGTGACCGAAGGGTCCTCGACCAATGCCTGGATCGTGACCCGGGACGGCGAGGTGGTCACCCGGCCGGTCGATCAGGGCATTTTGCGCGGCATCACCCGCACCGTCCTGCTCGACGTGATCAAGGCGCAAGGCCTCAAGCTGGTGGAACGGCCGTTCACCGTCGAGGAGGCCTATTCGGCACGCGAGGCGTTCGTGACGTCCGCCAGCCTGATTGTCATGCCGGTGGTTCGCATCGATGGGCGGCCCGTGGGCAATGGCGCGCCCGGCCTCATCGCCGGCGCCTTGCGGCGCGACTTCCATCGTCACGCCGAGTTCTCCTGAATCGTGGCGCTGCGGTTTCGATGGAGCGGGCCGGCTCCGGCCGCCAAGTCGAACTGCCCCTGGCGGTACTGGAAGCAGGCAATCGGCGCCCCAGGGAGGGACCGTCGACCGAGCTGATTCCGACCGCTTAAACGCCGCGGATGCCCCCAACTTGTGCTTGCACAAGGAATAGCCGTGGCTTGTAATGCCAAAATCCAAGTTCTCGGGATCAAACGGCAATAACGAGGGGCGGGAGTGACTTGGCAATAAGCTCGCAGCCGCCCGCGAGCGAAAAAAGCGGAACAACGACAATGGCGGCTGAACGCACACAAAATCTCCAAGACACCTTCCTCAACCATGTGCGCAAGAACAAGACTCCTCTCACGATCTTCCTGGTGAATGGAGTGAAGCTGCAAGGCGTAGTGACCTGGTTCGATAATTTCTGCGTGTTGCTGCGTCGTGATGGCCACTCGCAACTGGTGTACAAACATGCCATCTCGACCATCATGCCAGGTCATCCGATCCAGTTGTTTGAAGGGGCCGAGGAGCCCCCCGGCGGGGACAAAGGCTAGTTGGAACCCCGTTGGCTTGAAAAATCCTCCGACCGGCTGAGTCCACAACAGGGCTCGGAGACTGGCCGTGCGATCGTCATCGAACCGCATATGCGCGGACGGATGGCGAAGGGCGGCGCCGTGCGCGGTCCGGAGACGTCCCGCACGCCGGCGGCCAAGCTCGAGGAGGCCGTCGGCCTTGCCCGCGCCATCGACCTGAGCGTCGTCAATTCCGGGATCGTTCCGATCGGCGAAATCCGGCCGGCCACCTACCTCGGCAAGGGCAAAGTCGAGGAGATCGCCGGCCTCGTCAAAAGCGATGAAGCGGGCATCGTCGTGATGGATTGCCCGCTGTCGCCGGTGCAGCAGCGCAACCTCGAAAAGGCCTGGGGCGCCAAGGTCGTCGACCGAACCGGGCTCATTCTCGAGATTTTCGGCCGGCGTGCTCGCACCCGCGAGGGCGCCCTGCAGGTCGAACTGGCGCACCTCACCTACCAGAAGAGCCGGCTGGTCCGTTCCTGGACCCATCTCGAGCGCCAGCGCGGCGGCTTTGGCTTTCTGGGGGGGCCGGGCGAAAGCCAGCTCGAAACCGATCGCCGGCTGATCGAGGAACGGATCGCGCGCCTCGAGACTGAGCTGGACAAGGTCAAGCGCACGCGCAAGCTTCACCGTGCGAGCCGGAAGCGCGTGCCGTATCCGATCGTGGCGCTGGTCGGATACACCAACGCGGGCAAGTCGACGCTGTTCAATCGGATGACGCGGTCGAGCGTACTGTCCGCCGACATGCTGTTCGCGACGCTCGACCCGACGCTGCGGGCGGTCGATCTGCCGCGCGGGCTGCGCATCATCTTGTCGGATACGGTCGGTTTTATCTCCGACCTGCCGACCATGCTGGTGGCGGCTTTTCGCGCGACGCTCGAAGAGGTGATCGAAGCAGATGTGATCCTCCACGTGCGGGACGTGTCGCACGAGGACACCGAGGCGCAATCCCACGACGTCGAGGAGGTGTTGCGGCAGCTCGGGATCGAACTGGGCGAGGGCCGCCGCATGATCGAGGTCTGGAACAAGATCGACCGGCTAGACGTGGCCGGCCGCGAGCGGTTGCAAAATCTTGCCGAGCGGCAGCCGCCTGAGCGCCGGCCGGTGCTGGTGTCGGCGCTGACCGGCGAGGGGCTGGATCGTCTCACCGGAGAGATCGAGGCGCGGCTCGCTGCCGGGCGCATCATGATCGACCTGTCGCTCGACCCGGCGGACGGCGCGGGCCTGAGCTGGCTGCATCGTCATACCGAAGTGATCTCCAGGGACATGGGCTCGGACGGCCGCCTAGCTGTGGTGGTGCGCGCCGATCCGGCGAATGCCGACCGGGTACGCGCCAAGTTCGGGCTGCCGGTCGCGACGCCGCATTGAGCCGCCGTCATGGGCGCAGTCGGCACCCCCTTGAGGACCGCGCTGGCGCTGACGATCGCGGTGATGCTTTGCGCTGCACAGCCGGCGTCCGCGGAGCCGGTGACGTTGCGCTATGGCCAGGCGTTCTCCGCCACCCGCAGCATCTTCGCGCTGCCACTTGTGGTCGCGGAGCGCGAAGGCTTCTTCATTCGGGAAGGCCTCAACGTCAAGTTTCTGATTCCAATTCCGGGCGGCGCGGACCGGCAAATCGACGCGCTGCATAACGACAGCGTCGATCTCACGCACGTCGCCACGCCATTCCTGATCCGCGCGGCGCTGAAGGGTTCCGACGCGGTCGCACTGGCGTCCGAATTCAACAATCCGATCTACAGCCTGATCGCGAAACCCGAGATCAAGTCTTACGCCGACCTCAAGGGCCGGCTGCTCGGGCTTGCGGACGAGACCGGCACGATCACGTTGTCCATCCGCAAGCTGTTGGCAATGCATGGGCTGAAGCGCGGCGAATTCGCAGCCCGCGTCATCGAGGGCACCTCCGGACGATGGTCGTGCCTGCGGCGCGGCGAATGCGATGCGGTGGTGCTCGGACAGCCGCAGGATCTGCAGGCGGTGCAGCAGGGTTATCGGATGCTCGGTCTTTCGACCGAGGCAGTACCGGAACTGCTTTACACCGTCACTGCGGTACGGCGCTCGTTCGCTGAAGCCAACAAGGATGCCATGGTTCGCTATGTCCGGGGACTTGCCAATGCCTTCCGCTTCATCCGCGATCCGAACAACCGTGACAGCGTGGTCCGGACCATCGTCAGCACCGTCGGCGTTTCGGAGGACATCGCGCGCGAGACGATGGCGTTGTTTCTCGAGCCCGACCGCGGCGTCTTGCCGAAGCAGGGCGAGATCGACCTCGCCGGGTTGGCCCAGGTGATTGCCATGATGGGAGACGCCGGCGTTCTCAAGGCGCCGCTGCCGTCGCCGGAGCGCTTCGTCGACCTGCAATACTTGCGCGCTGCCGGGCTCCAATGACACGCCTAGAAGCGCTCCAACTTCTTCAGTTCGACCACCCGGTTCCAGCGCACGATATCGCGCTCGATGTAGGCCCGCATGTCCTCGGGCGAAGTGGGCATCGGGACGTTGCCGACGCCTGCGAGTTTCTCGCGGATGTCCGGGAGCCCGAGGATTTCGCCCACTTCGCGGTTCAGCCGATCGACGATCGGCCGTGGCACGCCCGCTGGCGCCGCCAGTCCCAGCCATGAGATGACCTCGAAGCCCGGGAGCGTCTCGGAGACTGAAGGGATGTCGGGCTGCAATGCGAAACGCTCGCGTGAGGTGACCGCGAGCCCGCGCAGGACTCCGCTCCTGATCTGGCCGAGCGCGATCGTGCCGGTCTCGATCATCAGATCGAGCCGGCCGCCGAGCAGGTCTTGGAGGATTTGCGAATTGCCGCGGTACGGAATGCCCTGCATGGCGATGCCGGCCTCGACGTTGATCAACTCGCCGGTCAGATGATGCACGCTGCCCGGCAGGTTCATGCCGAAGGTCAGTGCGCCGGATTTGCCGCGCGCCACCAGATCGGCAAACGACTTGATCGGTGATGTGGGGGCGGTCGCGATCACCATCGGGTAACCGGAAACCATGGTGATGAAGGTGAAGTCCTTGAGAGAGTCGTACGGCAGCGACTTGGCGACCGCGGCCCGCGCCGAGAATGCCCCGGTGAGCATGCTGATCACGTGACCGTCCGGAGACGACTTTGCGACGCCGCCCCAGGCCGCGGTCCCGGAAGTGGTGGCATTCTCCACCACGATCGCCTGGCCGAGCCGCTCCATGAGCTTGTCGGCAAGCAGCCGGCTGACGAAATCCGGGCTGCCGCCCGCGGGCGTGCCAGTCACCACACGAATTGTCCGCGCCGGCCACTGCTGCGCGGCGAGTGGCGATGTCACGACAACAGTGGCGACGGCCACCACGAGCGCGATTGCTGTGCCGACGAGCCGCATGGTGTTTTTCCCGGACAGTGATGACGGCGGTGACGACATTAGTAGGGGAATCCTTTTTCGCAAATGATCCGATTCTCACGGTGCAGCCGGCCGATCCGCCCAAAGCACCTCCTTCGCATCATTCCCGCTGTGACCGAAGGCTTTCAGGCCTGTGGACTGTGCATGCCACGAGGGGCCGTCATCGAGTCCACCAGCATGCACATCTCGCTGTGGGCCGTCGGCCGCGTCATGACCGCCGTTCCGGCTGCGATAGCGAGAATTCGGCGGAAAGCGAGAGTTGATAGTCCTGCCCGACTTATCGCTGGGCGCACAGCGGCCTGTCGCCAACTTCACCTTGAGGGGCCGCAGTTTCAGTCAGTGACTTAGCTATTCATCGACCGGTGCGCGAGACGTCGCCAAGTTGGTCGCAAGGGGCGAGCGCCGACCTTGTCCCGGCAGAGGCATAAGTTTCTTCCGGGTTATTTCTACCAATGGGCCGAAGTCCATCGCGCGGCCTGCCGGTAGCTTCACAGGGTTCTGGCTGCTTGGTGGGACCTCTTGGTCGGGAAACGCATCGAGCTGCTGAAGGAAGTCGTACCAACACTGCAGCGGTCATGGTCGAGTGAGCCAGCCGATGAAATTATACTGCGACCATTTCAAGCTCGGGTAGCCTCCGCCGCGCTCCCCCAGAGCAACCGGATCGACCGGTGACAAGAAAACCACTGGAATTCTCGTGTTGCGGAGCAGGTAACATACCGGAAATCGCTGCTATACTAATGGCTCAGGCGCTAGGGAGTTGCGTCTTGGCAGCCGAACAGGAAGCAAAAAGGCGGCTCGCGGCGATAATCGCAGCCGACGTGGCAGGGTACAGCCGGCTCGTCGGCGCCGACGAGGAAGGGACGCTTGCGCGGTGGAAAGCGCATTGGCGCGAACTCCTCGAACCCAAAGTAGCAGAATACGGCGGCCAAGTCGTCAGGATTACCGGTGACGGGCTGCTACTTCAGTTCACCAGCGCGATTGCCGCGGTACGCTATGCTGTTGAGGTCCAGTGCGCTATGGCGGAACGGAATGCTGAACTACCGAAGGAGAGACGGATCGAGTTTCGTATGGGCATCAATGTCGGCGACATTGTCATTGACGGCGATGATTTGTGGGGGGTGGGGGTTAACATCGCAGCCCGTTTGGAGTCCCTGGCGGATCCAGGTGGGATTTGTGTCTCGGAGCGAGTTCAAGAAGACGTGCGCGGCAGACTGGAGATATCGTTTGAGGATAAAGGCGCGCACCAGCTGAAAAACATCGCATATCCCGTTCGAATATTCTGTGTGCGGATGAACTCAAATGACTCTACGCGCGTAGTAAGCGAGCGTGACAACATTCGAGACGCGCCGTCCGTAATGCCATTCCTCGGAGTGCCCCCACGGCTTCCGATTTTTACTGGTCGTTCTAAGGAGCTTGACCGCCTCGACGCCATTTTGACCCAGGCCAAGTCAGCCGCAGTAACCCAGGCGGTCGGGCGCGCCGCTGTGCCCGGGCTCGGTGGGGTGGGCAAGACGACGCTGCAATAGAGTACGCCTACCGCTCCAGACGCTTGTATGCAGGCGTGTGTTGGTGCCCCGCTGGAACGCGGCTTGGGTTATTGAGTAGCCTTGCGGCGCTAATGGTCGTCTTGGGCGCTCCGATTGTAGAGCAAGATCTGGAAATAGCTGCAAGAGCGGCATTGCATCATCTCAGCAATCAAAAATCGAGTTGGCTACTGATCTATGATAACGCTACGAGTCCCGAAGACATCGCTGATCTGTTCCCGCCCGCTAAAGCTAAGGTTTTAATTACGTCTCGCTTTTCGGATTGGAGCGAGTGGGCAGACGAGGTTGCGCTAGACGTATTGCCGCTTGAAGAGACCGAGACCCGCAATGGACGGCAGGGTCGGCTCGCCGATCACCTAACCCGCATGGACTTCATCGTCCTCGATGAACTCGGCTATCTGCCCTTCGCTCAATCCGGCGGCCAGCTCCTGTTCCACCTCGTCAGCCGCCTCTACGAACGCACCTCAATCATCGTCACCACCAACCTAGCCTTCGGGGAATGGCCGAGTGTATTCGGCGATGCCAAGATGACGACCGCTCTGCTCGACCGACTGACCCACCACTGCGATATCGTCGAGACCGGAAACGACAGCTGGCGCTTCAAGAGTTGCGATAACGATCACGCCCCAACCCCCGCCAAAACCCGTCGCTCAAGGGGGTCAAAATTGGACGCCGATACGGGGTCAAATTTGAACGCCGATTGACAGCCAGGCGGGCGCGCACGGCGCTATAGCGGGCAGGGATCAGCTCGATCGGCTGATCGAACGCCTTGGCGATACCCACTAACGAGGAGCGCCAGTGCCGCCGCGTTTGCTCGGACAGGTTGGTCGCGTGCGCGATCGTCACGATGGCATCCGCGAAGCTTGGCTCCAGAGCGGTCTATTTCTCGGTCATTGGGACGGCTCCTTCGGGCCGCAACGAGCACCGGGATGCCCCAAAGTAGATGATAGTGTAATTTAGGAATACGTCAACAATAGATAGCGCGAATATACTTCTACAACACTTCCTAACCCGCTTATTACTTAGTATCCACCGATTGATATTGATGTACAGAAGTAGACGATCATTCCGCAGTTCGGCACGAGCACTTGGACAAGCTGACCCTTACTCGCACCGCCGCTGGCTCTGCGATCGGCCGCCCAGCCATGACTACTGTTCGCTGGTCGACAGCCGCTGCCGCGACTTCATCCACTGCAGCAACGCTGCCTCGGCGTAGCGGATGGCGCGGCCGATCTTGATGAACGGCGGGCCGTCGCCCCGCATCCGCGCCTTGGCGAGCCAGGACAGGCTGACGCGCAGGAAGTGGGCCGCTTCTTTCGGGGTCATCAGGTGTGCGAGGACCGCGCCACTGGTTCTCGAGGTTGGATGGGCGTTCATGGCTTTGCTCCTGTTGGATGAGGAGCCCGCCAAATGGATCAGGATGGCGAGGGGCGGACCTCCCCCTCGCTACGGCGGAATAGCGATGACGATAAAAATATAATGAACTCAGCTGTTTAACGGCCCCGACGCCATCATTCCGCGGGATGAATTTTTGCTCTGTTTGATGGCAGTTGAGCCGATCGAGGCCTTCGGAGGCGACGGAAAGCAAGGTCGCCAGTTTCGACGAACAACTCCACGACCGTGTGTCTGAGCGTGGAGACGTTCGGCACCCCAACTCGTCCGTTTTGCACGAGGAGACGACGCAGCGCCGGAATGCCGTCTTTGGCGCTCCACGCCTGATCGCGCACGAGCCGTTCGATCGCGTTTTTGATCGCAGGAGATCGCTTTCGAGGACGTCCGGTAGACCGTTGAAGCCTTGAGCTTTGAGACGGCCATTTCCCTTTCGCGCGCTCCGATCGGTACCAGGAGTTAAAATCGGTCTTACGGACCACAAGGACGCCGTTTGTGAGCAGCCGCAAAAGCCTCAGGTTGCCGTCCGTCATCTGAACTGAGGTGCGAGCAGGGCGATCGGGCAGACCCCCTCGTGAGGTGATCATCCGCTTGAGAACGCTTGGGGACACTGGCTCTGGTGCGGGCTTGCCTCCTGAGTAAAGAGACAAATCGCGTTCCTTGGCGGCGATCTTTGAACCGTCGAGCACGTAAATCGCCAGCTCGCCGGTTACGGCCGCAATTCTGATGCGGCGCTGTGCCTGCTCTTGCCACGGTCCAAATCCAACCGAAAGCTTTTGTTCTAACTGTTTGATGCTTCGGACTGGAGCAGCTCGGTGAACACCACCCCACATCCCCTGCGTCAGCAAATTGGCAGCTTCCGAGAGACTGAAAAAACTGTCAGAATTTGCGTTCTCAGCATCCATGTCGTCAGCCGACGAAATTGGCGTCACATTCATGAGCTTTTAGCCCGATTTCGTCTTTGATCGCGTGCTCTACAGTCGGTCCCTGGCCACAACTTCTAAAGAGCGGATCAGAAGATCCGGTTGGGCGCCGATGCCGCTTCAATTCAAAATAGGAAGTTAAATGACCTTCTTGCGTTTATCGGTCGCTCATCGGAGTGGCCGACACGATTTCAACTTGTAGTAAATCTCAAGACTGCACCAATGTCGCGCTACCACCCTCGATCCTGGTGCGCGCCGACGAGGTGATCGAATGAATGGTCAGCGAAGGCCGCATTGGCCAGAATCGGACTTGGGCATGCAGGCCCGCTCGATCGACCCGCATCTGGTAGAGACACTCGAGAATGAAGCTAAACCGGTGAAGTGTGGAGCCCTATTGATCTCGCGGCCGACAATGGCGAGGTAAAATCGCGTCAACTCCGTCCCCACGCGCCCGGCCGCGGATGCAGCCGACAAGGTCCGCTCATGATGGGGGCTAATAACCGCGTTGGCCGTCGCCGTCGTTCTACAAGCCAGCCGATTTAGCGAGCAGGCCGTGTCGCCTTAAGGTACGATAAAAGGCCTGTGACATGTCTAAGCCTCATGTTGCCGGTACGAGCCGATGGTGAACATCGCGCTTTCCATCGGCTCGTCACAGGCCATCCGGCGCCAGGTTGACCAGACGCTCGCGAAGTTCGAAGCCGGGATAGGATGGACAAGGAAAAATATCAGCTCAATGTTCGCACGAGAGGGAAACCCCGGGTAGGGTACGCATACGTCATTACGCACCCGGAGCGACCAGATTGGCTGCAGGAGTCTGTTGAATTGTACGGAACAGAACTTGAGGCGTTTAGGGCGGGTCGCGCCGCGACAAAACGAATTTTGAGCCGGCGGTAATGTTTGGCAGCCCGGGACCGTCGGCTTCAACAAAGGTGTAGATGGAGATGAACAATCCGGTCGGCGACCAGATGGGCAAGGTACGTTCTGACGAAGAAGTGGCGCGCCAAATATTGAGTATTTTCTCGGAGCATCATGTTGGCGCTGGCGGCACACTCCAACGTATTCATTTTTTCAACGTGAGAGACGCTTATTTTCAGCGAGGGATGAACAAGGCGGTTGAGCTCGGCTGGATCAATAGAATGCGTGACCGTTACGAATACGAACTCACAAAATCAGGGCTCGTCAAAGCCTCGATTTGAAACACACGAATGATTGCAAGCGGTACCGCAGCACATGTTGCTCCCCCGCTTCGAGGACACCGACTGAAATCATGTCGGGCGTACAGGAGATCGCAATCCGATCAGCGATTTAAATGACGTGGTGAGCCCCGCGCCGCTGATGGGCCGTGGACGATGCCCTTGGTCACGAGGTTCCCGTATTCGCCGTTTGAGCGACGAAGCGAACGCGTATTGGTCCTTTTCTAGGATCTTGCTTGCGATGATGGAGCCGTCCTCGCCCGTATTGATCGCGATCTGGCGAGCCGGCCATGAGAGTGCCTTCCGCACAATATCGACACCAGTCCTCTGGTCGTCGTTATGCGTGCGCACCTTCTTAAACGCCTTACCGGCGCGCAACATGGCGACCCCGCCACCAGGCAGGATGCCTTCTTCAACTGCTGCAAGGGTCGCGTGCATTGCGTCGTGACGCGATCCTTGCGATCCTACTTCAATCGCGGCCAGGATTTCGTTGCGCAGCGAGAGGTCGTTTTTTGGGCCAGAAAGTCATGTTTCTAATAAGCGGCTGCTACCCCATGCACGCGGTTCAGACGCGGCTTCGGTCCGCGCGAGGTAAATGGTTTGGGTGAATTCTCGGTTCTGAAGCGGATTGTGAAACGTTACGCGCTCGGCTCGAGCCTCGGCAAAGACGGCGGTAAGCCGCTCTGTGAACGCCTCGTCCGGAAGGTCGTTAGACCAAAGCCCGAAGACGCCAGAGGGAAGAAGGTGTGCGGCGAGCTCCTTCAGCCCCGTCGGCTGATAAAATGCAGCGTTCTTCGGATCAAGGAGGAATTTTGGCGAATGATCGATGTCGACCAGAATGGCATGAAACCGTCGAGCGGGTGCATCCGGATCAAAGCCCTCCTTTGAGGCCGCCAGCGCAAAAAAGTCGCCGAGAACGAACCTGCTCCGCGGATCTGCCGTAAGTGCGGGCCCGAGCGGCAACACGCCCTTTTCATGCCAGTCGATGACCGCACCCAGCGCCTCGACAATGACGAGAGATTTGACCGCCTCATGCTCTAGTACCGCTTGAGCGGTGTATCCAAGGCCAAGGCCGCCCACGACAACATCCAAACCGGCCCCAGAAAATTCCGCCAACCCCAGCCGTGCCAGCGCGATTTCCGACGCCGTGAACTGGCTAGACATCAAATATTCGTCGCCGAGTTTGATCTCGAAGACATCAACTCCCAGTGACAATTCGTGGCGGCGACGTAGGCTCACGGCGCCGATCGGCGTCGGCCGATAATCGAGTTCTTCGAAATACAAGGCCATCCCGCTCTCTTCCTTTTTTGAAGTCCGGCGGTCTGACGGCGGTTCGCAACTAGCTTTATCACAGCTGTCACACCGGCGTGACGCGGTATGACCGATAATGCGATTATGGCGATCGAAGCATGATCAATCCAACCCACCCCTTTATGACTGCTCTTGGGTCCAAAGTGACGGATGCAATTCTTGTCCGTTTCGGGAGACCGAACACCAATAAAACCAACTTCTTGATGCCTTTGTCCTGAGGGAACCTTCTGAGACTTGCTGCCCTAGCATCAACGGTGGCGGCCATGTCCTGATGCCATATTGCATCGCGGCTAATCGATCACTTCGTCGGCGCGGGTGATCAGTGTTGGGGGCACTTCAAGGCCAAACGTCTTTGGCGGTCTTGAAATTGATCACCAGGTCGAACTTCGTTGGCTGCTGTAATGGAAGGTCGGCAGGCTTTTCACCCTTTAGGATGCGATCGACGTAGCCTGCCGCAAGTCGATACTGGTGGATCAGGTCGGCTCCATAGGAGATCAGACCCCCGTCAGCGACAAACAATCTTCGCGAATAGACCGCGGGTAATTTGTGCTGGGCCGCAAGTGTGATGATCAACTTGCGATGAACTGTCGCAAGCGTGCTCGTCGTCACGATGAGACCGCTATTCGAAGAGCGGGCGAAAGCCCCAAAGGCGCGAACGATCTCGGGTTCGCGGCCTAAATTAGCCGGAATGACTTCCACCTTGAACGAAGGCGCCACAGCTTGGATCGCAGCCCACTGTTCGCCCCCGGCGGTTGTGGCGGGGTCCTGAAGAATTCCCACTCGCGTCACGCTTGGCGCAATCTCTTTGAGCAGTTGAAGCCACTTATTGACAATACTGTATTGGAAATTGGTGAAACCGGTGGCATTGCCGCCAGGCCGCGCCGAGCCATCGACGAATCCGGCGCTGGACGGGTCAGTAACATTTACGAACACAATGGGCACGTTGCGCGTTGCCCGCACCATCGCTTCCATGGTCCTGGTGCCATTGGTCAGGATGACGTCCGGCGCGAGCGCGGCCAATGCCGGCGCAAGCGTGGCCAATTCCGCCGCGTATTCACTGACATTGTCGGGATTTCCAACAGCCGAGAAAGGATCGATTTGCAAGTTGCGGCCCTCGGTCCAGCCCAATTGGGCCAGCGCCTGAAGAAACGCCTCCAAACTGGCTTGAGATTCCGTTGTGTTCGCAACCGCGCTGCCCATCAGTATGCCAACGCGCCGCACTCGTTCGGATTGCTGCCCTCGCGTCGTCGCAGGCCATGCCGCAATCGCACCGCCGAGCAGGGAGACGAACTTTCGGCGTGTCGTCATTCGATCACCATGCAATGCGTGCGAGCAACATAGGCGGCACGTCACCCCAGAGTTTAGGCTAGCAAACGGTAGCACGTCGGCATCCTGCCGTCCGGTCAACAAGCCGCTAAGCGGTCTGGCGCACTTGATCGGCTGCTCGTTTCCAATTTGGCTCCTCGCGACCATATCAATTGCGGCTGATTTCGGTGCATCGCACCGTCTGCTCGGTTCGAAATGACCGACGGCTTCAGCATTTCCCCAAGCTAGGTCTTGGTCGCCTCGACGGCCGCGTCGCTTACGTGTTGGCTCCATCGCTCAAGTGCATCTTTGCGCTCGGTCAGAAATTCGTGCTTCTGATATACGGCCGCGACCCCAGAGATCGTACCGCTCTGGTGGTTGAGAATTTTGTCAGCAACGTGAGGCGGCACACCAAGCCTGGCCATTTCGGTGACCACGGTCCGGCGCAGGTCATGCAATCGCCAGTCGGTTACCCCAGAACGTCGGTCGAACGGGCCTCGACGCAGGTAGTTGATCCATCCAGAATACTCACTTGGTTGTGCATCACAGCAAATCTTGCCAGGTGATGACAGAAATGGGTCAATCGCGTCGTGCTCAGTCGAGGCCCAATACTCCGGTATGTCCGCCTTACCAAAAAAGCAGACGCGCGCTGGCGACCGAAACTGCCATTCGTGCGCCCGCTGACGTCGAGCTTACAGTGACCGGCCCGGATTTCAGATATCGATGATCATTCCCTGATCGCCAGCGCGGCCGATCTCGGCAAAATCGCAATGCCGCTATTTCTTGCGCTTACGGCCTGCGATCTTACCGACCTTCTTGCCCGCGCTCGTCTTCCGCCTTCGTGGCCGAGCCTTCCTGGAACTCAAGCTCGTTGCCCTTCTGGGTTCCTTGTTCGCGGGTGCCGCGACACCGCCGGCGGTGGCGGCCTCGACCAGCTTGCGTAACTGCTCCGCTTGCTGCTGTTCCGGTGTCAGCGCAGTCCCCGGAGCGGCTTGCGGATTCATGGTGCGAAGGAGAAGCAGCGCTTGCTGAAGTAATGCGGACTGATCGATCGGATGCACTGGCACGGGTGCGGGTATGGGGGCTGGCGCGGGCACCGGAGCAGGCGCAGGCATTGGTGCGGCCGGCGGTTGCATCGATCGCTCCTGGAGCAGGATGGCAATTACCTGAAGGAGAGCAGCCGTTAACGGGTCGGGAACAGGCGCCATCGGCGGAGGAGTTGGCGCCGGCGGAGCCGGAGCCGGTACGACGATCGGTGGCGGTGTTGGAGCGGAAGGCGGGGGTGGTGTTACCACCGGCGTCGGGATGGGAGATGGTGCCGGTATCACCACTGGCGGCGGAGTTGGAACGGGTGGTGGCGTCGGTACCGGTGTTGGGACCGGCGGGGCCACCGGCACGGTTGCGATCTCCACGACCTGCTGCACCTGCTGCAGCAACGCGTCCGCTTCGGGGCGGATCTCGGCTTCCTTGCGGTTGATCGGTCCCCAGTGCGAGCGCAACGTGCGCAATCCGATCGCCGCGGCCTCGACCGAGAACGACGGCGATAGCTTGCACATTCGCTGGAAGGCTGCGCCCTCGCCACTGCCGACGGGCGGTGTCGGTTTTCCGGTTAGGCCCGCGCGAAAGATGCTCTGGAAACCCCACGATGGATTGGCCTCGTAGGCGTCCAGCAATCGAGGGAGTTCCGCGCTAGATTTGAACGAGTTGTAGCTTTGCTGGAACAATCCGGCTTCCGCAGTGTCGCTCGCGGTATTGCTGGCCGAGGCGTCGCGTCCTTCAAAGCAGTTGCCGCTGCTTTCGCGCATACCGAGGCCCATCAGCAGCACGAACAGGTGACGCAGCGCATCGAGACCCTCTACATTGTTGCTCATGCCGAGAGCACGGAACTTCGAGTTGTACCAGGACAGCGCATCCTTGCTGTCGTCACCCGTGTTGGCCACCGCCATGGCGCGAGCCGCGGACTCTCCGGCCTTCCACTTCAGACACACAAGCGCAAACGTGACGGCCATGCCCCTAATGTAACCTGCCGGCGCTCCGCCGCGATCATCCCAGCGATAACGCGCGATCGCCGAAGCGTCGGCGAGCGCCGAGATGGCGCTGATCGCCTGCGGCGAAAGCTCGGCAGTTTTGGTCGCAGACTGTACGGGGTGCTCGCCCCGTAGCGCTCGCCAAGTGTAAGGGCCGACGATGCCATCGACTTCGAGTCCGCCCAAGGTAGCCTGATAGGCGCGGACCGCAGTCTCCATCGCGGGATCGAACGTGCCGTTTACTTCGATGTGCAGCAACTTCTGCGCGTCCTTGACGGTGTCGCCCCTGTCACCGAGCTTAAGTTTCGGATCCTGCGCTACGATTTCGGTCCCAGTGCCCGTGATGTCCCAAGGCCGCGTATCGTCCGCCAGCTTGTCGTTGGAACTTACGCTGACGTGCACGTGCATATCGTGCGGATTGCTGCCGTTGTATTTCCGCCACTGCCACGGCGTCACCTCGGACGAAAAGATACGACCGTTGCTGATCACATACTTGATGCGCGGATCGCGTCCAACGCGCAGCGTTTCGGCGATCCTGTAAGTATCGACGCCGTGGGCGGGATCGTGCGAAATGTCGAGCGCGCGCACCACGCGTTCGTCGTCCGGGTTATGGTCCGATGTCCTGGCTTGATGACTGGGATCACCAAGCGTGCCGTCACTTGACCGGTCACGGACAGGGAATTGTGCATCGACCTGATCGAACAGCGTGATCAGGCTCTTCGCAAGTCGCGCTCTGCCATCGCCTTTCCAAACCATGTTCGATCCTGCCTTTAAGGCCGCGGGACGCGGCGCTGTGTCTGCGATGCGCGGTTGCAACACATCCTCCGACGATCCGTATTCGCCGCGAGGCGAATACGTCACGCCCATGTTGCGGTAGCCGCGTTTGGTAATTTCTTTTTTGCGCTCCTTGGCATCGGTCCGTCCTTCGTCGAAATGTACGAACCACACCGGCAGATCCGGCTTACCGGCCGTGCGCCGAATTTGATCAAGGTCATCCGCGCTACCGGCGCCTTTTTCCACGATGATCCCGAATACGTTCGGATGCCGGACGTATTCGACCGCGCCGCGTCCGATCAGCTTGGGATTCTTGGCGACGACCCCGAGTCCTCGCTCCTGCGCCAGGTTGATGCCGAGCAGTACCGCGGAGAGCGGAAACGAGTCGGGATTGTCCTGTTCGACTAGCGTGTGACCGAGGCGCTTGCAGTGGTCTAACTGCTCGATGAGGTTGCTCCGGAAGCCTTCACCGCTCGGGTCGGGTCGTCCTTCGCCGTATTCCCTGAAGATATCGTCGTGTTCGAGATAGGGCCCGTACGCGGGCGGTTCTCCTTCCTCGCGCCGGAGGTTGCAGTACGCGATGGACACGCCGCGCATTGCGGGAGGAGCGCCAAAGGGCGTCTCCGTGACGCGGACTTCGTCACCCTGAAGCGAACCGTTGGCGCCGATCAGGTAGTCGAGCGCCTTACCTGCCAGTTGGCTTGCCCGCGAACTTGCCACCCTCTGCTCCCCCCATTCAACGCGCCAAACCAGAGGGACAGTGCTTATGCTCGCAAAAAAACGGAACGACCGCAAGATCATGGTGATTGTGGCCCAATCAGCTCGGTCGCAAAACAAGTGAAACCGCGGGCAGAGACCTAGCGCTGAGTTGAAAATTTGTATTCGAGCTTATGGCCCAGGATTCCAACCATGATCTCAAGGTGTCAGCGACCGCGCAGAAATAAAGATTGCGCGGGCTTTCGCTGACGGAATTGTGAGAGAGCAAGACTTTCTCTCCTCGCAGTTTTTGTATTGATGGCCAATTTAAATTCGGTGGATACACGATCGGCGATTGAGCGGGTGCGCACACGCTCCGCCTCCACCTGTATGCGATGAAATGGTACGCTCGCGAGAGCGGAGGGGACAGTGTGCCCCGCGTGTTGACAACGGACATCAGAGCTTAGGTGAATGCAATCCAAACCGGGTTCAGGCCAGCTCGGCGGTAAAAATAAAGGCCTCACGGGCATAAGGGATTGACAATTCATCCTTGCGGCATTTGAGGCGGGAGAATGTGCCGGTGGACGACCCAAGCTTTCAAGACATGGGAGACTTCTAAATGAACAAGATGCTGATCCTAAGAGGCATACTTAACCTCTTGGATGAGAACTCAGCCAAGGAATACGCACGGCTGCGTGGCTTCGAGCCGGAAGTTCTGGATATTTCGGGGGAGACTGGTCCGAATTCCGAACAGGCAAAAGCGGCAATTAAGGCTTTGAAAGGTGATCCAGGCATCAAGGCGTTGTACGGGTTCTCAGGTGGTGGATACAATGTGAGGCACATCCTCAAGGGGATGAGGGGCAAAGGCCGTTTAGATGAAGTCGTGGTGATTGGCGCACCAAACAATCCAAAGGAGCTATATGAGGGTGACTGGAGACTGGTCTACCGCACAGACCCAAAAAACGGCGACCACATGGCTGGCCCTAAGCTCTTAGTGGAGGAATACATTGGACACGAAGAGGATCCTAGTGTCCGATGGAAATGATTGCGGCGATACTTTGCCTCACGCTCAATGAAGAACCGCACCTCGCTAAAGAACTATTTGGCCTGCACCCGGTTCCGAAGACACCGAGTTAGGTGTTTTGATGGGACCGGAGGTGCGTCATGGAGAGGCGGAAGTTTACGCGAGAGTTCAAGCTTGAGGCTGTGCGCCTGATCAAGGAGCGCGGCGTTTCGTATGCGCAGGCCGCAGCAAGACCTGGGTGTGCATCAGTCGCAGCTGCGCGGTTGGGTGAAGTGGTTTGCGGACGATCCGCAGCATGCCTTCCCCGGCCAGGGTCAGATGAAGCCTGAGCAGCTGGAGATCGCGCGGCTCAAGCGCGAAGTCATCAAGCTGAAGGCCGAACGAGACATCCTAAAAAAAGCCGCGGCCTACTTCGCGAAGGAATCGACGTGAAGTTCGGTTTCATTGTGAAGCACCGGGGGATCTGGCCGGCGGAATGGTTGTGCGAGGCGCTCGGTGTCTCGCGGGGTGGCTTCTATGCCTGGCTGACACGGCCGCGCAGTCAGCGCAGCCGCAGCGATGAAGAGCTCGGCGCCAAGGTTCGCGCGAGCTTCCTTGGCAGCGACCGAACCTACGGCGCCAGGCGGGTGTGGCAGGACCTTGCCGCCGAAGGCGTGTTCATGCGGACTGCACCGGATCGAGCGATTGATGCGGCTGCAGGCCCTCAAAGCACGGCCCGCGACGGCGTCGTCTGCCGCCCGACCTGGGTGATCGGCAGGCGGGCGCCGTCGCTCCGAACGTGCTCGACCGCGGCTTCGAAGCGCCTGCACCCAACCGCAAATGGATCGCGGACTTCACCTATGTCTGGACCGCGGAAGGATGGCTCTACGTGGCAGCCGTCATCGATCTGTTCTCACGGCGCGTGGTCGGCTGGTCGATGAGCGCCGGGATGACGGCACAACTCGTCACCGACGCTCTGGTGATGGCGATCTGGCGGCGCGGCAAGCCCGATGCGCTGCTGCATCACTCCGATCGCGGCAGCCAATACAGCAGCGAACAGTTCCAGCGGCTGATGGCCGATCACGGCGTGGTCTGCTCGATGAGCCGCTCGGGCAATGTCTGGGACAATGCGGCGATGGAGAGCTTCTTCTCGTCGCTCAAGACCGAACGGACAGCGCGCAAAATGTACCGAACACAGAGACGAGGCCAGAGCTGATGTGTTCGACTACATTGAGCGCTTCTACAATCCCAAACGCCGGCACTCTACGATCGGCTATATGAGCCCGATGGAGTTCGAACGGCAGGCGGGATTAGCTTAGGCGGGTGTCAACGAAACCGGGTGCAGGCCAATTTCCCTGCTGGGCCAACTAGCTGAGCATCCGTACGCAATCGCATCCTGACAATTCCAACCAATCCGGAAATGTTCCGACGTTCCAAGCCGCTCTCTCAACACTTGTCAGGCAGAAGGGCCTGATCGCGCAAGAGAGAAATCCTACACCGCGCGGCCTCAGTCCAACCGCAGTCTGATACTTCAAACTAGATGAGCCAGAACTTTCTTTCTAAAAATTATGCGCCACTGACCTGCTACTGATTTTCATCCAGCGGCGATTAGAGCCTCGACGAATATTACACCTTTCGGCGCGGTAATGGTACCAGCGTACGCCGCATCGTTTTGTAGCCGAGCGAGGAGTGCGGCCTGGCGGTGTTGTAGTCGTTGACTGGCGTGCGTGATCGAGGCCGATAAACAGGCTTTCTTTGAGAAGTTCGTGGCGCATCCGACCGTTGAAGGACTCGATGAAGCCGTTCTGCATCGGTCTCCCTGGCGCGATGGAATGCCAGTCCAAACCCTGGTCCTTTGCCCGGCCCGGCATCGCGTTCGAGGTGAACTCGGTGCCGTTGTCGAAACGATTATCTGTAGCTTGCCGCGCGAGCCGATGAACATTGTCAGCTCGCGCTCAACCCGTTTGCCCGAGATCGAAGTGTCTGGGATTGCCGCCAGGAATTCGCGCGTGACGGCATCGACAAAGGATGCGGAAGCGTCGGCCCTGGGCGAGCTGGTAATGGACGAAGTCGAGCGACCAGCGCGCGTTGACCTTGGCTCGCCTACCGTATCAACGACGGTGGTTTGGAACCCGCGCGTCGCTCCATACCGGGATCCGGGTTAGTCAGAGGACACTGTACGATTTCAATAAACGCCCAGGTCTGAAGGCGCCCGTCAATCAATGAATTGATTACCCGGACGCACTCCCCACCCCAAAGAAGACCGAGTGCTGTACCTGTATAATCATGCCGATCCTCTAGATTGCGCGAATTGGTGCGTAACGTTACGCTCCAGCGCGCGTGGACGATCTCTCCTGCCTTAATCGTTCCATTGCGCTCGATGGACTTCGGTAGAACATTAAAATTCTGGTCGGAGTAGCGGTGAGAATTGAGACGCCCAACCGCAACCCAGCCATGCCCCAAATCGTTTTCGTTCGTATTATCGATGGTCTTTGAACCCTCCGTTCTTGAAATCAAATTTGGCAACCGCTGTGCGTGGTACAATTCCTTTTCATTCTTGAGCGTATCCTGTTCCATCATAATCGCAATGAAAGCGTCGCTTAGCTTAACATCTGCAAGGCTATTGTAGATCTCCAGCCAATGGCTTCGATAAGCCCGACGACCTTCGAAGGACGTGGAATCCCCGTACATCTGGTCGGTCTTAAGGAAGATGACTTCGATCGCTCGCTTGAGCAGGTCATCTTTGACTTTCGTCCTCTCTAGCGATTGGTTGGCAAACACACCCGCAATGCCAAGAACAACGGGGATCAACACGGCGGCAAAAATGCGGGAAATCTTTTCAGCCTTTTCCCACGGATCGCGATCTGCCATGACACCCTCCTGCCAGATGATCCATATGGATCAACGATTGCGAAGGTTAACCTAGCAACGCTTAGGCGCCTTGGGAGTGATCCAGGTCACAGAACGGTCGATTGCAGATAGAGCCATATTCAGACGGGTCGTCGACGCCGATTTCCGGGCCTTTTCAGGTCCGACGACGCTGAAACAGGGTGAACCAGAAGGCCGGCAGGGCCACGACGCTCGAGGCGAAGCACAAGGGCGACCTTTTGCAATGCGCTACATGCAGCCAATGCAAGGGCAGCGATTGCGGCTGCCAGTGGTCACGCATCGATGGTGGCTGCGTGGCGTTGAAAAATAGAGTGCGATCATCGATTCAATGTGACCCAGTTCACATTTCCTTTCGTCCAGTTCTTTTATTCATATTCAGGCTACGAACGGCCAAGAAACAGAGGTGTGCCATGGCAAACAAGTTCATCTGGCTCAGCACGCTCGTGCCGCTCCTTGCGTTCCAAACTGCGCCGGCAAACGCCGGATGTCGCTGGTCACCAGAACTTAGAGAGCAGGTCTGTTCGAGGACCAGCGACGGGCCAGGTGAGGAATATAAGGATGCGCGTCGGACGCCCATGAAGAAAGCGCAGACCGGCTGTCTCATCAAAGGTGTGAGGCGCACCGACATTTCCGATCGTGATTGCGAGGAAGCGCAACGAACAGGGTGTGTACGAAGCATGCTCACACCCACGCAGTACGTAAATTGCTTGGAAGCAAACAAAGAGGCGCGCGTAAGCAATCAAGAATGCGTCATCGCGGGTAGGGTCCGGAGAGATCTAAGCGCGCTTGATTGCGAAGAAGCGAAGGCAACGGGGTGCGTGCGGAGACTACTCACCCCTGCGCAGTACACAGCTTGTCTCGATGCGCAACCTTACGGGCGCAGATAGGACACGTCGCTCAGCGACGCCTTCCTGGCACCGCTCACGATTAGCAGCGTCAGTCTCATGAGCGATCTGGAAGGGAGTGCGTGGCAGTTCGAGGGTATTTTCCGCTTCAGGTCGGATCGACAGTACCCATCGCGATCATTCGGATCGCGGTCAGGCTGGGCAGAAAGAAATAGTCGCCGCCGCGGGTGGTGACGAACTCGGGCAGATGGCCGGCGATGAACGTGGTGGCGTTGGCGGCGCTGCCCGGGATGACGTGCTTGGTCGATTGGGCGCGGCTGCCGACCAGCGGACAGGTGTCGTTGCCGGCCTCGAAGTCGAGGCCGTAATTCATCCATTGCTGCTGGATGAATTCGAATTGCCGGAACAGACTGGAGCAGATCGCCATGAAGATCACGCCCTTCTCGCCATCGGGATCGACATAGGGCAGGCCGCGCCGCAGGATGCGGCGCCGATTGGTCAAGCGTCGAGGCGCCGACCTGTGTCGCTGAGGAGGGGGTCCAGCATGTCGCGCGGATTGGCGCGGCGGATATGCGCGCCGAAAGGACATTTCGATCCGTCGAGATCGTCTCCGTAGCGAAAGCCCGTCAGCATCAAGGCAAAGTCGGCGAGGCGCTGCTGCTCCTTGCTGTCGCGTGGCTTGCGCAGCGTGAGCTCGAAACAGTCGGCCCAGTCCTTCATCATCGCCTGGTATTCGGCCCAGGTCGGCGCCACGGAGAGCGGGATGCCCGAGCGCCAGCGCCCGACCATCTTGGCGCAGATCGTCTCCTCGGCTTCCTCGTCGCTGGTGACGCCGGTGTGCCGCTTCCACAGATCCGCCTGGCGCTTGATCTCCTGGTCGAACGCGGCCACGTCCTGGCGAAGCTTGCGGTAGACCATGAAGGTGCCATTGCGGGCAAAGCCCGCCGGCTCGGTGACGACGGGAAACTCCTGCCCCTCATCGACCTGGCCGAGAATGAACTCGCCGGTCTCCAGCGCCGACCAGCTTGTTTCTCAGATCGTAGTCGCCCTCGGCGATCTTGCCGCCGCCGATCACCGCAAGGGCCTCGGCCGCCGGGTTGTCGAACTGGCCGCGAAACACCGGATCGCTGATTCCGTCGGTGAAGCCGAAATGCTCCTTCGGCAGCGGCACCATCGCGCCGTCCGGACCGGGCGCCATCAGCGCCGCGGAATCCTGCCATTTGCCGGAGCCGTCCGCGCCATGGCCCGCGAGCATCGTCACGCCGCCCGGCCGATGCCGTCACCAAGCCTTCCAGCCACTCCGTCCACTCGGCCAGGATCGGCAGCGGCGTGCCGTCAGGATTGGCGCCGACGCTGAACGAGACCCACATGTGCACCGCTCGGCGCCTGTGCCGCCCGGGCGGTAGTCCCAGATGCGATCCCAATGGTCCGGCGAACTGCCGCCGACGTCGCCGAGAATCTCGGCAGCGGCAACCCATGCCGTCGATGAATTCGTCGGGCAGCAGGCGCAGCGTCCGGGTCGGCAGACCGAGCGCGCGCAGGCCGTAGATAGGTGAAGCCGATGTTGAGGGTGATGGTCGGTTTGGCCACGATGGTGGAGCCATCGGCTGCTTCGGCCTTGTCCCACGGCTCGGCGGTGGTGATGCGCGGCCTGACGCCCTGGACAAATCGTCGCCCGGCCGAGGCATTGGCGATGTTGAAGAAGAAGTGCCGCGTATGCGGAAAGCCGAACCGCCCGTAGGGCCGGTGAATATTGCCCTGGATGTCGGCAAGGTCGAGACGGATCATTGCGCCCACTCCGCTCCGGGGCGCGCACTTCGCCGGGTGGCTGGGTCGGCAACGCGTCGCCCGGCTTGCACCGCCGCGAGGAATGCGCCGAAGCGGGCGTGCAACTGGGCGTCGGACAGCCCCTGCGCCTCGATGGCGAAACGGGTAAAATGCTGTTGCAGGTAAAGAGATTTGAGCACCGAGGGCAGATCACATCCGGGCGCGGTCGGCAACGGCGCCTGGCCGCGCTGCAAGATCCAGCGATACAGCCCATAGGCCACCAGCGCGACGACGCCGATCAGCAGCGGGACGATGATGACGCCCCAGCGCGACGATCCTGGCGACCAACCGCGCGAAACCGTTATCGACGCCGGACACGACGAACAGCCCGTTCAGCACCAGCGCCACCAGCCACAGCGCAAGCGCGCCAGCCGGCCACGATCGCGACCCGTTTCAACGGCGTGATCGGCAGCGTCGCGTCCCCGACCGGAAGCCCGTCCGGCCAGTAGTCGTTGAATGGCATCGTGGTCTCGACCTGGCACTTGCGGATATAGCCGTAGAATTTTTCCGCCGTGTCGACGCCGTCGAAGCCGGCGCAATGGCCGAAGATCACCTCCAGATCGTCTTTCATCGTCGCCCAAAGCGTGTCGGTGTAGGCGCGCAGCGCGGCGTCCGCCGTCGCCCGGCGCGTCGATATCGGCGGCAAACAGCAGATAGGGAACGCTCAACCGGTCCACCGGCTGCGGGGTCAGCGGATTGATATCGCGCAGCACGCCGAGCAAAGTATCGCCCGACAGCCGCCCATTATAGGGCGGCCCGCCGATGATCACGAACCGTGCCAGGTGGTTCAGCGTATTGGCGGCGAATGGCGACGGCCACGCGTCCGGCGGTGAGGCGGCGGTCTGACGTCCGGTGGCGAGCAACGCCAGCTTCTGCGCCAGCTGGTGGCGATGCGAGCGCGAGCGGCCGGGAATCTTGTCGACGATCAGGTCGACCCGGATCGGCGCCAGCACGGTGAGGAAATAATGACCGCCATCAAGGTTGGGCATGCTGGGCCTCGCGCTTTGCTGCGAGAGTGGTGATGAATTCGCGGCGGGCGACATCGGCATTCTGCGTCGCCACCGAGGCGATCGGCGCGTAGCCCGGCGAGGCCAGCGAATTGGCCAGCCTGGTCAGCGCCTCGCGATACGCCTGCGCGAAGGCGGCCGCATCGCCGCCGCGATGCATGGTCGGCGAGCGCCAGCAGTTCACGCCGCACGCGCAGCGCCGCCTTGATATCCCGCTGCGCCGCGCCCGGCGTGGCGTTGTAGTAGTAATTGGTCTGGATCTGGTTGGCGCCGATATAGGCCTTGAACGTACTGATCGGGATCGAGTGCGGATATTTGGTGCTGGCGTACCAGAACAGGTCGAGCCCGGAGGGAATGCCGTCGGCAAACGCGTCGATATATTGATCCCAGGTGCCGTTGAAGTTCGACAGGAACAGCATGTAGTCGTTGTCGAGCTTCTGCGGGCCATCCCCGGCCGGATCCGGCCATTGATTTCGCCGGATGATCACCCAGCGCGCGAAATGGATGAGCTTCAGCCCGAGCAGGCCGGACAGCTGCTGCGGGGCTGACCCGCGCGACCATGAACAGGGCGTTCTGTATCCACGTGCGCCATGGCGGCATCGGAGTGAGAACATTCATTGCGTACGCCTTACCCGCGATGTTCGACATCTGCCCTCTCCAGCGCTGCAACTTAAGCAAGCATGCGGTATCTTATTCAAATCCACAAGTATCGCGAAGGAATTTCGCCGCGACGTCACCCGCTCCGACGAGAAGCTCAACCGCCTGTTCGACCACACGAGAGAATTCACCTCCGGATCGATTTCCTTTCAAGAGGCCGATCTGTACTCGCTCGACCTAATCGAAGCAGTTGACACACAAGTCCGTCTCAAGGCCACCATTACATAAATTGAATTAATCTCTCATAAGCCGAACTCATCGGACGACCACCACGCAAACCTCTCGGCGGTTAGGTTTTGATCTATTAGACGCCGGTTGGTATAGTGTGCCGTTCTGCGGCGACTTAGACTTTAAAATTTCAACGGACGGCATTCACATGATCAGAAGCGATTTGATCCCCGACCCAGGGGCGAGGCGTCTGCAAATCTTTGCCTTCGATCCCAGCGTGTCCGCGCAATTCGACAACGTGGGGATTAGCGCGATCACCATTGCGATCCCGTGGGAGAAAAATCTGAAGATCGGACCGATAGGTGAATACATCGAAGTCGTAGACGCCGATCCGGCGAGCGGCGTGATGTATAAGCCGGTCGATCTCAATGACGGTCGCCTCCTCGCTCAGAGCGGCTTGGCACCCTCGGAATCGAATCCGCAATTTCACCAGCAGATGGTCTACGCGATTGCGATGGCGACCATCGGCCATTTTGAGCAGGCGCTCGGACGTGTCGCGCTGTGGTCATCGCACCGCCCGGATGACGACAAAGAGGAGTTCGTGCAGCGGTTGCGGATCTATCCGCATGCGCTCCGCGACCGAAACGCATTTTACAGTCCTGACAAAAAGGCGCTGCTGTTCGGATATTTTCCGGTCGGCCATCAAGGATGCCAGCAACACCCCAGGCACGCTGGTCTTCACCTGCCTTTCGCACGATATCATCGCGCACGAAACGACTCATGCGCTGCTGGACGGTGTCCATCCCCGCTTCAACGAACCCGTCAATGCCGATGTTCTGGCTTTTCACGAGGCCTTCGCCGACATCGTCGCGCTGTTCCAGCATTTCGCCTATCCGGGCGTGCTGCGCGATCAGATCATGCGCACGCGCGGCGATCTCGCAAGCGAAAGCTTCCTCGGCCAGTTGGCCCAGCAGTTCGGCAAGGCCTCTGGCCGCGGGAGCGCGTTGCGCGATGCACTAGGAAGCATCGATCCTGTCACCAAAAAGTGGACTGCGCACGTTCCAGATGTTCGCGAACTGGAGCAGGACCTTCAGGCCGCACGACCGCGGCGCCATTCTCGTCGCGGCGGTGTTCGGCGCGTTCCTTAAGGTCTATCGTGCGCGCACCGCGCGACCTCTATCGCATCGCCAGCGAGCGGCACGGGAGTTCTTAACGCGAGGGCGACATCCATCCGGATCTGGCCGATCGGCTTGCCGATGAGGCGGCGCGTACGGCACAATACGTTCTGCAAATGTGCATTCGCGCGATCGACTATTGCCCGCCGGTCGGGCATGACGTTCGGCGACTATCTGCGCGGCATCGTCACGGCCGACTGCGAACTCAATCCGGACGATCCGTACGGTTATCGCCTGGCTTTCGTCGAAAGTTTCCGGCAGTGGGGCATTCATGCGGAAGGAATGCAAAATGTATCGGCAGAATGCTTTCTCTGGCCGACCGGAAAGATCGTCGCCGAGGAAGCTGGATTAAGCCTCGACCCGAATTCGGTCAAAGGTCTCTTCAAGGAAGATCAGCGCGTCAACCGGCCGGAACAGCGGGCGGCGATGCGGTTGCAGGGTGCGGGCGATGACGAAATGGAAGTCCGCTTGAAACCCTGGGACCTGCAAAGTGATCGCTACCGGACTTGGAAGGACGCCGATGCGAATGCGGCCGTTCTGTGGGGCTGGTTGATGAAAGAGCATGACCAAACACGGGCATTCGGAATCGTCCTGGACGTGGACAACCCTCCTCCAACAGTGTTTCGTTCGCGCACGAGCGGTAACGTCGCAGTCCAGGTTCATTCGGTACGCAGGGCCGTGCGCCGCGGGCCGCGCGGCGAGACCTTAAGTGATCTCGTGGTGGAAATCACCCAGCGCAGGCGGGGCTATTTCGACCGGGAGGTCCAGGCGGCAAAGGACAAACTCGACCCCAAGGAGTTTGAAAAAGATGACAAGGGCAACTTCGTGTATCGCGCTGGTGTCACGTTGCTCATCGACGCCAAGACGATGCAGGTACGCCGGGTCATCAAGACGCGTGGAAAAGTCGACGACGACAAGGAGCTCGAGCGCGTTCGGCTATTCCTTACCGAGGGCAACGAACCGGTGAACGCATTTGCACGCACGTACGACTCCCTGCACGTCCGGGAACCTTTTGCGCTGTTGCACCGTGACGGCGAGGCGTGACCATGGCGAAGAAGGCTGCAAAATCGAAGAGCGCGAAAGGTAACATCGCAAAATCAACAGCCGCAAAATCCAGGAAGGCGACCGGAACATCGGCGCGTGCCGCGGAGGGTGACCTGGCTAGCACGGAAAGGCTAATGCCGCCTGCCGACGGCGTGACCATCCGAATCTATCGCATTGGCCATGGCGACTGCCATCTGTTGGCTTTTCCCGGCGACCAAAAGCCGGTTTATGTCCTGATCGATTGCGGTTACAAGCCGGGCTCGCCGGGAAAACTCAAACGTCCGACCAGCGCCAAGGAAATCTGCGCCGACATCCGCGCGGCGACGGGCGGCCACATCGATGTGGCCATCATCACACATGAGCATCAGGATCACGTAAACGGCATATCGGAAGGGAATTTCGAGGGCATAACGATCGGCGAGGCTTGGTTTGCCTGGACTGAAGATCCGAAGGACGATCTCGCCAAGAATCTGCGTAAGAAATACAAAGACAAGCTTTTGGGGTTGCTTACCGCGCGCAATCGCCTGGCCGCCGACAAGCCCGACGCGGTCAAGAAGATCGATGATTTCCTGGCCTTCGAGCTAGGCGGCGAGGACGAGGACTTCAATGCTGCGGCCGCTACCGCGATGTTCGGAGCAGCCGCTGAAGCCGGCGGCTCGATGAATAAGAAGTCGATGAAGCTCTTCAAGGACCGTGCCGCGGACGGCGTCCAGTTCCTGTACCCGCACAAAGATATCTACACACTTCCGGGCGCTAAAAAGGTGCGCGTGTTCTCGCTTGGACCACCGCGCGACAATGAACTCCTGACAACGCTCGATCCCGAGGGCAGAGAGGAATTCGTCAACCTTGCGCTTGGCGCCGCGCCGGCGCGGGACTTTTTTGCGATGGCTGCGGCCGGCGAGAACACCTCACCATTCGCCAGCCGCTACTGCCTCGCTCAGGAGGCCGCGCCCTCGGATGCGGACTACGGCGCGTTTTTCACCTACCGTTACGGCGCCGCCGGAATCGCCTCCGGGCCCGTACCAGGAGAAGACGCGCCAGACGATGAGGTGCACGGCAATCCCCCATGGCGCCGCATCGACAATGAGTGGCTGCTGTCGGCCGAGCAACTCGCGCTCGACATGAACGATTATACCAACAACTCCAGTCTGGTCCTCGCCTTCGAGATCGGCAAAGGCGGCAAGGTCCTGCTGTTCCCCGCCGATGCCCAGCGTGGCAACTGGCTCTCCTGGTCCAAGGGCGATTGGAAAGACGGCAAACGAAAGGTGACTGCGAAAGACCTGCTGGCGCGCACTGTCTTCTACAAGGTTGGCCATCATGGCAGCCACAATGCGACGCTGAACGGCAAGGCGAATGACGACTACGCGAATTTGACGTGGATGGCGGAGGGCGCGCACGCGCGGGAGTTCACAGCGATGATCACCGCGGTTCGCGCCTGGGCGGAAACGCAGAAAGGCTGGGACCATCCGCTCAAGGCAATTAAGGACGCGTTGCTCAAGAAGGCATTCGGCCGGGTATTCCAGACCGATACCGAACTCGAAGACATGAAAAAATCCGACGAAAGCTCGAAAGTCGATTGGAAGGCATTCCTGGCACGCACTAAGGGCGAGCGGCTGTATTTCGACTATACGATCACCAGTTGACACTCCCTTTTGAATCCGAGATCGAATACATCACTGACCGGCTGCGACGGCAGCGCCGCGTTTCATCTGTGGTTTGATCTGCGGGATCGTGCTTTACCGATAACGCATTGTGCAGCGCCTGCAATTTCTTGGCATTCGTGATCGTCCGGCATCCCCACGACCACCTTGGCAGAATGACTATGCGGAGCGATGATTGGCTCGAGTCGCCGGAGGTGTCCTGCCAAGTCGTCGTTTTCGGAGCGGCCTCTGCGTCATGCGCTGCCCAATATGAAATACATCAACGCGGCGCGCACGCATCTGTCGCTTGCACGATGTACGAATTGAACGCGCCGTTAAATCAGTAGGACGCGTCAAATGCCGACCGGTTCTCGGCGGCCTGCACTACCAATACATCTGACTTTGATTACGATAGGAACACCGGTCCGCCAGCTCCGCACGACATTGGCGGTTCGTTGCCCCGACGACGGCGGGCCTAATGCAGGACGATTGAACTCTTGCTGGTTCAACTCGCATGCTTTGCGCCGAGCGAGTAACTGATGAGGCGCCTGACGACGACAATGTCTAGCTTTTGGGCGGGCGACCTCCCGTTTTGAAGTGACCATGTCACTAGTGGAACGCAAGATTCTGACGGACGCTCACGGCTACCGCGAGGTCGCGCTCGACTATCGCATCGCCCGTGCAGCGATGCTCGATACCCGTGGGGTAAGTGCCAGGACCGGCCGCATCGCATGTCCGGGTCTCGACGCCTCGCGAAGCGATCATGCGTATGGTCAACTTGGTTTGCCTGGTACGACGGCGAAGGACCTCAAAGCTTGGTCTGATGCGTTGGGCGTCAATAGCCTCGGAATCAAGACGGTCGCTTACCTCTCTGGGCCGTTCTGGGGCACGCCGCTGGCATTCCTTCGCGGTCACTTCGATGACCGGGAAGTGAACACTGGGTTTCTACGCTCGCTAAAGCGCGGTACGAATACCGGAATATTGACGAGTGGGACCTTCAACCAGGAAGCGCTGAATGCCCTGGTGTGGGCCGCTCGGCCGGACCTGAAAGGTACGGCAATGACTAGTGCCTGGCTGTATTCTGAACAGTCGTCGAGCCAGTATCTCGACATGTCCATGCTGCCAGCAATACGTGCTCACAACGCACGCAACGCCGACCAGAAATTTCGGGTGGATCGCGAGGAAAATTGGACTTTTTCTGAGTACGTTTGAGGTGCGAAGCCTACTTCTAGGCACTCTCGCCCAACCTGTTGTTCTGGACCCACGAGATCCCGTCAAAGACGGTGAACGCGATTCATCTCCGTGACGTTCACGATCTCTATAAGTATGGGATCATGCCGGCGGCCGCGGAGGAACGCCTGAAAGTCGCTGGTCTGCTCACGTTTCCTCCCGTGCACTCTTGCAGGGCGGGAACGTAGGTTTTTCGGAAACTTAGCTCGATTGCTGCGTGGGCAGTTCACCGCCCTTGATCGATTACGCAGGTGGGAGGGGCTATTATCGCCGCCATTACGCGTGGCGCAGTTCGGATATCGTCAATCTGCGTGCCGCGCTTGAAGGTAGCGCTAGAATGTATCAGCGACTTAAAGGCCCGTATCACCCGTTCCTGCTAGCGTTTTAGGGCGCCTTCTGTGCAGCCGGCTCAGTGAAGCGATTTAAAGATCGGCTCCCAATGACCTCCGCTATGTGCCGCGCCCATCTCTCAAGTGCTCTTTTTCGCTCCGACAGAAATTCGTGCTTCTGATATACGGCCGCGACCCCAGAGATTGTACCGCTCTGGTGGTTGAGAATTTTGTCAGCAACGTGGGGCGCTACACCAAGCCTCGCCATTCCGGTGACCACCGTCCGGCGCAGGTCATGCAATCGCCAGTCGGTCACGCCGGAACGTCGGTCGAGTTCAGCTTTGGCCAACTTGAACGATTGAAAGTTCTTGCCGCCCCCGGTCGCGAACACAAACCTACTGTGACGCGATCGGCGCTCGATCAAATGCTAAACTGGGTCCGAGAGGTGAACCAGATGAGCCTTCGCATTCTTGCTGCGCTGCGAGGGAATATGCCAGATGCGCGCTTTGTCATCGAGTTCGTCCCATGCCATTTGTGCAACTTCTTCGCGTCGCTGGCCTGTAAGGGCGAGGACCTCGACGATCGCCCCGAAGGGTGCCGGCATCTGGCGCGCTGTGATCAGGACAGATGCTAGCTCAACGTCATTCAACGCCCGATCGCGTGACCGATCGGGGGTGCGCAGATTCAGTCCTTCAACTGGAGAAAAGTCCAGGACAGCGCGCCCAACACACCAGCGGAAAAAGGTCTTCAGATACTTCGCAATGTTGCGCCCGGCACCCGGCCCCCGCTGATTGACTTCGCTGACGAACTCAACCACGTCGCGACGCTTGATCTCATGAATGCTCTTGGTACCCCACCGCGGAACCACGTCGTTTCGTAGCCGGCTGGCCGCACGGGCGCCGGATCGCAGCGTTGAAAGCCTTTCCAAAATGAAGGTCTCGATTAGCCCGTCGACACGATCCACCACTTGGCGACGTCTGGAGTCTGTTTTCTCCGCAGCAAGATCGCGACCATCCAGGCGTGCCGCAAAGATCTTCTGGGCCTGGGCGCGGGCCATCGGAAGCGTGATGCGACCATAGGGTCCGATCGTATATTTGCGCAGTCGCGACCCAGCACCCCCGGTCCGGTAGAGCACGATGAAGACCTTCCGGCCCTTGGGCGTAACCTTGACACCAAAGCCCGGGAGCCCAGCATCCCAATACACAACGTCCTTGAGTGGGGTCTCCAGAGCGTCGATGACGCTCTTCGTGAGTTTAATGGACGGCACTCCCAGCCTCCGCCGCTACCCGAAGTCCATATAGGTAGCACCGAAGGGCAAACCAGGGGAGTGACGATCACCCTCTGTCCACTTCATTCCTTATGAAATAGCCAGAATATCAACGCCCATCCATCTCGGTCCATCCTCCTACCACGCAGCCCCGAGACCGCCCGGGTGCTGACTGCGTCGTCAGCCCGCAGGCGCCGCGCTCTGTCCCACTTGCACGACGCCTCGCGAAAGCGCCCCTCGTAGACAGGACGCCGCATTGTGTATTTAGTCCTAGGACATTGTCAAGGAATTTATTCAGGATATTCCAGGAATGACTGCGCGCTATCGAACCGCGACCTCGTCGAGGCCGCGGCCTTCAGGTATTTCATGGATACCGCGAGCCAGGACCACGGTCACGGCGGCGCCGAGCGCGCTGACCGCGGCCATCATGATCAGCACCGCGGCGATGCCCCAGTGCTCCTTCACCTGCGGCAGCACGAAAATCCCGAGCGTCGCTCCGACCTTGGCTGTCGCCGCTGCGAAGCCACCAGCGGAAGCACGGACGCTGGTCGGAAACAATTCAGGCGCCAGGGAAAAGGTGGTGGCGTTGGGGCCCGCATTCATGGCGAGGTTGAACAGGATGAATCCGGCGAACACGATCGGCACGTGCGCGGCGGCACCGCCACCAGCCAACACCGCAAAGGTCAAGATCAGCATGCCGAGCGTCATGCCGGCAAAGCCAACGACCTGCATGTGGATGCGACCAAAGCGCGGGACTGCCCAAAGCCCAATGATGAAGCCGACCAGGAGAAATAGATCGATCGCGGCGGTGCCTTCGGCGTCACTGAACTCTGCAGCCAAGGGCCCTGTCGATGCCGACGAAATATGAATAGCGCCCAGGATGAGAGGGGTGAACAGTCCGACCCCGTAGGTGGCGATGTCCATGAGAAACCATGGCACCGAAACCAGCATCGTTCGCGCGCGGTAAGGTCGCGAAAAGAGGACAGCGAACCCTTCCGACACCGCGGCGGCGCCTCCAACTCGGACCTCGGACGACATAGCCGCCCGCGGCTGGGCCGCTGACTGCGATGCGAGGCCAGTTACGGTGCCAGGTACGATGCCCGAGACAATGCGCTCTGCTTCCTCGGCGCGTCCATGCTCCGTGAGCCAGCGCGGGCTCTCCGGAAGCCAAAGCCTCAGCAGCAAGAACAGTCCGGCGCCGGCGCCGGTCGCTCCGACGAGCCATCTCCAGGCAGAAATGCCGCTCCATTGCTGCAACGTCACAATCGCGACGGCCGCGGCGACAAGCAGCCCGACCGATTGCAGCGCGATGGTCGCCACCACCATCCGGCTGCGAACACGCTTGGGCATCGTCTCGGACACGTAGGACGCACTGACGGGAAAATCGATGCCGATGCCAATTCCGATCAGAAACTGGCCGAACAAGACCCACTGCGGCGCGTCGGCGACGGCGCTGACAAGAGCGCCGGCCGCGATGATCGCCATGTCGACCAAGAACGCTGGCTTGCGGCCGAAACGGTCGGCGGCCGCGCCGCCAAGCAGCCGCGCCGAAGGCGGCGCCAAGCACCAGCGCCGAGCCGATCAGACCGACCATGAGCGGGCTGAGCGTAAAATGGCGCGTGACCAGCGGCATCGCTACGCCGAGCGAGAAAATGGAGAAGCCGTCCAGCAGCGTACCGCCACTCGCCAGCAGCCACATCCAGTATTGCCGGCGCCCCATCGGCGCGCCGTCGAGCAGAGGGTGGTTGGTCACGTGCGTTGGCGGCGGGAGGATGTCGGGGCCCGGCATGGGCTAGCCTTTGCCGCGAGCATCCTTGGCGTGCGCGTCGCGGCCCTTCGCCTCGCCCTTGCTTTCGGCGTGGTAAAGCCGCCGGATCTTCGCAAGGTCGACGGTCGGCTTTGGCAGTTTCAAATTCATGTCTTCCATGGAGTCGGCGATAATCTTGGAGACCGCGAGATTGCGGAACCATTTGTGGTTCGATGGAATGACGTACCACGGCGCGTGCTTCTTCGAGCATTTGGTCAGGGCATCCTCGAACGCCTCGATGTAGTCGTCCCAATAGTCGCGCTCGCTGTAGTCGGAATCGCTGATCTTCCACTGCCGTCCGGGATCGTCGAGCCGCGCCTTGAACCGGGCGAGCTGCTCGTCTTTCGAGATGCAGAGGAAGAACTTCAGGATGGTTGTGTTGTTCTGTGCGTTGAGAAGCTCCTCCCACTGATTGATGAAGTCGTAGCGGGCCTGCCAGACCGGCTTCGGCACGAGCTTGTGGACGCGTACGACGAGCACGTCCTCGTAGTGGGAGCGGTTGAATACCGCGACGTCGCCTTTGGCGGGAGCGTGCGGATGGACCCGCCACAGGAAGTCGTGCGCGTGCTCTTCGGGCGTCGGCTGCTTGAAGCCTTGGACTTTGACGCCCTGCGGGTCCATGGCGCTGATCACGTGCCAGCAGGTGCCGTCCTTGCCGGCGCCGTCGATGCCCTGCAGGACGATCAGCAGCGAGCGGCTGCGGTCGCCGTAGAACAGCCGCTGCATGGCGGTCAGCTTGGCGTTGGTTTCGTCGAGTTCCTGTTTGGCGTCCTGTTCAGAACCGTGAGACCCGTGAAATCCGGGATCGAAGTCGGCGAGCTTGAACTTTCGTCCCGGCTTGACGAGAAACTTTTTCCTGAAATTCATCGTGACCTCCAGCGGGACGAAAGCGGATGCCGGCGAACTGGCGTTCAGCCGGCGAGGCGGGCAGCAACACTTCGCGCGTGGGCTTCGCCGTTCGTCGGCGGCGCGATAGTAGAGCAGCTTGGCGATGTCGATGCACGACCATCCAGAGCAGGGAATAAATCCAGACGGCGGCGACAGCGGCCCACGGCAGCTTAGGTACGAGGATGCCGAAGCCACAAATCAGGGCAGCGACGATCTGGGTGCCGATCGACGGCAAGGAACAACGGCGCGCTCGGGTAGGGGGGCATGAAGACCGAGTGCCGGGTGCGCACCACAAAGAGCAGCAAGTGGCCGCCGACGGCCAATTGCAGGAACACCATCGTCTGCAGGCTTTGCGAGTCGAGCGGGATGGCCGCCAGCCGAGTAGGATCGCTCATCCATTCAAGACCGAGCAGAAGCAGGCCGAAAGACTGAGCGAGCGAAAGGAGCCCCATCAGGCAGGAAAAGACCAGCACGCGGTGCATATTCCAGCGCTCCGGCTTCGGCGCGGCCGAGACGTTGTCGTACGCGATGGTCATGATCGGAATGTCATCGAGCAACGCCAGCACCACGATCATCGCCGCCGTCAACGGCTGGAACTCCAGGAACACGATCGACGCCACGACGAGCAGCATGATGTCGAGCGTCATCGCCACACGGTAGTAGACGTAACTCTGGATGCGTTGAAAGATCTGCCGTGCGCCCACGATGGCGTTGACGATGGTCGACAGGCCGGGAGCCGTCAGGATGAGAGCGGCGGCGCTGCGGGCGGCGTCGGTGGCGCCGCTGACGGCGATGCCGCAATCGGCCTGGCGCAACGCGGGCGCATCGTTGACGCCGTCCCCCGTCATCGCGACGATGTGGCCGCGCTGTTGCAGCGCCTTGACGATTTCGTATTTGTGCTGCGGGAACACGCGGCCAAAGCCGTCGGCGCGCTCGACGGCGGTGGCAACGTCCGGCGGAATGACGGCAGGGGTCGGGCCGTCCTTGAATACATCGCTCGCGACCAGCAGCTTGTCGCCCATGCCGAGCTGCTTGGCGATCTGATCGCCGATCGCGACATCGTCGCCCGTTACCATTTTGACGTTGAGGCCAAGTCGTTCGGTCTGGGCAATCGTCGCCTTGGCGTCCGGCCGCGGCGGATCGCTGAGCGAGATGATGCCCAGAAGCTGCCAGCTCTCGGCATCGCCTGACTTGATATCGTCCGACTTGGCGACGCCGAGCGCCCGATATCCATGGGCGGCGAGCTCGCTGACGGTCGCCTGGTATCGCGCCAGCGTGGCCGGGTCGAGCTTGGTCAGCGCGGCAATGACCTGCGGCGCACCTTTGGCATATTGCTGGGTTTGACCTGCCGCATCGACGACGGTGGCGACCGTTCGCTTGTTGACGGGATCGAACGGTACGAAGTTGGTCTGCTTGAATTTCTCCAGAACCGAACGGTCCTTGAGCGCGTGGAGCACCGCATGATCGATCGGGTCTTCGCTGCTCGTTTGGGTCGCGAGCGCGGCCGCCATCGTCACGTCATCGGACTTCGATGTACCGAACGGGATGACGGCATCGAGCGCGAGCTGGTTGAGTGTCAGCGTGCCGGTCTTGTCGCTGCACAGCACGTCGACGCCGGCCAGCTCTTCGATCGCCGAAAGGCGCGACAGGATAGCCTTCTGGCGAGATAGCGCATAGGCGCCGATCGCCATCGTGACCGACATCACGGCCGGGAGCGCCACCGGAATGGATGCGACCAGCAGGATCAGCACGAACTGGGCGATCGAGCCGATAGCGCTCCAGTCCCAGGAGTCGGCGACGATGATGCGCCGGTAAACCTCGACGCCGATCAGCACCATGGCCAGCGCGATGGCGACGAGAATGAGAAAATCGCCAATCTGGAGGACGGCCTTCTGCGAGTGCGAGGCCGAGCCGGCGGCGGCCACGAGCTTGGCGGTGCGCCCGAAGAACGTGTTGTTGCCGGTGGCCGTGACAACGCCCGTCATGGAGCCCTGTTTGGCGATCGCACCCGAATAGGCGGCGTCGCCGACTTTCTTGGTGACCGCCAGCAACTCGCCCGTCAGCGCCGCCTGATCGACACTCAGATACTCGCCATCGATCAGCAGCAGATCGGCGGGCACGATCTGGCCGGCTGTGACGTTGACGACGTCGCCGGGAACCAACTCGGCGGCATCGATGGAGAGCCACGTGCCGTCACGCTGCACCCGGGCCTTTGGCGCCAGCCCCTTTTTCAACGCGGCGAGTGCGTCTGAAGCCTTGTAATCCTGCCAGAAGCCGACGGCCGCGTTGTAGATCAGCAGTCCGCCGACCACGGCGAAATCCGACCAGTCGCGGCGAACCAGCGAGATCAGCGCGGCCGCCTCGATCATCCAGGGCAGCGGCCCCCAGAAATAGGTCGCGAGCTTGCGCCATCGGCTTTCGACATGTGCTTCGATGGCGTTGCGGCCATATCGCGCCAGCCGCGATGCGGCTTCCGTTCGCGCTCAATCCCTTCGGCGTCGTATCGAGCTTTTTTAATTCTGCGGCGATCGCGGCCGAACGGGCAGCGGGGGAGAGCGAAGTCTTGGCTGCCGGCGCACTGCCGGCGGGGACCGCGGAGGTGGTTTCTGCCATGACGGTCCCGGCGCCTCCGCTTCAGTGAAATCTGCAGCTCATGTGGCGGACAACTTCCACCGAGCATCGGCACGTTACGCCGATCGGATTGGAAACAAAACGGCCCTTCCATATGAGCGCGACCGCAAAGGCGCATCCTGGAATGTTTCAGTTTGAAACGAGTAGCGGCCCGCCGGCGGTGCGCTATCGCAACCCGGCCTGTTCCATCAGGGGATAGATTTCGCGCTGAAACCACCGCATGTCGTCGATGTAGCGCGGCCACGACACCACCACGCCGTCGAGGCCGATGTCTGAGAGTTTGGCGAAGCCGTCGACGATCTGGTCGCGGTCGCCGATCAGCGGATAGCCGCCCCAGCCGGCGATGAAGTGCATCTTCAGCAGCTTCAGCAGTTCCGGCGAGCGCGGCGTGTTGAGACCCATGGTCTCGACCAGGTTGCTGCCCGCCACCCAGTCGCCTTTCTGATGGACGTACTCGTCGAAATAGTCTTTCGCCGTCCTTTTCGGTCTCGCCCTGCACCACGTAGCCGTGACCCCAGATCTGCAGGTCGCGGCCGTATTCCTCGCGCGCCAGCCTGCGGTATTCGGCGATGAGCGGCCCGTGAGATTTCGGGGTCGCCGCGATTGATGTTGACGAAGGCGATGTCGCAATACTTGGCCGCGTAGTGGCGTCCGGTCTCGGAACTGCCGGCATTCATCACGACGGGGAACGGCTTCTGGATCGGCTTCGGCGCGAGATAGCCCTTCTTGACCTGGAAATGCTTTCCCTCGAAATCGAATTCCTCGTCCTCGGTCCATAGCCGCTTGATCAGTTCGAGCCATTCCACCGCCAGTCCGTAGCGGACCTCGTGATCGAGCAGAGGCGCGCCGAACATCTCGATTTCGGACCGGTGCCAGCCGGTCACGACATTGAGCGCGAACCGCCCGCCGGTGATGTGGTCGATCGTCGTGGCCTGCTTGGCGGCCATGATCGGATGCATCGTCATGCACATGCGCGGTCGAAAACACCGCCGGGTTCTTGGTCGAGGCGCCGACGCCGGCGGCCCAGGAGAAGCATTCGAAGCCGGGCCCGTTGAAATTGGTGACGCCGCCGAAACCCTTCCAGCGGCCGACCGGCACCAGTGCCTCGAACCCCATCTCGTCCGCCATTCGGGCGATCGCCATGGTGTTCGGCCAGTTGATCTCCAGCACGCCGTCGATGGTCGAAATGGCGCAGCCGCGGTCGAGGTTCTGGCCGAACGTCCCGAGCTTGAGCTTGCGATCGTTATAGAGTGGGTTGGTCTCCCGCCGCAGCGCTTCCTTCGTTTCGGCCATTGCAATCCGGTCCCTCAACTTGTCGATCGAACTCACACTTTCGCGATGACGTCGGCCCAATCCTCCAGCATCGTCATTTCGTGCCCGGTGCGGATGTGCATGCCGAACTGGCTGATGCCCGCCTGCTTCATGGCCCGAAGGCCGTCGGCAAGCTCGGCGCGCGTGCCGGTGAAGGTGAAGGCGCGGATGACGTCGCCCGAGATGATCTCCTGTTCCTCCGGGCGCAGGAACATCAGGTGGCCGCGATGGTTCGTCAGGTAGCGCGCGTCCGGCGGCTGATAGTTGCGGTAGATCGCCTTGTAGGCGTCGAACTTCGCCTTGAACTGCGGTGGCGTCGGGAAGCCGATCGAGCCGAGTTCTTCTTCCTCGGCGTTGTTGTGGAAGACGATCGCGGCGGCCGGACCGGCCTGCGCCTTCGCGCGCGGGCTGTCGGCGGGTTCGCCCTCCGCCAGCACGCAGCCGCCGCCAAACGCGGTGGAATAGAGCGCCTTCGGATCGCGGCCCGCCGCGACCCACGACTTCTGCATCTCGCCCAGCGCGGCATTGGCCGACTGGGCGTTCCGCATCGCGGTGATCCAGTTGGCGCCGAGCTTCGCGGTCAGGTCCCGTCCGCGCGGTCCGAACGCCGAGATGTGCAGCGGGATCGGATCATGCAGATTGATCAGTTCCAGCTCGGGGTTGAGGAAGCGGACCTTGTGTGACTTGCCCTCCGCGTGCCACTCGATCAGCTCCTTCTTGAGCAGGCCCTGCACGGCGCGGACGTGCTCTTCCAGCCGCTTCAACGAGATGGCACGCAGTCCCATCGTTCGGCGCGCCGTGAACCCGGTCCCGACGCCGAAATGGATGCCGCCCGGGCGCCAATGCGTTGAGCGAGGCCAGCGCGCTCGCCACCACCGGCGCAATTCGGTTGGAAGGAATGAGGACGCCGGTACAGAGGTGAATGCGCGACGTCTGCATCGCGGCCGCCGCCATGGCGACGAACATGTCCGCGTTCAGCAATTGGGTGTCGTAGAACCATGCGTGCGTGAAGCCCAACTCCTCCGCGCGCTTGGCGATCTTCCAGGAATGCGATGACGTCGCGAGCTGGATGCCGAAGTCCACTTGTCACCTCCTAGCGTGCGGGCCTCGGTCGTTCCTCGAGAAGGGCCCGGTCAGTTTGTGACCGGTCTCCTTCTGTTTCCAAAGCACGCTGGAGTTTGTGCGGGAACGAGCGGGGGTAATCAGAGCGCTGCAATCAATTGAACTTGCAGCCCTTCACCGGGTCGACGAAATTCTTGTAGACGTCGAGCACCTCGAACCCGGTGTTGCCGTCGCTCTTCTGCACGCTCTTGACGATGTAGACGTTCTGCGTCGCCTGGCGGTTCTTCGCCATCGACATCGGCCCGCGCGGACCGGTGTAGGACACGTTCTCCAGCGCCGACAGAAGAGCCGGGCGATCCTTGGTATCGCCGTTGCGCGCCTTCACGGCCTCGATGATGAAGCGCATGGCGTCGTAGCCCATCACCGAGAACTCCTCGGGGTCCTCGTTGAATTTCTTCTTGTAGGCGTCGCGGAAAGTGCGGTTCTCGGGGTGATCGAGTTCGACGACGTAGTTCGAAGACTGGATCACGCCCGAGCGCGGCGGGGCCTTGCGCCTTGAACAGAACCGGAGGCGTGATCCCGACCGGACCGTACAAGGGAATGTTCGCCTTCATGCCGAAGGAGTCATATTGCTTGACGAAGGTCAGCGCCTCGGCCGCGAAGTAGGTCGCAAAGACCGCGCCGGGGTTGGCGGCGCGCGCCTGCGAGATATACGGGCCGTAATCCTGCGTGCGCCCGAACGGCGTGAAGCTTTCGCCGACGATCTTTCCGCCGCCGGCGAGAAAGGCGCGTTTCCACGCCGCCGAGAATTCCTGCGCGGCGACGAAATCGGTCACCATCATGTATGTCGGCTTGGGGACGTTCTTGGCCATCCAGAGTCCGATCGGCTCGCTGATCTGCGAGCTCGAATAGGAGACCCGGAACACGTACTGGTCGCATTTCTCTCCCGAGAGCAAATCCGCCGCCGCATTCGACAGCACGATCGGCATGCGCTGCGAGGACAGATAGGGCGCGACCGCGAGCGCGACCGCCGAACTGATGATCCCGGTCATCATGTCGACGCGGTCCGACAGCACGAGCTTGCGGGTCTTGGCGAGGCCGACGTCCGGCTTGCCTTCGTCGTCCTCGTGGATCAATTCGATCTTGCGCCCGGCCACCTCGCCGCCGGCCTCCTCGACGGCGTAGCGGATGCCGTTGAGCTGGTTTTTGCCGAGCACGGCGAACAGGCCGGAGGTCGGCATCAGCACGCCGATCTTCAGCGGATCGGCAGCAAACGACGGAGTCGCTGCTTGGGTTGCGATGGCGACGAGCAAGCCGCCGACGGCGATCGAACGCATGAAATCCTCCCGTATGCTCTTTGTTTTGCGCTGTTGTACTCAGCCTAGCAGCCCCTTGGCCCGTGCGCCAAGTCTCCGCGCTGCTTGTCGTCGTACAGCTTGCGATTGCGCGGAATTGGGGAAGCCTGCAGCCGCACATCCGGGGTTCAGCAAACGACGCGCCCGGACTTGCGGCCTTGTGACGCTGCCGCGGTTGATCGCATCCCTCGATAGTCTGTAAGCTCGCATTCTCGATATGGCCCTCTGGACCGGTAGGCACCAAGCCATGAGATTCGGGGTTTGGACACCGTTGCCGCATACGATCCGGCCGGAGCCGCTGATGAACGTGGCCATCCGCGAGTCCGGCACCCGCGGCCTCGCCAACGGGCCCGACAAAGCTTTCCGCTTCGCGGTCGAGATGATCACGCGCGCCGAGGAGCTCGGGTTCGAGACCACCTTGCTCGCCGAGCGATGGATCGGCACCGATCATCCGGCCTGGATGCTGGCCGCCGCGCTCGCGGCGCTCACCCGCAAGATCGAACTGATGGTCGCGGTTCATCCCGGCATCATCACCCCGCAGGTCGTGGCGAAGTTCACGGCCTCGCTCGACCGCATCAGCGGCGGCCGTGCCGCCTTGAACATCGTCAACGGCTGGTGGAAGGAGGAGTTCGAGACCTTCGGCCACGCCGGCTGGCCGAAAGACGACGACGCGCGCTACCGGCGGATGGACGAATTCGTGCGCGTCATGCGCGGGATGTGGAACGAGGACGCGTTCGACTTCCGCGGCGAATTCTACACCGTCGAGCGTCAGGGGCTCCCGCTGAAATCAATTCAGTTGCCCAATCCGCCGATCTATGCCGGGAGCCGGCACGAGCCCGGCAAGGAGGTGATCGCGCGCGATTGCGACTACTGGTTCGTCGACTGCCTCACCGACTATCGGACCTGGGAGCAGAATATCGAGCAGGCGAGGGGCACGATCGCCGACATGAATGCGCGCGCCGCGCACTATGGCCGCAAACTCGGCTACGGCATGTCGTGTCACGTCGTCTGCGCCGATACCAACGCGGAAGCCGCCGGCTCGCGGACGAGCTGGAGGAACACGGCAAGACCAACCGGATCGCGTTCATCGCCGCCAAGGCGCTCGGGCCCGGGCTCGTCGGCACGCCCGAGGTCATCGCCGACCGGATTCGCCGCTACGAAGCGGCCGGCGTGGGGACGCTGATGCTGCATTTCCATCCGATGATCGAGGGCATGGAACGGTTTGCACGCGACGTCATCCCGCTCGTTGCGAGACAGAACAGCCGGCCACTGGCGACAGCCGGTCAGCTCGAATGACATTCCGATTCATGAAATCTGCCTTGCGACCGACGCCATCGCGCTGGATCAGAGACTAGCTTCCGTTCTCCTCCAACCTTCCGCCGGATCAAATGCTCCTCAATCCGCAATTCCTCGCCGAGCAGGTTCTCAACTCGCTGCAATTCTCGATGCTGCTGTTCCTGCTGGCGATCGGGCTGTCGGTCGTGTTCGGGCTGATGGACTATCTCAACCTCTCCCACGGCACGATCTACATGTTCGCCGCCTATGTGGC
Source organism: uncultured Alphaproteobacteria bacterium (assembly GCA_963807865.1). Lineage (GTDB taxonomy): Bacteria > Pseudomonadota > Alphaproteobacteria > Rhizobiales > Xanthobacteraceae > VAZQ01. The sequence continues at coordinate 348,558 of CAWEDK010000039.1, read as the reverse complement.
GTTCTAGCATCACCCAGCTGGGCGGCTCGTTCTGGATGGCGCTGGCGCTCGCGCCGGTGCGCGGCCGCGATCGTCGGCATGCTGCTCTATTTCCTGCTGCTCAAGCGCGCCGAACGCACCGGCCACCTGACCCAGGTGCTGCTCACCGTCGGCGTGATCTATATGGGCATCGAGCTGATCCGCATCGCCTATGGCGATCTGCCCAAGGGCTTGTCGCAGCCGCCGATCCTGAGCGGCACTGTGGACCTTTGCGGCATCCGCTATCCGGCCTACCGCCTGTTCATCATCGGCGCTCGGCCTCGTCGTCATGATCGGGCTCTACTTCGTGCTGGAGCGCACGAAGCTCGGCGCGCTGGTGCGCGCCGGCGTCGACGACCGCGCCACCGCCGAGACGCTCGGCATCGACATCGCGAAGGTCTTCGCGCTGGTCTTCGGCATCGGCACCTATCTGGCCGGCGTCGCCGGCGTGGTGGCGGCGCCGATCTTCGGCGTCTATCCGGGCATGGACGTGAGCATCATCATCCTGGTGCTGATCGTGGTCGTGGTCGGCGGCCTGGGCAGCCTCCGGGGCGCGATCCTCGGCTCGCTGCTGATCGGATTTGCCGACACCTTCGGCAAGCTCCTGCTGCCGCAGTTCGCCATGATGATGATCTATCTGGTCATGGCGCTCGTCCTCATCTTCCGTCCGAGCGGCCTGATGCCGGCGCGGCGCTTCACGGTGTCGGGCTGACCCATGGTGAGCCGGACCTTCGTCCGACGATCGATCGGGGTTGCCCTCGTCGTGGCGGCGCTCGTCGGGCAAAGCATGGCCGGGTTCTTCACCCAGGAACTCATCGCCGAGGCGGCGATCCTCGCCATCCTGGCGCTCAGCCTCGACCTCGTCGCGAGCGCCGGGCTGGTTTCCTTTGGTCACGCGGGATTGCTCGGCGTCGGCTGCTACGTGTTCGCCGGCCTGACCGTGCTCGGCGAGCGGCAACCCGAACTTCGCCTTTCCGGCGGCGATCGTTGCGGGCGGCCTTGTCGCTTTTGTCGTCGGCCTGTTCGCGGTGCGCACGGCCGGCGCGTTCTTCATCATGGTGACGCTGGCGACCGCGGAAATGCTCTACGCCTGGGGCTTTCGCAGCAAGGCGTTCAACGGCGCCGACGGGATGGGCGGCATTCCGCGCCTCGACCTGACCGCGATCGGCATCGACCTCAACGACCCGTCGACATTTGCGCTCACGGCGATCGTCATCTGTGTGGCCATCTGGCTGCTGCTCGAGCTCGTCATGTCCTCGCCGTTCGGCCGCACGCTCCATGCCATCCGGCAGAATCCGGCGCGCGTCGCCGCGCTCGGCGGACGCGTCTATTTCTATAAGCTGGCAGCCTTCACGGCGTCCGGAATGATCGCGGCGCTCTCCGGCGCGCTCAAAGTCCAGCACATCAATTTCATCTCGCCGGACCTGGTGAGTTGGTTCGTCTCCGGCGACGTGCTGATCGCGGTCGTCATCGGCGGCATCGGCACCTTGGTCGGCGGGCCGCTCGGCGCCACGCTTCTCGTCATGCTCAAGGACGCGCTCTCCTCGACGCTCGGCCATTGGTATCTGTTCCTCGGCATTATCTTTGCCGGCGTGGCCTTGCTGATGCCGAAGGGCATCGTCGGCTATCTGCTCGACCTCTACGATCGGCACGGCCGGCGCAGCACGGCATGCGCTCGAGCAAACCGGAGGACGCGGCGTGATCGCGCTCGAGACCCGCTCGCTCAACAAGTCGTTCGGCTCGCTTGCGGTGACGCAGGACGTGAGCCTCGCGTTCGAGCAGGGCCTGCGCTACGCGATCATCGGCCCGAACGGCGCCGGCAAGACCACCTATTTCAACCTGCTCGCCGGCAATCTGCGGCCGGATTCCGGCGCCGTGCTATTCGAGGACCGCGATGTCACCCGCCTCGACGTCGACGGCCCGCGCGCGCATCGGCATTGCCAGATCGTTCCAGCGCAACAGCCTGTTTCCCGAGTTCACCGTGCGCGACAATCTGGCGCTCGCCTGCGCGTTGCGCGAGGGCCTGGCGCCGGTCTTCTGGCGGCCGATGGGGCGCCTGACCGCATCGAACGCGGAGGCCGACGAGATCGCCGAGCAGGTCGGGCTCGCCGATATGCTGGGCAGTCCCAGTCCGCCAGATCAGCTACGGCAGCCAGCGCCAGCTCGAAGTCGCGCTCGCGCTCGCCTGCCGGCCGCGCGTACTCCTGCTCGACGAGCCCACTTCCGGCATGAGCCCGGAGGAAACCGCGCGCATGCACGCGCTGATCAAGAACCTGCCGCGCACGCTGACCGTCATCGTGATCGAGCACGACATGGACATCGTCCTCGACTTCGCCGACCGCATCATCGTGCTCGACTATGGCCGCGTGCTCGAACAGGGCACGCCGGCCGACATCCGCAACTCGCAAGTCGTGCGCGAGCGTTATCTCGGCGAGCAAGTCTTCGGCGGCGCAGGAGGGACGTGCACTCATGAGTGATGCTCTGCTCTCCGTCGACGACATCCATACCTATCTGGGCGACTCCCACGTCATCCAGGGCGTGTCGCTCGCCGTGCCGGCCGGGAAGGTGGTGGCGCTGCTCGGGCGCAATGGCGCGGGCAAGACCACGACGCTTCGCTCCATCATGCGCATGGTGGCGCCCCGCCGCGGCCGCGTCATCTTCGAGGGACGCGACATCAGCCGGCTGGCCACCTTCGAGATCGCGCGCGCCCGCATTGCGTTCGTGCAGGAGACGCGCGCGATCTTTCCCTCGCTTTCGGTCGCGGAGAATCTCGCCATCGCGGCGCGGCCGATCGCCGACGGCGGCTGGACGGTCGAGCGCATCTTCGACGACTTCCCCAGTCTCGCGGCGCGCCGCAACAACAGCGGCACGCAATTGTCCGGCGGCGAGCAGCAGATGCTGGCGATCGCGCGGGCACTGGTCGCCAATCCGCGGCTGATGCTGCTCGACGAGCCGAGCGAGGGCCTGGCGCCGCTCATCATCCGCCAGATCGCCGACATTATCGGCAGTCTCAAGCGCGCCGGCATGACGATGCTGCTGGTCGAGCAGAACCTCGCGCTTGCCACGGAGCTTGCCGATCACATGGTGGTCCTCGGCAAGGGCAGGGTGCGCTGGACCGGCACCAGCGAGGAATTGCGCACGGCCGACAAAGTCCGCCAGACTTGGCTGGGTGTCTAAAGTGCTGCGGGACACTATTCAGGATAGCGGCGTCAGCGCCAATTTGCCGCGCTGCACGCAGGCGATCCCGCAGCGCTACGTCGGATGGCTTCGCGATCCTGTCTCCTTGGAGGTGCGGCTATAGGCACGAACCGCTGTGGTATCGTCTACATCCCTCGGATGTCTCTCTTCCTGCCGGAATTGCAATTTCAATGCGGGAGCTTCCGAGGAACCGGCCGCGAATTCTGCATGACCGCGATCGCCTGGCGAGGTTGACCTGTGGCCCCTCGGCTCCTTACGATCCGCGCATTGAACAAACGAGGTTCTGCCTTGGCGTCGAGTTCATTCAAGTCCCATACCATCGCTGGCTGTTCGGTGAACGTGATGCGCGGCGGCAAGGGCGCCGCCGCTGCTGTTCCTGCATGGCGCGGGCGGCGCCGGCGTCTGGCTGCCGTTCATGGAAAAGCTCGCCGAGCGCTTCGACGTGATCGTGCCGGACCATCCCGGCTTCGGCCGCTCCGATAAGCCAGATTGGCTCGACGACTATCAGCGACCTCGCATTCTTCTATCTCGACTTCATCGAGGCGCTCGGCCTCGACAGGCGTCCATCTGATCGGCAACTCGCTCGGCGGCTGGATCGCGGCCGAGATCGCGATCCGCAGCACGCAGCGGCTGCGAACGCTGACGCTGGTCAGCGCCGCCGGCCTGCATATTCACGGGCGTGCCGAAGGGCGACATCTTCCTCTGGACGCCCGAGGAGCGCGTCCGCAATCTGTTCGTCGATCAGCGCTTTGCCGACCAGCGGCTGGCGATGCCGGTGACCGAGGAGCAGATCGACATCGGGCTCAAGAACGAGCTTGCGACCGCGGACCTCGCCTGGAACCCGCGCTTTCACCACCCGCAGGTGCGCAAATGGATCCACCGCATCGATGTCCCGACGCTGATCGTTTGGGGCGACAGCGACAAGATATTCCCAGCCCGCTACGGCGAGGAGTATCACCGCCTGATCAAGGGCTCGCGGCTGGCCGTGTTGCCCGCTTGCGGCCATCTGCCCCATGTCGAGAAGGCGGACGCCTTCGTCGATCTGTTCACCCGGTTCGTCGAGGAGGACGCGCCATGAAGTTCTGCCTGTTCCACCTCATGCCCTATGCGCCGCTCGACCTGACCTTCGATCGAGAAATATCCGACCTCCTGGATGGCGCTGCCGAACAGCTACTACGATCCCAAGCAGGGCCATCTCCTGTACAACCGCTACCTCGACGAACTCGAGCTGGGCGACCAGCTCGGGTTCGACGTGCTGTGCGTCAACGAGCACCATCAGACCGCCTATGGCCTGATGCCGATGCCGGGCGTGCTGGCCGGCGCGCTGTCGCGTCGCACCAAGAATGCGCGCATCGCGGTGCTCGGCCGCGCACTGCCGCTGCTCAACAATCCGCTCAACGTCGCCGAGGAATACGCCATCCTCGACAACATCACCGGCGGCCGGCTGGTTGCCGGCTTCGTGCGCGGCATCGGTGTCGAATATCACTCGACCGGCGCCAACCCGGCGAAGTCGCACGAGCGGTTTCACGAGGCGCACGACCTGATCATCCAGGCCTGGACGCGCACCGGGCCGTTCGCCTTCGAGGGCAAGCACTACCAGTTCCAGTACGTGAACCTGTGGCCGCGGCCGTACCAGCAGCCGCATCCGCCGGTGTGGATTCCCTCGCAAGGCTCGACCGAGACGATCGAGTGGGCCTCGCACCCGGACCGCAAATACACCTACCTGCAGACGTTCAGTCCGGTGAGCGCGGTGAAGCGCTTCCACCACCAGTATTCGAGGCGGCGGAGAAGCACGGCTACCAGGCCTCGCCCGACCGGCTCGGCTGGGCGCTGCCGATCTACGTCTCGGATACCGACGAGTCGGCGCGGCGCGAGGCCAAGCCGCACATCGAGGCGATGTACAACAAGTTCCTGCGCATGCCGATCGAATATCTGCTGCCGCCCGGCTACACCTCGGCGTCGTCGATGAAGAAGCTGCGCGCGGCGAAGAGTCTCGACCACGTCGGAGGCGCCGCCCGACTGCGACGAGTACATCCGCCGCGGCATGTTCATCTGCGGCAGCCCGGAGACCGTGCGGCAGACGCTCGAGCATCACCAGAAGGACATCGGCTTCAACGTGCTGGTGGCGATGATGCAGATCGGCAGCGCGCCGCGCCGAACTGACGCAGAAGAGCATGCGGCTGTTCGCCGAGAAGGTGATGCCGCCGTTGCGCGACCCGGCGGGAGCGCCGAAGCTGGCGTTCGCGACGGCGAAGTAGCAATTGCTCTTGAGGTAATAGAAGAGCGGCTATTCCTATCACGCCCTCGCGATCAGCGCCGGCGCGATCTGCTCCATGTGGTCGAACACCAGGTCCGGCCGGTGCAGGCGCAATGCCTCGGGCGCCGCATAGCCCCAGGTAACCGCGGCGCAGGCGATGCCTGCGGCGCGGGCGGCTTCGATGTCGCGGACCTCGTCGCCGATCCCGATCGCGTGCGCGGCATCGACGCCCGTGCGTCTGAGCACACGGCGGAAATGGGCCGCCTTGCCGAAGATCGAGGCGCCGCAGGCGAAGTCCGAGAACAGCGCGGCGTTCGCTTCGCCGAGTTGCCGCCGCGCATTCGTCTCATGATCGGAACTGACGAGGGCGAGGCGGACGCCGCCGTCCGCGAGCGCGCGCAGCATCGTCCCGGCGCCGGGGAACAGGGCGATGTCGCCGAGATGCGCGGCCTTCAGCCGCCGCATGTGCCGCGCGATCATCGGCAGCTTCCAGAGCGGCACGTCGAGCCGCTTGAGGATCTCGCGCGAGTCCGCGTGCCGCAGCGGCTCGATGTCGTCGTCTGCGAGGCGGCGAAAGCCGAACCGGTCGGCCACGCCGTTCACATGGCGCAGGAACCACGGGAAGCTGTCGGCCAGCGTGCCGTCGAGATCGAAGATGGCGAGGGAGTAGGGCACCCCGGAGCCGGCCACGGCTTCCACGTAGCCTACGGGGTGCGCTTGTCTTGCGACAGCGCCGGGATCTTTTCCAGCTCGGCGAAGAAGCCTTGCATCCGCTCGTTTTGATAGTCGGCGAAGCCGGCGTACAGCACCGCCGGACCGGTGGGCGGCGGGGTGGTGAGGAGGGCATCCTTGAGCCGCGACGCGAACGCGCCGATGTCCGCCCCCACGATCACCGGCGGGGTCGGCAGGCCGTCGATCCGGGCGATGATCCTGGTCTGCACGGCGTTCTCCGGCCGCGCGAGCCAGACATCCTCATAGACCATGGTGACGTCGATCGTCCCGGCAACGACGGCGTCGATCTGGCCTTGCCAGGCCGGGACCGGCCCGGCCTTGAAGAACGAATTGAGCGCCAGGCCCTCGCGCCCGATCAGGATCGATGGCGAGAAATAGCTCGTGGTGCAATAGGTGTTGATGTAGCCCAGCCGGGCGTTGCGTAGCTCCTGCCAGCGGGTCACCGGGCTGGACGCCTTCACGACCATGACGCTGTTCTGCGACGGCATTTTAGTCCGCGGCGAAAGCGCGCTGACGAGGCCGCGATAGGTCGGATCGTCGCGCAGGAAGAAGCAGTTGGCGGACGGAAGATAGCTGAAGTCGGCTTGATGCTGGCGGAGCGCGCCCGTCAGCATGTCGAGATCGGCCGTGCTCGATATCTCGCAGTGCTCCGCCGTGAAGAACGCCGCCCATTGGCGATCCTCGCTGGGGAAATCCAGATTGGTATCGAAGAGACCTTTCATGCGATCTCGAACCTTTGCGGGCCGGCTGCTGGCCGGCGTGCGATGAGGCGTTGTTGCGCGGCGGGAATCGGCGAGACGGACAGGATAGGCCGCGGCCGCCGCACCCAACAAGGTGCCGCGCTCAGCCCATCCGCCAACTCAAGTCCGGCGGCGACCCGACGCCGCGACCGCGCCGGCCCAGGCGGTAAGCGCCATGACGTCGTCGCGGGCATCGTCGAGCAGTTCGTCGAAGCTCAGGCCGCGCGAGCGCGCGTCGATCATCGCCTTGGCGCCCTCGCGCGCATCCTCGGGCACGAGCGGCGCATAGCGCGACAGGCACTCGCGCGGCTCGCCGCGGCACGCGCCCGCGCGGCGGCAGGCGCGGCGGGCGCACAGGCCGTGAAGCCGCAACATCGCGCTCAGGCCGCGCAGCACGCGGGTCACGTCGCTCGTGTTCTCACAATCTGTGCTCATGTCAGCTCCGTTCGTCTGGACAATCTCGATTGATCTCGCGGCGCGGTGCGCCCGAGGCTTGCGCATGACCCTCGTGTGAAAAACACGAGGGGAGGTGGAGCGCCGGGCGGCGCACCAGCCTTCTGTCCGCGTCTTGCGACGCGTGCGTTCCGGTGAGGAACGCTCCGCCGCCCGACGCTCCACCGCGGCTGCGCTCGCGTCCGCTCTGGACGGTCACTCGGCTCCGGGCCGCGCTTCGCAGGAGGCATTTGCGCCTCCCTGTCAGCGAGCTCCTCGCGGCCGGCTCGTAGTGGCCAGGCGGGCGGAGCCCCGGAGCCGCCCGGGTGCTGACTGCGTCGTCAGCCCGCAGGCGCCGCGTCCTGTCTCACTTGCACGACGCCTCGCGAAAGCGCCCCTCGTCAGCCAGGACGGCGATGTGGATATATTCCTTGCAGCGCGTCGTCAAGGATTATTTTCCGGTTTTGCGCAGGCCGTAGCCCGCATGGAGCAAAGCGAAATGCGGGGAGGCTCTCTCGGCCGGGCACGCGCTCCCGGGTTCCGCTACGCTCCACCCGGGCTACGAGCTATGGTGGCCGGACGAACAGCGCGCCGCGCCGTCAGGGCGATCATCGTTCGGAGACTCTCATGGCCAACGAAAAAGGCCCCAACATCAAGAAGAAGCCGAAGTGCAAGAATTGCGAAGGCAAGGGCACGCTGAAGAAGGGCGACAAGGTGGTGAAATGTCAGCGCTGCGGCGGAACCGGATTGCGCTGACCGGCTGCGGGCCGGAGGCGGTCACTCGCCGCGCAGCTTGCGCTGCACGCGCTCGTCGAAGCGGGCGACGCTGACGACGACGCGCTGATGGGTGCCGCCGCCGATCCGCTCGCGCTCGTCGCGGGCCTCGACGCGGAACGAGATGGTGCGGCCCTCGACCGCAGACGACCTCCGCGGTCGCCGTGACGCGCAGGCCGACCGGCGTCGCCGCGACATGGCTGACGTCGAGATGGATGCCGAGGCTCTGATGGCCGGCCGGCAGCAGGTGCTCGACCGCCGCGAGCGCTGCGGCCTCGATCAGGTTGATCATCACCGGCGTCGCCAGCACGGCGATGCGGCCCGAGCCGACAAACGGCGCGGTCTGGTCGGGCGTGACGACGGTTTCGGCGGTGCCGGTGAGACCGGGCGTGATGCGGGTGAGGTCGGGCATGGGAGGATGATGGCCGCAGATATGGCTGCTCTCAACCGGGTGGCTGTAGGGTGGGTTAGGCGCGCAGCGCCGTAACCCACCGGCGATCTTGCCGTAATGGTAGACGGTGGGTTACGCGCCTTCGGCGCTAACCCACCCTACGACGCTACGGCTTACGGGCGATCTGGGCGTTCTCGTCGGCGCGGAACATGCCCGAGGTCGCGCCGCCGAGCGAGCCGTTCTTCAGCCAGTCGACCGATGCCGCGTGCAGCACGCGGCGCTGCTTCTCCCAGTTCATGAAGTGGGTGCCGCAGGCGATGCCCAGGAACACCTTCTGCTGCGAGCCGAGATCGTCGAACAGCTCGAGATTGGACGGCATGAGATCGTCCTGCTCGCCGGCCATGATCAGCGTCGGCAGCGCGATCTTCTTCGCGCCGTTGGCGTTCCAGCCCCAATAGGTGCGTGTCGGCGCGCGCAGGCCGCCCGGGCCCCAGGTCGCGCCGACCGGATCGGCGAGCTTGTTGAGCGACGCAGATCATCTCCGGCATTCCCGGCTCGACCATGCCTTCGCATTTCACCGTCCCGAGCCAGCGCTGGTCGATGCCGACGGCGCGGGTCTGGAACACCATCGGCGCGCCCGCCTTGGGCAGCGCCGGCGCCGCGTCCGGATTCTTGCGGCTGTAGTTGGACGACGCCCAGATCACATAGCGGTCGACCTTCTCGGGATAGCGCACCGCGAAGGTGCCGGTGCGGATGCCGCCGCCGGACCAGCCGATCAGCGAAACCTTGTCGACGCCGCGCAGCCGGCGGATGAAGTCGACGACCGCGTTGATGTCGGCGGTCTCGCTGTCGCTGTTGACGAGCTCGTGCGGATATTTCGGCGGGCAGGGCGCGGCCAGCGTCGTTCCCACCAGCGCCTTCTGGTGGGCCGCGATCAGGTTGCAGGGCTCGTCCATCATCGGCCGGCCCGATCGCCCGTAGCCGGTCATGTCCATCGCGAAGACGTCGAAGCCTTCGCGGGCGAGGCGCTCCATCCACGAATAGTCGCGATAGGCGCACGTCGAAGGCGAGCGTGGCGGGCGAGAAGCCGCCGTGGACCATGAGCACCACCTTGCGCTCGAACGGCTTGCCGGAGCCTTGCTCAAGGAGGTCGGCGGCGATCTTCTCGCGCACGAACAGATCGATCTTCTGCCCGGCGATGGCCGGCACGGTCGAGGTGTGATCGATCGAGCCGGTCGATGGTGACGAGGGAGGACGTCTGCGCGGCGGCGGCGGTTGCGGCGAGGCAGATGAGCGCTGGCGAAGCGGCGAGCGCGGCGTGGTGGGATTTTTCATGGCGTCCTCCGTGTTGTTGCGCCGGAGGATAGAGGCCCACTTCAACGGTGTGAAGGACGTGAGGGCCGAAGGGCGCAACCGCGCAGCGTATTGCGCTAATCCGCCCTGCGGGATGCGGGACGGATATCAAGAACAACCCCGGATCTCGCTGCGCGCTCCATCCGGGCTACTTGCGGTGGATCAACCTTCTTGTGAGCCAAGCTGTTTCCCAGGCTCGGTTGCGCTTTGCTTATTCTGCATCTCGCGCACCCACGCGCTTAGGCTCTGAACTTCGGGTGGAGACGAGTATAAGATGTTGGAGGGAAATTGCTCCGGCCTGCTTTGACCTTGCTGCTCGGGCTTTTTCATCTTGCATGTCCTTCTTAGCGTACCCAGAAATTCCAGAACGAGTTTGTGAGCTTTTCGTTGTTAGTCACTGCGCGAAATGCCGAGCTAGAGTTTCTTTCGAGCAGAGTCAGACCACTGTCGTCAACTTGAATATCAAATTCACCCTGATTCGTTAAGATTGCATGCACCAAGTTGGCGCATTGATCGACGCTTCGAACGGACCAAAACGCCGTTGGCAACGCCCGTTTTCAGGTTTATTTGCATTCCTAGTGGATGGTACTTTTGTAGGACGAGTGCTCGTTTGTCGAACGCGATTTTTTCGGCTTCTGCTAGTTTCTTGCAGAGTTCGGACCAATAGCCCTTCGCTCGCTTAAAGTGAGCGAGATCATGCTCCACCCAAAGTGGAAAAGGCTGCAGTCGGCGATGCTCGGCAAGGTCTCGGAGGAACTCTTCTGTAAGTCGCGGCAAGCCGTCAATCGAGTTTGTGATCTCAGCCGCTTGCAGATGGAGTAGCCGTTGTTTGGCCTGCACCCGGTTTCGTTGACACCCGCCTAAGCTAATCCCGCCTGCCGTTCGAACTCCATCGGGCTCATATATCCGATCGTAGAGTGCCGGCGCTTGGGATTGTAGAAGCGCTCAATGTAGTCGAACACATCAGCTCTGGCCTCGTCTCTGGTTCGGTACATTTTGCGCGCTGTCCGTTCGGTCTTGAGCGACGAGAAGAAGCTCTCCATCGCCGCATTGTCCCAGACGTTGCCGGAGCGGCTCATCGAGCAGACGACGCCGTTGTCGGCCATCAGCCGCTGGAACTGTTCGCTGGTGTATTGGCTGCCGCGGTCGGAGTGATGCAGCAGCGCATCGGGCTTGCCGCGCCGCCAGATCGCCATCACCAGAGCGTCGGTGACGAGCTGTGCCGTCATCCCTGCGCTCATCGACCAGCCGACCACGCGCCGCGAGAACAGATCGATGACGGCTGCCACGTAGAGCCAGCCTTCCGCGGTCCAGACATAGGTGAAGTCCGCGATCCATTTGCGGTTGGGTGCAGGCGCTTCGAAGCCGCGGTCGAGCACGTTCGGAGCGACGGCAGCCGGCCTGCCGATCGCCCAGATCGGGCGGCAGCCGACGCCGTCGCGGCCGTGCTTTGAGGGCCTGCAGCCGCATCAATCGCTCGATCCGGTGCAGTCCGCTGAACACACCTTCGGCAGCAAGGTCCTTCCACACCCGCCTGGCGCCGTAGGTTCGATCGCTGCCAAGGAAGCTCGCGCGAACCTTGGCGCCAAGCTCTTCATCGCTGCGGCTGCGCTGACTGCGCGGCCGTGTCAGCCAGGCATAGAAGCCACCCCGCGAGACACCGAGCGCCTCGCACATCCAGTCCGCCGGCCAGATCCCCCGGTGCTTCGCAATGAAACCGAACTTCACGTCGATTCCTTCGCGAAGTAGGCCGCGGCTTTTTTTAGGATGTCTCGTTCGGCCTTGAGCTTGGTGACCTCGCGCTTCAGCCGCGCGATCTCGAGCTGCTCGGGCTTCATCTGCCCCTGGCCGGGGAAGGCGTGCTGCGGATCGTCCGCCAGCTTCTTCACCCAGTCGCGCAGCTGCGACGTGTGCACGCCCAGGTCTTGCGATGCCTGCACATACGACACGCCTCGATCCTTGATCAGGCGCACAGCCTCAAGCTTGAACTCTCGCGTAAACTTCCGCCTCTCCATGACCCACCTCCGGTCCCATCAAAACACCTAACTCGGTGTCTTCGGAACCGGGTGCAGGCCAGTTTCGCGTATTCGAGTGGGCGCTCATCTACGATTTTTTCGTAGCCACTTGGATCGATCGTCGGTTCGTCAAGCGACAACCGTTTTCCTTGTGCCAGCGTATTTGCCAACTCAAAATCTTTGCCGAGCGTGTCTGTCTCTTGCGCCATGTAGATCGTGCAGTCGGCGCGCTTGAGCATGAGGCCTTCTAGAAGCCCCTTATCCCTGGCCGTGGTGCACTTTGATTGTGTTGGATCGAAATGCCTGAGCTTGAGAGGCGTCAGGACGGGAGACCGAAAAAGCTGTTGCGTGAAATCGAATATCTCTTCGTACTCCCACTTGTTGCGCATCGAAGTGGCAACATAAATGTCTAGGTGATCCCATGTCAGGTAAACGTCAGTATTTCGCAACGCGATTGCCTGTACTTTATTGAACGCCAAGTCCATTTCGAGCAATCGCTGCCCAAATGCGACGGCCTCTCGGTCTGCAGCAAGAACATGATCGCTTATTCGCGCCTCTTCGAAGCGCTTGAGTTCGTCAGCGACAACTCGCCCAGTTATTTCGCCGACAAACCAAGTCTCTTCGCGTTTGATCAACGACACGTCGAGAACCTTTTCTGTCCGTGACCCATACTGCGTGACGATAGCTTGAGGATCGTGGCAGCACGGTCCCAGCTCTTCACGAAGAACTTCATCAGATGAAATCGTACTCAGTCGTCGAAATGCGAACCGGAAATTTCCAAAGCAGACCATAGCGTAACCTTTGAACGAACGACTCCGTCTCGAATCCGCCCCATCGTTAAAAAGGTGCGTTGAATCCCCGAAGAAAAACGCAAAGAATGCGCGGGAGATGCGATCCTGGTTCAACACCAAGAGTAGCTACATTGAATTGCTGGAAAGTCACACCAGCAGGAACGGCTTTCTGAACGAACTCTGAAAGGAGCTCCCGATCTGATGCACTGAGATCGGACACGGTGGCTCGCCCGCATAAATGAACTTCTATGAGTTCTTGAACCGCATCAGCGGTAGTCAAATCCAGCGCCTGAACTTCGGCGTCATGAAAAATCATGTGCGTGCCGCCATGCCTGAGCAAACAGCTCTTTCCCGGCCGCATCACTCTATCTCGCCGAACAAGGCAAGGCCAAAGAATAAACCCGCGTTTTCACTACTACTCCGCCGCCTCGGTCCTTCGCTTCCGCCCCGCCTCGCGCCGCGCCAGCACCGGCTTGAGGAACTGCGCCGGTGTAGCTGCGCTTCACCTTCACCACGTCCTCGGGCGTGCCCTGCGCGACGATCTCGCCGCCGCCGTCGCCGCCTTCGGGGCCGAGGTCGATGATCCAGTCGGCGGTCTTGATCACTTCGAGATTGTGCTCGATCACCACCACGGTGTTGCCCTGCTCGACCAGCTCGTGCAGCACCTCCAGCAGCTTCGCGACGTCGTGGAAGTGCAGCCCGGTGGTGGGCTCGTCGAGGATGATAGAGCGTGCGGCCGGTGGCGCGCTTGCTACAGCTCCTTGGCGAGCTTGACGCGCTGCGCCTCGCCGCCCGACAGCGTGGTGGCCTGCTGGCCGATGTGGATGTAGTCGAGGCCGACGCGGTGCAGCAGCTCCAGCACGTTGCGCACGCGCGGCACCGCCTTGAAGAAGTCGAGCCCTTCCTCGACCGTCATGTCGAGCACGTCGGCGATGGTCTTGCTCTTGAACGTGACCTCGAGCGTCTCGCGGTTGTAGCGCTTGCCCTTGCAGACGTCGCAGGTGACGTAGACGTCCGGCAGGAAGTGCATCTCGATCTTGATGACGCCGTCGCCCTGGCAGGCCTCGCAGCGCCCGCCCTTGACGTTGAACGAGAAGCGGCCGGGCTCGTAGCCGCGCGCCTTCGCCTCGGGCAGGCCGGCGAACCATTCGCGGATCGGCGTGAACGCGCCGGTGTAGGTCGCGGGATTGCTGCGCGGCGTGCGGCCGATCGGCGACTGGTCGATGTCGATCACCTTGTCGAGGTGTTCGAGCCCTTCGATGCGGTCGTGCGGGGCAGGGGCCTCGCTCGCGCCGTTGAGCTTGCGGGCGATCGCCTTGTAGAGCGTGTCGACCAGGAAAGTCGATTTACCCCCGCCCGAGACGCCGGTGACGCAGGTGAACAGGCCGAGCGGAATCTCGGCGGTGATGTTCTTGAGATTGTTGCCGCGGGCGTTGACCACCTTGAGGGCGCGGCGCGTCGGCGGGCGGCGCTCCGGGATCGGCACGACCAGTTCGCCGGAGAGATATTTGCCGGTCCAGGATTCCGGCGCGTCGCATGATGTCGTCGATGCCGCCCTTGCGCGACGATGTGGCCGCCGTGGATGCCGGCGCCCGGGCCGATGTCGAGCACGTAGTCGGCGGTGCGGATGGCGTCCTCGTCGTGCTCGACCACGATCACGGTGTTGCCGAGGTCGCGCAGCCGCTTCAGCGTTTCGAGCAGGCGCGCGTTGTCGCGCTGGTGCAGGCCGATCGACGGCTCGTCCAGCACGTAGAGCACGCCGGTGAGGCCGGAGCCGATCTGCGAGGCGAGCCGGATGCGCTGGCTCTCGCCGCCCGACAGCGTGCCGGAGGCGCGCGCGAGCGTGAGATATTCCAGCCCGACGTCGACCAGGAATTTCAGCCGCTCGCGGATCTCCTTGAGCACGCGGCCGGCGATCTCGTTCTGCTTCGGGCTCAGCCGCTCCGGCAGCTCGGTGAACCAGTGGCCGGCGGCCTTGACCGACATTTCGGCGACCTCGCCGATATGCGAGGCCGCCGACCTTGACGCACAGCGCCTCGGGCTTGAGGCGGAAGCCGTTGCAGGCGGCGCACGGGATGTCGGTGAAGTACTTCGCCATCTCCTCGCGCGCCCAGTCGCTCTCGGTCTCCTTCCAGCGGCGCTCCAGGTTGGTGACGATGCCCTCGAACGGCTTCTTGGTCTCGTAGGAGCGCATGCCGTCGTCGTAGACGAAGCGGATGGCGTCCTCGCCCGAGCCGTGCAGGATCGCCTCCTGGGTCTTCTTCGGCAGGTCCTTCCACTTGGTGTCGAGCGTGAACTTGTAGTGCTTGCCGAGCGCAGTGAGTGTCTGGATGTAATAGGGCGACGACGACTTCGCCCACGGCGCGATCGCGCCGCCGCGCAGGGTGCGGTCCTTGTCGGGGATGATCAGCTCGGCATCGATGTGCTGCTCGACGCCGAGCCCGCCGCATTGCGGGCAGGCGCCGAACGGGTTGTTGAACGAGAACAGCCGCGGCTCGATCTCCGGAATGGTGAAGCCCGACACCGGGCAGGCGAACTTCTCGGAGAAGATCAGCCGCTCGGCCGGTCTCGTTGCGCTGCTTGTTGGCCTTGGCGCCGGCGACCGGCGCGGCGTCGGCCAACTCGACGATCGCCAGGCCGTCGGCGAGCTTGAGCGCGGTCTCGAGTGAATCCGCGAGCCGCGTCGCGATATCGGGACGCACCACGATGCGGTCCACCACCACGTCGATGTCGTGGGTGAATTTCTTGTCGAGCGCGGGCGCCTCGGCGATCTCGTAGAACTTGCCGTCGATCTTGACCCGCTGGAAGCCCTTCTTCATGAACTCGGCGAGTTCCTTGCGGTACTCGCCCTTGCGGCCGCGCACCACCGGCGCCAGGAGATAGAGCCGCGTGCCCTCGGGCAGCGCCATCACCCGGTCGACCATCTGCGACACGGTCTGGCTTTCGATCGGCAGGCCGGTCGCGGGCGAATAGGGCACGCCGACCCGCGCCCATAAGAGCCGCATGTAGTCGTAGATCTCGGTGACGGTGCCGACGGTCGAGCGCGGGTTCTTCGAGGTGGTCTTCTGCTCGATCGAGATCGCGGGCGAGAGGCCGTCGATCTGGTCGAGATCGGGCTTCTGCATCATCTCCAGGAACTGGCGCGCATAGGCGGAGAGCGACTCGACGTAGCGGCGCTGGCCCTCGGCATAGATGGTGTCGAACGCCAGCGACGACTTGCCGGACCCCGACAGGCCGGTGAAGACCACAAGCTGGTCGCGCGGAATTTCGACGTCGACGTTCTTGAGGTTGTGCTCGCGCGCGCCGCGGATCGCGATCACGCGCGTGTCGGGACGGCGAGGGCGTGGGGGGCGGTTCTTGTCGAAGAGGTCGTTCATTGGACTGCTAAGACCTTGCTCGCGAACTTGGAACGTAGTGAGAACGGGGGCGATCCGCCAGTGCACAATCATGCGGAGCCGGTGCGCACGTGCGGCTGTGGACAACCAAGCGCCGCTCTCGGTCCGCAAGCCCGCCGGCGCGACGGGGCGCAGGGATACCGCAGTGAGGCCCGCCGCGCCCTTAAGGGACGGCCTGCACCCAGAACTGGTACATGCCGAGGAAGGTGCGCGGATTCTCGCCCTCGAACACATGCCAGCAATCGAGGTCGGTCATGGCCCGGTCGGCCGGAAAGCGCTGGGCGTAAAGCCGTTGCACACGCGCATCGACCTCGAAACCAAGAAACACGAGCTTCATCTCCGCGAGCAACGCTTTGATCTGTGGCATGGTCAAGCGATGCTCCTGCACATGGAACAGGAGATCGCGGCATTCGCTGGTGCTGTACCAGTCGTTGAACTCGGCCAGCTTCCTCGCCAGCGCTCCGCTGTCGATTGCGCGCAGGTCTTGCCGGAATCTCCGGATTTCTTCGGGCGCGCTTGCATAACCGCGTGCGGCAATGAAGGCTTGCGCCGCCGCGATGTCGGTGCGCGCAAGCTCGCTGTAGAAGGCGAGATGCATGAAGCCGCCTGGCCGTAGCCGCGCCAGCAGGGCTTTCCATCCGGCAACGGGGTCCGCCAGGTGGTGAAGCACGCCCACCGCCTCGATCACGTCGAATGTCTGCGAGATCGCCGCAGTTTCAAGGATATCGGCCTGTGCATAATCGATGTTGGCGAGCCGGAGCGCCGATGACTTGCGTTTGGCGTAACCGAGACTCGACAGGCTGAGATCGATCGCAAGCACGCGCGCGCCTGAAATTTGACGTGCGATCTCGATCGGCTGCTGGCCGGTGCCGCAGCCGGCCACAAGGATATCGATCCCATCCAGCTTTGCCGGTTCGCGCGGGCGGGCGAACGGAATCTGCCTGCGCAGGTAGGCGGCGATTGTCGATGGTGTGCCCGCGGGCGCCGCTTGGACCCAGCGGGGTAGGGGTTTTCCTCGTATTGCTGCTGGACCTGGACAGATACGTCGTCGGTGATCGCGGTGAGGCGCGGAATGCCTGAGCGCAGCGACGCCTCCTCAAGCGGCTCGCGCACCTGTTGCGTCAGCAGTTCGGACAATGGCTGTAGCAATGGCCAGGCCAGGAAACCGTCGGCACCTTCGAGCGTATGCAGGGATTGATAACAGGCGAAGAGGGCAATGCTGAAGGCCGGAAAATCGGTCTGCTGCAAATCCAGGGCGGCAACGAGCCGCTCGCGCAGCACCCGCACCAGCTCGATCTCTGCGTCGGTGCATGCGAACACATACTCGTTGATGAAGCATTGGCGCGCGAGTGTGCAGGCGAGATCGAGAAACTCGGGGCCGGACACGCGGACGAAATCATCGTCCAAGGCCATATGGAGCAGCTGGCGTCGCAGCGCGGTCAAGGTCGCTTCCAACTCGCTGTCGCAGACCGGGCCGCTTTCCAACACGCAGCGAACGAGCGGGTCGCGGCCGAGCCCTGCGATCTCGCTTGGTTGCAGGCAATCGTCAGCGGGCGGGTCGGACACGGCTCGCGCGAGGCGCTCGATCGGGGGGCTCGCTTTCAGCAATTGGGCCCCGATGCGTGCGAGCCTGGCCGGGCGGGTCCACGGTTCCGCCAAAGCCTGCATCAGAAACGGGCGGAAACCCTCGATCTGTGGTACGTCCCGAAGAGATGCCACGAAGTAGGCAAAAAGCTCCCTGGTTCTGTCGGCTGGCGCGGTAGTGAGCGCGCGGCAGAGCACGTTAACTGCTTCGAGCAGCCGATCCGCGCTCATGTATGCCACTGCGAGGCTGCAATAAGCCTCGACCAGCCCGGGGTTGATGGCGAGCGCGGATTGGAAGTACGCCGCCGCCTGTTCCGGACTCCCTTGCGCCATCAGTACTGTGCCAAGGTTGTTGTGCGCCTCAGCATAGTTCGGCCGCAACGCGAGAGCTTGCCGATAGGATTGGATCGCTTCTTCTGATTTGCCGCTCTCGGCGAGCACGTTGGCAAGATTGTAATGTGCGTCGGGTAGATTTGGTCGAAGCGCCAGCGTGCGCCGGTAGCAATCAATCGCCATCTCGATGCGGCCGAGCGCCTTGAGCGCATTGCCAAGGTTCATGTGCGCCTCGGCGTAGTCGGACTTGAGTGCGATGGCGAGCTGGTTTTGTGCGGCCGCCTCCTTGAAGCGTCCGACCGCGCCGAACGCCAAGCCGAGTTGGTAGTGGCTTTGCGGGTTGCGGTCGTCGAGCGCGATGGCCTTGCCGATCAGCTCGATTGCGTCCGCAAAGCGACCGGCCTGCAACGCGGCGATTCCCAGATGATGTACGCTCCCGACGTGACGCGGCTCGACCGACAAAATTTGCCGGTAAAGCTCCTCCGCCTGGGGCATTTGGCCGTGCTGATGATGCCGCAATGCCATAGCGAAGAGCGCCGGAACCGAGATGTTCGCGTCCCCGGTCCCGGCCGGACTGCCGCGTTGCGCCCCGGACGCCTTCTGCTCGTCACGCTTCATGACAACTCATGCCCACTCCGGGATGATCGTGATAACGGCGCGCCGGTGCATCTTATCGGTTGGAGACCCGCATGAAAATCCAATAGGCCGAGCATGACGGCGTCAAATTCGCCGGATGAAACGAGGGCGGTTCTCGAATGCCGATCGCGCAGAGCGGAGGTTCCCAACCATCCCTGTGGGGAACCCGCGATATGGGTTAAAGTACGATCCGCAAACGCCACAGAGCGATCGGGAAATGTCGGGAGGGATACAATGTTGCAGTCGATCCTTCGGCCTGCGTTCGGTGCGGCGCTGCTCGCACTTGCACTGTCGGGCGGCACGATAACCGCGTCGGCGGCCGAGTACGCGGTGACGACCCGCATGAAGGTGCAATATGTCGAGCACGACGGCGTCAAGCTGACCGGCGACCTGTACGCGCCGAAGGGCCGCGACAAGGCGCCGGTGATCGTCGCCATCCACGGCGGCGGCTGGCAGGCGGGCGCGCCTTCGACCTACCAGTATTGGGGCCCGTATCTGGCCAAGAACGGCTACGCGGTGTTCGCGATCAGCTACCGGCTGTCGAAGCCGGGCGCCAAGAGCTATCCGCAGGCGGTCTACGACGTGAAGGCGGCGATCCAGTACGTGCGCGCCAACGCGGCGGAGCTTGGCGTCGATCCCGCCCGCATCGGCGTCATGGGCGACTCCGCCGGTGCGCACCTCGCATCGCTGGTCGCGCTCGCAGGCGACGAACCCATCTTCTCGTCCGACTACCGCAACGATCCGCACGCGGCGACGCCCGCCAACGTCAAGGCGGTGGTCGGCTTCTACGGCGTCTACGACATGCACGCGCAATGGCATCACGATCAGCTCACGCGGCCGCGTGACCAGATCACCGAGAAATTCCTCGGCCAGTCGCCGATGCAGAGCCGCCGGGTCTACTTCGACAGTTCGCCCACGAGCTACGCGACGGTGGACAAGCGCGAGAAGCTCGGCACCCGCTTCCTGCTGATCTACGGCACGCAGGACGACATCGTCGACCCGCAGACCCAGTCGCAGGTGTTCCTGAACAATCTCAAGCAGGCTGGCTTCTTCGCACGGCAGACGGTGATCCCCGGCGCCGGGCATTTCTTCACCGCCTGGCCGGTCGATCCGGGAAGCTACGGCGCACAGTCGGCGCCGCAGATTTTGATGTTCCTGGAGGCGGGATTGTAGCGGTCCGCGTCCCGGGCGCGGTGCAGCACGAGCCATAAGCGCGTTTACGCGCGTCGGCGAAGTGATGCGCTGCAGAACCGGGACCACAACAAGCACCGAGCTCTTGGCGATCCCGGGTCTGCAGCGCACCACTTCGTGCTGCGCAGCGCCCGGGACACAAGCGGCCTGAGCGCCAATATCGACACTTCAGGCGACGGCGGCGTCGCCTTGCCGGATCGTCTGGCGAACCTCGAAGCCCTCGAACTGCGGGTGGTCGAGATAGAGCGGCGCGTTCTGGCCGGCATCGCGGTGGGCCGCGCGGAAGTGCTCCGATTTGGTCCAGGCCTCGAACGCCGCCTTGCTCTGCCAGACGGTGTGCGATGAAAACAGCGTGTAGTCGTCGCGCTCTGGTCCCTTGAGCAGGTGGAACTCGACAAAGCCCGGCACCTTGTGGAGCTGCGTATCGCGGCTGGTCCAGACGTGCTCGAAGGCGTCCTCGGAACCCTTTTTCACGCGAAAGCGGTTCATGGCGATATACATCTTCTGTCTCTCCATTGTGTTTGGCGCTCGATGACCCGCACCTGACTTTCGACGCGTTGCTCCACCGCTCCTGCGCACCGACAGCGAAGCTTTAACGGTCAGCCCCGTGCTTGGGAACGGCAGGATTGAAGTGCCGGTCAGTCCGCTCGCGGGGACATCCCCATGTCCTCCAAGTCCCATGTCCTGCAAGTATTGTTTTGCGAAAATAACTATAGTACCCGAGTTACGCTCTGTGTTCGCCAGATTATAAACGCTCCAGGAAGCGCGAATATCATCTTAAAGCGATTCTAAAGAAGTACTTCTTGCATTGCATCGTAATCGGTGAGACTTCAGTTAAGATGAAAACGCACGGGCCGGCCAACAAACCGCAAATTTCGACTGCGGAGTTGACGGCTTCGCCCTCCGGACAACGGCGGGTTCCGGTCAACGACAATCAGATCGATAGCCGCGAACTCTTTACCGGCGCGCGAGAGATCATCATCGTGCACGGTGACGATACTTACCGGCTTCGCCTGACGTCGCAGAACAAGCTCATCCTGATCAAGTGAGGGAGCCTGTCATGCCGGCGCGTCACCGATCGCTTGCCTCCCGATCAATCATGATCGCGGCGCTATGTGTATTCGCTGCTACACCGGCGGTCGGCGCAGCCGTGACCGTCCGCGATGCCGGCGGCCGGGACGTGGTGATCACCGATGCCAGCCGCATCGTCTCGGTCGGCGGCGCGGTGACGGAGATCCTTTACGCGCTCGGCCTCGAACATCGTGTCGTCGCGGTCGACACCACCAGCCTCTACCCGCCGCGCGCGCTGGCCGAGAAGCCCGCCGTCGGATACATGCGGCAATTGTCGCCCGAGGGCGTGCTCGGCCTTGGTCCATCGCTGGTGCTTGCGAACGACGGATCGGGACCGAAGGAGACGATCGCGGTGCTGGAAGCGGCGCGTGTGCCGTTCGTGCGCGTGCCTGACACGTTCACCGGCGAGGGCATTGTCGAGAAGATCCGGCTGATCGCGAAGGCGACCGGAACCGACGAGCGCGGCGAATGCTTGGCGAAATGGGTGCAGACCGACCTCGACGCCATGGCGAGCCTGCGTAAGCGCATCGAGCACAAACGCAAGGTGATGTTCCTGCTGTCGTTCATGAGCGGACGACCGATGGTCGCCGGCCGCATGACTGCCGCCGACGGCATCATCCAGTTGGCCGGCGGCGGGAATGCCGTGACCGGGTACGAGGGTTACAAGCTGATCAACGACGAGTCGGTGATCGCGGCGCAACCTGACGCCATTCTGGCGATGGAACGTGCATCGTTTAGCCTCGACGCCCAAACCGTGTTCGCGCATCCGGGCTTCGCCTCGACACCAGCCGCCGCGCACAAGGCGTTCGTCTCGATGGATGGGCTTTACCTGCTCGGTTTCGGCCCGCGCTCGGCGCGGGCGGCACGCGACCTGGCGATGACACTCTATCCCGCGCTGAGCGGGCAGTCGCTGCCGTCGGAACGAGCGTCATTGACCGACGCTTGCCACCCATGAACGAGCCGGCGGCTACCGTCGTCGCAGTCGCGGCTCGGACACTTCCCTCGCCTCGGCCGGCGCGGCGCAAGATGGCCGTCCTGTTCGCGCTCCTGGCAGTGCTGGCGGCCGCGGCGCTCGCGGCCGTGACGATCGGGGCGGCCGGCATTCCGCTCCACCGCGTGGCGGCCGCGTTCGGATTGACCGACGGCGATGCCAATACCATCCAGCGCGACTGGCTGGTGCTCTGGTCGATCCGGCTGCCGCGGATCGCATTCGCCATCGTCATCGGCGCGCTGCTCGCGGTGTCCGGCGCGATTATGCAGGGACTGTTCCGCAACCCGCTCGCCGATCCGGCGCTGGTCGGCGTCTCCAGCGGCGCCGCGCTGTCGACGGCCGCCATCATCGTGATCGGCGATCGTTACCTGACGTCGGTGGGGTTCGGCTTGACGACCGAGATGATGCCGCTGGCCGCTTTCATCGGCGCTCTGATTTCGACGGTGTTGCTCTATCGCATCGCCACCCGTGAGGGGCGGACTTCGATTGCGATGTTCCTCCTGGCCGGGCTCGCGATCGCGGCCCTCGCCAATGCCGGCCTGGGTCTCCTGGTATTCCTCGCCGACGATCGCCAGTTGCGCGACATCAATTTCTGGTTGCTGGGCTCGCTGAGTGGCGCGACCTGGGCCAAGGTCGCGGCGCTCGGGCCCTTCCTCGTAGCGGCGCTGGTGGCGGTGCCGTTCATCGGCCGCGGCCTCGATGTGCTGGTTCTGGGCGAGACCGAGGCGTTCTACAGCGGAATACCGGTCGAGCGGCTCAAGCGCGCCTGCATCGTTCTGGTCGCCGCCGTCACCGGCGCGGCCGTGTCGGTCTCGGGGGTCATCGGTTTTGTCGGCATCGTGGTGCCGCATCTGCTGCGTCTGGTGATCGGCCCCGGCCACCGCTGGCTGCTGCCGGCAACGATGCTGTTCGGCGCCGCCCTCCTGCTGATCGCGGATACCTTCGCCCGCACGGTTGCAGCGCCGGCCGAGCTGCCGATCGGCATCGTCACCGCGGTGATCGGCGCGCCGTTTTTCCTCTACCTCCTGCTCCGGCAAAGTTCTCTGCTTGGCCCATGACTGATCGAACATGACCGATCGGCAGATAACGAGCGTGCTCGAGGCCAGGTCGGTATCGGTGCGCATCGGCCAAGCCCGCCTGCTCGACGAGGTTTCGCTGTCGATCGCCCCGGGCGAGGTGGTGGCGCTGGTCGGCCCAAATGGCGCCGGCAAGTCGACCCTGCTGCGGACGCTGGCAGCCGACCTCAAGGGCCATACCGGGCGTGTCCTGATGAAGGGCCGGGACATCTCGTCCTATGGCCCGCGTGCGCTGGCGCACCATCGCGCCGTGCTGTCGCAGAGCGTCAACGTCACGCTCCCGTTCACCGTGGCCGAGATCGTGCGCATGGGTGCGGGCGATGACCGCGGTGCGCGGCTCGACGGCCTGGTCGAGGCCGTGCTCGCCGAGGTCGATGTCGCCGATTTCCGCGATCGGACGATCACGACCTTGTCGGGCGGCGAGCAGCAACGCGTTCATCTTGGCGCGGGTGCTGGTCCAGCTCGCGTGCGGAGAGGCAATGCACGGACCGGGCGTGCTGCTGCTCGACGAGCCGACCGCCAGCCTCGACTTGCGGCATCAGCTCTCGGTGCTCGGTGCCGCCCGGCGGCGGGCCGAGGCGGGCACCGCCGTGGTCACGATCCTCCACGACCTCAATCTGGCCGCGCTGTTCGGCCGGCGGGTCGTGGTGTTGAATTCAGGCCGCGTCGACCGCGACGGCCCGGCCAGCGAAAGCATCACCAACGACATGCTCGCGCGCGTCTTCGGAGTCGACGGAGCGGTGGGGAGCGTTCCGGAGGAGGAACGCACGCCGTTCGTGCTGCCGCACCGCGCGCGAACGGTCCCGAGGAACGCTCGCTGATTGCGGCCGCTCGCGCGGGCGCAGATAACGATGGATCATGATCGCTCGATTCTTCGAGGATCAGGAGACAGACACGGGCCAAGGGAGCGCGACGTGGGACAGATCATCGCTTTCGTGCTCGGCAACTTCACCCTGACGTTCTTCGTGCTGGGCCTGATCGCGGCCGCGATCGCGCTGGCGTTCAAGCCGCAGCGCACCTATGCGGTCGTCGTCGAGGCGCTGTTCTCCTATTTTCTGCTGTTCTCGATCGCGATTTCGTACTTCTACAATTTCGTATTCCACGTATTCTTCGGCGAGAAGGCTGCCCGTTTCATCGGCTGGGCGGACAGCCCGTTCCAGCTTGAGGTCGGTTTCGCCAGTCTCGGATTCGCGGTGATCGGCCTGCTCGCCTTCAAGGGCAGCCGCGACATGCGCGTCGCCGCAATTGTGGGGCCGACCTGTTTTCTCTGGGGGGCAGCGGCCGGTCACATCTACCAGATGATCACGGCGCACAATTTCGCGCCCGGCAATGCCGGAATCATTTTCTACAGCGACATCTTGGTTCCGATCGTCGGATTGTTATTTCTGTGGTTGCAGCATCGCGCCACGCCGAAATCGCACCCCTGACGGTTTGCGTCGAGCGGGGAGACGTGATAAGAACAAAAAGAGAACAACGAGGTTGCAGGGATGTTGCCGGCCGCGCATCGGCCTACCGCTGTGGAAAAGCGGTGCAGAGCGGGGCTCTCCGGGCGACTTGCCGGCACGGTTGGGCTTAGGGTGCGTGCCGCGGACGGAATTGACCGGCGGACTGCCGACGTGAAGGCGACAAGCGCCTCGAGACGGCCGGCGACCAGGAACAGGAGAACAGTATGGCGGGCAGCGTGAACAAGGTCATCCTGGTCGGCAATCTCGGCAAGGATCCCGAAATCCGGCGCACCCAGGACGGCCGTCCGATCGCCAATCTGAGCGTCGCGACGTCGGAAACCTGGCGCGACAAGGCGACCGGCGAGCGCAAGGAAAAGACCGAGTGGCATCGGGTGGTGATCTTCAATGAAGGGCTGTGCCGGATCGCCGAGCAATACTTGAAGAAGGGCTCGAAGATTTACCTCGAAGGCCAGTTGCAGACCCGCAAATGGCAGGACAAGGACGGCCACGACAAGTACTCGACCGAAGTGGTGCTGCAGGGCTTCAATTCGCAACTGACGATGCTCGACCGCGCCGGCGGTGGCGGCGGCGAACTCGGCTCCGACGACAGCGGCGGCGACTTCGGCGCGTCCGGCCCGGCGACGCGCGAACGCAAGCCCGCGATGGCGGGTGGCGGCCGGCGCGGCGACATGGACGACGAGATCCCGTTTTGACCGGCGTCCGATAGATCAGGCGGCGCGCGCGGCGGCGGAATTCCGCAACAGCAGGAAAAGGAACGAGCGATGAAGATCGAAGCAGCCGCGTTCGGTGTTCTGCTCGCAACGATAGTGCCGACCGCGACCGCCTCCGCAGCCCCCGGCGATAACGTCTCGATGTTGGCCTGCGCGCGCGCCGGCGTCGAAGCCAAATGCCTAGTGATCACCGGCGGGGATGGCACCGTCTACAACATCACCAGCGCCAATCCGAGGCCGCCGCTCGACGTCAAGATTCAGTTGCGCGGCACGGTGACGGACAAGGTCAGCTTCTGCAACCAGGGACTGGTGGTCGAGAACATCACCTGGACGCCGACCCAGGAAAAGTGCGGCAACTGAGGCCTCCGGTCGTGCGCGGCTCGCCATCCGCGACGAACGATGAGCGACCTCTTTCTGCCGCTCAAGCTCGTCCACATCCTGGGCGCTGCGGTGTTGTTCGGCACCGGGGCGGGCATTGCCTTCTTCATGCTGACGGCGCACCGCACGCGCGATGCCGCCACGATCGCGGCGACCGCCCGGATCGTAGTGATTGCCGATGCGGTCTTCACCGCCGGCGCGGTGATCGTCCAGCCGCTCTCCGGCGCGGCGCTCGCCGGGATCATGGGCATTTCGTTGTGGGAGCCCTGGATCGTCTTGTCGCTCGCGCTCTATGTGCTGGTCGGCGTGTGCTGGCTGCCGGTCGTCTGGATCCAGGTGCAAGCTGCGCGATCTCGCGGCCGACGCTGCCGCGCGAAAGACCGCACTCCCGAGACGCTACGATACCTTGTTTCGCATCTGGTTCTGGCTGGGTTGGCCGGCCTTCTTCGGCGTCCTGGCGATTTTCGCGTTGATGCTTTGGAAACCGGTGTTGTGGTGAAATCAGACGAATTGTTCACTGCCGCCAATTGGCCTGAACGCCCATGAGCCTTGCACCGCTACTCGACGCCTCGCCGGCGATTCAGATGCACGCCTTCGCGGCGATCGCGGCGTTCTTTCTCGGCGTCGTGCAACTGACCGCGCCGAAAGGCACGCTGCCGCACCGCACGTTCGGTTTTCTCTGGGTCGGTCTGATGCTGCTGGTGTGCATCAGTTCGTTCTGGATCCACGAATTGCGCGTCTGGGGACAGTGGAGCCCGATCCACCTGCTGTCGATCTTCACGCTGGTGGCGCTGCCGCTCGCGGTGAGACATGCCCAGAAGCACGACGTCGGCCGGCACCGGAAGGCCATGATGGGCATTTTCGCCGGCGCCCTGGTGATCGCCGGGCTGTTCACTTTCTGGCCGGGCCGGATCATGCATGCGGTGGTATTCGGCTCCTGAATTGAGCTGTCTTACCGCGCTGCGGCAGACCGGCATTGACCCCTGCCGCGAAGCCTTCTTCGTCTCCGCAAGGTCCCGTCGCAAGTTATTGGTTCATAAAGCCAAATTAGCCTTGTGCCGGTGCGTTTTGCGGTAGCGTCGCGAACCTGAATCGGTTAGAGAAATTCGGTTACAAGCCGCGGGAATTATTCTTGGCAGACAGCGACGACCAGAAGCCCGGTTCGCCCGGACCCACCGACATTCGCCCGGTCTCGATCTCGGAGGAGATGAAGCGCTCCTACCTCGATTACGCCATGAGCGTGATCGTGGCGCGGGCGTTGCCGGACGCGCGCGACGGCCTCAAGCCGGTGCACCGGCGCATCCTCTATTCGATGCACGAGCAGGGCCACACGCCCGACAAGAAGTACGTCAAGTCGGCGCGCGTCGTCGGCGACGTGATGGGCAAATATCACCCGCACGGCGATCAGGCGATCTACGACGCGCTGGTGCGCATGGCGCAGGATTTCTCCATGCGCCTGCCGCTGATCGACGGGCAGGGCAACTTCGGCTCGGTCGACGGCGATCCGCCGGCCGCCATGCGGTACACCGAGTGCCGCCTCGCCAAGCCGGCGATGGAATTGCTGGAGGATATCGACAAGGACACCGTCAATTTCCAGCCGAATTACGACGGCAACGAAAAAGAGCCGGCGGTGCTGCCGGCCCGCTTCCCGAACCTCCTGGTCAACGGCGCCGGCGGCATCGCGGTCGGCATGGCGACCAACATCCCGCCGCATAATCTCGGCGAGGTGGTCGACGCGGCGATTGCGCTGATCGACAATCCCGGGCTCAGCATCGAGGACCTCATCGCCATTGTGCCCGGGCCGGACTTCCCGACCGGCGGGATCATTCTGGGCCGTGCCGGCATCCGCGCCGCCTATCATCTGGGCCGTGGCTCGATCGTGATGCGCGGCAAGGTCGAGTTCGAGACCTTGCGTGGCGACCGCGAGGCGATCGTCATCAGCGAGATTCCCTTTCAGGTGAACAAGGCCACCCTGGTCGAGCGGATCGGCGAGTTGTGGCGGGACAAGAAGATCGAAGGCATCTCCGCGTTGCGCGACGAATCCGACCGCGACGGCTACCGCGTGGTGATCGAGATCAAGCGCGAAGCGATGCCGGACGTCGTGCTCAACCAGCTCTACCGCTATACGCCGCTGCAATCGACCTTCGGCGCCAACATCGTGGCGCTCGACGGCGGCCGCCCGCAGGTGATGAACCTGAAGGACCTGCTCACGTCCTTCGTCAACTTCCGCGAAGAGGTCATTTCGCGGCGGACCAAGTTTCTGCTCGCCAAGGCGCGCGACCGCGCCCACATCCTGGTCGGGCTCGCGATCGCGGTCGCCAATATCGACGAGGTGATCCGGCTGATCCGCGCCTCCAAGGACGCCAACGAGGCGCGCGAAGCCCTGATGTCGCGCGACTGGGAGGCCAAGACCGTCGAGGCGATGGTCACGCTGATCGACGATCCGCGCCACCGCGTATCGGCAGCCGGCACCACGCGGCTCTCCGCCGAACAGGCCAAGGCGATCCTTGACTTGCGGCTGCAGCGGCTCACCGCACTCGGCCGCGACGAGATCAAGGCCGAGCTCGACAAGCTCGCCGCCGAGATCGCCGACTACCTCGACATCCTGCGCTCGCGCGCCCGCATCCAGACCATCGTCAAGGATGAGCTCAGCGCGGTGAAGAAGGAGTTTGCCACCCCACGTCGCACCGTCATCGCCGATCAGGAAGGCGATATGGACGACGAGGACCTGATCCAGCGCGAGGACATGGTCGTTACCGTCTCGCACATGGGCTACGTCAAGCGCGTACCGCTGTCGACGTACCGCGCCCAACGGCGGGGCGGGAAGGGCCGCAGCGGCATGCAGACCCGCGACGAGGATTTCGTCTCGCGCCTGTTCGTCGCCTCGACCCACACGCCGGTGCTGTTCTTCTCGTCGCACGGGCGGGTCTACAAGGAAAAAGTCTGGCGGCTGCCGCAGGCTGCGCCGCAGGCGCGCGGCAAGGCCCTGATCAACATCCTGCCGCTCGAACAGGGCGAACGGGTCACCACCGTCATGCCGCTGCCGGAGGACGAGAAGACCTGGGCCCAGCTCGACGTGATGTTCTCCTCGACGCGTGGAACGGTGCGGCGGAACAAGCTTTCCGACTTCGTCGATGTCCGCCGCTCGGGCATCATCGCGATGAAACTGGGCGACGGCGAAGGCATCGTCGACGTGCAGATCTGCACCGAGCGCGACGACGTGCTGTTCACCACGGCGGGCGGCCAGTGCATCCGCTTCCCGGTCACCGACGTCCGGGTATTCCAGGGGCGCACCTCGATGGGCGTGCGCGGCATCGCGCTCGGCGACGGCGACAAGGTGATCTCGATGACCATCCTGCGCCATGTCGACGCCAGCGGCGACGAGCGCGGCGCCTATCTCAAGCGCGCCAGCGCGGTGCGCCGCGGGCTCGATGCCGAGGTGGAGGAGGCAGCGCCCGACGCCGACGAGGCGCAGGAAGCGCCCGTCAATGACGCGATCGAACTCGGCGAGCAGCGCTACGTGGAAATGTCGGAGGCCGAACAGTTCGTGCTGACGGTGTCCGAGCGCGGCTACGGCAAGCGGACGTCGTCCTACGAGTACCGCACCACCGGGCGCGGCGGCAAAGGCATCGTCGCCATGTCGGTGACCGGCAAGACCGGCCGCGTCGTCGCTTCGTTCCCGGTCGAGCACGAAGACCAGATCATGCTGGTCACCAACGGCGGGCAATTGATCCGCACGCCGGTCGAGGGCATCCGCATCGCCGGCCGTTCGACCCAGGGCGTGATCGTGTTCGACACCGCCGAGGACGAGCGCGTCGTTTCGGTCGAGCGCCTCTCCGAGGAAGGCGAGGTCAACGGCGGGTAGTGCGGTTGTCATGCCCGCGAAAGCGGGCATCCAGACGCTTTGACGGTAATGAACTGGATCATCCGCGTTCGCGGATGATGACACCGATGGCGTGGCAGGAGAGGTATCTATGAACTGGGAACTGTTCGCGGCCTTCCTGGTGATCACGATGATCCTGGTGGTCACGCCGGGGCCGATCGTGACGCTGGTGATTGCGACCGGCGCGAGCCAGGGCGTGCGCGCGGCGCTGATCACGGTCGCCGGCACGACGCTCGGCAACGCGCTGCTGATCGCCGCCATCGCGCTGGGCCTGAGCTGGGTGCTGTCGAACGCCGCCACGCTGTTCGAGGTGCTGCGCTGGGCGGGCGCCGCCTATCTGATCTGGCTCGGCATCCAGGCATGGCGCGGCGCCGGCAACGGCGTGGTGGCGCCACCCAGCCGCGGGGTCAATTTCAGCCGCGGCGTCCTGGTGGCGATGTGCAATCCCAAGACCATCGCGTTCTTCACGGCGTTCCTGCCGCAGTTCATCGATCCGAGCCTGCCGGCCGGTCGGCAACTCGCCGTCATGTGCGCGGTTGCGGTCCCGATCGCAGCAATATCCGATGCCGCCTGGGGTATCGCGGCCGGGCTCGGCCGCGCCTGGTTCATGCAGCCGGCCCGCGCGAAACTGCTGGCGCGGCTGTCCGGTCTCGCGCTCATCGGCGGCGGCGTATGGCTGTCGCTGGCGCGCCGCCCGGCGTAACCGGTGCTCAGTCGGGCGATGCGAGCTTCATGGTCACCAGCCCCGAAACGATGAGAAGGGCGCCGGCCACGCGCGCCAGCGTCATCGGCTCACCGAGCACCGCCACGCCGACGAGGAATGCGCCGACGGCCCCGATGCCTGTCCACACCATGTAGGACGTGCCGAGCGGCAGCGTGCGCATCGCGATGGCGAGCAGGACGACGCTGCCGATCATTGCCACGACGGTGATCGCGGTCGGGACGAGTTTGGTGAAGCCGGCCGATTGCTTCATGCAAAAGGCCCACACGATCTCCAGAAGACCCGCAAGTAGAAGATAGATCCAGGCCACGGCAGCCCTCCTGCAATGGGCCGGGCCGTCCCGGACTTGAACCCGCGTTGGGAGAGGGCGTGGCCTCGCTCGAGCAGCAGATAGTTTGACCGCGACGTTGGGTCAATGCTCGGTGGCGGCGCCGTCGTCGGAACGGCCGGCGTACCTGTGCTTTCGAGCGCGCGAATTACTCCGCCTTGACGCCGGCCAGCTTGGCCATCGCCTGCCATTTCGGGATTTCCTTCACGATGAACGCTCGGAATTCCTCTGGCGTGCCGGGCCGCTCTTCCGCGGCAAGCTTCTGAAGACGGTCTTTGATGTCCGGCGATGTCAGCGCGGCATTGAGCTCGGTATTCAGCCGCTGCACGATTTCCTTCGGCGTGCCGGCGGGCGCCATCAGCCCGGTCCAGGAACCCGCCACGAAGTCGGGCACGCCGCTTTCGATCATGGTGGCGACCTCCGGCAGTTCGGGCAGGCGTTTGGGCGTCGCGACGCCGAGCGCCTTGATCTTGCCGTCGCGCACATGGCCCAGGGTGACCGAGGTGGTCTCGAACCCGAGCTGGATCTGATTGCCGATCATGTCGGTGAGCACGTTCGAGGCGCCGCGATAGGGCACGATGACGATGTCGGTCTTGGTCACGTCGCGGAACCAGGCCGAGATCATGTGCGGCGGCGCGCCGTTCGGAACGCCGAAATTGAGCTTGCCGGGATTGGCCTTGGCGAGCGCGATAAGCTCGGCGACGTTGTTGGCGGCCACCTTCTGTCCGGCGACCATCACGTAGGGCACGATCGCCATGAACCCGATCGGTGCGAAGTCCTTCAGCGCGTCGTAGCCGGCATTGTTATAGAGCGCGGGTCCGATCGCCATCGTGGCGGCGCTGCCGACGAGCAGCGTGTAGCCGTCCGGATCGGCGGTGGCGGCGGCGCGGCCGGCCAGCGTACTGCCGGCGCCGGGACGGTTGTCGATGATCACCTGCTGTCCGAGCGTCGTCGACAGGCGCTGGCCGATCAGCCGGCCCATGACGTCGACCGGGCCTCCGGCCGGAAACGGTACGATCAGTCTGATCGGCCGCGAGGGATACTTGTCCTGCGCGACGGCCGCGCCCGGAACGGCGAGCAGCGCGGTGCTGAAGGCGCAGGCACCGGCGGCGAGCAGTCGCAAGTATTGTCTCATCGTCATCGTGACCCTTTCATGATGGGACGGTCAGTGTGCGCCGGCGCGTTCGAGGATGCGGGCGATTTGCGAATAGCCGCGGGTGCGGGCGTGGCCGAGTGGCGTCGTGCCGTGCCGATCCGGCAGGTTGACGTCGGCGCCGGCCTGCACCAGCGCCTCGACGGTCGCGGTATGGTTGACGCCGCCGTTGCCCAGCACGATGGCCTCGAGCAGCGCGGTCCAGCCGAGTGTGTTGACGTGATTGAGCGGCGCCTTCGCGGCGATCAGCATGCGCACCACTTCCACATGACCGAGATGCGCGGCGGCGATCAGCGCCGTGCCGCGATAGGGACTGGTGATGGCGCGCGGGTTGCCGCCGCCGTCGAGTGCGATCTTGAGCATTTCGAGGTCGTTGTCCACGGCCGCGATGGTGACGATGTCGTAGCTCTGGGCGTCGAGCGCCTTGGGATCGGCGCCAAGGCGCAGCAGCGTTCGGGCGGCGGCATGATGGTGCCGGAAGACGGCGACATGCAACGGGGTGCGGCTGTTGCTGTCCTGGATGTCGGGTTTCTCGCCTTCGGCGATCAACTTCTCGATCTCGGCCACGTCGCCGCGGGCGGCGGCATCATGCAGGCCCGCGTAGACCCGCAACTCGCGCTCGGTCGGTGGATTCTGGGCTGCCGCGCCTGCTGCGCCGCATGCGGCAAGGGCCAGAACCAGGATGACGCGCCGGACGACTTGCGCCATGAAAGACTGCCTCGCGACCCGCTGTGCTGCCCGCTCATCGCGATCGAGCGGGCGCCCACTTTTGCCTTCGGAACTGCGATCTTAACAGGTCTTGCGGTTCCCCACAGCGCGGGGTAGACCGCCGCGATGCTGCGGACCGCGTTTTTCCCCGGGTCGTTCGACCCCGTCACCAACGGCCATCTCGACCTGGTGCGCCAAGCCGCGCGGCTTGCCGACCGCGTCGTGGTCGCGATCGGCACCCACCCCGGCAAGACCCCGCTGTTCAGCACCGACGAACGGCTTGCCATGCTGCAGGAGACCTGCGCGCCGCTCGCCCGCGAGGCCGGCTGCGAGTTCGGCGCCACGACGTTTGCCGACCTTGTCGTCACCGCCGCGCAGCGCGCAGGCGCGACCCTGCTGATCCGCGGTCTGCGCAGCGGCACCGACTTCGATTACGAAATGGAAATGGCGGGCATGAACGGCGCCATGGCGCCCGACGTGCAGACCGTGTTTCTGCCGGCGTCACCGCTGGTCCGCCCGATCACCGCCACACTGGTGCGCCAAATCGCCGCCATGGGCGGTGACGTGACGCACTTCGTGCCGCCCCTGGTCGCCGACCGCCTGAAGGCGAAGTTCGCCGGCAAGACCGGCAAAACTAAGCCCGGCAAAACCTGAGCGATGCCATAGGAGTTCTTATGATCCGCCTGTTCGTCCTGCTTGCCGCGCTGGTCTGCGCGGCGCCCGCCATTGCCCAGCCGTTGCCTGCCGGCGCCGATCCGCAGAACACGCTTCTGATCGACACCAAGCATGGGCGGGTCGTCGTCAAGCTGCGGCCCGACCTCGCGCCGAAGCATGTCGAGCGCATCAAGCAGCTCGTGCGCGAAGGCTACTACAACAACGTGCCGTTCCATCGCGTGATCGCGGGCTTCATGGCGCAGACCGGCGACGGCGCGCGTGGCGACGGCACCGGCGGGTCGAAGTATCCCAATCTGCCGGCGGAATTCAGCAAGACGCCGTTCAAGCGCGGCGTGGTCGGCATGGCGCGAGCGAACGACCCCAATTCGGCGAACAGCCAGTTCTTCATCATGTATGCCGACGGCAACTTCCTCGACGGCAAGTACACCGTCGTCGGCGAGGTCCTGTCCGGCATGGACGCGGTCGACAAGATCAAGAAGGGCGAGCCGGTGAGCGATCCCGACCGCATGGTCAAGGTTCAGGTCGCCGCCGACGCGCAAGTGATGAGCCGATGGCGGGCCTCGCGCCCGCCTTCGCATCTCCAGCGCTCACGGCTTTCCGCACAAAACCCCAAGGACAACCATGGCCGAAGCAACCGACAACACCATGATTCTGGACACCACCAAGGGCAAGGTGGTGATCGAAATGCGCCCCGACCTCGCGCCCGGGCACGTCGCCCGCATCAAGGAACTGGTGCGCGAAGGCTTCTACGACGGCATCGTCTTCCATCGCGTCATCGACGGCTTCATGGCGCAGACCGGCTGCCCGCAGGGCACCGGCACGGGCGGCTCCGGCAAGAAGCTCAAGGCCGAGTTCAACAAGGAGAAGCACGTGCGCGGCACGACGTCGATGGCGCGCGCGCAGAACCCGGATTCCGGCGACAGCCAGTTCTTCATCTGCTTCGACGATGCGTCGTTCCTCAACGGCCAGTACACCGTGTGGGGCAAGGTGACCGAAGGCATGGAGAACGTCGACAAGATCAAGCGCGGCGAGCCGGTGATCAATCCCGACAAGATCATTTCGGCCAAGATGGCGGCCGACGCCAAGTGACGCGCTGAAGCGACCGCTCCGGCCGCGGAAGTCTTCTTTTCGCGGCCGGATGCGCCCCCTTACGGACAGTGAGGGCCTCGACTATCATCCTCCCCAACAAGATCAATCAACCTCGAGGGGAGGACCATGAAAGCCATCGTCGCTGCGATTGCGCTTGCGGTCATGTCCGGCATCGCCGGCGTGCAGGCGCAGACCTTTCCCTCGCGTCCGATCACCCTGATCGTTCCGTTCCCGCCGGGCGGCTCCACCGACGTGGTGGCGCGCATCGTGGCCGAGCGGATGCGGCCGATCCTCGGCCAACCCGTGATCATCGAAAATGTCGGCGGCGCCGGCGGCAGCATTGCGGTCGGGCGGCTCGCCCGTGCCGCGCCCGACGGCTACACGATCGATATCGGGCAATGGGACACGCATGTCGGCAGCATCATCTATCCGCTGAACTATGACCTGCAGAAGGACTTCGATCCGATCGGGCTGATGACCATCAATCCGCAACTGATGGTCGCCAAGAAGGCGTTGCCGGCGGACGATCTCAAGGGCCTGGCCGCCTGGATGAAAGCCAACCCCGGCAAGATCACGTTCGTCAACCAGAACGCCGCCGCCAACGTCACCGGCATCTTGTTCGAACAGGCCATCGGCCAGAAGGTCCAGTTCATTCCCTACCGGGGCGCCGGCCCGGCGATGACCGATCTCATCTCCGGACAGGTCGACCTGCTGGTGGTGCAGGCCGCCGTGGCATTGCCGCAAGTGCAGGCGGGCACGATCAAGGCGATCGCGAACCTCTCGCCGCAGCGCTCCGCGGCGCTGCCGAACATTCAGACCTCGGACGAGGGCGGCGTGCCCGGTCTCTACATGTCGGGATGGTTCGGACTGTTCGCCCCGAAAGGCACGCCCAAGGATGTGATCGCCAAGCTCAATGGCGCAATGGTGGAGGCGTTGGCGGACCCGGCGGTGCGAGCGCGCCTCGCCCAACTCGGACTGGACGTCGCCGCCCGCGAGCAGCAGACCCCGGAAGGGCTTGCGGCATTCCAGAAGGCCGAGATCGAGAAGTGGTGGCCGATCATCCGTGCCGCCAATGTCAAGGCGGAGTGATTTCGTATCGGCCATCCCGTTGTGCGCTGGTACTGCTAGTGTGGCGGTTCAGAAGTCCGCATTATTCTTGCGGGACACTAGCGGCCGCTGTCATGCTTATGATGCCACGCGCTCCGGGCCGAGATTTGACGTGCGCCGGGTTTTGCCATCGCACACCCAAGCTTCCTGCGCGAACCATTCGTGTTCGGTCCGGCAGATCGGACAATAGACCCGAGCGAAGAACACCGGCGTGGCGCGAAAGCGCTCGCGATCCGACACCAGGCCGGTTTCGATGTCGTGCCCGGTCCGTGGGCATCTAACCATGACAGCACCCATTGGCTTCTCCGTTTTTCTCGCGCATGGAATCCGCGCTCAATTGACGCCCCGGGTTCAGCGAATCACTTCGCCCGAATTGACCCTAGTGGAGTGGATTTGACATTCGCTACCCACCTGGCCGCAGGCTCGCAAAGCGAATGTCAAATCCAACTCCACTAGAAGCATAAATTTGCCCGTGGTCCTTTGATTCCAACATTCGCAAAAGGTGCTTGCTGAAGTGGGATGCGAATGTTGGAATCGGACCACGTGACTGGCATTGCGGTGATGGCTTCTAGGGTGATGGTGCGAACAGAAAGTGACGAGGCGGCGACCATCCTGAGACGAGGGCGCCGTGCGAGAGTCACAATTTATTGAGTTTGGAAATGCTGTATCCGATGGAACCTTTAGTGCTTGTCGTGCCAAGCAGATCGGGCGGTGACTTTCTACCATCGAAGGACAGCGGAGAGACCGGATTTGGTCTCGCCAAGAAGGCGCATGCGAACCGACCTGTTTGACTTCGAGTTGCCGCCTGAGCGCATTGCGTTGCGGCCGATGGTTCCGCGCGATGCGGCGCGCATGCTGGTGGTCCATCCAGGGCTGACGCCGGTACTCGCCGATGGCACGGTGCGCGATCTGCCGCAGCTTCTGCGTCCGGGCGATGCACTGGTCGTCAACGACAGCAAGGTGATACCGGCACGGCTGCATGGCCGGCGGATCGGCCGCGGCAGCGAACCGGCGATCGAGGCCACACTTCACCAGCGGCTCGATGGTTCGCGCTGGCGCGCGTTCGTGAAACCCGCGAAGCGGCTCGCGGCGGGCGACGTCGTTCGCTTCGGCGAGGAGGGCCACGTCTGTTTCCTCGGTCAGCTCGACGCCACAGTCGAAGGCAAGGGCGAGGGCGGCGAAGTGACGTTGTCCTTTGCGTTCCACGGCCCTGTGCTCGACGAGGCGATCGCGGAACGTGGCGACATGCCGCTGCCGCCCTACATCGCTGCGCGCCGCGCACCCGACGAGCGCGACCGTACCGATTATCAGACCATGTTCGCGCGGGCGAACGGCTCGGTCGCGGCACCAACCGCCGGCCTGCATTTCACTGATGAACTTGTGCGGCAGCTTGGCGAACGAGGCATCGCCATTCACAAGGTCACGCTGCATGTCGGCGCCGGCACGTTCCTGCCGGTCAAGAGCGAGGACACCGCCGGCCACCGCATGCATGCCGAATGGGGCAGCGTGAGCGCGGAGACCGCGGACGCGCTCAACGTCGTACGGCGCGCCGGCGGACGCATCGTCGCGGTCGGATCGACGGCGCTGCGCACGCTGGAGAGCGCGAGCGGGGAGGGTGGCCAGGTCCGGCCGTTCTCCGGCGACACCGCGCTGTTCATCACGCCGGGCTACCGGTTCCGCTGCGTCGACGCGATGCTGACCAATTTCCACCTGCCGCGCTCGACCCTGTTCATGCTGGTCTCGGCGCTGTGCGGGCTTGAGGCGATGCAGCGCGCCTACGCGCACGCCATCGCGGCCGGCTACCGGTTCTATTCGTACGGCGATGCCTGCTTGCTGTTCCGCGCTCAGTCCTGATACCACCGCGCGGATGTCCGACGTTTTCTCCTTCCAACTGCTGGCCACGGACGGCGCCGCGCGCCGCGGCGAGATCGCGACGCCGCACGGCGTGGTGGCGACGCCGGCATTCATGCCGGTCGGCACGCAGGCGACCGTCAAAGGCCTGCTGCCCGAGGCGGTGCGCGCCAGCGGCGCCGACATTCTGCTCGGCAACACCTATCACCTGATGCTGCGGCCCGGTGCAGAACGCGTCGCCGCGCTTGGCGGGTTGCACCGGTTCATGAACTGGCCGCACGCCATCCTGACCGATTCCGGCGGCTTCCAGGTGATGTCGCTGTCGCAACTGCGCAAGCTCGACGAGCGCTGCGTGACCTTCCGCTCCCATCTCGATGGCACGCTCTTTGAGCTGTCACCGGAGCGGGCGATCGAGATCCAGGATTTGCTCGGCGCCGACATCGCAATGCAGCTCGACGAATGCCTCAAGCTGCCGGCGGAGCGCCGCGAGATCGAACGGGCGATGACGCTCTCGCTGCGCTGGGCCGAGCGCAGCAAACGCGCCTTCGACCACCGCGAAGGCCGGCGGCGGGGTCGCGCCCTGTTCGGCATCGTGCAGGGCGGCGACGATCCTACGCTGCGGACGGCCAGTGCGCGCGCCCTCGTCGATATCGGCTTCGACGGTTATGCCATCGGCGGGCTGGCGGTCGGCGAACCGCAGGCCGTGATGCTGCGTATGATCGAGGAAGTGGCCCCGGCGCTGCCGGTCGAACGGCCGCGCTATCTCATGGGTGTCGGCACGCCGGACGACCTGCTGGCCGCGGTCGCGCGCGGCATCGACATGTTCGATTGCGTGCTGCCGACGCGCAACGGCCGCCATGGCCTCGCTTTCACGCGCTTCGGCTCGATCAACCTCAAGAACGCCAGGCATGCCGAGGATGCGCGTCCGCTCGATGCGGAGAGCCGATGTCCGGCAGCACGCGACTATTCACGTGCCTACCTGCATCATCTGGTGAAGGCCAATGAGATGCTCGGCGCCGTCATGTTGAGCACGATCAATCTCACTTATTATCAAGACCTGATGTCAGGCGTTCGCAGCACGATCGCATCCGGCGGATTTGACGCATTCCGTGAAGCAACGCGCGAAGGCTGGGCGCGCGGCGACCTCCCGCCGGTATAGGCTTCACTCACGGGCAAGAACTGGTGCGACGGAGGCCCGCAACGGCCTCGACGAAGCGCAAGCCGAGGCGCAAGATGCTCGCAAGCGAAACAGGCTGAACAACAGCCGCTGACTTGACCGGGAGGACATCATGATCTGGACACGCGCCGTCGCGACGCCATTGCTGCTGGCTGCCGCCGTCTCACTCGCCAGCGCACAGAATTGGCCCACGCGCCCGATCGAGGTGATCGTGCCGTTTCCGGCCGGCGGCAGCGTCGATGTGATCGCGCGCGCGGTCGCAAGCGCGTTGAGCGAGAAGCTGAATCAGCAGGTGGTGGTCGCCAATCGTGACGGCGCAAGCGGCACGGTGGGCTTCAATGCCTTGGCTTCGGCCGCGCCCGACGGCTACACGCTCGGCGCCGGTCCAACCACGCCGATCGCCAATGCGCCCTACCTGATGAAGGGCGTGCGTTATGACGTCGACTCGTTCGATTACATCTGCCACGTGTTCGAGAACGCCTTCACGATGACAGTGGCGCCCGACTCCCGGTTCAAATCGATCAAGCAACTGCTCGACGAGGCGAAAGCCAATCCCGGTAAGATCAGCTACGGCCATTCCGGCAACGGCACCATTCCGCATCTGTCGGTCGCGAACCTGGGCGACCAGTTGAACATCAAATTTCAACCAGTGCCGTTCCGCGGGGAAAGTGCGGTCATGCCGGTACTGCTGAAGGGCGACATCGACTTCGCCTCGGCCGCCGTCGTCACCGTCAAAGGTCAGAACTTCCGGCCGCTTGTCGTGTTCTCCGAAAGCCGGCATCCGGCGTTGCCGGATGTTCCGTCGGTGCGCGAGCTTGGCATCACGACCTTGGTGCCGCCCGGTCACAACGGCCTGTTCGCGCCCAAGGGGCTTCCGCCCGAGGTCAAGGCAACGCTGGAACGGGCCTGCGCCGAGGTGGTGAAGGGACCGATTGTGCAGCGCGCCATGACCAATACCGGACAGACCGTGCGGTATCTGACGGGACCTGAATTCCATGCGCTGACGGCGGCCGACTACAAATTCAAGGGCGACTTGATCCGGCGCCTGGGGCTCGCCGCGCAATAGGCGGCAACAAAGGTCTCGACGAGACCTGTTTCTCAGAGCAAACTAAAACACTTCCAAACAACAACGGCGCGAAAAGCGCCGGTATTTGGGGAGGCGCGACACCCATGCCGGTGAACCTGAAAGTCAATGGCGTGAGCCGGTCGGTTCCGGCCGAGCCCGACACGCCGCTGCTCTACGTGCTGCGCAACGATTTCGAGCTCAATGGTGCGAAATTCGGGTGCGGGCTCGCGCAATGTGGCGCCTGCACGGTGTTGATCGACGGCAAGGCTACGCGTTCCTGCGTCACGCCAATTTCCACACTCGAGAAATCCGAAATCACCACGCTCGAAGGCCTGGGCACGCTCGACAAGCCGCATGCGCTGCAGCGCGCCTTCATCGAGGAGCAGGCCGTGCAATGTGGTTACTGTATCAACGGCATGATCATGTCGGCCAAGGAGTTGCTCGATCGCAATCCTAAGCCGAGCGAGCAGGACGTTCGTTCCGCGCTCGCCGCCAACCTCTGCCGCTGCGGCACCCACAATCGCATCGTGCGCGCGGTCATGCGTGCCGCCCAGGCGAACGGGAGGACCTGACCATGAACGCTCCCCGTTTTGACCGGCGGCAGTTCACGGCGGGCCTCGGCGCCATCATGGTTGCCTTCGCCCTCGATCCACGTGTCGCGCGCGGGCAGGAACCGCCGCGTCTCCCCGGCAGCCTGCAGACCAACCGCAGGCTTGATGGCTGGATCCGCATCGGCGCGGACGGCAGCGCCACGGTCTTCACCGGCAAGATCGAGCTCGGGCAGGGCATCCTGACCGCGTTGGCGCAGATCGCGGCCGAGGAACTCGACCTCCCGCTCGCACGCATCAAGATGATCTCCGGCGATACCGGCCAGACGCCGAACGAAGGCCAGACCGCCGGCAGCCAATCGGTCGAGAACAGCGGCACCGCGCTGCGCATGGCGGGCGCGGAGGTGCGGGCGATCCTGCTCGATCTCGCCGCCAAGCGCCTCGGTGTGCCTGGCGATCAGCTCACGGTCGCCGACGGCGTGATCGCGGCGCCGGACGGCCGCAAGATCACCTACGGCGAACTCGCAGCGAGCGTCGATCTCAATCGCGAAGCCGGTGCGAAAAGCGCGCCGAAGCCGCCGGCGAGTCACAAGATCGTCGGCAAATCCATCCCGCGCTTCGACATCCCGAAGAAAGTCACGGGTGGTGCGGTCTTACGTGCAGGACATCCGCCTGCCCGGCATGGTGCATGGCCGCGTGGTGCGTCCGCCGGGCTATGGCTCGACGCTCATCAGTTTCGACGAAGCCGCCGTCAAGGCGATGCCTGGAGTGATCGCCGTTCTGCGCGACGGCTCGTTCCTCGGCGTCATCGCCGAGCGCGAAGAGCAGGCGATCAAGGCGCGTGACGCGCTCACCAAGAGTGCGAAATGGACAGCCGGCCCTGAGTTGCCCGATCCGGCACGCATCTTCGACGTCATCAAGTCGCTGCCGAGCCAGGACTCCACCATCGGCGTCAAGCAGGCCAGCGTGCCGGCGAACGCTCGTACCGTCGAGGCGGTCTACACCAAGCCTTACATGGCGCATGCCTCGATCGGACCATCGTGCGCAGTGGCCGAGTTCAAGGACGGCAAAATGACGGTTTGGACGCATTCGCAGGGCGTCTTTCCGTTGCGCGGCGAACTGGTCAAGGCGCTGAAGATGCCGGCGAGCGCGGTACGCTGCATCCACACCGAAGGTTCGGGTTGTTACGGGCACAATGGCGCCGACGACGTCGCACTCGACGCCGCATTGCTTGCCCGCGCGCTGCCGGGCCGTCCGGTGCGGCTGCAATGGATGCGCGACGACGAGTTCAAATGGGAGCCGTACGGGCCGGCGATGGTGATGCGCGCCAAGGCCGCGCTCGCCGACGGCAAGATCGCCGACTGGGAGTACGAGCTGTGGAGCAACACCCATTCGACGCGGCCGCAATCCACCTCCGGCACCAACGTGCTCGCGGCCTGGTATTTGGGCGAGCCACAGAAGATGGGGCCGCCCCAGGGAATCCCGCAGCCAGCCGGCGGCGGTGATCGCAATGCCCTGCCGCTCTACGATTTCCCCAGCCAGCGGGTCATCCACCATTTCGTCAACGACATGCCGATCCGGGTTTCGGCGCTGCGCACGCTCGGCGCCTACGCCAATGTCTTCGCGCTCGAGTCGTTCATGGACGAACTAGCTGCCGCGGCTGGCGCCGATCCGGTGGCGTTTCGGTTGGCACATCTGAAGGACCCGCGCGCCAAAGCCGTGATCGAGGCCGCGGCGAAACTCGCCAACTGGAAGCCAGGCGAAACGAGCGATGGCCGGCGCGGCCGTGGCATCGGTTTCTCGAAGTACAAGAACCTCGCCTGCTACGTCGCCGTGGTGGCCGAGGTGGAGGTCGACCGCGCGACCGGCGCGGTGCGGGTGCCGCGCACCTGGGCGGCGGTCAACTCCGGACTGATCGTCAATCCGGACGGACTGTCAAACCAGATCGAAGGCGGCATCGTGCAGTCGGTGAGCTGGACCCTGATGGAGGAGGTGCGGTTCGACAAGAACGGCATCCTCGCGCGGGACTTCGTCAGCTATCCGGTCCTGACGATACCGGAC
Organism: uncultured Alphaproteobacteria bacterium; assembly: GCA_963807865.1. Classification (GTDB taxonomy): domain Bacteria; phylum Pseudomonadota; class Alphaproteobacteria; order Rhizobiales; family Xanthobacteraceae; genus VAZQ01. The sequence goes on along the minus strand of CAWEDK010000039.1, from coordinate 306,659 downwards.
GCCCCGAAGGTCGAGATCGAAATGATCAACCGGCCGGGCGAACGCGCGCTCGGCGCCGGCGAGGGCTCGCAAGGGCCCGCAGTCGCGGCGGTCGCCAACGCCTTTGCCCATGCAACGGGGAAACGGCTGCGCGACCTGCCTTTCCATCCGGCGCGGGTCAAGGCCTTGCTCGCCTGAGCGAGGTCAATCGCCATCAGAACGCTGCGGCCCACCGCAGGAACTAGGAGGAAACCAACATGGCCACACACTTCATCTTGAATGGCAAGCCGGCGGTTGCCGATGTGCCGCCGCAGACGCCTCTGCTGTGGGTGATCCGCGAGGGCTTCAACCTCACCGGCACCAAGTTCGGCTGCGGCACTGGCTTGTGCGGGGCCTGCATGGTGCACATCGAAGGCAAGCGCGCCTACTCCTGCCAGACTCGGATCTCGGAGGTTGACGGCAAGCCGGTCACCACCATCGAGGGACTGTCGGAGCGGTCCTCGCACCCGCTGCAGAAGGCCTGGCTCGCCGAACAAGTGCCGCAGTGCGGCTACTGCCAGTCCGGACAGATCATGAGCGCAGCCGATCTGCTCAAGCAGAAGCCGAAGCCGACGCGCGAGGAGATCGTCGAGCACATGAGCACGAACATCTGCCGCTGCGGAACCTATCAGCGCATTGTGCGCGCGATCGAACGCGCATCGCGGGAGGGCTGAGCCATGACCCAGCAATTCCGTATCGAGACCTCCACCGCCACGCTGTCGCGCCGGCAGATGATGATCGGGGCGGCCGGATTTTCGTTCGCCATCGCGCTCGATGGTCCCGCCGCTCATGCCGCCGTGCTCGCATCCGAACGCACCGGCAAGGCGCTGTCGCCGTGGGTGAGCATCGCGCCCGACGGCACCATCATCATCATGTCGGCGGCGACCGAGATGGGGCAGGGGTCGATGACCTCGCTGCCGCTGATCATCGCCGAAGAACTCGACGCCGACTGGTCGAAGGTTCGCATCGTGCCGGCGCCGGCGGTCGAGGCGATTTACGGCAACCCTGGCTTCCAGGGGATGATGTACACGGCCGGCTCCAACGCGGTGACGAGCTACTACACGCCGCTGCGCCAGTTCGGCGCGCAGGTGCGCCGGGTGCTGCTCGACAATGCCGCCCGGAAGCTCGGCGTCCCGGTGGAGGAACTCACCACCGAGCCGAGCGTGGTTGTGCATGCGAAGTCCGGACGCAAGCTAAGCTACGGCGACATCGTCGCCTTTGCCGACATCCCGGAGAAGCCACCCGAGATCAAGCCCGAGCAGCTCAAGCAATCGAAAGATTTCCGGCTCATCACCAAGGACGTGATGCGCATCGAATTGCCCGGCAAGGTCAACGGCAGGGCCCGCTACAGCATCGACGTCCAGGTGCCGAACATGCTGTACGGCACCGTGCTGCGGGCGCCGGTCGAAGGCTCGGTGCCCGACAAGATCGACGATGCCAAAGCGAAGGCGATTCCCGGCGTCGTGAAGATCGTCCGGCTGCCGTATGGTGTCGGTGTGCTCGCCGAGGCGCCGTGGCCCGCTTTCGAGGCACGCCAGGCCCTCACGCAGTCCGTGACCTGGAGCAGAACCGGCACGGCCTGGGGCTTCGACAGCGACAAAGGCATCGAGCGGTTCGCGGCCGACGCCAGGAACCCGGCGCGGGGGGCGACCGAGTGGAGCAAGATCGGCGATCCGCGCGCCGTGATGCCGAAGGCGGCCTCCACCATGGAGGTCGAGTACCGCTGCGACTACGCCTATCACGCGCAGATGGAGCCGCTGAACGCCATCGCATCGGTGTCGCCGGCCGGTGATGCGGTCGAAATCTGGGCCGGAACGCAAAGCCAGACCACTGCGACCGAAGCGCCCGCCAAGATTCTCGGCATCCCGAAGAACAAGGTGAAGCTGCACGACATGCTGATGGGCGGCGGCTTCGGCCGGCGCGGCAACCGCGACGTCGATTTCATCATCGACGCCGTGCTGATGTCGAAGGAAGCCGGCCGGCCCGTGAAGGTGATATGGACGCGCGAGGACGACGTCCACAACGGCCGCTTCCGCCCGATCTCGGCCCACGCCCTGAAGGCGGGCTTCGATCAATCCGGCAAGCTCACCGCCTGGCAGCACCGCATCGCGGTCGATCGCGTCGGCGCCTACATGGACCCGGTGCGCTATCAGGCGGCCGGCGGCAAGGACTTCATCGCGATGCTGGGCGCGGACCTCAAGGGCTACGACGTCCCGCATCAATTGGTGGAGCAGCTCTACCGCGACACCGGCGTCCGCACCAATCCGCTGCGCGGCATCAGCTTCCTGGCCAACCGGTTCGCCACCGAGTCATTCATCGACGAGATCGCGCGCAAGCGCGGCATCGACCCGGTGGCGTACCATCTCGAGCTCCTGAAAGGCACGCCGCGCGCCATCAAGGCGGTCGAGCGGGTGGCGCAGATGGCGGAATGGGGCAAGAAACGCGACGGCCGCGCGCTCGGCTTCGCTTATCTCGACTATTCCGGCTCGCAGGTGGCGGGCATCGCCGAGGTTTCGGTCGATCGCGCCAGCGGCAAGATCAAGGTGCATAACTTCTGGTGCACCATCGACTGCGGCGTGGCGGTGCAGCCCGACAACGTGATCGCGCAGCAGGAGAGCAGCATCGTCTACGGCCTCGGCGTCGCTCTGACCGAGATCATCACGATCAAGGACGGCCGGGTCGAGCAGAACAACTTCTACGATTACCATGTGCCACGCATGAACGAGGTGCCGGCCATGCACATCGAGGTCATCCAGACCGACAATCATCCAACCGGCGCCGGCCAGATGGCGACGCCGCTGGTTGCTCCCGCGATCTCCGCCGCCGTTGCCGAACTGACCGGCAAGCGGTTGCGGCACACGCCATTCACCCCCGAGCGCGTCAAGCAGGCGCTCGGATAGACCCTGCCGGGTCGTTCGCGGAAGACGCCGCCGCGGTCACACGCGGCGGCGTTTTTCTTCTCTGCTTGCGACTTGTCCCGCGCACGGCCGGCGTGACGGCCCGCTTCAAACCCGCTCGGTTCCTTCCGCCTTCGTCACCCACATCATCGCCAGGATGGCGCCTTTGCAGCGCGGCAGGAGCGCGAGCGTCAGCCCGACCACCAGCGGAATCAGGATTGCGAGTTCGGTCGCGACCGTGAGTTCGAAGTTCTCCTCGATCAGCAGGAAGAACGGCGCCGTGAGGTGCCCGACGAGCAGGATCGTCAGCCACGGTGGCGCGTCGTCGGCGCGGAAATGTCCGTAGGGTTCGCCACACGCGGAACACTGTCCCACGACCTTTAGATACCGGTGCAGCAGCGGACCGCGCCCGCAACTCGGACATCGCCCGAGGGCGCCGCGGATCAATGCGCTCATGGTGGTCGGGCGGTCGGAGTGGGGGGCGGGGACCGCCATGAATCGGGCCTTCGGATTGGGCTGGAACTTGTGCTTTGCATCTGTGCGTCCCCGCGTCAAACGGCAATGCCGGGATCGCAGATCGGCCATACCGGCCTTGGCGGCGAGGCGCGATCGGGACTAACCTTGCGGCCAATCAGAAACGTCCATCGGGAGAAAACGCCATGACCAGGATCAATGGATTATTGCGCCGGCCGGCCTTTGTTCTACTGCTGGCCGCCGGAGGAATAGCGGCGAGCCCGGCGGTTGCGCAGTCGCCGAAGGTCGGCGATCCGCCCGAGGCCCGCAACATGCGCCTCGTCGGCGCCAGCGACCTGCAGGCGCGCAGCGCCTATCAGCCGATCATTCATCGCATAGGCGACCGCTACATCGCCTTCATCGGCCACCACGGCGGCACCCAGGCGACGCCGAAGCCGGTCAACCCGATCAACGGGCAGAACGAATTCAACGGCACGTCGGTGGTCGATGTGACCGATCCGAAGCAGCCGAAATACCTGACGCACATTCCCGGCATGGAGGGGCTCGGCGAGCAGGGCGGCGGACAGATGGTGCGCGCCTGCGATGGCAAGTCCCTGCCGAAGGGCGATCCGAACGCGGTGTACCTGCTGCGTACCTTCGGCGGACGGGCGCACGAAATCTGGAACGTCGCCGATCCCATGAAGCCGCAACTCATCACCCGTATTCCGAGCGGCAAGGACACGCACAAGAGCTGGTGGGAATGCGACACCGGCATTGCCTACCTGGTCTCCGGCCTTGAGACTTGGCGTATCCGCCGCATGACCGACATCTACGACCTCAGCGATCCGGCCAAGCCGGTGAAAATCCGGGAATACGGCATCGCCGGCCAGGAGCCGGGCGCTACCGGCACGGTGCCAACCGAGCTGCACGGCATGTATTCCACCGGGCCGAAGGGCAACCGCATCTATTTCGCGTACGGCACCAACAAGGGCGGCGTGATGCAGATCGTCGACCGCGAGAAGCTGCTGAAGGGTCCGAAGGAGCCGACGCCCGAGAATCTGCGCTATCCGGTGATTGGACAGCTCGACATGACGCCGCTCAATGGCGCGCACTCGGTCATCCCGCTCGGCAAGATGAAGATCGCCGAGTTCGCCAAGGACGCCGCCGGCAGCGAACGCGACATGATCATGATCGTCGACGAGTCGCTGGTGAACGAATGCCAGGCCGCCGAGACCCGCCAGATGGTGTGGTTCGTCGATGCGACGGTGGAGTCACGCCCGATGGTGGTGTCGAACTTCAACGTTCCGCAGGCGGCCGGCAATTTCTGCAGCCGCGGCGGCCGCTTCGGCGCGCACTCTGCGAACGAGAGCGAGGCGCCGGTGTACCGGCAGAAGATCGCGGTGGTGACCTGGTTCAATGCCGGCGTGCGGGCGATCGACATCCGCGATCCGTACAGCCCGAAGGAGGTCGGGTATTTCATCCCGCCGATCACCGAGGCGACCAGCCAGCGCTGCATCAAGGTCGACGGTCAGGACCGCTGCAAGACCGCGATCCAGAGCAACAACTTGGAGACCGACGACCGCGGCTACATCTACGTGGTCGACCGCGCCAATACCGGCCTGCACATTCTCGAACTGACCGGTGAAGCGCGCGCCGTGGCGGGGATGCAGTAGCACGCGCGTGCCCGTGGCTTCCCTCTCCCCGTCACGCGGGGCGAGGGAAAGGGCCGCGGCGAGCGCGACCGGCGCTCACATCCCGCCGTAGAGCCAGGCGATGCCGTCGTAGGAGTCTTCCGGCGTGCGCGCGCCGAGCATCTGGTTGCGCAGCTCGGCGGCGGGACCGCGGGCGTGATAGAAGTCGCCGTAGACGCGCGCCATGATCTGCACCCGCGCGGTGCGCAAGATAGCGCTGCTGCACATAGGCGCGGAACGCGGCCGCCAGGTCGTCGGGCTTTCCGCCACGCGGTCGGCCAGCGCGACGGCATCCTCGGTCGCCATGCAGGCGCCCTGCGCGAGATACTGCAGCATCGGATGGGCGGCGTCGCCGAGCAGCGTGACGCGGCCGTTCGACCAGTCCTTCACCGGCTCGCGGTCGCACAGCACCCACATGCGCCAGGTCTCGATGCGCTCGAGCATGCGCATGACCTCGGGCCGCTGGCCCTTGAAGTGCTCCCACAGCTCGTCGGCGTTGGCCTCGGCGTTCCAGCCTTCGACGTAGCGCTTGGAATGGAATACCGCGACCAGGTTATAGATCTCGCCGCGCCGCAGCGGATAGTGCACCAGGTGGGTGCGCGGACCGGCCCACAGCACCACGTCCGGATTCCACAGGTCGGCCGGCACCTCGTCGTGCTTGAGCACGGCGCGGTAGGCGATGTGGCCGGAGACCCGCGGCTTGCCGTCGCCGACGATCTTCTCGCGCACCTTCGACCACATGCCGTCGCAGCCGATCAGCGCGCGCCCGCGGACGCGCTCGCCCGACTGCAGCGTCAGCGTGACGCCGTCGTCGTCCTGCTCGAAGTCCGTCGACGGTGCGGTTGTTCTCCAGCGTGATCAGGTTGTTGCCCTGGCAGGCCCGCAGGAAGACGCCGTGGATGTCGTGGCGATGGATGACCGCGTAGGGCTGCTTGAACCGGCTGGTGAAGGCGGGCGTGTCGAGCGGAATCCGGGTGACCCGCTTGGCCGGTCAGCGCGTCGCGCATCTCCATGGCGGGCGGCACGTGCACATCGGCCATCACCGCATCCTTGAGGCCGAGCCGCTCGAACGCGTTGAAGACGTTGGGGCCGAGCTGGATGCCGGCGCCGATCTCGCGAAACTCCGGCGCCTGTTCGAGCACCCGGACCGGCAATCCCTTGCGCGCCAGCGCATAGGCGGCGGCAAGGCCGCCGATGCCGCCGCCGGCGATGAGGATCGGAGATCCATTCGACTTGGCCATCGAATTCCTCGGCAGGAAACTACGGTGGTGAGCCCGGTTGGTCTCGAACCAACGACCTACTGATTAAAAGTCAGTTGCTCTACCGCTGAGCTACGGGCCCTCGTCGCCAGACCGTGCGGTTCCGTGAAAACGCACCATGACGCCGCGTCGCGCTGTGTAGGGGCCACGCCGGGCGGGGTCAATAGCCGCGCCCGGCGCGGCATGTTTGGCCTGTGCAAGCAGGCCCGATGGACTTATGGTCGATGCGCGGGGTGCGAGGAGAATTCCGATGCCGATCGTCAACCGCGTTGCCGACCTGCATGACGATATCACCGCGTGGCGGCACGACCTGCACGCCCACCCCGAGCTGCAGTTCGACGTCCACCGCACCGCCGCTTCGGTCGCCGACAAGCTGCGGGCGTTCGGCTGCGACGAGGTGGTCACCGGCATCGGCCGCACCGGCGTCGTCGGCATCATCCGCGGCACGAAGGGCGATGGCCGCAAGGTGATCGGGCTGCGCGCCGACATGGACGCGCTGCCGATCAAGGAGGCGAACGACCTGCCGTACAAATCGACGGTGCCGGGCAAGATGCATGCCTGCGGCCACGACGGCCACACCGCCATGCTCTTGGGCGCCGCGCGCTACCTGACCGAGACGCGCAATTTTGCCGGCACCGCCGTGGTGATCTTCCAGCCGGCCGAGGAGGGCGGCGGCGGCGGGCGCGAGATGGTCAAGGACGGCATGATGGAGCGATTCGGGATCGAGGAGGTGTACGGGATGCACAATTTTCCCGGCATCCCGCTCGGCGAATTCGCCATCCGTCCGGGTCCGGTGATGGCGGCGGCCGATCGCATCTACATCGACATCGAGGGCCGCGGCTCGCACGCCGCCAAGCCGCACCAGTCGATCGACAGTGTCCTGGTCGGCGCGCAGATCATCAACCAGCTTCAGTCGATCGTCTCCCGCAACGTCGACCCGTTGGAGTCGGCGGTGGTTTCGATCTGTCAGTTCAATGCCGGCAGCGCCGACAACGTCATTCCGCAGACCGCGCGGCTGTCGGGCACCGCGCGCAGCCTCTCGCCCGAAGGTGCAGGACCTGCTCGAAGCGCGGGTGCGCGAAGTGGTGGAGGGCACCGCGAAGCTCTACGGCGCAAAGGCGACGCTGGTCTACAAGCGCGACTATCCGGTCACGCGCAATCATCCCGCGCAGGCCGCGTTTGCCGCGGAGGTCGCGTCACAAGTGGTTGGCAACGAGCGGGTCGACCGGGCGACCCCACCGGTGATGGGGGCGGAGGATTTCTCCTTCATGCTCAACTGCGCGGCCCGGCGCGTTCATCTTTGTCGGCAACGGCGACAGTCCCGGGCTGCATCACCCGAATTACAATTTCAATGACGCGGTGATTCCGTTCGGCACGTCCTATTGGGTCAAGCTGGTGGAAACGGCGTTGCCGGGCTGATCACGCGCCTCATCGCGTCCGCCATCCAGCCAGCAACGTAGCCGTTCGGCGAGCGTCATTGGGCAGACGCGTTATTGCGCGGTCTCGACCTGCTTGTCGGCAGGCAACTGTACCGGCGTCTCGGCGACTTCGACGGGGCGGGGCAGCGTATCGGCAAGCCTTCCCTCAAGGCTGCGCCAGTAACCGAACTCGTTGAACCGCGAACCCTCCAGGGCGGCAATGCCGACCGCGGCCAGGAATGGCAGGCTCTGCACCACCAGCACCAGCGCGAAGATGTAGATCTCGTCGATCTGCTTGTAGTTGGTCGCGACCACGATCGCCGCGCCGATCAGCAGCAGGCTCGCCAGCACCGCCTCCCAGAAGGCCGGGAAGTCCGGCCCCTTGCGGGTGGCGCCGCCTTTGGCGGTGCGCATGAACGGCAGGCTCGCGGTCCATACGCCAAATCCGACCGCCCGCGCGACCGTCCACTGCACCGACATCGCCGCGAAGATTGCGCCGATCATCTGTCGCGGCGGGATCGCGACGCGCAGGCGATAGAGCGCAAGGAAATGTGCCAGCGACACCACGAAGGCCGCCAGGATCGGAATGGTCAGAATCTTGTCCGGAATGGCGATCCCCGCGAACGCGACGACCGGCACCCAGACGAGATTGAGGATGGCCACCACGACGCCGATCGATTCCGCGCCGAGCCAGTTGAGCCAGCCGAGCGCGAACTCGCGCTTCTGCTCCCGGGTCAGGAGCCGCGCGCCCGGCAGCAACTGGCGCCAATGCTTCCTCAGAATCTGGAAGCCGCCGTAAGCCCAGCGGTGACGCTGTTTCTTGTAGGCCTCGAACGTATCCGGCAGCAGGCCGTGGCCGTAGCGCCGGTTGGTGTAGTGGATTTGCCAGCCGTCCTCGAGCACGAGCAATCCGAGGTCGGTGTCTTCAACGATGGTATCGCTCGACCAGCCGCCGACCGAAACGAGCGTGTCACGGCGGATCAGGCACATCGTGCCATGCACGATAATGGCGTTGGCCTCGTTGCGCTGGATCATGCCGATGTCGAAGAAACCGGAGTACTCGCCGTTCATGGCGGTGTGCATCAGGCTGCGTTCGCCGTCGCGGTGATCCTGCGGAGCCTGCACCATGCCGACCTTGGCATCGGCGAACGCCGGCACTAGGTCCTTCAGCCAGTCCGAATGCACCACGTAGTCGGCGTCGAGGACGCCGATGATCTCGGCGTCGGGCGCCGTGTGCGCCAGCGCCAGGCGCAGGGCGCCGGCCTTGTAGCCCGCGACATTGTCCTGGTTGATGAACTTGAAGCGTTCGCCGAGCGCACGGCAATGATCTTCGATCGGCCGCCAGAATGCCGGATCCGGCGTGTTGTTGATCACGACCACGCACTCGAAATTCGGGTAGTCGAGCCGCGCCAGCGCGTCGAGCGTCGCCTTCAGCATCTCGGGCGGCTCGCGATGCGCCGGCACATGGATCGACACCTTCGGCATGTAGCCGTCGGGCGCGGGCAGGGCGCCGGCGATCAGCCGCTGCGGGCCTTTTCCGAAAACGATCGCGGCGATCTCCTCGATGCGCGCCAGCGCGATCAGCACCAGCGGGAATAGCAGCACGAGGCCGAAGCCGAGCGCCAATGCGGCGCCGAGCACGAAGTAGTGTGTCTGCCAGAACCCGAAGACGAACGCGAACCAGGCGCCCACCGCGTTGGCGGCGATTGCGAGCATGAGTGTCTCTCCGGCCGTAGCACGGCCGCGCGCCAGGAGCGGCAGCGACAGCAGCAGGCCAAGCAGGAGAGCTATCCCGGCGAGCTTCCAGTAGTAGGGATCGTAGACCATCCCGGTCCAGGCGAATTTCGCGTGGCGCGAAGCGTCGAACACGCCCCAATACATGCCGACGCCGCCTTCATTGGTTTTCCACGGCTGATCGAAGGCTTCGATGATGTTGTAGTCGATGCCGTGCGCTTCGGCACGGCCGACGAATTCGCGCAGAATGCTGGCCTGCTCCACCTGGCCGGGATTGGCCTTGAGCATGTTGTAGCCCGCGCTCGGCCAGCCGAACTCGGCGATCACAACGCGTTTGCCCGGATGCGCGCGCCGCAGCTTGTCATAGGCGTCGATGGTCAAGCCGACGATCTTGTCGGCTGGCAGGCCATCCCAGTAGTGCAGGATGTGAGCCGCGATGAAATCGACCGAGGAGGCGAGCTCGGGGTGGTCGATCCAGACCGTCCAGATTTCACCGGTGGTGACCGGGACCGGGCTCAGGCGCTTGACGCGCTGGATGATCTTGCTGAGTTCGTCGACGGTCTTTTCCGCGCGCAGCGTGGTTTCGTTGCCGACCACGATCGCGTTGACGTTGCGATAGCGCCGGGCAAGCGCGATGGCGGACTGGATTTCCTGCTCGTTGCGGATCTCGTTCTTGTCGATCCAGATGCCGAGCGTGACCTTCAGCCCGAACTGGGCGGCGATCGCCGGGATGAGTTCACCGCCGCCGGTCGAAGTATAGGTGCGGATGGCATGAGTATAGGGACTGATGAGCTTGAGATCGGCGCGGATCTGCTCCGCAGTCGGCCGGTCGCCGTTGTCGGGATGTTGCGAGCGGGTGAACGGAGAATACGACAGGCTGGCGAGCGGGGTGGTTACGCTGGCGGCAAATTCTTGCCGCTGGAACAGTGTCCAAAGGCCCGCATGCACGCAGAGGACAAGCGCCACCAGAGCAGCGACGGTGCGCATCGAAATGCAACCACACAGGGTAGAAACAGGGACCCGAACCCGTCCCCAAGGTTCAACCAAGGCCGTATTGATTAACGTACCTTAGCTGGCAGCAATCAACAAGTGGCAAATGCTCGTGGCGAATTCAAGGAAGGTTTTCTAGTGCAGTGAAATGTTTTGTGTCAATTCAACAGTATTCTGAACGTCTGTACATCATCGCCAAACTATTCTGAACAACTGTACAGTTTAGCGGTTCGTGACGCCGCTGGTCGCTGCGGCCGTGCCCTTCGCCTCGGCGCTCGGATTGATCCAGCAGCCGTGCACACGGCTGTTGACCGTGTCGGTCGCCTTCGGATCGATGTTGCCCTGACGAACGAGGCAGCGGAACGTCGCCTGGATGTGGCCGGCTGGGCAGCCGAACCTGTCGTACAAATCGAGGTGGCGGAAAGCCGTGTCGAGATCGTCGCGCCATAGCAGGCTCACCACGCGCCGGCCGAGCCAGAGGCATTCGGGGTTGGCGGCGGGGCCGCCGAGCACCCGTTCGGCCTCGGCGAATTCATCGGCCTTCTTTTCTTTGCTTTCAGCCGGCGTTTTTTCGGCGGGTTTCGCCTCGCTGCTCTGAGCAAACGCGGATGGGGCGGACGCAATGCACGCCGCCATGCCCAGGGCGACAGCAACCGCACACAGACTGAAGACGCGCATGGTTCCCCGGTGCTTAAGGGGCCTTGACGGCCGGTTGTTTCCTCCACATGCGGACCCGAATAGGTCAGCATTGCGGCGAATGCCGCCGCGCCTGCAACGCCGCCGATCCGCGAAAGTTTCGCTGCCCGGCGGCCGCTTGCAGGCGAGCATTAAAGCAGCCGATTTTCCGAACGCCAAGGTGGCCGTGCAAGATTCTGCGCGGTGCGCCGCGGTTGTCCGGATCGGCCGGCCGGCGATCGCGCCGTCCGCTCACGCTTGGCACGGCCGCCTGCGCAGGATAAACGACGCGGTCATCATGGGGCCGCCGATGGGCGCAGTATCCGTGCTCTTCGCTCTGACGGCCGCCGCGATCGTCGCCGTCTGGGGATGGCTCGGGGCGAAGGTCGAAATGCCGCAGGCGCCGCTCGGTCCGGGCGAGAAAGTGCCCTGCGTTTCTTACGCGCCGTTTCGCGGCGCGCAGGACCCGTTCGGGCCCGATATCCCGATTGATCCACGCCAGATCGACCAAGACCTCGCGCAACTCAAGCAGATCACCGGCTGCGTGCGCACCTATTCGACCGACCACGGCCTCGACCAAATTCCGGAGATCGCCAAGCGGCACGGCATCAGGGTGATGCAAGGGCTGTGGCTGTCGAACCGGCCGGACCTCACCCGCAAGCAGATCGAGACCGGCGTTGCGCTCGCCAAGCGCTTCCCCGACGTCATCGAGGCGATCGTGGTCGGCAACGAGGTTCTGCTGCGTGGCGAAATGGGCGCCCCGGAGCTCGCGCGCACCATCCGCGAGGTCAAGGCACAGGTGCCGATGCCGGTCACCTATGCGGACGTCTGGGAATTCTGGCTTCGCAACCGGGAGGTGGCGGCCGCCGTCGATTTCATCACCATCCACATCCTGCCGTACTGGGAGGACTTCCCGATTCCGGCCAAGGACGCGGCACGGCACGTCGACGCCATCCGCCGGCAGGTGGTCGCGGCGTTTCCCGGCCGGGAAATTTTTCTCGGCGAGTTCGGCTGGCCCAGCGCCGGCCGCATGCGGGAAGGCGCCTTGCCGTCGCCCGCCAATCAGGCGCACACCATCCAAGAGGTGCTGGCGCTGGCCAAACGTGAGAACTACCGGGCCAACCTGATCGAGGCCTACGACCAGCCCTGGAAGCGCCAGCTCGAAGGCACCGTCGGCGGCCATTGGGGGCTCTACGATGCCTATCGGCGGCAGGCCAAGTTCGCCTGGGGCGCGCCGGTGTCCAACCATCCAGACTGGCCCTGGCAGGCGGCCGGCGGCGTCGGATTTGCCGCTTTGATTTTCGCCGCGGCGTTCCTGGCTGGGCGAGGCCGCGCATCGCCGCCGGAGCGGAGCGTGTGGCTGCGGGTCGCCGGGACGGCATTCGCCGGCGGCAGCGTGATCGGCTGGGCGGTGGCGAATGTGCCACTCGAAAGCCTGACCATAGGCGACTGGGTCCGTTCGCTCGGCTGGACCGCGCTCGCGCTCGCCGCACCGGTCGCTGCTGCCGTCGCGGTCGTGCAGGGCTCATCGCTCCCGACGCTCGAGCGGATGCTCGGCCGTACTCCCCGGCGCCCGCGGGATGCGCTCACCCTGGTGCTCGGCACTGTCGTAATCGCGCTGGCGCTGCTTTCCGTTCAGGCCGCGCTCGGCCTGATGTTCAATCCGCGCTATCGCGACTTCCCGTTCGCGCCGCTGACCGCCGCCGCGATCCCGCTGCTCTTCGTTGTCTCATGGGAGATGAGGCTAAGAGTCAGGCGTCCAGCGGCCGAAACCGCGATCGCGATCACGCTGATCGTCTCGGCGATCTATATCGCCTGCAACGAATCGCTCGCGAACTGGCAGTCCTTGTGGTTCTGCGCCGGCGTGCTGGCGTTTGCGCTCACTCTGCTGCAGGCGCGGGCCGCGCCAGACTGAGGAGCAGCAACGCCACGGCAAGCCCGGCCAGGTTTGCGTTGTGCAGCACCAGGCCGAATGACGCGGCCGCGAGCGCGACCGAGACCAGGACAATCGACGGCCGGATCAGATTGAGGACGGCCGCGCCGAGCGCCACCCACCCGAACACCGAGTGATTGTAGAGGGCGATGACGATCCGGAAGGTCGTGCAGAGCCAAGTATTCAGCCCGCCCTGGCAGGCAAGCGAGACCGGAGCGTGCTCGATCGCCAAGTAGCGCACATAAAGCGCCTGGCCGAGCGCAAGAAATCCGACGATCAACAGCCAGTTGGTCTGGCGGGCTGTCGGCAGGAAAAGCGGCGGATGCATGCCGTATTATGCCGCCGATGGCGGCCCATCACAATCAGCGCCAAATTCGGCCGCCATCGCGGCCGCTTGCCGCGAAGTCCTCATTGAAAACATTAGCAGAATTTGCCCGGTTATGGGCCTCACCACGCAATCGTCCGTCGATTAGCTTTTCCCGCACCCTGCGCTCGGATATGACGGCGCGGTCGCGAGGATGGAATCGATGGCTGAACGGACCTGTCTTGCGATCGTGCTCGCTGCCGGCGAGGGGACCCGCATGCGTTCGGCGCGGCCGAAGGTCCTGCATGCCATCGCCGGCCAGTCGCTGCTGGCGCATGTGCTGGCAGCGGTCCGCGCTGCCGGCGGCACCGCGACGGCGGTGGTGGTGGGCCCGGGCGCCGCCGCGGTCGAGGCGGAAGCCAAGCGTATCGAGCCGCAGGCCGAGATTTTCGTCCAGGCCGAGCGGCTCGGGACGGCGCATGCGGTGCTGGCGGCACGATCCGCCATCGCGTCCAAGCCGGACGACATTCTGGTGATTTTTGCCGATACCCCGCTGATCACGCCGCAGACCCTGTCGCGGATGCGGGCCGCGCTGGCGCAGGGCGCAGCCGTCGTCGTCCTGGGCTTCCGCCCGGCCGATCCCACCGGCTACGGCCGGCTGGTGATGCAGGGCGAAGAACTGCTCGCCATCCGCGAAGAACTCGACGCGACGCCGGCCGAGCGCGAGATCCGGCTATGCAATGGCGGACTGATGGCTTTCGCAGGATCGTCCGCGCTCGCCATCCTCGAGCGGATCGGCAACCAGAACCGCAAGGGCGAATACTATCTCACCGATGCCATCGCGGCCGCCCGCGAGATGGGCCTGAAGGCGGCGGTGATCGAGACCGGCGAGGACGAGGTGCGCGGCATCAACACCAGGGCGCAACTTGCCGAGACCGAACTGGCGCTCCAGCAGCGCCTGCGCCGGGCCGCGATGGACGCCGGGGTAACGCTGGTCGCGCCGGAAACCGTGTATCTTCGCCGCCGATACCAAGCTCGGCCGTGACGTGGTGATCGAGCCGTTCGTGGTGTTCTCGCCGGGCGTCACGGTCGAGGACAACGCGACGATCCGATCGTTTTCGCATCTCGATCGCGCCCATGTGGGGAAGGGCGCGATCGTCGGCCCCTATGCCCGGCTGCGGCCGGGCGCGCGCCTCGGCGAAGACGTGCGCGTCGGCAACTTCGTCGAGATCAAGGAGGCTATGATCGAAGCCGGCGCCAAGGCCAATCACCTGAGCTATATCGGCGACGCCACGGTCGGCGCCGGCAGCAACGTCGGGTGCCGGCACGATCTTCTGCAACTACGATGGCAGCGCCAAGCATCGCACCGAGATCGGCAAGGGCGCCTTCATCGGCTCGAATTCGTCCCTGGTGGCGCCGGTCAAGATCGGCGACGGCGCCTATATCGGCTCCGGCTCGGTGATCACCCAGGACGTGCCGGCGGATTCGCTGGCGCTGGGACGCGCCCGGCAGTCCATTAAGGAAGGTTGGGCGCTGCGCTTGCGCGCCCTGAAGGCGATAGGCAAGAAGAAGCCGGCCGCCGAATAGCGGATGCGGCGAGCGCCCGAATTCGCCTTAATTGTCACAAAGATGCCATGCATTCTGATTTCGGTATGGCGTGATCCCCATGTGCTGCCACAGGGCGTGCATCTCGTTGGGGCGATGATCAGCAGCGAATGTCGCTAGGAGGCGGTCGCTCGCATGTGCGGAATTGTGGGCATACTTGGACGTGAACCGGTCGCAGGCGCGCTCGTAGACGCACTCAAGCGTCTCGAGTATCGCGGCTACGACTCGGCGGGCGTCGCCACGCTCGAAGATGGTCATCTCGAGCGGCGGCGTGCCGAGGGCAAGCTGCGCAATCTGGAAAGCAAGCTCGCGCGCGAACCGCTCGCCGGCACCATCGGCATCGGGCATACGCGCTGGGCAACCCACGGCCGGCCGTCCGAAAGCAACGCGCATCCGCACGCCACCGACCGCCTGGCGGTCGTGCACAACGGCATCATCGAAAACTTCCAGGAGCTGCGCGAAGAGCTCTTGAAGAAGGGCGTCAAGTTCGGGTCGGAAACCGACACCGAAGTGGTGGCGCATCTCGTCACCCAGGAGATGAAGAACGGCCGCTCGCCGTCGGAAGCGGTCGAGGCCGTGCTGCCGCGGCTGCGCGGCGCATTCGCGCTCGCTTTCCTGTTCGCCGGCGAGGACGATCTGCTGATCGGCGCCCGCAAGGGCTCGCCGCTCGCGGTCGGCTATGGCGACGGCGAGATGTATCTCGGCTCCGATGCCATCGCGCTCGCGCCGTTCACCGACACGATCTCGTATCTCGATGAGGGCGACTCGGCCGTGCTGACGCGCAAAGGCGTCGAAGTGCACGACGCCGCCGGCAGCAAGGTCGAGCGCGCGATGCTCAAGTCGAACGCGTCGGCGTTCCTGGTCGACAAGGGCAACCATCGCCATTTCATGGCGAAGGAAATCCACGAGCAGCCCGAGGTCGTCGGCCACACGCTCGCGCACTACATCGACTTCGCGGCCGAGCGGGTACGGCTGCCGACCGAGTTGCCGTTCGATTTTCGCTCGCTCGACCGTCTGTCGATGTCGGCCTGCGGCACCGCCTACTATGCCGGCCTGGTCGCGAAATACTGGTTCGAGCGGTTTGCCCGGCTGCCGGTCGAGATCGACATCGCGTCCGAGTTTCGCTACCGCGAGGCGCCGCTGCAGCCGGGCGGGCTCGCGATCTTCGTTTCGCAATCGGGCGAGACCGCCGACACGCTTGCGACGCTTGCGCTACGCCAAGGAGCAGCAGCAGCACGTGCTCGCCGTGGTCAACGTGCCGACTTCGACGATCGCGCGCGAAAGCGACGTGGTGATGCCGACGCTCGCCGGCCCGGAGATCGGCGTCGCCTCGACCAAGGCGTTCACCTGCCAGCTCGCGGTGCTGGCCTGCCTCGCGGTCGCGGCCGGCCGGGCGCGCGGCGTGCTGTCGGAGGATGACGAGAAGAAGCTGGTGCGCGCGCTGATCGAGGTGCCGCGGCCTGATGGCGGAGGCGCTTGAAGCTCGAGCCGCAGATCGAACTGCTGGCGCGCGACCTCAAGGAGAGCCGCAACGTGCTCTATCTCGGCCGCGGCACGAGCTTTCCGCTCGCGCTCGAGGGCGCGCTCAAGCTCAAGGAGATTTCCTACATCCATGCCGAGGGCTATGCCGCGGGCGAGCTCAAGCACGGGCCGATCGCGCTGATCGACAAGACCATGCCGGTGATCGTGATCGCGCCGCACGACCGGGTGTTCGAGAAGACCGTCTCCAACATGCAGGAGGTCGCGGCGCGCGACGGCCGGATCATCCTGATCACCGACCCGGCCGGCGCGCGCGAGACCCACGTCAAGTCGCTGTCCAAGATCACGCTGCCGGAGATGCCCGCCACCGTGACGCCGCTGGTCTATGCCGATCCCGGTGCAGCTGATCGCCTATCACACCGCGGTCGCGATGGGCACCGACGTCGATCAGCCGCGCAACCTCGCCAAATCGGTCACGGTGGAGTGATCACCCGCGACTTTGGTCGATCTCGCCGGAGCGCCTGCCAGCCAATATCTTCCCGGCAGTGCCGATCGACACCAGCGAATGCTCCAACCAGTGAACCCAGCGAATGAACGAGTTTGATCCAAATTCCAAGATCGTGCCGCCGCCGCCGGACCGCCGGTCGAGGCGAGCATCACCACTTTCCACCGCAGCATGGCGGCGCGGCTGCGCAACTATTTTCTGACCGGCCTGGTGCTGGTCGGGCCGATCTACATCACGCTCAATCTGACCTGGTGGTTCATCAACTGGGTCGACAACATCGTCCGCCCGTTCATCCCGATCGCGTACCGGACCGAGACCTACCTGCCGTGGCAGATACCGGGAACCGGTCTCATCCTGGCGCTGTCGGCGCTGACGCTGCTCGGCTTCCTGACCGCGAACTTCGTCGGCCGCAAGCTGGTCGAGGCGAGCGAAATCATTCTCCACCGCATGCCGGTGGTGCGCCCGATCTACAAGGGCCTCAAGCAGATCTTCGAGACGCTGTTCTCCAAGTCGGGTTCGAGCTTCCGCAAATGCGGGCTGGTCGAGTTTCCTTCGCCCGGCATGTGGTCGCTGGTGTTCCTGTCGCAGCCGGCAACCCCGGAGATCGCGGCGCGTCTGCCCGAGACCGAGCACGTCGCGGCGTTCCTGCCGTGCACGCCCAACCCGACGACCGGGTTCTTCTTCTACGTACCGCGCCGCGACGTCATCGATCTCGACATCACGGTCGAGCAGGCGATGACGCTGCTGATGTCGGCCGGCATGGTGCAGCCGGGCGGCTCTGTTGCCGATCAGCAGAAGCGGCTGGCGGCGCTGGCCGAAACCGCGCGCGCCGCGCAGGCGATGCCGGCCGCCGCGGCCGAAAGCGCCCGCCAACTGAACGTGCGGCGCGAGCCTTCGCAGGGGGGACCGGATGAAGACGCGAGCGTGCATCGTCTTGGCAGTCGCGGCACTCGGCGCGTCGATCGATTGCCGCCGTCGCGGCTGATTTCGCCTGCACCGGCACCGAGCCGTTCTGGAAGCTGGAGATCCGCGACAGCGGCGTCGTGCTGCAGGACGGCAACAAGGTCAGCGGCCAGTCGAAGCTGACGCTGAAAAGCGTGAAGCCGCGCCTGGCAGAGGGCGCGCCGCCCGACGCCGTCATGGTCTACGAGGCGGGCGGCAGCGAGAAGAACGCCCGGCCGATCACCATCGTGGTGCAGAAGCGCGAAGAGTCGAAGTGCAGCAACGGCATGTCCGACCCGATCTATCCCTATGACGTGATCGTCGTGACCCAGCGCGTCGTCTTCATGGGCTGCTGCCAGAACAAGTAATTCAAGCCGGCCTCGTGCCAATCGTTGGTCAGCTCCGTGACTACCGCCAGGCGGCATGTCGGATCGGCATAAGTGATGCCCAGGCCATCGGTTTTCCTCTGGGCGGCGCCATGCTACGTTGCGCCACCGCAACAAATCGGGAGTGGTCGCGATGAATTTTACCCAGGCTATTTCGATCAGGGTTTCAGAATTATGTGAACTTTTCGGATCGCGCCGCGCGATCGGAATACTGGTTCTGGACGCTGTTCGCCGTTCTGGTTTCGATCGCGACTTCGGCCATCGACTATCTCGTCTTCCCGACTATGGATTTCTCGCCGCTCAACTCGCTCGCCAGCCTTGCGCTGTTCCTGCCGGGGCTCGCAGTCTCGGTCCGGCGGCTGCATGATCTCGACCGCACGGGCTGGTGGCTGCTGCTATCCTGACGATCATCGGCGGCATCCTGCTGCTGGTCTGGTTCTGCATGCGCGGCACGGTCGGACCCGAACCGGTTCGGCCCGGACCCGCTCGAGGGCGTGGTCTAGCGGCGGATCACTGGAGCAGTTTCACTCTCAGCCGGCCCGGATCAGCCGGATCGCCTCGTCGCGCTCGAACAGATAGAGCAGTTGCCGCAGTGCCTGGCCGCGCGGCGACGTGAGCGCCGGGTCGCGCGTGAGCATCAGCGAGGCGTCGTCGCGCGCCGCCTCGATCAGTTCGCCGTGCACGGCGACGCGCGCGATGCGGAAGCCCGGCATGCCGGATTGCCGGGTGCCGAGCACGTCGCCTTCGCCGCGCAGCTTCAAATCCTCCTCGGCGATGCGGAAACCGTCTTCGGTCTCGCGCATGATCGCAAGCCGCGCCTTGGCGGTCTCGCCGAGCGGCGGCTTGTAGAGCAGGAGGCAGGTCGAGGCGCCGCTGCCGCGCCCGATGCGGCCGCGCAATTGGTGCAGTTGCGCGAGGCCGAAGCGCTCGGCGTGCTCGATCACCATCACGGTGGCCTCCGGCACGTCGACGCCGACCTCGATCACCGTGGTGGCGACGAGGAGCCGGGTCTCGCCGGCGGCGAACCGCTGCATGGCGCGTCCTTGTCGGCGCCCTTCATGCGGCCGTGCACCAGATCGGCCTGCGTCGCCGAAACGCTGCTGCAGGACGGCATGGCGCTCTTCGGCCGCGGCGAGATCGCTGTTCTCCGATTCCTCGACCAGCGGGCAGACCCAGTAGACTCGGCGGCCCTCGTCGAGCGCGCGCCCGACCGCGTCGACCACCTCGTCGAGGCGAGCGAGCGGCACGGTGCGGGTGTCGATCGGCTGGCGGCCGGCGGGCTTCTCGCGCAGTTCCGAGACGTCCATGTCGCCGAAATAGGTGAGCACCAGCGTGCGCGGGATCGGCGTCGCCGTCATCACCAGCACATCGACCGCCTCGCCCTTCTGCGCCAGCGTGAGCCGCTGGTGGACGCCGAAGCGGTGCTGCTCGTCGACGATCGCGAGCGCGAGATCGTGGAATTCGACGTCCTCCTGGAACAGCGCGTGGGTGCCGATCAGCATCTGAATTTCGCCGCGCGCCAGCCGTTCGAGCATCGGCGCCGCGTTCGCGGCCGCGTTCGCGGCCGGTCAGGATCGCCACGTTGATGCCGGCCGCCTCCGCCAGCGGCGCGATCGTGTTGTAGATGCTGCCGGGCCAGGATTTCGGTCGGCGCCATCAGCGCCGCCTGGCGGCCGGTTTCGATGACGGTGGCGGCGGCGAGCAGCGCCACCACGGTCTTGCCGGAGCCGACGTCGCCCTGCAGCAGCCGCAGCATGCGTTCCGGCTTGGCGAGATCGGCGACGATGTCGGCCACCGCCCGGCTCTGCGACGGCGGTCAGCGCGTAGGGCAGGGCCGCGATCAGCTTCTTGCGCAGACTCGCCGCGCGCCGCGATGGCGCGGCCGGCCGGCCGGCGCGATGTGCGCGCGCACCAGCGCCAGCGCCAGCTGGCCGGCGAGCAGTTCGTCGATAGGCGAGCCGCGACCACGCCGGGCTTTCGGGAAGGAGGTCGTCGAGCGTCGGCGGGCCGGTGCACGCTGCGCAGCGCCTGCGCGAATGACGGGAAACTGCGCGCGCGCGACCCAGTCGGCGTCCTGCCATTCGGCAAGGTCGGGAACGCGCGCCAGCGCGCCGTCGACCGCCTTGCGCACCTGGTTGAGGCTGAGCCCCTCGGTCAGCGGATAGACCGGCTCGATCAGCGGCAGCTTGGCGAGGTCGGCCTCGACGACCACGCGGTCCGGATGCACCATCTGCAGCATGCCGTCGTAGAGCGCGACCGTGCCGGAGACGTAGCGCAGCTCGCCGACCGGCAGCAGCTTCTCGAGATAGTCGCGGCGGGCGTTGAAGAACGTCAGGATGATGTCGCCGGTCTCGTCGCTGGCATAGACCTGATAGGGCGCGCGCGAGCGATGCGGCGGCGGCGGCGCGGTGCCGGTCGACCGTGACCGCGACGGTGACGACGGTGTCGGGCACGACGTCGCGCAGCTTCGGCCGTGCCCGCCGGTCGATCGCGCCGCTCGGCAGATGGAACAGCAGGTCGACGAGCGCGCGGCACGTCGTCGCGGCCGAGCAGCCGCCGGAACAGCTTCTCCAGCTTCGGGCCGACGCCCGGCAGGCTGGTGATCGCGGCAAACAGGGGATTGAGGACGGGCGGACGCATGCGCAATTCGATATACCTCGAATGCAGCAGCAAAATCGCGCGCTCGCGCCCTGACAGTGCCGCTTCTCCCCGCTATATAACCGCCACCCGGCCCGTCCGGGCTTTTGGCGTTGGAGACGACGATGACCGGCAGCACCCGATCGAGCGAAGGCCTGGACGTGCGCCGGCGCAAGCTGCTGTTCCGCGCCTGGCATCGCGGCACGCGCGAGATGGACCTGATCCTGGGCCGCTTCGCCGACGCCGCGATCGCGGACCTCAGCGAGGCCGAAATCGACGATTTCGAGCGGCTGCTCGACGTGCTCGGATCCGCGACCTGCTCGCCTGGCTGCACGGGGAACACGGCGTTCCGGCGGAGTTCGACACGCCGCTGTTCCGGCAAGCTGTGCGCGTTTCATCAGCGGAGCGAGAACCGGTGATGGCGAATTCACCCGCCGACACTGCTGGTCGCCGGGCCGGCCGCTGACGCTCGCGGGCGTCGCCGACGGCGCCGAAGGGCTGGTGCATCGCCGACCTCGCGCGGGCGGTGGCGGCGCGGCCGAACGCGCCGGCGACCAGCCTGCTGGTGGTCTGCCGCGACGGGCCGCGCATGGCGGCGCTGTCGCGCGCGCTTGGCCTTCTTCGCGCCCGAGATCGAGCTGCTGGAATTCCCGGCCTGGGACTGCCTGCCCTACGACCGGGTCTCGCCGCATGCGGGCTTCGTCGCGCAGCGCATGACTGCGCTGTCGCGGCTGGCGCGCCTCAAGGGCCGCGACCGGCCGTCGATCCTGCTCACCACCGTCAACGCCGCGCTCCAGCGCGTGCCGCCGCGCAAGGACTTCGTCGCCAGCGCATGTCGCTCGTCGGTCGGCGCCCGGCAACGTGCTCGGCATGGACGGCATCGTCGCAATGGCTCGAGCTCAACGGCTTCATCCGCGCCTCGACGGTGCGCGAGCCCGGCGACTACGCGGTGCGCGGCGGCATCATCGATCTCTATCCGCCCGGCATGGACGAGCCGGTGCGGCTCGACTTCTTCGGCGACACGCTGGAGACGATCCGCAGCTTCGATCCCGAGACCCAGCGCACGACCGACCAGTTGCGCGCGCTCGATCTCGTGCCGGTCGCCGAGTTCCAGCTCACCACCGAGACCATCCGGCGGTTCCGCACCGGCTATGTCGCCGCGTTCGGCGCGCCGTCGCGCGACGACCAGCTCTACGACGCGATCAGCGAAGGGCCGCCGCCATCCCGGCATGGAGCACTGGCTGCCGCTGTTCCACGACCGGCTCGACACGCTGTTCGACTACGTGCCGGGCTCGCCGGTCGTGCTCGAGCCGCTGGCGGAGGACGCGGCGCGCGAGCGGCTTGGACCAGATCGCCGACTATTACGAGGCGCGCGCAGCAGGCGCTGGCACAGAAGGATGCCGGCCCGATCTATCGGCCGCTGCCGCCCGACCGGCTCTATCTCGGCGACAGCCGAATGGGACGAGCGGCTCGAGCAGGCGCAGGTCGCGCGGCTGACGCCGTTCGCGGTGCCGGACGGGCAGGGGCCGATCGATCGACGTCGGCACGCGGCAGGGGCGCAATTTCGCGGCCGAGCGCGCCGAGCCCGGCAAGAACGTGTTCGAGGCCGTGACGCACGCATGTCCAGGCGCTGCAGGCAGCCGGCAAGCGCGTCGATCGTCGCGCTGTGGAGCGAGGGCGCGCGCGAACGGCATGAGCCACGTGCTCGCCGACCACGGGCTCGCCAACCTGTCACCGGTCGCCTCCTGGCAGGAGGCGCTGGCGCTGCCGAAGCCGCAAGTCGCGCTCGGCGGTGCTCGGGCTCGAAAGCGGCTTCGAGACCGCCGACGCCGCGGTCATCGGCGAGCAGGACATCCTCGGCGACCGGCTGGTGCGGCCGCGCCGCGGCGCGCCAAGCGCGCCGACAACTTCATCGCCGAAGTCACGGCGCTTGTCGGCCGGCGATCTCGTCGTGCATGTCGATCACGGCATCGGCCGTTTCGTCGGCCTGCGCGCGATCGAGGCGGCGGGCGCGCCGCACGATTGCCTGGAGATCCACTACGCCGGCGGCGACAAGCTCTTCCTGCCGGTCGAGAACGTCGAACTGCTGTCGCGCTACGGCTCCGAGGAGAGCAACGTCGATCTCGACAGGCTCGGCGGCGGCGGCTGGCAGGCGCGCAAGGCGCGGATGCGCCAGCGCATCCTCGAGATCGCCAACGAGCTGATCAAGATCGCCGCCGAGCGGCAGTTGCGCGAGGCGCCGAAGCTCGTGCCCGAGCCCGGGCCGTTACGACGAGTTCTGCGCCGGCTTCCCGTACGAGGAGACCGACGACCAGCAGGCCGTCGATCGACGCGGTGCTGGGCGATCTGGGCTCGGGCCGGCCGATGGACCGGCTCATCTGCGGCGACGTCGGCTTCGGCAAGACCGAGGTGGCGCTGCGCGCGGCGTTCGTCGCCGCCATGAGCGGCCGGCAGGTGGCCGTCGTGGTGCCGACCACGCTGCTCGCGCGCCAGCACACCAAGACCTTCACCGAGCGCTTCCGCGGCTTCCCGATCAAGGTCGCGCAGGCCTCGCGCCTGGTCTCCAGCGCCGAGCTCAGCAAGACGCAAGAAGGGCATCGCCGACGGCAGCGTCGACATCGTCGTCGGCACCCATGCGCTGCTCGGCAAGAGCATCAAGTTCAGGGACCTCGGCGCTCCTCGATCGTCGACGAGGAGCAGCATTTCGGCGTCGCGCACAAGGAGAAGCTCAAGCAGCTGCGCGCCGAGGTGCATGTGCTCACGCTGACCGCGACGCCGATCCCGCGCACGCTGCAGCTCGCGCTCACCGGCGTGCGCGACCTCTCGATCATCGCGTCGCCGCCGGTCGATCGCCTCGCGGTGCGCACCTTCGTCTCGCCGTTCGATCCGCTGGTGGTGCGCGAGGCGCTGCTGCGCGAACGCTATCGCGGCGGCCAGGCGTTCTACGTCTGTCCGCGCATCGAGGACCTCGCCGGCGTCAAGGATTTCCTCGACAAGCAGGTGCCGGAAGTGAAGGTCGCGGTCGCGCACGGGCAGATGCCGCCGACCGTGCTCGAAGACATCATGTCGGCGTTCTACGACGGCAAGTACGACGTGCTGCTTTCGACCACGATCATCGAATTCGGGCTCGACATTCCGACCGCCAACACGCTGATCGTGCACCGCGCCGACCGTTTCGGCCTGTCGCAGCTCTATCAGTTGCGCGGCCGGGTCGGGCGCTCCAAGCTGCGCGCCTATTGCGCTGTTCACGCTGCCGGCGGAGCGCAAGATCACCGCGCAGGCCGAGCGGCGGCTCAAGGTGCTGCAGTCGCTCGATACGCTCGGCGCCGGCTTCCAGCTCGCCTCGCACGACCTCGACATCCGCGGCGCCGGCAACCTGCTGGGCGAGGAGCAGTCCGGCCACATCAAGGAAG
Source organism: uncultured Alphaproteobacteria bacterium (assembly GCA_963807865.1). Lineage (GTDB taxonomy): Bacteria > Pseudomonadota > Alphaproteobacteria > Rhizobiales > Xanthobacteraceae > VAZQ01. Next base: position 282,320 of record CAWEDK010000039.1, on the reverse strand, counting down.
TCGGTTTCGAACTCTACCAGCAGATGCTCGAAGAGGCGGTGTCGAGCCTCAAGGCCGGCATCACCGCGCCGGTCGCCGACCGCTGGTCGCCGCAGATCACCATCGGCACGCCGGTGATGATCCCGGAGGACTACGTCGCCGATCTGCCGGTGCGGCTCGCGCTCTACCGGCGGCTCGCCGAGATCGAGGACGAGCGCGACATCGACGGCGTTCGGCGCCGAGATGTCCGACCGCTTCGGCAAGCTGCCGCTCGAAGTCGAGCACCTGCTGCAGATCGTCGCGATCAAGGCGCTGTGCCGCCAGGCCAACGTCGAGAAGATCGAGGCCGGCCCGAAGGGCGCGGTCATCACCTTCCGCGACAACAGCTTCGCCAATCCCGAGCGGCTGGTCGCGTTCATCCGCGAGCAGGGGCCGTCGGCGCGCGTGCGGCCCGACATGAAGGTCGTGTTCTTCGCCGATTGGGATCGGCCCGAGGAGCGCCTCAAGGGCGCGACGACCATCCTGCGCAACCTCGCAAATCTGGCGCAGCCGGCGAAAGCGGCGTGATCCAGGTTAACGGATCACACTTGCTTTAGGGCGCAAGCTGCGGTCCCAAGGGAACGGTCACCGCGTCATAGCCAAACACCCAGGTCGGATCCGTCGGATAGCGCAGGAAGCTGTTTTCGGCAGAGATCCGTTGCACCTTGTTGACGCGCGGCATGCGGGTCGCCTGATAGAGCACAAAAGCAGTGGCGCAATCGTCTGACTGGACCAGGCACCGGGCCAGCACGGCCGCATCCTCGATGGCCATGGCTGCGCCCGAGGCCATGTACGGCGTCATGGCATGACAGGCATCGCCCAACAGCACGAGATTGCCCTCGCTCCATTTGTCGATCGGCTTGATATCCAGGATCGGCCACTTGGTGAGTTGCAGGCGCCGTCTCGATCACCTTGCGGACTTCGGGATGAAAGCCCTCGAATGCGCTTGCAACCTCTTCCCGGGTGCAAAACTCCCAGGGGGCCTGAGAATGCCACTCGCCCTTCGCGCTGGTCACCAGATAAATCTCGTTGCGCGATTGTTCGATGTAATAGATCAGGATGTGGCTGTTCGGTCCCCACCATTTGGTGCAATTCCGCACCTCCATGCCGCCGAGCAGCGCCGAGGGATAGATCGCCCGATGAGCGACCGCGCCGGTGAAGCGCGACTTGCTCGGACCGACGACCGCCTCGCGGAGCTTGGAGTTCACGCCGTCCGCACCGATCACCACGTCTGCGTCAGCCACCGACCCGTCACCGAAGCTCAAATGCGCGAGGGCGCCGTCCGATTTCACATCGGTGAGCTGCCTGCCGAACTCGATCGTTCCTGGCTGGACTTTTTCCAGGATCGCCGCATGCAGATCGTGGCGGTGAACGGTGATGTAGCTGGCGCCGTATTTTTGTTCCCCCGTATCTCCGAGCGGCAACTCGAACAGGACCTCGCCGGTGTCCCATTTTCGACTGGTGAACGTATCGGGGTGAATGCCGATTTGGCTCAACCGGTGCTCCGCATCAAGATGGCGCAGCACCTTCATGACATTCGCCGAAACATGAATGCCGGCGCCGATCCGCTCAAAGGAACGAGCCTGCTCGTAAAGCCGAACCTGAAAGCCCTCGCGTTGCAACATCGCGGCGGCAGTAGCGCCTCCAAGTCCGGCTCCGATGACGGCAATGCGGATATCGCGTTTCACGTGTGGTCCATTCGCGATATTAATGCGCGCCGAAAATCGCTTGATGTCCGGAAGCAGAGGCTAAGTCAGAGCCTGGGTATCTACCTGACGCGCGCGACGCTGTCATATTACTCCTTACTCCGGCTTGACGTTGCCCGCCGCGATGATCTTGGTCCACTTTGCGATCTCGACATCGATATGGGCGCGCCATTCGTCGGTCGTCGTCCCGAGCGGGAAGAAGCCTTGATCGTTGAGGCGCGACCTGAACGGCTCGGTCCGGACTGCGTTGACTGCAATCTGATTGAGCTTCTGCACGATCGGCGCCGGCGTCGCAGCCGGCACGATGATGCCCATCTCGCTGGTGGAATTCGACGCTGCCCAGCCCGATCTCCTCCAGGCTCGGTACATCCGGTAGCTGCGGCGAGCGTCCTCGCGTCGTGCCGAGCGCGCGGGCGCGCCCGTCGTAGATGTGCTGCTTAATGGTCGGGACCGCGCCGAAGGTGAAGTCGAGCTTGCCCGACACGAAGTCGGCCACCATCGGTGCGCCGCCGCGATACGGCACCACGACAATCTCGATGCCGGCGATCTGACGGAACTGCTCGCCAGCGTAATGGATTCCGGTGCCGATGCCGGCCGATCCGAAGGTGAGCTTGCCCGGATTGGCTTTCGCATGGGCAATAAGGTCCTGCGCGGTCTTGTAGGGCGAGGAGGGGTGCACGATCAGGACCAGTTGCGTGCGCGACAACAGCGATACGGGAACGAAGTCGCGGCGCGTGTCGTACGGCAGCTTTTCTTTGTAGAGCCCCGGATTGGTGACGAAGGCGCTGTCGACCATGCCGATGGTGTAACCGTCGGGCTGCGCGGTCGCCACCGCCTGAGTGCCGACGATGCTCGCCCCGCCGCCCCGGTTGTCGATCACCAGCGGCTGGCCGAATTCACGCTCGACCTGCGCTGCCAGCAATCGCGAGAAGATGTCCGTGCCGCCGCCGGGTGCATACGGCACGATGATCTTCACCGGGCGTTGCGGATAGACTTGCGCCGCCGCCGGCCGCGTGAGCGCCGTTGCGAATCCCGCCGAGGCGCCGATGAGCCAGGTCCGTCTGGTCAATTCGTTCACGATCATTTCCTCCAGGTCGTTCTTTGGTTTTTCGTTGGCCTTATCAGTGCGCGAGGCGAAAACGCTCGATCAGCTCCGGTTCGGGTTCGGCGCCGAGACCGGGACCCTCCGGCACCTCGATCGCACCATCCGTCACCGGTACGGTCTTGGCGTAGGGCGTAAATCCGAGATCAGCGAAGAAGCGCTCGATCGTCACTTCACGTTCCTTGGCGGCGAGCGCATGTAGGGTGGCGAGATAGCCCGGCCCAAGGAAGAACGCATTCGGCACGCAAGGGACGCCATCCTTTTCGGCCTGTGTCGCGATCCGCCACAGGTTGGTCAGTCCGCCGATCTTGACGATACTCGGCTGGACGAAATCGGTGGCGCCGGCCGCAACCATCTTGCGGTAATCCAGCACGCCGGTGGCGTTCTCGCCCATCGCCAGCGGCACGCCGGTCGCGCGCCGCAGCGCTGCAGCCGACTCGAAATCTTCCGGCGGCCAGATCGGCTCCTCGACCCAGAACGGCTTCGAGGGCGCCATGGCGAGGACCGCGGCGGTCGCCTGATCGGGCGTCCAGGCGCAATTGGTGTCCACCATGATCGGCACTTCGGGGCCAGTCACCTCTCGCGCGGCGGCGACGGTGTCGGCTGTGCGTTCGTGCAACTTGATGTGGCGGAAGCCGCGTTGCAGCGCCCGCTCGGTGCTGCGCCGGACATCGTCGACCTTGCCGGCATATTGCAGCAGCGACGCGTAGCACTCGATGCGCTTGCGGCGCGCGCCGCCAAGCAGCGTCGAGACCGAAACCCCTTCGAGCTTGCCGCGGATGTCCCACAACGCGATATCGACGCCGCTGAGCGCCTGGACGGCGGCACCCGAGCGCCCGAGATTGTGCAGTGTGCGTTCGAGCCGCGTGGTGAGGTCGGCGTCGCTCGCTGACTGACCGACGACCAGCGGCCTGATCCAGGTGTCGAACGCCACGACGTTGCCGGGCCAGCCGCCGCCGTAGGCTTCGCCCCATCCAACGATCCCGTTGCTCGTCACCATCCGTACCAACAACATTTCGACGCCGTTGCGCGGCCGGCCAGCGAACAGCGGCGGCGGCGCCCAATGGTCGAACGGAATGCGAATGGGGATCGTCTCCAGGCTTTCGATCGTGGGGGCCGTCATGAATGTCCTTCCTGAGCCAGGTCCGCGGCAGCGCCGCCCCATCGAACGGGCGAGCGATGTCCTCCCCCGAAAAAAGGGGAGGACGTTGAACAATAGCCGCAGTCACCTTAATCCACGACCGCGAACATCTGGAGCTCGATCAGTTGCTCCGGTTCGCCCAGTTCCAGCACGGCGACATTGGTGGACGTCGGCTTGTGATTGAACGGAGCGAAGTAGCTCTGGATCACCGCACTTGCCTTGCCGATGTCGCCAATGCGAGGCCGCGCGCGGAATACGAAGACATGCACGACATCCTTGAACGATGCGCCGGACGCATCGAGCGTCTGCTTGATGCCGTCCATCGCACGGCGGGTCTGCGCCTCAAGGTCGTTGACCATGTACTGCTGGATCTGGTCGCGCTTGTGCGGATGGTCGTGATAGACCGGCAGTGCCGTGGTGCCGGCGAGCCAGAGGAGCTTTCCGCTCTTGATCTTGATCGCCGGCGGAAACGGCATGTTGACGGTCTTGTCGTAGTTCGGATGGTGGATCGCTTCCATGTGCGGATTGGGAGTTGGCGCCGGGGCCTGCGCCTGGGCCGGCGCGAGCATCGCCCCGGTGAAGCCCGAGATCGCAAGTGCGAGAGCCAAGGACAGTGACTTCGTCGTCATGAGCTTTCTCCTTGAAGTGACACGGCGGGCGATCATACCGCACGAATGGCGCCGTGGCTTGGTGCGGCGATGGTGCTATGCTCGATCCATGCCGCTGTCCGGATTTGCAGCCCGAATTATTGTCGTCGCGGCCATTGTGTTCGGCGTCGTCGCGACGCCCGCGCTCGCGCATAGCGGGAGTTCGTCCGGCGGGTTCATCGGCGGCTTCGCCCACCCGCTGTTCGGAGCGGACCACGTCGTCGCTATGGTTGCGGTCGGGCTGTGGGGAGCCTTCCTTGGCGCACCTGCGATCTGGCTGCTGCCGATTGTTTTCCCGCTGGTGATGGCGGCAGGCGGCGCCATCGGCATCCTCGGCGTCCCGCTGCCCGCCGTCGAGACCGGCATCGCCGCGTCCGCCGTCGTGCTTGGCATGATGGTGGCGCTGGCCGCGCGGCCGCCGCTGTGGGTCGCCGCCGTGCTGGTGGGCATCTTCGCGATCTTCCACGGCCATGCACACGGCACCGAATTGCCGCCGGGGGCGGATGCCGTCGCCTATTCGGTCGGCTTCGTGATCGCGACCGGCATGCTGCACCTCGCCGGCATCGCCTTCGGGCTTCTGGCGCGCTGGCCGGCCGGACGCTTGGCGGTGCGCGCGGCGGGCGGCGTGATCGCGCTCGCCGGACTTGCGTTCCTGAGCGGCAAGGCATGAGCCTCGAGGCGTTTGCCGGCGGCTTTCTCAATCCGCTGACGATCCCCGCGCACGTGCTGGCCCTGCTGAGCCTCGGGCTTCTGATCGGCGGTCAGCGGGGCGGAGGGTTCGTACCGCCGCTGCTGTTTGCGGCCGGGCTTGCCGGCGGTCTTGTTGCGATTGCGCTCGCCGTCGGATTGACGCCGGCGCTCGATGTTCTGCTGGTGACGACCGCGGTCAGCGGTGCGCTGGTGGCGCTGGCTGCTGTGCTGCCGCAGGTACTATCCGGGACGATCGCCGTCGTTACCGGACTGGCGCTCGGACTCGACTCGCCGCCGCAAGCGATTTCGATCGCGGATGCGACGACGGCGCTGATCGGCACCGGGCTCGCTGCCTGTGTTGCGCTCGCCATCGTCGTGACCGCGACCGGCCGCCTGACGCGCGCGTGGCAACACATCGGTGTGCGGATCGTGGGCTCGTGGATCGCGGCCAGCGCCTTGCTCGTGCTGGCACTGCGCTTCGCGCGCGGCATGCTGTTTGGGATGTAGCGCCGAAGACTCGTGTCCCGGTCGAGTGAAGACACGCGCGAGCGCTACTCCGCGGCCTGGCGGCTGGCGAATTCCTGCGCGGCGCGCTCGATCGCCTGCGCCAGGTGCTCGGCCGACTGCGCGCCCTGCACGGCCATCAGTCCGCCCAGGATGAAGCAGGGAACGCCGTCGATGCCGGCCTCCTTGGCCGAGTTGGCCGCGCGCTCGACCTGCTCGATGTCCTGCGCGCTCGCCAGAAGTTCGCGCACCCGCGCGGCGTTGAGGCCGCAGTCGGACGCGGCCTGCACCAGCACCTCGGGATCGGTGAGATCGCCGCCCTCGGTGAAATAGAGGTCCATCAGCCGTTGCTTCATCTGTGCCGAGTGGCCGATGTCGCCCGCCCACAGGATCAGCCGGTGGCAATCGAGCGTGTTCGGCTGCCGCTTGATCTTGTCGAATGAATAGACGAGCCCTTCGCCGGCAGCCTGCTCGGCCACCCGTTTGGCATTGGTGTTGTAACGCTCGACCGACCCGAACTTGGTGACGAGATATTCCTCGCGGCTGATGCCTTCGCGCGGCACCCACGGATTGAGGAAATACGGATGGAAGCGCACCGCGACCGGAATGTCGGGCGTGAGCGCGATCGCCTTTTCGAGCCGGCGCTTGCCGATGAAGCACCACGGGCAGACGACGTCGGACACCATGTCGATCTGAAGGGCGGTCATGTCGGCTCCTTGCGAGGACGCCCGCTCGTGGTCCAATTCCAACATTCGCATCCCGCTTCGGCAAGCACGTTTGCGAATGCTGGAATTAAAGGACCACTGGCAAGCTCATGTTTTCTAGTCGAGTTTGGACGCCCGCTAGACTAAGCCTGCCGCTCTCCGGCGGCAACCTGCGGATAGCTGCCGACCCGGGCGAGCAGGCTGCCAAGGTTGTCGCTCGCCTTGAGCGTCGCGAGCGTGACGGTCGGCCGAATCTCGCCCCGGTCATGGCCGGGCGACAACATGGTCTGCCGCAGAATGCTGGCAAGCCGGCGGACCACAACATGCGCGCTGCGCAGGTCGGTTTCGGTGAAGGCTGCGAGGATCGAGCCGTCCTGTTCCCGGCAGGCAAAATCGACGTCGCGCATCAGTCGGCTGAGCAGGCGCGCAGCATCGAGATAGGCGCGTTGATCGGTCATTTCCTCGAACGAGAAACGCGCCACCGTCAAAGCCTGGCCGCCGAGTTCGGCTTCGCCCACGACACGCTCGAGATCGCGCCAAAAGGCTTGTGCGCCGAGCAGTCCGGTCGCGGGATCGATCGTACCTTCGGTTTCGAGCGCCTTCAGTGTGCGGCGCAATTGACCTTCAAACGCCTGCAGCCGCACCATCGGCAGGAAGCGTTCGACCAGGAGAACGGGATCGCTGTCGATACGAATGAGATTGGGCAGGCGTTCATCGTCGATGCCGGTGTTGTCGAGCAGCCCGACCGGCAGATCGCAGAAGCGCGCATCCTCCGCCAGCACGGTCAGCAGCGCTTCGACGACGCGGGGTCCGAGGCCTTCTCCGATGACCACGCCCTCGATGTCGCGGGCCGCGAGGTAGCGCGCCGCGGTCTCGACGCGTCAGGGCGCCGATCAGTCCGACGCGTTCGCCGATCGCCACGGAAAGCGCCGGATACGAGCGGCCTCGTCCAACGCACAGCACCGTCGCATCTTCGAGCAGATTTGAAGCATACGGATGCGGCAGTGCGACTGCGGCCGCGCCTTCGGCGCGGGCCCGCCGCAGCACTGTCGCATGCAGCGTGCGAATTCGCAGCGCGGAACGCAGCCGCGCCACCAGCCGGCCGGCCGGATCGTCGACCGCAATCGGCAGCGCATCGGGCAGGGCGGACTCACTCTTTGCCGTCAGCCGCGCGATGACCGGCGTCACCGGCCCAGTGCGCGATTCGATGGCCTGCAGCAGGGAACGCTTGTGGTGCTGGTTGGGCGCCGGCCCGGGCTCGGCGATCGCCAGCGCTACCGGCTGGATTTCCGCCAATGCCGCCGGAGCATCCGCCCAGCCGGTCTCGATAATCGGAAAGGCTCCCGCATTGCCGAGCGCGTCGAGCAGATCGGCCGCCGGCTTCTCGGCGACCACGACCATCGGACCCAACATTGCCATGACAATTGCGCCGGTTGCTGCGGACGAAAACCGACGCACCCTAGACCAACGCTGTTAACGCTGCGTCAACGTTACGCGGCTGGAAGCGGCCGTTCTCGAAAGGCGCTGATCAGGAGCGGGCTTGCGCCGATCCGTTCGAGCGCTGCATGCACGCTCGCACGGTCGGCCGCGTTGCCCGCCAGCCGATGGCCGCAGAGCGCATCGGGGAGGATGGCGAGCGTGCCGCCATCGTTTTCGACGCGGCCCGCGACATCCCGCAGTTCCTCGACCGCAAATCGCGCGCCTCCGACGCTCACCAGACCGGGCGGCGGGGTGGTCACCACCATGACGTCGCTGTTCGGCCGGCAGCCATATCCGGTATCGACCAGGCCGCTGGCCGCGACTTTGAAGAACGGGTGGCTGCTGCGCTCCGCACCGGGAGGGAAGGGCGCGCGGGGCACCATCGCGCCGCGCAACGCGACCGTGCCGGCGGGTGTCGCAGTACTGTCGATCGCCGTTGTGGTTCTCTTCGCGGGACCAGGAACCGCTATGGGGCCGAACGGGATGGCGGCGGGAAGACCGTCCGCACCACGCGTCGCCGCGACCAGCCCAACCTCGCCGAACACCTGCACGTCGATCAGGCTAACCCGGGCGTCGCGCCAAGCCGGTGCGTGGGACAGCCGTTCGGGTGCACGCCACACGCCGACGACGTTGCAGAGGCCGTCGTCGGCGGACAATTGCCCAGCCTGCGCAAGCGCTGCGACCAGCGGTCCAGGGACGATAACCGTGTCGCAGCCGAGCGAACCGCGCTGAGCGCGAAAAGCCTCGGGGTCGAACGGCTGGTGAAGCGCAAGCGTATTGCCGAAGATCAGCCACGGCACGAGCGTCACCGCGAGCGCGGCGAAGGACGATAGCGTGAGCGTCGAGAGGGTGACGGTGTCCGGCTCGACGCGGCGGTCGAGCAGCGTCGCAAGTGCGCCGGCGATCAGTTCGGCATGGCTGCGGGCGACCGGAACGAGCCCATTGGCGCCCTGGTCCCAGGTGATGACGGCGAGATGCGCGCCAGGCTCATCCGCTCGATCGGCCTCGATTGCCGCGTCCGGATCAAGACGTTGACCGTCGTAGAGGTCGTCGAACGGGATGACGCCATCGGGAGGATTGCGGCCAAATCCGCAGACGAAGCGGACGGGAAAAATCTCCGCCGCGACATTCATCGCCAGATCGAAGTGATCGGTGCTGCCGACCCGGCCGCTGACCACCAGCGCGTTGGCGCCGACCCGGCGCAATGCCGCGACTGTTTCGGCTCGACGCCATAACAGCGGCAGCGGCATCGCGATCATCCCGGCCCGCACGATGCCGAGCAGCATCAGCACGCCGTCGACCGTATTGGCGATCTGCGTCCCGACGATTGCGTCGGTATGCAGTCCCATCCGGCGCAGCCGGTCGGCGATCGCGGACACCATCCGGTCAGCTTCTGCGTAGCTGAGGCGGCGCGGTTTGCCGTCGGTAAAGCTTTCGCGGTTCGGTGGATCGATCAGTGCGAACGCGTGTGGCCGTCGCTCGGCCACCCGCCGCAACAGGTCGTCGAGCGTGGCATAGCCGCCGCGCTGTGCTGCCGTCTGGCTGCGCGGATCATGGAGGATCAAGGCCTCGGTCTCCTCAAGGTGTCGACGGCTGATGCCACCATGATTCGGGCAGAAGTCCCGAGAGCGAAGTGGTGGCCGGATGCCGGATCGATGTCCAGCGCGCCAGCCATTGCTGCGGCAGGTGAAACAGCGGAATGACGTAGAAACCCGAGATCAGCACCCGGTCGAGCGCCCGAACCGCGGCCACCACGTCCGCCCGTTCGTCGGCCTTGATCAGCGCGGCGATCATCGCGTCGATGGCGGGGCTCTTGACGCCCATGTAGTTGCGGCTGCCGTTCTGGTCGGCGGCGGCGGTGCTCCAGTAGAAGGACTGCTCGTTGCCGGGCGACAGCGACTGATCCCAGCGATTCTGGAACATGTCGAAGTCGAAGCCGATCCGGCGCGATTCGAACTGCACCGCATCGACGGCGCGGACCTGCGCCTTGATGCCGGCCCGCTTCAGGCTCTGGATGAACAGCAGCGCGAGCCTTTCATCGTCCCGTCCGCCGACCATGATCTCGAAGGTGAATGGCCGTCCGGTGCGGCGATTGACCAAGTCGGTACCCCGAAGTTCGTATCCGGCCTGCCCGAACAATTCGAGCGCGCGACGCAGCGTGCCGCGGTCGCGCCCCGAGCCGTCGGTGACCGGCGGAGACCAGGTGCCCTCGAGCACATCGGCGCGCACCGCGCCCGGAAACGGCGCCAGCAGCGCGCGTTCGCGGTCGCCGGCGGGGCGCCCACGCGCCGACAGTTCGGAGCCCTCGAAGAAGCTTCCGGTGCGGCGGTAGAGGTCGAAGAAGTAGCTGTGGTTGACCCACTCGAAGTCGAACAGCAGCAGCAGCGCCTCGCGCACGCGCACGTCGGAGAACACGGCGCGGCGGGTATTAAACACCAGGTAGGTGCTCGGCTTCGGCAGGCCGGTGACGATAGCCTCCTTCACCACGCGGCCCTCACGCAGCGCCGGGAAATCGTAAGCGGTCTGCCAGCGGCCCGGGTCGTTCTCGGTACGCACATCGAACAGCCCGCGCTTGAACGCTTCGTGAAACGAGTTGCCGTCGCGGTAATAGTCGAAATGAATCTCCTCGAAATTCCAGAAGCCGCGGTTGATGCCGAGTTCGCGTCCCCAATAGTTCGGGTTGCGCTTGAGCGTCACGCTCTTGCCCGGATCGACATGGGCAACCGTGTAGGGGCCGCTGCCGATCGGGGGCGTGAACGAGGTCTGCTCGAACGTATCGGGATTGATCACGTGCTTCGGCAGCACCGGCATCAGCCCGAGAATCAGCGGCAGCTCGCGGTCGTCGCTGCCGGTCAGATCGAACCGCACGCCACGTTCCCCGACGGCCTCTGCCTTCTTCGCCTTGGAATAATAATAACGGTGATTCGGCCGGCCCTTGTCGCGCAGAAGCTGCCACGAAAAGATGACGTCGGCGGGGGTGATGGCGACGCCGTCCGAGAACCGTGCTGCCGGATCGATCGTGAAGGTGACGTAACTGCGCGCCGCGTCGGTTTCGACCGTCTGGGCAACCAGCCCATAGAGGGTGAACGGCTCGTCGTGGCCGCGCGCCATCAGGCTCTCGACCACGTAGCCACTGATCACATTGCCGCCGCTGACCAGAGGCCCGCGGATGCCTTGCGCCGCCAGGCCTTTGACGATGTACGGGTTGAGGCTGTCAAAGGTGCCACCCACGCCCTGGACGAGCCGGCCGCCCTTCGGGGCGTCCGGATTGACATAGGGCACCTGGGCAAATCCCGCCGGCAACGCCGGCTCGCCATGCATCGCGATGGCGTGCCGCGCCTCACCGGCGAATGCAGCGCCACCGGCAACCGTCCACGCGGACAGTGTGATGGCGATCCAGGCGAAGCACCGGCGCGTTGAAGTTCGGTGGGCGGAAATGGCTGCGGTCACGAGGCTCTTCTGATCCGGCTTTTCGCCTTGCGCACCCTGCTCAACGAATGGGGCAAGCTTGCGCCGATTGTCGCGCGCAACGGCGCTCCTCGGCGATATTTCAGCACATTATGCCGCAAGGCTGAGAAAGTGACCGAGGACATTGGGCTTGAAGGGGTGAGTGTAGCTTAAACGTCACGCTCTTGCCGTATTTGGTCCCGACACCACTCGCAAGGGGGAGACCGTTCCGCTTGGCCTGGGGCGCGTGTGCTGGGGCGCTGCGAGACGGAAGCAAGAGGACCTATCCCATGGATCAGCGGATCGACCTTGCGCGTCCGGGTGTACGCGCTTTTGCCATTGCGATGGCAACGACGATGTTCTGCGCCTTGACCGGCTCGGCGCCTTTGCACAGGCTCCACCGCCGCCAGCCGGCTCGCCACCGCCCGTGGCGCCGCCCAAGGCTGCGCCGCCGAAGGCTGCACCGAAGGCCGCGCCGAAAGCGCCGGTCGCCACCAAGCCCGGAGAGGCGCCGGCCGCGCAGGGACAGCAGCCCGCCAATGGTGGGCCGCAACTCGTTTACTCTCCCTGGACGAAGCTTTGCCAGAAGGGCCCGGAAGCGAACGCCAAGCAAATTTGCTTCACCGGTAAGGAAGGACGATTGGAGGATGGCCGTCCGATCGTCTCGGCGATGATCGTCGAACAGGAGGGCGACGCCCGAAAAATCTTGCGCATCATGGCGCCCATTGGCGTCGTGCTGCAGCCGGGTTCGCGCGTCATCGTCGACGAAGGCCAGCCGATGAACGGCCCGTACCTGATGTGCCAGCCGACCGGATGCTTTTCGGACTACGAGGCGAGCGGCGAGTTGATCGCCAAGCTGAAGAAGGGCTCAGGCCTCTTCATTCAGGCGATCCAGGCTACCAATGGACAGCCGCTGACGCTTGGAATTCCGCTCGCAGATTTCGCCAAGGCGTATGACGGCCCGTCGATCGATCCGAAGGTTTGGGAAGATCAGCAGAAGAAGCTGCAGGACGAGCTGAACCGCCGGGCCGAGGAAGCGCGCAAACGGCTCGAAGGACCGCAGGCTTCACGGCCCTGATCCGTCGCCACTCCAATCGGAAGAGTAACGTCATGGGCGTTGATCACCGCGGCGATGTCCACGCGGCACGCTTTCTTGCGGCCGCTCTCGCGCTGGCTGTATTCGCCGGCCCTTCCGCCGCGCAAACTCCGCAGCCGAAGGCTCAGCCGAAAGCCGCTCCCAAAGCCGCTCAGCCCGCTGCGCCGGCCGAAGCTCCGCCGGGTGATGGACAGGCATCCCTGAACTATTCGCCGTGGACCAAGCTGTGCGGCAAAGACAACCAGGCAGGCGCCAAGGAAGTCTGCCTGACGGTCAAAGAAGCGCGCATGGACAGCGGTGAATTCATCGCCAGTGCGGCGCTGATCGAACCCACCGGAGAGACCAAGAAGATTTTGCGCATCACCGTTCCGCTCGGCATGCAGCTTGCGGTCGGCACCCGCATGCTGATCGACCGCGGGCAGGCTTCGGTCGGCCAGTATATTGCGTGCTTCCCGAACGGCTGCATGGCGGACTTCGAGGTCAATGCCGCCTTCGTGGCGCAGCTCAAGACCGGCAAGATGTTGTGGCTGCAGACCATCAATCTCGGCGGCCAGCCGGCGAGCTATCCGCTTCCGCTCGAGGAGTTCGCCAAGGCGAACGACGGTCCGGCCTCCGACCCGAAGGTCCTGGAAGCTCAGCAGCAGAAGCTGGAGCAGGAGTTGCAGCGCAAGGCCGAAGAGGCGCGCAGCAAGCTCGGCAACCAGCCGGCGCCAGCGCCCGCGCGATAACGCAACATCAATTCAACAACGAATTCCGCGGCCGGTAGCTGCCACGGTCGTCCTGTTCGAACACTTCGGCGACCTGCGGATGGCGCAGCGGCTCGCCCGAGGTGTCGGCCAGCAGGTTCTGCTCGGAGACGTACGCGATGTATTCGCTCTCCGAGTTTTCGGCGAACAGATGATAGAACGGCTGGTTCTTGTGTGGCCGGACCTCGACTGGAATGGACTGATACCATTCCTCTGTGTTGCTGAATTCAGGATCGATGTCGAACACCACGCCGCGGAACGGGAACACCCGGTGCCGGACGACCTGGCCGATCTTGAATTTGGCGATGCGCATTTTGTCCATCATGATGCGGAGATAGTCCAAGATTGCGGCGGGCGCCAGTAGGGTCAACCGCCGTAGCCCGCTGCCATTTCAGGGTCTTTGGCCGCCACGCGAACCGCCAGATCGACCAGTACTTTGGCTTGTTTCCAAGTGGCGTCATCCTGCATCTTGCCGTCGATCATGACGGCGCCGGTGCCGTCCGGCATCGCCGCGATGATCTTCTTCGCGAACGCCACCTCGGCCGGGTCGGGCGAGAACACGCGCTTGGCGATCGGCACCTGGCTCGGATGCAGCGTCCAGGCGCCGACGCAGCCCATCAGGAAGGCGTTGCGGAACTGAACCTCGCACGCCTGCGGATCGGAGAAGTCGCCGAACGGGCCGTAGAACGGCTTGATGCCCGCCGCCGCGCAAGCGTCGACCATCTTGGCGAAGGTGTAGTGCCACAGATCCTGCTGATAGGCGGCGCGCGGGCCGCCGTCCGCGGCCGCGTCGGCCAGCACCTTGTACTCCGGATGTCCGCCGCCGACGCGCGTAGTCTTCATGGCGCGCGAAGCGGCGAGGTCGGCCGGGCCGAGACTGATGCCGTGCATCCGCGGCGATGCAGCGGCAATGGTCTCGACGTTGTTGACGCCCTCGGCCGTCTCCAGGATGGCGTGGATCATGATCGGCCTTCGCACCTCGTATCTGGCTTCAAGCTGCGCCAGCAACTGATCGAGGTAGTGAATGTCCCACGCGCCTTCGACCTTCGGCAGCATCACGACATCGAGCTTGTTGCCCACCGCGGCCACGATCTCGATCACGTCGTCGAGCACCCAGGGTGAGTTGAGGGCGTTGATGCGGGTCCACAGGCCGCTCGCGCCGAAATCGTTGGCCTTGGCCATCTCGATGAAGCCCGCCCGGGCGGCCTGCTTGGCGTCGGCAGGGATTGCGTCTTCGAGATTACCGAGCACCACGTCGACCTGCGTGATCAGTTCCGGCACCTTGGCACGTAGTTTCTCGATCTGCGGCGGCACGAAATGGATCATGCGCTCGAGCTTGACTGGGAGTTCGCGCATCGGCGCAGGCGCACCGATCGCGAGTGGCTTGAAGAAATTGCGCGGCAGCTTCATTCCTTCGTCCTCGCATGGCGGGGCGAGTGCCGCCGATGACTACGCTATGAGCGGTCTGGGCCTCCGCCAAGCCGCTTTTGCGGGCATATGGCCGAATCGATGTGCTTGCGATCCGACAGTCGCCAATCTAGGCGCCCGCGCGGCGATGTTAGACCATCGACGCAGGGCCGAATGACGCTATGCAAGTCGCAGTCCAAGCGCTCTGCGGAAGACGTCCTCGCCCTTCGGGGTAATCAGGATGGCGCGCGTTCCGTCGAGCCGCCGGGCCCAACCCCGGTCAAAGCAATGCGCACAGATGGCCGCCCCGACGACGCCGGCAAGGTGCGGCCGCCGCTCGCTCCAATCGAGGCACGGCCGGCACAGCACGCGACCCGAATGCTTCGTTCGCCGCGTCAGCATCGGCGCCGTATCGATGCCGATGCCGGCGAGGAACGCAATGCCGCTCTCGGTCAGGACGCCGGCCTCGCTGGTCAGCTCGATATAGCCTTTTCCGGTCAGCGCGTCGGCCAGCGCAACCCCCAGCCGTCCGGCGAAATGATCGTAGCAGGTGCGGGCTTTCCGGAGCGCCGCATCGCGCGGCCCGACCGTGATCGGCTTGCGTTCCGGCGTCATTTCGGCGGCCACGCGCATGATGCTCTCGAGCATCTGCGCCACCGTGGCCGTTGCCAGACGGTGATAGCGATGGCGGCCCTGTTTCTCGACGCTCAGCAGTCCGATCGCCGTCAAGCGGTTGAGATGTCCGCTCGCGGTTTGTGGCGCGACGCCTGCGACCTTGGCCAATTCGGTCGCGGTGAGGGCGCGGCCGTCCATCAGCGCATGCAGCATGCTGGCGCGCGCCGGATCGCCGGACACGGCCGCAACCGCTGCGAACATCGCGTTGCTGGTCATGGCTCCAATTCCTCGTTCGACAGATGATAGATAAGCCGAGCGGGGAGAATAATGCTTCGGCGCAGACCGTAACATCCCGCCTCCGCCGCCGTCAGGATGCAGGTCCAAATGCCCACGGCGCACGGAAGCGGACGCATGTTCTACGGCTGGCGTGTCGTCGGCGCGGCCTTCACGGTCGCGGTGTTCGGGTGGGGGCTCGGCTTTTATGGTCCGCCCATCTATCTGCATGCCGCGCGCGAGGCGCAGGGCTGGTCGCTGGCGCTGGTCTCGGCCGCCGTTACCGTGCATTTCCTGTTTGGCGCGCTCGTCACTGCCAACCTGGCCGGACTCTATCAGCATTTCGGCGTGGCGGCGGTCACCAAGGCTGGCGCAGTGTCGCTGGCGGCGGGCGTTATCGGCTGGGCCGTGGCCTATGAGCCCTGGCAGCTGATCGCCGCCACATTGCTCAGCGGCGCGGGCTGGGTCGCGATGAGCGCTGCCGCCATCAACGCGATGGTGTCGCCATGGTTCGTGCGAACGCGCCCGGCCGCGCTGGCGTCCGCCTACAACGGAGCGAGCATCGGTGGCGTCGTGTTCTCGCCGCTGTGGGTCGCGGCCATCGGCTGGCTCGGCTTTCCGTGGGCGGCAACGGCCATCGGCGCGGTCATGATCGTGACGATCTGGATTCTGTCCGACCGGTTTCTGACCCGAACACCCCAACAGATGGGACTACCGCCGGACGGCGATGCGGCTGGAGCGGCCGGCGTCACATCGACCTCGCCGTCGGCCCATCCGCTCCCGGGACGACTGCTGTGGCGTGATCTTCGGTTCATCACCCTGGCGGCCGGAATGGCGTTCGGCCTGTTCGCGCAGATCGGCCTCATCGCGCACTTGTTCTCGCTGCTGGTACCGGCCCTCGGCGCACAGGTTGCTGGCATCGCGGCAGGCGCGGCGACTGCCGCCGCGATCGCCGGACGCACATTGGTCGGCTGGATGATGCCGGTCGGTGCCGACCGCCGCCTCGTGGCGTGCGTGAATTATGGCGTGCAGATCGCGGGCTCGGTGGCGTTTCTCCTCGCCGCGGGCACCGACGTGCCGCTGCTGCTGCTCGGCGTCATCCTGTTCGGCGCCGGCATCGGCAATGCGACCTCGTTGCCGCCGCTCATCGCCCAGGTGGAGTTCGCGAGAGACGACGTGGCGCGCGTTGTGCCGCTGATCGTGGCTGTCAGCCAGGCCAGCTACGCCTTCGCGCCGGCGCTGTTCGGCTTGCTGCGGGAAATCGGCACGCCGCTGGCAGTCGCTGGCGCGGCGCCTGCCGTGTTCGTGGCGGCGATCGCGATCCAGGTGCTGGCGATCGTTGCCATGCTCGCCGGTCGTGGTGCGACGGATCGCGTATGACCGTGACGATGCCACGCGCCGGGCAGGGCGGTCAATCGAGCGCGATGCCGGCGTTACGGATGACCGCCGCCAGCCGATCCGTTTCCTCTCTGAGGAAAGCGCGAAATTCGGCGGGCGAACTCGCAATTACATCCGCACCCTGTTCGACGATCTTGGCGCGCACGGCCGGCTCCTCCAGGATCGCGACCGCTGCGCGATTGAGCCGCGTGACGATCTCCGCCGGCGTCCGGGCAGGCGCCAGCAGCCCGAACCAGGTGCCGGTGAGATAGTCGAGCCCCTGTTCGGCGAAGGTCGGAACGTTGGGCAGAAGTTCAGACCGGCGGTCGGCCGCGATGGCAAGCGCTTTCAGCTTATCGCCGCGGACCATGCCGAGCACCGGCAATACGCTCGAGAACAGCGCCTGCACCTGATTGGTCATGGCGCCGAGCGCGGCCGGACCGCCGCCGCCAAAGGGCACATGCACCATCCGGACGCCGGTCTTGGTGGTGAACAGTTCGGTCGCCAAATGCGGGCCGCTGCCGGCTCCATAGGAGCCGTAGTTGAGTTCGCCGGGCCGCGCTTTCACGTAGGCGATGAATTCCTGAAGCGAATTCACCGGCAGCGACGGCGGCACCACCAGGACGGTGGGGGAATTGGCGATCAGCGAAATCGGCTCGAGATCCTTCTGCGGCTCGAAGTTGAGCTTGCGGTAGAGCGACGGGTTGGCCGCGAGCCCCACACTCGCCATTGCCAGCGTATAGCCGTCGGGCTTGGCGCGCACTACGGCAAGCGTGCCGAGATTGGTGTTGGCGCCCGGCCGGTTGATCACGAGGAACGGCTGGCCGAGGCGCTTAGACAACCCGTCGCCAAGCAGCCGCGCCAGAATTTCGGCGCCGCCGCCCGCCGCGAACGGCACGATCAATTCGACCGGACGCGACGGATAGTCCTGCGCGTGCACCGGCGGTGCATTGGCGATCATGGAGAGACCGGCCAAGAGCAGTGCTGCTCTCCCGATCGGTGCAAATCTTGCCGCGTCATGCCAGGCCACGTGCCGGGCACCCACGTCTTTCTTGCGTGGACAAACCAAAGACGTGGATGGCCGGGGCACAGGCGAGCGGAGCGACGCCGTCCTTCGGACGGCTATGCCCGGCCATGACGAAGGTGAGAGCATGTTCATTGGAGAAAGCCGGTCAGGATCGCGTTCCGACTCAATTGCGGTACGAGGGATCGATCTTGTCGGCAAGCATCACCAGCGCCGGCCAGTCGCGATCGTGCACGCGGCCGTTGCCCCAGAAAATCCGCGCCGACTTCTCGCAGGATTCTTCGGATGGGAGACTGTAGGGCTGGTTGGAGGCGAGCACCTGCATCTGCGTCTCGCAGCTCTTCTCCAGATAGTACATCAGGTTGAAGGCCTCGCCGACGTTCGCCCCCGCGGTCAGCAGCCCGTGGTGCTTCATGATCAGGCACTTGTGGTCGCCGAGGTCAGCGACGATGCGCTCACGCTCGTCGAGGTCGTTCGCGACGCCCTCGAACTCGTGATAGCCGATGCGCTTGTAGTAGCGCATCGCGCTCTGGTTCAGCATCAGAAGCCCGCAGTCGAGCGCCGACACCGCCTGTCCCGCGACCGTGTGAGTGTGCAGGATGGCGTGCAAGTCCTTGCGCGCCATGTGAATGGCGCTGTGGATGACGAAGCCGGCGCGATTGACCTGGTAGGGCGTATCGTCGAGCACGTTGCCGTCGAGGTCGATCTTGACCAGGTTCGAGGCGGTGACCTGCTCGTACAATAGCCCATATGGATTAATCAGGAACTGATCTTCCGTGCCCGGCACGCGCACCGAGATGTGATTGTTGATCAGGTGCGTCCAGCCGAAATGCGCCACCAGCCGGTAGGCGGCGGCGAGATCGACCCGCGCCTGCCATTCCTCGTCACTGACGCGTTGTCGCAACGACGGCACTTCATGGATTTTCACGACCGACATGGGGCGCTCCTGCTGTTCGGATTGTGCGAGTTTGGTGAAATCATAACAGTCCGCCGCCGAGCTTGGAAGCAAGCTACAGGTGCCGTAGCTTCACGCGTCGGGTAAGCGAAAAGACGATACGGAGCACGTCAACCTTGGACATCTATCACGCTTGGTGCGACCTCAAGCCGGGAACGAATGACATCGCTTTCTGCGAAGGCGTGGCGAAGTACATGGGCCATCTCAAATCCGAGGGGCTGATCGAGAACTGGCGGCTCATGCGACGCAAGCTTGGCCTCGGCTTGCCCACGCTAGGCGAGTTCCACATCATGATCGAGGTCAAGAACCTTGCCCAACTCGACGCCGCCTTTGAACGCGCTGCTGGCCGCCGCGAGCCGACCGAGGGCTTCCATTTCGGCGTCAACTCGCTCGTGCAGAATGTCGCATTTGCGCTTTATCGTGATTTTCCCGATCCCTTCCGCCATCGCGGCGACGAAAAGTTCTAGGGTCACGATCCAGCTCAGAGCGCCTCGCCACGCATCAGGCGCGGCTGCGACGCAGCCGGGGCGACACCTTCCCGCATCACCGCCCGCCGTAACGGCCCGATCCGGTCGAGGAGAAAGAGCCCGAGTCCGCGCGCGCCCTGCAGCGGGAGAAAGCCGGACAACAGGCTCCGATTGAGCAGATCGACGCCGACGGTACGGGCCATCACGTCGGCCCGCCGGGTTTGTTCGTAGCGCGCGGTCAGGTCGTCGCCACCAACGTCGCGGCCGTCGCGGTGCGCCTCGACCACGAGTTCGCCGACGGTCGCAGC
Source organism: uncultured Alphaproteobacteria bacterium (assembly GCA_963807865.1). Classification (GTDB taxonomy): domain Bacteria; phylum Pseudomonadota; class Alphaproteobacteria; order Rhizobiales; family Xanthobacteraceae; genus VAZQ01. The sequence goes on along the minus strand of CAWEDK010000039.1, from coordinate 262,614 downwards.
GTCGCGCAGCCCGAGATTGAGGCCCTGGGCGCCGATCGGCGGGATGACGTGCGCGGCCTCGCCCACCAGCACGACGCGCGGCGCCGCGAGCCGCCGCGCGGTCTCGATCGCCAGCGGAAAGACGCTGCGGCCGGGCGCGACCGCGACCTTGCCCAGGAGCGAATGCGAGCGCCGCTCGATTTCCGCCGACAACTCGTCGTCGGACAAGTCTGCGAGGCCGGAAGCGTCGGCCGGATGGGTCACCCAGACCAGGCTCGATCGTTGGCCGGGCAAGGGGACGACGGTGAATGGGCCGGCCTCGGTATGGAATTCGGTCGAGGTGTCGCGATGCGGCCTCGTGTGGGCGAAATTGCAGGCAAGCGCCATCTGCGGGTAGCTGTGGTGGTCGATCTCGATCCCGGCAGCCGCCCGGCAGACCGACCGTCGCCCATCTGCGCCCACGACCAGCCGCGACGTGACGACCGTCCCATTGCCGCATCGGATGACGGCACGGTCCTCGTCGATTTCGACCGTTGCGGCGTTGGCGGTCACCGGCGTCAGGGCCGGCAATTGCTGTGCGCGGCTTGTGAGCGCGGTCAACAGATGCCGGTTCTCGATGTTGTGGCCAAAGGCTTGCAGACCGATCTCGGCGGCGTCGAAGCTCACCTCCGGCGCCCGCAGCAGCCGCGCGGTGTCATCCACGATCCGCATCACCCGCAACGGCGCGGCCTGGTCCCGGCAACTCGCCCAGACGCCGAGCGCCTCGAGCGCCGCGACCGATCCGGTCAGCAGCGCAGTGGTCCGATGGTCGGGTGAGGGCGGCGGCCGGCCGACCAGCGCAGTCTCGATGCCCGCCGCGGCAAGCGCAATCGCAGTCGTCAGACCCGCCGGCCCGCCGCCAACCACCGCCACCTCGGCCGAGATACTGCCGGAGATTTCGCCCATGTGCCGCTCGTCATCCGTGGACTGGGACAGGATGCCAGCTTCCACCGTCGCGACAAAGCAACGATAGTCGCAAGTCCACGACGAGTGTGGCGGACATTGATGCTAGCTTCGGAATCGGGACACTAAATCGGAACCTGCCTTGCCGCCACTAACCCACATCCGCGCCTTCGCAGTCCATATTTTCACCGCCCTGGGCGCCGCGCTCGCGCTCGCTGCGCTGATTTTCGCGGTCCGTCACAACTGGCCGGCGATGTTCGTATGCCTGGGGATCGCGCTGATCGTGGACGGCATCGACGGCACCTTCGCCCGCCGGTTGCGAGTCGCCGAACTGCTGCCGCGCTGGTCGGGCGACGTGCTCGATCTGGTGGTGGATTTCACGACTTACGTGTTCGTGCCGGCCTACGCAATCGCCGCCAGCGGCTTGATGCCGGAGGCGGTCGCTATTCCGGCAGGAATGATCATCGTCGTCACCGGCGCGTTGTACTTCGCCGATACGGCGATGAAGACCGACGACAACTACTTTCGGGGGTTTCCTACCCTCTGGAACGCGGTGGCATTCTACCTGTTTGTACTGAAGCTGCCGCCCGTGCTCGCGGCTGGTTCTGTGGTTCTGCTAGCGGTTGCGACCTTTCTGCCGTTCAAATTCCTCCACCCGATGCGGGTGCGCCGGCTGCAGGTGCTCAATATTGCAGCGATCGTCGCCTGGGCGGCTCTTGCATTGATCGCCATTGTCGACGATCTCGACCCCGGGCCGTGGGTCACCGGCGGCCTGGTGCTCATCGCCATCTACCTCGTTAGTGTCGGACTGACCGAGAAACGCTGAATGGAACTTCTCTCTCTCCTGACCGATCCGCATGCCTGGGCCGCCCTGGTCACCTTGACGATCCTCGAAATCGTGCTCGGCATCGACAACTTGGTTTTTCTCGCCGTTCTGACCTCGCGGCTGGAGGGCATCCAGGCGCGCCGGGCGCGCATGATCGGTCTGTCGCTAGCGTTCGTGTTCCGCGTGGTGATGCTGGCGGCGCTGACCTGGCTGATGGGCCTCACGGCTCCGGTCGTGACGCTGTTCGGCATGGCCATCTCGTGGCGCGACATCATCCTGATCGGCGGCGGCCTGTTTCTGATCGCGAAAGCGACGCACGAAATCCACAACGAGGTTGAAGCCAGGTATGAGACGGAAAAGGTGCCGGGCGCGACCGCGAGCGCCTTCGCCATGGTGGTGGCGCAGGTCGTCGCGGTCGACCTGGTGTTCTCGCTCGAACTCGATCATCACGGCCATCGGCATGGTGGACGAGATCGCCATCATGGTGGCCGCAATCGTCATCGCGATGGTCGTGATGTTCGTGGCAGCGAACCCGGTCGGCGACTTCATCGCCGAACATCCCACCACCAAGATGCTGGCGCTCGCCTTCCTGGTTTTGATCGGGATGGCGTTGGTCGCCGACGGCTTCGACGTCCACATCCCGCGCGGCTACATCTACTTCGCCATGGCGTTTGCGGGCGCGGTCGAGTTCTTCAACGTCTTGGCGCGGCGCAACCGCCGCCGCCCTCGCGCCCGGCCGCCCACCGCCTGACCGGCTTGATCCCGACGCCCGCCTGAGAGAGATTGCGCCGCACCGCGCCACCAGCGTGTGGCGCGCGCCGAATGCAATAAGTCAAATCAGGAGTGACACCCATGGTCGCAGCGGTCCGAGTCCACAAGACGGGCGGTCCCGAAGTGTTGACCTACGAAGAGGTCGAAGTGCCGGCGCCGGGCCCCGGTCAGGTGAAGATCAGGAATCGCGCCATTGGCGTCAACTTCATCGATACCTACTTCCGCATGGGCATGTACCCGTCGCCGGTGGGAATGCCGTTCGTCTCAGGCAACGAGGCGGCCGGCGAAGTGATCGCCGTGGGTCCGGGCGTAACGGACCTCAAGGTCGGTGACCGCGTCGGCTACACCTCGGCGCTCGGCGCCTACGCGGCGGAGCGCATCCTGCCGGCCGAGCGCGCCGTCAAGCTTCCGGATTCCATCAGTTTCGAGCAGGCCGCCGCCATGATGCTCAAGGGCATGACGGCGCAGTACCTGTTGCGGCGGACCTACCGGGTGCAGAAGGGCGACAACGTGCTGATCCATGCCGCCGCCGGCGGCGTCGGCCTGATCGCCTGCCAGTGGGCCAATCATCTCGGCGCCAACGTGATCGGCACCGTGGGCTCGAAGGACAAGGGCGAGCTCGCCAAGAAGAACGGCGCTCATCACGTGATCCTCTACCGCGACGAGGATTTCGTCGCCAAGGTCAAGGAAATCACCGGCGGCAAGATGTGCGCGGTGGTGTACGACGGCGTCGGCAAGGCGACCTTTCCGGCTTCGCTCGACTGCCTCAAGCCGCTCGGCACGTTTGCGAGTTTCGGCTCGGCGTCGGGGCCGATCACCGCGTTCGACATCAACCTCCTGCAGCACAAAGGCTCATTGTTCGCCACGCGCCCGACGCTCAATCACTACGTGGCCAAGCGCGAGGATCTGGTGAAGACCGCGAACGAATTGTTTGAGGTGGTCGCCAGCGGGGCCGTAAAAATCCCGATCAACCAGACGTACGCGCTCAAGGACGCGCAGCAGGCGCATCGCGATCTGGAAGGCCGCGCCACCACCGGCTCGACCATCCTGGTACCCTGATCACATCGAAACGTTGCGTTGCAGTTGAAATCAAGGCCGCCGCCCGTCGTGGCGGCTTTGATATTGCATCTCACTGAGCCGCCGGGTTGACCGCCTTGATCAGCTCCAACAAAATCTTGGCGTCAGCCTGGAGATAGGCCCCATACTCCTCGGGACCTTTCAGGAAAATCAGCGCGCCTTGCGATTCGATTTTTTCCCGCGTCTTTGGCGTGTTCAGCGACTTTGCGATGGCGGCATGCAGCGTGTTGACGATCTCGCGCGGTGTCCCGGCCGGCGCCGAAATTCCATACCAGGTGCTCATCTTGACGTCCGGGAATCCGGCCTCTGGCATCGACGGCGTATCGGGCAGGGACTTGAGACGGGTCTCGGCCGCAACGGCGAGCGCGCGCAATTGCCCCGCCTGAACCTGAGACAGGACGACCGGCGCGTTGAGAAAGCCCAAATCCACCTGGCCGCCAATCAAATCCATGGCCGCCGGTTGACCGCCCTTGTACGGCACTTCGATGAGCTTCACGCCGGCGCGGAGCTGCAACAGGACGCCGAGAAGCTGCGGGATGCTGCCGACGCCGACCGACGCAAACGTCATCTTGCCGTCGGCACTCTTGGCTGCGGCGACCAGTTCCTTCACGTTCTTGTAGGGACGGCTCGGCGGCACGACCAGCACGTTCGGGACATCTGCAACCGTGGCAATAGGCGTAAAGCCCTTGATGCCATCGTAGTTCGCATCCTTCATCAGCGCCGGCGTAATCACATGCGACGGCGCGCCGCCGATGAACAGCGTGTAGCCGTCCGGCTTGGCCTGCGCGACGGCTCTCGCACCGATTGCCGTGCCCGCTCCCGGGCGGTTCTCGACGACGACGGGTCGGCCCAGGACCTCACTCATTCCATCCGCGACCGCGCGCGCTAGCAGATCGGCCGGACCGCCGGCGGCGTAGGGGTTGATCAGGGTGATCGGCCGCTCGGGAAAGGACTGAGCAACCGCATGTCCGTGGAGCGAGCAAACCGCGACGAGAATTGCGACAGCCAAGCGTGTCATTCATCCCTCCCAGAGTGGTCGTCTTCTTCCGGACGACGTATGATCATACGATAATTTAGTCGGGTCCTCACCTGAAGCTTCAGTGCGAATGCCTGGATTCAACGTAAATACATTGCTGCCGACAACATTGGTGGGCAGCTACCCGCAGCCCGACTGGCTGATCGACCGCAGGCGTCTGACCGAGATCGTTCCGCCACGTGCCCGCGCGAGCGACCTGTGGCGAGTCGATCCGACGTGGCTCGAACAGGCTCAAGACGACGCCACGTTACTGGCGATCCGCGATCAAGAGCGCGCCGGCATCGACGTCATCTCCGACGGGGAAATGCGGCGTGAAAGTTACTCCAACCGCTTTGCCACCGCGCTTGACGGTATGGATTGCGACAATCCGGCGCAAATTCCCTCGCGCACGCCAGGTAAGGTTCAGATCGTACCACGGGTCGTGGGCAAGATTCGGCGCTGGCAGCCGGTGCAGGTCAGAGACGTCGCGTTTCTGCGCGCCAACACCGACCGGCCGATCAAGATCACGATTCCCGGCCCGTTCACCATGACGCAGCAGTTGTTCGACGAGCACTACAACGACGAAACCGCCGTCGCCATCGACTGCGCCGTCGCATTGAACGAAGAAATCAAGGACCTGTTCGCGGCGGGCGCCGATGTGGTCCAGCTCGACGAACCGTTCCTGCAGGCCTATCCGGACAAGGCCCGGCGCTTTGGTCTGGCGGCGATCAACAGGGCGATCGAGGGCGTGAAGGGTGTTATCGCGGTGCACCTTTGCTTTGGCTACGGGTCAATGGTCAAGAGCAAGCCGTCCGGCTACTCGTTCTTGCCCGAGCTCGAGGCGACGGCGATCGATCAGGTGTCGATCGAGACCGCCCAGTCGCAGCTTGACTGCGCGATCCTGGCGCGGCTGCCGACCAAGCAGATCATCCTGGGCGTCCTCGATCTCAACGACCTGGCTGTCGAAACTCCGACTACCATCGCCGAGCGCATCCGCCGCGTGCTGCCATACGTTTCGCCGGAGCGGATTATCGTAGCGCCGGACTGTGGGCTGAAATATCTGCCGCGGAACATTGCGTTTGCGAAAATGACGGCGATGGTCGAGGGCGCCGCGATCGTTCGCCGCGAGCTTGTTCAATAACCGCGCGCATTATCAGAACAGCCGGGCGAGGGCGGCGAAGGCCGGGTGATCGTCGTTTCCCGCCGCGAGCCGCGGCAAACCGACGAAATCGATCGAACCGGCAAACTGCTGCAGCGTGGCGATGGTGTCCGTGAGCGCGGCAGCGCTTTGCTCACTCTCATTCACCACGACGGCTGCGATGTCGATATTGCGGCGGGCGACGACCTCGAGCGCGCTCAAGGTGTGGCTCAACGTGCCGACATACGTTCCGGTGACCAGGACGATCGGAATCCGCAGCAGCGACATCCAGTCGAGCACGGTGCGGCGATCGTCGAGCGGCACCATTACGCCGCCGATGCCCTCGATCAGCAGCACGCCGCCGCCGCGCCGCCATCGCGGAACGGCTGAACTCCACGATCCCGTCGAATCCGATCGCACGGCCTTCCTGCCGGGCGGCCATGTCGGGAGAGAGCGGCGCCTTGAACCGCCAGGGCGCGATCCGCTCGATCTCCGGCATCGTGACCGGCCGTCCGAGCGCACCGAGCAAGGCGGCGGCATCGCAGGCCTCAAGGGCCTCAGTCGAAAAACCAGTCATCACCGGCTTGATGGCCTCCACGGCGCGGCCAGCCTTCCGATAGTGGCGGATGAGGCCTGCGGTCAGGAACGTCTTGCCGATGTCGGTACCCGTCGCGGTGACGAAGATCGCAGTCACGTCGCGGGGACCAGGATGCGATCGCGCACCACCTTCGCGAGGCGCTCGATCTCGGCATCGGGATGCTGGGCCGTGAAGGTGAGGCGGAGCCGCGCGGTGCCCGCCGGCACGGTCGGGGGCCGGATGGCGGCGACCAGGAAGCCGTGCTCCTCCAGCAACCGGGAGGCATCCAGCGCCGCCTCGGCGCTCGCCGAGCACCACCGGAACGATGGGACTCACCGGCTCCGGCAGACCGGCGGCGCGCGGCGAATGCCTTCGCCTTCGCGACCGGCAGCGCGGCGTAGTCGGGCTCGTGCTCAATCGACGTCGAGCGCGGCGATCGCCGCGGCGACCGTGGCGGGTGGCAGGCCGGTCGAATAGATCAAGGTGCGTGCGCGGTTGCGGATCAGATCGATCACCGCGTTCGAGGCGCAGAGATAGCCGCCATAGCCGCCGAGCGCCTTGGACAGGGTGCCCATCTGCAGCGGAACATCGGCCGGCGTGCCGTGCGCCGGAAAGGATCCGCGGCCTTGTCCGAGCACGCCGAGCCCATGCGCATCGTCCGACATCAGCCAGGCATCGAACCGCTGGGCCAGCGCCGAGAGCTTGTAGAGCGGCGCAATGTCGCCATCCATCGAGAAGACGCCGTCGGTGATGATCAGCGTGTGGCGATGACGGCCGCGGTGCTCCGCGAGCAGCGCCTCGGCATGGTCGACGTCGCAATGCCGGTAAGGAGTAACGGTCGCGCGCGACAATCGGGCGCCGGCCCACAGGCAGGCATGCGCCAGTTCGTCCATCAAGATGAGATCCTCGGAACCGGCCAGCACGGGGATGATCCCGGTATTGGCGAGGTAGCCGGAACCGAACACGCAGGCCGCGTCGCTTCCCTTCCATCGCGCCAGCCGTCCTTCCAGCTCGGCGTAGAGCGGATGGTTGCCGGTCACCAGCCGCGAGGCTCCGGCGCCCACCCCGTAGATGCGTAGTGCCTGGATCGCCGCTTCCTTCACGGCCGGATGGTGTGTCAGGTTGAGATAGTCGTTGCAGCTGAACGACAGCAGCCGGCGGCCGTTGCGCAGCACCCAGATGCCGGTGACCCGGGTGGTGTCGACGAGGCTGCGGCGCAGCGACTGGCGGTCGAGTTCGTCGAGCTTGACCGTCGCGAATTCATCGAGTGAACGCATACTCCCAACCGATTCCAGACTGTTCCGCATTCCGCCAAGTCAAGTCCTTCAGCGCGGGCGGATCGATGCCGGGTGACCCGATCATCTATACGGGGCAAAATGGCCGCCGACGAGTTCTAATGGACGCGCCAGATGCTGCTCAAGTCCGCAGGCGAGGGGATCATGCCGTCCTGGTACCAGTCCGGGCTCGATCATATCTGGCTGCCGTACACGCAGATGAAGACCGCGCGTCTGCCGTTTCCGGTCGTGCGCACCGACGGCAGCCGCATTGTGCTCGCCGACGGCCGCGAACTGATCGACGGCATCGCCGCCTGGTGGACCGCCTGCCACGGCTACAATCACCCGCATATCCGCGCGGCGGTCGAGCGGCAGTTGCAAACGTTGCCGCATGTGATGTTGGGCGGCCTCGCGCACGAGCAGGCATTCACGCTGGCGCAGCGGCTGGCCGCGCTGCTGCCCGGCGACCTCGACCGGGTGTTCTTTTCCGAGTCGGGCTCGGTCGCTGTCGAGGTCGCCATGAAGATGGCGGTGCAGTTCTGGCTCAATCGCGGCAACCGGCGGCGGCGCAAATTCCTCGCGTTCCAGGGCGGTTATCACGGCGACACCACGGGCGCCATGTCGGTCTGCGATCCCGACGACGGCATGCATGCGCTGTTTCATGGCTACCTGCCTGAACAGCACATCGTCGCTCTGCCCCGTGATGAGGAGAGTGCCGCCGAACTGGAGCGCGTCCTCGACCGGCATGGCGACGAGATCGCCGGCCTCATCGTCGAGCCGCTGGTCCAGGGCGCCGGCGGCATGCTGTTCCATGAGCCGGCGGTGCTGCACCGCTTGCGGGCGGCGGCCGACCGTTACGACCTCCTGCTGATCTTCGACGAGATCTTCACCGGCTTTGGCCGGACCGGAAGCATGTTCGCCTGCGAAGCCGCCGGCGTGACGCCCGACATCGTGACGCTGTCGAAGGCGCTGACCGGCGGGACCTTGCCGCTCGCCGCGACCGTGGCGCGCCGGAAAGTGTTCGACGCGTTCTGGTCGGACGATCCGACTGCACGCGCTGATGCATGGCCCGACCTTCATGGGCAATGCGCTGGCGTGCGCCGCCGCCAATGCCTCGCTCGATCTGTTCGAGCGCGAGCCGCGCCTGGCTCAAGTGCGGTCGATTTCGGCGGCGCTGGCGCAGGGCCTGGCGCCTTGCCGCGACATGCCCGGCGTCAAGGACGTGCGGGTGCGGGGCGCGGTCGGCGTCGTTGAGCTGGAGCGGATCGACGATCTTGCGGCGCTGCGCTCGCGCTTCGTCGGGGAAGGGGTGTTCGTGCGGCCGTTCGGGAGCATCGTCTATCTCACGCCGGCCTTCACTATCGGCATGGACGACCTCGCCCGGCTCACTGACACGGTGGTGAAGGTGGTCGAGGAGGGCGCGCGCTAGAACCCCACCGCCGTGCCATGCAGGTCATAGGCGTCGGCGCGCTCGATCTTCACCGTGGCGATCTCGCCGACCCGCAGCGGACGCCGGCTTGCCACATAAACAGCGCCGTCGATTTCCGGAGCGTCACCCTTGCCGCGGCCCTTGGCGACGGTGCCGCCGACCTCGTCGATGATCACCTGCTGGCGCGTTCCGACTTTTCGCTTGAGGCGGCGCGCCGAGATCGCCTGCTGGTGCTGCATGAAGCGGTGCCAGCGCTCGTCCTTCACCTCGGCCGGCACCGGCGCGCCAACGTCGTTGGCGGCGGCGCCCGCGACCGGCTCGTAGCGGAAGCAACCGACCCGGTCGAGTTGCGCCTCATCGAGCCAGTCAAGCAGCGTCTGGAATTCCACCTCGGTCTCCCCCGGGAAGCCGACGATGAAGGTCGAGCGCAGCGTCAGGTCCGGGCACGCTTCCCGCCAGGAGGCGAGGCGCACGAGCGTCTTGTCCTGCGCGGCCGGCCGCCGCATCCGCCGCAGCACGTCGGGATGCGCGTGCTGAAACGGGATGTCGAGATACGGCAGCACCTTGCCTTCGGCCATCAGCGCGATGACCGGATCGACGTGCGGGTAGGGGTAGACGTAATGCAGGCGGACCCAGACGCCGAGTTCGCCGAGCGCCGCCGCCAGATCAATGAACCGGGCCGGCACTTCGCGGCCGCGCCAGGTGCTCGCGGCGTAGCGCAGGTCGAGCCCGTAGGCGGAGGTGTCCTGCGAGATCACCAGCAGTTCCTTGACGCCCGCCGCGACCAGCCGCTCGGCCTCGCGCAGCACGTCGGCGGCCGGCCGCGAAACCAAGTCACCGCGCAGCTTCGGGATGATGCAGAACGTGCAACGGTTGTTGCAACCTTCGGAAATCTTTAGATAAGCGTAGTGCCGCGGCGTGAGCTTGATGCCCTCCGGCGGCACCAGATCGACGAACGGGTCGTGGGGCCGCGCCACCGCGCGGTGCACCGCGTCGAGCACGCTCTCGTATTGCTGCGGGCCGGTCACCGCCAGCACGCTGGGAAAGCGGTCGGTGATTTTTTCCGGCTCGGCGCCCATGCAGCCGGTCACGATCACCTTGCCGTTGTCGCTGAGCGCCGCGTCGATGGCGGCCAGCGATTCCGCCTGCGCGCTGTCGAGAAAGCCGCAGGTGTTCACGATCACAAGATCGGCGCCGGCATGCTCGCGGGCGAGCGCGTAGCCCTCCGCCCGCAGCCGGGTAATGATGCGCTCGGAATCGACCAGCGCCTTGGGGCAGCCGAGCGAGACGAAGCTCACCGTCGGCGGGCGCGGTTCCGCCGCCGGCGAGGGCGGCGGGCCTTGTACCGTAGTGTTCGGAAACGACATGCGCAGGGGCTAGCCCAGCGGCGGCACGCGGGCAAGCACGATGTGCCCCGCCGGGGCCGGGCGCACCCGCATGTACGGTTCCGTCCGCAATCACCGATTTTCAGCCTTACCACGCGGCCATGATGGCCTGTTACGTCTGATTCCGACCCATTCGGGTCCACATTGGGTTCAAGACGTCGTGCCGCCGGGCGAGCCGGTCGCTTTTTTTCCAGGTGGGCAGGGCTCTGAATGAACCTGCGACGCATCCGCCGAGACATAAGGGGGCGATACGTTGCTGGAGCAGCGCTGGTGCCCGACTATAGGCTTGAAGACAAAAAAGCACGCTGCCCCGCGTGCGGTCACCATAATTTCAGAGCTCCCGAAATTCCACGAACTGGGGACCTGATTGAGTGCCGCAACTGCAAACGAATGTGCAGCATCGATCAGGCTATCGCGGCTGGCGCACGAGCTATGACGGTGGTTTCGCTGGCAATTTTCAGCGCGGTTCGCTCGCTGAATCGTCCAAGTTTGATCGAAGAGCTCAAATTATGGAGCAAACCTTGATCGGCAATTGGTGCGCGGTGCGCACTTAATCACGTGCGCACGAAGACAAAATCTGCACCATTAGACTTGCTAACGCGGCAAGTATTCCCGATTGGCAAGTTGCAACGCCAAGCCGATCTCCTCAGCCTTCTGCGCAACTTCGAACAGGTCTCGGCCCAGCAGTGTGCTCGCACCCTCAAGGGTGATGCCGCGCTGGGCGCAGCTTTTCAGATCTGCAATGTCGAGATCCGACCAATCTTTGTTTCGATCAGGCATGAAGCACTTTTAGACGTGCGAAGCAGGCTCTGCACTTGGCTCACATCGAAATGATGAGAAACCCCGCGAAGCACGCGAACGCGAACAGGCCTAACCATGCGACGCCTTCGAGACGCTGAGCGATGAATTCAAGACGCTCAGAGATGGAAGGCTGAAAATTGGAATCGGCGTAGGATTCACGCATTTGAAGATCCCCCGTGTGACGACGACGACAGCGTAATCCCCATTACATAACTTGCTGTCGCGACGAACTACGTGGCCTAGTTTTAACAAAAAGATGGCAAAAAAGAGCCCGCCTCGGTATGGGCTCTGGCGGTCACGCCGAACCGCAGCGGAACCACATGCTCTTGAGGGAGGGCTTCGGTGGCAATCCGGTGGGAACCCTGATATTTGCGAGCGGCTGTCATACGCTAAGTTGTTGAAATTCTTGAGAAGGAAGGGTGGCCGAGTGGTTTAAGGCAGCGGTCTTGAAAACCGCCAGGGGGTTTGCGCTCCCTCGTGGGTTCGAATCCCACCCCTTCCGCCAGGTCACACTGAAACGAAAATACGATTTCCCGATCATTAAGATAAATCACCAAAATATCGTGGCGATGCCTATGCGCGGGTCAAAGCGCTCACGCTCGCTGACATGGCGCTACATATCGTGACGGAACGACTTATCTGCGCGCCTCGTTTGCTTTCATCACCAAGCAGGAGGCGACAATGTCTGATCCTCGCTACGGAACTCCACGGTACAAAAGCAACCGGGACATTGATAGCCAGTGGAGGCCTGCGGATGGTACCGGACACGAGACTGCGTGGCTGCTCGTCGCCCTCGCAGTCATGGTCGCCGGGGCAATCGCTTGGTTTGGCATAGCGCCACCCCAGAATAACCAAGAGACGGCAGCTACTCGGATTCCGGTGACGACCGATCTCGACACCACCGGCCAATCAGGACCAAGGCCCTAGCAAGTCGCCAACCGGCGCGCTCGCAAGTCTCACGGGAATGGCGAATACTAACGGTTCGCGGTCGGATTGGCGTGCCGGTCGATCGCCTTGATGGCTTCCCACGCACTCAAAATCGCGCCTTCCTGCCAGCCACTGAGGAAGGTGACTTGGTCGCCTGCGATCTTGAAGCGGCCCTGAATGCCGGCGAGGACGCCGGCATTCACTCCGAAGGTTGGATCGACTTCGTGGGCCCATCCACCCTGGGCGAATTCCATGCGCTCCCAGCCGATCACGAGCCCATGCTCGACGTGCTTGGCGAACATGCCGGGATGCAGCCGCTCGCCCTGTTCCTTGGCGATCCGCAGCCGTTCCGCCACCGGCCGCAGGTCGAACTCCACCGCACGCGGCCCGCGCAGATAGGCGCCGGTGAGCGTGCCCTTTGCGCTCAGGAAGTTGGACGACGGATACCAGATTTGGTCGATGGTGTCGGTCGTCCACGAGATGCCGCCGTAGATGTTGTTCTCCCGCTCCCAGAACCGCTCGGACTGCCAGCCGACCTTGCCGGCCGCGATGACCGGCAGTTGCTCGGCCGCGCGCATCACCTCCGGCGGCAGATTGACCTTCATCTTCTTGAAGATCGGCGTAGGGATCGCGGAAATGCAATAATCGGCCTCGAACACGCGCCGGCTGCCGGAGTCCTCGCACAGCACTGAAACCTTATCGCCACCGATGTTGATCTCGGTCGCCTTGACGCCGTAGCGGATGAGCCCGTCGATGGTGCCGACCTGTGATCGCAGCGGCTGGCGCAGGAAGCTCTTGGCGAAATTGTCCATGCCGCCGACCGGCTGCAGCAGAGAGGTTTGCCAGTAGAGTCCGCATCGCGAAAGATCCAATCGTTCCAAAGGTTGGAGCGAAGGATCTCCTCGAGTTTCAGCGGGCTGAGCGGCCTGCCGGCGTCGTCGCCGTAGCCGGGCAGGGCTTCGTAGCCGGATCGTCCTGACTGGTTCGTGTACGACCAACTCGGCGCGCTGCCGGCACGCTCGATCTTGGTCAGATCGCCGAACTTGATCAGCATCTCGCGCAGCGCCTGGAGCTCGCTACCGGTGACGGAGAGATTCAGTTCAGGCTTGGCAATGCACTTGTCGGCGAGTTCGGCGACGGCGCCCTGCAAATCGTAGAGAGCCTGGCGGACCTGAACGGTCCTGCCGTTACCGAGCGTCGCCGAATGGACGAGATTGGCGCGACTCGCAAAGATGTACGGCTCCAGCGCCACGCCGAACTTCCGGCAATAGTCGATGACGCGTACGTGCCAATGAGGAATGCGTCCGGGGCCGAAGTTCAGCCAGAGCCCCTCGTCGAACTCGCAGCGTTGCAGCGGCGCATCGCCCATTTCCTTGAACGTGTCGCCGCGGCGCAGCGTCAAGCTGCGGCCGCCGGCGCGGCGCTGCGGCTCAAGCATCACGCAATCGTAGCCGGCGCGATCCAGTTCGTAAGCGGCGCAGAGTCCAGTTACGCCGGCGCCGAGAATGACGACAGTCTTCCCCTTGCCGGCATCCGCGGGCAGCGTGAGGCCCGCTGCCATCGCAGGCGGCGGCCGCAGAAAGTCCCACACCGCGAGGGTTTCGGCGACGGCGCCCGCACCCCCCAGTCTGGCCATTGCGCCCAGCAGTTCGCGCCGAGTGGGTGCCATCGTTCAATTCCTCAGAGTTCCGCTATGGATCGGTATCCACCGACGACGAGCCAACGAAACCCGCAAGCGGAAGCGGTTTTCGTTGGCGTAGAGCCTGTACGATTAAGTTAAATGATACGTGAGCAAATGCACAAACCGGTTGACCTCTTGATGACGGCGGCACCGATCGATGCAGTCAGGTGCCATGGAGAGAATGAATGGATGAGCGCATCTTGAACGAAATCGGCGGCGCGCCGCGCCGAGCATTCATCCGACGCGTGGCGGGTGCGCTGACCGCAGGGCTCGCCGCATTGGCCACAAGCCGATCGGAGGCTCAGCCTGTCGTGCGCCCTTCTCAACCGGATTGGCCGGGCGCGCTCAAGGGACGTCATCGGCAGCTTGTAGACGGCTATTCATTCAACAACGGTGCGCCACTCGAGTTTGCCTACACGTTTCTAGCGACGAACGATGCCATCTCCCCGGGCTCGGCCGCGGCGACCGCCGTCGTTGTGCTCCGGCATGACGCGTTCCCGATCGCGCTCGGCGATGATATCTGGCGAAAGTACAAGATCGGCGAGGCGTTCAAGATCACCGATCCCGCGACGAAGGCGCCGGCGCTCAAGAACCCATTCCTGCGTCCCAAGTCCGGCATTCTTCCTGTGGACGACATGGCGGTCGAACGTCTGCTCGCCCTCGGCGTGGTGATCGGCGCATGCAATGTCGCGCTCCAGTTCCAGAGCAAGATGCTGGCCGGCAACGCCGGCGTGAGCCCGGTGGAGGCGGCAAGGGAGTGGACCGCAAACGTCGTGCCGGGGATCACGATCCTGCTGTCGGGCGTCTGGGGGGTAAATCGGGCGCAGGAGGCGGGCTGCACGTATTGCACCGGCGGCTGAAAGCGCTCTCAATGGGCGTCAAGTCAGACGGATGGGAGGCAAGCCGATGATCGCTCTGGGCGAAATCGTGACGGCCTTTTTCGAACTGGCGCTCGATTTCTTCTGCAGCCTGTGGCCTTGGCGCGACAAAGACCAGGACGACAACAAGGACAACGGGTGACGGTCGTGCCGCCCGCTTTCGTTGGCTGCGCGACCGACCGGCGTTGCGCTCAGCGCATCAGCTTGGAGTTCGCCAATTCCTGCTGGCGCATTTTTCGCACGTCGCGCTCCATCTCCAAGCAGGTGATCCACTCGACATAGCTCGGCAGATACACGTTGGGGCGGACGCACTGCGTTCTGTCGGCCGCCGAGAACGTCGACCAGCCTTTGACGATCAGTTCGCGGGCGCTCTGCTCGGAGCTCAGGCACGCGCTCAGCGCGTTCTCGGTCGTGGTGCCGCCGATCAGGCTGACCATCGCGCCTGCCGCAATCCGGCAGGTGTTCTGGATGTCGATGGTGGGGATGCCGCCGCCGGCGGCCGCGATCAGGATATGCGACCCAACCGCAATTGGGATGTAGGGGAGGAACATGCCGATAATCCTTCGGAGCCGGGGATGCTCGCCCGTACAGGAAAGCTTGGGACTCGGCGGGTGTCAACGTGGTGCATTGGCGTTGCATTCCAGTGACACTCGGCGGCGATCGTCGCCCGGACCCGTAAGGTTAACGCCTCGTTAATCGTTGGGAAATATTGCGGATATAGGCGCAGAATTTGGAGGTTGATCATGGTCACGGAAGCTGAAGGTTGCCCTGTTCCCGAGGAGTTGATCGGTCGCCTGTACGTCACTCCGATCCCCGAAGTCGACCGGATCGTATCGCGATTGCCGTCCGGGCCACGCGGCAGTCTGGCGACGTTCTGCTACAGCCGAGCGCATCTGCGGGACATCGGTCTGGCGATCGCCGCGACGTGCGACCTCGAGACCCTGATCAATGCCGGGGGAAGGGCGGGCACCAGTCTGTTTGATGCCTCGCGCGAACGGCCGAGCGAGCCCAAGCAGCCGTTCTCATGGACGCGGCGACATCAGATCAGCTTGGCGGTGACCGGGGCAGCGATACCGCTGGCCAGCTGAGCCGCGCACCTGGTGTTCGGCATCATCGAAATGACATGATCATTCGATAGATAGTAAACGTCATCGCGACAGTGCGGCTAGCCGCGGATGTACCGGCGCGGCACTGGCGCTGATGATGTGGGCCCGCCGGGAGCAATCTTCGGCGGGTTTTCATTTTGCCCCGGGAGCGGTGCGTCCCGTGTTGGGCAAGTGGATGCCGCCCCGGGCAGGACGCTGCGCCCTCCAATCACCAAGCCCCAATGTCGCCGTGTTCGACTGGCGTTATGTTGCCGGGGAACCGGCTGCGTCGGGGAAGTTGTGCGCAGCAGGTTGGTATCAACGTCCGTCGTTCTGTCGTTTCGCCTGACTGTCTGTTGCTGGCGAATGTCGAGAATGCAGGCGTTCAGGTCGGGGACACAATGGGGCGTGATTTACAGGCCTGCTTGCGGGCTGACGTAACACCTGCCGCCGGCAATCGTCGATCCTTCGGCCGAACGGTGCGATTCTGGATGGTCGCGCTGGGATGTCTGGCGCTGGCCAATTGCTCGGTGTCGGAAAAATTCGCGCGCAAGGACAAGAGCCAGCGCGTCGCAGAGGACGCCGAGATTGCGAAGGGCGGGGGCCACTACAAGGTCGGCAAGCCCTACAGCATCAACGGCCGCGTCTACGAGCCGGCGGAAGAACCGAATTATCGCGCCGAAGGCGTCGCCTCCTGGTACGGCCCTGATTTCCACGGCGGGCGAACAGCGAACGGCGAAACCTACAACATGCACGGCTACTCGGCGGCACATCCAACGCTGCCGCTGCCAAGCTATGCGCGCGTGACCAATCTCAGCAACGGCAAGTCGATGATCGTGCGGGTCAATAACCGCGGCCCCTTCGTTCACAACCGCCTCGTCGACCTCTCGGTCGGAACCGCCAAAGCGCTCGACTTCTACGGTCGTGGCCTGGCGCGCGTGCGACTGGAATACGTCGGCCGGGCCCCGGTCGACGGCAGCGACGACCGCATGCTGCTGGCGACGCTCCGCGAGGGTTCGCCCGCTCCCGCGCCCTCGCAGGTCATGGTGGCGTCCGCCAAGCCGTTCCTGCCGGCGCGCGAGACCAAGACGCCCTTGCCGGTCGAGCGGCCGTTTGCGCTCGGCTCCACGGCGCCCGCGGCCCGCGAAGTCCCACAACTGGCTTCGGCCGAGTCGAAGCCGGTCGCCAGGGCGGCCGCGAAGCCGCCGGCTAAACCGACAGGGGAGGGATTGCGGACCGAGGCTTCTGCGCAGCCTGCTCCGCCCCCCGACCGGGCTCCCACCACGAGTTTCGCGCCGACACGGGAAGGCGCGGGCGGCATGATGAGCGGCCGTGGACTTTACTGACGGGCCGCAAAATTGACGCACCGGCAGCATTGATTCCGGCTTCTGACGCTTGTTAAGCATTATGCGGGGCAGGAAGGGCACGTGGACGATGGCCACGCACGGCTTGCCGCGATTCGCAAAAGGCAGGACTTGGAAATTGCGCAACATGCTTCGTCTGCGGATTGCCGCATGGGCGGCGCTGGGCATCCTCGCCGGGGTGATGGCGACGGCCTACGCCGCGCCGAACCCGGTGTCCGGCCCGCGAACCGCCAACCCGATCTCCGGCGCAAAGGGCGCCGACGGATTTCAAAGTTCGGCGGCGCACGCAATCCTGATCGAGGCCGACAGCGGCAGCGTTCTGTTCGAGAAGGGCGCGGACGACCTGATTCCGCCGGCGAGCCTGTCCAAGCTGATGACGGCGGAGGTCGTCTTCAACGAGCTTAAACAGGGCCGGCTGAAACCCACGACCGAATTCAGCGTCAGCACCAACGCCTGGCGGAAGGGTGGGGCGCCGTCGCGCACCTCGGCCATGTTCCTGTCCATCCACAGCAAGGTGGCGGTCGACGACCTGCTGCACGGCGTCATCATTCAGTCGGGCAACGATGCCTGCATCGTGCTGGCCGAGGGCATCTCCGGCAGCGAGAATGACTTCGCCGAACTGATGACCAAGCGCGCCCGTGAACTGGGCATGGCCAAATCGACGTTCGGAAACTCCAACGGCTTGCCGCACCCCAAACAGCTTATGACTTCGCGCGAACTCGGCAAGCTCGCGCGGCACATCATCGAGACCTATCCCAACTATTACAAAATCTACGGCGAGCGCGAGTTCACCTGGGGCAAGATCCGCCAATACAACCGCAATCCGCTGCTCAATATGAATATCGGCGCCGACGGGATGAAGACCGGCTTCACCAAGGAAGCCGGCTACGGCTTGGTCGGCTCGGCGGTGCAAAACGGCACGCGGCTGATCGTGGTCGTCAACGGGCTGCGCAGCGAGAAGGAGCGCGCCGACGAAGGCAAACGGCTGCTCGACTGGGGCTTCAATAATTTCCAGTCCGGTATCCTGTTCGCCGAAGGACAGGAGATCGCCGAAGCCAAGGTCTACGGCGGGGAGACAAGCAGTGTGCCACTGGTCGCCGGCAAGGCCGTCAAGCTGATGGTGCCACGCGCCACCCGCGAGAAAGTCATCGCGCGGGTGGTCTACAACGGGCCCGTGCGCGCGCCTGTGGCGGAGGGGCAGAAGATCGGCACGCTCAAGGTCTGGCGCAACGAAGCGCTCGCGCTCGAAGTGCCGCTGCAAGCTGCGGCGAGCGTGGGTCCCGGCCCGATTCACAAGCGTGCCATCGATGCCGCGTCGGAGCTCGTCATCGGCTTGTTCCGCGCCGGTTTCCAGAAACTATGACCGTTTCGGTGGCGAGCCTGAGCCGCCCGGTCCCGTATCGTCGAGGCGCGCCGAGGCATAGCTTTGGCGCGCTCGAGTTTTCCCGAGGCAACGGGCAGCCATCGTCGAGCAGACGGCGCGCGACGACGGTGCGAGACTGAGTCTCATGCGTGGACGGCTGATCACCTTCGAGGGCGGGGAGGGCACGGGCAAGTCGACCCATGCCGCGCTGCTCGCCGACCGGCTCAAATCACTGGGCATCGCGGTGGTGCGCACGCGCGAACCCGGCGGCTCGCCGGGCGCCGAGGCCATCCGGCATGTGCTGCTGTCGGGCGCCGCCAAGCCGCTCGGACCGGAGGCGGAGGCGATCCTGTTTGCCGCCGCCCGCGACGACCATGTCCACAGCACAATCGAGCCGGCATTGGAGCGGGGCGCCTGGGTGATCTGCGACCGGTTCATTGATTCCACGCGCGTCTATCAGGGCACGCTGGGCCACGTCGATCTCAAGCTGATCCACGCCCTGGAACGCGCCACTATTGGCGACATCAAGCCGGACGTGACCTTCGTTCTCGATGTGCCGGCCGACGTCGGGCTCGCACGCGCGCAAAAGCGGCGGGGCGAGAATGCTACCGACCGGTTCGAGGCGGAGTCGCTCGACGTTCCACCAAGAACTGCGCGAGGCCTATCGGCAGATCGTCCCGGTCGAGCCGCAGCGCTGCGTCCTGATCGATGCGACGCTGCCCAAGGCCGAGGTTGCCGAGCGTATCTGGCAGGCCGTGAACGATCGCCTCCATCCTGCCGCCGCACCGGCCGCGCTCGAGGGTGCCACGTCGTGAGCGAAGCTGCCGACAAGTCCGCGGTCCTGCCGGCGCGCACGACCACGGTGCTGTTCGGCCACCAGGAGGCGGAACTTACGCTACTCGATGCCTATCGCACCGGCCGCCTGCCGCACGCCTGGCTGATCACCGGCCCCGCGGGGATCGGCAAGGCGACGCTTGCCTACCGGATGGCCCGCTTCGTCCTTGCTCACCCGGACCCGCACGCGCCGGCGGTGCGCAGCGCCACATCGCTCGCAATCGAACCCGATCACCCGATCACACGACGCATCGCGGCGCAGGCGCAGCCCGATCTGCTCGTCTTGGTCCGTACGATCAACGAAAAGACCGGCAAGCTGCGCCAGGACATCGCGGTCGACGACGTGCGCCGTTCCGTGACGTTCTTCGGCTCGACGGCGGGTGAGGGGGGCTGGCGTATCGCCATCGTCGATCCTGTCGATGAACTCAACGAGTCCGGAGCGAACGCGCTCCTGAAGATTCTGGAAGAGCCTCCCCAGCGCGCGCTCCTCCTGCTGGTGAGCCATTCCGCCGGCCAGGTGCTGCCGACCATCCGCTCCCGTTGCCGGTTGCTGCCGTTGCGGCCGCTGGCGGTCGAGGACGTGGCCCACGCGGTAGTCGCGGCGCTTGGCACGAAGGACAAGGACGCCGACATCCAGGCCGCAGCACTGGTCGCGGACGGCAGCGTCGCCCGCGCGCTGGCGCTGCTCGACAGCGATGCGCTGGAATTGCGCAGCCGGATTGTCGCTCTGCTCGACCAGCTGCCGGCGGTCGATCCGCGGGCGCTGCATGCGCTGGGCGACCGCCTGGCAGGCACCGACGCCGCGCCGCTCGCCGCGTTCCTCGATACCGTCAACGCCTGGATGTCCGCCCGGCTGGATCAGGGGCCGCGCGAACCGGCGCGGCTCGTCCGCGTGGCGCAGGCCTGGGAGAGCATCAACTCCGCGGCCCGCGACGCCCAGGAGTACAACCTGGAACGCCGGCCGCTGGTGTTCAGCGTCTTCGGCACGCTGGCCGAGGCCGTCCGCGGCCAGACCTGATCCAACAGAGCATCGCCACTCTTTCCGCTCATGCCCGCGCAAGCGGGCATCCAGTTCTAGTTCCTCCCGCGCATTTCGCGCTGGGTCCCCGCTTCCGCGGGGACGAGCGGAGAAAATTCGTATCCCATTTCATAGGCGATCCGGCCGCTTGCACCCATACTGCAATCATGGTATATATGGGTACCCATATTACCCGATACAGCGATATTGCCCATGAAAACCACGCTCGATATCGCCGATCCTTTGCTCAACGAGGCGCGCAAACTCGCGGCCCGCGAAGGCACGACGCTGCGCGCGCTGGTCGAGCAGGGACTGCGGCAGGTGATTGCGGACAAAAAGCGCAGGCCGTCGTTCCGGCTACGCAAGGCAAGCTTCGCCGGACGCGGGCTCCGGCCCGAACTGGCGGGGGAGGGCTGGGACCGGCTGCGACACCTCGCCTATGAGGGGCGCGGGGCGTGATCGCGCTCGACACCAATATCCTAGTGTACGCGCATCGTGAGGATGCTCCGTTTCACGCCGCAGCCAGCCGCTGCCTGACCGAACTGGCCGAAGGCGGCGCGCAATGGTCGATCCCCTGGCCGTGCCTGCATGAATTCCTCGCAATCGTCACGCATCCGCGCATTTTCGATCCGCCGAGTCCGCTGGCCATTGCCGTCCACCAGGTCGAGGCGTGGCTGGAATCTCCACGCTCGCGCTGCTTGCCGAGTCGGAGCAGTATTGGTCCGATCTCAAATCGGTCGTCGGAGCGGCGCAGGTGACAGGTCCGCGGATTCACGATGCGCGTATCGTCGCGCTCTGCCGGCAGCACGGCGTGCGTCAGCTCTGGTCGGCGGATCGTGATTTCGGCCGATTCGCCGATCTGACCGTGATCAATCCACTGACCCAGATGCCATGACTAGTGTGGCGGATTTGACGTTCCTATCAGCATTGCGGCAAGTCGATAGTAGGAACGTCAAATCCAAAGCCACACTAGAAATCATCGAGTTGCTAGTGTCCCTTGGGTTCCGACGCTTGTAAACGTACGTTCTGCGATGGGATACAAGCGTCGGAGCCCGGGACGCTCGCCGCTCGGACTGCTTGCCGCGGCGACGCGCGGTTGTTAGGTACTGCGAATGCTCATGGCCGGGCCCGTCCCGGCCATCCATGTCTTGACCGGACATTCGCGAAACCCGTTTGAACGTGCGCCATGGCAAAAAAATCGAAATCGAAAAGCAAGGCCGCCGGTAAGCGCAGCAAGGCCGCGCCCACGAAGAAGAAAACAAAGAAAGTGAGCGTCGCGAGTCGGGCGGCGCCCGGCAGCAAAGCCAAGCCGAAGGCTGGGTCGAACGAGCTCAAGAAAGCGGCTGCGAAAAAGCGTGTATCGCCCACGCGCGGCACGAAAAAATCAGTCTCCAAGCCTGCCAAGCCGAAGAAGGCCAAGGCTGCGCAAATTGCCGAGACCAAGCCGTCGGCCAGCGCACCGGCGCCTGCGCCGCCGCCGGCCGCCGCGAAGCCCCCGGCGCCGAAGCCCGCCGCTCCCAAATCCGCTCGGCCGGCCGCTCGCCCGGCACCGTCACCATCGGACCGAAGCTCCGGCAAGCCGCGTTACTACCTGACCACGGCGATCGCCTATCCCAATGGGCCGCCGCACATGGGTTATGCCTATGAGGTCATCGCCACCGACGCGATTGCCCGCTTCATGCGGCTCGACGGCTACGACGTCTTCTTCCTGACCGGCACCGACGAACACGGGCAGAAGATGCAGCAGACCGCGGCCCGGCAGCAACTTTCGCCCAAAGAGCTGCTGGAACGTAACGTACCGGCTTTCCGCGCCATGGCAGAGCGGATGAACAGTTCGAACGACGAATTCATCCGCACCACCGAGGAGCGTCATCACCGCGCCTCGATCGGCATCTGGGAGAAGATGACTGCCAACGGCGACATCTATCTCGACAAGTATTCCGGCTGGTACTCCGTACGCGACGAAGCCTATTACGACGAGGCCGAGACCAAACTCAACGAGCAGGGCGTGCGTGTCGGCCCGCAGGGCACGCCGGTCGAATGGGTCGAGGAGGAGAGCTATTTCTTCAGGCTCTCGGCCTATCAGGACAAGCTGCTCAAGCTCTATCAGCGGCCGGAGTACGTGCTGCCGAAAGAGCGGCTCAACGAGGTCGTAAGCTTTGTCAGAGGCGGCCTGAAGGACCTGTCGATCTCGCGCACCACATTCGACTGGGGCGTGAAAGTGCCGGGAAATCCCAAGCACGTGATGTATGTCTGGGTCGACGCCCTGACGAACTACATTACGGCTACCGGCTATCCCGATACGGAGAGCGAGAAATTCAAGCGCTACTGGCCGGCCGACCTGCACGTCATCGGCAAGGACATTGTGCGCTTCCACGCGGTTTACTGGCCGGCCTTCCTGATGTCGGCCGGCATCGAGGTGCCGCGCCGGATCTTCAGTCACGGCTGGATATTGAACCGCGGCGAGAAGATGTCGAAATCGGTCGGCAATGTCGCCGATCCGTTTGCGCTCGCCGACGCCTACGGGGTCGATCAGTTGCGCTATTTCTTCCTGCGCGAAATTCCATTTGGACAGGACGGCAACTACAGCCACGAGGCGATCGTTAACCGCATCAATGCCGATCTTGCCAACGATCTCGGTAATCTGGCGCAACGCTCGCTGACCATGATCGCCCGCCAGCGCAACGGCCTGCTGCCGCAACCTGGGCCGTTGTCGGACAACGACACGGCCGTACTGACGGCGGCCGATGCCATGATCGGCAAAGCGCGCGAGGCGATGAAGACCCAGCAACTTCACCAGGTGCTCAACGCCGTCTGGGCGGTGGTCGCCGACGCCAACCGCTACTTCGCCGGGGAAGCGCCGTGGGCGCTCGCCAAGACCGATCCGGTGCGGCAGGGCACCGTGCTCTACGTGACCGCCGAGGTCATCCGGCAGGTCGCGATCCTGGCCCAGCCGTTCATGCCGCAATCGGCGGCGAAACTGCTCGACCTGCTCGCGATCCCGGCGGATGAGCGCCAGTTCGAAGCGCTCGGCAGCGGTCGCCGGATCGCGCCGGGATCGACGTTGCCGCCGCCGGCGCCGGTGTTCCCGCGCTATGTTGAACCCGAGCCCAGCGCTCCCAGATAGCCGCCAGAAAACTGTCATGCTGGTCGACAGCCACTGCCACCTCGATTTCCCCGACTTTGCCGACGACCTCGACGCCGTTGTCGGGCGCGCGCGGGCGGCGGGTATCGGGCGCATCGTGACGATCTCGACCCGGGTCAAACGGCACGCCGGCCTCCTGGCGATCGCGGAACGCTTTCCGGAGGTCTACTGCTCGCTCGGCACGCATCCGCACAGTGCCCACGAGGAGGAGGACGTCACCGCGGCGGACCTGATCGAAGGCGCACGCCATCTCAAGGTGGTGGCGATCGGCGAGGCCGGGCTCGACTATTTCTACGACTACAGCCCGCGCGACACGCAGGAGAAGAGCTTCCGCAATCACATCGCCGCCGCCCGCGAGACCGGCCTGCCGCTGGTAATCCATTCGCGTGACGCCGATGACGATATGCAGGCGATCCTCGAGCAGGAAACCGGGAAGGGCGCCTTCCCGGCCATTCTGCACTGCTACACCGGCGGCCCGGCGCTGGCCGCGCGCGCCATCGAACTTGGCCTCTCGATCTCGTTCACCGGCATCCTGACGTTCAAGAAATCGGAGGACCTGCGCGCGATCGCCCGGAGCCTTCCGGCCGACCGCATCATGGTCGAAACCGACGCGCCCTACCTCGCGCCGGGCAAATTCCGCGGCAAGCGTAACGAGCCGGCCTACGTGGTCGAGACCGCCAAGGTGCTGGCCGAGACGCGCGGCGTCTCGTTCGACGAGATCGCTCGCCAGACCACCGACAACTTCTTCCGGCTGTTCTCCAAGGTGCCGCGGCCGGCCAGCGCGACGGCCGCCACTCAATCGGCGGCGGCGCAAGCCTGAATGCGCCGCGGATGACGTTGAAGTTCACGATCCTTGGCTGCGGCTCGTCCGGTGGCGTTCCCCGGCCGGCGCTGGGCTGGGGCGTGTGCGACCCGAGCAACCCCAAGAACCGGCGCCGCCGCACCTCGCTGCTGGTCGAGCGGCGGACCGAACGCGGGGTCACCCGCGTCCTGGTCGACACCTCGCCGGACTTGCGCGAACAATTGCTGGCCGCCGAAGTCGATTGGCTCGACGCCGTGTTCTATAGCCACGAACACGCCGACCACACCCACGGCATCGACGACCTGCGCGCACTGTTCATGCACCAGCGTCACCGGATCGACGTTTACCTCGACGAACGCACCTCGCTGACGATGCACGCCCGCTTTGGCTATTGCTTCGTCACGCCTCCAGGCAGCGAGTACCCACCGATCGTGACCGAGCATCGTCTGCTGCCCGGCGGCCCGGTGACCATCGAAGGGAAGGGTGGCAGCATCGCCGTCCTGCCGATCCTGCAGGAGCACGGCGACATCGCCTCGCTGGGCTTCCGCTTCGGCGGGCTGAGCTACTCCTGTGACCTGAGCGGACTGCCCGACGAGAGCATCGCAGCGCTCGCCGCCACGGACGTCTGGATCCTCGACGCGCTGCGCTACCGGCCGCACCCCAGCCATCTCAGTGTCGACCAGGCGCTCGCCTGGATCGAGCAGATCAGGCCCCGCCGTGCGATCCTCACCAACCTGCACTCCGACCTCGACTACGAAGTGCTGCGAACCCAACTGCCGCCGCACGTCGAGCCGGCGTTCGATGGCCTGAGCCTGACTTTGCCGAGAATCCTGAACCTGCGAACCTCAATCGGCGCCGCAAGAAAAGGCCGGAAGCCATTGCTCCAAAATCATTTTCGAGATTTTGCTGTAGTTGAAATTATACCCGGAAAAATATTCCATAATATCTCTTATGCGAATCATATCCCAAGAAGCCAAGTTTCGCACTGTTGGGTTGTCCCCAGCCGACGGGCCCCGCAGCGCTCGAACGCGCACGGCCGTGGTACGGTCCGAACACCTCCGCCCGCCCAATGAGAATCCGCCGAGAGAAGCCACCGATGACTCCATCTCGCGACATCGCCACGCTGATCGCCATCATGGCGGCGTTGCGCACGCCGGGCTCCGGATGTCCCTGGGACTTGGAGCAGAACTTTTCGACCATCGCGCCGTACACGCTGGAGGAAGCCTACGAGGTGGCGGATGCGATCGTCCGGGGCGATCTCGACGACCTGCGCGAGGAACTCGGCGATCTCTTGCTGCAGGTGGTCTTCCATGCCCGCATGGCGCAGGAGCAAGGCGTTTTCGACTTCGACGACATCGTTCAGACCCTGACCGAAAAATTGATCCGGCGGCATCCTCATGTTTTTGGTGAGACCGCGGGCATGACGCCGGACGCCGTCAAGGGGCTGTGGGAGCGGATCAAGGCGGAGGAGAAGGCCGAGAAGGCCAGCCGGCGCAACCTTCCGAGCGATGCAGCAGCAGAGCGGGCCGGGGCGCTGGCCGGCGTACCGGTGGGGCTCCCTGCCCTGACCCGGGCCTTCAAGCTTCAGGCCAAGGCTGGCCGTGTCGGGTTCGACTGGAACGATCCGCTCGCCGTGCTCGCCAAGATCCGCGAGGAAGCAGACGAGATCGAGGCCGAAATCGCCGCCGGAAATCCTGCGGACGCGGCGGCGGAGGTGGGCGATCTGCTGTTTGCCGTGGTCAATCTGGCCCGGCATCTGGACGCCGATCCGGAGGCCGTGCTGCGCGCAACCAACCGGAAGTTCGAGCGCCGTTTCGGCGCCATTGAGCAGGCCCTGGCGGAACGCGGCAAGACGCCGGCGGCGTCTTCGCTGGCCGAGATGGATGCGCTCTGGGACGCCGCCAAGGCCGCCGAGACAACGGCCTCCGAACCGAAGGCTGCCGAGGCGAAGCAGAGCGAACGCTCCCCCTCCAGCACGCCGGCGGCCTGACGCCCCGACCTACCTGCGTGCCCTACTCGGCTGCGCTGCTCGCGCTTGTGCGGCCCTGCCCGGTCAGAAGTTTTGGATCCTCGATGCGACGGAACTCTGCGCCGAAATTGCGGACGCCCATCAGCGGCTCCGCGGATCAGGCGGCTGGGACCGCGCCCGACTTGGCTACACGGGGACGTGGCCGGCCACCATCGCTGAGCGCGACGATGACGACGATCTCATTCGGACGCGGCGCGCCGCCGATGGTCACGGTGAGTGTATCGATCTCGTTGAACGACCAGGCGTCGTCCTTGTGGCCGAGCGGAATGTCGATCGAAGCACCGGCGGCGCCGATCTTGACGTTCGACGGGATGAGCGCCTGCCCGCCCCCGATGGCGTCGCGCATCGGCTTGCCCATCCGCGGATGAATGAGCGCCGCCCCGTGCTCGATGTCGCCGTCAGTGCCGACGATCGCGCCCTTGCCGTAGGCGACCGGCGGATGCGGCAGCACGGCGAGGCATTCCTGCACCAGACGTTCGCCCAGTTCCGCGCCCCAGCCGACCAGCGGTTCGAGTGCATCGGCCGCCTCCCCCGCCCGCGGATTGGCGATCACCGCGCATGCGGCAACGCGAGTGACCGCCTCGACGGCAGGAAGCCCGCCCTCGATGTGTACGGTGTCCTTGACCACCACCAGACGGCGCAATTCCATCATCGGCTCCCGATCAAGCGATCGAAGTTGTGGCTGAGCACCAGATCGGCCTCCCTCGCCGGCAGCGCGTCACGCACGAACTTCACCGGATCGGGCACCACCAGCGGAAACGGCGCGTCGCTACCCATCACGAGATGTTCCACCGGCACGATCGTGGTGGCAAACCGCAGGATCGCCGGGTCGAAGCAGGCGGTGTCATAATAAAGCGTGCTCAGATAGTCGGCGATCGGTCGCTTCAGGTGACCGTAGGGCCTGCGCGGGTTGGTTTCGATCTCGCGCTGCATGCGCTCGCACAGCACGAGGCTGAAGGCGCCAGTGTGCGCAAACAGGAGCTTAAGGCGCGGCCAGTGGTCGAGAAAGCCGGAGCAGACGATGTTCAGAATGTTGATGGTGTTGTCGAACAGATAGCCGGCGACGACGGTCAGTTCATACTCGCGCGTCCGGTCCTTGCCCGCGGGATCGGCGGGATGCACGAACAGCGGCACATCCAGCTCGGTCGCAGCCTCGAACACCGGCCGGAACCGCTCGTCGTGGAGATAGACGCCGCGGACGTTGGAGGCGACATGGCCGCCGACGAAGCCGAGATCGCGCACGCAGCGGCGAAGCTCGGCCGCGGCGGCGTCCGGATCCTGCATCGGCAGAAACGCCCAGGCGCCGAACCGGTCGCTGCGCCGGCGATCGATTGCGCCAGCGTATCGTTGTAGATGCGCGCTGCCTCGATCGCGAGGCGCGCGTCGAGGTGGTAGTCGATGAAGGGCGTGGCGAGCGACAGGATGGTGCGGTCGATGCCGAGGCGGTCGAGCCGCGCCACCTGACGATCGAGCTTGAAGAAGGTAGTGTTGAGATCAAAGACGATGCCGCGGATGCGAGATCGACACGTCCTCGCCTTCGGCGCGCTCGACCTTCACGGCGAACTCGTCGCGCTGCTCGACGAAGCGGAGGAAGTCGTCCGGCACGAAATGGCAGTGCATGTCGGTGATCATGGTCACAGTCCGAGATAGGCGACTTTCAGCCGCTCGTCGTTGAGGAGGTCTTCGCCCCGGCCTTCCAGCACCATGCGGCCGTTCTCCAGCACATAGGCGCGGTCGGCGGTGCGCAGCACATGATGCACGTTCTGCTCGACGATCAGCACCGTGAGACCGCTGCTGCGAAGGTTGCGGATCAGGTCGAACAGCAGCTTCACGTAGATCGGCGCCAGCCCCTCGGTCGGCTCGTCGAGCAGCAGCACGCGCGGCTTGGCCATCAGCGCGCGGCCGATCGCCAGCATCTGCTGCTCGCCGCCGCTGACAGCGAGCCGGCCACCTGCTTGCGCCGCTCGGCCAGCACCGGCAGCAGCGCGAACACGTCCTCCAGGCTTTGTCGCGCGACCGCGCGCGCCGCGGCCGAATAGGCGCCGATCTCCAGATTCTCGAGCACCGTCATGAACGGGAACAGCCGCCGCCGCTCCGGCACCAGCACGAGGCCGCGCGACCACGCGCTCGTAGGCCGGCAGGCCCAGCAGCGACTGGCCGTCGAGCAGGATCTCGCCGGTGTGGGTGGTGCGCAGCCCGGCAAGCGTGAACATCAGCGTGCTCTTGCCGGCGGCATTGGCGCCGACCAGACCGACGATCTTGCCGGTCGGCACCGACAGGTTCACGTCGTGCAAGACCTGCACCGGCCCATAGAACGCATTGAGCGCTCTCACCTCAAGCAAGGTCCATCTCCTCGCCGAGATAGGCCTTCACCACCGCCGGGTTGCGGGCAATTTCGCCGGCGGGCCCGTCTGGCGATCACCTCGCCGCGGTTGAGCACCATGATGCGGCTCGCCGTCTTCATGATGGCGTAGAGCACGTGCTCGACCCAGATGACGGTGATGCCGCGCGCCGGCAGTCCGGCGACGAACTTCGTCATCGCGCCGACCTCGGTCGGCGTCAGCCCCGCCATGATCTCGTCGAACAGCACCAGCTTCGGCCGCATGCGCCAGCGCGCGGGCGACCTCCAGCCGCTTGAGCAGGCCGACGGTGAGCGTGCCGACCGGCGCGCCGGAATAATCGGCGAGGCCGACGTCGGCGAGCGTCGCTTCCGCGAGCGCGCGGGCGCCTGCGATCGACCGCTCGTGCTGGAATGCGGTCAGCATGACGTTTTCGACGGCGGAGAGCTGCCGGTAGGGTTTGGGTATCTGGAAGGTGCGGGCGATGCCAAGCCGCGCGATCCTGTACGATGGCCAGTCGGTGACCCCCTGCCCCGCGAACACGATCTCGCCTCGTGTCGGCTTGAGCGCGCCGGCGATCAGATTGTAGAGCGTGCTCTTGCCGGCGCCGTTCGGCCCGATCAGGCCGAGCAGCTCGCCCTCGGCAACATCGAAGCTCACGTCGTTCACCGCCCATAGCGCGCCGAAGCTGCGGCTCAGGTTGCGGACTTCGAGGATCGCGGCTCACGGTCCGCGCTTCCGGAAATCCGTCAGGCGTTGCAGCGCGTCGGCGAGCCCGCCCGGGAAATAGAGCATCACGATGATCAGGCCGGCGCTGTAGATGACGAGATGCAGGCCGGCCGCGGCGTGGCCGAGATAGGAACGCAGGAGTTCCGACAGCGGTGTGATCAGAAACGACCCGAGCACCGGACCGATCGCGGTGCCGAGCCCGCCGACCGCGGGCAGCAGCGCGAACTGGAACGACAGTTCCGGCGAGATCATGAAGGTCGGATCGAGATAGAGAAAATACTGCGCGAACAGCGTGCCGCCGATACCGGTGAGCGCGGCGCTGAGCGCCATCGCGGCGCCGCGCACCAGCAACGGATTGATGCCGGCGGCGCGCGCCGCGTCCTCGTCGTCGCGAACGGCGAAGAGGTAGTAGCCGTAGCGCGAGCATTCCAGCGCCTTGGTGATGGCGTAGCAGACCACGAGATAGCTGAGCATCAGCACGGCGTAGACGGTCTTCGACGTGAACACCATGTTGGCCAGGCTCGACACCGGCAGGATCGACAGGCCCTCCGGCCCGCCGGTCAGCGACGCCCAGTTCAACGCGGCGATCCGCACCACCTCGGCGGCGGCGAGCGTCGACAGGATGAAGAACGGCCCCTTGCAGCCGCGCGCAGATCACGGCGAGCACCGCGCCCGCGGCGGCGCAGGTGAGCGCGCCGATCCACAGTCCGATCCACGGCGTCACGCCGCCGCTCACGAACAGAATTGTCGAGGTGTAGGCGCCGATGCCGAAGAATGCGGCGTGACCGAACGAGATCAGCCCGGCATAGCCGCCGGCGATGTTCCAGGCCAGCGCCAGCCCGGCATAAAGGAAGGTGAGCACGACCACGTCGCGCAGGTTCTGCGGCATCGGCATCGCCACGATGGCGATGCAGGCGATGAAGCAGACCGATCTCGAACAGCGAGACCGCGCCGCGCCGCGGCATCGCCGGCAGGCCTTTCGAAAGTGCGCGCTGGGGTCGTCGTCGCCATCCTGCCCTCAATCGTTGATGCCGATGGTGGCAGCGCCCTTCTGGCCGAGCATACCGTCCGGCCGGAAGATCATCACCAGCAGGAACAGGATGAAGAAGAACATCTGCCCGTAGGCGGGCGCGATGTAGTAGCTGCTGACCGACTGCACCACGCCGATGCAGATGCCGCCGAGCGAGCGCGCCCTCGATGCTGCCCATGCCGCCCAGCACGACGATGACGAAGGCGATCAGCACGAAATTGAGCCCGACGGTCGGGAACACCGAGAACAGCGGCATCATCACGCAGGCGGCAAGTCCGACCAGCGCCGAGCCGCCGGCAAAGGTGATCAGGAAGATGCGCGGCACCGGAATGCCCATCAGCATCGCCGCCTCGCCATCCTGCACGGTGGCGCGGATCGCCTTGCCGAGATAGGTGGTGCGGATCATCCACTGCAGCGCGACAGTGCACAGGATGGTGATGGCGAAGCCGAGCAGCAGCTCGACCTTGAAGTAGAACGGGCCGATCGTGATGGAGCGGCCGAACACCGGCGGCACGTCCCAGAGATCGGCCGTCATCATCATCAGCGCGACGTTCTGCATGAAGATCGACAGGCCCATGGTGGCGAACACGACCACGAGATGCGGCTTGTCGAGCGCCGGGCTGATGATGATGCGATGCACCAGCCCGCCGAACAGCGCCATCGCCGGCACGACGATCAGGGCGGCGGTGTAGGGATTGAGCCCGAGCAACCGTCGACAACCGCCCAGGCGCCATACATGCCGAGCATCAGGAATTCGCCGTGCGCGAAGTTGACCACGCGCAGCACGCCGAAAATCAGCGTCAGCCCGATGCTCATCAGCGCGTAGATGCCGCCGATGAGGATGCCGGAGAAAACCAGTTGGCCGAAGGTGGTCATTCGCGGAAAGGGCCCGCGGAGAGCGACCGCCCCCGCAAGCCGTCAGGGCAGATCAGCGCTTGTTCCATGGCGGCAGCGGCACCATGTCCGGCTGCGCGGTGGCGAGCGACGGCGGGAACACCTGCTCGTTGCCGGCCTTGGTCCACTGCCACACGCCGATCGCGGCGCGCAGGTTCTGGCCGGCGTCCTTGGGGTCCTCCGGCCAGTCGAAGTTGGTGAACTTGATGCCGCTGCCGTTGACCAGCGAGCCTTCCGGCAGGTCGAGCTTGAGCGCGATCTCGCGCAGTTCGGCCGGCTCGTAGGTCTTGGCCTTGGGCAGCACCTCGGTGAACAGCGCCCAGATCGCCGAGAAGCCGGCCGAGGCATGGCCCGCGGGCGGCCGCTTCATCTTGTCTTCGTAGCGCTTGGTGAATTCCTCGGCGACCTTGCGCACCTCGGGCTTGAGCACGTTGGCGTTCACCTTCGGCGGGAAGTCGGAGACGAACAGCCCGACGACCGCATCGCCGATCGAATTGCGCAGGTCCGGCGACGAATAGCCGGCGCTGACCCCGATGAAGGCGCCGACGTTGAAGTCGATCTCCTTGGCCTTGCGCTGGAACAGGATGGCGTCGTTCGGGAACGAGATCGCGATCAGCACGTCCGGCTTGACGTCCTTGAGCTTCTGCACGATCGGCGTCATGTCGGTGGCGAACTGGTCGTAGCCTTCGTCATAGACCAGCTTGATCTTCTTGCTTTCGGCGTAGGCGCGCACGCCGTCGCCGACCGACTTGCCGAACGCGCGGTTTTCCCACAGCAGCGCGATACGCATGTCGCCGACCGGCTTGTTCAGTCGCTTCGCCAGATCGTCGATGACGAAATCGACCGCCGCCTGGCTGTACTTGCGCGCCGGCGCGCCGACCTGGAACGTGTGCTTGAAGCCGCGCCGGGTGATGATTTCGGCGGCGCCGGTGGTCTCCCAATGGAACACGCCGTGGCGCTCGGCGGCCTGGCTCACCGCGATGGCGAGCGGCGAGGCGAACGATCCGGTGGTGATCTTGATGCCGTCCTTGGTGATCAGCCGCTCGGTTTCGCTGATCGCCGCGTTGGGGCTGGTGGCGTCGCCCTGCAGATATTCGACCTTGCGGCCGTTGATGCCGCCGCGTTCGTTGATCATGTCGCGGGCGATCTGCATCGCCTCCCAGTTCTCGATGCCGTTCTTGGCGAACGGTCCGGTGACCGGCAGCAGAACGCCGATCCGGATCGTCTGCTGCGCGCGCGCAAGCTCGGCAGACGCCAGGATCGCGACGGCGCCGACCAGACACGCAACAATGCGGCTGCACTTGCGCATAATAACTCCTTTTGGGGGCACGGTTGAGCGTTAGGCCTGCGCAAACCGTAGCAAGGGCGATGCCAGACGGCAATCGCCAGCCCCCCGCGCCGCGCTCGCCTCCCCTGCGTGCAACTGACGCGCAACGCCGGCGTGCAAGACCGGTGCTGTTCGGCACGAAGCTTGACCTGTGTCGATCGACCGGTTTCGCCAACGTCAACGGAAACCAATCGCAGGGTCGGACCGCCAGCGATCAGATCAACCGCGCGAACGCTGAGCCGTCCTCTGCTGCACGTCAGGTCGACCGCGCCTACCCGTTGCGGTTCGGCGTGCCGAGGATGTGGGTCTTGGGCGGCAGCATTTCGTTGTCGAATTCCTGCGTGAACATCGCGGCGGCGAAGAACGCGACCGCGCGCAACGGTTCGCTGCCGGTGTTCTTGAGGTTGTGCCGCACCGGCGTCGGGATCGCGAACACGGTGCCGGGACCGACCGGAAAAACACCGTCATCCGTTTGGAATTCGCCCTTCCCGGTGACGATGTACTGCGTCTCTTCGGTAGCGTCGGTGTGCCAGCCGAGTTCGCCGCCGGGCTCGATCTCGTACACGATGGTCGACGACTGGGTCGTGCCATGCCCGCCATAGACCACGAACGACGCGTTCCAGCGGACTGCCGGATTGTCGGACGAACGCACCTGGACGCGTTCAAGGGTATCGGACGCGATCACCGGCGTCTTGGATGTTGCTGATGGCGACATAGGATGCTCCTCCGTGCCCAATCTGGGCTGCAGCCTAGACGCCGACCTTGGGGCGGCGTCAATGCTGCAGTGCAAACGCAGTTAGGCATCCGTGGCTGCGCCGCCGCCATTTCGACTCGAATATCGCCGACGCGCGGCGCGACGCTTGTCGCAAGCGACTATCGCGAGATGCGGCTGATCTTCGATCCTTCGAGCGTCAGATTATACATCAGCCCCTTCTGGTCGAAGATGAAGCCGATCACCGGGCTGCGGACGCTGTTGCTGTCGATCTGCCCGCCGGCGCCGACCGTGATGATGGCGACCGACCCATCGACGCCGACCTTCCAGCCGTCGCTGCGCTGGAAGCCAGCAAGCGCCGTATCCGTCATGAACATGATGATGACCGAGCGTGCCTGGGCGCCTAATTGAAACCCGATCGAGGCTGAAATGATGTTGTAGAAGCCGGCAGTGCGGCCGCGGACGTGCAACGCGCCCTCGCCATACTCGCCGCCGATCCCGATGCCGGCCTTGACGACGGTCGGGAAGATCAAAATCGCCGCAGCCTTGTTGGCCAGTTCGCGTCCTGACCAGACCTGCTGGAAGAAGTCCTCCATCGTGGCGCGCGCGCTTGCATCGATTTCGGGGCCCGAGGCCGCCTGGGCGCGAGGCGCTAGACAAAGCACCGCGACCAAAGCCGCCACCGCGGCCAATGACTTGCCGAATCCCCCACCGAATGCCCCCATAATTCCCCCTCCTTGTAAGGCTGCCCGTCAGGGCACCCCATCGCCCGAACGCAGGCACGCCATGATTCGTGCCATTGTCGCGGTATTATGACCAATCTTGCGGCAGAGATTGGACGGTCCTGTGTCCGACGGCGCTTTGTGGGCACGTGCTTCGCACCTGGGTGCGGAAACAAAGGCGGGACGCAGCCCCGGACGACGCCGGGGCGACGGCAAAGCAACCTGCGGCTCGTTCAGTGAGCTGCAGCAGCGCGAGCTTGGGATTACGCCGCCAGCGCCTTGTCCTTGGCCTCCGCGCGTTGGACTGCAGTTCGCGCGGCGATCCGCTCGGCGTACGGCTTGAACGCGTCGCGCTCCGGGATGAGCTTGAACATCGTGCCCCAGCGCACAGCGGAGCCAATCACCACGTCGGCGGCGGTGAACTGCTCGCCCATGATGTAGGGCCACTTTGCAACGGCCTGCGCCACGATGTCGGCGAGCGCCTCGATGTCGCGGTAGCCGATGGCGCCGGCACGCGGCGGCTCCTTGCGCGGGAAGGCCCGATCGGTGATCGCCGGCTCCATGCAACTCGGCCCGAAGAACAGCCACTGCAGATAAACGCCGCGGCGCGGATCGCCGACCGGGATGTTGAGCCCGGCCTTCGGGAATTCGTCGGCCAGGTAGGCGCAGATCGCGGCCACTTCGGTGATGACGACGCCCTTGTGTGTCAACGCCGGCACCTTGCCCTGCGGGTTGACCGCGAGAAACTCGGGCTTCTGCTGGTCGCCTTCGCTCAGCTTGAGCAGATGGACGTCGTAAGGCTCACCGACCTCTTCGAGCATCCAGCGCACGGTGGCCGAGCGGGACGGGACAGCGTGATAGAGCAGCAGATCGGCCATAGCGGGTTTCCTCTCGTGGATTGCGTGGCCCTGCCCTACCCGGCGATTGTGCTGCGATGGTGACAATCGCGGCGCAGCTGCTACACCGGCGCGATCGTCGCCCCACTGCCGAGCCAGCGCTCGACCAGCCGTTCCAGCGTTCCGTCATCGCGCAGCGCCTGCTGCACCGTGTCGATGGCATCGCGCAGTTCGGTATTGCCGCGCCGGACGCAGACGCCGAGCAGTTCGCGCGTGATGCCGGTCTGCACCACCTTGAGCTTGGGGCGGTCGCGCGTCAGCCAGTGCATCACCGGCGCGAGCTTCATGAAGGCGTCGCAACCGCCGTTCGATAAATCGTCGAGCGCGGTGTTGATGGCGTCGTAGGCGTAGACCCGCACCCGCGCGGCGCGGCCTTCCGCGACCAGGCGATCCGCGACCGGCTGGCTGGTGTTGCCTTGCTGGACGCCGATGGTGAGGCCGCGCAGATCGTCGATCGAACGGACGCTGGGATGGCGCGTAACGTCGACCACCAGCGACTGACCGGACAGCACGTAAGGCGCGCAGAAGTCGGCGACCTTCTGCCGCTGTGGCGTGATCGTGGCGCCGGAGGCGACGCAGTCGTAGGCGCCGGTATCGAGCCCGGCGAAGATGCCGTTGAAGTCGCTGCCGGTGTACGGAACGAGCTGCCAGGTGCGTCCGATCGCCTGCGCAATGAGCCGCATCAGATCGATGTCGAAGCCTTCCGGCCCGTTCGGAGTCATCAGTTCGAATGGCGGGTCAGGCAGCGCAGCGCCGACCCGCAGCAGCTTGGCTTCAGCGGCCGCGACCGGTGCGCCGGCGGCGGCCAATGCGGCGGCGCCGCTGGTCATGGCACGGCGGGTGATCTCCGAACCGGACATCGCTGCATCACTTCACGGGGATGCTCATGTGCACGAACGCCGCCAGCCGGTCGAACATGTCGCCGACCTGCGACAGGTCGGGCGAATGTCCGGCGTGCCGTTCCATCTCGATATATTCGAGCGCGATCTCGCCGCCAGCCTTGCGGTAGTTGGCGACGAAGCGTTGCGGCTCGTTACCGGGAAAGCTTGAATCCTCATCTTTGTAGTCGTGCAGCAGGTCGCCGCGGCCCTGGAACCAGATCGCCGGCGGCGTCAGCACTTTCTCACCGCGCTCGAGGATGAGCATCGGACTGCCCTCCGCCATGTTGGCTTCGCTCCGCCAATAGGAATCCTGGCGGCCGATGATGCCCTTGGGCCAGTCCGGCGGATTGGCCGCGCTCTGCGCCCGCTTGGCGTGACGGTAGCGGCTGAGCGGATTGATCACCGGCCACGACATGGCGACGCATCGCACGCTTGCGTCCTGCGCGGGCGTGCCGGCCGGCAGCGGAATTGCCGCATAACGCGCATCGCGCGGACGCATCGCCACCAGCATGGCGAGATGTCCGCCGCTCGACTGGCCGGACAGGCCGATCAGGTCCGGCCGCGTCTTGAGCGCACGCGCATTCGCCTTCGCCCAGCGCACCGCGTAGTTGATGTCCTGCGCCGAGGCCGGATACGGGTCTTCATTGCCGGAGCGAAAATCGAGCGCGATCGATACGATGCCGTGGCGCGCCATCGCTTCGTGACGCAGCTTCTCAGTGGTGCGGTCGCTCAAGCACCAGGCGCCGCCATGGCATTCGACCAGCGCCGGGAACGGCCCCTCGCCTTTCGGCCGGTAGATGCGCGCCATGAGCGGCTTGTCGCCGTGGCGGAGGTATTCGACATCCTCGACGTCGAACTGATGCGGCTTGGTCTCGAGTAGCGTGGCGGTCATGGGAGCCTCGCGAAGACGGGGTGAAGGGCGCCGATCTTTGCGCAGCGCAGCGACGAGGGCAACCGGCTGCTCAATTCTGCTTGATGTCCGCCTGCGCGGCCGCCGGATGGGTCTATAGTGCGCGCATCGGGGCGCGGCTTGACGTGACCCGTCAAAATCACGCCAAACGTCGTGCCCGCTTGAACAGCAACGTTCAGGAGGATCGCCATGACGTATCAGCAGACCATCGGCGGCGCCGACGCGGCGCATGAGCTTCCGCGTGTCCGGACGATCGGGCCGCGCGACCTGTGGGATGCGCTCGGCAAAGGCTGGGACGACTTCTGGGCGATGCCGACCCACGTCATCTTCCTCACCATCATCTATCCGATCGCGGGTGTGCTCATCGGCTACGCGGCCTTCGGCTACAACCTCCTGCCGATGTTCTACCCGATGGCGGCCGGCTTCGCGCTGCTCGGCCCGCTCGTCGCGATCGGGCTCTATGAGCTCAGCCGCCGGCGCGAGGCCGGCCTCGACGCGCAATGGAGCCACGCCTTCGATCTCCTCCAGGCGGACTCGTTCCGCGCCATCCTGGCGCTCGGCCTCGTGCTGCTCGCGCTGTTCGGTCTTTGGATCGCGGTGGCGCAGACGATCTACACCGCCGAGTTTGGTTACGCGCCGCCCCCGGACTCGGTCGAGGCGTTCGTCCGGGAGATGCTGACGACGCCGGCCGGCCATCGCGTGATCCTGATCGGCAATGGCGTCGGCTTCCTGTTCGCGCTCGTCGCCTTCACCATCAGCGTGGTGGCGTTCCCGCTGCTGATCGACCGCAACATCGGCGCGACCGCCGCCGCATTGACGTCGGTGCGCGCCGTGCTGCGCAACCCGTTCACCATGGCGCTGTGGGGCCTGATCGTCGCCACCTTGCTGCTGGTCGGATCGCTGCCGTTCTTCCTGGGGCTCGCGATCGTGGTGCCGGTGCTCGGCCATGCCACCTGGCATCTCTATCGCAAGGTCGTGGTGCCCGACCTGCCGCGGCGCGAAGTGCATCCGGCCGCGCCCAAGGGCAAGCGCTACGCCGCTGATTTCCCGGCGGTGCTGTTCCCGGTGCACGACAAGGAGGTATAGCGCCGCGGGCCGCTTGTGGACGCTTGTCGCGAGCATCCATGTCTCAAAATAGCGAGCCCCAGGACGTGGATGGCCGGAACAAGTCCGGCCGTGACGGGAACGTCCGGACGCGCCTAGCTCCGCTTCTGCGCCTTGATCTCGTTAAACCGGGCGAGCGCCTTCTCGAACTTCTCGTTGAACAGCCACATCGCGTCGAGAATTTCGCGATAGTTCGCGGAGGTCTTCGCGCGGTCCGCGCGCCCGTAGGTGAACATGCTGTTGTTGCGCAGGTAACCCATGATGGTCGCGTCGGACACCCGGTAGCCGGTCAGGTTCGCCGACCGGAGCGCCGACCGCGTGGGGCTTGGAACGATCTGGATCAGCTCAAACAGCTTCATCTGGTCGATCGGGTCCGGCAGGACTTTCATGATTCCGGGAACCTGCGGGAAGAGGTCCGCGTGGGCGTTCATCAGGCCGTTTCGTACGGCGGTCCAGTGATTGTAGCGCGGGTCGAGATTGCCGAGGCGCGCCTCCTCCTTATTGTCGCGGGCGATCAACGCCGGATCGAAGGCCGCGATCGCCCCCTTGATCGCCGCCCATTTCTTCTGGCCGTTCTGGTCCTCCGTCACGCCGGTCTGCAGGCTCCCCTTGTACTTGTTGGAGCGCGCATTCCCCATGTTCTGGTTGCCGTTGGTTTCGGCGAAGAACAGCCCCAGGCTGATGCGGCCGGCCACTTCGGCGTCGGCCGGGGTCAGCCCTTTGGCGCGGGCGATCGCGATCGCGAGCGCGACGACGTCATGATACGGCGTGTCCGACTTCTGCGCATTGGCGGGCGGTGCCTGCATGAAGTGGAACAGCCGCAGATACTCGTCGATCAGCGGCTCGTTCTCAACGTCGAAATAGGCCGGCGGGATACCGAACTTGTTGGGCCGTCCGATCCGCGACGGCGCCAAGTCGGTGAGGTCCTTGTAGGTACTCATCGTGGCGTTGCGCGCGAGATAGAGCGCCTGCCCCGGCAGGTTCGGCAGCGGCTGCTTCGCATCGATCTGGGCGCGCCGCTGATTTAGGACCGATCTGAAGTCGCCGACCGCATTGCTGTACGCCCGCAGCGCATCGGCCTGCGATGGCGAGAGCGTGGCCGGCTGCGCCTGCGCGGTGGAAACGTACGGCGTGACCATGAGCCCGAGCGCAAGAGCTGCCGCACGCAGGGTCGCCGGCGCTGTTGCTGCCGTCGTAGTGATGGGGCGTACTGTTCCCATGGCGATTACGATGCCTCTTGGTCGACACAGTCGATCGATGAGCATTCATCGAACAAAATCATAAAGGCAAAAACACGATGACTTGACTGTGCAGGAAGACGCTCTGTTGGGCCGCGAGCCCCGCTGACCGGGCGATAGAATGTTGCTAGATTGGCCTGACGGTCCACCCGGAATTGATCCGGAGACGGCGAGAATTTATGAGCCATCTGGGCGGCGCGGCAGCCCTTCGTGCGGAGGCAGGGATGATAGTTCGGCTATTCGCCACTGCTATTTGTTTCGGAATGGCGGCTCATTCCGCCCTGGCCAAGGACCTTGCGGCGTTAGGTGAAGAGGAGGTGCTGTCGTTGCAGCACCGGTTGCGGGCCGCCGGCTGCTTCAAGGCGTCAGTTGACGGCAAGGTCACGCCCGCGTTGGCGGACGCCATCAAGATCTGCCCATCGCAGGACCCCATCTTGCGCTTCGAATCAAACGTACACACGGCGGTGGTCTACCGCATCGGCATCGACCGCGAATGCAAGACGCTCGTCACCGGGAGTGAAGACAAGACCGTACGGACATGGTCGTTGCCCGCCGGGGAGCCGTTGGACACCTATCGGTTGCCCGTCGGCGAGGACAACGCGGGCAAGGTCTACGCTGTCGCCATTTCGCCGGACGGGAAGCGGATCGCAGCCGGCGGCCGGGATGCGTATTACAAGAGCGCCGAGAACGGCGTCTACCTGTTCAACAACCCAACAGATGGGCAGTTGCTCCGAGTAAATCTGTCCAATCAAGTCATTCATCACCTCGCATTCACGTCGGACGGTTCAAAGCTCGCGGCCGCGCTGGACGGCAATAACGGCGTGCGGATTATTGATGCCAAGACCGGGGCGGTGCTTTTGGCGGACCGCGACTATGCCGGACGCAGCCGCGGCCTGGCATTCGGGCCGGACGATACGCTCTATGCGGTCGCCTATGACGGCTATCTGCGGCACTACGGACGCGACTACGCGCGCACGCACAAGGTCAAGACGCCGGGCGGCAACCGGCCGCATTCGGTTGCCGTCGATCCGAGCGGCGCACGCGTCGCGGTCGGCTACGACGATGCGCGCACCGTGGAGATCTTCGACGCAAAGACGCTGGAACGCATTGCCGTCGCCGACAACACCGACATCGCGAGGGGTAACCTGCTCGCGGTCGCCTGGTCGTCGGACGGCAAATATCTGCTCGGCGGCGGGCGGTACCAAAGGCAAATCGCCGGCGAATCGCAATACCCGGTGCGGATCTGGGATGCCAAGGGCCGCCAGATCAACGAGGTGATGGTCGCCGACAATACCGTGCTGTCGATGGTGCCGTGCGGCGACTATGTCTATTACTCCGCGCATGGACCAGCCTATGGCCGGATCGATCCTGCCGGCGGAAAGGTCGCAAAGCTTGGCGTGCCGGTCATTCCCGACATGCGCGGCAAGCGTGACGGGAGCTTTACGGTCTCGCCCGACGGCACGCGGCTGCGCTTCGGGCTCGCGACCTCCGCGAAAGAGCCAGTGATTTTCGACCTGTCGGCCCGAAGCCTGCAGGAAGCGCCCGAAGCACCGGCCGACCTGCAAAAGCCAAATACCGCCGGGCTAAGGGTTGAAAATTGGCTGCACAACACAAATCCCACGCTCGACGGCAAAGCCATTGCGCTATCCAGGCAAGAAGAATCGCGCAGCCTGGCGGTCCGGCCCGACAACAGCGGGTTCGTGCTTGGCGCGGAGTGGTCGTTGCGCTCGTTTGATGCCAATGGGAAGCAGCGCTGGACCCGCGCGGTTCCCGGCACGGTCTGGGGTGTCAATCTGGCCCGTGACGGCGAACTGATCATCGCCGCCTTCGGAGACGGCACCATCCGCTGGCTTCGGTGGTCGGACGGTAAGGAACTGCTCGCGCTGTTCATCCAGAAGAAGGACAAGAATTGGGTGGCCTGGACTCCGACCGGGTATTACGCGACGTCGCCCGGGGCGGAGGGCATGACGATGCTCGGCTGGCATGTGAACAGCGGCTGGGAACAGATGGCGCACTTCTTGCCGGTGTCACGCCTCCGCGAACGGACCAACCGGCCCGACATCGTACGCCTTGTGCTGCAAACGCTCGACGAGGATGAGGCGGTGAAACGCGCCAACGAAGCCGCCAAGTAAATCCGCGCGGCGACGTCCTCTGGGCCGGTGAGGTCACGGCTGCGTACCGGCGTGCGCGGGCTGAAGCCTGCAACGCCTCTCGGCCGGAGCTGAGATGGGTGAAGCCAGAACTGAGGTGGCTAAAGCCGCCGGCTCAATGCACCGAGCGGCGTTCGCGTTGCGGCGAGCTGGATTGCCGGGTGGACTTCTTGCTCGTCTGCCCTGCCGGCGCGATCTGCTCGTCGATCAGGCTGACGGCGGCGACAGCTGGCTTCGGCGGCGTCGCGACCGGCAGCGACGCCGTCGTGTGGGTACGCGGCCCCGACGAGGCTTTGCCGGACTCCATATGGGCGCTGAGCGCGATCAGCCCAACCGTCAAGGCCGTTCCGACCGAGAGGAAGTACTTCAGGATCAACATGAAACGGATATTCCTGGGCGTTAGATCGGCGGCTGCCCGCGAGTGCGGCTGCCGCGGTCGGACGTCAGTCCTCGGCGGTCGCGGCCACGATCCCGGCAATCGCCAGGGTCATCGTGCAGGCAATCCAGATCGCCACCACCGGAATGATCGTCAACATGTGAGCCCCCTGTTTGTTGGCCGGCCCGTCCGGCGCACGCATATTGGTCGCTTCAGCTTTCGGATTGGTTCACGCCGCGATTTTCGTGCCGCCTCGGCTGTGGCAAATGACGCAACAAAATTCTGAATGCGGGAACGCGAAAAACCGCGCGTTTTGGCCGCAATCACGACCGGATTTCGCCGCGCCGCGCATCCGCGCTACGATGGCTCCGGATCTGAACCACAGCAGGAAATCCCCTCATGTCCGGCAAGACCATCCAGATCGGCGCAAGCTCCGGCGGCACGTTCGACTGCTACCTCGCGTTGCCGGAAGGCGACGGCAAGGCGCCCGCGGTGGTGCTCGCGTCGGCGGTGCATGGGGTCGATGCCGACATCCAGGCGCTCTGCGACGAGTTCGCCGCGCACGGCTACATCGCCGCGGCGCCGGACCTGTTCTCCCGGACGGTTCCCGGGCCGCTGCCGGCCTCCGATCCGCGCGCCGCGCAGCGCTCGCAGCCCCGGCTCGAGCGCATCAAGGCCGGCGAAGCCGACATGGCCGACACGCTCGCGGAAATCCGCAAGCTGCCGCGGCACAACGGCCGCGCCGCCGCGATGGGCTTCTGCTTCGGCGGGCCCTACGCCATCCTCGGGCCGAAGCGGCTTGGCTACGACGCGGGCATTTCGTGCCACGGCACCCAGATGCTCGACTTCATCCAGGAGCTCGACGGCGTCACCGCGCCGGTCTGCATCATCTGGGGCGACCAGGACCACGCCGCGCCGGCGCCGGTGCTCGACGCCTACCGGGCCGTCCCCGCCCGCCAGCCGAACGTCGAGGTGCACATCTTTCCGGGCGTCCTGCACGGCTTCATGATGCCCTGGAACACCAAGGCGTTCTCGGCGCCGACCCGGGAATTCGTCGATGGGGCGGGCGCTCGCCATCCTCGGCGCGCTGCGCGACGGCGCGGCGCTGCGCCGGGCCTCCTGATCCGACGCCCGGAAGCCACGGGCGCCGCGTCAGAATCCTGGGCAGCGGCCGTCCGCTCGCCGAAGACGACGGCACCTTCACCCAGGCCTCGCCGTCGAGCACGATCTCGTCGCCGACCTTGCAGGTGCAGGCGAGCCGCGCCCGCAGCCGCTCCGGGATCAGCTCGGCGACCTCGACGATGACCTCGACGGTGTCGCCGATCTTCACCGGCGCGCGGAAGTTGAGGGTCTGGGAGATGTAGACCGCGCCCGGTCCCGGCAGCCGCGTGCCGAGCACCGCCGAGATCAGGCTCGCGGTGTAGAGCCCGTGCGCGATGCGCTTCTTGAACTGCGTCTTGGCGGCGAAATGCTCCGACAGGTGGATCGGGTTGCGGTCGCCGGTCACCTGCGCGAAGCCGACGACGTCGGACGACGCCATGGTCTTCGACAGCCGCTCGGTCATGCCGACGGCGAGGTCTTCGAAATAGAGAATCTGCAGCGCCAGCGTCATCGCCGTGCCCTCATGGTCGATCCGCGGCAGACGACTGCCGCAGTGCACGCCGCGCTCGCGCGTCGATGTCCGGCGGTCTGCATCCTGCCAACCCTGGGTCGATTGCACCGGCCGGCGCTCTTGCGTCAATCTGCATGCCCCGGGTCCCCAACAGGAGTTCGACATGTCGAAGCTCGTCACGCTGCTCACATCGGCCGCCGCATTGTTCGTGATGCATCTTGCGCCCGTCCCGGCGCAAGAGGCGATGGAAAAGAAGTCGTACAACTATTCCAAATGGACGCCCGGCATCTTCTCCGAAGCCGTCACCATCACCAATATGGGCAAGGGCAAATTCATCTTCCTAGCCGGTGTCGGCTCGGAGGACGAGGAGGGGCCGCGCGGCAAGATCCGTCATGCCGGCGATTTCGCTGGCGCAATGCAACTACGCCTACGACAAGATCAAGCGCGCACTGGCGGCGAACGGCTCGAGCCTCAAGGATGCGGTCAAGATGACGGTCTATGTCACCGACATGCGCTACCGGCTGGATTGGGCGAAGTGCTCCGGCGCGAATTTCGCTGGCGCGACCGTCCCGGCACAAACGCTGCTGGGCATCAGTTCGCTGGCCTTTCCGGAAATGATGATCGAAATTGACGTCACCGCGGTGTCGCACGAATAGACCTGCCGGAAGGGTGGAGGCGGCCAGGTCCCCCCTGCCCGACCCGCCAGCTCGCGTGCGCGACCGAATGCCGCTTGCAAAGCGATGCGGTGGTGTATCCTGCTGTCGGCCAGATTGCAGGAGTGCCGACGATGGCAATTCGTACCGCGCTGTTCATGCTTGCCTTGGGCATCGTCGCTTCCGTTTCCGCCGCTTCCGCGCAAACCTATCCGGATCGCCCGGTCAAGATCATTGTGCCGATCGGTCCCTCCGGGAGCTACGATATCGTCGGACGTCTGCTGGCCGATCAGTTGACCCGCCGGCTTGGGCAGACGTTCGTCGTCGAAAACCGGCCGGGCGCCGGAACCATTGTCGGGACGCAGTTCGTGGTGACTGCGCCACCCGACGGCTACACGCTGCTGGTCGGCGGATTGAGCAACATCGCGTTCAACGCCGGCCTCTATCGGAAGCTCGCTTACGACCCGCTGCAGGACCTCGTCCCCGTCGCGCTGGTGTTCAATATTTCCTACACGCTGGTCGGATCGACGCAGTTGCCGTATTCCACGCCAAAAGAAATCATCGAGGCTGCGCGCAAGAATCCCGGCGGACTGAAGCTGGCCAATGCCGGCACCGGCACGGGCCAGCAT
Organism: uncultured Alphaproteobacteria bacterium; assembly: GCA_963807865.1. Lineage (GTDB taxonomy): Bacteria > Pseudomonadota > Alphaproteobacteria > Rhizobiales > Xanthobacteraceae > VAZQ01. The sequence continues at coordinate 218,072 of CAWEDK010000039.1, read as the reverse complement.
ATCGTCGGCGCAGCCTTCATGAGCTTCACGGGCACGAAATTCCTGGAGGTCCCATATCGCGGATCGGCCTTGGCATTCCCCGATCTGCTGTCCGGTCGCGTCGATTTGTTCTTCGAACTCGACGCCCGGTGCCCTGCCCTACGTCAAGTCCGGCCAGGTCAAGGGGATCGGCATCCTGACCGCCAAGCGCAATCCGCAAATCCCGGATGTCCCGACCATGACCGAGGCTGGCGTGCCCAATCTGGAGATCGATTCATGGATTGGTCTGTTCGCCCCGGCGAAAACGCCACCAGCGACGATCGCACGTCTGCAGGAGGCAATCGCCCAGTCGCTTCCAGAGCTCAAACCGAGATTCGAATCGAACGGCGGCGAACTCATGGAAATGAGTGCGGATCGCCTCGTACCATTCGTAAAAGCTGAATACGACAAGTGGCTCAAGATCATTCGCGACGCGAACATTCGCCTCGACTGATCGCGCAACCGGCCTTTAGTGGTAGTGCCTGAACCGCTCGGCGGGGTGGTGGCGGTAGGCGCGGTAGGTGCGCGGCACGATCCAGTTGTTCCAGCCATGGCCGCCGCCCCAGCCCAAGCCGGCGCGCGTGCCGTAGCCGCACCAATACCAGCCAGCCCCAGCCCAGCCGTAGGGATACCAGCAATAAGGACGGCCGAGATGGAAGAACTGTGCCGCCTCGAACACGGAGAGCGCAGCGGTTGCTGCACGCATCGCTGCCGGTCCGGTCGCCGGCGCGGCTTCGCTACGCGCGGTTGCCAACGTCCACGCGCTCACGGCCACCGCCATCGCTACAAGACGTAACCCAATCCGCCGCATGCCGGTCCCCTCGAAGAGCCGAGTTAGTCCGCCAGTTGGGACGAAATCATGTCGAAGGCCGCGACCATCGACCACGTTTCAAGCGTCCGCCAGCGCGATCTCGCGAAGCTGCGTCACCTGACGCGGCAATGCGCCTTCCGGCTCCCCCTCGTAGCCGGCAACCCGCAAGGTACCGTTGGCCGGACACATCTCCACCGCCATCCGCGTGAACGGATTGAGCACCGGCGGTGTGACCCAGGCGAACCCAGCGCCGGCCAGCGATGACGTCCATGCCGCGAGGGTCTCGCGCCGCAGGCGGCTGTTGGCGGCCGCTTCTTCATATGTGCGGGTCAGCATGACCGCGGAACTCACACGGGCCTCCCACGGCGACGTGCTCTGCCACCAATCGTTTGCGGCCGAGGTGTTTTCTGTCCGGGTTGCAAAGCTGTCTTCGGTGCGCTCGATGACGCAGCGTTCGCCGGCATCGCAGCCTGCCAGCGTGAAAATGACCGGCCGCGCAATTGGCGTCCGCTCCAGCTTTTGCTTGGCCTCGGCAAAATTCCGGCAGGTCTCGAACACATCGCGCAGCAGATGATCGGGCGGAGACCGAGCGAATGCGCCACGTCCGCACCGCGTTCAATGCGATGTCCGCCGGGCGCAGCCACGGGGCTCGCGTCCGGCGCCAAAGCGGCGCCTGATTGATCGCCGCCGCAAAGCGCCCCGGCGCCATCGCGGTCAGCACGCCGACATAACCCGGCCATGTGACGCCATAGAATTCGCCGCCCTCCCCCTGCATGCGCGCGACCTCGACATGGCGGCCAAGGCCGGGAAACGGCCAGTCGAGGGTCCGGGCGATCCAGGGCACGCCGCCCTCGTCGCGGGCGAGCGCAGTGCAGCCCCACTCATAACTGCCATTGAGAAACCAGATCCCGGACAAATCGAGCGCCTGAGCAATGGCGTCGATCTCCCCGATATAGGGCGAGGACGAACGCCGCAGCCATCGGCGCGACGCGCTGTCCATCACCGGTAACAGCAACTGGACGGCCCGCGGCAGCCAAGTCAGGCAGTCGTCATGCAACGCTCGGGCACGCGCCTGTCCTTCGATTGCGTGACCGACCGGCCCGCTGGCGCGCGCATCGACCAGCGGGATGGGCACCAAGTTTCCGGTCAATCCCTCCACTTGCGTATCCCTGTCACCTGTCAAGTCGACGCACCCGGAGAATGCCGAAAACCAAATTGCCCGTTGGCCACGAGTCGAAGACTTATTACACTCGCGCGAAAGGCGATATTGTGATGCGGGCGGTGTGGAGGAGAGGAAGGCGATGAAGTCCCTGGGTGCGATGTTTGGACTTGCCGTGGCCCTGGGGTTGGCCGCCGCACCGCTGGGGGCCGAGGAGGATTTTGCCATCGCGGGCACCTACACGGAAAACCAGATCTGTAAGGGCGACAGTTCGGATACCAACGTCTCACGCGTGAAAATCAGCCTGAAAGAAATCGAATCCTCGGTGTTCGGGATCTGCACGATCCGGGACCGTAAGCGCGAGGGCAACAAGTTCTTCGTCCATGTCGAATGCAAGGGACCGGGCGGCGCCGTGATGCTGGGTGAGGTGAGCTTCACCATCCGCGACAGCAACACGCTCGATTTCGCGGACCAGGACAACACCTACAAGGCCGTACTTCATAAGTGCCCAGGGTGATCGTCCCATAGGGAGGACGAGACGATGCGACTCGCAGGATGCGTGGTCGGCTCCATTGTGTGTGTGACGCTGGTCGGCGGCTTGCCGTCAACGGCGCAGCCCTACCCGAAGAAGCAGATCGATCTCGTCGTTCCCTTCACCGCCGGCGGCACCACCGATAATATCGCCCGGCTGATATCGCAGCGCTTCACCGAAAGCTGGGGCGCGACCGTGGTGGTCAACAACCGCCCCGGCAGCGGCGGTACGATCGGGACCGGGATCGTCGCCAAGGCGCCGCCCGATGGCCACACCCTGCTGGTGAGCACGATCGGCTTTGCCATCACCCCAGCCCTGCAAAAGCTGCCGTACGACTCCATCAAAGACTTCGCGCCGATCACCGAGCTTGCTTCCTTACCGCTGATGCTGGTGGTGCACGCCTCGATGCCGGTGACCAATCTCAAGGAGTTCATCGCGCTCGCCCGCTCCATGCCGGGCGGACTCGACTATGCCTCCGCCGGCAACGGCACTTCGCCGCATCTCGCCGGTGAGATGTTCAAGACGATGGCCGGGATCGACCTGGTTCACGTCCCGTTCAAGGGCAACGCAGAGGTAGCGAACGCCATCATCGGCGGGCATGTGAAGGTCTATTTCAGCTTGGTGCCGGCCTCCTTGCAGCACGTGCGGAACGGGACATTGCGCGTGCTCGCGGTCACCACCGCGCAACGGCTGCCCTATCTGCCCGAGGTGCCAACCATCGCCGAACTGGGCTTCCCGGATTACGAGATCAATTCGTGGCAGGGCGTTTTCGCGCCAGCGGGCACGCCCAAAGACATCATCGCCAAGATCAACCACGAACTGGTGCAAATGCTCAACACACCCGAGGTCCGTGCCCGGATGGCGCGCGAGGGCGCGGACCCGGTCGGCAACACACCTGACGAGTTCGCCGGACGGATCAAGAGCGAAATCGAAAAATGGACGAAGGTGGCGAAGGCCGCTGGCTTGACGACCGCCAAGTAACGCCGCGCTTCACACATTCAGCCTCGTCGCCAAGTCTTCGAGACTGACGGCGGAGACGTCGACCGGCACCTTCGGCGCCGGCTCGCCCGTGCCCGGGCCATGTTCGTGGGGCCGAGCAATGTGCGCCGTACGCAGGCCGCAGCTCGCCGCATGCGTCAGGTCGTTGCTGTGCGCGGCGACCATCATGCAGTCGCCGGGCGGCAGGTCGAAGGCTTCGCAGGCGGCGAGATAGACACGCGGCTTGGGCTTGAAATCGCGCGCCACCTCCGAACCCAGGATGGCGTCCCAGGGCAGGCTGTTGCGGCGCGCCAGGTCGACCATCAGCGAGATGTTGCCGTTCGAGACCGGCGCGAGCCAGAAGCGTTGTTTCAGCCGCGCCAGCCCAGGCGGCACGTCGGGCCAAGCATCGAGGCGATGCCATGCCAGATTGAGGTTCTGCATCGCCGGTTCTGCGACACCGGAAATGCCGAAGCGCGGCAGGATGCGCTCGAGGTTGTGCCGGTGCAGCACGTCGAGCTTGCAGAACGGGATGCGGCCCGAGCGTACCTCGTCCATCGCCGGCTGATATTCGGAACGCCAGGCGTCGGCGAAGGCATGCCAATCGAGCGAATGGCCGAGCGGCGCGAGAATGTGCTCGGCCTCGCGTGCGATGCTGGTGCGCCAGTCCACCAGCGTGCCGAACACATCGAAGAACAGTGCCCTTACCGCGACGGCCATCGCCGGCTCACGATTGTGCCGGCTCCATGCCCTTGGACTTGAGCACGTCAGCGGCGGCCGGGCCGGTCAGCGCCTTGATCAGTGCCTTGGCTGCTTCCGCCTGCTTGGCGTTGGCGCTGAGACCGGCGGCATAGACGGTGAAGTTCTGAATCTCAGCCGGCAGCGGACCGACCAGCACGATGCCCTTCACGGGCAGGATCTCGCTGATCTGATGGATGCCCACCTCAGCTTCGCCGCGCGCGATGTGCTCGGCGACGGCTCCGCCGTGGATCAGCTTGGCCTTCGGCTTCACCTCGCCGGCGATGCCCAGCTTGTCGAGCAATCCGGAGACATAGATGCCGCTCGAACCGCCAGCCGCCGGATCGATATAGGCGACCGACTTGGCCGCGATCAGCGCCTTCTTGAAGGCATCGACCGAACTGATATCCGGCTTGGGCGTCCCGTCCTTGACGACGACACCGACACCGACGCGCGCGAGATTCTGCCGGCTGCCGGCGGCGAACTTGCCCTTGCCGGCAAGATCGTCGACGGCCCGCGGCGTGAGGACCGCGACGTCGAATGCCTCACCGCCGTCAATCCGTTTGGTCAGCGCGCCAACCGTCTCGTTCTCGACAATCACCTTGTGGCCGGTCTGCTTCTCGAACTCCGGCACGAGCGCGAGCAGCACCTGCTTGAACGCGCCCGCGGTCAACACCTTGATTTCGGCCGCCGCCGCGTCCCGCACACTGCCCATCGCGACGATCGACAGCACCGTAAGACCGCCCAACAAAGTCATTCGCATGTCGCCCTCCTGCTTGCGCCTTGTCGATCATCCGCCGTGCCAAAAACGAGCCGGGAAAATGAATTCGACGCATTTGAAGCATGCAGACTGAGCACTTTTTCAGTGTCAGGACAACGACCCCCGCGCAGCCGCTATTGCTGCATTGCAATAATTCTTGTTTTGCGTCGCACAAGTGTTGCTTTACCCTGACGGATCAGGAGGTTGATTCGGGTGCTACTCGGCGCTGACGCCGCTCTTGAGCGGTTCAGCCGGGTTGCTGGGGCGCACGAAACCAACCCAAATTGACCCAAGGAGTCCACGTTGACGGACTGATCGATAGCCTGCCGGGACAAACGAAAGGGACTTTTGCCCATGTTCGGATGCCTTGCCAGGCTTTTGCTCGCACTCGCCTCCCTCGTCATCGTTGCACCGAGCCTTTTCGCCCACGATAGCTGGATTTCGCGCGGCGGACATCGGAACGCCGCTGGCGAATGGTGCTGCGGCGTTGGCGACTGCGCCATGATGGACCCGAAATCAGTGACGCTTACATCGTCGGGCTATGCCTTGAGCGGATGGGGCACGATCGAGGGCAACGGGCACCGGGAGTTCTATGACGAGCGCGTTCCGGAACCGGAGGCGCAGCCGTCGCCGGACGGGGCCTACTGGCGCTGCAAGCGGCCGGATGGCACCCGGCGTTGTTTCTTTGCGCCGCCGCCCAATACCTGAGGCTTCAGCGGGGGTGTTTCACGTTCCCGGTGCTCGCCGTTGTCACTGGCCCATGCTAGGCGTCAGCGATGGCGGCACCCATCCTTCCGTTGGTCCAGGCGGCCGAGCATCTGCCCGGCCGCGGCACGTTGGTGGGGCTTGATCTCGGCACCAAGACCATCGGGGTCGCCGCCAGCGATCCTGACCGCAGGCTCGCGACCGGCGTCGAGACTATCACGCGGACCAACTTCACCGCCGATGCCAAGCGCCTCATCGCGCTTGCCAACGAACGCAAAGCGGTCGCCTTCGTCTTAGGCTTGCCCATCAACATGGACGGCAGTGAAGGCCCTCGCGCCCAGTCGACTCGCGCGTTCGCCCGCAACCTCGCCCGGTTGACCGAACTACCGATCGCGCTTTGGGATGAGCGGCTCTCCACCGTCGCGGTCGAGCGAGAGTTGATCGCAGCCGACATGTCACGGGCGCGGCGCGCCGAGGTGATCGACCAACACGCCGCGGCGTTCATTCTGCAGGGTGCGCTCGACCGGCTGCGCCACCTCGACGCTGCGGGCACCAGCGGGTAAGAGAAACGCTCCCCGCGGGTTCCCGATGCTGGCCGCCTTTTCCGCTCTCCTTCCTGTCATTCTGCTGATCGTCGCCGGATTCTGGCTCCGCCGCACGATTCTGCCGGATGAGATGCAGTGGAATGGAATCGAGCGGCTGACATATTACATCCTGTTCCCGGCACTGATCATCGACACGCTGGCGCGCGCAGACCTTTCACGGGTGCCGGTCCTCGGCGTCGGCGGAGCACTCTTCCTGGCCATCCTGCTGATGGCCGGGCTCTGTCTCGCGTTGCGACCGTGGCTTGCCGCACGCTATGCGATCGGCGGACCGGCGTTCACCTCGATCATGCAGGGGGCGACACGCTGGAACACGTTCGTCGCACTGGTCCTGTCAGCCAGCTTGTTCGATTCGCTGGGCGTGGCGCTGGCATCGGTTGCGATCGTCGCGATGATCCCCGTGCTCAACGTGATCAACGTCTGGTCGCTTGCCCGTTTCGCCTCGGAGCATCCGCGCACCGGGCCCGCGATTGCCGGCGCGCTGTTGGCGAATCCGTTGATCTGGTCGTGCATGGCTGGCCTCCTGCTCAACGTGTTGGGCTTGCCGCTCCCGGGGCCGCTCCATGCCTTTGCGGACGCCCTCGGACGGGCGTCGTTGGCCTGCGGCCTGTTGAGCGTCGGCGCCGGCCTGCAGATTGCCGGCCTGATCCGCCCCTCGCCGGCGATTCTCCTGACGACCGCGCTCAAGCTCCTGCTGATGCCGACGCTGGCCATCTCGCTCGGCTTGCTGTTCGGCGTCACCGGTCCAAGTCTCGCGGTCGTCGCATGCTGTTCCGCGGTGCCGGCGCCGCCCGGATCTTACGTCATGGCACGGCAGATGGGTGGCGACGCCGTGCTGCTCGCGCAGATTCTGACAGTGCAGACCATGCTGGCCATCTTCACCATGCCGGTGGCGATCGCCATCGCCAGCCTTTTTTAGTCAGGCCCAACATCGCCAGGGTTCGCGTGGTCGCAGGCCCAATCGTCCACTCGACGGTTCAGGGACGAAGGCGCAGAATGGCGTGGAGGAAACGCAAAAAAACGAGGGCGGAAATGAAACGCGCGCTCGCCTATCTCGGCGCCTGTCTACTGCTGCTTACTCTTGCCGGCACCAGCCAAGCACAAACATCCACAAGCGGTTATCCGGCCCGCTCGGTGCGTGTCATTGTCCCCTACCCGGCCGGCGGGCCGACCGACGTGATCGCTCGGCTCGCTGCGCAAAAGCTCAGCGAAGCCCTCGGCCAGCAGTTCTACGTCGAGAATGTCACCGGAGCGAGCGGGGCGCGCGGCGCTGCGATGGCGGCTGCCGCCGCGGGCGACGGCTACACGTTGATGTTCGTCACCAACGACCTCGCGATCACGCCGGTGATTTCCAAGAACGTCCAGTACGACGCGGTCAAGAATTTTGCACCGATCAGCATCGTCTCGTCGTCGCCGTCGGTCGTGCTGCTGCACCCCTCGGTCCCGGCCAAGACCATGCGGGAGTTCGTCGCGCTCGCACGCGCCGAACCGGCAAAATACAGCTTCGCGTCGATGAGCCTCGGGCAGAACCTGCTCACCAGCGAGCGCTTGTTCAAGCTCGGCCTGAAGCTCGACATCACCCGCGTGCCGTTTCCCGGAGCGGCCCCGATCCTCACGTCGACCGTCGCGGGTCATACGCTCGTGGCCTATATCGGGCTGCCTTCCGCCACACCGTTCATCAAGGACGGCAAGCTGCGCGCCCTGGCGGTCACCAGCGACCAGCGATCGCCGATCGTCCCGGACGTGCCGACGTTGGCCGAGAGCGGGTTTCCCAATCAGGAGACCGAACTGATCATCGGCGTCGTCGCACCCGCCGCGACGCCTGCCGCCATTGTCGAGATGCTGTCTAAGGAGCTCGCCCGGATCGTCGCTCAGCCCGAGACCCGGCAACGTTTGGCTGCATTCGGGTTCGCACCGGTCGGCAGCACGCCCGCGGAGTTCAGCGAGCAGATCAAGGCGGACATCGCCAAGTGGGAAAAGGTGGTTCGCGAGGCCGGCATCAAGATCGAATGAAGACTGGCTGGTTCCTGGCTTCCGGCGACGCTTTGGGCAAGTTGTGGAGCGTTGCCCGCCGGCCTTGCCCGCAGGGGCAGCCGAGCCTATAGAACCGGCTTTAATGACCATCGCCCAAAAGTCCTCCTTCGTCCTCGGCCAGCGGCACCTGCTGGGGATCGACGGATTGTCGCGTGACGAGATTTTGGGCCTGCTCGACCTCGCCGAGGAATACGTCGAACTCAACCGTCAGATCGACAAGAAGCGCGCGTCGCTGCGTGGACGCACGCTGATCAATCTGTTCTTCGAAGTCTCGACCCGGACCCAGGCGTCCTTCGAACTGGCCGGCAAGCGCCTCGGCGCCGACGTCATGAACATGTCGGTCGGCTCCTCGTCCATGCGCAAGGGCGAAACGCTGATCGATACCGCCGTCACGCTCAACGCGATGCGCCCGGACCTGATCGTGGTGCGCCATCATGCCTCCGGGGCGGTCGAGCTTCTCGCCCGGAAAGTCGACTGCTCGGTGATCAATGCCGGCGACGGCTCGCACGAGCATCCGACCCAGGCCCTGCTCGACGCCTTGACCATCCGGCGTGCCAAAGGCCGCATCGAGCGGCTTGTCGTCACGATCTGCGGCGACATCCTGCATTCGCGGGTGGCGCGCTCCAACATCATTCTGCTCAACGCACTCGGCGCGCGCGTGCGCGTCGTCGCGCCTTCGACACTGTTGCCACCGGGGATCGAGCGCTTCGGGGTCGAGGTCACGCGCGACATGCGCGAGGGATTGCGGGACGCCGACATCGTCATGATGCTGCGCCTGCAACGGGAGCGGATGAACGGCTCGTTCGTGCCCTCGACGCAGGAATACTTCCACTATTTCGGCCTCGACCAGAAGAAGCTCGCCTACGCAAAGCCTGACGCCCTGGTCATGCACCCGGGACCGATGAACCGGGGCGTCGAGATCGACACTGCGGTGGCGGACGGGGCGCAGTCGCTCATCCGCGAGCAGGTCGAGATGGGCGTGGCGGTGCGCATGGCGGTGCTGGAAGCGCTCTCGCGGAACCTACCGAATGCGTGACCGCATGCTGTCCGAGCGGCCGATCCTGCTGGCCAATGCGCGCATCCTCGACCCGTCGCGCGATCTCGAGATCGATGGCGACCTGCTGATCGCCGACGGCGTGATCCGCGAAGCCAAGCGCGGCATTGGCGCCGCGGGCGTTCCCGAAGGTACCGAGATCATCGACTGCAGAGGCCGGATGGTAACGCCGGGCCTGGTCGACATGCGCGCCTTTGTCGGCGAGCCAGGTGCGGAATATCGCGAGACAATCGGATCGGCGAGCCAGGCGGCGGCGGCCGGCGGCGTCACCACCATCGTCTGTCAGCCCGACACCACGCCCGCCATCGACGATCCGGCGATCGTGGATTTCATCCTGCGCCGCGCCCGCGACACCGCGATCGTGCACGTCCACCCTATGGCGGCGTTGACCAAGGGGCTCGAAGGCGCCGAGATGACCGAAATCGGCCTGCTCAAGGCCGCCGGCGCCATCGCGTTCACCGACGGCGCCAGGAGCGTCACCAACGCGCAGGTGATGCGCCGCGCGCTCACCTATGCCCGCGATTTCGACGCGCTGATCGTGCATCACACCGAAGATCCCGACCTCGTTGGCGAAGGCGTGATGAACGAGGGCGAGTTCGCCGCCCGGCTCGGACTGGCCGGCGTGCCGCGCACCGCCGAGACGATCATGTTCGAGCGTGACATGCGGCTCGTGGCGCTGACCGGAAGCCGCTACCACGCCGCATCGCTGACGTGCGCCGAAGCGCTCGATGTACTGCGGCGCGCGAAGGATGGCGGGCTGCGCGTGACCGCGTCAGCGTCGATCAACCATCTCACCCTGAACGAAATCGACGTCGGACCTTACCGCACCTTCCTCAAGCTCAGCCCGCCGCTACGCGCTGAGGAGGATCGCACCGCCTTGGTCGCGGCCTTGGCATCCGGGTTGATCGACGTCGTGATGTCCGATCACAACCCACAGGATGTCGAAGGCAAGCGCCTGCCGTTCGCGGAGGCGAGCCACGGCGCAGTCGGGCTCGAAACCATGCTGTCCGCGGGCCTTCGTCTCGTGCACTCCGGCGAGTTGCCGATCATGACGCTGATCAAGGCGATGTCGAGCACACCCGCCGAACTGCTTGGCCTGCCGGCCGGCACGCTCCGGCCGGGAAGTGCGGCCGACGTCATCGTGCTCGATCTCGACGTTCCATGGGTACTCGATCCGACCGAACTCAAGTCGAAATGCAAGAACACGCCGTTCGACGAGGCGAAGCTGCAGGGCCGGGTGATCCGCACCATCGTTGCCGGCCGCACCGTCTACGAATACGTTTGAGCCATGCTGCAAGCGCTCGACTGGTCGCACTCATGGACCTACGCGACGGCATTGGCGTTCGGCTATCTGCTGGGCTCGATCCCGTTCGGGCTGATCCTCACGCGGCTGGCCGGCACGCAGGACATCCGCTCGATCGGCTCCGGCAATATCGGCGCCACCAATGTTTTGCGCACCGGTCACAAGGGCCTTGCGGCCGCGACGCTCATCGGCGATGCGCTCAAAGGCACGCTGGCGGTATTGATCGTGCGGCACTTCTACGGCCGTGAGCCTGCGCTCTTCGCCGCGGCGGGCGCATTTCTCGGGCATCTCTTTCCGGTGTGGCTGAAGTTCAAGGGCGGCAAGGGCGTCGCCACGTATATCGGCGTGCTGTTCGGGCTCGCCTGGCCTGCCGGGATTGCGATGTGCCTGATCTGGCTCGCGACCGCCGCACTCACGCGCTACTCCTCGCTCGCCGCACTGGTGGCGAGTTTCGCCACGCCCGGCGTGCTCCTGGCGCTCGGCGAACGGCCGGAGGCGGTGCTCTTCGCACTCCTCACCGCTCTGCTCTGGATCATGCATCGCACCAACATCACGCGCCTCATCGCCGGGACCGAAGACCGGATCGGCGGGCGCCCCTCCTCCTCCCACACCTGAGTTCAGCAGACCGTCGACGTTCTATTTGCGGTTGTAGTCACCCGTGCCGTGCGCGATGCTGATCGCGGGCATTTCCGATCCGCGGGGCGACATGAACGGCAAAGAAGGCGAAGGGGTCCGCCTGACCGCCGAGCAACGGCTCGACTGGCTGCGCCTCATCCGCAGCGACAATGTCGGCCCGCGGACTTTTCGTGCGCTCGTCAATCACTATGGCGGCGCGCGCGCCGCACTTGCTGCCCTGCCCGATCTCGCGCGCCGGGGCGGGGCTTCAGGCGCCGCACGGATCTATCCACGTGAGGATGCAGAACGCGAGATCAAGGCAGCGAAATCACTGGGTGTTGTTTTCGTCGCGCTCGGCGAGCCCGACTATCCGCGCCGCCTGCAAATGATCGATGACGCTCCGCCGCTGCTGGCGGTCCGGGGAAATGCCGCGGCCCTGACCTTGCCGATGGTCGCGATGGTTGGAGCGCGCAATGCCTCGGCGGCCGGATTACGGTTTGCCGAGCAACTTGCCCGCGAACTTGGCGAGGCGGGTTTCGTAGTCGTGTCAGGTCTGGCGCGCGGCATCGACGCCGCGGCTCATCGAGCGAGCAAGGCAACCGGCACGGTCGCCGTCCTGGCCGGCGGTCATGATCGCATCTATCCCGCCGAACATGCCGGTCTTCTCGAGGACATGCTGACAACCGGGGCCGCGGTCTCCGAAATGCCGATGGGCTGGGAGCCGCGCGCCCGCGATTTCCCGCGCCGCAACCGCCTGATTTCGGGCCTTGCCGTCGGCGTCGTGGTCGTAGAGGCCGCGCGGCGCTCCGGCTCGCTGATCACATCGCGGATGGCGCTCGAACAGGGCCGTGAGGTGTTCGCAGTGCCGGGCTCGCCGCTCGATCCGCGCGCGGAAGGGACGAACAGCCTGCTCAAGCAGGGGGCGACGCTGGTCACGGAAGCCAACGATGTCATTGTCGTGCTGCGGCCGATCCTGGGCCAGACGCTTGATCTGCCGGCGGAGGAACCGGACGCTGAACCGCCGTCCGGCGGGGAACCGGCGGCGGACGAGCGCGCCCGCATCACCGGTCTACTCGGTCCGACCCCTGTTTCCATCGACGACCTGGTTCGGCTGTCAGGGAGTTCGCCCGCGATCGTGCGCACGGTCCTGCTGGAGCTCGAGCTTGCCGGCCGGCTGGAGCGCCACGGCGGCGGCCTTGTCTCGCTGCTGTAGCGTGCCGCGCATCCGGCTAGTCTAGTCGCCCTGCCCTTCCCCGGCGGCCCCACCCAATTTGTGGGCGGCGTTCTCGGCCTCCAGGTGCGCCATCTCCAGCAGAAATCCGAGGGCTTCGAACCCGTGTTGATGGGCGAGAATGGATAGCTCAGCGGTCATAGTCGCCACGTAGTTTGCGACCGCCGCCGGGTCCGTCAGTTCCGCTGTAGTTCCGTCCGCCATCGCTACCCTTGAAGACCCATGAACGCGTATCTTAAAAGACGCATTAATGCAATATTGCATCTTTTAGTTGTGAGCGGCCCTTGCCTGGCAAAGGCCCTCGCATTTGACAGGGAGGGGGTGCTACCCCCATATCGCCCGGCACGGGCGGCCGAGTCAGGCCGTCACAGTCCCCGGGACTTAGCCCGTAACTCATTGGTAATGCATGAAGATCGTCGTCGTCGAATCGCCCGCCAAAGCCAAGACGATCAACAAGTATCTCGGGCGGGACTACGAGGTGCTGGCCTCGTTCGGGCATGTCCGTGACCTGCCCGCGAAGGACGGCTCGGTCGATCCCGAGCATGACTTCCGCATGATCTGGGAGGTCGACGACAAATCCGAGAAGCGGCTGAACGACATCGCCAAGGCGATGAAGGGCGCCGACAAGCTGATCCTGGCGACCGACCCGGACCGCGAGGGCGAGGCGATCTCCTGGCATGTGCTCGAGGTTCTGAAGGAGAAGCACGCACTCAAACAACACACCGTCGAGCGGGTGGTGTTCAACGCCATCACCAAGCAGGCCGTGCTCGACGCGATGAAGCACCCGCGCGCCATCGACCAGGCGCTGGTCGATGCTTATCTCGCCCGGCGTGCGCTCGACTACCTGGTCGGCTTCAACCTGTCGCCGGTGCTCTGGCGCAAGCTTCCCGGCGCCCGCTCGGCCGGCCGGGTGCAGTCGGTCGCGCTGCGGCTGGTCAGCGACCGCGAGCTCGAAATCGAGAAATTTGTCGCACGCGAATACTGGTCGCTGGTGGCGACGCTCGCGACCCCGCGACAGGAGACGTTCGAGGCCCGCCTCGTCGGCGCCGACGGCAAGAAGATCCAGCGCCTCGATATCGGCACCGGCGCCGAAGCCGAGGCGTTCAAGAAGGCCCTGGAAACGGCCGCCTTCTCTGTGGCCAACATCGAGGCCAAGCCGGCCCGGCGCAATCCGCCACCGCCGTTCACGACCTCGACCCTGCAGCAGGAAGCGAGCCGCAAGCTCGGCTTTGCGCCCGCCCATACCATGCGGGTCGCGCAGCGCCTCTATGAGGGCGTCGACATCGACGGCGAAACCGTCGGTCTCATTACCTATATGCGAACCGACGGCGTGCAGATCGCGCCCGAAGCCATCACCGCGACGCGCAAGCTGATCGGTGGCGATTACGGCAACCGCTACCTGCCCTCCTCGCCACGCGAGTATCAGACCAAGGCGAAGAACGCGCAGGAAGCGCACGAGGCGGTCCGCCCGACCGATCCGGCCCGCCGCCCGCGGCAGGTCCGTTCGCGTGCTCGATCCCGACCAGGCCAAGCTCTACGAGCTGATCTGGCTGCGCACGGTCGCAAGCCAGATGGAATCCGCCGAGCTCGAGCGCACGACCGCGGACATCGCCGCCAAGGTCGGCAGCCCGCATGATCGACCTGCGCGCCACCGGCACGGTGATCAAGTTCGACGGCTTCCTCACGCTCTATCACGAGGACATGGACGATCCGTCCGCCGACGACGATGAATCCAAGCGTCTGCCGGAGATGAGCGCCGGAGAGCCGCTCGAAAAGCGCCGGATCGACGCCAACCAACACTTCACCGAGCCGCCGCCGCGCTATTCGGAAGCGTCGCTGGTCAAGCGTATGGAAGAACTCGGCATCGGCCGGCCCTCGACCTACGCGTCGATCCTGCAGGTGCTGAAGGATCGCGGCTACGTCCGCATCGACAAGAAGCGCCTGATCCCGGAAGACAAAGGCCGCGTGCTGACCGCGTTCCTGGAAAGCTTCTTCGCGCGCTACGTCGAATACGACTTCACCGCCGGCCTCGAAGAACAGCTCGACCGCATCTCCAACAACGAGATCGCCTGGCGCGAACTGCTGCGCGACTTCTGGCGCGATTTCACCGCCGCGGTCGGCGACATCAAGGAACTGCGCATCGCGCAGGTCATCGACACGCTTGACGAGATGCTGGCGCCGCACCTGTTCCCGCCGCGTCCCGACGGCACCGATCCGCGAAAGTGCCCGAACTGCGAAAGCGGCAAGCTCTCGCTCAAGCTCGGGCGTTTCGGTGGCTTTATCGGCTGCACGAACTATCCCGAGTGCCGTTATACCCGTCAGTTGGCGGCCGGAAGCGGCAACGGCGACGGCGGCATGAGGAAGCTCGGACTCGACCCGGCGACCGGGCTCGAGGTCACGGTCCGCTCGGGCCGGTTCGGTCCTTACGTGCAGCTCGGCGAGCCCACCCAGGACGCCGAAGGCAAGGCGGAGAAGCCCAAGCGCGCCGGTCTGCCGAAGGGCGTGTCGCCTGACGATATCGAACTCGACCGCGCGCTCGGCCTCCTGTCATTGCCGCGTGACGGTCGGCAAGCATCCCGAAGATGGCGAACCGATCCTGGCCGGCATTGGCCGCTTCGGCCCCTATGTCCAGCACGGCAAGACCTACGCCAATCTGACCGCGGACGAAGACGTCCTCACCGTCGGCCTCAACCGCGCGGTGACACTGATCGAAGAGAAGAAGACTCAAGGTCCGCGCAAGGGCCGCTTTGGCGCCGACCCGGGGCGAGCACTGGGCGAGCATCCCGACAAAGGCGGGCCGGTGGTCGTGAAAAGCGGCCGCTACGGACCCTACGTCAGCCATGCCGGGGTCAATGCTACCCTCCCCGCCGACATCGCTCCTGAAGCCATCACGCTGGAGCAGGCCATCCCGCTCCTCGACGCTCGTGCCGCGCGCGGTGGCGGCAAGAAGTCCGCTGGCAAGAAAGCCCCCGCCGGTAAGAAGGCCTCGGCAACCAAGCCCGAGAGCTTGAACGGCGCCGCCAAGACCACGGCGGCACCGCCTCGCCGCGCAGCCCGCAAGGCGCCGAAATCCAAACCGGCCGCCAAGCCCGCGTCCGCGCCGGCGGCCGAAGGCAAGATGGTCCGCAAGGCCAAAGCCGGCAAGGCCGGCTGATCCTGGCGGATCGGCTCGGCCGTAGCTAATTTACGGATGTGAAACGCGCCGTCCCATCGCTCCCCTCCAAAGACGATCTGCTGAGCTTCATCGGTAAGCAGCCCGGGAAGGTTGGCACGCGTGAGATCGCTCGCGCTTTCAATCTCAAGAATGCCGATCGCGCTCGGCTCAAACAGATGCTGCGCGAACTCGCCGACGAAGGCCGTTTGGAACGCCGCCGCAAGAAGCTGCATCAGCCGGGGATGCTTCCGGAAGTCGTTCTCGCCGACATTACCGAGCGTGACCGCGACGGCGAACTGATTGCGGTTCCGGTCGAGTGGGACGAGGATGCGCACGGCGATCCGCCGAAAATCCGCATTCATACGCCGCGGCGCGCACGGCCGGCTGAAGTCGGCGGCATCGGCGACCGGGCGCTGTTGCGCACCGAAGCCGCCGGCGACGAGGGCGAGCACATCCGGCATACGGGCCGCATCATCAAGCTGATCGATCGCGCGAAGCAGCGCGTTCTCGGCATCTTCCGCGCCTTGCCGGACGGCGGCGGCCGGCTGGTTCCGGTGGACAAGAAGCAGCTCGGCCGCGAACTCGCCATTCCACCTGGTGCCAGCCTGGAAGCCGCCGATGGCGATCTCGTTTCGGCCGAAGTCGCCGCGCGCAGCGGCTATGGCTTGGCGACGGCGCGGGTCAAGGAAAAGCTCGGATCGCTCAAGTCGGAACGCGCCACAAGCCTGATCGCGATCCACGCTCACGGCATTCCGCATATCTTTCCACCCGCAACCTTGAGGGAAGCGGAAGCCGCAACCCCAGCGACCCTGGCGGGCCGTGAGGATTGGCGGTCGCTGCCGCTTGTCACCATCGATCCGGCCGATGCCAAGGATCATGACGACGCGGTTCACGCAGCTCCAGACAGCGATCCGCAGAACTACGGAGGCTTCGTGCTCACGGTGGCGATCGCGGACGTCGCGCATTACGTGCGGCCCGGCACCGCGATGGACCGTGAGGCGCTCATCCGCGGCAACTCGGTCTACTTTCCAGATCAAGTGGTGCCGATGCTGCCCGAGCGAATCTCCAACGACCTGTGCTCGCTCCGGCCAAGCGAAGACCGCGCCGCGCTCGCGATCCGCATGATCGTCGGCGCCGACGGCCGCAAGCGCAGTCACAGCTTTCACCGCGTGTTGATGCGCTCCGCCGCCAGGCTGCACTACGCCCAGGTTCAAGCCGCGATGGATGGATGGCCCGACGACGCCACCGGACCGCTGCTGGCCTCGATCCTGGAGCCGCTTTATGCGGCGTACCGCGCCCTCAAGCGTGCGCGGGACGATCGCGCACCGCTCGATCTCGACCTACCGGAGCGCAAGCTCGTCCTGACCGCCCACAACACCGTCGACCGCGTGATCACACCGGAGCGGCTCGATTCGCACCGGCTGATCGAGGAATTCATGATCCTCGCCAACGTGGCCGCGGCGGAAGCGCTGGAACGCGCCCGCGTACCGTTGATCTACCGCGTACACGACGAGCCGGATCCCGAACGGGTCAATGCGTTGCGCGAATTCCTCCAGAGCCTCGATCTGTCGCTGCCGAAAAGCGGCGCGCTCCGCGCGGCGCAGTTCAACGGCATCCTGGAACGGGTGAAGGGCCGCGAGGTCGAAAAGCTGGTCAACGACGTGGTGCTGCGGACGCAGGCCCAGGCCGAATACGCGGCCGAGAATTACGGCCATTTCGGCCTGAACCTGCGGCGCTACGCGCATTTCACCTCCCCGATCCGGCGCTATGCCGATCTGGTGGTGCATCGCGCGCTCATCCGCGCGCATGGACTTGGACGGGATGGTTTACCCGAGCAAATGGACCCAGCGTCGCTCGGCGAAATCTCGGCAACGATTTCGGCTTCCGAACGCCGCGCCATGAAAGCGGAACGCGAGACCTTCGACCGCCTGCTCGCGCATTTTCTCGCCGACCGGATCGGTGCAACCTTCGAGGGGCACATCTCCGGCGTGACGCGTGCCGGATTGTTTGTGAAACTCGACGACACCGGAGCAGACGGATTTCATTCCGGCCCGCACCATTGGGGACGAGTACTTCCGTTATCACGAGAGCCTGCACGCCATGGTCGGCGACCAAAGCGGTGCGAGCCATCGTCTGGGGGATCGAGTGACCGTCCGCCTGGTTGAGGCTGCGCCAGTCGCGGGGGCGCTGCGATTCGAACTCCTGACGGAGGGCCGTTATAATAAGGATGGCCGGACCCCGGCGCGTTCCGCTCGCAAGGGTTCCGCGGGCGGGCAGAACCGGCGTGCGGTGCGTGAAACCGGCAGGAAGCGACGACGATGAGTGACAGGCGGGCCGAGCAGATCGAGCGAATGAATCAATACGTGCAGCGAATGAATGAGGTCGAACGCGATCTCACCCATCCCTATGTCCGGCCGAAGGACGCCGCGACGCTGATCCTGGTCGATCGCTCAGGTCGCGCTCCCAAGGTTCTGCTCGGCAAGCGTCACACCCGTCACAAGTTCATGCCGGGCCGTTACGTTTTTCCCGGCGGTCGCGTCGACCCCGTCGATCGTCTCATGCCGGTGGCAAAACCGCTGCATGCCCAGGCCGAGATTCAACTGATGAAACGGATGCAGCGGCCGAGCGCCGTGAAGGCGCGCGCGTTCGCTCTCGCCGCGATCCGCGAAACCTTCGAGGAAACCGGCTTGATGCTGGGCGCACCCCACAAGCCCACGGCCAAGGTCCCGGAAGGCCCCTGGACGGCGTTTGCCGCGGCCGACCTGTTGCCCGATCTGAGTACGCTGCGCTTCGTTGGCCGCGCCATCACGCCGCCTGGACGCAATCGACGCTTCGATGCGCGGTTCTTCACCGCCGATGCCAGCGCTGTCGCGCACCGGGTCGAGGGCATCACCGGGCCGGATGCCGAACTGGTCGAACTGGTCTGGATGACGCTCGACGAGGCCAAGCAACTCGACATGCCAGCGGTGACCGGCGTGATGCTCGAAGAGTTGGACGCGCGCATCGCCGAAGGGTTCGGTCACGATCTCCCGGTGCCGTTCTATCAGCATCCGCGCGGCAAATTCGTGCGGGAATTGCTGTAAAATCGGGCTGTTTCCCGCCCGCCTTCCTTGACATTATGACGTCAGCGGATAGGGTCCGCCCAAATTAGCGCATCGAGGTTCGCTCATGGCAAAGGCCACCACTATCAAGGTCAAGCTCGTGTCGAGCGCCGACACTGGCTTCTATTACGTGACCCGGAAGAACTCCCGGACCATGACCGAAAAGCTCGTCATGAAGAAATACGATCCGGTTGCCCGGAAGCACGTCGAATTCCGCGAATTGAAGATCAAGTAGGTCGCTCGGACCAAAAAAGCGGGCGCCCCGAGGGTGCCCATCGAATTTTCGGTATTGCTCAAAACAGCCTGTAGATTAAGGCGTCTCGATACAGCGCAAAAAGGTGGCCGGTCGGGAGCGGTGTCATGAGGAGGCCACTCGTACCGCCCCCGGACCGGCCGAACCCCACGGACCCAGGAGATGCGGCGGACCTGAGCATTCCCGTAGGGTTATCAATAGCTTATTCGACAAACTGAAGCCTGTGCAAGAACTCGCCGCAGTTCGTGAGTGAGCGTTCCCCTCGCCGCAAACTAGCGCAATCGCCTCACAAAGCAAGAATTTACGTTGTGGAAAACGCGCGGAAACGGGTCAACCTAAAACATTAGGGTTGACCGTGACGCTTGCTTGCCAACGGCCCGGCGCCGAGTTCAGGCGGCGGCCGGAACCACACGGTTGCGGCCGTCGCGCTTGGCGCGATAGAGCGCCTGATCTGCACGCTTGATGACGCTTGCTGCGTTGTCGCCGCTGCCGAGCGCGGCGATCCCGATCGAGATCGTGACCTCGACGCTGCGGGCGCCCTGCTGGATCGGAAACGCCTCGCTGGCGATGCGCCGGCGCAACCGCTCCGCCACCATGGTGGCCACCGCCAGATCGGTCTCCGGCATCACCACCACGAACTCCTCCCCGCCGTAGCGGCAGGCGAGGTCGATTCCGCGGATCGATTTGCGGATTCGGATCGCGAACTCGCGCAGCACGTCGTCGCCCGCGTCGTGCCCGTGACTGTCGTTGATCGACTTGAAGTAATCGATGTCCAGCACCAGCACCGTCAGCGGCTTGCCGCGCGCCGAGGCCTGTTCGACCAGCGTACCGACATGGCTCTCCATGTAACGGCGATTGTAAAGGCCGGTAAGCGCATCCGTGATCGCCATCTCGATCGACATCTGCACATTGTCGCGCAGTCGCTCGGTGTAGCGCTTCTTGCGGACCTGCGTGCGGACCCGCGCCAGCAATTCGTTCTTGTCGATCGGCCGCGTCAGGTAGTCATTGATGCCGATCTCGAGCCCCCGGACGAGGCGTGCGCTGTTGTCGGCATCGGCAATCGCCAGGATCGGCACGTTCCGGGTACGGTCGAGCGAACGAAGTTGGCTGCACAGTCGCAGCCCGTCGAAACTCTCAAAAGCGAGGGAGACGATCAGCAGGTCGAAGTGACCTTCCGCCGCGCGGAATAAGGCCGCACTGGGGTCGGTCTCGATCTCCGGCCGATGCTCGGTCGTCAGCATGGCGGCGAGGTGCTCGTTGGACGATGCCCGATCGTCGACGATGAGAATGCGTCCGTCGCGCCCTCCCTCGCTCACGGCCTCCCGCTCGGGACTGACAATCCCAATATCGCGTGAGGTCACTGCCCGCATGCGCAACTCGTCGGTCATCAGCTTGAGCCGCGCCAACGATCGGACACGGGCAATCAACGCAATGTCGGAAACCGGCTTGGTGAGAAAATCATCGGCGCCTGCCAGCAGGCCGCGGACGCGGTCAGACGGCTGATCGAGCGCGGTCACCATCACGACCGGGATGTGATGGGTCGCGGGATTCGACTTGAGATAGCGGCAGACCTCGAAGCCGTCCATGTCCGGCATCATGACGTCAAGCAGCACGACGTCGCATTCGGCGCGCTCGCAGATCGCCAGCCCCTCAGCACCGCTCATCGCGGTCACGACATCGAAATACTCCGCTGAGAGACGCGCTTCCAGCAACTTGACGTTGGCCGGCACGTCGTCGATGACGAGAACACGGGCAGTCATCGACGTGGCTCCTCAAGCGTTGCCGAGAAAGTGACGGATGGTTTCGATGAATTTCCCTACCGAGATCGGCTTCGACAGATAAGCCTCGCAACCGCCCTCGCGGATGCGTTCTTCGTCGCCCTTCATCGCAAACGCGGTGACGGCAACGACCGGAATGGTGCGAAGGTCCGGATCCTCCTTGAGCCACTTGGTCACCTCAAGGCCGGAAACTTCGGGAAGCTGGATATCCATCAGGATCAAATCGGGATGATGACGGCGCGCAAGGTCGAGCGCCTCGATGCCATTGCGCGTTCCGACGGTCTGATAGCCGTGCGCTTCCAACAAGTCGTGAAAGAGCTTCATGTTGAGCTCGTTGTCCTCCACGATCATGACGGTCTTGGCCATCCCCGACTTTCCAGCAGCCCCAGCGCCCAAGCCAAATACCCCCTCGAGACCGTCGGCTCCCTGCCCTACCATCGAAAGGAACACATCGCGAAAGTAGGGCCGATTTGTTACGGAAACGCAAATTTGACCGCATAAACCGGGCCGCCCGGCTTCCCGGAACGACCTTAATACATTAAATATGTCAACAGCTTACACGAATCCCGCAAAACATCGAATACGTTGAATTAATCTCGTTTGGAACTTGAACGGTTGGCCAATTCGGCAGTGTGGATTACGCATGCATGCCCGGTCCCACATCCATCGTTCTCCGGCTGAGCGCGATGTTGAACGTGTAGCCGCCGAACAGATCGACCATGGTGACGAACATCAACAGAAACGCCGCTTCCCACCGCCGCTCGGTATCGAGCAGGTGCGGCTTGCCGAACACCACGATCAAAACCACGGCGAGCGGCACAAGCGACGCCAAGCCGTCCACCACACCCATGAACCGGTTGGCGCCGGACGGCAGACTGAACGGAATGGAGAGGAGTTGGAAGGTGAGGTAAACTGCGGCAAGCCACGCCAGATTGAAGCCTAGCCGATCCGGCGTGAACAGGCCGAGCCTGCCTTCCGCGCCTTTGAAGGAACCAGCGTACCAGAAGAAATAGACCTCCCACGCGGCGAGCGCCAACGCCAGCAGGACGCTCAACCCCGCGACAGATACACTCGACTTTTGCATGGCTTCCTCCGTCGTGCTTTGCCAGACCCCATTCACCTACCTGACTATCCGGTCCGTCGTCGAGAGCGAAATCTTCACTCGAATCAACCTGCCCGCCGAACTCGAGGGGACCCGATGAAGCGACCATCTTTGCCACATTCGAAGCGGGATGTGTCCGCGCGGCGCGATGCCGCCGCCTCGCTCGCGATCGCCGCACTGACGTTTATCGCTCAGGAACCGGAACGGCTCGGCCGGTTCCTGGCGCTGAGCGGAATCGGCCCGAAGTCGCTGCGCGCCGCCGCCGGTGAACCTGGCTTTCTGCTCGGCGTGCTCGATCACCTCAGCGGCGACGAACCACTGCTGCTCGCGTTTTCCGAAGACCGCGGCATCGATCCGTCGGCGGTCGGCGACGCCCGCACCTTGCTCGCTGGCGAAATCCCGCAGGAGCCGTGATCCGACGTGCTATCGTCCGCTCGCGGTGCCCCGATCGATCAAGGCGATAGACCGCAATGCCGAAGGGCTTCTGCCGCGACTGCCGCCATGACGTGCCGGACGATTGCGTCCGGTGTCCGGCCTGCGGCTCACCGAGGCTGTTGCGTCATGCCGAGCTGGACACGCTGTCGATCGCACATGTGGACTGCGATGCGTTCTACGCCACCATCGAAAAGCGCGACGATCCCTCGCTCGCCGATAAGCCGGTGATCGTAGGAGGCGGTCAGCGCGGCGTCGTACTGACCGCATGCTACGTCGCGCGCACATTTGGCGTTCGCTCGGCGATGCCGATGTTCGAGGCCCGGCGGCTGTGTCCGCACGCCAGCATCGTGCGTCCCAATATGGCGAAATATGCGGAAGCCGGCCGCGCAGTGCGGACACGGATGTTCAAACTGACGCCACTGGTCGAGCCGGTCTCGATTGACGAAGCATTCATGGACTTGAGCGGAACCGCGCGTCTGCACGGCATGGCGCCGGCCAAGGCGCTGGCGAACTTCGCGGCCGAGATTGAAGCAGCCATCGGCATTACGATTTCGATCGGACTCTCGTGCAACAAGTTTCTGGCCAAGATCGCCTCCGACCTGGACAAGCCGCGCGGCTACGCCGTCCTTGGCCGCGGCGAGGCATCGGCCTTCCTTGCGCCCAGGCCGGTGAGCCTGATCTACGGCGTCGGTAAGATGGCGCAGCAGCGGCTGGCGCGCGACGGCGTGCGTCTGATCGGTGACCTGCAACGCCTCAGCGAAGCCGAGTTGACGCGCCGCTACGGCGCGGAAGGCACGCGGCTCACGCGCCTTGCGCATGGCGTCGACGAGCGTCCGGTTCGGTCGGACCGCGAAACCAAGAGCGTCTCCGCCGAAACCACGTTTGACCGCGACATTGCGGACTTCAGGCCGCTCGAGCTGCGATTATGGCGATTGGCGGAAAAAGTCTCGGGCCGGCTGAAGGCGAGCGATCTCGCGGGATCGAGCGTCACCCTGAAGCTGAAGACGGCCGACTTCCAGATTCGCACACGCGCGCGTTCGCTCAGCCATCCCACCCAATTGGCCGCGACCATCTTCGCCGTCGGACAGGACCTTCTGGCACGCGAGACCGACGGAACCCAGTTCCGCCTCATCGGAATCGGTGTCTCGGGAATGACCACAGCCGACGGAGCCGATCACGCCGATCTTCTCGACCGGCGGACCGCGGAAGCCGAGCAGGCGGTCGACCGACTGCGCAAGAAATTCGGCGAGGAAGCCGTGGTGCGGGGCCTGACGCTCGATCAGGCCGAAGACGATGACTGAACCCTGTGCACGAAAAACACCACGGCGACGCTGTGCGAACGCCGCTATTTGCAGGGCTTGCTGTCGCGGATTTCGAGCGTCGTCAGTTCGCCGCTGATCACGAAGTCGTTGTAGTCGAGCACCAGCGCGCGCGAGATGCCATTCTCGTAAAGTTCGAACTTGATCGAATAGACCGGAGCCTGTTCGCCGCCGGTCTTGGCGCGGTCGAAATAGCTCACCGTGACGGGCCAACGCATCATGCCGGCGAGTTCGGCCTTGCCGGCGGCGGCGTCGGTCGGCACGCGTTCATCCGGCGGGATGCCGCGACCGATCACCGTCAGGGTGTTGTAGACCTTCTCGCCCGTCTCCGCGCCGTCGTAGACCGGCACCTCCAGCACGCTCTTGCCTTCGCGTGCGGCCTCGATGATGCGGCGCACATGATCGGTCGGAAATGCGATCGCGGACGTCAGGTCGACAGACTTGTCCTTCGGCTTCGTCAGCGTCACCGCGATCTTGTCGGACTTGCGATCCGCCCGCCCGTCGACCGTATCCACCACCTGCTCATTCAGCCGGTTCTGGGATTTGAACACGTAGCTGCTCGCATTGCCGTCCTCCCAGGTGGTCGAACGCATGTCGCTGAGCGCGGTCCGGCCTTCGCCGTTGTCGAGGACCGACACCTGACGGAACTGCAGTGCGTAGCCCTCACAGACATTGCCGGAAAAATCGTAAAGGATGCGCCCTCGAGCGTCGACCGTGCCGTTGCTCCGCGACTGCACAAGCTTGAGTTCGTAGACCGCGCGATGGGAGGCAAGCTCGCTCGCCGGCGTCAGCGCGGCGGCCGAAAACCGGCCGGAGCCACTGGTCAAAGCCGCCATCATCAGGACGACCGCCGACGCGCGGAACGCGCATTTTCCGGTCATTGTCATTGCGTCTGCCTCCTGCCGCGACTCGGCTATCGAACATAAGAAGGATTGAATCGAGCCGCAACCGTGCAAGCTCCGTGCCGATCCGGTGGCTTGCGCGCCCGCGGCTGATCGGCGAAGAGAGAATGCCGCCGCCTGCAAGATACCGCGGGAAAGTTTTCGGCGCCGGCATGGGAGCAGATCATGGCTGGAATGGTTGAAAAGAAACTTGCAGACATCGGGGTGGTGCTGCCGCCTCCAGTGACTCCGGTGGCCAACTACATTCCATCGGTCCGAGTCGGATCGCTTCTGTTCGTATCCGGCCAAATCTGTCACGACGCGAGCGGAAAGCTCGTCGCCAAAGGTCAGCTTGGTGCGAGCGTATCACTGGAGGACGGCCAAAAAGCGGCACGCGCCTGTGCCGCCAACCTCCTCGCCAACGTCAAAGCGGCGGTCGGCGACCTCGACAACGTGGTCCGGGTGGTTCGCCTCAGCGGCTTCGTCAATTCTGCCCCAGGCTTTGCGGATGGCCCCAAGGTGCTCAATGGCGCTTCCGACGTCATGGTTGCGGCGTTCGGCGATAAGGGACGTCACGCACGCACCACAGTGGGCGTCGCGGCTCTGCCGAATGAAGCGGCAGTCGAAGTCGAGGGAATTTTCGAGGTGGCCTGACGGCGGCGTATAGAGTCGAGCGTCCCGATTGGCGTTCGCCTTCCTGAACGACACGGCGGCCTTCCATTGCGCAAGGGCATAGCGGCCAACCGTCGATCAAATCATTTTTGAGGGATTTCGCCCCAAAGTTCGCGCTATCATCGGCATGGGGTTTGCAGACCTACGTTTCATGGCATCGCTTGAACTGACGCTCCAAATCGCTCGCGCCATCACTGACGTCGCGGCTGAGCAGTGGGACGCCTGCGCCAATCCGAGCGCGGTCCCAGCCCCTGGCTGTGCCGGTCCCGCGGCGACGGTCTCTGCGGAGACTTCTTCAATATCTGAGTACAACCCATTCATTTCGCACGATTTTCTGGCGTGTTTGGAACTTTCAAAGTCGGTCCAGCCGCGAACCGGCTGGGAGCCGATGCATCTTCTCGCTCAAGAGCCGGGCGGGCGTCTGGTCGGCGCTGTGCCGTGCTATGCCAAGTCGCATTCCCAAGGCGAATACGTCTTCGATCACGGCTGGGCCGAGGCGTTCGAGCGCGCCGGCGGACAATATTACCCTAAGCTCCAGGTGTCGGTTCCGTTCACCCCGGCCACCGGCCACCGGCTCCTAGTGCGCGACGAACCCGCCGCCGACGCCATCCGCGCCGCGCTGGCAGACGCCTTGATGGATGTGTGCCGGCGCTCCGAAGCGTCCTCCGCGCACGTCACCTTCCTGACCGAACCCGAATGGCAGTTGCTCGGCAGCCGCGGCTTCCTCAAACGCACGCATCAGCAATTCCATTGGCAGAACGCTGGCTACGGCAACTTCGACGACTTCCTGTCCGCCCTTTCCTCACGCAAGCGCAAGGCCATCCGCCGCGAGCGCGAGGACGCGCTGGAGAACGGCATCACGGTGCATTGGCTGACCGGGGCCGACCTCACTGAAAGCGTCTGGGATGCATTCTTCAACTTCTACATGGAAACCGGTTCGCGCAAATGGGGGCGACCCTACCTCACGCGCGAGTTCTATTCGCTGGTCGGCGCCCGCATGGGCAATCGCATCCTGCTGGTCATGGCGAAGCGCAACGGGCACTGGATTGCCGGCGCCATCAACTTCATCGGTTCGCACACGCTGTACGGGCGTCACTGGGGAAGCATCGAACACCATCCGTTCCTGCATTTCGAGCTCTGCTACTACCAGGCCATTCAATATGCCATCGAACACCGCCTCGCCCGCGTCGAGGCCGGCGCGCAGGGCGAGCACAAGATCTCTCGCGGCTATCTCCCGACAACGACCTATTCGGCGCACTACATCGTCAATCCGTCGCTGCGCCGGGCGATCGACGATTTCCTCAAACATGAACGCGCCTTGGTGGCGGCGGCTGCCGCCGAACTGGAAGACGCCGCGCCGTTCCGCAAGGCCTGACGCAACCTAAGCAAAGCCCGATCTCGGCTTGACCTGCCCGCCGCCACCTGCAATCGAACATGCGTTAGGGTGGCGCGGACTTGTGAACCTAAGCCACACCGGAATCATGGAGTGCTGGTGTCTGCCGATTTCGAAGTCGCAAAATAATCGCGGCGCAATGATGCGCCGTTCGAAATCGGGACACTAGGGAGACTAACCGATGCCTGCCTACGATCAGAACAACATTTTTGCCAAGATACTGCGCGGTGAATTGCCGTGTTACAAGGTATACGAGGACGACAAGACCTTGGCGTTCCTCGACATCATGCCGCGTGCGCCCGGTCACGCTCTGGTGCTGCCGAAAGTGGCCGCGCGCAATATGCTCGATGTCGCGCCGGACGATCTGGCCGCGGTGATGAAGGTGGCGCAGAAAATCGCCAAGGTCTCGGTTCAAGTCTTTGCCGCCGATGGCGTTACCATCCAGCAGTTCAACGAAGCCGCCGGCGGCCAAGTGGTGTTTCACCTGCACGTGCATGTCATCCCCCGCAAGGACGGAATTGCGATGAAGCCGCCAGCCGCCATCAAGGAGACCCCGGACGTGCTGACGGAGCAGGCAAAAAAGCTCGCCGCCGCGTTGAACAGCGCGTGAGGAGCAGCCAAGCTTGACGTTTTTCGTGCCCAATGGCCATTAACCTGCCCGTCGCGGCCAATCGGCTTGACGGGCTCTCCGCGACCAGCACACTGCCGTTGGAGACGGGACGCGGCACACCACTGAGGCGCAACCGGGGATGAACACCATAAGTCGAAAAGACCGGCGGACCGGCGGCAGCGCTCCAGCGATGGGCGGTGGACCGAACGCGCGTGCCGATCATCTGTTCGACCTCGCAGTCGGGCATCATCGCTCGGGACGCCTCGCGGAGGCAGAGAGCCTCTATCGCGACAGTCTCACGCTCGACCCCAATCACGTCGACAGCCTCAACTGCCTCGGCATTCTCGCCCATCAATGCGAACGCAACGACGCCGCGCTCGAATTGATCGGCCGGGCGATCACCCTGCAGGAGCGCAATCCTCAGTTCCACTACAACATGGCGCTGGTGCTGGCGGCTTCCGGCCGCATGGATGACGCCGTCACGCACAACCGGCGCGCAATCGCGTTAAAGCCGGACTACACCGACGCTCACACCAATCTCGCCAGCGCGCTCGCGTCGCAAGGCAAATGGAGCGAGGCGGAAGTCCACTTTCGCCGTACGCTGTCGCAAAGTGCGAAATCGCCGCTCGCCTACAGCAACCTCGCCGGTGCCCTGCAGGCGCAAGGCAAGCCCGACGAGGCGCTCGGCATTCTCGCACGCGGCATTTCGGTCGCCGAGAATGACGACCTGAAGGCGATCTTTGCGCTCTGCTTACAGGAGCAAAGGTCCGTTCCCAAGGTGGACAGGCTGCGCGCCTTGGTCGAGCGCGCCATCGTCGAGGCTTGGGCCAGGCCGAACGATCTCGGCAACTTCGCGACGCTGCTCGTCAAGCAGAGCGAAACTGTCCGCCACGCCTTGGTACAGTCGGACGATAGCCAGACGGCGGCATCGGCACAGGAATTGTCCGGCGCGCGGGGGCTCGCGGCACTTGCCGGCGATCACCTGCTGCAGACGCTGCTCATATCGGCGCCGGTGTGCGACTCCGAGTTGGAGCGGCTCTTGACCAACGCCCGCCATGCCGCACTCGACCTTGCGACGTCGTCCGACAAGACCGCGGTCTCGGACGATGTGCTGAAGGCCTGCTGCGCGCTGGCCGAACAATGTTTTCTCAACGACTACGCATTCGATGCCAGAACCGAGGTGGACCGCGTAACCGCGTTGCACGATGAGGTCGTCGCGGCACTTGCGGCCGGCACTCCGGTGGCTCCGATGACCCTCGCGACACTGGCCTGTTACGTCCCGCTCTGTTCAGTCGCCGGTTCGCCGGCGCTCGCAGAGCAATCGTGGCCCGATGCGGTGGCGCGGCTCGTCACCCAACAGGTGCGCGAGCCCGCCCAGGAACAGCAGTTGCGGCCGTCGATCTTGATACTCTCGTCGGCTGACGACCACTCCGCGGACTCGACACAACCGCCGTTCGACGCTGGGCCTTGTCCGCGTTGGGTCAAACCAGCGATGCTGAGCAAGGCGATGCCATTCGACGATTTTATCCGCATGCAGTACCCGCAAAGCTCCATGCAGCCACTGGGAAAAGCCGAGGCCGATATCCTGATCGCAGGCTGCGGCAGCGGCCGCGATCCCATCGAAATGGCGCGATGGTGCGTCGGCGCTCGGATCCTGGCCGTCGATCCAAGCCTGGCGAACCTGTGTTATGCGCACCGGAAATCCGACGAACTGCAGGCGACGAACATCGAATATGGGCAGGCCGAGCTGCACGCGTTGGGTTCGCTCGGACGGACATTCGACGTCATCGAAGCTGTCGCCTCGGCGCAAAATTTTGCCGATCCGACAGCCGGCTGGCGCGTCCTCGCTTCGCTACTACGGCCGGGCGGCTTCATGCATCTCGGGCTCCCGCGTGCGGGAGCACGGGACGCTATGCGCGCGGCGCGCGCGCTTGTCGCCGCGCGCGGCAACGGATCCCGAGCGGACGACCTGCGCATGGCGCGACAAGACATCGTTGCACTCGATGCCGGCGCGCCTGCGAAAGACATCGCCCGATACGCGGACTTCTTCACCCTCGGTGAATTCCGCGAACTCTTGTTCCCGGCGCATGACCACGAAGGCGCCATTGCCGATATCAAGGCCGGACTGGCATCCGGCAACTTGAATTTCGTCGGCTTCAACGATGTCCCTCATGCCGAATACGCCAAACGGTTTCCCGACGACAAGACCATGAGCGACCTCGACCACTGGCAGGTCGTTGAGAATGAAAACCCGGCGGTGTTCGGAACGATGTACCAGTTCTGGGTGCAAAAGCCCGCCGAGGAGATGCCGGAGCCAGCCTGAGCATACGTCCGTTCACGCAGGCCAGAGGAATATACCGGCGAACAGCACGATCTCGCCGGCAACCACCCCGGCAAATACCGAGCGGCGCGCAACCAGAAACGCCGCAAGACCGATCGTAACCGCTCCGATCCGCACCGCTGCCGGCACATCTGCCAACGCGCCCGGCGGAAACAAGGTGAGCTTGGCGATCACGCCGGCCAGCACGGCGACCGCGATCGCCCGCACCCAAACCACCAGTTCGAACTCCTCGTCGACCCCGCGCGCCGCCACTACACCAAGCATGCGCCAGACTTCCGTCGGCAGAAATCCGACAAGGATCAGCACGAGATAGGGCGAAAGCTCGCCGATCGCGCTCATCTCAGCGCCTCCCTGAGGCGGTAGAGCGCGTAAGCTGCGGAGCCCCCGATCACGCCGGTCCACAGCAGATCAAGGCCGACCTGCCACCAAGCCAGGATTGGTCCGAGCACCAAACCGAACACCAGCGCCAGCCGGTCGACCAGCAGCCGCGCGTTGCGCGTGGTCGAGCACAGGAACGACATCGGCGTCAGAAACAACAGGCCCGCCGTCAGCATCTTCGGCAATGAACCGGCGAGGTGGAAACCGATCAGCGTTCCAATGTGCGCGGCAAGCATGAACCCGCAGGCGAGCCCATTGCAGAAGGCGATGCGGCCTTCGCGCGGGCGCGGCGGCAGGAGGCGCAATGCTTCCACCCACATGCTCACCGCCGTGAGATGCGCGGGCAGCAGCAGGTCACGGTAACGCGTCGCCGGCGTCTTGATGAGCGGCAGGAGCGTCACGACCATGGGAAACAGCCGCACGCTGCTCAACCCGACCGCGATCGCGACCTCCACATAGGGAGCACCACCGCCGAGCGCGGAGATCAGAATCACCTGGCCCGGCCCGACCCAGACCAACAGCGTCGACAGCATGACCCAGGGCAGGCTGAAGCCAAAATCGTACGCCAGTGCCCCGACCCCGATATACGTGCCGATCAGCACATAGCCGAACACCGACGTCGCGGACGCCCGCATGCCATCAAAAAAGTTGGCGGTAGAGGTGCGCGAGGGAACAGGAGCAGTCGGAGATGTCATGGACCCGGCCAGGATACCCCTGCATCTCCCATATGGCGTGCGCGGGTTCAATCGGGCGTTTCACAAGGGTCGCCCGCGCATATGGCAGAGCACCGTCAGTCCCTAGGCGACGGGGACGCACGCAGCCAATCGGTCACCCGAACTTGCGGAATGTTCTCCGGCATGGTGCCGGCCAGCAGCGCGCGATAGAGCGCATCGTACGACTGGATGGAACGGTCCAGGGCAAAATGCTCCACCACACGGCGACGGCCCGCGCTTCCGAAGCCGATTCGCAGCGACGGATCGTTCGCGAGACGCACAATGGCATCCGCAAGACGCGCGGGATCGTGCGGCGGCACGACAATGCCGCACTCGCCGTCGAGGACCGCCTCGGCATTTCCTCCCACGTCCGTCACGATCATCGGCAGGCCTGAGGCCATGCCTTCGAGCACGGCGTTGGAAAAGCCCTCCTGGTGGGAGCAAAGCACCCCGATATCGCAGGCATTCAGAATTTCCGGGACGTCGTTTCGGGAATCGAGGAATACGACATTGCGGTCGATTCCGAGTTCCGCCGCCTGCGCCTGCAAGGAGGACACGATCCCTTCGTCGCGGCCGACGATCAGAAGCCGCCAATCCCGCGGCAGTTGCGTGAGCCGCCTTCCCGAGGGCCGCGAGCAAATCGCCGTGGCCCTTGTAAGGAATGAGGTTTCCCACGATCACCAGCGTAAGCGTGTTCGGGCCGAGCCCCAATGATTCCCGCGTCGCCGCGGGCGATCCGGCGTCGGTGAAACGCCCGACATCGATGCCGTTGTAGATCAGCCCGAGCCGGTTTGCCGGCACGCCCTCCATTTCGCTCAGTTCGCGCACGACGCTGCGCGAATTGCCGAGGATCGCGGTCATCTTCCGATGCAGCCTGCGCTCCAGGTCCGGCACCAGCGGATAACTGCGCTGATAGACGTTGAGGCTACGCCGGCTCATGATCCGCACGGGAACACCCGCAAAGATCGCGGAAGGTGCACCGATCAGGTAGGCGGCCGGCAGAAAGAAGTGAACAATTGCCGGCCGGCGTGCCCGCATCAACCTGAACAGATGAGTGCCGATGCGCAACGATTGCGCCAGGCGTCCGAGAACCGACGACCGCGGAAGCTGGGTAGGAGGTACGACGACATTCACGCCCTCGCCTTGCATCTCGTCCCGCAAGACGCCGTGGCCAGCCAGGCTGTAGACCGAGACCGACCAGCCCAGTTTGACCAGCGCGGGCGCGAGCGTCGCGAGATGACGCTCGGTGCCTCCGACCTCGAGCGTGCCGATCACAAACAGAATTTCGGCGCCGGCGGAACCGGCGCCCGGTACATCGCGGGTGGCGCTACTCATCTAGCTCTTCGCGGGCTCCCGGTCTCTGACGTCTTCGCCAACAGACGAACGCGCGCCAACACGCATTCCGCGCTCACTGCAACTCCGCCGTACCGTCGCCCTGAATCGCTGCGATGTAGCGATTGATCGACCACTTATCACGTCCTTGCCGCCTTGCGGCACCTCGCGACCGAAAAACGTACCGTACAGAGCATCAAATGAGAATGGTTCTATCATGGCCGATCCGGGCGATGGCCGGCGCGGACAGCGGAATCAAATTAGGGTAACCGCGCATAAAGCTGACGGAGCGGCGGTCGGGGATCAACTGGACGATATCCCCGGTCAGCAGCGCGCCTCTGCCGCCGCCACCCTCCGCCCAATGCAGCACGGTACCGTCTGCGAAATGTCCCCCGCAGCGGATCAACGTAAGACCGTGCGACAGCGCCAACCGATCCCCGTCCCACAACCGCACAACCGGGTCGGGACGCTTGATCCAGCGGCGGTCGGCAGGCATGCAGGTGAACAGGAACGCCGCGGTGACGCAGAAGAACGCCGGTACGCGATGAGCGCGGGAGGCTCCAGATGGGGCTCCCGCGATCATCTGCGAAACCGTTGCGGCCGGCGCTCCCGCAGAGAGGCTAGACCTTGACCAGCGGCACCTTTGGCACAGAGCCACGGCGCGGGGGCGAATCGTCGCCCCCACCCTTCGGCCCGGGCGGCTTGCGCCGCGGCGAAGAACCGGGGCGGCGCTTGGGCTTTGCGCTCACCGGCCGCGGGATCTTCTCGGGCTTCGGCGTGACCGGCCCGTCGAGATACTCGAAGCCAAGCTTGTCGGCGCCATCCTCGTCCTTCACGATCACGACTCGCACATGGCCGCCGGCCTTCAGCCGGCCGAACAACACCTCGTCGGCGAGCGGCTTCTTGATCGTTTCCTGAATCAGCCGGGCCATCGGACGCGCGCCCATCTGCTGGTCGTAGCCGTGCTCGATCAGCCACTTGCTCGCGTCCTCCGACATCTCGATGGTGATGTCGCGGTCACTCAACTGCGCCTCGAGCTGCAGCACGAACTTGTCGACGACCTGGGCGATGATCTCCGGCGTCAGGTGGGCAAAGGTGACCACCGCATCGAGCCGGTTGCGGAATTCCGGCGCGAACATGCGGTTGATCGCCTCGACGTCGTCGCCCACCCGTTTGGTGCGGGTGAAACCAAAGGCCTCCCGCGCCAAGTCGGCGGCTCCTGCGTTCGTGGTCATGATCAAGATGACGTTGCGGAAGTCGACCTGCTTGCCGTTGTGGTCGGTCAGCTTGCCGTGATCCATGATCTGCAGCAGCACGTTGAACAGGTCCGGATGCGCCTTCTCGATTTCGTCGAGCAGCAGCACGGAATGCGGATGCTGATCGACGCTGTCGGTGAGCAGGCCGCCCTGGTCGAAGCCGACGTAGCCGGGAGGCGCGCCGACCAGCCGCGAGACGGTGTGGCGCTCCATGTATTCCGACATGTCGAAGCGGATCAGCTCGACGCCGAGCGCGACCGCGAGCTGCTTGGCCACCTCGGTCTTGCCGACGCCGGTCGGACCGGAGAACAGGTAGCAGCCGATCGGCTTCTCGGGCTCGCGCAAGCCCGCCCGCGCCAGCTTGATCGACGCCGACAGCGCCGTGATCGCCTTGTCCTGCCCGTAGACCGTGGTCTTGAGCGTCTGCTCCAGATGCTGCAGCACCGCCGCATCGTCCTTGGACACGGTCTTTGGCGGAATCCGCGCCATGGTCGCGATGGTGGTCTCGATCTCTTTGATGCCGATGGTCTTCTTGCGCTTGTTCTCGGGCAGCAGCATCTGCGCCGCGCCCGAACTCGTCGATCACGTCGATCGCCTTGTCGGGCAGCTTGCGGTCATGGATGTAGCGCGCCGACAATTCGACCGCCGCCTTGATCGCTTCGTTGGTGTACTTGAGCTTGTGGTAGTCCTCGAAGTACGGCTTGAGCCCTTTGATGATGTCGATCGCGTCCTCGACCGTCGGCTCGTTGACGTCGATCTTCTGGAAGCGGCGGACCAGCGCGCGGTCCTTCTCGAAGTACTGCCGGTATTCCTTGTAGGTGGTCGAGCCGACGCAGCGCACCGAACCCGACGCCAGCGCCGGCTTGAGCAGGTTCGAGGCGTCCATGGCGCCGCCCGAAGTGGCGCCGGCGCCGATCACGGTGTGAATCTCGTCGATGAACATGATCGCGCCCGGATAGGCCTCGATCTCCTTGATCACCTGCTTGAGCCGCTCCTCGAAGTCGCCGCGATAGCGCGTGCCGGCGAGCAGCGTCCCCATGTCGAGCGCGAACACGGTGGCGTTCTTGAGCACGTCGGGCACTTCGCCGTGCACGATGCGCCGCGCCAGACCTTCGGCGATCGCGGTCTTGCCGACGCCGGCGTCGCCGACGAACAGCGGGTTGTTCTTCTGCCGGCGGCACAGCACCTGGATGGTGCGGTTGATCTCGGCGTCGCGGCCGATCAGCGGGTCGATCTTGCCCTCGCGCGCCTTCTTGTTGAGGTTGACGCAATAGGCGTCCAGCGCATCGCCCTTCTTCTTGGTCTCCTCGCTGCTGCCTTTCGCCTCGTTCTCCTCTTCGGCGCCGCGGACCGGACGAGCCTCCGACATGCCCGGCCGCTTCGCAATGCCGTGGCTGATGTAGTTGACCGCGTCGTAGCGGGTCATGTCCTGTTCTTGCAGGAAATAGGCGGCGTGGCTTTCGCGCTCGGCGAAGATGGCGACCAGCACGTTGGCCCCGGTCACTTCCTCGCGGCCCGACGACTGGACGTGAATGACGGCCCGCTGGATCACGCGCTGGAACCCGGCGGTCGGCTTCGAATCCTCGTGCCCCTCGTTCACCAGGTTCTCAAGCTCGCTTTCCAAGTAGGCGGTCAGGCTGCGGCGCAGCTTGTCGACATCGACGTTGCAGGCCCGCATGACCGCCGCGGCGTCCTGGTCATCGATCAGCGCGAGCAGCAGATGCTCGAGCGTGGCGTACTCATGATGCCGCTCGTTGGCCAGTGCCAGCGCGCGATGTAGCGACTGTTCAAGGTTGCGCGAGAAAGTGGGCATGTGGATCTCGTTCCGCTGTTCGATCCCTATATGGGCCCGGCGCTACTTCTTTTCCATCACACATTGGAGAGGATGCTGATGTTTGCGGGAAAAGTCCATCACCTGGGTGACTTTGGTTTCGGCGACCTCGTACGTGTAGATCCCGCATTCGCCGATCCCGTGCTGGTGAACGTGCATCATGATGCGATTGGCGGCTTCCTGATCCTTGTTAAAGAATCGTTCCAGAACATGGACCACGAATTCCATCGGCGTGTAGTCGTCGTTGAGCAGCAGCACGCGATAGAGCGATGGCCGCTTGGTCTGCGGCTTGGTCTTGGTGATGACCGCGGTTCCCGGAGTGCCGGGGTCGTTCCGGCGCTTGTTGTCGTCGCCGGCAAGCCGCGGAGCGGACATCGTCACGGTTCCAAGTCTCGCAGCATCAATTGATCGGCACATGGCAAGTTCACGGATCGTTGGCGGCCGGCGGGGCGCGGCGTCGGATATGTCTTCAATCATCATAGGAAGACCTTACTGGCGAGGTCCAGAGACTCCTAAGCCTTCAAATTGCTGGGGAAATTCAGCTCGTGCCGCAAAATCGGCGTCATCATACCGCCGCCGGCAGGCCGTCGTGAGTTGATGACGAGAGATTTGCAGCGGTTTCGACAAGGATTTGCGCAGTAAGCCTCAGACCATGCAACGCGCTGTTGACGATGCCTCGACAGAACGCGGTGCTCCGCAACGCCATTTGTGAGTTTTTTCCCGGACCGCAAGTCCATCGCGCCGTAGACGATGCCACTTGGCGTCCAGGCCGCGCTACCGCTCGCCTGCACGGCCGGCACCATTCTTGACAAGTCCCCGGATTTCTCGACAGCTCCCGGCGACATCAAGGAACCCGTCAGTGGCTCAGGTCATCGTCAAACCTCGGCGGCGCGCTTGAGCGATCCCTCCGGCCTGGCATTTTCGGTGTCGCGCCGGCAGTTCGTCGGCGGAGCTGCCGCCGCGGCGGCCTGTCAGTTTCCCATTCGGTCGGATGCGCAACCGGCGCCGGACGGCACGTGGACCCTGCGGGCTCGCGCGCGGACCGTTTCAACGCCCGGTACACCTCTGTGGAACTATGACGGCGCCCTCCCCGGTCCGACACTGCGCGTAAACCGCGGCGAAGAACTGCGCGTGCGTCTCGTCAACGAGCTCACGGCGCCAACGTGTATCCATTGGCACGGCGTGCGCGTTCCAAACGCGATGGATGGCGTGCCGGGGCTGACGCAAGCCATGGTCGCGCCCGGAGCGAACTTTGACTATCGCTTCCGGCCGCCGGATGCCGGGACATTCTGGTACCACGCGCCAGCCGGCGTCGACATCGATCGCGGTTTGCATGGCGCGCTGATCGTGGACGACGTACGAGCGGTCGGTGTCGATCGCGAACTGCTGCTCATCCTCAGCATGCCGGCGGCGCCGGCGGCCGGCCCGGTGCTGGTCAACGGTGCGGGCCGTCCCGATTTCTCCGTGACCTCAGGCGAGCGGCTGCGGCTGCGCCTGATTAACGCTACCGCAGCGCGTGGCGTCATGTTGCGGATCGACGGGCACCCCGCCTGGCTGGTGGCGATCGACGGCCAGCCTTCCGAACCCTTTTTGACACGCGACGGCCGCGTCGCGCTCGGGCCGGGCAGCCGGATCGACGTCATCGTGGATGCAGCGCGTGCTAGCGGAACCGTGGCGCCAATCCTCGCCGGCGATGGCGAGGGCGTGCCGGTTGCCCGCTTGGTTTACCGGACGAGTGACCGGACGCCCGCGAGCGCAGCGCGTCCGGAGCCACTGCCGCTGCCATCCAATCCCCTGCCGGCGCGCATCGACCTGCGGACCGCGCAGCGGGTTGAGCTCGACCTCGCCAATCTCAAGCCATTAAATCCGGCCGGCGCACCGCTGTTCACCGCGCGGCGCGGCCGCGCGGTCGCGTTGAGCCTCCGCAACGGTGGCGGTGCGCCGCAAGTCGTGCACCTGCACGGCCATTCGTTCCGTCATCTCGACCGGCTCGACGACGGTTGGAAGCCTTATTGGCTCGACACCTTCGTGATCGGAGGCGAGACTGAACGGATCGCTTTCGTGGCCGACAATCCAGGCAAATGGCTGATCGAAAGCCGTGCACTCGGCCGTCCTGATGGCGCAGGTGAAACGTACTTCGTCGTAAGCTGAGTTGCCGCCGACCGATTGCGATGCTTACGACCGCGTGATGGGAGGAAACAACGACATGAATATCGCTTCGTCTCTTGCCGCTCGCCGGCATTCTGTTCTCATGCAGTCCGGCGCTGGCGCAGCAACCCGGCCCCCCTGCCGCAACCTTCACGCAAGTGGCGCCCGATCTGTATTTCCTGGTCGACGTCACTTCGTCGAATGCCGTCGTGCTGACCACCCAGGAGGGCGTACTGGTGGTCGACACCCGCCAGCACCCGCGCGATGGCCAGGACCTGCTGGAGCGCATCCGCAAAATCACCGACAAGCCGGTCAAATGGGTAATCACCAGCCACTTCCATGGCGACCATCACTTCGGCAACTCGGTCTTCAAGGCTGCCGGAGCGACGATCGTCGCGCAGCAGGAGACCGCGCAACTGATGGAGAAGCTGCAGCCCAAGGAGCTCGCTCGGCGCGGCGGCTTCTTCAAGAGCCGGGGCTACGATCCGGGTGAGGTCAAGCTCGTGCTGCCGGACGTCACCTTCGACAGCGAGATGACCATCCGGCTCGGCGGCCGCGAGGTGCGCCTCGCGTATTACGGCCCCGGCCAGCAGGCCGGCGATACCTTCGTGTTCTTCCCGCACGCCCGCATGGTTTTCACGACCGGCATGTTCGGCGCGCGCAGCATGCCGAACATGGCGTTCACGCCATCGGTCGAAGGCTGGATCAAACTGCTCGACCGGCTCGCCGCGATGGATGTCGATCAAATTCTGCCGGGCCATAACGGCATCGCGACCAAGAAGGACGTCCAGGAACTCGCCGCGATGATCAACGACGAATACACGACCGTGAAGGATGCCATCGCCAAGGGTACGAGCCTAGACGACGCGCTCAAGACGCTGACCTTTCCGCAATACAAGGACTGGCGGAACTACGGCCGGCTGCAGAACGAAATCCGTTCGCTGTACGAACTGATCCAGACCGGCAAGCGCAGCTACGATTACGATTAGGCCCGCACGCGCCCTTCTGCGGTCTTGAGATTTCGGACACGCTGGGGTCAGCCGGCTTCCAACTGCGCAAACAGCCGCCGGTAGATCCGGGGCATCATCTCGGGCAGGTCCTCGGCGATCAGGCCGGGACCGGCCTCGGTTCCGGCTTCGCCATGCAGCCAGACCGCGGCGGCCGCGGCCTCGAATGCCGTCATGCCCTGCGCCAGGAGCCCGGCCACCAATCCGGCCAGCACGTCGCCCGATCCGGCGGTCGCCAGCCATGGTGGAGCATTTTCCGAGATCGCGGCCCGGCCGTCAGGCGCGGCCACCACCGTGTCGGAGCCCTTGAGCAGGCAGACCGCGCCGCTCGCGACCGCCGCCCGGCGCACCCGCTCCAGCTTTGAGGATGCTTGAGCGATTTCGGGCATCGTATCGAAAATCCGGGAGAACTCGCCCTCGTGCGGCGTCAGGACAGCAGCCGCATTGCGGCTCCGGATGGCGGCGAACAGGCTCTGCGGCTCGTCCGTGAAGCTGGTCAGCGCGTCGGCATCCAGCACCACGCTCCGCTCGCCGGCGAGCGCCACCAAAACCAGGTCGCGCATGTCCTTGCCGACGCCGCCGCCCGGCCCAAGGACAACCGCGTTGCGGCGGGCATCGCGGAGAAACTCGCGGAATTCGACGGCGCCGTCGACCGCGCGCACCATGACGGCGGTGCTGGCCGCCGCATTGACGGCAAGCGCGTCGCTTGGACTTGCCAGCGTGACGAGCCCGGCACCAGCCCGCAGCGCCCCGCGCGCGGCCAGCCTCGCCGCACCGGTCGATGAAACATCGCCCGAGACCACGACCGCGTGGCCCCGCGCGTACTTGTGTCCGCCCGCCCGCGGCATCGGAAATGCCGCTGCCCCATAGCGCGACAGAATTGGCGAACGCCTGCGGCTTGATCCGCTCAAGCACACCGTCCGGAATGCCGATGTCGGCGACATGAGTTCGGCCGCAATGGAGCCGGCCCGGCAGCAGCACGTGCCCGGGCTTGCGACGGAAAAACGTGACGGTCTCGGTGGCCGAGAACCGCGAGGCCCATGACCTCGCCCGTGGTCCCGTTCACCCCGCTTGGGAGATCGACTGCGTAGACGGGCGGCCCCCCGTTCATGGCTTCGATCATGGCGCGCGGCGAGCCCGTCGACCGGCCGATCGAGCCCGGCGCCAAACAGCGCGTCGACGACGGCATCGGCCGGCGCCAGGGCGTCGGGACTGGCCGCTTCGACCGTTCCGCTCCAACGCCCGGCGGCGATCGCCGCATCGCCCTTCAGCCGCTCGCGGTTGCCGACCAGCAGGACCCGCACCCGATAGATTGCGCTCCGCCAGGAGACGTGCGGCCACGAACCCGTCGCCGCCGTTGTTGCCGGGCCCCGCGACGACAACGATCCTGCTTCCCGGAGGATGCCGGGAGGCGACGCGCTCGGCGACCGCCCGGCCGGCATTCTCCATCAGGTCAATGCCGGGGACGCCGCCGGCGATCGCCAGCCGGTCGGCCTCGGCCATCTCGGTCGCGGTCAGGAGTTCGATCATGGTGGCCGGGAGAGTAGCTCGTTGCGAAATCGAGCGCGACCAGGGCGCTACATGCGCTTTGTCGGCCCAATTGCCGCCGGATCGGTCAGCTCGTCGAGCCGAAGCGGCGGATCGGCGCTAGGATTGCTCTTGCAATAAGCGTATTGCTTAATTTCTAATCGCAAGCCTGTTCCTGATGGCCGAGACGCATGGCCTCGCGCCTTCCAACCATCTGATCGGCGGGCATTTTTCCCGTTCAGGCGGGCTTGGCACGGACCCTGCTAACCGTCAGTCCGGCTCGTCCGGGTCGATGACCGGCCGGCCGCAGAAGGAAACGCTATGAAGAAAATCGAGGCCATCATAAAGCCCTTCAAGCTCGACGAGGTGAAGGAGGCTCTGCAGGAGGTCGGATTGCAGGGCATAACGGTCACTGAAGCGAAGGGCTTCGGTCGTCAAAAGGGGCATACCGAGCTTTACCGCGGCGCAGAGTACGTCGTGGATTTCCTCCCGAAAGTGAAGATCGAGATTGTGCTCGGCGATGACATCGTCGAAAAAGCGGTCGAGGCGATCCGTCGTGCCGCCCAGACCGGGCGGATCGGCGACGGCAAGATTTTCGTCTCCAATATTGAGGAAGCCATCCGGATCAGGACGGGGGAATCCGGCTTGGACGCCATTTAGACCGCCCCTCCTGCACGCCTCAACGCCTACGCGCCCGGTCCGACCGGCCGGCCATACGAAGACCCAGCCATACGAAAGGTACGATTCCATGACAACGGCCAAAGACGTCATGAAAATGATCAAGGACAACGACGTCAAATACGTCGACTTCCGGTTCACCGACCCGCGCGGCAAGTGGCAGCACGTCACCTTCGACGTATCGATGATCGAAGAAGAGACGTTCGCCGAAGGCCAGATGTTCGACGGTTCGTCGATTGCCGGCTGGAAGGCGATCAACGAATCCGACATGTGCCTGATGCCAGATCCGGTGACCGCGACCATCGATCCGTTCTTCGCCGAGACCACCCTCTCGATCGTCTGCGACGTGCTCGAGCCGACGACCGGCGAACCCTACAACCGCGACCCGCGCGGCATCGCCAAGAAGGCCGAAGGCATGGTCAAGGCCATGGGCGTTGGCGACTCGATCCTGTTTGGTCCGGAAGCCGAGTTCTTCATTTTCGATGACGTGAAGTACTCGGCGCAGCCCTACAACACCGGCTTCAAGCTCAACTCGATCGAATTCCCGACCAATTCCGACACCGAATACGAAGGCGGCAATCTCGGTCATCACGTCGGCTTCAAGAAGGGCTATTTCCCGGTCCCGCCGCAGGACACCGCCCAGGACATCCGCTCCGAGATGCTCGGCGCGATGGCGCGGATGGGCTGCATCGTCGAGAAGCATCACCACGAAGTGGCCTCCGCTCAGCACGAACTCGGCCTGAAGTTCTCGCCGCTCACGATCATGGCCGACCGCATGCAGATCTATAAGTACTGCATCCACCAGGTGGCGCAGATCTACGGCAAGACCGCAACCTTCATGCCCAAGCCGATCTACGGCGACAATGGCTCGGGCATGCACTGCCACCAGTCGATCTGGAAGGACGGCAAGCCGGTCTTCGCCGGCAACAAGTACGCCGACCTGTCGGAGACCTGCCTGTCCTACATCGCCGGCATCATCAAGCACGCCAAGGCGATCAACGCCTTCACCAACCCGACGACGAATTCCTACAAGCGGCTCGTCCCGGGCTACGAGGCGCCGGTGCTGCTCGCCTACTCGGCGCGCAACCGCTCGGCCTCCTGCCGCATCCCGTACACCACCAATCCGAAGGCCAAGCGCGTCGAGGTCCGTTTCCCCGATCCGCTGTGCAATCCGTATCTCGGCTTCGCCGCGATGCTGATGGCCGGCCTCGACGGCGTCAAGAACAAGCTCGATCCGGGCGCCGCGATGGACAAGGACCTCTACGACCTGCCGAAGGCGGAGCTCAAGACCATCCCGACCGTGTGCGGCTCGCTGCGCGCAGGCGCTGGAAGAACTCGACAAGGACCGCGCCTTCCTGAAGGTCGGCGGCGTGTTCGACGACGACTTCATCGACAGCTACATCGAGCTGAAGATGACCGAGGTGATCCGCTTCGAGCACACGCCGCATCCGGTCGAGTTCGAGATGTACTATTCGGCGTAGGCCGTTCTGCGCGTCATCGACGTAAACGCAACGGGCGCTCCTTCGAGCGCCCGTTTTCGTTGTGCGCAACACTCACTCAAGCTGCGGGAACGCGCCCATCCTGCGCCCCGGGGCTGACGTCCCACGCCAGCCCAGCAGCCGCGCCGGACGGCGCAAGCGACGGCGGGAGACCCGGCAGGGTGTGCTCGACGCCTTCCACGCGGTTGCGACCATTGGCCTTGGCGCGATAGAGCGCGACGTCGGCGGAAGCGATCAGGCCTGGAACATCGATGCCGCCCGAAGCCACGCCGATGCTCACGGTCGCATCCACCTTCTGTCCCGAGACCACGCTGGCGGCGGCTTGGAACGCCAGCCGCACGCGGTCGGCCGCGATACTCGCCTCGGCGAGATTGCCCGGCAGCATCGCGACGAACTCCTCGCCGCCGAAGCGCCCGACCAGATCGCCGGCCCGCAGGCTGGACGAGGCGGTGCTGGCGAAGGTCCGCAAGACCTCGTCGCCGAACGGGTGACCGAAGCGATCGTTGATCGACTTGAAATGGTCGAGGTCGAACATCAGCACGCTCACCGGCTCGCGGTGCTTGGCCTGCCGGAGGACCAAGCTCATGGGCGGCGGCGAAGAATCCGCGCCGGTTGAGCAGGCCGGTCATTTCGTCGGTGG
The DNA here is from genome assembly GCA_963807865.1 of uncultured Alphaproteobacteria bacterium. Lineage (GTDB taxonomy): Bacteria > Pseudomonadota > Alphaproteobacteria > Rhizobiales > Xanthobacteraceae > VAZQ01. The sequence goes on along the minus strand of CAWEDK010000039.1, from coordinate 175,484 downwards.
AAGCGGCGTCACGCAAGACCCGTACGCTGCGCTCCTTGGCAAGCACCAGCACGACGAAGGCAGTGCCGACGATGTAGAGCATGACCTCCAGCACGAAGACCGCGATCCATCCGCTGGCAAGACTGACCATTCCGCCGTCGCGTCGGCAGCAGGCTCGCCAACGGAATTGGAAACAGAAAGACCGCCCCGTGCAGGATCGGCACGAAGATCGCGGGCCATCGCCGCAGCAGGGTCTTGCGGCGCTCGCGCCAGAGTTCGGCGGCGGTCAGGAACGTGTAAGCGGATACGATGATCGAACTCAGGACGATGCGCGCGGCGGTCCATTGCGCGAATTCCGGCAGGAAGCAGGCGGCGAGCCAAACCGCCGCTCCGGTCAACATCCACACCCAGAGAACACGGCGGCCGTGGAACAGCCGCGCGGCACTCCAGATCATGCCGCAGGCCACGAACACCAGCGTGTTGGCGATGCCGATCGGCAAGGGCGGCGAGAATGAAGTCTCGACGCTCCAGATCGCCACCGAGAAGCCGCCGATCAGATAGGCCGATCCCCACCACGCCAGGGCGCGAATGCGCTCCTGCGCCCAGGCCGACAGCAGCAAGAGTCCGAGCAGCGCAGTGATGCAGGTCGCGACGACGAACAGCGTCGTGATGTCGAGATCGATCGGCGCGGCGATACTGGTCAACTGCATTGCGAGACCCCTTGAGAACCTACGGATCGCTTTTGTTGTTTAACAGCAATCGTCGTTCGAGCGAGGAAACTCTGACTTCAGCGTGTGCCAAAGCTTTCGGTGATCATCTCGCTTTGAAATGAAAGTCGCGACAAACCATCGGCAGTACTCGCAAAGCGCCAAACGCCATGCGCGCCGGAGGCTGCAATGCTACCTGGAGCATTGATCAAGTGGCGCAGGCAACCGCGCGGTTTCAGCCTGCAATGCGTCGGCGAACACCGGTCGCTCCGGCGAAGCCTGCTTGATCGGATCCGATCAGCGGCACGATCGAGGGCGTGCAGGCGATGATCTCGCGCGCCTCATCGAGTGGCGCGGTCGCTTCGACGCGATTGCGGCCGTTAGCCTTAGCGCGATACAGCGCTCGGTCGGCGATCGCCAACAGGCCGTCTACGCCGGCTTTCGGATCGAGCGAGATCGTGACGCCGGCGCTCACCGTGGGTGCGAGCTTGTGATCGGCAAACCGCCGAGCGGCATCGGCGAAATTGCGTCGTACCCGGTCCCCGATCGCGAATGCCTCGCCCAGGTCGCCGACCGGCATGAGACAGGCGAATTCTTCACCGCCGATGCGCCCGAACAACGCCTCAGCGCCGAGCGTCGCCGTGGCTGATTGCGCAAAGGTCTGCAGCACCTGGTCGCCAGCCGCGTGGCCCAGATGGTCGTTGACCTGCTTGAAATGGTCGAGATCGAAAAGAAAGACGCCCAAAGGCTCGCCGTCGGAGGCCTGCCGATCGAAAAGCTGGTGCGCGCCGTTGAGGAAGGCGCGACGGTTCGGGACGCCGCACAACGGATCGACCAATGAATTGATCTTGTGCTGCAGTTCGGTTCGCTCCTTGGTCATGTTCAGCAACAGGAACGACATGACGACCGTAAAGAGCAGCGTTCCGAATGCGAGCAGCGCGAACGAGACCCCGCTCATGACCGGTTGATTATCGAGCAACGGCGAGAAATACGTTGCCGGTATGCGCGCGAGCAGCGCTGCCGAATAGGCCAGCAGCACGATCACGGTGGGCCAGCGCGACATCAGCGGCTCGTCGCAGCCGCGCCAGAACTCCTCGGCGGTGGCCGCCGCCAGCATCGCCATCATGCCCGACACGACGACCACGCGCAGATTGACATCGTCCGCGAATGCCGGGACTCGACAGGCCAGCAGCCACAAGATCGGCGCGAACACGACAACAGCCGGCAGCACCTTGCGGCCGTCGAACTTGCGCGCGCCCGCCCAGGTCAGGCCATACGCCAGCAGCACCAGCGCGTTGGCGAGATCGATCGAGACGAAATCCGGGACCGAACCGCGCATCGTTACCAGGGCCAACCCGGTCGCACCGACGATCTGGGCCGATCCCCACCACATCAAAGCGTGGATGGTGCGGTTTTGCATGCCCGCGAAGACGAGCAGCGCACCGAGCAGCGCCGTCACGAAAACCGTTACAACCGAGAGGGTTCCGACATCGAGATGCATGCAAGCTACCCGCCGCGCCGAATGGCGGCCACTCTGGACCGGCAAGGTTCCGCAGGCGTTACTGGCGGAGAATCGGCAGCGATTAGGCTTGCCGGCAGATAAACGACCGGCGCGCAGTTTGAGCTATTTCGCGACGTCGGCGGTAACCTTGTCTGACCGGCTGCGCAATGCGTCATAAGGGCTGCGTGCATTGCGCTTTCAGAATCTTTCCGGAAAGAGCCGCCCAGAACTTACCCGGCGGCGCAACAATCGGCCGCGCAGCACGCAAAGCAAACGCGGCGGCCCGTTCGGCCGCCGCGTCAGCAACACAAAACTGGAAAGCCGGACGGCTCAACGCTTGGAGAACTGGAACGAGCGGCGAGCCTTGGCCTTGCCGTACTTCTTGCGTTCCACCACGCGTGAATCGCGGGTGAGAAACCCTGCGCGCTTGAGGGCGCCCCGCAGGTCCGGTTCGAAATTCATCAGCGCCTTCGAGAGGCCGTGACGAACCGCACCGGCCTGGCCGGACAGTCCGCCGCCCGAAACCGTGCAAACAACGTCATACTGGCCGTTGCGGTTGGTTGCGACCAACGGCTGCTGGATCAGCATGCGCAACACCGGGCGGGCGAAGAATACTTCGAACGTGCGGGTGTTGACCGTGATGGTCCCGGAGCCCGGCTTGACCCAGACCCGCGCCACCGCGTTCTTGCGCTTGCCGGTGGCGTAAGCGCGACCCTGCTTGTCGAGTTTCTGGACGTATTTCGCCGTCTCGGGCGCTGCGGCGGGCTTGAGCGTCGACAACTGGTCGAGCGATTGCATGCTTTCGGCCACGGTCACGCGCTCCTGGTGTTTTTACGGTTCAACCCGGCCACATCGAAGAGTTCAGGCTTCTGTGCGGCATGCGGATGCTCGGCGCCCGCGTACACGCGGAGATTCCCGAGTTGGACACGGGCCAAGGGGCCGCGCGGCAGCATCCGCTCGATCGCCTTTTCCACCACCCGCTGCGGAAACTTGCCTTCCAGGATGGACTTGGCGGTCCGCTCCTTGATGCCGCCGATGAAGCCGGTGTGATGATAATAAACCTTGTTTTCGCGCTTCTTGCCGGTCAGCACGATCTTGTCGGCATTGATGATGATGACGTTGTCACCGTCGTCGACATGCGGCGTGTAGGTCGGCTTATGCTTGCCCCGCAGGCGCATGGCCGCGATGGTTGCAAGCCGGCCGACCACAAGGCCGCTGGCGTCGATCAGGATCCATTTCTTCTCGACCTCGGCGGGTTTGGCCGAATATGTGGGCATGGCGAGAGCTTTCGATGAACGGAACGACGCCGCGTGCGTGACGCCGAGTGTCTATTGGATGGCGGCTGAGTACACTATGGCCCGGCCGCCGGTCAACGCCGATTCCTGCATTATTTTCCGTGTAAAATCAGCATCATAGAAAAATGGTTCAATAATACCTCGCGCTAACGGCCCGCCGGCGGCGGGATCGAATAGGTCGAGGTGACATGCGCGACCGCATCCTCTTCGCCCTCGGAGCGGATCGTCACCTCGCCGACCGCCAGCCGCTTGCCGACCTTCAACAGGCGGGCATCGGCGAGCAGGTCGCGCGGCGCGGGCTTGCGGAGAAAATTGATGTTGAGATTGGTGGTGACGGCGAGCGGCACCGGCCCGATCGCCGCCAGGACCGCCACATACATCGAGAAATCGGCAAGCGCCATCATGGTGGGTCCCGAGATCGTACCGCCGGGGCGGATCGACGCCTCGCGGTACGACTGCCGGACCCGGCAGCCGTTGGCCGACACCTCCTCGATCGTGAGCCCGCTTGCGGCGTGAAAAAACTGCGGAAACTCGGCGGCGAGGAAGCCCTCGAGTTCGCTGACCGTCATGACCGGTTCCGCCATCGCCGCCTCCCCTGCGCAATCCGCCTGCCGCACGACCGCGGATCGGATACAATGCGCCGCCACGATCGCAAAGCCTTTGGACCAGCGCCATGAACGTCCAAACCCCGCTGCCCGCCCCCACCGATGCCGTTCTGCTGCGCGAGAATGCGGAGGGCGATCGCGGTTCTCACGCTCAACCGGCCGCAGATCCGCAACACCTTATCCGAGGCGATGCTGGCCGCGCTGGCGCGCGAATTCACCGCGCTCGCCGGCGACCGCGCGATCCGTGTCGTCGTGCTGACGGCGAAAGGACCGGCCTTCTCGGGCGGCCACGACCTCAAGGAGTTGACCGCACGGCGCAGCGACGCCGACCACGGACGCGGCTACTTCCAGCACATCATGCAGACCTGCAGCGCCATGATGATGCAGATCGTCCACCTGCCGCAGCCGGTGATCGCTGCGGTTCAAGGCATCGCGACCGCCGCCGGCTGCCAATTGGTGGCGAGTTGCGATCTCGCGGTCGCATCGGCCGCGGCGAAGTTCGGCGTGTCCGGCATCAATGCCGGCCTGTTCTGCTCCACGCCGATGGTGGCGCTGTCGCGCAATGTCGCCCGCAAGCATGCGATGGAAATGCTGCTCACCGGCGATCTGATTTCCGCCGAACATGCCCACCGTATCGGCCTCGTCAATCAGGTGGTGCCGGCCGGACAGGAGTTCGACGCCGCGCTTGCGCTCGCGCGCAAGATCGCCGGCAAATCTTCGCAGGTGGTGAAGCTCGGCAAGCAGGCGTTCTACCGCCAGCTCGAACTGGGACTGGCGGATGCCTATCGCATGACGGCCGACGTCATGGTCGAGAACATGCTCATCAAGGACGCCCAAGAAGGCATCGCCGCCTTCATCGAGAAGCGGCCCCCGGCCTGGGACGACCGTTAGGCGGAGGCTGACTCAGCCGCGTCTGACACCGACAAGCCTTCGAGCCGGCGCCGCAGTCGCGGAGCGGCAAAATCCAGAAACGCCCGCAGCTTCGGTGGCGGGTGCCGCCCGCCGGGATACAGCAGATGGATCGGCCAGACGTCGCCTTCATAGTCCTGCAGCAGCCGTGACAGCGCGCCAGACGCGACCTCTTCCGCCGCCTGGTAGCTCAGGATTTGCGTCACGCCGAATCCGCTCAAGGCTGCGGCAATCGCGGCCTCCGAGGTATTCACGATCAGGCGGGGCTTGATCGCAACCCGCAAGATCCCGCCGTTGCGGTCGCGGAATATCCATCGCTCGGTGGAGGAAATGTTCGGGAACGCAATGATCGTGTGTGCATCGAGTTCCGCCGGCGCAACCGGGATGCCGCGTTCCCGCAAATAGCCGGGCGCGGCCACGACGACTTGCCGAACCGCACCGATGCGGGTGGCGATGGCAGAGCTTTCCGCCAACACGCCGATGCGCAGCGCAGCGTCAAATCCTTCCTCCACTAGGTCGACCGGCCGATCGAGCAACGTGAGCGCAACGGAGACATCGGGGAAGCGCCGGAGAAATTGCACCACGATCGGGACGACGTGCAGCCGGCCGAACATGATCGGCGCGGTCACGCGCAATTCGCCGCGCGGTGCGGTCCCCTCCCCGGCGGCCGCTCGTTCGATCTCGTCGAATTCCGCCAGCACCCGCCGCGCACCCGTCAGGAAGCGCGTGCCGGCATCAGTGAGACTGACCGCCCGCGTCGTGCGATTGAGCAGCCGGACGCCCAGGCGGGCTTCCAGTTCGGCGACCGCGCGGGTCACGGCTGCCGGCGAGCGGCCGAGGTGGCGCGCTGCCGCGGCAAAACTGCCGCGCTCGGCGACCTCGACGAACAGCGCAGCGCTATCGATCCGGTCCATTATTCCGCATATCGCAATAATCATTTTCGATAAAGCAATATTGTTACTTCTATTGGCAATGACGATATTTTCGGCTGGCCGCTTGATTTCGTGGACGGCCGAGAATCGTGAGGGCCTCGCTCATGACAGCGCATACCGTCAACAACAGCGAACTTGTGTTCACCCCGGCAGCCCGGCGCGAGCAGGCGAGCCGCGGCTCGGCTCGCGGCTACGAGCGGAAGATCGCGTCGGGATTTCCCGATCGGGTCACGCCGGAGCTTGCGGCCTTCATCGCCGAACTCGACACCGCCTTCCTGGGAACGACGTCGGCGGCGGGTGCCCCTTACATCCAGCATCGTGGCGGACCCAAGGGCTTCATCAAGGTGCTCGACGAGCACACGCTGGGGTTTGCCGACTATGCCGGTAACCGGCAGTACATCACGCTCGGCAACCTCGCCGACAACGACCGCGCCTACCTGTTCCTGCTCGACTTCGCGGGGCGGCGGCGGATCAAGGTCTGGGGCCATGCACGAGCGGTCGAAGACGATCCAACCCTGCTGGCTCGGCTCGCCGACCCCGGCTATCGCGCGCGGCCCGAGCGCGCCATTCTGTTCACGATCGAAGCCTGGGACGTCAATTGCTCGCAACACATCACCTCGCGTTTCAGCGAAGCCGAGATTGCCGAGGCGACTGTTGTTCTGCGCAACCGGATCGCCGACCTGGAAGCGGAGAACGCACGGCTACGCGGGGCGTCCGCCCCTGCAACGCGTGCACGGCTTGCCTCCGAGTGAGCCGTTCGCCAAGTCGCATGACCCTTTCCCATTCGTCCGCGTCCGCCTATGTAACGGGAAAGATCGGCGGACCGCATGAATCACGATCGGTATGACGACAGCTACATCCGTGGGATTCTCAACACGGTGAAATCGATTGCCATGGTCGGTGCGTCCAACAAGGAAAGCCGCCCGAGCTACTTCGCCTTCAAGTACCTGCTGGAGCGCGGCTACAACATGATCCCGGTCAATCCGGGACTAGCCGGCAAGGAGATGCTGGGCCGCACAATCTACGCCAGGCTCTCGGACATCGCCGAGCCGGTCGACATGGTCGACATCTTCCGCGCCTCGCAATACGCGCTGCCGATCATTCGCGAGGCGCTCGCGCTGAACCCGCGGCCGTGGGTGATCTGGATGCAGCTTGGCGTGCGCGACGACGAGGCCGCGAGGCTCGCCGAAGCCAACGGCCTCAAGGTGGTGATGAACCGCTGTCCCAAGATCGAATACGGCCGCCTGTCATCGGAAATCGCCTGGATGGGCGTGAACACGCGGACACTGACCGCCAAGAGGGCCAAGCTTGGTAACGGTGTACAGCGCATGGCGCTCGACCGCACGATCCTCGCCGGCGGTTCGACCGACGCCGCAACACGGGCGCAGAACGACCAAGACAGCACACCTTAGACCTTCCGGTAGCAGCCCGTCGCAGATCGTTGGACTGTGGCAGCGGCGCCATGTCATATCAACGTCCAAAATCCAAGACGCTGTCAGCGGGGCATCATGCAACGACAATTCGCGCTCGTCATCGCCATCACGCTCGTCGCGACCGGCGTTGCCTTCGCTCAACAGATCGACGAGCGGGCGGCCCAGACGGCGTGCCAGGACGATGCTCTCCGCTATTGTCAGGCGACCATCCCCGATCGTGAGCGGACCCTCGCCTGCCTCGTCCACAACAAGGACGGGCTGTCGGGCGCCTGTCGCACCGTGCTGGCGGAATTCCTCCCGCCCGCCGGCAAGAAAACCAAGCGCGCCAAACGTACGCCGGCCAAACTGAACCCGACGGCCAGCCGCTGATCTTTCGAGAATTCATCTTCCCAGTCGCATGACGTCACCGGCCAACCGCACCGGCGCAAAATATTGTCGCAAGAATTATGCGAGGGTTGATTACCTCGACCCGGGGGCTCTTGGCACTCCCGCCCAAATACGCCAACTTGAAACAAGCTGGTGGAGAAGCGTAATACCCTTACACCACCCGCACTTGCCCGACGGTAAGACACTCGCCGCATACGCCGTGCGCCTGGAGCGAAGGCAACCGAGCGACTGATTCGTCCTGCAAGGAGAACATGATGACGGACCGTACCGCTGGCTTCGCCACCCTTGCCATCCACGCAGGCGCGCAACCCGATCCGACGACCGGCGCGCGCGCCACGCCGATCTACCAGACCACCTCGTTCGTGTTCGAGGACGTCGACCACGCCGCCTCGTTGTTCGGCCTGCAGACTTTCGGCAATATCTATACGCGCATCGGCAATCCGACCTGCGCCGTGCTGGAAGAGCGCGTCGCCGCGCTCGAAGGCGGCACCGCTGGGCTTGCGGTCGCCTCCGGCCACGCCGCGCAGGTGCTGGTGATGCACTGCCTGATGAAGCCCGGCGATGAATTCGTCGCCTCGAAGAAGCTCTATGGCGGCTCGATCAACCAGTTCAACCACGCGTTCAAGAATTTCGGCTGGAACGTGGTGTGGGCGGACCCCGACGATATCAGCACGTTCGAGCGCGCGGTCACGCCGAAGACCAAGGCCATCTTCACCGAGTCGATCGCCAATCCGGGCGGCGTCATTACCGACATGCAGGCGGTCGTCGGCGATCGCCAAGAAGGCCGGCGTGCCCTACATCGTCGACAATACGCTTGCCACGCCCTACCTCTGCCGCCCGATCGAGTATGGCGCCGACATCGTGGTGCATTCGCTCACCAAGTTTCTCGGCGGCCACGGCAACTCGATCGGCGGCCTGATCGTCGACGGCGGCACCTTCAACTGGTCGCGCGAGAAGCGCTACCCGATGCTGTGCGAGCCGCGGCCGGAATATCACGGCATCGTGCTGCACGAGACGTTCGGCAACTTCGCCTTCGCCATCGCCTGCCGGGTGCTCAGCCTGCGCGACATCGGCCCGGCGCTGTCGCCGTTCAACGCATTCCTGATCCTCAACGGCATCGAGACGCTGCCGCTGCGCATGCAGCGGCATTGCGAGAACGCGCTCGCGGTGGCGGAGTGGCTTGCCAAGCACCCGAACGTGGCGTGGGTGAGCTATCCGGGCTTGACCGGCGACCGCTATCACAGCCTCGCCAAGAAATACGTGCCGAAGGGCGCCGGCGCGGTGTTCACCTTCGGGCTCAAGGGCGGCTACGATGCCGGCGTCAAGCTCGTCTCCAACGTCAAGCTGTTCTCGCATCTCGCCAACATCGGCGACACCCGCTCGCTGATCATCCATCCGGCATCCACGACGCACCGCCAACTGTCCGACGACCAGAAGGTGCAGGCCGGCGCCGGGCCGGACGTGGTGCGGCTCTCGATCGGGCTCGAGGACAAGGCCGACATCATCGCCGACCTGGAGCAAGGCCTGGCGGCCTAGAGCAGTTCTCGCGACCGTCATTCCGGGACGCTGCGAAGCAGCGGACCCGGAACCATCACGATCGATGACGCATGGAGAGAATAGGACAAGGGATTCCGGGTTCGCGCCTTCGGCGCGCCCCGGAATGACGCGGCAAGAGTGGAGTTCTTCAGCCCTTCTTGAGCGTGCGCGCGACATAGTCCCTGATCCGGTCGAGCGTGTCGTGCGCGCACCAGATTTGCGTGACCTCGTCGTCGATGCGGCCTCCGTCGCGCTCCAGGCGGTCGAGCGACGGCTGGCGGGTCTGCCGCTTCGACAGTGCGAATGCTTCCGGCGACAGCGCGGCGAGCGCTATCGCCGCGCTGAGCGCACGGCCTTGCAGATGCTCGCGGCTCGACCACCTCGTCGACCAGACCCCGCATCGCCGCGTCCTCGGGCGTGAAAGTCGCGCCGCTGAAGATCGCGTGCTCGAAATACTGCGGTGCCGTGGCATGGCGCATGATCTCCATCGCGGCCGCCGGAAACGGCACGCCGACCAGCAGTTCGGTGACGCCGATGCGGCCGCCGTCCTTCGCCATCAGCCGGCGGTCCGCGGCGCACGCCAGCACGCACCCGCCGGCGATCGCATGGCCGTTGATCGCGGCCACCACCGGCTTCGGATAGGAAAAGACCGCGGCAAGCATCGCGTTCAAGGCCGGAAGAAACTCGCGGATATACGGCACGCCGCCCTCGATCAGCCGCGGCAGGTCGACGCCGGCCGAAAAAATCCGGCCGGTGCCGGTAAGGATCACGGCCCGCGCCGGCGGCGGTGCGCAGCTCCTCGCAGACGCGCGGTCAGCGCCCGGCAGAATTCGGTGCTCATGGCGTTGGCCTTGCCGTGCGCCATGCGCAGGATCGCGACGTCGGCGTGATGCGCGAGCTCGATCATGTCGGCTGCGCCAGCGGCGCCCCGGCGACCGACAGCGGCGCGGCGCGGCGTGAGGTTTGCCGCATGCAGCACGGCGACGGTCAGCGCCGCGATCGCGACCGCCTGATGCGCAAGCGCCAAGCAAGATCGGCACGCTGTAGAGCGAGCGTTGCGATCCCAAGCCCCATCTGCACCAGCAGCAAGGCGACGAGCGAAAGCGCTCCCGCCCATACCGACGGTTCGTCGTGCGTGCGCGCGATGTCGATCGCTGTGCCAGACCGCGACGATCAGCAGCGCGTAGGCCGTCATCCGGTGATCGAACTGCACCGTCAGCGCATTCTCGAAGAAATTGCGCCACAACGGCTCTTGGAAGAACAGCCGCGCCGCATCCGGCAGCAGAGCTGCCGTCGATCAGCGGCCAGGTATTGTAGATCAGTCCGGCCCGCAGCCCCGCCACCAACGCGCCCAGATAGATTTGCAGCAGGATCAGGACGACGAGCGCCATCGCGCCAATTCGGATCCGGCGGGACGCGATGACCGGCGTGCTCGCGGCCCCAGCCGCGCGGCGGTCCAGACGATCGCGGCGAAGACGACGCAGGCCAGCGTCAGATGAAATGCCAACCGGTACTGCGAGACGTTCACCCGCTCGGTCAAGCCCGACGCCACCATCCACCACCCGACCGCGCCCAGCGCCGCGCCCAACCCGAAAATGGTCCACAGCCGCGTACGCAAGTCCGGCTCGACCCAGCCGCGCCAGAGGAACCAGAGGAACGGCAGCAGAAACGCGCCGCCCACCGCGCGCGCCAGCATGCGGTGTGACCACTCCCACCAATAGATCAGCTTGAATTCGGCAAGCGTCATCGTCGCGTTGCGCTCGCGGAATTGCGGGATGGTCTTGTACTTGTCGAACTCGGCCTGCCACGCGGCGTCGCCGATCGGCGGGACGACCCCGGTCACCGGCTTCCACTCGACGATCGAGAGCCCGGACTCGGTCAGCCGGGTCGCACCCGCCGACGATCAGCGTCACCACCATCAACGCGGCCACCACCCACAACCACACCGCGATGGCGTGGTGGCGAATTTCCGGTGGCGGCAATGGGCGGGACATCGAGATCATTCGCTTGCTGGTGCCGCGCCGACCATATAGTCATCCCGCCAGCCCTCGCAATCGCACCGTCAACCCATGTCCATCCGGACGCGTAAGCTCATCGGCGCATTCGCGCTCATCATCCTCGTCGTGACGTGGTCGCTCGTCGCGATGACGCTCGCGCAATCGCCTGCGATCAAGGCGCACCGCGTCATCGAGACGATCTATTACGTGGTGGCCGGGCTCGGCTGGGTGCTGCCGGCGATGCCGCTGATCCGCTGGATGACGCGGCCCGATCCAGGTTAGGCGGCGTTGACCCGCCGGAACCCGTTCCACAACGCGGTCGCCGCGCCGGAGAGCAGCACCTGCACGTAACGCAACTGCTGGTGTTCGCCGTTGAGCGAGATGCGCGGCAGCGCCAACAGGTGATCGCGGTGTTCGGGAAACAGCACGCCCGGCCGGGTCGTGGTCGCGGTCTTGAAGCCGAGCTCCGCCGCGATGCGGAATTCGCGCGGCCCCGCCGAGGTCGGATCGCCGACCGGATAGGACAGATGCTCGGGCCGCTGGCCGAGTGCCGCCTCGATCACCGCGCGGCTCATCTGCATCTCGGAGCGCGCCATCTCTTCCGGAACCTTCGCCAGCATGACGTGATTGACGGTGTGAGCGCCGATTGTGACCAGCGGGTCGGCCGCGAGCCGGGCGAGTTCGTCCCAGTTCATGCACAGCTCGTCGCAGAACGCCGCGATGTCCACCCGATAGCGCGCACTGAGATCCCGCACGACCTGCCGCAGTTCGTCTTCCGTCTTGAGACTGCGCACCCAGCCGTAAAGCTGCTCGAACACATGCTTCTTTTCGGCGACGGTGGCGCACTCGAACCCCTGCTCCCGGCCGTCGATCATCAGGCTGATCCGCTTGTTGCGAGCCACGACCGCTTCGAGCGCAAGCCACCAGAGTTCCCCGAGACGATCCGGAAAGCTCGTCGGGATGTACAAGCAGAACGGTACTTCGTGCTTCTTTAACAGCGGGTAGGCCCAATGCAAGGTGTCGCGGTAGCCGTCATCGATTGTGAAACAGACGAACCGGCGGCGAAAATCCTGCTCCGTCAGCCGGCGGTACATTTCATCGAGACTGACGATATCGAGGTCGGCACGGCGCAAGTAGTGTACTACGTCGTCCAGAAAGCTCGGGCTCACCTCTAAGAGGCGGTTCGGCTGGAACTGGTCGGGGCGCGGTGGCCGCACGTGATGCAGCGTGAGGATTGCCCCTACACCGGCGACGAATGGCCGCATGAGGACATGAGCGGCGCTGAAATAGAGCGTCTCCAGGCCCCCGCGGATGACGGTTTTCTTCAGTTCGGTCAAGGAGCTAATCCCGTTTCAACACCGAGAATATCCCAACTGTTTATTGATAATTCTTTGCCAAAGTCCTCGACCAATCAAGGGAGGCGACAGGTTGAGACCCGCGCATTCGCGATGAACGTCGCTTTTCGCTATCAGCCCACGCACAACATGGCGACACCCATTTTGCCACGGGCCAGCGAGATCGTCTCGGTCAAGGTATTCGATCACCTCGCCACAGCGGAGCCGTTCTGGCGTCAGCTCGAAGCCGGAGGGGCGCTGGCCACGCCCTACCAGCGGTTCGATTTCCTGGCGGCTTGGCAGCTTCACGTGGGAACGCGCTCCGACGTTACCCCTTACATCGTCATCGGCTTCGATCCTAAGGGTGACCCGGCCTTCCTCTGGCCTTTCGGCCGCACCCGCATCGGCCCGTTACAGGTCGCGCAGTTCCTGGGTTCGAAGCATGCCAATTTCAATCTCGGCCTGTGGCGGCGCGACGTCGCCGGGGCAATTACAGCGCGTGACCTGCGTGCCGTTTTCGACCAGCTCGCAGCCAATCGGCCGCGCGCCGACGTCCTGGCCCTGTTCAGCCAGCCGTTGCGCTGGGATGGGTTCGCCAATCCGTTTACGCTGCTGCCGCACCAGAGTTCCGTGGATGACGGCATGCGTCTTACGATCGACCGGCCGGGCGACGCGATGATCCAACACATCCTGAGTTCGACGACACGCGGCCGATTACGCGGCAAACAGCGCAAGCTCCAGGCTCTGCCAGGCTTCCGGTATTTCCGCGCGGATACCCCAGCCGACATCGACCGTCTACTTGACGCGTTCTTGGCTGCGAAGGCGATCCACATGGCGCAACAAGGACTGACGAACGTCTTCGCCGCGCCAGGTGTGGCCGAGTTCATGCGCAGCGCATGTCAATGCAGGCTTCCGAACGGCCGGCACGTCATCGACATCCACGCCCTCGAAACCGATGACGAGATGTTGGCGATGTTCGCCGTCGTCGCCGACGAATATCGCTGCTCATCGATGTTCAATACGTACACGTTGAGCGAGAATTCGCGGCATAGCCCTGGCCTGATCCTGCTCCGCCATATCGTGGTCGACAGCGCCGACCGCGGATTGCGCGGCTTCGACCTGGGCGTTGGCAAGGCAGAGTACAAGTCGGTCTTCTGCAATGAAGTCGAACCGCTGTTCGACACATTCGCGGGCATCACGCCGCTTGGACGGCTGGCGGCCCCCGCGTTAGGCGCCGCCGCGGCAGCCAAGCGCATCGTCAAGGAGAAGCCGTCGCTGTGGTCGGCGGTCCAGGCCATCAGACGCCTGCGCGCCAGCCGCTAGCGACTCCCCACCAATCGGCGTCAGGCGGCCACCCGATCGCCCGTGGTCTCCGGTCCGTTCGGACCGACCACGATCACAGTCACTTTTGCAAATCCTGCATCCAGCAGACGTTGCTCGGCCGCGATAGCGGCAGGATCGTCGACCTCCGCCGCCACCAGCACGACCCGCTGCGCCAGACTCACAAGCCGGTCGAGCACGGCCTCCGTCACCACGCCGGCATCGATGACGACGTGATCGTAGGTGCGGCTAAGCGCTTCGAGCGTGATCGCCAGACGCTGAGCGGTCATGATGGCGCGGGTGTCGAGATCGGCCAGGCCGGCCATGATCAGATGCACCCGGGAATGCCGGTCGCGCGTGATGATCTGACCGAACGACGCCTCACCGCGGACGAGTTCCGCGATTCCCGGAGCCGCCGGGTCGCTCGCGATCGCCGACAGATTTGGCGCACCGAACGCCAGATCGACCAGCGCCACCTTGCCCCGCTTCGCCAAGCTGCGCGCGAGCGAGACGGCGGTCATCGTCGCGCCCACATTGCGCGAGGCGCCGACCACCGTGATCCGGCGCGCGCCCTCGCCTGCAGCACCGAGATCGCGCGCGAGCGCCTCGATCGAATCCCCGGCCGCCGCCGGCGCTTGCTCCGGTTCGGCAGCGGAGGATGCGGTTTTGCCCTGTCCGGGTATCACGGACGCCGAAGTCATCCGCGCAAGTTCGCCGAATGTCGCCTCGCCGCTCGGGGTTACGATGACCGGCGGCGGAGCGAGCATGCGCGACGGCGGCACCGGCGCGGTATTTGCCCGCGCCGGTAGTGCGCCAAGCAATGCGCTGCTCAGAACGAAACCGGCAGACAGCGCGAACATCGCCAATGCCGAAACCATCACGATCGGGAGCTTTCGCGGCCAGGACGGCGTGTTCGACACCACGGCGGTCGAAATAATGCGGGCGTCCGGCGCGGCGGCACCGATGCTGTCGCGTGCGGTCGCCTCGCGGTATTTTGCCAGATAGGATTCCAGGAGATCGCGCTGCGACTTGGCATCGCGTTCAAGCGCCCGCAACTGCACGTCCTGCTCGTTGGTCGACGCCGCCTGCCGTTTGAGCTGGTCGAACCCGGACGCAAGCCCGTCGACCTTGGCGTTCGCGAACTTGGCGTCGTTCTCCAGCGAGCGCGCCAGACGGTCGGCCTCGCCGCGCATCTGGCGCTCGAGATCCGTGATCTGCGCGCGCAATTCCCTGATGCGCGGATGCCGATCGAGCAAGGTCGACGACTGCTCGGCAAGCTGGGCGCGCAGCGTCACCCGCTGCTCCGACAGCCGGCGCATGAGCTCGGAGTTGACGATCTCGGAGTATTCGATAGCTCCGCCGGATTTCAAAGCTTCGCGGATCATTCGGGCTTTGGCTTCCGCGTCCGACTTCTGCGCACGAGCCGAGCCAAGCTGGGCGTTGTATTCGCCGAGCTGCTGGTTCGAGAGCGTCGTATTGTTGGTACCGATGAACAGGTTGGTGCTGGAGCGATATTTCTCGACCTTCGCCTCGGCGTCGGCGACCTTCTTGCGCAAGCTATCGATCTCGCCGGAGAGCCACACCCCGGCCGTACGGGTCTGACCTTGTTTTGCGGTTTGTTGCAGGACGATGTAGCTCTCGGCGATCGCGTTGGCGACACGCGCGGCAAGCTCGGCGTTCTGCGATTCGAATTCGATCGCGATGACGCGCGACTTCTCGACCTGAAACACCTCCAGCCGCTCGAAGTAGCTCTTGAGCACGCGCTCTTCCGGCGTCATGCTCATCGGATCCTTGATGATGCCGAAGAAGCTCAGCAAGCTGCGCGGCAGCGAAGCACCGCGCAGTACCGGGTCGAACTCCGGCAACTCGTTGAGTTTGAGTTTCTTGATGACTTCGCGGGCAAGATCGCCCGACCGGATGAGTTGGACCTGGCTTGTCACTGCCTCCTGATCGACGGTGGTGCCGCGCTCGATGGCACTCTTCTCGGCCTCCGGCCGCAGGAAGATGTTTTCCCGGGTTTCGATCAGCACCCGCGCTTCCGAACGGTATTTCGGGGTGACCACATTGACCGCGACGAATGCAAGAGCAGCGGCGGCCAGCGTCAGACCGATGATCCGGCCCTTCTTTGCCC
The DNA here is from genome assembly GCA_963807865.1 of uncultured Alphaproteobacteria bacterium. GTDB lineage: Bacteria > Pseudomonadota > Alphaproteobacteria > Rhizobiales > Xanthobacteraceae > VAZQ01. Next base: position 159,418 of record CAWEDK010000039.1, on the reverse strand, counting down.
AGAGCGCCCGGCCGAGCGCCCCCAGATCAAGTTCGCCGCCGGCCTGCGCAACGCCAGAGCCGCTATCCACGCCCGTTCGCATGAACCACTCCACCAAACACGCGCACCGCGCGCGACTCGTAACCCAATTCCAAACGATTATGGTTGAAGGCGGGTTAAAGCTTGACCCGATCTGCCGCGCCGCGCGCGACACTACGATTTGTTAACCATAAGCGGCGAGTATTCCTCCGCCGGTTACCACGAAGCTGTCTTGGACCTTACGCTTACCCTGCTGCGACGCAGTTGGGTACGTTCCCGGCCGAAATCCAGAACCGGCGACCGCCAAATTTCCAGAACCGGCGACCGCCAAATTTAAGGAAGGTCTGATGCTCGCATGACCACCGGCACCGACGTGCCTCTCAAAATCTTGCATGTACTGCGCGCACCGGTTGGCGGCCTGTTCCGTCACGTCGCTGACCTCGCGCGCGGACAGGCTGCACGGGGGCACCATGTCGGATTGATCGCCGACGCGACGACTGGCGGTGAGCGCGGCGAAACAATGCTGGCGGACCTGCAGCCGGATTTGGTGCTCGGCGTCACCCGGGTTGCGATGAGCCGCCATATCGGCCTCGGCGACGCGAAAGCGACCGCCATGGTGACCCGGCGCGCCGCCGAATTTCAGGTTGACGTCCTCCACGGTCATGGCGCCAAAGGCGGCGCTTACGCCCGGCTTGCCGGAGCCCGCAATCTGATCAGGGTCTACACGCCGCACGGCGGCAGCTTGCACTATCAATGGAACTCCCTGGGCGGACTGCTTTATCTCACGCTCGAACGGCTGCTGATCCTACGCACCGATCTCTTCCTGTTCGAGAGTGCCTATGGTCGCACCGCTTTCATTGCCAAGGTCGGACGGCCCGAGCCGAGCCGGGTGATCCACAACGGCGTAGACGCCGCGGAGTTCGAACCGGTGGTTGCCGATCCGCAGGCGACCGATCTGGTGTTCGTCGGGGAGTTGCGCCTGCTCAAGGGTGTGGACGTGCTGATCGAGGCGATCGCGACGCTCGCGCGGCGCGGGCAGCCGGTGACCGCGACCATCGTCGGTGAAGGCGTGGATCGCTCGGCGTTCGAGGCGGCGGTCGCAGCCCGCCAGATCGGCGACGCGGTCAGGTTTGTCGGCCCAATGCCCGCACGCGCCGGATTCGCACTTGGCCGACTGCTGGTGGTGCCGTCACGCGCGGAATCGCTGCCGTATATCGTGCTGGAGGCGGCCGCCGCCGGGCTGCCGATGGTGACGACCCGCGTCGGCGGAATCCCGGAGATATTCGGCGCCGACACCGGCGAACTGGTCCCGCCGGCCAACGCCGCGGCACTTGCCAATGCGATCCAACAGGCTATACGGAACCCTGCCGAAAAGCGCGAAGCCGCCTGGCGTCTCAGAGACCGTGTCCGCCACGCCTTTTCCACCGAAGCCATGACCGAAGCGGTGCTGGCTGCCTATTTCGAGACGTTAAGGTCAAAGAACGGTTAAACCGTCAATTTTTACTATCAACCTAAGCAGTCCTTGAATCTTTTGGGCTACGTCCCGATCTGTCGGGCAAAGCAGCCGGATGGCGCCCGGCTCGAATTGATTTGGACAGGATCATGATCGAGTTCGACGCGCGTAAATTCCTGGCCAAGTCCTCAACAGCCGATACGAACTCCGATCCCGTCGTCGGCGGCAAACAGGCCAAGCCGCTCTCACCCGCCGCGCTGAAGGTCGCCGCTCAGCCGACCGCGGCCGCCTGGTCGCCGATCGTAGTCGCGGGCGTCGTCCGGATGATCGAGTTCGTCATCACACTGGCGGTCGGTTTGCTGATCTACTTCGTCTATGTTGTTCCGGTCGACGGCTTCGAGTGGCATTACGTCGCGGTAACCTTCGGCATTGCCACAATGGCGCTGCTGGCCTTCCAGGCCGCCGACGTCTACCAGGTGCAGGCCTTCCGCGGCTACGATAAGCAGTATTTCCGGCTCGCCATTGCCTGGTCGGTCGTTTTCCTGCTGGTGATGGCCGCGACCTTCTTCGCCAAGGCCGGCGCCGAGTTCTCCCGGGTGTGGCTGGGAACTTTTTACGTCGTCGGCCTCCTCGTGCTGATCGGATTCCGGCGCGGGCTGTTTCTGCTCGTGCGCCGCTGGACGCACGAGGGCCGCCTCGCCCGGCGCACCGTAGTGGTCGGCGCCGATGAGCGCGGCAATGAGTTGATCCGTGCGCTCGCCGAGCAGAAGGATTCCGACATCCGTGTCGTCGGCGTGTTCGACGACCGTGGCGACGAGCGGTCGGCGTCCCTCGAGGACGGCCGCCAGCGGCTCGGCACTGTGGACGATCTGGTGGAATTCGCCCGCCAGACACGCGTCGATCTGGTGCTCTTTGCGCTGCCGATCGCGGCCGAGGGCCGCATCCTGCAGATGCTCAAGAAGCTGTGGGTGCTGCCGGTCGACATCCGCCTGTCCGCGCATTCGAACAAGCTGCGATACCGGCCGCGCGCCTACTCCTATCTCGGCGGCGTGCCGGTCATCGATGTCGTCGACAAGCCGATCACCGACTGGGACGTGGTGATGAAGTGGCTGTTCGACCGGATCGTCGGCAGCCTGCTGCTGATTGCCGTGTCGCCCATCATGCTGCTGACCGCACTCGCCATCAAGCTCGACAGCCGCGGTCCTGTGCTGTTCAAGCAGAAGCGCTACGGCTTCAACAACGAGTTGATCGAGGTCTACAAGTTCCGCTCCATGTACGTCGATCAGTGCGACGCCACCGCCTCCAAGCTTGTGCAGAAGGACGATCCGCGCGTGACGCGCGTCGGCGCCTTCATCCGCAAGACCTCGATCGACGAACTGCCGCAGCTCTTCAACGTCGTGTTCAAGGGCAATCTCTCGCTGGTCGGGCCGCGCCCGCATGCGATCCATGCCAAGGCGGCGGACCGACTTTACGACGAGGCCGTCGACGGTTACTTCGCCCGTCACCGGGTGAAGCCCGGCATCACCGGCTGGGCGCAGATCAGCGGATGGCGCGGCGAGACCGACACCAACGAGAAGATCCAGCGGCGCGTCGAGCACGATCTCTACTATATCGAAAACTGGTCGGTGCTGTTCGATCTCTACATCCTGGCCAAGACGCCGCTCGCGCTTGCCAAGACCGAAAACGCCTACTGATGCCGGTAGCGGCCGCAGCGCTCGGGACCGAGGTCGCCGGACCGCGGATCGCGATCGAAACGCTGCGGCTTTCGCTGCTCTGGCTGATGGGCATCGCCGGCGCGTTCGTCTTCATCGAGCCGAGCCCCTACGAGATCGTCGGCGTCATCGCGATCTTTCTGTTTGCACTGACCGGCCTGACGCTGCGGCCTTCGCTGGTGCCGCTCGCGCTGCTGCTGATCTTCATGAACATCGGATACGCGATCGCGGTCCTGCCGGTCAGCGACCAGCAGAAGCCGGTGATCTGGGTGCTGGTTTCGATCTTCCTGGCCGGCACGACCGTGTTCTATGCGGCGATGCTCGGCGCCAACACGCAAGCCCGCGTCGACGCGCTGATGCGGGGCTATGTGGCGGGCGCGATCATCGCTTCGCTGGTTGCCATCGCCGCGTACTTCCGGCTGTTCGGCGGCAAGTCGGAGATGTTCCTGCTCTATTTCCGCGCCCGTGGCACCTTCAACGATCCGAACGTCCTCGGCGCCTTTCTGGTGCTGCCCGGGATGCTGATCTTCCACCGCATCCTGGCCGGCCGTCTGGTCATTCGCAGCAGCCTGATGCTGCTGGTGATGCTGGCGGCGCTGCTGCTGACGTTCTCGCGCGGCGCTTGGGGGCAGTTCGCGTTCGCGGCCCTGTTGATGATGGTGCTGACCTTCGTCACCACGCGTTCGACCAACGAACGCATCCGGATCGTGCTGGTCGCCGTCGCGGGTTTCATGGTCATCGCGGCTTTTGTCGCGGCGCTGCTCTCGATCGACCAGGTCGCCGACCTGTTCAAGGAGCGCGCATCGCTCGAACAGAGCTACGATACCGGCCACTACGGCCGGTTCGGCCGCTACCTGCTCGGCGCCGACCTGGCGCTGCAGCACCCGCTCGGTGTCGGGCCGCTGCAGTTCTCGCGCTATTTTCCCGAAGACCCGCACAACTCGTATCTCAATGCGTTCATGTCGGGCGGCTGGCTCGCCGGCGTCGCCTATCCGACGCTGATCCTGATCTCGGCCGTGATGGGGCTGCGCTTCGTGTTCGTGCCGACGCCCTGGCAGGCGACCTATCACGCGGTCTACGTGACCTTTCTCGGCACGGCGCTGGAGAGCGTCATCATCGACAGCGACCACTGGCGCCACTACTTTCTCCTCATCGGCGTCCTGTGGGGCTTGATGGCCGCGTCGCGGTCGTTTGCCCGGCAGACACGGCCGGCCGCGGCCTAGGCGCCCTCACCCACACGGGCACCGCCGCGGGCCACCCCCCCGGAAACGCTCACTCCTTCGTAAACGCCTGCGGACCCCTTGGCCGGCTGCTTGCGCCGGCCACCGAGGCGGCGTAGAGGTTCGCGCTTGACGGAGCGTAGCGCAGCCCGGTTAGCGCACCAGTCTGGGGGACTGGGGGTCCCGAGTTCAAATCTCGGCGCTCCGACCAATAAATCAACCACTTAGCCGGTCAAATGCTTCCCTGGATTCTGATCTGGGAAGTGGCTGGGCAGCACAACGCACTGCGTCAATATGCATCAACTTCGGAGTGAGAATTGCCTCTGAACAATTGAAAGTTGAGCCCACTGTGCGCCGATAACAAAGGGCGCCACTCATGAGTTTACTTGTGGTCTATCTCGGGCTTCTCTTGGTCAGTCAGTCCGCAACGATTGCGACGGCGTTGGCGATCGAAAGCCTCTTAACGCCTGCCACCGGGCTCCTCGTTTTCATCGGCATGTATTTCGCCATGTTCTGGCTGTCGTGGGTGATTGCCGTCTGGCTCACAGTACCCGGCAAGCGATTGGGTGCATTCCTGAGCGGCTCCGGCAAGAGCAGTGAAACCGCAAAGATGGTGGTACCAGCCGGTTGAGCTTGGCCCGCGCGCCACGTGACGAGGGGGCGGCAAGCACTGCCCCACTCATCCTCGCCGACGCTCATCCACTCCGCTACCGATTCCGGAGCTTGTCGGCGTACGCGCGCAGCAAACTTGGCGGTCAGACTGCTCCTGGGAGCTGCTGTCGCAGGTCCAGCGACTTAAAGGTCCAGCGACTTAAAACTCCCGCTTCAGATAAAAATCGGTGGTGAGCGAGTCACCCGAGAAGTCTGGCCCACACGGATAGCAAGGCGGTGGTGCCCATCAGCCCAGCGGCCCAGAAGTTCCGTCTATTCATTTTTTGCAGCGCTTTGGATAATTCACTCGCTCTATCGCGTTCGTCTGTCCCGGGTCTCATGTCAGGTAATCGGCACATTGCGGCCGCGAACCAGAATACTGCGGAACCACATGCAGCGATCACCACTGCAGTCTCAATAAGCGATCTCATCATCACTCCTAGCGAGCGCGCCAGCCATCGGACAAGTCATCTGCAATTTGTGGGCTTATGACCCGAAACTCCATCCGAGGGCAAAAATAGTTCGCGGGCATTCCGTCCCGCGAGTCGGCCTCGCATCACGGGCTACCTCTCGAAGACGCATGGGCTAGCCAGCCGACATGCGGCGGTAAGTTGCTGCGCCGCGGGCGCGAGACCGCGATGAACTGCCCGGCGGGCAACCGGCCTTCTCGCACGTCGTAGAAACGGGCTATCGCGGGTCAGTATGTGACGGGCATCACATCGTGACCGCTCCCGATCCGCTACCAAGGCGAGGAACGTCGTTGTGGCTGGGAGGCTCGCCGATGCCAAATCTGCGTCCAGAAGGTTCCGCCAACCATCTCCACCGCCCGGACGATGATTTGCCCGGTGCTTGGCTCACAGCGGCCGTCGCAATTGCGATCATGGTGGGCGTGACCGTGTTCCTTCCCCAGAGATCATACGAACCAGCAGTGACGCACCACGCTACGGTCCTGCAAACGCCCGATCTGGTGGGGCATCCGCCGCAGTAACACGCGGTCTCGTGACGGCCGATGGTGGCACGGTCGCTGCCGCTCGTGTGTCATTCTCTTGAGAGGGGAGATTACAAACGCAAGGTGATCTTGATGGTGCTCGCGACGCTTGGGTTACGACTCTTCCGCACGGGAGATATTAGGAATTGAAAATACATGCGCGCAGCGGAGGAGGTCGCGGACGAGGCGCGGTGTAGCGGCGGCGGGGAATCAAATCGGCGACGCGGCCGTGCCGCCCTCCACCGATATGGCTGCCTGCGCGTCCGTGCCCCGGCCGGCACTCGCCGAGCCTTTCCGCATGGCCAACTTTGCTCAGCCGGTATCCTCCACCTGCCAGGCCACGCTGGCGCAACGGAATGCTCTCAACTAATGTCCGACCGAACTCAATCGATGAGGGCGGCCAGCTCATGCTGCGTCATTTCTTTCAGATGTTCGTCGGCGCGAGCCTCGCCGTACTCCTGCCGGCGGTCGTCCAGGCCGCGGACTATCCCAACAGGCCTATCAAGGTCGTGGTGCCCTTCGCCGCCGCCGGCGTTACCGACATCGTCGCCCGTGTCGTATTCGATCGCGTGTCCCGCGCCGTCGGTCAGACCATCATCATCGAGAACCGGCCCGGCGCCGGCGGCACGATTGGCATCGAGCAGGTCGTGAACGCGCCGCCCGATGGCTACACGCTGATCATGGCCGATCCGTCGGGGTCGCTGCCGGCCAATGTTACGCTCTATCCGCATCTGAAATATCACCCGGTCCGGAACCTCACGCCGGTCGCCATTTTCGGCACCACGGGGGCCGTGCTCCTGACAAATCAACACGCTGCCGGCGAACAGCGCGCAGGAACTGGTGGCGCTGGCGAAGAAAAAGCCGGGCGAATTGACCTTTGCATCGACCGGCGTCGGCACGCCCGGACATCTCAACGGCGAGTTGTTCTCCCGGCTCGCCGGGATCCAGACCGTGCATGTCCCTTATCGCGTCGTCGGACAGGCGGTGACGGATCTGACTGCCGGGCGCATCTCGTTCTGGATCGCTCCGATCCCGACCATGCTGCAGAATATCCGCCAAGGGCAGGTCCGGCCGCTGGCGGTCGCCGGCGAGTCGCGCTCCATCGATCTGCCCGGCATCCCGACGGTCAAGGAGACCGGCATCGGCGACTTCGACGCCTCCACGACCTATGCGGTGTTCGCACCCGCCGGCACGCCGAAAGAGATCGTCGACCGGCTCTATACCGAGATCAGGAACGCGCCGTCGACGATGAGGACGTGCAGCAGAAGCTGCGCGCCGCCGGCGTGCAGCCGGGGATCGGCTCGCCCGAGGACATCACGCAAGATGCTGGAATGGCGCATCCCGCAATGGGCCGACGTGATCAAGAGCGCGGGCATCAAGGTCAATTAGCTCCAGCGCTTCAGTCCAGCCCAGAAGGAGACGCCTCACTTGCCTTACGTCATTGCCATCGATATCGGCGGCACCTTCACCGATCTAGTCGCCTGCGATGTCGAGACCGGCGCAGTCGCCTACACCAAGAGCCCGACGACCTACGGCCAATTGGGCGACGCCATCTTCGACTGCATTCGCAAAGCCGCGATCGACGCGCAGCGACGCGAGCTTCGTCAAGCATGGCACCACGCTGGTCATCAACGCGCTGTTGCAGCGCGCCGGCGCCAAGACCGCGCTGCTGGCGACCCGGGGCTTCCGCGACCTGCTGGAAATCGGCCGCGGCAACCGGACCCAGCCGTTCAACCTGCGCTTCCACCGCGCGCCGCCGCTGGTGCCGCGGGAGCTGCGCTTCGAGGTCGCGGAACGGGTGGAAGGCTCCGGCAAGGTGCGCACGCCGCTCGCCATCGGCGAGCTCGCGCCGGTCGCCGATGTCCTGCGCAGCCGAACAGGTCGAGGCGCTGGCGATCAGCTTTCTCAACTCGTACCTCACGCCCGAGCACGAAGAAGGCCGCGGCGGCCGAGATGCGCCGGCTGCTGCCCGGCGTGTTCGTCACCACCGGCACCGAGCTGACGCGCGAGTGGCACGAGTTTGAACGTACCGCGACCGCCGCGGCGAACGCCTATGTCGGGCCGCAGGTCAGCAAGTATATCGCCGAGTTCGACGCCGGCCTGCGGAGCGGCGGTTTCAACGGCTCGCTGCTGCTGATGGGTTCGCACGGCGGCGTGATCTCGGCCGAACGCGGCTGCCGCGAACCGATTACGCTGGTGGAATCAGGTCCGGTCGGCGGCTGCATTGGCGCCGCGAGCTACGGTCAGCTCATGGGCGTCGACAATCTCGTCGCCTTCGACATGGGCGGCACGACTGCCAAATGCGCCATGATCGAACGCGGCCGCTACGCGGTGGAATCGATCTACCATATTGGTGGTCCGGATGCGGGCTTCCCGATCCGCGGCAATGTCATCGACATCCTGGAAGTCGGCGTCGGCGGCGGATCGATCGCATGGCTCGATGAGCAGCGCCGGCTCAACGTCGGGCCGCGCAGCGCAGGCTCGATGCCAGGACCGGCCTGCTACGGACGTGGCGGCGTCGAGCCGACGGTCACCGACGCCAATCTTCTGCTCGGCCGCCTCGATCCCGAGAATTTTCTCGGTGGCGAGATGGAGCTTACGGTTTCCAACGGCCGCGACGCGCTGAAGGAACGCATCGCCGGACCGCTCGGCTACCTCGGCGACGACGCGGTGACGCGCGCCGCCAAAGGTGTGCTGACGATCGCCAATCTGACCATGTCTTCGATCATCAAGAAGGTCTCGATCGCGCGCGGCTACGATCCGCGCGACTTCGCGCTGTTCTGCTATGGTGGCGGTGGGCCGCTCCATGGAATTGAGCTGGCACGCGCGCTGAATATTCCGCGCGTGATCGTCCCGCCGGAACCCGGCAATTTTTCCGCGATCGGTATGCTGTTGGCCGATCCGCGTCTCGACACTGCACAAACCTTCGTGGTCCGGCTCGATCCGGAGAACATGGCCAAGGTTTCGGCGGTATTCGACGACCTGGAAGCGCAGGGCCGGGCCGCGCTGCGGCGGGAGTTCGGCGAAGGCACGGTCACGATCGATCGCGAGGCCGAGATGCGCTACAAGGGCCAGCATCATTCCATCAAGATTACGCTGGACGAAGCCGATACCGCGCAACGGCTGCGCGCCAGGTTCGACGATGAGTACCGGCGGCGATACGGGCACGCCAACGCCGCGGCGGAGGTCGAGCTGGTCGTCCTGCACTCGCTCGCCACCATGCAGATGAAGCGGCCGGATATCGCGCGTCTTGCGCGGGCCACCGGCGACCGCAAGACACCGGAGCTGGAAGTCCGGCCGATCTATTTTCTGGACGAAGACCGCTTCCTGCCGACACAAATCTACGATCGGTACGCGCTCGGCCCTGGCTTCCATCGGGCAGGCCCGGCGCTGATCGTCGAGTATGGATCGAGCACCTTGATCGGACCGCGCGACAGCTTCACCATTGGCAAGCTCGGGGAAATCGACATTGACTGTAGCCGCTGACTCCGTGCGGACGGCCGCCGCCGCATCCGAAACGCTCGATCCGATCACCGTCGAGGTGATACGGCGTCGCCTTGTCGCCATCGCCGACGAAGTCGACGTCAACATCACACGGACGGCGTTCAGCCCCTACATCTACGAATACAAGGACTATGCGGTCGGCATCGTGGATGCGAACGGCGACCTTGTCTGCCAGTGCACGGCCGGGATGCCGGTATTCGTCGCCGACGTCATGCGGGCCGCGGTGCAGGACGGGCTTGATCTCTATGGCCGGGACGATCTGCACGAGGGCGACGCGATCGTCACCAACTATGCCGGCACCATCGGCCAGCATCTCAATAACGTCACCATGTACACACCGATCCATGCCCAGTGCGGCACGCTGCTGATCGGCTTCATGGTGGTGGTGATGCACTGGATCGACGTCGGCGGCCGCGACATCGGCTCGATCTCCAAGTTTGCCACCGACATTTTCCAGGAGGGAATTCAGTTCCGCACCGTCAAGCTGCGCTCGCGCGGCGAGCCGGTGCGCGAAATGTACCGGATGATCGAACACAACACCCGGTTTCCGGTCGAGATGATGGGCGACATCAACTCGCAGATCGGCGGCTGCCTGATGGGCCGCGACAGCGTGGCCGAACTGGCCGAACGCTACGGCGTCGCCACGTTTCGTGGCGCAATCGAAACCATCTGGCGCCAGTCCGAGGCGGAAGCGCGCGCGGCGATCCGGGCCATTCCGGACGGCACCTACACCGCCGAGGCCACTCTCGACGACGACGGCCTCAACCCCGGCTCGCTACCGTGCAGGGTGACGGTCATGGTCGCCGGCGACGAGATGACCATCGATCTCTCGCAGCTTCCGGCCGAGGTTCGCGCACCGATGAACTCAGGGCGCAGCGGCGGCGGCTCGACGGTCGCACGGCTCGCGTTCCGCTACCTGCTGCTGCCGGAGGGTGACGCCAACGAGGGCACGTTCCGCCCCCTGAAGCTGATCCTGCCGGAGGGGACCATCGTCAGCGCCAGGCCGACAGCCCCGATGGGCTCCTACAACTCGGCGCTGCCGACGTTGATCGATCTGGTGATCCGCGCGCTCGGCCAGGCCATGCCAGACCGGGTGGCGGCCGCTCACTACGGAACCTTCTCGACTTTGGCGTATGCCGGGCGCCATCCCGAAACCGGCATGCTGTGGCAGTGCCACGACAGCGGCTTCGGCGGCTGGGGAGCACTCTGCGACATGGACGGTCCGGGACCGTTCCGCACCATGTGTCACGGCGATACCAGGCTCATCCCGATCGAGGTGCACGAGGCGACCTATCCGTTCATGATCGAGAGCTTCGCGTTGCGCCCGGATTCCGGCGGACCCGGCCGTTTCCGCGGTGGGCTTGGGCTCGAGCGCCGCTACCTGATGCTGGCCCCCTGCCGCATCTCGACCCGGATCGAGCGCACACTCTCTCCGGCCTGGGGAATGAACGGCGGCAGCGACGGCATGCCGGGCCACTGCCTGATCGAACGCGCCGACGGCACAACACAGGTGGCTCTGAAAGAGGTCGTCATGCTGAACGCCGGCGACCGCGTCCGCGTTCACACCGGCGGCGGCGGTGGCTACGGCCCCCCCATGACGCGCGACCGCGACCGCGTCCGCAACGACGTGATGCGCGGCTATGTCACCGCGGAGGCGGCGCAAGAAATCTACGGGCTGGCGAACCCGAAGGGTGACCCCAGCGGTTAGCCCCTGCTCTCTCGACCTGGAGAACGATCATGCCGAAGCTTCGCCACATCGCCATCGCCGCCGAAGACCCGTTCGCCACGGCGGAATTCTACAAACAGGCGTTCGATTTTACCGAGGTCGGCCGCATCGAGCCGGCCGGTGAAGGCAAGTCCTACGGCGTTTTCCTTAGCGACGGCACGCTCAACATGGCGGTACTGCGGTTTGGTTGGGACCAGGGACAGGGCCTCGACTTTCGCGGCATCCACCACTTCGGCGTGCTGGTCGACGACGTCGACGGCACCGCCGACAAGCTCGAAAAGCTCGGCGCCAAATGCTTCGCGCGCCGGCCCGAGGGGCAGAAGGGATTTTACGAGACCAAGTTCCACGGCCCCGACAAGGTGACGTTCGATATCACCGATCATCCGTGGCGTGGCAGCGCCCCGCTGGAAGATGCGAAGTAACCCGAAGCGGACTGAGCGATGCCGCGGCGGCTATCTTGCGTCGACGCGGCAATGCTTGGCCCGGTCTCGCCCCTCGGTGACGCAGCGAATGAGATCGCCGACGACCTCAATCTGATCGGCGTCGTCATCCATGATTTCGACGTCGGCGAACAGATCTTCGACCAGCGTCAGCAATTCGAGACGATCAAGCCAGTCGGCCCCAAGGTCATGGCGCAGATGCGCATCGTCCGTAACGCGACCGAAGTCGATACCGAGTTGCTTGGCGACAAGCGCACGAATTTGTAGCGCTTCCGAACCGCCCTCACTCGATGTGCATTGAATCTGGCTCAAGCTAGCAAAGACCATGATAAGCCCCCCAAATCATTGAGCCCCCACAGTCGAGCGAGCAATCCGCTCCTAAGTGTGACGTACTCTGCAAATTCAATGTGACGCTCTCTGAAATTTCCCGGCGTGTTGCAATTACAGCACGGACCGGCGGGCCGTTGCCCTAAGTCCACATTTTCAGTCCGCATTTTCACGCTGGCAAGTAACGACATGCACACCAATCCCGCTCGCTGCGCATTGCCCCGGCGTTGACACCCTGGCGTGCCCGGCATACCACAAATTGTCCACTCGGAGCCTGTTGATCCTTCGCGCTTATGACATGGTGCTGGCATTATGCGGTGTCTCGCGTGCGGCGCTGAAATGGAAGTGGTGGGCGTTGCGGGAGGCGACCCTGAAGGCGAGCCCATTTTGGTTTCCGGGTTTGAACGCCGGACACATAAATGTTTGAGTTGTGGTGCGACCGAGCAGCGGCTGGTGTTCAGCCGAGAGGATTCCGGGGCTGCCAATAGCCTCTCGCCTGAGGCATCATCCGAACCGACAGACAGCACGAAGCAAGAGGACGCCGCGCGTCTGGCCGAACAATTCCACGAACCAATCGACAGCGATCGGCAAGAAGCGGCACCCCGCCCGCCGGAGCCATTCTCCGTTGCACCGGCGGACACCGTCGAGCACAACGAAGCAGCGCCACCGCCTCAGTCAACCTCCACTTCAGCCGACGGGCGCGAGCACGATGAGGCGCCCAACACCTGGGCGCGCTCACTGGAAAGAATCCAGCAGCGAATTACGGTGCTCGCAGAGGAATCTGCGCGCGAGCGCGCGGCCAAAGCGAGCCGACGAGCGCCCAAAAAGAAGATTGCAATTGGCCCGGAAGAAGCTGGCCGGTTCGAAGCGGACCGGCTCACGGAGATCGGGGCTGTGCGCACTCCACCTCAACCAGAATTGTCACCGACCTCAGCCGTCGCGATGCCTCTTGATGAGCTCAAGAAGATCGAGGCCAAGAAGAAAGAGCCCAAGGAAATTGCGTGGCCCGGGGACATCCTGTCCGTGCCCGTTCCGCCGCCAGCGCCGCGGCCCTCGCCTTCCCCCGAGCCATCAGCAGGCCAGCCGGATGCCCTTGCGCAAACTCCGCCGTCTGACTTGACGCCGACGATGCCTGCACCGGCGCAAACGCCTGACGAGCATCCAGAGCAAGCGGCAGTGCTCCCTCAAATCTTGCAGGACAGCACGGTCCCTTCCGTGCCGTCGGAGGTTCAGGGCCAAGAGAAGGAGATTCAAGAGGAAGAGCTTCAAGAGAGAGAGCTGCAGGAGAAATCGGTTCAGGACCGCGACGAGCCGCAAGCGCCCCGCACCAGTTGGACGCGCGCGATGGCTGCGCTTCTCCCAACCCGGGTCTTCACCGCGGTGAAGAAGGCCATTCGGCCAACCAATACCGACGCCCCTAAAGAATAAAGACCGAGCACGTCGGCACACGCGTTGTCGGCGGCTTACCCCCTTCGGATATCTGCAAGCACGATCGGATCTTTGTTGCGCTAGCGCGCGCTGATCGACCGCATCACGGCATAGAGCATGACGCTGGCAAGCACGCCCAATGTCAGCCCCAAGATCAGTTGCATTGGGCCGGCCCACTGCCAGAATACGTGCGGAGCGAGCAGAAGGGCGGCCATCAGGATCGCGGCGACAGCGCCGACGAATGGGTATTTGAGCGAGCCCATCGTTAAGTCCTCACACCAACCGCCAGGCCGAATCCCGGCGATTGGTGGACGAGCGTAGTGGACTCAAACGCGCCGCGATGTGCTGGTCATCACAACCAGTCCATAAGTCGGGGTGAACGACGTCAGTTGCCCTTGCGCGACAGAGCGGCCTCGGCGATTTCGCCGGCGATAAAGGCGGCGAGGTCTTCGAACGCATCCCCGATTTCGGATTGCGGGATGCCCTTGGACTTTGCCGCCGCGATACATTGGACGGCCAATGCCTTGGCATCGTCAGGTTGGGCGTTACGGATGTGTTCCGAAACCCAGACTTCGACGAATTCGATGGCGCGCTCACTCATGGCTGATCTCCCCGTTCGTTTGAATTCAACCGGCGCGCCTTCCGCGCAACGACACGCAGGGCCGACGGCCCCCGGCCGTGTTCATTATCCACATCGCCATGCAACTTACCATCGACGCCGGCGTCGCTTCCAAATCTCTGCGCCTCGACGAGGAGGCAGGCGCGAGCCTCACCGAAACTTTCTTAGGCTTGAGCGCGACAGTCGCTTGGCCGTGTGGCAGCTTGTAGAAACGGCCAGTGGTGCCCGGCGCGCCGGGCGAGACAAAGCGGAGAAGTCCATGCGATCGATCCGGTCCACATTGCTTGCGCCATTCGCGTGCGTGGCGCTCGCCGCGCTGATCGGCGCGGCGGCCGCCCAGGAAGATGCAGCGAGCTTCCCGAGCAAGCCGATCCGGCTCGTCGTCGGGTTTGGCGCCGGCGGCGGCAACGATCTGGTCGCGCGCATCGTCGGGCCGAAGCTCTCCGAGCTTCTGGGCCAGCCGGTCGTGATCGAGAACCGGCCGGGCGCGGCGGGGCAACTCGCCGTGGTCTACGCCCAGAGCCAGCCCGCCGACGGCTATACGCTGGTTGTCGGGGCAATCGGGCAGCTTGCGGTCGCGCAGGTGATCACCCCCAATCTGCCGTTCCACCCGACCCGGACGCTGGTGCCGCTCACTTTGCTCGGCTCGTATTGGCTGGCCATCGCCGGCTCGACGCAGCACGGCATCAATACGCTGAAGGACCTCGTCGCCTTCGCCAAGGCCAACCCGGACAAGTCGAACTACCCGTCATCCTCGCCGGCGTTCACGATCCCGGCCGAGCTGTTCAAGCTCAAGACCGGCATGCCTGGGCAACTGATCCCTTACAAGAGCACCAACGAGATGATGCTGAGCATCGCCGGCGGTCAGACGCTGTTCGGATTTTCCGATCCGCCGATCGTGATCCCGCTGGCGCAGGGCGGCAAACTCCGCGCGCTTGCCATGACCGGGACCGAGCCGCCTGCCCGAGCTGCCCGATGTACCGACGGTCGCCGAAGCGGGCTTTGGAAATATCGACATCCGGCAGCAGTGGATCGGCGCATTTGCAACCGCGGGCACGCCGCCGGCGATCGTCCGCAAGCTCGAGACGGCGCTGCGCCAGGCACTGGCCGACCCCGCCGTGCGCGACAAGCTCAATGGCGTGGCCTATCGGCCCGACGGCCGCTCCGGCGAGGACTTCCGTCAGTTGATCGAGGATGACATCAAGGAATACACGGACGTGGTCAAAGCCGCCAACCTGAAGTTCAACTAAAGCACGATCTCGAAAGTTGCAGGCGAGAGCACACGAGAGACGCGCGCCATGTCGCTGACGGCGGGCGCAAATGCCCTCACCGGGACGCGCGCGTCCACCTCCCCTCTGACTTTGACCCGAGGGCGAAGCGGTCAACCTCGGACGCAAAACGCGCCGCGAGCACGATCGTCCCTGCCCGAAACTCACGTCTCCAACAGGGGCGCCTCATCGCTTGAATAGCAGCAACAACTCATTCCTTGAACAGCAGGTCGTGCGTCAGCCGGTCGAGATGGCGCACCGCTTCGAGCGCGGTATGCAGCCGCTCGCGGTCCCGCCGCGACAGCGCCTTGACGGCGACCGCATTCGACGGCGGTGTGCCGTGTTCCAGGTCCGCGATCTGCTGGCCGAGCAGCAAGTCGAGAAACACCGCTTGCGCATCGATCAGTGCGTCGAGATCGCTTTCGCCGCCGATGCCGAGCGCCTTGACGCCGGCAAGCCGCGCGGGCGTCGCACGCTCCACGATATGATAGCGCACGGCGAGCACGCGCGCGGCGCTGACGATGCCGAACAGCCCGGCCCGCTTGAGATCGAGGCGGCCGTCCACGGTCTTGAACTGCCCGAACAGGCCGAGCGCCGGCGCGACGGTGCCGGCCGTTTCGGCGAGCAGCTTGGCGAACGTGGCATTGCCCCGCGCGGCGTCGAAACCCTCGCGCCACAGCTCGATGCAAAGCGCGCCGTCGCCATACACCGGGCGCATGTCGAAAAAGATATCGACCGACAGAAGATCCTCGGGCCGCGAGTGGCGGATCCAGGCGGCGATGCGGTCGCGCCAGGTTGCGAGAGAGCCACGCCATTGCGGGCTCTTCGCCATCACGCCACCCTTGCAGTACGGCACGCCGACCTCGTGCAGGATGTCGGCGATATGGCTGCCGAGCTGCTCGAACCACAGGTCTTCCGGGCCGCCCGGCGCACCTACGGCGAAGACCAGCGCGTTGTCCTGGTCCAAGGCCAGCAGGCTTTCGCCGCGGCCGGCCGAGCCCAGCACCGCGACCGCGTAGCGGCAGGGAGATCCGCCATATCCGGCCGCATGCATACGCGCTTCGGCAATGACGGCGGCCTGGCACGTCAGCGCGCCGAGCTCGCGCGATATCACCGCGGCAATGTCGCGCACCGGAACGCCTTCCGCCAGAAGCGCGGTCACGACCTCCGGCAACTTGGCCCAGGCGGCGCCGAGGTCGTGCGCATCGTGCGCCTCATCGATTTCCTGACCGAGCGCAATCGCCTCGCCGACCCGGAACCGCAACAGGTCGCGCGCAGACAGGGCCCCGACGATGTTGCCGGCCTCGTCAACCACGCCAAGGTGACGGACCGTCAGCCGGTTCATCCGGCCAAACGCCCGGTACATGAATGCATCGGCCGGAACCACAGCCAGTGGCGCGCTCATGAATTGCCGAACCGGCATCGACAGCGCCTCCGCCCCGTGCGCGGCGAGCGCGCGCAGGACGTCGCGCTCGGTGACGATCCCGGTGTCTCGAGCGGGAAGGTCGGCTGCCCCCTCAAGCTCCGGATGAACGAACAGCGACGAGATGCGTTCCGCCAGCATTTCGGCGATTGCAGCATCAAGCTTTGCACCCGCAGCGATGAACCTCGGCGGTGTTCGCATCAGTTCGCCGATACGATGACGGTAAGGAAAGCTGTCGATGCGGTTGAGACTGTGTTCGGCATCGACACGGCTCGGCGCTTCGACGGCTTCGATCCAGCCAGCACGATGTTGCAAATTCAGGGCATCGGTGAGCGCGCGGCACGCCTGCATCGCTTCCGCGAGCGTCCGGATGTCGCCTTCGCGCAGTTTCGCTACGAGGGCGCGAAAGACGCGGGCCGTGGCAAAGGCATCCGCAAGGGCCGAGTGACGATTGGAGATCTCGATACCGAGCCACGCGGCAAGATGGTCAAGCCCGTAGCCGGCCAGTTCCGGCTCCGCGACCTCGGCCAGGAGCCGAACGTCGAGGGTCCGCGGCCGCACCCAGGCCACTCCTGCGCGTTCGCATTCGCGCTTGATCACTGCGAGATCAAACCCGATCGAGTGTCCGATCACGACCGCGCCGTCGATATAGGCAAGCAGGTCCGGCCAGGCCTTGGCGAACGCAGGCGCATCGGCAACGGTCGTATCATCGATATGATGCACCGCGGTCGCAGCCGCCGGGATCGGCACGTCCGGCCGGATCAAGCGGCGGAACGTGTCGTCTGTCCTGATCCGTCCGCCGGCGAGGCGCACCGCTGCGACCTCGACGATCCGGGCCTTCGCGGGGTCGAGTCCGGTCGTTTCGGTGTCGATGACCACCGCGTCAAGTGCGATGAGTGGAGTTGCATTGCTGGTAGCGGCCATCGATCTTGCTCCGCCGCGCCCGCACCGCGCAACCGATCAGGCGGTGTGCTTGGCCAGCATCGCCACGAGGGCCGGCGTGTCCATGCGCTTGATCAGTTCGTCATGGATATTGCAGAGGCTCACCCGCAGATAGTTTCGGATGGCCGGATAGTCCCGGCCGCGCAGCTTCTCGTGGATCGGCATCATGTCGAAGTAGGTTTCCGCCCAGGGAATGGCGATGTCGATCGCCCGCTTGGGCGGGTGCATGCCGATCATCTCCAGCCGGCGCACCAGTTCCGTCCGCTGCTCGCTCCACGCCTGCTCGCCGAGCGACGGCGGCACCGGGTAGTGGTCGAAAATCGCGAGCGACAGCGACTGCAGGGCGTCGAGCAATCTCCGTCCGATCGGCAACCTGGGGACTCAGCACGCCCTCCACCAGCTCGGTGACCATGGCGAGGCAGAGCGGATAGGCGCGCCAGCGCGCCTGGTCGATCGCGGTTTGAAACTCCTTCTCGCCGAACAGAACCTTGGCGTAATGCCCGGCCCGCGCGCGGGCGTATTCATAGAGGCCCTTCTGCGCCAGGAACGCCGTGTGCTGGTCGATGAAGTCGCCAAGCGCCGCGGCATCGCGGATCGGGGCCGGGCGGCGGAAATAATCAAGCAGTCCCAAAGAACTCTCCTGAACTGCGCTGGCGCCGCACCCGCCGGTCTGCTCGGCAGTGCAGCATATTCAACGGCGTACCCCCCGAACCTAGTCCGAAAGTCTTATTAGGGCGGGCCCGTTCGCAATGATACTTTTTTAATGCTTATCGCGGCCCGCGCTCTGCACAGGACCGCAGGAGGGGCTTTGGGGGTGCCAGCGCTGCACCCTCGTACGATCAATTCAGGACCCGCCTCCGGGTCCGAAAACGACAAGGAGGGGACACACCCCATGGCGGAACCCAAATACTCAAGCCAACGACGAAGCCCACTGGAGAAAAACCACCAACCTGATGCTCATGCATCTCGGGGTCTGGTTCTTCTTCGGTTACATCGTCCACATGTTCGTTGTCCCGCTCAACAAGATCATCATCCCGGTAGCTCAACTTCCCGCTCGGCTTCTATATGGCGGCGCAGGGCTCCCTGATCGTGTTCGTGGTCCAGTTGTTCTTGTTCGCCAAGCAGCAGGACAAGATCGACCGCGAATTCGGCGTCGCAGAAGACGATTGAGGGAGAAATAGATCATGGCAACTCAAACCACCGCCGCCTCCGACGCCTTCTACAAACAACTCGGCCGGATGTACGGCACCTATACCGGCGGCTTCATCGCGTTCATTATTCTGCTCGCCATCCTTGAACAGGTCGGTGTACCGAACAAAATCCTCGGCTACCTGTTCGTGTTTTTCACGCTCGCTGTCTACGCCATCATTGGCGTGATGACGCGCACGGCGCAGATTTCCGAGTATTACGTCGCCGGCCGGCGCGTGCCGGCCCTCTATAACGGCATGGCGACCGGCGCCGACTGGATGTCGGCGGCCTCGTTCGTCGGCATGGCAGGCACGCTGTTCCTGCTCGGCTATGACGGCCTCGCCTGGGTGCTCGGCTGGACCGGCGGCTTCGTGCTGGTGTCGATCCTGGTCGGGCCATATCTGCGCAAGTTCGGCGCCTATACGGTGCCCGACTTTATGGCCTTCCGCTTCGGCGGCAACTTCGCACGCTTCCTCGCGGTGATCGTGCTGGTCTGCTGCTCCTTCACTTACGTGACGGCGCAAATCTACGGCACCGGGCTGATTGCCTCACGCTTCCTTGGCATGCCATTCGAGCTTGCGGTATTCGCCGGTCTGGTCGGCATTCTGCTGTGCGCGATGCTGGGCGGCATGCGGGCGGTGACCTGGACGCAGATCGCCCAGTATATCGTGCTGATCGTCGCCTACCTCACGCCGATCGTGATCCTGTCGACCAAGAAATTCGGAATTCCCGTCCCGGAACTGACCTATGGCCAGGCCATCGCGGAGATCACCGCGCGCGAAGGCCAGATGCTTAAGGACGGCTTGGCGGTACTCTGCACGGCTGCAGTCCTGTCCTCCGGGCTCGCTCAAGCCGCACATTCGAGCCCTTCATCAACTACAGCCCGCTGAACTTCTTCGGCATCATCTTCTGCATGATGGTGGGTACGGCCTCGCTGCCGCACATCCTGATGCGCTACTTCACCACGCCGTCCGTGCGTGAAGCGCGCCAATCGGTGGCGTGGTCGCTGCTCTTCATCTTCCTGCTGTACTTCTCAGCGCCGGCCTATGCGGCGTTCTCGAAGCTGGAGGTGTACACCAACATCATCGGCAGCGACATCACGTCGCTCAGACCCTGGCTGTTCAACTGGGGAGAGCTCGGCCTGATTCAGATTTGCGGCAAGAACTGCCGCCAGTCTCCAGGCCGTCATCGACGCCTGCAAGGCGATCGCCGGTCATCGCTGGCGTCGTGCGGCTGCAGGACTTCGTCATCAACACCGACGTGATCGTGCTCTCGACGCCTGAGATCGCGGGCCTTCCGTACGTGATCTCGGGTCTGGTGGCCGCCGGCGGCCTCGCGGCGGCGCTCTCCACCGCCGATGGCTTGCTGCTCGCCATCGCCAACGCGCTCAGTCACGACATCTACTACAAGATGCTCGACCCGAACGCGCCGACGATTCGCCGGCTCACCGTGGCGCGGGTGCTGCTGTTCTTCGTGGCCGTGGCCTCGGCAGCTCTCGCCTCGACCAAGCCGGGAGATATCCTTGCCATGGTGGGCTGGGCGTTCTCGCTCGCCATGGCCGGCAACTTCCCGGTGATCGTCATGGGCATCTGGTGGAAACGCGCGACCACACCGGGAGCCATTGCCGGCATGATTGCCGGGTTCGGCCTGTGCCTGTTCTACCTGGTCGTCAGCCGATACTACCCCGGCATCGGCGTGAAGTTCTTCGGCATGACCTCGTTGCTCAATCCGGTCACCGGCAAGCCTGTGATTCCGGACCTTGCAGCAGCGATGGCGCTTCCGAACGCCATGGAGAGCTGGCCGACGCTTGCCCATCCGCTGGCCAACAAGGTCGGATGGTTCAACCTCAACAACATCAACTGCGGATTGCTCGGGATGCCGCTCGGCTTCCTGGTGATCTACGTCGTCAGTCTGATGACCAAGGCCCCGTCGAAGGAAATGCAGGCATTCGTCGACGAGATTCGCAAGCCGCGCGGCGGAACGGTGCTGCAAGAAAAGACCTGATCGCCCGCGATCATCAAACGTCGGCGGGGCCCTTACGGGCCCCGCTTTTTTTCCGGCACCTGCCGCAACTCGCTTGCCGATGAGTGCCGCGGCGGTCATTTTGGAGTAGATTGGAGAGTAACGGACTTGGGCGGCTCGAGTACCCTTTTCACGCACTGGTATTTTCACCTGCCGAACTTCGTTCTGGCGGCGCTGATGTACACGCTGCTCGGGCGAGCGGTGCTGGGACTGATCGTCCAGCCTGATTCCTCGAACTACATCTGGCGGTTTCTTCTGCCGGATCACCGATCCGTTCATCGCTCTGATCGCCCAGGTGACGCCCAAGGCCGCGGCGCCTGTCGTGGTCTGGCTGTTCGGCGTGGTCTGGCTGTTCTGGCTCCGGGTCGGCCTGCTCTACCTCTTCCTGCTGCTCGGCGCCGTTCCTCGTTCGGGTTGAGCCAGATCATGGACCGCAATTTCTATTACATCGCCATCGCCTTCTTCGGCATGATCAATGGCTTGTTCAATCAGACATGGCTGCTGTTTTCGCTGATCCACATGCAAATCCTGGCGCCCGCGCTGCTGTTCGGCAGCGTTCCGCTGACCCTGATGTTCGCGTCGCTGATGGTGTCGACCGCCACCATCATCCTCGGGGGTATTCCGGCCGCGATCTACGAGCGCGTTCATCGGCGCAAAGGATGATTCGACCGAGGCCTCGATGTGGATATGGCTTGCCGGAACTGCGCTCCTGACCCTTCCGGCGATCGGAAACTTCTTCGAGTACAAGATTTAGCGCTCCTCCCCACGCTCTTCGCCCCGAACACTCGCTTTTGATGGCGCCCGGGGTCGATTCGCGGCAGAATGCCCCGGCCGGATCGTTGCCTGACTACGAGGGGCGACATGGAACATATGCGACGCCTTGCGTTCGAGGCGGCCCTGCGGGCCGTCGGCTTCGGCTCCCTGGCAATTTTCTGCATCATGATCGGGCTGTCGTTCGAGCCGCGCGCGTCCTTCCAGGCCGGCGGCTTCCTGACCATGCTGATGACCGGGATTTTGGTGCTCAAGGCCTACGAGGCGCGCACGAAGCACTACCGCAGGACCGAGATGTGGCTCTACCTGCCGAAGGAACTGCGGCCGCCGGCGTCTTATGCGCAATGGGCAAGCGCCACCGTCCTGCGCGAGACCTATCTGACCTTCGCCCGCTGGACCGCCGCGATCTCGATCGCGATGTGGGTCATCGCCCTGTTCTTTTCGCTGCTGGGGATGTAGGCGACTATCGCTAGTGTGGCGGTTCAGAAGTCCGCATCATTCTTGCCGCGAGTCCGAAAATGCGGACTTCTGAACCAAAGCCACACTAGATCAATGAGTTGCTAGTGTCCTTCGATTCCGAAGTTCGCAAATGTGGGTGCCGCAGAATGATGCGAACTTCGGAATCGGGACACTAGCCGACCGAAGCGTCGAGCAACTTCCGGCACTCGCCGAGATCGCGCAGCGCCGCCGTCAGCTTCTGCACCGCTTCGGGCGCAAGACCGCGCGAAGAAACCGCCGGTGCCGACGGGATATTCGGCGGCGTAGCTGTGCGCGTGATCAATGGCGCGCTCCGTTCCAACTTGCCGTCCTCGCGGTCGATGATCGAAGGCAACAGGCGCGGCCCAACGGGCGGCGCTTCGGCCTCTGTGGAAGCAACCTCGGCGGCCATATCCGAAGGGTCGTCGGCCTCGGCAGGTTGTAGCAGGCCGCGGCGCGCCCGGTTGCCAAACGGTCTGGACGAACCGCGTGCCCTGGTCGCGCAGGATGCGCTGGACGCCGCGGATCGTGTAGCCTTCACCGTACAGCAGGTGATGGATGCCGCGCAGCAGCCCGATATCCTCCGGGCGGTAATAGCGCCGGCCACCGCCGCGCTTGAGCGGCTTGATCTCACGGAAGCGGCTTTCCCAGAAGCGGAGGACGTGCTGCGGCACGTTGAGCTCTTCCGCCACTTCGCTGATGGTGCGGAACGCGTCCGGCGCTTTGTCCACCGTCGCACAAACTCCCCTGCAATGCGTGAGACTACGTCTTCTCGACGCTGTCGGAATTAATACGATGCTTCAGGATCGCCGATGGTTTGAACACCATCACGCGGCGCGGCGAGATCGGCACTTCCTTGCCGGTCTTGGGATTGCGTCCGACGCGCTGTCCCTTCTTGCGTACGACGAAGGAACCGAACGACGACAGCTTCACCGTCTCGCCCCGTTCGAGGCAATCGGTAATCTCCTTCAGCACCAGTTCAACGAGTGCCGCCAACTCGGTGCGAGACAACCCTACCTTCTGGTAGACTGCCTCGCACAGGTCCGCACGTGTGATCGTTTTTCCCGCCATCGCCAGCCCCGCTCTCGGCGAGCCATTATCCCTCTGAAATTACACGATATTAGCTTGAAAGGAAGCGGTCAACGGGCTGTGAGGAGGGAAATCACACTACCAGAGCGGCTATTCACCAGCGGACCAAGGCCGATCCCCAGGTAAATCCCCCGCCCATGGCTTCCAGCATGACGAGATCGCCACGCTTGATTCGGCCGTCGTCGACCGCGGCGGAAAGCGCCAGCGGAATCGACGCAGCAGACGTGTTGCCGTGGCGGTCGACCGTGAGCACCACCTTCTCGGGAGCCAGTCCCAGCTTCTTGGCGGTATCGTCGATGATGCGCTTGTTGGCCTGATGCGGCACGAACCAATCGATGTCGTCGGCGTTGTAGCCGGTCGCCTTGAAGGCGTCCTCGATCACGTCGCTGACCATCGCGACGGCATGCTTGAACACCGCCCGCCCCTCCATGCGCAAGTGTCCGACGGTCTGAGTCGAGGAGGGTCCGCCGTCGACATAAAGCTTCGATTTATAGCGGCCATCCGAGCGCAGATGGGTGGTCAGAACGCCCCGGTCCTCACGGGTTCCCGGCTGCATCTGGGCATCGAGCACCAGGGCGCCGGCGCCGTCGCCGAACAACACGCAGGTGCCGCGATCCTGCCAATCCAGGATGCGGGAAAACGTCTCCGACCCGATCACCAGCGCCCGCTTGAACCCGCTGGTCTTGAGCAGCCCGTCGGCGGTCGCGAGCCCGAAAACAAAGCCCGAGCAGACCGCCTGCAGATCGAAAGCCGCGCCGTGAGTGATGCCGAGCCCGGCCTGAACGGTAACCGCGCTGGCCGGAAAGGTATTGTCCGGCGTCGAGGTCGCCAGCACGATCAAATCGATCGACTGGGCATCGACACCCGCCGCCGCGAGCGCTGATCGCGCGGCCGCAATCGCCATGTCGGACGTCGTTTCACCCGCTGCGGCGATGTGCCGTTCGCGGATGCCGGTGCGCTGCGTGATCCACTCGTCGCTGGTATCCACCATTGCCGACAGTTCGGCATTGCCGAGGACCCGGCTCGGCAGGTAGCTGCCGCAGCCGAGGACGACCGATCGCAACATTGTCACGATGCAGCCCCCCCGACGAGCCGAGGCGGTTCGGGCACGGTCGCGTCGCGGCGATGCCCGGCGAGCGTCTGACTCGATCTTGGCTAAGCATGTCATGCCGAACCAGGTCGTAGCCCACGTCGATCGCGTAGGCGAAGCCTTCAGCATCGGTGCCGCCATGGCTCTTGATGACGATCCCGTTGAGCCCCAGGAATACGCCGCCGTTCGACTTGCGCGGATCGAGCTTGTTGGCCAGCGCCTTGAACGCACGCCGCGCCAAGAGATAGCCCAGCCGTGTCCACACCGTGCGGTTCAACTCGGTCTTGAGAATGCTGGCCATCTGGCGCGCCGTTCCCTCCGCCGCCTTGAGCGCGATATTTCCGGCAAAGCCTTCCGTTACCACCACGTCAACCGTTCCCTTGCCGATGTCATCGCCTTCGACAAAGCCCTTGTATTGAAACTGCGGCCAGTTTTCCTCGCGCAGGATCCGGCCGGCCTCGCGTACCTCTTCCAACCCCTTGGCTTCCTCGACCCCGATATTGAGGAGGCCCACGGTCGGTCGATCGAGGCCGAACAGCACGCGAGCCATCGCGCCGCCCATGGCGGCGAGATCGACAAGGTGGGGTGCGTCGGCCCCGATCGAGGCACCCAGATCGAGTACGATCGACGAGCCCCGCAACGTGGGCCATACCGCGGCGATTGCCGGCCGATCAATCCCCGGCATCGTCCGCAGATTGAATTTCGCCATCGCCATCAGGGCGCCGGTATTGCCGGCCGATACCGCGACGTCGGCGTCGCCCTTCTTCACCGCATCGATGGCAAGCCACATGGACGACTTCCAGCGGCCCTTGCGCAGGGCCTGGCTGGGCTTGTCGTGCATCTGGACGACCACGTCGCTGTGGACGAGCTGGGAGACCGCCTGCAGCCGCGGCCGGGCGGCCAGCAGTGGCGCCACCACCGACTGATCGCCAAACAGGACAAACTCGATGTCGGGGTGACGGGAAAGTGACAGCTCGGCGCCTGGAACGACCATCGCTGCCCCATGGTCACCCCCCATGGCGTCGAGCGCGATGCGGACTTTTCGGGACATGAATTCACATTACCGTCTCGGCGGCAGCCGCAACAGGGGGCAAACACATCAGCCTGCCTCCCCGCCCTGCCCCTTCTTCAACGCGGCGAGCGCCGCGAACGGATGCGCTGAGGATTCGCCGGCTGATGGAGCTTGGAATTCCGCCCCAGGTTTGCGGGGATATGGGTCGATCGCCAGAAGCAGAAATTCGGTGGCGATCGCACCGAGGTCGATCATTCCATCGATCAGGGGTTCCGGCCCGTCGTCGCTCCCGTCTTCCGGTCCAGGGGCACCGGCGCTTTCGGGGAGAGCATCTACCGGCACTAAGACGAGGTCGACCGGCTCGTCGATATCATTCTCGATCGGCTCCAGCGTGACAACGCAGACTTGCCCGACGGTGGCCCGCACGCGTCCGGAAACCCGCAGGCCCCCCTTTCCGTGCAGCGTCACGTCGTAGTCAGCCTCGAGACGCGGCAGATCGCGCAGTCCTGCGAGTTTTGCCGTGGCATCACGAACCGGTGCGTCGGCGACGAGATCGAGTTGGCGTCCGGTCTCGGGGACGTCGTTGACGGCGAGCGGGAAGCTCCAGGGAAATTCCGATACGGTCTTGGACATCTCTAAACGCCCCGAGGGTGCCCCTTTTTTTGTTGCTCCCATTTGGGCATGGGAGCCCGATGGCGCCATGAGGTCGGTCATGCCTCCAGCAATGTCGCCACGCGCGCAGGATCGGGAAAGCGAACCTCCGAACGGGCGAGTTCCTCGTCACCTTGCGCGGCGAGCGCATCGGCGGCTGACCGGACATAGCGGGCCAGCCGCTCCGCACCGCCCCCGCTGGAAGGGGGCGCCCCCCCGTACACATTCTCCGCGAGGCTGGCTTCCAGGGACTTGGGATCGCCTGCCGCAAGCGCCTTCTGGTATTCCGACTGGCGGGCATAGAAGGCCGCTCCGACCCGGCGCATTTTTCGCGGGACCGCCAAGTCTCCGACTCCCATTTCACGCATGCTGGCGTCCATATCGTCGCAAAACTGGTCGAAAACCCCCTGTCCGAGCCGGCGAAGGGAATGAGGCTCCTCCGCGAGGCGGCTCAGGACAAGCACCGTATGCAGTGCAACCATCTCGAAACGACCATTAACGGTGTCCGGCACTCCATAGCCCCGGTAGAACTCCGGCGTTCGCGCCTGCGCCACGATCATGCCATAGAGAGCGGCGATGCTGGCGACTGGTGGGGTGCGGCGAAACAGACGCAATATCATCGGGATAGCTCAGTAGCCGGAGGCGGCGGTTTGAGGGCCGTGCGGAACCGTCCTAGAGTGGCGCCGCCCAGTACGTCAACGTGTGATCGAATGCAATCGAATAACAGGACCTGTCGCCACAAGGCTGCCACCCGGCCACCGCGCCGGCAATTGGCGTTGGCCGCGCGGACAATCGCGGCCTTGGTGAGCGTCGGCGTGCTGCTCGGCGGTTGTTTCGGCGAGACCTTCCAGCGCGGCTACATCGTTCCGGATGGCGCGTTGGAGCAGATTCCGATCGGGTCGAGCCAGGAGCAGGTGCTGATCGTCCTTGGAACGCCGTCAACCGTGGCCACAGTCAGCGGCGAGGCGTTTTATTATATCTCTCAGCGCGCCGAACGGCCCATCGCCTTCATGACGCCGAGCTTGGTCGACCAACGGGTCATCGCGGTCTACTTCGATCGCGGCCGCAAGGTCGAACGGCTGGCGAACTACGGCCTGAAGGACGGCAAAGTCTTCGACTATATCAGCCGCACGACGCCGACGACCGGCAAGGAAGTGAACTACATCAACGCGATGTTCAAGATAGCCTTCTGAGAACTGCTCTTCGCGTAAGCTCGTGTGCAAAGGCTCCGCGGACCAATCCGCGGAGCCTTTGACGATGATGACTACACGCTCAATGCGCCAGCACCGCTAGCAGCAGCAGCGCGACGATATTGGTAATCTTGATCATGGGGTTTACCGCCGGGCCGGCCGTATCCTTGTACGGATCGCCGACGGTATCGCCGGTTACTGCGGCCTTATGCGGCTCGGAGCCCTTACCGCCGTAGTGCCCATCCTCGATGTACTTCTTGGCGTTGTCCCAGGCGCCACCGCCCGACGTCATCGAGATGGCGACGAAGATGCCGGTGACAATGACGCCGAGCAGCATCGCGCCGACCGCCGAGAACGCGGCTGACTTGCCCACCGGACCGCCGCCCGCGATCCAGTAGATCAAGAAATACACCACGATCGGCGACAGCACCGGCAACAGCGACGGAATGATCATCTCCTTGATCGCCGACTTGGTCAGCAGATCGACGGCGCGGCTGTAATCCGGCTTGTCGGTGCCGGCCATGATGCCGGGCTTCTCGCGGAATTGCCGGCGCACCTCCTCGACGATTGCCGACGCGGCTCGGCCGACCGCCGTCATGCCCATGGCGCCGAAGAGGTAAGGCAGCAGCCCGCCGAACAGT
The DNA here is from genome assembly GCA_963807865.1 of uncultured Alphaproteobacteria bacterium. Lineage (GTDB taxonomy): Bacteria > Pseudomonadota > Alphaproteobacteria > Rhizobiales > Xanthobacteraceae > VAZQ01. The sequence goes on along the minus strand of CAWEDK010000039.1, from coordinate 131,568 downwards.
AACCCGACCACGACGTACGGATTGTTCAGTGAGAAATCGAGCTTGATGTCGCGGAAGTACGGATGGTTGGCGGAATCGCCGATGAAGAACAGCAAGTCCTGATTATAAGCCGCGAACAACACCAGTGCACCGAGCCCCGCGGAGCCGATGGCATAGCCCTTGGTCACGGCCTTGGTGGTGTTGCCGACCGCATCGAGCGCATCGGTCGATTTACGCACTTCCTTCGGCAGACCCGCCATTTCGGCAATGCCGCCGGCATTATCGGTGACCGGCCCGAACGCGTCGAGCGCCACGATGAAGCCCGCGAGCGACAGCATGGTGGTGACTGCGATCGCGATGCCGAACAGGCCAGCAAGATTATAGGTCACCAGGATGCCGGCGATGATCACGATCGTCGGCAGCGCGGTCGACTCAAGCGAAACCGCAAGACCTTGGATGATGTTGGTGCCATGGCCGGTGACCGAAGCTTTGGCAATCGACTGCACCGGACGGTAGTCGGTGCCGGTGTAGTATTCGGTGATCCACACGATCAACCCTGTGACCGCCAGGCCGGCAATGCCGCAGAGGAACAGCGCCGTGCCGCTGTAGGTCTGCCCCGGTACCGTGCCGAAACCGATCAGCCACCAGGTCACCAGCGCGACGCCAGCCAGCGACAGCACGCCGGTGACGATCAGCCCCTTGTAGAGCGCGCCCATGATCGACTGGCTGGCGCCAAGCTTCACGAAGAACGTGCCGATGATCGACGTAATGATACAGATGCCGCCGATCGCCAGCGGATAAGTCATCATCTTGAGGAGCACGTCGGCGCCTGCGGTCCGGAAAAAGATCGCCGCCAGCACCATCGTGGCAACGGTCGTGACCGCGTAGGTCTCGAACAGATCGGCCGCCATACCGGCGCAATCACCGACGTTGTCGCCGACGTTGTCCGCGATGGTGGCGGGATTGCGCGGATCGTCTTCCGGAATCCCGGCCTCAACCTTGCCGACGAGGTCACCGCCGACGTCCGCACCTTTGGTGAAGATACCGCCGCCGAGACGGGCGAAGATCGAGATCAGCGAGGCACCGAAGCCGAGCGCAACCAACGCGTCGATCACGATGCGATTGTCCGGGGCGAGATGCCGGGTGCCCACCAGATAGCCGAAATAGACCGTGACGCCGAGCAATGCCAAGCCGGCAACCAGCATGCCGGTGATGGCGCCGGCCTTGAACGCTAGTTCGAGGCCGCCGGCGAGCGAACTGATGGCCGCCTGCGCGGTGCGGACGTTGGCGCGCACCGACACGTTCATTCCGATGAAGCCGGCAAGCCCGGACAGCACCGCACCGATCAGAAAACCGACCGCGACCAGTGCGCCGAGGAAGTACCAGACGATCGCGAAGATCACGATGCCGACCAAACCGATCGTGGCGTACTGGCGCTTCAAATAGGCCTGCGCGCCTTCGCGGATCGCGGCCGCGATCTCCTGCATTTTCGCGTTCCCGGCATCGGCCGCGAGAACGGACTGGATCGCCCAGCCGGCATACACGATGGCGAGCACGCCACACGCGACGATCAGCCAAAGAGCTGTCATTGGAATTTACCCCGGTTGATAAGCGCGCCGACGATAAGCCCGGCAGCGGCACATGTCTGGTCCGATAGGTCGCCCAGGACCAGACGGAAAGTGGCGCGGATATAGCCAAAAACGGGCGCGCGATGCAACGCTTCAAATACGCTGTTTTTGCTCAATCCCCGGAACAATCAAGGGAATCCGGTCACTTGCCGGGCGAACGCGGCCGGGCACTTCGGCCGGGCAACGAACTGCCCCTCCCGGGAGGGGCATGCCAACCGGCATACAACCGCGACAACCTAGCTGCCAGGGTGACCGACAAGCTCCTACCGCGCCGTCACTGTGCCGTGATCGGCGGCAGGCCGGGTACCTTGACGACCGGGGGCGGCACCCAGCGGCCCGTCATCGCCTCGGATTTTGGCGCATAGAGCCGCATCGTCAGGTTGAACGGCCCTTTCGGCGACGGCAGCCAGTTCTGCTCCTTGTCCTTACCCGGGCTTTCATTCTGGAAATACAGGTCGAGCGAGCCGTCGGTATTGTACTTGAACGGCATCCAGCTGCTCACGGCAAACCGATTGAGGCTGTTGCCAACCTGAAAGCCTTGTGGATCGTAGAGCGTCACCGACCAGAATGCGGCGACCGGCGGCGTCATTCCCTTCTCGAAATGCAGCAGGTACTTGTTGGCGCCGTCGAGCGGCCGGCCGGATTCATCGCCGAGGTTCAGCGGATAAATCGCATCCTCCGGCAGGTTTGCCCCCAGGCCGAGCTGTGCAACGATCGCGCGCTTAAGATAGTAGTTGCCGTACACTCCCATGGTGTCGGTGTTCAGCGACCAATTGTTCGCGACGCGCGCCAGCGTCGGGACCTTCCACTCCATCAATTGCTGCGCGGCTGCCGGGGCACTGGCGAGACCGTTCCGCACAGGTGGCGGGGCCTTATCCAGGTCAAAACTCTTGCCCGGCTCGAGCCCAATCTTCTTGAGCTGCGCGATGATCGGCTCGTCGGTGACGTGCGGAGGATGAAGCTTCAGCAGTTCGGCCGCATAGGCAAAATATTTCGCAGCCGGCATGGTATCGACCTGAATTTTTGGCGGCGTCTTCATATCGATGCTCGGGTCGATCTTGACCTCGATCGGCTTGGCCGGCTTTCCCCACTCGGACAGCGGCGTGACCTTGAAACCCGCCTGGATCTTGCGCACCGCGTCATAGTCAGGCGGTCCATCTGTCTTGGTACGCCCAATGATCCAGATAAACGGAGTCGGAGCATCGATCCGCTGCGTGTCCTTCGGCAACCTGAACTCCTCGATGAAACGATCGCGCAGGTCCGGCCGCCAGCCTTGCGGCGCCACCAGAAAATGGCCCGCCTGCGTCCCGGTCGTGCGCCAGCCTAGTGACGCGAACACGTCGGTCCACATGTCGAGCATCGGTAAAAGATAGTACCGCCCCCCGGTGTCCGGCACCGACACAACGAGCGGCTCCTTGACCAGATCGAGCCAAGCAACGGAATACAGGGTGTCGAAGTTAGGCCGCACAATGACCCTGGCGCTCGCCGGCGGATACTCGGGAACATTGACGAACGTATTCATCGGGCCTTTGCCGAACTCCTTGCCCGCTTCGATGTTCGTCGATTGTCGTCGCGTCAGGTCCATCGTGATCAAAGAGTAGAAATAGACGTAGGCATCCACTCCGATGGCATGCGCCTCTGACTCGGAGATCGGCGTGCGACCACCTTGCGCCATCGCCGCAGGCGCAAGAGCAGAGGTCACAAGCAGGGCGAATGTCAGTGCCAGTCTACGCGTCAGCATGTCGATCTTTTCCTGTCAGTTGAGTCGTCACGACATACAGTTGCTTCGTCACAATATGATGTCCCTTGACGATGTTCCTGCTCACCGGGCGCCGCGTTGGCACGTTGCACGATGTCGCTCAACGCGCGGCAGCAACGCTTGAGGTGACGCTCAGGGCGTGCGCCGCCAGAGAGAGCCGCGATCGAACTGCAGTGTATTACCGTCGGGGGAATAGATCGCGCCTTGATTGGCTCGCTCGACCCAGATGCGGCCAGGATAGTCCACCCAGGCGCGCGACGGCTCGCCGGCATCATTGACGACGTTGAGCTCCCAGCCGTTCTGAGTGATGTAGGCGAAACTTCCGGGTGGACCGAGGCACAGCTCGACGCATCGCCACCGGCCGGTCAGGTTCGCGCCCTGCGCCGAAGCATCGGCAGCTCCGAACGCCGTGACCGCAGCTATAACGCCGAGTAGCGTTTTCATCGTCCACCTCCTCCGTACTGAGCCACCTAATGGGATTGCGGATTGCCCATCCGATGCTGCGCGATCTCCATACCAGCACTACACGCAATGTCATCCACAATCATACGCGCGCCGCCGTGACCGCCACACGAACAACGTGTCAGTCTGCACATCTGGCATCGTCAATGACGATCGTTGTCAACGACGCTCTCCCGGCCCGCCTCATGTCGCGCGTTCCCTGCCACGCCACGACCACCAAATCAGCAGCGCACAGGCCGCAAGGACAAACGGAATCGTAACCTCGTTGACCGCCTCCCAGCCGAAGTTTACCAGCAGCTTGCCGGAGGAGAACGAACCGATAGCCATCGAACCGAACACCAGGAAGTCGTTGAAGGCCTGAACCTTATTGCGTTCATTGGCGCGGTGGCACTGCGTCACCATCGTGGTCGCGCCGATGAATGCGAAATTCCAGCCAACCCCCAGCAAGGCGAGCGATATCCAGAAGTGCCAGAGCGAAATTCCGGCAATTCCAATCCCGGCCGCTACGATGAGGAGCAGCAGCCCGACGCCCGTGATGCGAATGACGCCGAAACGGTTGATCAGCACGCCCGTGAAGAAGCTCGGAGCGAACATTCCGAGCACATGCCATTGTATGCCGAGCGTGGCGTCGGTCACCGAATGGTTGCACATGACCATGGCGAGCGGCGCCGAAGTCATCACCATGTTCATCATCGAATAGCTAACGACCCCGCACGCGACTGCCACGAGGAACCGCGGTTGGCGCGCGATTTCGGCCAGTGGTCGCCCTTCGCTTGTCGCGGTCGGCGGCGGCAGTCGCGGAATCTTCAGCAGCATCAGCACGCCGCCGGCAACCAGCGCGAATGCCGATTGGGCGATGTAACTCGCGGCAAAGAGATACGGCTGCCACATATCCTTGGTGGCAATGACAAGCTGCGGACCAACGACGGCGCCGAAAATGCCGCCGACCAGCACCCAGGAAATCGCCTTCGCCTTGAAGGCATCGGTTGCGGTATCGGTCGCGGCAAACCGGTAGGACTGGTGAGCGGCCGCATAGAAGCCACTGAAGATCGCGCCGATGTTGAACAGCAGGAACGAACCTTGCAGCACCGCGACACAGCAGATAAGCCCGGTCAAGATGCCCGATACCGTGCCGATCTGCAGCGCGGTGCGCCGGCCGAGATTGCGCGCCAGCCAGCCCATCGGCAGCGTACTCATCCACATGCCGAGTACGAAAATGCTGATCGGCAGGGTTGCGAGCCCCTTGTCGGGAGCGAGCATCATGCCGACGATAGCGGCGGTCGAGACCAGAACCGTGTTATTGCCGCCGGCCAGCGCCTGCGCGATGGACAGCACCAGCGCATTGCGCCGCGCAAGGCGGTCGCCACTGGCCTCCATCGCCGGTTCGGCGAGCGCCGACATCGCATCCTCCAAAAGGGATTCGGGTGAGAACGATCTTCCCTTTTAGCGGCCTCCGACAGGCGTCGCTACGGTGCCGGCGCAGGTCAGAGATGCAGCCCGGCGCCGCCCGCGCGGCTGCCGATTTCAGAGCGAATTGCGCGAGAAGTCGTATGCGCCGGGATGGCGGATCACGACCGAGCGCGCGTCTTCCGGCTTGCGCGCGCCGAGTTGCCCGAACGTGGACTTCATCTCGTCCATCATGAGGTCGATGACATGGCCGGGTCCTTCGACGCCGAGCGCCCCGAGCCCCCACAGGAAGGACTTGCCCGCAAATGCGAGGTCGGCGCCGAGCGCAACGGCCCGCGCCACGTCGAGCCCCGAGCGGATGCCGGAATCCATCATCACTGCGGCGCGGCCGCGGACGGCGCTCGCGATTGCCGGCAGCACATCGATCGCCGCCGGCAGCCCCTCGACCTGCCTGCCGCCGTGGTTGGAGACGATGATGCCATCGACACCCAGCGACACGCATTTCTCGGCATCGGCCGGGTGCATGATGCCTTTGACGACCAGCGGCCGCTTCCAGCGCTCGCGATAACTCGCGACCTCATCCCAGGTGAATGCCCCCGCCATCTCGCGGCGCACGAATGCGGCGACTTCGTTCACGTCGGCGTCGTCCTTGGTGTAGGGCTTGAGGTTGCTGAAGCGCGGCAGGCCGTTCTGCACCAGCGATCTGAGATAGCCTGGCGATGTCAGGATGCCCGCCATCATTCGCAAGTCGGGTCGGAACGGCGTGGTGATCCCGGCCGCCACCTCGCGCGAGCGCGTCGTGCGGACCGGCACGTCGAGCGTCAGGACCAACACCTTCACGCCGGCGGCATCGGCGCGCCGGACAAGATCGAACCCGATGACATGCTCGTTGCGCGCGCAGCGGTAGAGCTGGAACCAAAGTACGTCGGGCGCAACTTCGGCCGCCTGCTCGACGGTCATGCCGCCGACCAGCCCCAGCGTATAGGGCACGTTGGCGCGCTGCGCGGCCGCGGCGAGATACCGGTCCGCACCGGGAAACACCAGCGACGGCCCGCCCATCGGCGCAACGCCGATCGGCGCCGCGTAGCGATGCCCGAGCAATTCGATGTCGACCGGCGGCAGCGCCGTCGTTACCCCGTAGCGCGGAACGAGTTCGACCGCATTGAGCGCATTCCAGTTGCGCGCAATACCGCCGTCCGCGCCCGCTCCGCCATCGCAATATTCGAAGGCGAAGCGCGGCAACGAACGACGCGCCTGTTCACGCAGATAAGGGATCGTCGGGAAGCGGCGTTGCAATGCGACGAACCGAGGATCGCTGTTGGTCGATCCCTCCGAACGGCGCAAGGAGGTCGTATCGTGCATGGCGTGCCCTTCCCTTTCCGGTGAGCTTATCGTGCGACCCGACCCACGGCCAGAAGCTCAGAAATGGCTGAACGACGGCCTCCGGAACGCCAGCGGCTTGTCGTCCCGATCGAGGAAGCGAGGCGAAGCGCTTCCCTGCACGATGGCGCCGATCTCGGTGGCCGCGACACCGGCCGCTGCCGCGGCCTTGCGGAACGCCGCCACGCGACGTGCCGGCATCGTAAGCAACACCTCGTAGTCGTCGCCGCCCGTGAGGATAGGTTCGATCAGCGCAGGTTCCGTCTTGAGCGCTCGGCGCGCCGCGGGCGACAGTGGGACCCGCGCAACATCGATGTCAGCCGTCACCTCGGACGCCCGGCAGAGCTTGGTCAAATCGCCGACAAGCCCGTCGGAGACATCCATGGCGGCCGACGCATGGGCGCGCAACGCATCCGCGACGGCGTTGCGCGGCTCCGGCACCAGATATCGGCGCGCCAGATGCCGCTCGTCGCGCGGTGTGAGCCCCCACTTCCTGGCACTGGCAGGATGCTTGCGCAGCAGCAGATCCGAGCGCCGCATCGCCGATCGTGCCGGTCACCAGCACCCGGTCGCCTGGCTTTGCAGCGGTGCGCCGGACCATCTTGCCATGCGGCACCGAACCAAACGCAGCGATGGAGATTGTGATGGGTCCGGTCGTCCGGTCGGTGTCGCCGCCAAACAGCGGACAGCCGAAACGGTCCGCGTCCGCACCCAGCCCGCGTGCGAACCGCCGCAGCCACGCGTCGCCGATATCGCTAGGCAGCGCAAGCGTGAGCAGGAAGCCCAGCGGCCGCGCGCCCTTGGCGGCGAGGTCCGAGAGGTTTACCCGCAGCGCCTTCTTGGCCACGGTCTCGGGCGGATCGTCAGGAAAAAAATGCACGCCGCCAATGATGCCGTCGGTCTTGAGAACGATGTCACACCCCCTGGGCGGCGTGATCGCGGCCGCATCGTCGACCAGACCAAAGGCGCCAGGATGCTTCGCCAGCGGCCTGAAATACCGCGCGATGAGCCGGTCTTCGCTCGATCCTGTTCGCTTCCTGGTCATGACGATCGACTATCCGGACGAGCCGCCGAGTGACGGCGCGCAGCGGCCATGATAGCTATTGCGAACAGCCTTTGCAGCACCACACAAGTGATCCGAGCGTGGAAGCATTCGATCTCTACTCACCCGAAATCGACGCCGATCCATTTCCTCACTACGCAGTCCTGCGTGAGAAATACCCGTGCTACTGGAGCGAGAGCGGCAAGCTCTGGATTTTGTCGCGCTACGACGACGTCATGCAGGCGGCACGCGACTGGGAGACCTTTTCCTCCGCTCAAGGCAACCTGATCGACGAACTGCCCGGCCGTTCCGGCGCCACGCTCGGCACCACCGATCCGCCGCGGCATGACCGACTTCGCGCCCTGAGCCAGGCCGCATTCGCCCGCAAGAATATCGAGAACCTCGTTGCCCCGACCATCGAGATCGCCGATCGCGCGCTCGACCGGATCTGTGCCAACAAGACCTTTGAATTCGTCGACGATTTTTCCAGCCAGATCACCGTGGGACTGCTGTTCCGCACGATGGGGCTGCCGGACCGCAACCATGCCGACATTCGTCGCAAGGTGATCCTCGCGGTGTCGACCGACAAGACGGTCAAGGGCCGCACTGCAGAGCACATCGCCGCGTTCAAGGAACTCAGCGATTTCCTGAGTACCGAGGTGGCGGCCCGCCGCGCCAGCCCGACCGACGACCTCATCACGCATCTGGCCGAGGCCGAGATCGACGGCGACCGGCTGAGTGAGCGGGAGGTCGTCATGACGACAGCCACATTCGTCATGGCCGGAGTGGAATCGTTGTCGAGCTTCATGAGCGTGTTTGCGCTCAACCTGCACGACTATCCCGACGCACGCCGCCGTATCGTCGCGGACCCGTCGCTGATCGCGCCGGCGATCGAGGAATTGCTGCGCTTCAATACCTCGGCACAACGGTTCAAGCGCACGGTCGCGCGCGAGACCGAGTTGCACGGGCAGACCCTGCGGGCCGGCGACAAGGTCGCCCTCGCCTACGGCGCGGCCAACCGCGACTGGCGCAAGTTTCCCGAGCCCGACGTCTACGACATCGACCGCCGGCCGCTGGGACACCTCGGCTTCGGGTCCGGCAAGCATTTCTGTCTGGGGAGCCAGATGGCGCGACTGGTAACCGAGACGGCGATGCGCCGGTTCCTCGCGCGCGTGCCGGACTATCATCTCACCGTCGACAAAATCGCCTGGAACTCGTCGTCGAATTTCCGCAGTCCGACCGCGCTGCCTTTCGCTGTCGGCTGATCCAAGGGGGCCGCCGTCGTTCCGGGGCGCACGGTTCACCGCGGCGAACGTTCGAATTCGGCGGACCGCAACTGGCGCGCAATCTGGTCGAGCACGGCGTTCACCAGACCGGTCTCGTCGCGGTCGACGAAGGCGTTGGCTACATCGACATACTCGGACACGACCACGCGCGCCGGCACATCGTTGCGGTGGCCGAGTTCGTAGGCGCCAGCCCGCAACACCGCACGCAGGATCGCCTCGATGCGCTTGAGCGGCCAGCCCTGCGCCAGCGCCTCGTCGATCAGCGGATCGAGCTTGCGCTGTTCGCGCACGACCCCGCCGACCACGTCTCGGAAGAACGCCGCCTCGGCGGGCAGATATTGCTCGCCCTCGACCTCGCGGCCGATCCAGTGGCTCTCGAATTCGGCGAGAATGTCGTTCACGCCGGTGCCGGCGATGTCCATCTGATAGAGCGCCTGGACCGCCGAAAGGCGGGCGGCGCCGCGGCGATTGGCCTTGCGCTCTTCGTCGGATTTTGGACCGGCCATGATCAGCCCCGCGCGAGGCGGCGCTTGATCCGGACGAGCGAAAGCGCCGCGCGGGCCGCATCGCCACCCTTGTCGCCCTCCTCCGGACGGGCGCGCGCCCAGGCCTGGGCGTCGTTATCCACGGTGAGGATGCCGTTACCGATCGGAATGCCGCGACGGACCGACAGCTCGATCAGCGCGCGCGCCGATTCCTGGGAGACGATCTCGAAATGCAGCGTCTCGCCGCGGATCACGCATCCGAGCGCCACCGCGCCTTCGATCGGTTTGCCGGATTTCTCGGAGGCATCGAGCGCCATCGCAATCGCGGGCGCGATCTCGAGCGAACCCGGCACGCTGATCCGTTCGAATGCGACGCGCGCCTCTTCCAGAACGCGCGTCGCGCCCTTGAGCAGCGTGTCGGCGATATCGTCGTAGAACCGCGCTTCCACGACGACGATGCGCGCGCCGGCAACATCGTCCGGTTCTTTTCCGGCGGACCGGCGCGGCTCAGCCATAAGCGATAATCTCCAAAAGACCGCCCCTCGTACCAAGCGAAGTGGGGATGACGCAAGGGAGCGTCTGGTCCGCACCCGCAGCGGTGACTATAGCTTGGTTCTCGGGACGTTAAGGATGCGATGCCTGGGACCGACCACCACTCGTCGAGACCGTTGCGCCAAGCCGTCACGCTGGTTGCGCTGCTCAATCTCGCCTACTTCGGCGTCGAATTCGCAGTCGCGACGTCGATCGGCTCGGTATCGCTGTTCGCCGACAGCATCGATTTCCTGGAAGATGCGTCGATCAATCTCCTCATTCTGGTCGGGCTCGGCTGGAGCGCCGCCAATCGCGCCCGGCTCGGAATGGTGCTGGCGGCCATTCTCCTCGTCCCGGGCCTCGCGACGCTCTGGACCGCCTGGGACAAGTTCTGGCTTCCAGTGCCGCCGGAGCCCATTCCGCTGACGCTCGCGGGCGCCGGCGCGCTCGCCGTCAACCTGACCTGCGCGTTGATCCTTGCGCGTTACCGCGGCCATGCTGGAAGTCTGACGCGCGCCGCTTTCCTGTCGGCGCGCAACGATACGTTTGCCAACATCGCGATCATTGCCGCCGGCTTCGTCACCGCGGCCACGCTTTCGGGCTGGCCGGACCTGGTTGTCGGGCTGGCGATCGCGGCGATCAACGCGGACGCGGCGCACGAGATTTACGAAGCAGCACGCGAGGAGCGGCGCTCAGGAGCGGTGGACGCTCGCTCCTGAGCGTCACCTGGCTTCCAGCAACCGGGCCGCATAGCGCGCCATCAGATCGACCTCGAGATTGACGCTGTCCCCGGCTGCGAGCGCACCGATCGTCGTCACTGCAAGCGTGTGCGGGATGATCAGCACCGAAAAGCTTGGGCCTTCGACGGTATTGACGGTCAGCGATACGCCGTCGAGCGCCACCGAACCTTTCTGCGCGATAAACCGCGCCAGTTCGGGCGGCGCCTTGAACGTCAACCGCGCCATCTCGGTGAGGTCTTCGCGCGCGGCGAGCACCGCCACGCCATCGGCATGACCGGCGACGATATGGCCGCCAAGCTCGTCGCCGACCTTCAACGAACGCTCGAGGTTGACCTTCGTGCCTTGCCGCCAGCGGCTGACCGTGGTGAGCCGCAAGGTCTCGGCGGCGGCGTCGACCGCGAACCAGCCACGGTTGCCGTCACGGCCACGCGACACGACGGTGAGGCACACCCCGCTGCAGGCAATCGAGGCGCCGATCGCGATGGTGTCGGGATCGAAGCTGCACGCGATCCGCAGCCGCGTGAGCCCGTCGGCGCGCGGCTCGACCGCAGCCACTTCGCCGATGTCGGTGACGATTCCCGTGAACATGCGTCAGGCCCGCTCGAACGTCTCGACCGTATCAGGCCCGACCGCCGTCGCGCCCTGTCGATCTGAATTTCGGCGAATGAGATAGCGCGGCCAGCGGCAAACCGTCGAGGGCCTCGATGCCGTCCGCTCCGATTGCCTGCGGGGCTTGAAACAGCGCGGCCTCGTCGACGTAGTCGGCGCGCAGAAACGCCGCCGCCAGGATCGGTCCGGTCTCCACCATCAACCGGGTGATGCCGCGACCCGCCAGGAGTTTCAGCACCGCGCCGAGATCGAGCCGGCCGTCCGGCGACGGCACCCGCATGACCTCCGCACCCTCGGCCACCAGCGCCTGTTCGCGCTCGCGCGGAGCGTCAAGCCCGGACACGACCCAGAGCGGGGTCTGCCGCGCGCTCGTCACCAGCCTGCTCTCGACCGGCAGCCGCAGCCGGCCATCGAGCACGATGCGCACCGGCGAGCGTTGCGCCATGCCGGGCAACCGGCAGGTCAGCAACGGATCGTCCGCCAGCGCGGTGCCGATCCCGGTCACCACTGCATCGCTCATCGCACGCATGAGATGCACCCGCTCGCGGGCCAGATCGCCGGTAATGGCGGCGGGCCGCCGCCCGGCAAGTCCGGCCTTGCCGTCGGCCGAGACCGCGAGCTTGAGCATCACATGGGGCCGGCCATCCTGCACGCGCCGGATGTGGCCGGCGTGGGCGCGCCGCGCCTCGTCGCCGCCGACCCCGACCTCGACCGTGATGCCGGCCTCCGCCATCCGCCAATGGCCGGCGCCGGCGACCTCCGGATTCGGATCGACCAGCGCGGAAACAACGCGCGTGATGCCGGCGGCGACCACCGCGTCGGCACAGGGCGGCGACTTGCCGTGATGCGAGCATGGCTCAAGCGTGACATAGAGCGTCGCCCCGCGCGCAGCGGCACCGGCGCTGGCGCAACGCTTCGACTTCGGCGTGCGGCCGGCCACCGGGCTGTGTCCAGCCGCGCCCGACGATCACCGGACCATCGCCATCGTCGCGCACGATCACCGCCCCGACCGCCGGATTGGGCCACGTGCGCCCCAGCCCGCGGCGTCCGAGCGCAAGCGCAAGCTCCATGTAGCGCGCATCGATCTCGGCTTCCGGTCTGGAGGTATTCAATTCGGCCTCTTTGCCATGGCCTGAAGCCACGCGGCGTCTTACCACGCTCTCTGCCAACGAATATCAAAGCGAACTGGCAACAGCGCATTGTGGCTCAAAGAATTGATCAGCAATCCTGACCAATGTCGCGCCTGCGTCATCGAGTTAGGGTTGATGACGTTTCCCATTCGGGGCACCATGACAAGAAGGGTTATGTCACGATTCCCGGCACGAGAGCACAATGACCAGCGTTTCGGCTCCGAGCGGGACACGCGCCGACGATCCCGCAATCGCACCGTCCGCCGGCATGATCTGGATTCCCGGCGGCACGTTCCGCATGGGATCGGACAAGCACTACCCTGAAGAAGCTCCGGCTCACCGCGTCACCGTGAACGGCTTCTGGATGGACCGCGCGCCGGTGACGAACCGCGAGTTTCGCAAATTCGTCAACGCGACCGGCCACGTCACCTTCGCCGAAATCCCGCCCGATCCGAAGGATTATCCCGGCGCGCTGCCGCACATGCTCAAGGCTGGCTCGCTGGTTTTCAACCCGCCTAAACAGCCGGTCGACCTGCGCAACTGGAGCCAGTGGTGGACGTTCAAGTTCGGCGCCAACTGGCGGCGGCCTTACGGTCCGCGCAGTTCGATCAGCGGGCTCGACGATCACCCGGTCGTGCATATCGCCTATCGGGACGCCGAGGCCTATGCCAAATGGGCCGGCAAGGAGTTGCCGACCGAGGCCGAATGGGAGTTCGCCGCGCGCGGCGCGCTCGAGGACGCCGAGTTCGCCTGGGGCGAGGAGTTCACGCCCGGCGGCAAGCAATTCGCGAACACCTGGCAGGGCGCATTCCCGCACGAGAACCTGAAGCTCGACGGCTACGAGCGCACCTCTCCCGTGACTGCCTTTCCTTCAAACGGCTACGGCCTCTACGACATGATCGGCAACGTGTGGGAGTGGACCACCGATTGGTATTCGCCCAAGCACGAGGGCGACGCGCCGAAGGCGTGCTGCATTCCGGAAAACCCACGCGGCGGACGGGAAGACGCGAGCTATGACCCCTGCCAGCCGAACATCAAGATACCGCGCAAGGTGCTGAAAGGCGGCTCGCACCTGTGTGCGCCCAACTACTGCCGGCGCTATCGCCCGGCCGCACGCCATGCCGAACCGATCGACACCTCGACAAGCCACGTCGGCTTCAGGTGCATTATTAGGGACAGGAGACACTCATGAGCAGCGACAGGCCGCGTGAGAAGCCCCCAAACGCAACGCCACAGACGGCGGAGGAATAAAGCGGCGCGACCTTCTGCTCAGCGGCAGTTCATTGATGGCTGCCTCGGCTCTCTCGGCCACCGGCCTGGCGACGACAGGACAGGCACAGGCGCAGCAGCCGCCGGCGAGCGGACAGCGGCCGAACATCGTTTTCATCATGGGCGACGACATCGGCTGGTTCAACATCGGCGCCTACCACCAAGGCATCATGGCCGGCCGCACGCCGAACCTCGACCGGCTCGCCGCCGAGGGCATGCGCTTCACCGACTACTACGCCGAGGCGAGCTGCACGGCGGGCCGCGCCAACTTCATTACCGGCCAGCTGCCGATCCGCACCGGCCTGACCACCGTCGGCCAGGCCGGCGCGACCGTCGGCATGCCGGCGGAGGCGCCGACCATCGCGACCGCGCTCAAGGCGATGGGCTATGCGACCGGCCAGTTCGGCAAGAACCACCTCGGCGACCGCAACGAATACCTGCCGACGGTGCACGGCTTCGACGAGTTCTGGGGCTACCTCTATCACCTCGACGCGATGGAAGACCCGTTCCACCCCAACTATCCGCAGGATCGCTCAAGGACCAGGTCGGCCCGCGCAACCTGCTGCACTGTTTCGCGACCGATCGCGACGATCCGACCGTCGATCCGCGCTGGGGCAAGGTCGGCAAGCAGACAGATCATCGATGAGGGCCCGCTGCCGCCGCACCCGATGCCGGGCATCAAATACAACATGGAGACGGTCGACGAGGTGATCCGCGACAAGGCCTTCGAGTTCATCGACAAGGCGCAGCGGCGCCAACAAGCCGTTCTTCCTCTGGCTCAACCCCACGCGCATGCACGTCGTCACGCATCTCTCGGAGAAGTACCAGAAGATGCGCACGCTCGGAGAACGGCTGGTCGATCGAGGAAGCCGGCATGGCGCAGCTCGACGACGTCGTCGGCGCCGTGATGCAGAAGCTCGAGGACACCGGGCGTCGACAACAACACCATCGTCGTCGTTCACGACCGACAACGGCGCCGAGAACTTCACCTGGCCGGACGGCGGACAGACGCCGTTCGCCGGCGGCAAGGGCACCGTGATGGAAGGCGGCTTCCGCGTGCCGTGCATCCTGCGCTGGCCGGGCAAGGTGCCGGCCGGCAAGGTCGAGAACGGGATGATGTCCGGGCCTCGACTGGTTTCCGACCTTCGTGGCCGCTGCCGGCGATCCGAACATCGTCGACGAACTGAAGCAAGGGCAAGCAGCTCGGCGACCGCAGCTACAAGGTGCACCTCGACGGCTACGACCAGACTCGACTTCATCACCGGCAAGGGCCCGTCGAAGCGCAACGAGGTCTTCTACTTCGCCGAGAGCGACGCTCGGCGCGGTCCGCATCGGCGACTACAAGTATCGCTTCATCGACCAGCCGCAGCGGCTGGCTCGGCGGCACGGTCAAGCTCGACTGGCCGATCCTCACCAACCTCCGCCTCGATCCGTTCGAACGCACCGGCATGCCGACTGCCGGCGGCGGATCGATGAACTACGCCGACTGGTTCACCTACCAGTTCTGGCGGTTCGTGTTCGTGCAGCAGGTCGTCGCCAAGTTCGGCGAGACCTTCGTCGAGTTCCCGCCGATGCAGAAGCCCGCGAGCTTCAACCTGGAGGCCGTGAAGGAGCAGATCCTTCAAGCGATCAAGGGACGCACCGGCCAATAGGCCGATACTTGCCACGACCACCCGCGCGTCTCGCCAGCCGGTCGCGGCGATGTGGCGAGCATGTGGTTCCACCATTTCCGCGAAGTGGGCGGGCGCAAATGCCTGATTCGGACAGCAGAAGTGCGATCATCCTGTTTCGGCTGGCGGCCGCCCTGGTCGTGCTCATGATCGCTCTTGGCGCGGTCTGGTACGGCGTCTCGGACGAGGTCTGGCACCGCATCTGGACGGACCTGCTGGCTCGTCCCGGCGGGCCGATGACGTTTCGCTTCATCCTGCAGCCGGCGATGGCCGCGGTCGCCGCGCTGTATCGACGGCATCAAGGACGCGCGGCTCGGCCGCTCACCCTATCTTCTGGACTATCATGCATGATGCGCAGCGCGCGCACCCGCCGCGTGCACGAGGGCCTGATCTCGACGGCGCGGATCATCCTGCTCGGCATCGGCATGGATGCGATCTACCAGTACAAGGTGCTCAATAGGTTCTATCCGGGCGAAGCCGTGATTGATCGCGCTCCTGCTGGCGGTAGTTCCTTACTTCCTGCTGCGCGGCCCGATTGCGCGCATCGCGCGTCGATGGAATGCGCGCCCAGAGTCCCAATAAGCGCGGCGTCACAATAGAATTAAGGTCGGAGCGGAAGCAGGCCAATGGAACCCATCACGTCGAAATCGTCCTCCGCCGAGATATCCACCGAGCTCGCGGCGCGCCGCACGGGCATGTCGTTCCAGCGCACGCGCATGAGCGCCGACCGCACGCTGATGTCGGTGATCCGCACGTCGCTGTCGCTTGATCGGCTTCGGATTCACGATCTTCCAGTTCTTCGAGAAGCTGCGCGAAGGCAACCTGATCACCGGCCGCCCGCATGCGGCGCGCGAATTTCGGCATCACGCTGGTGGCGCTCGGAATCGTGATGCTGATCGGCGGCATCGGCTTCCACTCCAAATTCATGCTCGATCTCCGCCGGATGCGCGGCCGCATGCGCGAAGACGGTCTCATTCACGGGGAGACCTCTTTCCCGGTATCGCTTACGCTGATGACCGCGCTGCTGCTGCTGCTGCTCGGCATCGCCGCGATCGCGAGCATGATCTTTCAGATCGGGCCGTTCTGAACATGCACGCACGTAAGAACCGCAGAACCACGACCCGAACAATCGCAGCTTGAATCACACAGAGGAGCAAGAGCGCATGGCCAAAGCACCAAAGAGCGACAAGCCGAATATCCTCGTCATCTGGGGCGACGATATCGGCATCTCGAACCTGAGTTGCTATTCGCACGGCCTGATGGGCTACAAGACGCCGAACATCGACCGGCTCGCCAAGGAAGGCATGATGTTCATCGATTCCTACGGTGAGCAGTCCTGCACGGCCGGCCGCTCCTCGTTCATCACCGGACAAAGCGTGCTGCGCACCGGCCTGTCCAAGGTCGGCTTTCCGGGCGCGCCGATCGGCATGACCGAAAAGGCCATCACGATCGCCGGCGCGCTCAAGAACCAGGGCTACGCGACCGGACAGTTCGGCAAGAACCATCTCGGCGACCTCAACCACATGCTGCCGACCAATCACGGCTTCGACGAGTTCTTCGGCAACCTCTACCACCTCAATGCCGAAGAAGAGCCGGAGATGTACGACTATCCGCCCGAGAAGGATTTTCCGAACTTCAGGAACACCTTCGGTCCGCGCGGCGTCATCCATTCCTGGGCGACCGACAAGGACGACCCGACCGTAGAGCCGCGCTGGGGCAAGGTCGGCAAGCAGAAGATCGAGGATACCGGCCCGCTCAACAGGAAGCGCATGGAGACCTGCGACGACGAGTTCGTCGCCGCCGCCAAGAAATTCATCAAGGCGCAGAACGACGCCGGCAAGCCGTTCTTCGTGTGGCTCAACACCACCCACATGCATCTCTACACGCACACGAAGAAGGAAAGCCTGGGCCAGGCCGGCCGCTGGCAGTCGCCCTACCACGACACCATGATCGACCACGACAAGAACGTCGGCCAGATGCTCGATTTCCTCGACGAGCTCGGCCTGACCGACGAACACCTTCGTGATGTATTCGACCGACAACGGCCCGCACCGCAATTCGTGGCCGGACGGCGGCATGACGCCGTTCCGCAGCGAGAAGAACACCAACTGGGAAGGCGCGTTCCGCGTTCCGATGCTGGTGCGCTGGCCGGGCAAGATCGAGGCCGGCTCAGTGTCGACCGAGATCGTGCAGCACCACGACTGGTTCCCGACCTTCCTCGCCATGGCGGGCGATCCGGACGTCGTCGAGAAGCTCAAGAAGGGCTACCAGGCGATCGGCCGCACCTACAAGAACCACATCGACGGCTTCAACCTGCTGCCCTACCTGACCGGCAAGGAGAAGGAGAGCCCGCGCAAGCTGTTCGTCTATATCAGCGACGACGGCGACATCATCGCGCTGCGCTACGACAACTGGAAGGTCGTGTTCATGGAGCAGCGCTGCCACGGCACGCTGCAGGTCTGGGCCGAGCCGTTCATCGCGGCTCCGGCTGCCGAAGCTCTACAATCTCGGACCGATCCCTACGAGTTCGCCGACATCACGTCGAACACCTATTGGGAATGGTTCATCCGGCACGACTACATCATCTTCGCGATCAACTTCGTGGCCCGCAAGTTCGCCGAGACGTTCAAGGAGTTTCCGCCGATCCAGAAGCCGAACAGCTTCACGATCGACGATGCGATCGGCAAGATGCGGGATGCCGCCGCTGGCGGCTGATCATCTTGACGGGCGACGAGTCAGCCTCGTCGCCCGTCAATTTGCACCCCAACCTCACGCCGGCTCATCGGCGGCCGACTTCCAACGCGCAGCGAACATCCTGGACCATTGGATCAGCCAGCATCGCGAGGTCATATGCAGCATTTGATGCAGGCGGCCCGCCTCGTCCTGACGACGGCGTTTCTGGTACTCGGCGCGCATCAGGGGCTGGCCCAGACCGATCCCCTGCCCTCCTGGAACGATGGCGCAGCGAAGAAATCCATCCTCGACTTCGTCGCCCGCACGACCACTCAAGGCGGAGCGGATTTTGTGCCCGTCGACCGGCGCATCGCAACCTTCGACAATGACGGCACGTTGTGGAGCGAGCAGCCGGTCTATTTCCAGATCGCATTTGCATTCGATCGCATCAAGGCGCTCGCCCCGCAGCACCCTGAGTGGAAGACCAAAGAGCCGTTCAAAACGATCCTCTCGGGCGATCGTGCAGCGCTCGCCAAACTCGGCGAGAAAGGGCTGCTACAGGTCGTGGCGGCAACCCACACCGGCATGTCGGTGGAGGAGTTCGAGAAACTGGTGCAGGACTGGCTCGAAACCGCGCGCCATCCCCGCTTCAACCGGCCCTACACCGACCTCGTGTATCAGCCGATGCTGGAACTCCTCGCCTATATGCGCGCAAACAGCTTCAAGACCTACATCGTGTCGGGCGGCGGCATCGAGTTCATGCGGCCTTGGACCGAAAAGACCTACGGCATTCCGCCCGAGCAGGTGGTGGGCTCGTCGGGGATCACCAAGTATGAATTCGATAAGGCCGGCAAGCCACGGTTGATGAAGCTTCCCAAGGTCGAGTTCATCGACGATGGCCCGGGCAAACCGGTCGGCATCAACCGCTTCATCGGCCGGCGGCCCTACTTCGCGTTCGGCAACTCGGACGGCGACCAGCAGATGCTGGAATGGACCGCGGCCGGAGACCGCGCCCGTCACATGGGGCTCGTCCACCACGACGACGCCGAACGCGAATGGGCCTACGACCGCAAGTCTCCCGTTGGCCGGCTGGACAAGGCCTGGGACGAGGCGGTCAAACGCGGCTGGACCGTCGTCAGCATGAAGAACGACTGGAAGGTGATCTACCCATTCGACAAGCGCTAAGGTCCGTAAAGGCATCGGCCGATTCTAGACGTGTGAGTGAACCTTGACGAAGATACTGCTCATCCTGACCGCGGTTTTTGAAGCAGCGACCGGACTGGCGCTTCTCGCGTCGCCATCGCTTGCGAGCGCGAGCCTCACCGGCTCACCGATCGAACCCGCGGCGGGATTAATTCTCACACGGATAGCGGGAGCGGCCCTGCTGGCGATCGGCGTGACGTGCTGGCTGGCCCGGGATGAGGGCCACAGCCGCGGCGGGCGGGCCGTGATCGCTGGTCTGCTTATTTATAACAGCGTGGTAGTTGCGGTGCTGGCCTACGCGGGCATGCGCCTCGGCGCCAACGGCACCGCGTTATGGCCGGGGACCGCCCTGCACCTCGGCCTGGCGGGCTTCTGCATCACCGCGCTGAGCAGATCCAGGCCGGTCTGAGCAGGCTGCGGTCCCGCCGCTTCCTTTCACTTCTTCGCCCCTGACTTGCCGGTTTCCTCGTCACCCGACAACTCGTCAAGCACGGCCTCGAAATCCTTGGCCTCGCGGAAATTGCGGTAGACCGAGGCGAACCGCACGTAGGCCACGTCGTCAAGCGAACGCAGCGCTTCCATCACCATCTCGCCGATCGTTTCCGACGAGACTTCACTCTCGCCCTGGCTTTCCAGTTCGCGAACGATCTTGGAGACCGCCTGTTCGATGCGCTCGGGCTCGACCGGGCGCTTGCGCACCGCGATCTGGACCGAACGCAGGAGCTTGTCGCGGTCGAACGGTACCCGCCGCCCGTTGCGCTTGATCACGGTCAGTTCGCGCAACTGCACGCGCTCGAACGTCGTGAAGCGGAAGTTGCAGGCGAGGCACACGCGCCGGCGGCGGATGACGGACGAGTCTTCGGTCGGCCGCGAGTCCTTCACCTGGGTGTCGAGGCTGGCGCAATTCGGACAGCGCATGGGGCATCACCCCTGATAGATCGGAAACCGGCCCACCAGCGCTTTCACCTTGGCGCGCACCGCCGCTTCGGTGAGCGAGTCCGCCTCGACGTTCCTCTGCGACAGCACGTCCAGCACTTCCGCGATCAGTTCGCCGACTTCCTGGAATTCGGCGATGCCGAAGCCGCGCGTGGTGCCGGCCGGGGTGCCCAACCGAACCCCGGACGTGACCGCGGGCTTCTGCGGGTCGAACGGGATGCCGTTCTTGTTGCAGGTGATGTGGGCGCGGCCGAGCGCGAGTTCGGCGACCTTGCCGGTCAGGTTCTTCGGCCGCAGATCGACCAGCATGAGATGCGTGTCGGTGCCCCCGGAAACGATGTCGAAGCCCTTGGATTTGAGCGTCTCGGCCAGCGCCTTGGCGTTCGCCACGACGTTCCGGGCGTAGAGCTTAAACGATGGCCGCAGCGCCTCGCCGAAGGCCACCGCCTTGGCGGCGATCACGTGCATCAGCGGACCGCCCTGGAGGCCCGGGAAGACCGCGGAATTGATCTTCTTCGCCAGTTCCTCGTCGTTCGTGAGGATGAAGCCCGAGCGGGGGCCGCGCAGCGTCTTGTGCGCCGTCGAGGTGACCACATGCGCATGCGGGAATGGCGACGGATGGGCGCCGCCGGCGACCAGGCCGGCGAAATGCGCCATGTCGACCATCAGATACGCGCCGACCTCGTCGGCGATCTCCCTGAAGCGGCGAAAATCCAGGATGCGGGGATAGGCCGAGCCGCCGGCGATGATCACCTTCGGCCGGTGCTCGCGGGCCAGTTTCGCCACCTCGTCCATGTCGATGCGGTGGTCGTCGCGGCCGACGCTGTAGGGCACCGGCTTGAACCAGCGGCCCGACATGTTGACCGGCGAGCCGTGGGTCAGATGGCCGCCGGCGGCCAGGTTCAGGCCCATGAAGGTATCGCCCGGCTGCATCAGCGCCATGAACGCGGCGACGTTGGCGGACGCCCCGGAGTGCGGCTGGACGTTTGCGAACTTGCATCCGAAAAGCCGCGTAACCCGTTCAATCGCCAGGTTTTCCGCCACATCGACCCACTGGCAGCCGCCGTAGTACCGCCGCCCCGGCAGGCCCTCGGCATATTTGTTCGTGAGGCACGATCCCTGCGCCTCCAGCACCGCCTTGCTGACGATGTTTTCGGACGCGATCAGCTCGATTTCGTCGCGCTGGCGGCCGAGTTCCTTGCCGATCGCGTCGGCGACTTCGGGATCGGTTTCGGCGATCGAGGCGGCGAACAGGCTCTCCGCGGGCGCGGAGGCGGACGACGATTGGGTCATGCAATCACACTGCCGATGTTCACGGGAAATTCGGCCGGGCGATAGCACACCCGGCCGGGAGCGCCAAGCTGTGGGCGTGAATGGCTGCCGATTGCCCACATCTAGGGGCAACCGGCGCGGGCTCTCACCCGGCCGCCGCGGCGCGACATGCCCGTTCTTCGTCCGTCTTCGCCGTTCTTCCCGCCACCTCCCGTCGAGCATCGGCGGCCTTCCGGACGCTTCCCGCGCCTTCCCGGCGCTTGCGATCGTCAAGCAACCGCCGCCGCTGGACAGGGTCGCGCCGCCTCTGCCAGTCTCGATCCATGAGCAAAACGCAATTCGACGTGCGCGCCATCCTCGCCGGCGAGGCGCCGCGCCGACACGCCTGTCACCGTCAAGGGCTGGGTGCGCACGCGACGCGACTCCAAGGCCGGCATCTCGTTCGTGCATCTCTCCGACGGATCGTGCTTCCACCCGGTGCAGGTGGTGGCGCCGAACACGCTGCCGAACTACGCCGACGAGGTGCTCAAGCTCACCGCAGGCTGCGCCATCGAGGCGACCGGCACGATCGTCCCCTCGCCCGCCAAGGGCCAGCCGTTCGAGATGCAGGCCACGGCGATCAAGGTGATCGGCTGGGTCGACGACCCGGACACCTATCCGATCTCGCCCAAGCACCACACGATGGAATATCCTGCGCGAGGTCGCGCACCTGCGGCCGCGCACCAACGTGATCGGCGCCGCGACGCGCGTGCGGCACACGCTCGCCAAGGCGATCCACCGTTCTTCGACCAGCAACGGCTTCGTCTGGGTCAACACGCCGATCATCACGTCGTCGGACGCCGAGGGCGCGGGCGCGCTGTTTCGCGTCTCGACGCTCGATCTCGCCAACCTGCCGCGCACGCCGGAGGGCAAGATCGATTTCGCCAAGGACTTCTTCGGCCGCGAGTCGTTCCTCACCGTGTCGGGCCAGCTCAACGTCGAGGCCTACTGCCTGGCGCTCACCAAGGTCTACACCTTCGGGCCGACGTTCCGCGCCGAGAACTCCAACACCAGCCGCCACCTCGCCGAGTTCTGGATGATCGAGCCGGAGATCGCGTTCGCCGATCTCGTCCGACGACGCCACGCTTGGCGGAGGGCCTGCTCAAGTACGTGTTCGAGACGCTGCTGAAGGAGCGCGCCGAGGACCTCGCGTTCTTCGACGAGCGGGTCGAGAAGGGGCTGGTCGCCAAGCTCGAAGGCATCGTCGCCTCCGAGTTCGTGCGCATGGACTACGGCGAGGCGATCGCGGTGCTGGAAAAGGCGCAAGGAAAAATTCGAGTTCCCGGTGAAGTGGGGCATCGACCTGCAATCCGAGCACGAGCGCTATCTCACCGAGAAGCACGCCAAGAAGCCCGTGATCGTGATGAACTACCCGAAGGACATCAAGGCGTTCTACATGCGCGTCAACGACGACGGCCGCACCGTCGCGGCGATGGACGTGCTGGCGCCCGGCATCGGCGAGATCATCGGCGGCAGCCAGCGCGAGGAGCGGCTCGACGTGCTCGACGCGCGCATGACGGAGCGCGCGATCGACAAGGAGCACTACGGCTGGTACCGCGACCTGCGCCGCTACGGCACCGTGCCGCACGCGGGCTTCGGCCTGGGGTTCGAGCGCACGCTGGCCTATGTCACCGGGCTGGCGAACGTGCGCGACGCGATTCCGTTTCCGCGCACGCCGGGGAACGCGAGGTATTGAGGCGCCGCAAGTCAAGCCCCGCGACATCCGGGCGATGCGGTCAGCAGACCCATCTGACGTACTCCTCACAAACCCACCAATTTGCCGACCGCCCAGCGGCGCAGTAATAATAAAGCGCTTACGCGCGTTTTATGATGGCGACATCACCTCTCAGGCGGACCATCGATGCCAAAACATTTTGTACTGTCTCGCCTTGGTCTCGGCATTTACGACGATCAGTGGTTTCGAGCGCAAATCGATCTTTTTGAAGCCGTGACTTTCAGTTCGATTACGCAACAGAGTTGTCAGGATTTCGAATTTCTGCTGGTCGTTGATGTTGGGCTGCAAGGCGCCCTGAGAGATCGGCTCCGCGCGCTCATGGCGTCCAAACGGAATTTCCATCTCATTTCGATCGATACAACCCGCATGACGTTCATGCATCTCGGCGAACTCAGCTGGATCTTTGAACCTTGTCGCAACTACCTACTCGAACGCTGCCTGATCACCGATCCGACCGAATTTATCCTGACCTCGACCATCGATTTCGGACGATGCATGGCATCGAGATTACGTGTCAGACATAAACTCCGTCGCAGCGGATAGACTTCCCGGCCTCATAGCTTTGGAGCCCGCACGCGGAACTTATGTCGGACATAGCGCTGGCCTCGCAATCACCCAGCAAAACGGCCAAAAATTATTCCTGCCCGCCAAGGTGACCGAGCCGATGGCGTCCCAGTTTCACTCGACAACGGTTTCAATTCTGGCGCGATTTTCCAGCGGGATTTCTGCATGGTCCAGTCGACATATCGCCTGGCCTTACATGGCTTATGTCCTAATGTTCGAAACGCTGAACATCCAGACCGCGAGCCCGAGGTGGCTCTACGTGCGCCACCACCATACTGTTCAACCGTGGGATACCGGCAATGCCGCACCTGCCGACCACTCTGCGCTCTTAGAACTACAGCAGTCCTTCGGGATCGATTTGGACAAGCTTGATCGATGGATACAATCGTACTGCTCAAGCGCGGGGACGCCCGGTCATACCGGTCGACCATTTCGAGACCAGGTCGATGTTATTTTTCATCTGACTGCATTGAACTTGCAGATCGCCCTATTGGAGCGGCAGCTGGACCAGAGGACAAATGAACCAGATGCATGTAAGCAGCTAAGAGACCTTCTAAGCGCACAAAAAATCAAGCGGACCGATTTCCTTGAAAAAATGCAAACCGGTGGAAGTAGCGCCAAGCTGTAGAGTTGCATCCCAAGTATATCGGCTGGAGCTCGTACACGGAATACGACCATGGAACCCGACCTCAAGGAATTCGATGCCTATTACATTGACAAGAGTTTTACGACAGATTGGACCTCGCTGAATTTTCCCATTTGGAAAGTTGTTCTGCACCCTCTTCGTGAGAAACCCGTGCGCATCCTCGAAATTGGATCATGGGAGGGCCGATCAGCACTCTTCTTTCTGAATTTCTTGTCGCACTCGAGCATCGTATGTGTTGATACCTTCGCTGGCGCCCACGAGCATCGAAGCTGGTCATTTTGGCGCCGGTTCCGGCAACTCAAAAGAATTGAAGAACGCTTCGATCGGAATTTGGCTCCGTTCGGTACACGCTTGGAAAAACGCAAGGAAAATTCGCTCGATGCGCTGGGTCAACTTGGACTAGAGAGAAGAGCGTTCGAGCTGATTTACATCGACGGAAGTCACGCCCCGATCGACGTCTACCGTGACGGCCTATTGGCGTGGCCTCTGCTTACATCTCAGGGGCTTCTAATCTTCGACGACTATTTGAAGACGCGCAGCGGCGATCAGATATGGCCCGAGTTGCAGTGGACGCGGCGCGGAATTCGACGCATTCCTCGAAACAACCAATCATCATGAGGTGCATCGCGGCCATCAGGTCGTGATCCAGAAGCCATGACTGGCGACCCCATCGAGCCGTCGGCCCCGGATCGCACTGCCCGCCCACATAACGAAGAGGCCCCGGTTGGGGCCTCTTGAGAATTCAGCAATTAACAGGACGGAACCCATCGTACCCGCCCGTGACGGACTATCCTCACCATCGGACATGCCGCGTAGGCCGAAGGCGCGCCGAGATAGATACCGATTCCCGGCCCTGAGCCACCATGCCGTCGATCGTGGCCGTTTCCGTTGTGTTGGTGATTGGAACCGCGGTTCCAGTTGCCAGAGCGGTCACCATCACCACCATGGCGCTGGGCAAAGGCGGGCGCAGATACCGCCACCACCGCCAGCGCTGCTACGCCAAGTACGATCGCGCGCATCTTCATTCTCCGATGTGTGTGTGTGAGACGTCAACGAATGGCGGACGCGCTTGTTCCATAAAGTTTGACAAAGTTGGACGAACGGCTGTTCAGCTAGTCGCTTGCTCAAACGACGGTGCCGAAAATGCTTGCCGATGCCCGCCGTGAGAGCCATCGCCAATGCGCCCCAAAATGTCACCCTGACGGTGGCACGCAGAATGTTGGCGCCGCCGGCTTTGCCGCCAATCGCGCCAAGAAGGGCAAGAAAGATCAGGGACGCAGCAGAGACGACAGGGATCAGCACATGGGCGGGTGATACGACCACCATGAGCAATGGCATCGCCGCGCCTACGGAAAACGCTGCCGCCGAGGTCAGGGCGGCCTGGATGGGACGTGCGGTGGTGATCTCCGAAATGCCAAGCTCATCGCGCGCATGGGCCGCCAGGGCATCCTTGGCCATCAACTGCTGGGCCACCTGCCGCGCCAGGCCGGGTCGACGCCGCGCTTGACATAGATTTCGGCAAGCTCGTCCTGCTCGAACGCGACGTTCTCGCTCAACTCCTTGCGCTCGCGCGCGAGGTCAGCCTGCTCGGTGTCGGATTGCGAACTGACGGAGACATACTCACCGGCGGCCATCGACATGGCGCCAGCCACCAGTCCTGCCACGCCCGCGATCAAGACGGCGTTTTGCGTCGCGGCCGCCGCGGCGACGCCGACGATCAGGCTCGCGGTCGAGACGATGCCGTCGTTGGCCCCGAGCACCGCGGCGCGCAACCACCCGATGCGGCCGACGAGATGGCTCTCCGGCTGCGCGCGAAGACGGCTCACGCCACCCTCTCCGACCAGATCAGATTTTTCCCAGCAGCAGCAGGACGACCAGGACGATCACGATGATGCCGATGATACCGACGCCGCCGTGACCGTAGCCATAGCCGTAGCCGCCGAAGCGGCCGCTGAAGCCGCCAAGCAGGAAAATGATGAGAATGATGACAAGGATGAGTTCGAGCGACATGGACGATCTCCGTTGCAGAGCCTAAGCAAGCATTAGACCCCTTCGCACTCCAACTGGGAAGCTCTTGATCGGATTCTTCCAGATGACGCACGATCGAGCCCGTAGCAAGTAGCCCGCATGAGCACAGCGACATGCGGGGGGGTGCCCGCGGTGAGGTCGGCTCCGGATGTCGCTTCGCTCATCCGGGCTACGGGCTGCGCCAGCTCAGCCTCTCACGCCGGCACGTTATCGAGGCAGGGCACGGCGTTCGGGATGCATGACATCGTGGTCGGGCAGAACTTGAAGCCCGGGCAGCACTGCACCGACTGATGGAACATCGCGAGGTCACCCATGATGACGTTCAGGGACGGATAGGACGGGATATCCTCCCAATAGCCGTACCAGCTCAGCGACACCTGCGGCATCTCGACGATCGCCAACTGCCAGAAGTTCGGCGTGCCTGTGATGCAGGACTCCTGCTCGACGACTATCGCGAGCCAGGGACCGTACTTCACGCTGCACCAGAGCGGATGTCTCAGCCGCGCGCCCTTCAACGCCGACAGCTTATAGAAGCGCTCGCGCTGGGCGAGCGCTGCGACATCGCCGTTAGGCCGGTCGGAATCGCGCTTGCCCTGCTCGACGAACAAATGTCCGGGGTCGAGCTCCAGGTCGCCGGGGTGCTGACAGATGACCCGCGGATAGGTGACCTGGGTCCAATAGCGGCGTTGGGCCGCGGAGCTCTTGTTCGGGGCCAGAAGGACACCGGACGGCTTGACCGGTTCGGGAAATTTTTCCGGCCGGATGGTCACAACCGGCACGTTGTCGGCGTAGCAGAGCTCCCCCGTGGCCTCGAATGTCTCGATGGGCAATTCCGGCAACTGATCGAATTCTCTCTTTCAGGGTTATTTTCTTTGTCACGGTGTCTCTCCTTGGCTGCTGTCCAAAGGCTCGACATCATCGCTGACAAAATGGGCTGACCCAAGCCATAGATGGTTGAGCCAAGGCGGAATTCAAACAGAGATGGAGACAGCTTGGCTAAAAATCGACAGGTCAACGAGCCCGTTAGGGCGGATTAGCGAAGCGTAATCCGCCCCTCATCCGCGCGCAAAGACGGCGGGTTACGCCTGCGGCGACCCGCCCTACTCCAGCTTGCGTGCTACACCGCTATTCTGGCGGATCGCCTGGACCGAACGGAGGACATCATGTTGCATGGGCCGACCCGACGCCATCTCCTGTCTCGCGCTCTCGCCGGCGGCGGCGTTGCCGGCACTGCATATCTCGGCCTCACAGGCGCGCTCTACGCCGAGGCGGACGGCGAGAAAGCCAAAACGGCGACAAGTCCCAAGATCAACATTTACGACACCAGCTGGATGCGCATCGAGGACTGCGACTCTCAGCTCATCGAGTGGCTCGACCAACAGCGCATCACGGAGGCCTCGGTCTACCACTTCGGCACCGGCGGGCATCATCACGTCGGGATCGAATGCGCAAAACCGGAGCGGCGCAGTTCGGTGTTCGGGATCACGGCGTCGCCGCACGAACTTCAAAATTACATGCGGCTGGTCACAGAACGGCCGGAGGTGCTGCGCTATTACAACGTGGTGTTCGGCGATATCTATCTTCTGAACGCGAAGCTCTTGCCCACGTTTGATCTGGTGACGCTGTTCCACCTCTGCGAGTTCCGGGGCCCGCAGACCGACACCTATGGGGGACTGACGGACCTCGCCGTGACGAACCTCCTCACCGACAAAACACGCCCCGGCGGGCATATCCTTTTCTACACGGGCTCCTGGGCGTTCGCGAAAGCCAAGCCGGTGATCGCGCAATGGGAGAAGGAGCGCCCGGTGGAGCGCATTGGCGAGTACAAAACCTTGCTGGTGTACAGGAAGAAGGCGTAGACAACTGATGTCGATTGCTTGATCGGATTTCGTCCGTCAAACCAGCGATCCAAATTACAACAAGCCGCTAGGTGCGTGTCGACTTTATTGAGATTGTAGCAACGGTGCGGTAACGCACGCGGGACCTCGCCGCGCTCAAGCGCTAAAGCGTTTCGATCCCTTGCATCGCGTTGAAGCCACGCTCGCAGCCGCTGTTCAACGAGACAGATTAGAGTAATCGTAAAGTGCACGTCGACGGGCGTGGCTTTATTTGCCCTGTGGCAGTCTGGTGACATCGTGTGTAGCGAACGATGTTAAGCTCCAAGCAGGCGGGGGCAAGTCAGATGAACAAGAGTTTCTTTGCTGGTGTCGCACTTTTGGCTTGCTCGATTGGCTCGGCGGCAGCGGCCGACTTGCCTGCGCAAAAGCTCTACAAGCCGGCTCCGCCACCGGTCTTGTTCAACTGGTCGGGCTGCTACGTTGGCGGCCAGATTGGCGGCCAGTGGGGAAACTGGACTGCTGGCGTCTACCATGACGTCGGGATCGATCCGAATATCGCAAGACCGAGCCGCGACCTCAGCGGTAAGGCCTCATTCATCGGTGGCGGCCAGATCGGCTGTAACTATCAGTTTGCCGGCTCTTCGTCTGTGATCGGCATCGAGGGCGATATTGCCGCTCCTTCAAAGAACACCTTCTCCGGCGAGGTTTTCCGCTTCGCGCCGCTCGCGCAAATCGATCATATCGATGCCGCAGGCAAGATCGGCACACAGGGCAGTGTGCGGTTGCGCGCCGGGGTTACCTGGGATCGCGCGTTGCTGTATTTCGCCGGTGGCGCAACCTGGGCCGAGTTGACCGCGAACCACTTCATCGTTGGTACTGCCGGAGGCACCGCGGCCATTCAAAACAGCAAGACCAAAACCGGTTGGAACGTTGGCCTGGGATTCGAGTACGCCTTCGCGAGCAACTGGACCGCTGGGGTCGAGTACCGTTACACAAATTACGGGTCGGCGTTCAGCTATACGGTCCCGGCTGGTCCGTTCTTCGTAACGCACACAGCGAGCGTGGACCAAGTCTACACCAGCGACGTCCGTTTCCGCCTGAACTACCTGTTCGGCGGGCCGGTCGTTGCGAGGTACTAGCGCGGCGAGGCGGTAGGCGGCGTGCCGGCGGTCGTCGAACTGGCGGCGCACCCAGGCGATCGGGCCGGGCTCGGCCGCGACCGCCGCGGCGTCGGCGTCGCGCTTGCGGTCCTCCCAAGTCTTGATCAGCTTGCGCTTCTCGGTGAAGGACGGATGCTGCTGGATGTAAGGGACACAGATGTTGTCGCCTTCGCCGGTCTACGCGCTCACATGAAAATTCACGCTGCCGATCTGCAATCCAAGATTGCATCAATCAAATAACTCTCCTAAGATCAAAATCCCAAGTTCACACAGATGACACGGGAGGGAGAGGTGGCCGGCAGCGGGAAGAAGATATTGCAATTGGCCGAGACACGTATCGGCGAGAAGTACGTCAACATCTGCGTCCTCAAGAACAATCCGAATTGGCACGGCCCCTGGGACTGCGCCGAGTTCACGTCGTGGCTGGTCTATCAGGTCGGCGGCTACCTGTACGGCTGCGTCGACAACAAGGCCGATCCGGCAAGCGTCGAGGCCTATACAGGCGCGTGGCAGACGGATTCGAAGAAGCTTGGAAAGCGCGTACCCATCCAACAGGCGGCGGCAACGGTCGGCGGCATTCTGCTGCGTTATCCACCCGGGCCGAACATGATGGGACACATCGTCGTTTGCGATGCCAAGGGCGGCACCGTCGAGGCAATGGGACAAGCTTACGGCGTGCGTCGCGGCAAGGTTTCGGGACGACGTTGGGATACCGGCGTGCTGCTGCCGGATTTCTCCTACGATGATGTCGCCGCCCCGATCGAGGTTGAAGAACCAGCCGTGATCTATGCGATCGATCAACCGGACATGAAAGCGACCGTCATCAAAGAGATTCAGCGCGCCTTGAAAGCCCTTGGAATTGATCCAGGCCCTATCGACGGAGAATATGGCGCTCAAACCGTGGCCGCCGTAGCCGCCTTTCAGGCGACCAAAGGGCTCGTCGTCGATGGCGAGGTCGGTCTTCAAACCGCGAAGCGTCTGAAGATTGATTTGCGCTGAGCGCGGATGATATCGCACGAGGCAGCACGCGCCTGTAGCGCGTAGGGCCGATTAGCGAAGCGTAATCCGCCGTTCCATCCCCCGCAAAGACGGCGGGTTACGCCTTCGGCCAACTAGCCCTACTGCGCCGTCCGTGACGTTCGGCTCCGCGCTTATCCTGGAGGTCGCTTTACGCGCCTCGATGCGATAGTATCGCTACAGGTGTCCAATTGATGGGAAGACAGGCGGCGGATTGCGATGCCGGATGATTTGTCAGACCTCGACCGTGAAGCAAAACGCATCAGGCAATGGGCCGAATTTCTGGTCGTGCTGTTCGGCACGAGCACGATTGTGACACTGCTGTATTGGGATGTCTGGAGCCTCGTTCCGACCGTGACGGTCTTCGTCTGGGGAATGTGGACCCTTCAAAAGGACGCGGCAGCGCTCGATCAAGCCCGTGAAGCCAAGCGCCGGTATCGGGCTTGGCAGGAGATCCAACGGCAGGAACGGGAGCGCCACGGTCGCGCGGCGCGCAATCACCGTAGCGCATTGCGTCAGTAGGCGGTCAAGCGAACGCGCCCCTACCCCGCCAGGGCGCCGGCCTGGACGACCTGCAGCGGCTTGCGCTCGGCCTCGACCCGGTTGCGGCCCTTGGCCTTAGCGCGGTAGAGCGCGCGGTCGGCGGCCGCGAACAGCGCCTCCAGCCCCGGCACCGCTTCGTTCGACATCGCCACGCCCACACTCACCGTCACCTGCCAATGCTCGGGCCCGAGCCCGAGCGGCGCGGCGGCGAACGCGGTGCGGATGCGCTCCGCCACGGCCAGCGCCTCGCCGATCGACGCCTGCGCGATCAGGCAGCCGAACTCTTCGCCGCCGAACCGGCCGAACAGGTCATTGGGCCGCAGCAACGGCTGCGCCACCCGGCAGAATTCCGACAGCACACGGTCGCCGGCCTGATGGCCGAACGTGTCGTTGACCTCCTTGAAGCGGTCGAGATCGAACAGCAGCAGCGCCGACGCGTAGCCGTCGGCGGCCGTGCGCTGGAGCAGCTTTTCGCCGCGCTCGAAGAAGGCGCGGCGGTTGGCGACGCCGGTCAGCGGATCAAGCAGCGAGTGCTCCCGCTGCCTCAACTCGGCGCGCTCCTTCGCCATGTTCACCAGCAGCACCGACATGCAGAACGTGAAGAACAGCAGTTCGAATACGCCGGCCGGAAACCAGGCCGGGTCGGGCGGCTGCACGCCGCCCGGATACGGCAAAACATGCACGAACGGCACGCGCACCAGGAACATCAGCCCGTGCGCCAGCAGCAGGATGACCGCCGGCCATCGCGACATCAGCTCCTGGTCGTTGCCGCGCCAGATTTCGACGGCGCAGAGCACGAGGTAGATGCCGACCGCTCCGCTGGTGAACATCATGCGCGCGGCAAGCGAACTGTAGAAGCTGTCGAACTGGCAGGCCACGATGAAGATCAGCGTGCCCGCCAGCGTCAAGGCGAGCGGCGTGCGGCGGCCCTCGAAGCTGCGCGCCGCCGTCCACATGATGCCGTGGGCGGTGATCCACAGCACGTTGGCCATCGTGAGCGACGAGACATTGGGGGTCAGGCCGCTCAACAGGAAGAGCAGCATCGAGGCGCTGCCCATGACATAGGCCGAGCCCCACAGGCCGAGCGCCGCGATGGCGGGGTTCTGCCGCCACGCGAACAGCAGCAACAGTCCGGCCACCGCCAGAATGAACATCGTCACGACAAACAGCGTCTGGAAATCGAACATCCGGTGGGTGACCAGGGAAGGTGTGTGCCGAGCGCGATGCGCGTCCCCGGGGCGGTTCTAGCCGCCAACCGATGACGGACGCCTTGCGGGATCGGCTAAAGTTCTAGCGAGCTGCCCAAAATTGAGCAAGCAGCCCGCATGCGCAATAGCATGCGGGCTCCGCTGCAAGGCTATAGCCGAATACCGGTGCCGTCATCCGGCTACCGTTTGCTCCTACCGCTCCGCCGTCACGAGCTGATAGGCGCCGCGTTCGAACGCATCGTAGACCGCGAGCGCCTTGGCGTCGGCGAACGGCAGGTACTGCATCATGATCACGCCGGCGATGCCGCGGCTCTGATCGATCCAGAAGTACGTGTTGTTGATGCCGCCCCAGCTCAGGCTGCCGGGCGAGCGCTTGCCCGGCACCTGATCGGCGGTGATCAGGAAGCCGAGGCCGAACTTGTCGCGGCCGTCCGCGATGAAGGTGAAGTCGGCGCTGCGCGGCAGCGCGGTCTTGAGCGCAGGCACCGAGACGGCGCCGAGGTGGTTCTGGCCCATCAGCGCTACCGTCTCGGCCTTGAGCACGCGGGCGCCGTCGAGCTCGCCGCCGTTGAGCAGCATGCGCACGAACCGTCCGTAGTCGCTGGCGGTCGAGGCAAGCCCGCCGCCGCCGATCGGCGCCGGAATGGTGAGGCCGGGCTGCGGCGACTGCAGGGCGATCGCGCCGTCCATCTTGTCGCCGGAGCGCTGCTGCGCGGCGACGAGGCGCGCCGCCTTGTCCTGCGGCACGTTGTAGGAGGTGTCCGTCATCTTGAGCGGCAAGAAGATGTGCTCGCGGAAATAATCTTCGAGCTTCTGCCCGGAGATTTTTTCGACCAGCTTGCCGACCACGTCGGTGCTGGTGCTGTAGTGCCAGCGCTCGCCCGGATCGAACAGCAGCGGCCCGCCGAACGGGAATTGTCTCGCCGGCGCGCGGCTTGAAATCGCGCCAGATCGCGCTGGTGAAGGGATACGCCAGCCCGGACGTGTGGGTCAGGACACTGGCGGACGGTCGGCGATCTTGCCGCCGGGCGCAGCTTGTATTCGCCGGTCGCCGGGTTGAACGATTCGATCACCTTCAGGTTGGCCATCTCCGGCAGGTATTTGTCGGTCGGATCGTCGAGCGCCATGCGGCCCTGCTCGACGAGCTGCATTGCGGCGAGCGACGTGACCGCCTTGGTCATGGAAGCGATGCGGAACAGCGCGTCGGCAGTCAGCGGACGCCCGCTCGCGACGTCGGCGACGCCGAAGGCGCCCTGATACAGCACGCGCTGGCGATCGGTCACCAGCGCGACCACGCCCGGCACGTCCTTGCGTTCGACCGCGGCGCGCAAGCTCGCGTCGATCGCCGAGCCGGCGCGCGCGTCCTGCGCCAGCGCCTCGCCGGCCGAGACTCCAAATACGATCCCCAAACTCACGGCCATCAAGCTCCTTCGATTCATCGACCGATTCATGAAAGCCTCCCTTGGTGGATTGAGCCCGGATGGCGAATGCGCACGATCCGGCGCCGAATTTTTTTGATTCAGATTTTGCTTCGTCCGCGGCGAAAGGCAAAAGCGTTGCGCCAGCCTCTCGTGCGCGAGCCTAGCACTCGCAACTCCATCTGTCCCCGATGGGCAACGACGCGCGGTGAACGCGCGGCTCCGCCGATGGGCGAAATCATGGGGACAGGCCGACGCGGAGCGTTAAGCCTGCGCTTACGTATCCGCGGGGCGGACAATTCTGAACGTTTGTTAGGGAAATTTGCCCAAAGATGCCGTCCGCGCGCTTTAATTCCGCCGCCGCGAACGCGTCCAATTCCACTCGAACTTTTGCATGGGCCAACACACTAAAGGGGTCAGACAGATGCGTGACTTCGCGAGACGGTCGGTCGCTGCCGCCGTCGCAGTGATCGCGTTCGGCTGCACGGGAACGGGCGTGGCATCGGCCGCCGACTTCGTCGCGCCAGGCGCGCAGCCGCCTCCGCCGCAATACTACGGCGAGCAGCAGTATCAGGAGTACTACGAGGAGCCGCCGTTGGAGCCGGGCTACGTGCTGCGGCCGCCAGCGCCGGTCTACCCTTACCCGTATCCGCCGCCGCCGGTTTATCGCTACGGCTACGGGCCGCCGCCAGTCGTTGCGCCGCCGTACTACCGGCCCTACCGGCATGGCTATCGGAACGGGCCGTACGTCGCGCGCGGCGGTTATGGGCCGTATGGACGGCAGCGTTATCACGGTCACTATCGCTGACGCGACGTCCGTTCATTCGTCCTCGCGAACGCGGGGAGCCAGCGCAAAATGCGAAGCAAGAATGCGCGGGCACCAACGGAGAAACTCCCTCTGAATCAGAAACATCGCAACACGACAGTGGCCGCGGTCGCGGTCATTGTTATTATGCCCTCTCCGGCATTTCCGAGATTACCCCCCTGACCGGACTGCTGCGGACATACCAAAATCGACGCGAATAACCCAAAGCGGCCACTTGCAATATAAAGACCAATTGGTCTATATATCAACAGTGAGCCACCAACCTCCAGCGCGTTTGCCCCGTGGCCGCCCTCGAAGTTTCGACACGGAAGCCGCTGTCGAACGCGCGATGGGTGTGTTCTGGTCGCGCGGCTATCACGCCACGGCGCTACCGGACCTTCTTCGTGCGACGAAGCTCTCGCGTGGCAGCCTTTACGCCGCTTTCGGTGACAAGCACTCGCTCTTCTTGCGTGCGCTTGATCGCTACGTTGCCGATGCCCTGACACGGATGGATATCGAACTCGACCCCCGTAGAGAGCCGGTCGACGGCCTGCGGGCCTATCTTGCCGGCTACGTCGACCGCACGAGCGGCGCCAATGGCCGGCGCGGATGCCTGCTGGTGGCCACAGCCATGGAACTGGCTGGCCATGATGCCGAAGTCGATCGATCGCA
This sequence comes from uncultured Alphaproteobacteria bacterium, assembly GCA_963807865.1. Taxonomy (GTDB): domain Bacteria; phylum Pseudomonadota; class Alphaproteobacteria; order Rhizobiales; family Xanthobacteraceae; genus VAZQ01. The sequence goes on along the minus strand of CAWEDK010000039.1, from coordinate 96,434 downwards.
TCGGGCGCTTTTTCAAAGCGATGGAGGCTAAGGTGGCTGATGCACTTTCCCGTGCGAAGGCGGCGGGTAAGTTGGCCGATGGTGTCGAGCCTGCAAGTGCGGCCCGAATTCTCGTCTGTTTCGTCGAGGGGCTGCGCGTGGTCGGCAAAACGGCGCCGACACGGATCACGTCGCAAGCCACCGCTGACGCTCTTCTCGACCGCTTCATTAAGTAGACAATCCCGTGGACGCCGGCGCCGTTAGCGCGTCTATATCTAGACCGAACGGTCTTGAAACAGAGGCTGCCATGTCTGCCATCCAGATCGTCTGCGCAGTGACCGTCCCTTTGCTCTGGGGTTATCAATTCGTCGCCATCAAAGTGGGCGTTACGGAGTTTCCGCCGCTCTTCTTCCTCGCGCTGCGCTTCCTGGCCATCGCGCTGCTGCTTATTCCGTTCGTCAAAAGGCCCGCACGTCAACAGTTCGGCCCTATCGCAGCTATTTCGGTTTTCCTTGGCGGACTGAACTTCGGGCTCTTCTATGTTGGCCTTGGGCTCGGCTCGGGAAGCATGTCGGCCGTCGCATATCAACTCGCCACGCCCTTCACCATCCTGTTAGCTTGGCCGCTGCTCGCGGAGAGGCCGTCTCTAACGACGTCCGCCGGAGTGGTGATTGCATTCGTCGGCGTGGTCGTGTTGGCAGCGGGGCCTGGCCTGTCGGCAAACGCGCTTCCGCTGCTGCTTGTGGTCGGGGCAGCCTTCGCGTTCGCGGTGTCCAACATCTTGACGAAGCGCTACGGCCCTTTTGACCCTTTGATGTTGATGGGGTGGTCGTCGCTGCTGACGGTGCCGCAGGTCATGTTGATGTCGTTGCTCCTTGAACATGGACAATTGGCGAGCCTTGTCGCGGCGGATGAACGTGGTTGGCTGGCACTCGCCTACACAATTTTCATCGGAGGAATTGTTGGGTTTGGCCTTTGGTTCTGGCTGATCGCCCGTTGCTCCATGGGCCGCGTCGCACCATTCGGCCTGCTGCTTCCGGTGTTCGCCTTGATTTCGAGCGTGTTGTTCCTTGGCGACCGCATGACCCCAAAGTTGATTGTCGGTGGGTTGCTCGCGATCTCCGGCGTCGCCATTACGCAAGTAAGGTCGAGCGCTCGACCAATTTGAACTTAGAAGTCGCGTCGTGGCGACGGCCGAGTTTGACGCCCTGGCGAACTCCGCCACTGGCCAATGCGCGCCACCTGTGATTGGCTGAACGCAGCGGCCGGCACACGGTAACGCCCGGCCACATTCTCGGGAGGTCATCGATGGAGCAGGACAACCAAGCCTCACGGCGGGCATTCCTCGGCGCATTGGGCGCTGGCGTCGCCGCCGCCGGCACGCTCGCCGCGGACGCGGACGCCATGGCGCAGACTGCCGCACCGCTGAAGATCGTCGACTTCCACAACCACTACATGGGCCCGTCCTGGACGCTGACCAACATGGCGAGCATGCCGCCGGCTGCGCGTCCGGCCTGGGAGAAGATCAACGGCAATCTGCAGAACCCGCAAGCGCTGCTCGGCTCGGTCGAAAGCGCCGGCATCGCGGCCCGGGTGATCAACACGCCGACCGCCTTCATCGAAGACGCCGACGGCAACGTGCCGGCCGGGGCGCAGCAGCGCATCAACGACCAGATGGCCGAGCTGACCGCGAAGAACCCGGGCAAGCTCTACGGTCTTGCAACCGTCGACGCATTCTCGGGCGATGCCGGCGCGCGCGAACTGACCCGGGCGGTGAGCGAGCTTAAGCTGCGCGGCGTGTTCGTCGAGAGCGCCAAGGGTGACCTGCTGCTCGGCGCCAAGGACTCACGCCCGGTACTCGCCGCCGCGGCGTCACTCGGCGTGCCGGTATTCGTGCATCCGCAGACCGACCCGCAACTGCACAAGCGGTTCTCGCGCAGCGGACGGATCGGAACGCGGCTCGCACGCGCCACCATCAACAGCGCCGCGCTAATCTCGATGCTGGAGACCGGCACCTTCGACGAAATCCCGCAGCTTCACGTCGTCGTCACGACGCTGGCGTTCGGCGGCGTGCTGCTGGCCGGCGGCTTCGGCGACGGCCAGCGCATCCGCAGCGATGCCCCGGCGCTGACCCGCCGCCACGTCTATATCGACACGATGGGACTCAACCCGGCGGTGATCCGCGCCGCGGTGGACCTGCTCGGCGCCGACCACGTGCTGATGGGTACCGACTGGCCGATCGTCGAGGAAAAATCCGTGCCTGAGCGGCTGCAGAAGGCGTTCACCCACGCGGGCCTGAACGCAGCCGAGCAGCAGATGGTCGCCAGCGGCAACACGTTGCGGCTGCTCAAGGTCACCTGACCACGGCGGCGCGTCGCAGGGCCTTCGGTGGCTTTCCGCCCGAAGGGCCGTGAGTTCTCACGACTGTGCTTGGATGAACGCGGGTTCGAAGCCGGCGCCTTGCCGGCGGACCCGGCAGAAGCGCCCACCGCGAAAATGCGCCGGTGCGACCACCCGGCCGCTGTCGTTGGCTTCCTCCAAGACCGCACGTCGCGTTGCGCCCGCGACCTGCCAATCGGCACATGATGCGGTCGAGATGTCCGGCTGAAAGAATTGCGCGGGGCTGTGGATCGCATCGCCGCAGAAGATGGCGCGCGATCCGTCGCGGTCGATCCGCAGTCCCATCTGGCCAACCGTGTGCCCGGGAAGCGGCGTCAGCGTCAGTCCTGGCGCCAGCTCAAAGCCGTCGTCCACCAGATCGACCAAGCCCGCCTCGACGATCGGAATGACGCTGTCCTCGAGCGAAGCGAGATGCAACGGCGGGATGGTGCCGGCGGCGCGCTGGGCCATCCAGTCGGCCAGTTCGCGCCGACCGAACAGATGGCGCGCATGGGGAAATGTCGGCGCCCATCGCCCGTCAGCCTTTTGAGTGTTCCAGCCGACGTGATCGACATGGAGATGAGTACAGAACACGCTGTCGATGTCCTGCGGCGTGACGCCCGCTTCCGCCAGCCGCTGCAGAAAACCGGACGCCCGCCGCCGATGAAACTCCGCGAGTTCGGGGCGCTCCTTGTTTTCTCCGACGCAGGTATCGACCAGGATCGTGCGGCCGTTCAGCCGTATCAGAAACGACTGGATCGCGAACTTGAGCGCGTTTCCCGAAAAATCGAGGAAGTCCGGTTCGAGGCTGCCGCGATGCGTCAGCAGCCGCTCGACATCGATCCCTGGCAGGAAATCGACCAGCGGCAATCGAAAGTCGTCGATATCGACGATGACATCAACGACCGCGTCGCCGACTGCAAGACGCATTGTGGTCTCCTCACCGCCCGCCTTCGCCGCCGCCGTCGAGGCGCGTGACCAATCAGTCCGATGTCAAACTCGCTGAAACGGTACCCCAATGGGCGAAACGAAATCCGATGGAGTTGGATGAGCGGGCAACCGAACTGTTCGACACTCGGTCACGATCGGAGAATAACAGACACGCCCCGCACGTCATTAATGTGTCGTGAATCGTCCCGTTCTTACAATGCCGTCGCCAAAGATGGCGAGTTGTATGGCCGCGGCGAAATCAAGTATTCTGCCGCGCGCGGTCCAAGCACCGTGGGTGATCGGATGCATTTCGCTCAATCAACTCGGCGCACGTTCATCTCGGTTCTCGGCGGCGCGGCGGCGTGGCCGCTCGCGGCGCCAGCGCAGCAAGGCGACCGCATTCGCCGCGTCGGCGTGCTCATGAACCTGGCCGCGGACGACCCGCAATCGCAGACCCGCAGCGCCGCGTTCCTGCAAGGGTTGCAGCAGCTGGGCTGGACCGACGGCCGCAACGTGCAGATCGACTATCGCTGGGCCGCCGGCGATGCCGACCGCTTCCGTCGATTCGCGGAGGAATTGGTTGCACTCGCGCCGGACGTCGTCGTGGCCAGCGCCAGCCCTGCCGTGGTGGCGTTACAGCGGGCAACGCGCACCGTGCCGATCGTGTTCGTGATCGTGATCGATCCGGTCGGCGCGGGCTTCATTGCAAGCCTGGCGCGGCCGGGAGGCAACACCACCGGATTCACCTTGTTCGAATACGGTGTTGCCGGGAAGTGGCTCGAACTGCTCAAGGAGATCGCGCCCGGCATCATACGGGTGGCCGTTCTTCGCGATCCCGCCATCGCCGCTGGCATCGGCCAATTGGGCGCCATCCAGGCGGTGGCGCCGTCGTTCAGCGTGGACCTGACCCCGATCGACGTGCGCGAAGCCGGCGAGATCGAGCGCGGCCTCGCCGAATTCGCGCGTGCTCCAAATGGCGGTCTGATCGTGACCGGGAGCCCATCGCAGGGAATTCATCGCGAACTGATCGTCACGCTGGCGGCCAGATATCGCCTGCCGGCGGTCTACCCGTTCCGCTATATGGCCAACGAAGGCGGCCTGCTCGCCTACGGGCCCGATCAGGTCGACCAATATCGACGGGCGACCGTTTATGTCGATCGCATTCTCAAGGGCGAGCTGCCAGCCGACCTGCCGGTGCAGGCGCCAACCAAGTATGACATGGCGATCAACCTCAAGACCGCCAAGACGCTCGGCCTCACGGTGCCGGCAACGCTGCTGGTTCGTGCCGACGAAGTGGTCGAGTGAAGTTTGTTTGCAACTGTCGGCGAGCAACCTTGACCCATAGCGACAGCGACGCATTCGGCCGTCGCCTTGGGCCGACGCGGACATTGCGACGTTATCGCTTGACGCGCGTCATCTCGTAGCAGGTCGCCACCATCGACTTGCTTGGGCTCGTCCCGTTATGGACGTAGCACTTCTCCATACGGTCGGGTCCGAGCAGGGTGATGCGGAAGTAGCCGTCCACGTCGGCGCCGACGATCGACCGGTTGTCGCTCGCGATCGCCCAGGCGAACGGCTCCTTGGTGTCGGCGACCGCCGACGACGAGCGGCCCCAGGCGACGCGGCCGTCCTGCCCCTCGACGACATGTGTCGCCTCGATCTCGCGCATGCGCGGCGGGTCGTTTGGGTTTTGCGCGCCGGGATGATGGGCGTGATTGCCGAACACCACGACCTTGCCCTTGCCGGTCCAGGTGCCCTTGAGGTCGGGGACCGCATCCTGCGCCTGCGCGGCCGTCGCCGCCGCGCCGGAAAGCAACACAGCGGCGATCATCAAATATTTCATTGTTTCTCTCCCGTACGAATGATGAGGTTTCAACGAGCGTATCGGCGAATTATGACGGCTCGAACTTAAGCAACGGCCATCCGGCACGCTCCGGCACGCTAACAATTTAACCTTCCAACGCCACATGGCAGCTTGAGCCGACAACGGGAGCATATGGAGCGGGCGGCTCGACATCACGCGTGTGTCACTTCATTCCATTGTTAACTAGTCCGCCTTGATATTCGCGGACGCCGCGATCTCCTTCCAGCGCGCGATCTGCTCGCGCATCCAGGCGTCGAGCTCCTTTGGTGTGTTGCCGAGCGGGAAGATACCGAGGTTGCGGGTCTTCTCGGCGAACTCCGGCGAGTTGACCACGGCGCGGATGTCGGCCGACAGCTTGTCGAGAATGGCAGCCGGAACGCCCGCCGGCGCCACCATGGCGTTGAACGCGATCACGTCGAAGCCCGGATAGCTCTCCGCAATGGTCGGCACCTGAGGTGCATCCGACAGGCGCTCGCTGCCCGCGCCGGCGATCAGCTTGAGCCCGCCGGAATCGACGTGACGCTTGGCGGAATGCCAGATGTCGAACATCAGCGGCACGCGCCCGGCGATCACGTCGGTCAGCGCCGGCGCGCTGCCGTTGTAGTTGATGTGGGTCATATCGATGCCGGCGCGCTGCTTGAGCATCTCGCCGGCGAGATGGCCGACGCCGCGCGGGCCGGGCGAGGTGAAGTTGAGCGGCGGGGCGCTTTTCTTCGCGACCGCGACCACTTCCGCGACGGTGTTCGCGGGGAACGATTTGTTGGCCACCAGCGCCACCGGCTGGGTCGCCACCATGCTGACCGGCGCGAAATCCTTCTCGGTGTCGTAGGGCAGCTTCTGGCCGATCGCCGGGTTGATCAGCAGCGAGTTGGTGGCGACCAGCAGCGTGTAGCCGTCGGGCGGCGAATTGGCGAGAGCGGCGGTCGCCACGATGGTGCCGGCGCCCGGACGATTCTCGATCACCACCGATTGGCCGCCCCAGCGGGCCGACAGGAGGTCGGCCAGAATCCGCGCCACCACGTCGGTCGGCCCGCCGGCCGCGAACGGCACAAGCAGCTTGACGGGCCGCGACGGGAAATCGCTCGGGGCCTGCGCCACGGCGGCCGACGGGATTGCACCCACCAGCAGCAGCGCGAACAACATCTGCGTGACGAACCTCATGCGCCTCTCCATCCCGCGCCGGACTTATCCCGGCGACGTGGCAGCGACCGGCCCGCCAAGTCCGTCGCGGCCATAGATGTCGTCGCGAAACTGCAACACGCCGTCGGCGGTCGCCCACGCGGTGACGTAGACCCAGTGCAGCGGCACCGGCTTGGCGAGCTTCACGTCCTTGCGCTCGGCCACCTTGATCACGCGGTCGACCTCGACGCGCGGCCAGCCGACCGTGTCCGACAACAGCCAGTACACCAGTTCGCGCACGTTCTGGATGCGCACGCAGCCCGACGAATGAAACCGGAAATCCTCCCCGAACAGGTTCTTGAGCGGCGTGTCGTGCATGTAGACCTGATGCGCATTGGGAAAATTGATCTTGATGGCGCCGAGCGAATTCAGTTCGCCCGGGTCCTGCTTGAACTGATAGTGCACCGCCTCGTTGGTCTCCCAGTTGACGTCGGTCGGCTGCAGCTCGCGGTTCTTCCGGTCGAATATCCGGATGCGGTTCTTGGTGAGATAGTCCGGCTCGGACTGCATCTTCGGAATGAGATCGCGCCGCACGATCGACACCGGCACCGTCCAGTACGGATTGAAGTTGACCTCCATGATGCGGCTGTTGAGCTCGGGCGACGGCCGGTCGGGCTTGCCGACGACGCCGATGTGCCGCGAGACGCAGACGCCGTTGTCGATCGCCTCGATCTGCGCAGCGGGGATGTTGCAGGTCACGAAGCGCGGCGCGAGGTTGCTGGTAAGCGCGCGCAGGCGCGGGACATTGATCCTGAGCTGCGCGAGGCGCTGGTCGGCCGAAATGTTCAGCGCCTTGAAGGTCTGCTCGCGGACCATGCCGTCGATAGTGATGCCGTGCCGGGCCTGGAAGCGGCGCACCGCCGCCTCGACGTAGGAATTGAAGATGTCGCTGGTGCCGGAAGACGTGTCGAGGTCGCCCGACGCCAGCAGCCGCTGGCGCAGCGGCATGACGCTGGCGTGCCGGTGTCCGAGCCGCAGCCGATCGATGACCGGTACGTTCGGCCAGCCGCCGCGCGCCACGATCGCCTCGTAGCGGGCGACCGCCTGTTCGGTCGCCTGAGCGGTCGCAGGCGACAGCGTCGCCAGCGAGGCTTTCGGCAACAGGATGGTGCGGGAGGTGGAATCGAAGCTCTGGCCGAATTCGCTCTGCTGGCCTTGCCGGATCAGCGCCTGCAGCAACGGATCTTCCGCGGCGAACGCGCGATGCGCCAACGTGACCCCGGCAACACCTCCCGCCATGCGGCCGAGCAGGCGCCGCCGGGTCATCCTCGGTGAACTGCGGTCAGCCATCGGCTCACTCGTGACGCGACACAGGAAGCCGATACTTACCATGGGGCGCGGAGGGCGACCAACCCCCGCGGCCGCGGCCAAACGGCCCCCTCAAACGAAAATGCACGGCCCGGCGATGTGCCGGGCCGTGCATTCAACCGCACTAAGATGCGACGACAGCCGCTTAAGCTGCGATTACAGCCGGTAGAGAATCTGGTCGGTCCAGAACCGCTCGAGCCGGTGCAGCGACTTGTTGAGCGAGGCGAACTCGTCCGAGTTGATGCCACCCACCTGCTCCACCGTCCGCACGTGCTTCTGGTAGAGCGAGTTGACGATGTTGCGCACTTCGCGACCCTTGTCGGTCAGCTTGATGCGCACCGAACGCCGATCCACCCGCGAACGCTGATGGTCGAGGAAGCCCATCTCGACGAGCTTCTTCAGATTGTACGAGACGTTCGAACCGAGATAGTAGCCGCGCGTGCGCAGTTCACCGGCGGTCAGTTCCTTCTCGCCGATATTGTACAGCAGCAGCGCCTGGACCGAGTTGATGTCGGCGCGGCTGCGCCGATCGAACTCGTCCTTGATGACGTCGAGCAACCGGCGATGCAGCCGCTCGACCAAGGTCAGAGCTTCGAGGTAGAGCGGGCGGACCTGCTCGAAGCGCACTTCGCGCTCGGCCGGCTCCGCCGTTTTGACAACGGCTTTCATCATGACGCCTGTTCCTGTGTCTTGTCTTGGTTTTGTCACGGCGAGGCCCTGTTTCCCCCGCTCGTTGCCCACCATAAGCCGCAGGGTCTAAAATCGATTTAAACAACACGATAAAAATAGGGTTTATTTGCCAAGGTGAATGTTCGATTGAATATCGAATAGTCGCGGTGAAATTCACACCTCGTTGAGCATCCCTCGCACGATGAAGCGCCTCTTAACATCGCTCATCAACGCACGACGGCACAGCGTTTCGTCGCATCATGCAACAGAGAAATCAGACGCCGCGCAGGAACCGGATGATGCCGGAAAAATCCACACCAGCGTCGTCGTTCTCGACGAACTGTTCGTAGACGGCGGCGGCGCCAGCGCCGAGCGGCGTCCGTGCATGCGTCGCCTTGGCGGCGGCTTGTGCGAGCTTCAAGTCCTTGAGCATCATCGCCGCGGTGAACCCCGCTTGGTAGTCGCGGTTGGCCGGCGACGACGGGACCGGCCCGGGGACCGGACAGTAGCTCGTCATCGACCAGCACTGACCCGATGACTTCGATGAAATGTCGAACAGCTTCTGCGCGTCGAGGCCGAGCTTCTCGGCCAGCAGGAAGGCTTCGCAGACCACGATCATCGAGGCGCCCAGCACCATGTTGTTGCAGATCTTCGCCGCCTGGCCGTTCCCTGCCCCGCCGGCATGCACGATGGTCTTGCCCATAGCCTCGAGGATCGGCCGCGCGCGCGCGAAGGCCGCATCCGGTCCGCCGACCATAAAGGTGAGCGTGGCCGCTTGCGCGCCGGTCACGCCGCCGGACACCGGCGCATCGACCATCTCGAGGCCGAACGGTCCGGCCGCCGCCGCTACCGCGCGGGCGCTGTCGACGTCGATGGTGGAGCAATCGATCAGCAGCGCGCCGTCGCCGGTCGATGCCAGCACACCGTCCGTTCCGAGATACACGTCGCGCACATGTTCGCTTGCCGGCAGCATCGTGACGACGACCTCGGCGCCCTTACAGGCCTCGGCGATCGACCCCGCCGCCGTGCCGCCGCTCGCGGTAAGTTTCTCGACCGCCGCCGCGGTGACATCGAACCCGCGGACCGCGTGCCCGGCCTTGACCAGGTTCTGCGCCATCGGCAGTCCCATATTGCCGAGCCCGATGAATGCGATCGTGGACATGGACGTCCCTCCTCCGGTTCCCGTCATCGTAAAGTGATTTTACGGGCAGCGAAATCCGGCCGCGGACCGAAAACGGGCGGGCGGTTTGCGTTCGATGAATGGCCAACGGCAATCAGTTGGACTGCCCGCGCGCCGCCATGATGGCAAGTACGACATAGGTGATGAGCAGAATGCCTTCGACCACGACGACCACGATGCTCCCACCGTAGACTTGGGGAAACAGCAATTCGACCGCCGCCATCGAGATCACCGAGGTGAGCCAGATGACGGCACCCCACGGAGCGGCCAGCCACAGGCCGACCGCAGCCACCAGGTCGATCACGCCGAAGAAGGCGGTCGCGATCTGGTAAGGCGCCGGATAGGATTCAAACCCGGCATGCGGCGGCGCTCCGATGCCGCAGACGATCGCCCAATGATAGAGGCCCTTGACCAGCGAGACGCCCGCCATCACCCGCAGGAAGACAACAAGCCAGAGCGGCCAGCGCGACCCCCCTGCTTCGTCTTCGCCGGCATGGACCGGTTCGAGCGTGCGTGCCCGTTCAACGTCTCTCATGGCACCCGCAGTTCGTTATCGACCGGGGCGAAGTGCCGCTCGACCTCGCCCACGTCGACCGCCTCCAGCGTCGCCGGTTGCCAGCGTGGCGCCTGATCCTTGTCGACGATCACGGCCCTGATGCCCTCGTACAGATCGTGGCCGCGGACCACGCGCGTCACGATACGGAATTCGGTTCGCATGCATTGGTCGAAATCGCACGTTTTGCCAAGCCGTATCTGCCGGAGCGTGATCTTGAGGCTGAGGGGAGACTTGGTACGGATCGCCGCCGCGGTCCGGCGAGCAAAATCGGCATGCGCGGCCTGCGTCGCTGCCACACCGTCGAGGGCGGCCAGGATGCCCTCGACCCGGTCGCCGGTGAACAGACTGTCGATGGCCGGCCGCAGCGCCGCGACGGCGCCCTCGCCGCCCGGCTGCGCGAAGGCGGCCAGAACGGCATCGACCGGGACATTGCTACAGAGCGCCTCGGCGAGTTCGGCAAAGCGTTCCGACGCGACCCGGTGAGTGGCCATGCCTGCCGCCCATCCATCCGCCGCGTTGAGGCGCTCGCCGGTCAGCGCGCAATAGGTGCCGAGTTCGCCGGGCATCCGGGTGAGAAACCAGGTCGCACCGATATCGGGAAAGAAGCCGATGCCGACCTCCGGCATGGCGAACGCAAACCTATCTCCCGCGACCCGGTGCGATCCATGTACCGAAATGCCGGCGCCGCCACCCATCACGATGCCGTCGATCAGCGAGACATAAGGCTTGCGATAATGCTTGATCAGGGCGTTGAGGATGTATTCCTCACGGAAGAACGTCAGCGCTTCGTCGTACCGTTCGGCACGGCCGAGGTCGTAGAGGCCGCGTAGATCGCCACCGGCCGAGAACGCGCGGCCGCCGCGCGCCGTCACGACCACACGGGTAACCGCCGCATCATCCTGCCACTCGGCCAGCTTCGCGGCGAGCGCGCGCACCATGCCGAGGTTCACCGCATTGAGCGCTTGCGGGCGGTTGAGGATGACGAGACCGGCCACGCCCTGCCGGTCGAACAGGATGTCGGGTTCTGCGGTCATCGGGACACGGACACGAGAGGGGACATGCTCAATGCAGGGCCCACAGATAGGCGAGCGTCGCGGCCGCGCCAAGCGCGCTACGGCCGGCGTGCAACGTTCCCCAGCGCTCGATCAACTGTCGAGCCTGCGGACCGGCGGCCTCCGTCGGCGTCGCTTCGAGCTGCTTGTTGACCGGCAGGATCACGAGCAGCGTATAAGGCCAGTTGGCGAAGATCAGCGCGGCGCCGATGAGCCAGCGCCAATCGCGCGTCATCCAGAATGCCAGCAGCCCGAACAGCGCCGAAGCAAGCGCGAGACTTCGCCTGCATCGCGAAGCCGCGCGCATAGCTCGGCTTCCACTGCGCCAGCAGGCTCCGGTCGTTCAGCGACAGCCGCGCCGGCTGCTCGGCGAGATTGATATAGACCGCGGCGCCGGTGAACAGCGCGGCGGTGATCAGAGCCAGGTGCTCTCCCAGGAGGACGAAATCGGGCATGACCGCTCAGTTGTGCAGGAGGTCGCGGCTGACGATGTGCCGCATGATCTCGTTGGTGCCTTCGAGAATTTGATGCACCCGCAGGTCGCGCAGCACCCGCTCGATCGGATGATCGCGCAGATAGCCATAGCCGCCGTGGAGTTGCAGGCAGCCGTTGACGACCTCGAAGCCGGTGTCGGTGGCGAGACGCTTGGCTTGTGCCGCGAGCCGTGTCGCCACCGGCTCGCCGCGGTCGAGCGCAACGGCGGCGCGCCACAGCAGCAGCCGCGCGGATTCAATCGCGGTGGCGTAGTCGGCGATGCGAAACGCCAGCGCCTGGAAGTCGGCGAGCCGGGTGCCGAACTGCCGGCGCTCACGCATGTAGACGATGGTCCGGTCGAGGCAGAACTGCGCACCGCCCAGCGAACAGGCCGCGATGTTGAGCCGGCCGCCGTCGAGCGCCCGCATCGCGATCTTGAAGCCCTGCCCCTCGGCGGCGAGCCGGTTCGCCACCGGCACGCGGCAGCCTTCGAACATCACCATGGCGGTCGGCTGCGACTTCCAGCCGAGCTTCTTCTCCCGCGCGCCGAACGAGAGCCCCGGTGTGCCGTTCTCGACCACGAAACACGAGATGCCGCGCGGACCGCCCTCCCCGGTGCGCGCCATGACGATGTAGAGGTCGGAGACCCCGCCGCCTGAAATGAAGGCCTTTGTGCCATCGAGCACGTAGTGGTCGCCCTGGCGCACCGCGCGGGTCTTCAGGCTCGCGGCATCGGATCCGCTGTCGGGCTCGGTGAGGCAATAGCTGCCGAGGTGCTGCATGGTGCAGAGCGCCGGCAGATATCGGCGGCGCTGGTCGTCGCTGCCGTAGCTGTCGATCATCCAGGCCACCATGTTGTGGATCGAAATGTAGGCGGCGGTGGAGGGGCAGCCTTGCGCCAGTTCCTCGAAAATGATCGCAGAATCGAGCCGCGAGAGCGCCGAGCCGCCGAGTTCGGCGTCGACATAGATGCCGGCGAAGCCGAGCGCCGCGGCCTGCCGAAGCGTCTCGACCGGAAAATGCTCGTTCTCGTCCCATTCGCGCGCCCGCGGCATCATCTCGGTGCGGGCGAAGGCACGCGCGGTATCCTGGACGGCGCGCTGCTCCTCGGTGAGGTCAAAATCCATCACGCACGATCACGCCGTCATTTCCGCACGACCGCGAGCGGAAAGTCCGGGACGGTATCGGGCTTCGTCATGACCGGATGCTGGCGGCCGCCGGTCAATTGCTTGACCCGCTCCGCCACGAACACGTCGAGCATCGATGCCGTGATCTTGCCGGTATTCAGCAGATTGGCTCTGCCCTCGTGCAGGCCCTCGACCACCGCCTTGGTGAAGGCGCCGTTCTGCCAGTCGTCACGCTCGAGCGAGACTTCCTTGCCTTTCGACGAGGCGAACACCACCACGCCGTTCTCCGCGGTGACGAAGTCGTTGATCACGCCGTCGATATCGACGTTGCCGCGCCGCAGCGCGGTATCCGCCATCGCCTGTCCGGCGTGGCAGGTATCGAGAAACAGCACCGCCTTGCCGGCGAGATTGCGCAGGGTGCGCCGGATGTCGTCCTGCGGCACGCCGCGCACGCGAACGCGGTCGGGCGTGGCGTTCGCCGGCAGGAACCAGTAGGCGTTCTTCTCGTCGGTCCAGCCATGACCGGCGAGGAACACGACGCCGACGTCGCGGCTGGTGACTTCTTTCTCGAGCCACTCCAGTCCCTCGGCGATCGAATCGCGCGTGACGTCGTGATCGCGCAGGAGCCGGATGATCACGTCGCCGTACATCAGGCCGCGCTGCGCCTCCAGCGCACGTGCGAAGTCGGTCGCATCCTTGGCGGCGTAGCGCAGCTCCCAGGCGCGGTCGTTGTGCTTGCTGACGCCGACCACCAGCGCATAAAGCTTCGGCTTGAGCAGTAGTTCGCCGGTCATTTGCCGCCCGGCCCACGACAGCTTGATGCGCGACGGCTCGCTCGCCAGATCGCCCGACCAGGCGATCAGCGACACCTCGACGTCCTGCGGGGGCAGCTTCACCTTGACTTCATCGGCTGGCGCGGCGATCGCGCCGCGCTCCTGCTGCAGGCGGCCGTCGATGAACACCTCGACCCGGTCGACCTTCAGGCCGGATGGCGAGCGCAGCTCGTAGCCGAGCGTGACCTCGTCGCGCGAGAATTGCGTGCCCTCGACCGGGCTCGTGATGCGCAGCACCGGCGGCAGCGCGCTCGTCAGCGGCTTGGTTTCCTGCTTGCGCTTGCCGGCCTCATTGGCGCGCTTGACGGCTTCGTCCTCGTCGAGCGTCTGCAGCACGAGCCGGACGATATCGGGCCGGTTATAGCGTTCGCGAAAGCGCGACGCCGGGAAGAAGTCGGCCGACTGTTCCCAGCCGCGATTGATATGCCAGCCGATCAGGCCCTCGGCGCCCGACGACGCCATGTAGTAGCCGGTCGGCGTCCACGCGACCCAGCGCTTGTCCTCCTTGTGGATGAACAGCGTCAGCAGCACCTGTCCATCGGACCAGCGATGCCAGCGGATGGTGCCGTCGCCATAGGCCACGGCCGCGAGTTCGCCGTCGCGCGCGATATTGATGCCCCAGGCGGTGCCCGGAACGTCCTGACGCCAGCGCTGCTTCCCCTCGGCCTCGAATGATCGCAGCGACCAGTCGGCGCCGAGCAGGAAGCCCGCCTCGTCGGGGCGGATCGCCAGGCTGCGGGATTCTTCGAGCGTCGCGAGCGGGATGGGCTTGTCGTTCAGCGTGGGTTTGATGTTATGCAGCCAGTCGGCGATCTTCAGGCCGGTGACCTTCGCGGGCAGCAGGTCCGGCAGCGGATTGGGCGCATCCTGCAGGGTGCCGGCCGCCAGATCGAACACCACCGGCGCGGACGCGAAGGTCTCCAGACCGAAACGTAGCCGCATGCCGTCCGGCGAGATCGTGAAGCTCTGCTCGTTCTTGCCGCGCATATCCGGGATCGGCGGCAGGCCGATCTTGGTCACCGTCCCATCCGACGGATCGATCCGGCCATACACCGGGCCCTGCGCGACGTAGTAGACGGAGTCGCCGCAGGGCACCATGTGAAGGACGGTGTTGTCCGCGACCATCACTTCGTTCACCTGCCGGCCATTGGCATCCCAGATGCGCACCGGGTACTGCCACGCGCCGTCGACGAGCCGCTGATAGCGGCCGCCGCCCAGGACATACTTGCCGTCCGGCGACCAAGAGACCGCCAGCAGGTTGCCGCTTGCAATGTCGGAGTTATCGGCGACCGCGATCCGCTCGAGCGTCTTGGCGTCGAAGATCTCGACGGTGCGCGCGTCGTCGTAGCCTACCGCCACCCGCTTGCCGGTCGGATCGACCGCGATCGAATGCGGCCGCTGGCCGCCCGGGGTCTTCACCTTGTGGGTGCGCTTGTAGTTGCGGCTGTAGTGGCGAAGGTAGCCGTCATAGCCCACCGAATAGAGCGTATCGTCCGGCCCGAAGGCGAGGCCGCGGCTGCGCTCGGCATAGTCGCGGTCGGCCAGCAGCACCTTCCCGGTCTGGGCATCGATGATCCGCACGCCGTTCTTGCCGTCGAGCGACGCGGCCAGCTTGGTGCCGTCCGAGGTGAACGCCAGGTGGTGGATGACCTGGTCGGACAGAGTGAACCGGCGCAGCGCTCCGTCCGTCGCAGTGTCGATCAGATAGACGCCGTTCTCATTTTGCTTGTAGTAGGCATCCCAGCCGCCGGCCGCGATCCGCTTGCCGTCCGGTGAGATCGCGGTCGCATAAACCTTGCCGTAGTCGCCCTCGCCGATTGGCGGCCGGTGGGTCCAAATGAGCTTGCCCTCCGGCAGCGACCATGTGCGCACAGATTTGTCTTCGCTGCCGGTGACGAGCGTCTTGCATTCCCGGTCGATTCCGAGGCGGTACATGACCGCGGTATGCATGTTCGTTTCGATGCGCAGCACCGGGTCCTGGATCGGACAGACCTTGACGGCTTCGGCCAGCGCGGGCGTCACCTTGCCGTTCAGCGCGGCCTTGTAGCAGCCGGCGTCGCGCAGCCGCTGCTGCAGCGAAAAGATCTCCTCCTCGCTCAGAGACGCGAGCTCTCTGGCGGCCGCAGGCTGCGCCGCCAAGCCAAGCGCAACGAACGCCGAGGCGAGCAAGGCTCGAATGCTCATGTCCTACTCCAGGGAGTTGCCGCTAACCTGCACCAAAACCAATTCCGAAAACAGGCGCGAGCCACCAAAGGCCGCGGTGCTGGTAGCGGCTCTGATCTAGACCGGCTAAGACAGTACGACATTGGAGTATCATTATGGCGATCAAGTACGGACGCCCGATCGAAGTCCGTCTGGACCCTCCCGAAACCCGGGCGGCCGCCACCGGGCGGGCGCTTGATCTGACCGTCCGCCCCCGGCGGAACCGCAAGGCCGATTGGGCCCGCCGTCTGGTCCGCGAGAACGTATTGACCGCCGATGACCTGATTTGGCCGCTATTTCTGGTCGACGGCGTCAAAGCCCGCATCCCGGTGCCCTCCATGCCGGGGGTGGAGCGCCTTTCGGTCGACGAGGCGGTGCGCGAGGCCGAACGCGCCGCAGGGCTGAAAATCCCGTGCGTGGCGCTGTTTCCTTATACCGATCCGGCGTTGCGGGACGAGGCCGGCGCAGAGGCGCTCAATCCCGAAAATCTGGTCTGCCGGGCGATCCGGGCCATTAAGCGCGAAGTTCCGCAGCTCGGCGTCCTGTGCGATGTGGCGCTCGACCCCTACACCAGCCACGGCCACGACGGCCTGATCCGCGATGGCGAAATCCTGAACGACGAGACGGTCGAAGTCCTGGTCCGCCAGGCGCTGGTCGAGGCCGAGGCGGGGTGCGACATTATCGCCCCGTCCGACATGATGGACGGCCGGGTCGGCGCCATCCGCGCCGGGCTCGACGCCGCCGGGCTGTGCGATGTGTCGATCATGGCCTACGCGGCCAAGTATGCCTCGGCGTTCTACGGCCCGTTCCGCGACGCCGTCGGCTCGGCCACGACGCTGACCGGCGACAAGCGCACCTACCAGATGGACCCGGGCAATTCGGACGAAGCGCTGCGCGAGGTCGAACTCGACATCGCGGAAGGCGCCGACATGATCATGGTCAAGCCAGGCATGCCGTATCTCGACATCCTGCGCCGGGTGCGGGACGTGTTCGCGATGCCGACGTTCGCCTACCAGGTGTCGGGCGAGTACGCGATGATCATGGCGGCAGCGCACTCCAGGCATCCTCTCGATCAATCGCTTCGCCACTTCGGGCATGGCCTCGTTGATCTGCTTCGCGCCCTGGCTGCCGCCGAGCACGAGAAGACGCGGCGGATTCATGACGGCGGCAGCTCCGCGGGAACCTCGAAGAAGCGCGCGCGGACCGGCACGCCCGTCACCCAGGCCGGGCACTTGAGATCGTGCGCCGTCTCCGGATAGCCGATCGCCGCCGCGGACGCCCAGCGCGAGAGCCAGCGGTTCGCCACGCCGGCCCGGGCGTTGGGCTCCAGGAGCAGGATCGGCCGGCCCGCCAGCCGCGCTCCGACCACGGCCGGAGCCGAGACGTAGCCGCCCGTGCCGAGCACCACGTCCACCTTCGAGCTCGCGGATCAGCTTCGCGGCGGCGCGGCCCGAGGCGGCCAGCGTCGCCAGCGACCGCACCTTGCCGACGATCCCGCGGCCGACCATCGGCTTCGCGGGCAGCGCGTGGAACGGGATGCCGCGCTCGGGCACGAGGCGCGCCTCCATGCCGGTCTCGTTGCCGGCGAAGCTCACGCGCCACCCCCGCTTCCCAAGCTCCTCGGCAACCGCGAGCGCCGGGAAAATGTGGCCACCCGTGCCGCCACCCGCGAGAAGCGCGTGAAGAACCGGTGTTGTCTCCGGTCGGTGCCATCGCATTCCCGTTCATCCGTGCTGCGAGACGTTGAGCAGGACGCCGCAGGCGCAGAGCGTCACCACCAGGGAGGACCCGCCGTACGAGATGAACGGCAGCGGAATCCCCTTGGTGGGGAAGAGCGCCACGGTGACGCTGACGTTGATCAGCGCCTGCATGACGAGCACGCCGGTGAAGCCCCAGCCGAGATAGCGCCCGAACGTGTCCGGCGCCTTGGCGCCCGCGACCATGCCGCGCCAGGCGAGCACGGCGAAGGCGGCGACCATCGCCAGCGCAGCCGATCATGCCGAGCTCCTCGGCCACGATCGAAAAGATGAAGTCCGACTCCGGGTGCGGCAGGAAGTAGAGCTTCTGCACGCTCTGCCCCGCGCCCACGCCGAAGACGCCGCCCGAGCCGACCGCGATCAGCGACTGCAGCGCCTGGAAGCCGCTGCCGAGCGGGTCCTTCTCGGGGTCGAGGAACGCGAAGAACCGCTCGCCGCCGGTAGGGCTCGGCCAGCACGAGGGCGATCAGCAGCGGCGGCACCGCGGCGAGCGAGCCCAGGATGAAGCGCCAGGACAGCCCGGCCAGGAAGATCATGAAGAAGGCCGTCGCCCGCGAGCAGCACGGCCGTGCCCATGTCCGGCTCGATCAGGATCAGCGCCGCGAGCAGGCCGGTGAAGAGCGCCGCCGGCACCAGGAACGACGCCTGGTTGACCTGCTCCTGCTTCTTCTCGATCAGGTAGGCCAGGAACGGGATCAGCGCGAGCTTCGCCAGCTCGGACGGCTGGAACGAGAAGCCGCCCACGAAGAACCAGCGGTGCGTCGCGTTGCGCTCCGGCGCGAAGAGCACCAGCACCAGCAGCGCCATGACGCCGAACAGCAGCGAATAGATCACCGCCGGCCGGCGCAGCGTCCGGTAGTCGAGCACCATGAGCCAGACCATCAGCACCAGCCCGAGGCCGGCCGCCACCGCCTGCTTGATCAGGAACGGATTGAAGGTCAGCGGCTGCTGCTGGCGCGCCAGCGCGGCGCTCGCCGAGTAGACCATCACCAGCCCGAACGCGAGCAGCAGGGTCACGGTGGTGAAGAGCACCTTGTCAAACGCGAGCTTCTTCGCCATCCGGCCCTCCTCAGAACGCTTCGCGAACGAGGGCCTGGAAGACCTCGCCGCGATGGACGAAGTTGCGGAACTGGTCGAAGCTCGCGCAGGCCGGCGAGAGCACCACGGCCTCGCCCGCCTGCGCCTGCTGCGCCGCGGACTGGCACGGCGCGCTCCAGGGTCTCCGAATGCTCCAGCGGGACGGCTCCTGCCGAGCGCCTGCTCGAAGTCGCCCGCCGACTCGCCGATCAGGTAGGCGCGGCGCACCTTCTGCCGCACGATCGGCGTCGAGCGTGGCCAGGTCCGCGCCCTTGTTGCGGCCGCCGAGGATCAGATGGACGGTGCCGTCCGCGAACCCTTCGAGCGACTTGGCGGTCGCGGCGGGGTTGGTCCCCTTGGAGTCGTTGTACCAGACGACGCCGTCCTTCTCGCCGACCCGCTCCATGCGGTGCGGCAGCCCCTTGAACCCGAGGAGCCCGGTCGCGCAGCTCGGCGGGCTCGGCGCCGATCGCCCGCGCGAGCAGCGCCGCGGCCATGGCGTTCTCCAGGTTCTGCACCCCGGCGAGCGGCACGTCCGAGGCCAGGAAGAGATCCACGTCCGGCTCGCCCGGCGTGACCTCGATCACCCGGCCGTCGCCGCGCGATAGCAGCCGTCCTCGACCCGGCCGCGCCGCGAGAAGAAGCGCTTGCGCGCCTGGGTCTCGACGTCCAGCGTCTCCGGATCGTCGGCGTTGAGCACGGCGATCCCGGCGGCGTCCTGGTTCAGGAACAGCCGCTTCTTGGCCGCGGCGTAGGCCGCCATCGAGCCGTAGCGGTCGAGGTGGTCCTCCGCGAGGTTGAGCAGCGCCGCGGCGCGCGGCTTCAGCGTGACGATCCCCTCGATCTGGAAGCTCGACAGCTCGACCACGAACACGCGGCCGACCGGGCCGTCGATCTTCCCCACCAGCGGATCGCCGATGTTGCCGCAGACTTCCACTTTATGTCCCGCCGCCTTGCAGCATGGCGCCGGTCAGCGCGGTCGTGGTGCTCTTGCCGTTGCTGCCGGTGATCGCCACGATCGGCCCGTTGAGGAACGGCGCGGCCAGCTCGACCTCGGCGATCACCGGCACGCCCTTGCGCCGCGCATCGTCCAGGAGCGGCTTGTCCATGGGCACGCCGGGGGAGACGACCACGGCGTCGAACCCGCCCGCGGGCGGCGGCAGCTCGGACGGCTCGCCGCCGGGCCAGAGCTCGAACTTCGCCGCGAGAAGTCCGAGACGTCCACGTCCGGCTTCGCAGTCGACGCGCGACCACCGAGACGCCGCGCTCGAGCAGCATCTTCGCCGCGGCGCGGCCGGACATCCCCAGGCCGTACACCAGCACCCGCTCGAAGCGGCCGCTTGCCCCAGGGCGCTCTCATCGCAGCTTCAGGGTCGAGAGCGAGAGCAGCGCGAACAGGATCGACAGGATCCAGAAGCGCACGATCACCTTCGGCTCGGCCCAGCCGATCAGCTCGAAGTGATGGTGGAGCGGAGCCATGCGGAAGACCCGCTTGCCCCGGAGCTTGAACGAGGCCACCTGGATGATGACCGAGAGCGCCTCCATGACGAACAGGCCGCCGACGAGCACCAGCAGGATCTCCTGCTTGGCGAGCACCGCCACGGCTGCCGATGCCGCCGCCCAGGGCGAGCGATCCGACGTCGCCCATGAAGACCTCGGCGGGGTGCGAGTTGTACCAGAGGAAGCCGAGGCCGGCGCCGACCAGCGCGCCGCAGAACACCGCCACCTCGCCCACGCCCGGCACGTAGGCGACCTGCAGGTAGCCCGCGATCACCCGGTTGCCGGCGATGTAGGTGAAGACCGCGTAGGTCGCCGCGGCCACCGAGGTCGTGCCGATCGCCAGGCCGTCGAGGCCGTCGGTCAGGTTGACCGCGTTCGAGGCGCCGACCAGCACGATCATCACGAACGGGATGTAGAAGACGCCCAGCGGCAGGTACGAGCTGCTTGAAGAACGGGAAGCGTCAGGTCCGTGTCGAAGCCGGGCAGCCAGAGCAGCGCCGCGCCCATGAGCGCCGCCGGCCAGGATCTGGAGCCGAACTTGGCGCTGCGCCGTCAGCCCCAGGTTCCGCCGCTTGCGCACCTTGAGGTAGTCGTCGACGAAGCCGATCGCGCCGAAGGCCGCGGTGACCAGGACCACGATCCAGACGTAGACGTTGGCAGGTCCCCCCAGAGCAGCGTCGGCCCAGGGCCGCGAACAGGATCAGCAGGCCGCCCATGGTCGGCGTGCCGGCCTTGACCTGGTGCGCCTGCGGCCCCACGTCGCGGATGTTCTGGCCGACCGACAGCCGGCGCAGCGTGCGGATGAACCACGGGCCCAGCAGCCAGGAGAGGAGCAGGGCCGTGACGATCGCCGCCGCCACCCGGAAGGTGATGTAGCGGAAGACGTTGAACGCCGGGATGACGTCGCGCAGCGGATAGAGCAGGTGGTAGAGCATCAGTGCGCCTCCTCCCGCTCCCGGCAGCAACCTGCGGACCACCGCGTCGAGCCCGACGCCGCGCGACGCCTTGACCAGCACGAGATCGCCTTCGCGGACCTCGCGCGCCGCCCACTCCGCCGCCGCCGCGGCATCGGGCACCCAGTGCGCCTCGGCGCCCGCGCCGGCTCCGGCGACCAGCTCGCGCGACAGCTCGCCGACCCCGAGGACCGGCGAGAAGCCCGAGCCGCGCCGCCAGCTCGCCCGACTCGCGATGGAAGCGCGGCCCCTCGGGACCCAGCTCCAGCATGTCGCCCAGGACCGCCACCCGCCGCTTGCCCGGGCAGCAGCGCGGCGCCCTCCAGCGCCTTGCCAGCGCGGCGGGATTGGAGTTGTAGGAGTCGTCCACCAGCGTGAACGCTGCCCGCGGTGGACCACGCCGCGCATCGAGGCCGGCCGCACGTCGCGCACGGCCTCGGCGATCTCGTCCAGAGAGAGGCCGAGCGCCCAGGCGCAGGCCGCGGCGGCCAGGCAGTTCTCGACGTTGTAGAGGCCGTGGAGCGGCAGGCTCACCTCCGCGCTCTCGCTGCCCGCCTCCAGGCGGAACCGGCTGCCGATCCCCTCCGGTCCGGGAGCGAGGTCGCGCAGCTCGACATCCACGTCCTCGGACTCGATGCCGTACCAGACCACCCGGCCGCTCGCCTCGATGCCGGCGGGCGATCCGCGCCACCTCGGGATCGTCGGCGTTGGCGATCACCGGCCCTCCCGGCGCGAGCCCGGCCAGCAGCTCGGCCTTGGCCTCGGCGATCGCCCGCACGCTGGCGAAGAACTCCAGGTGGACCGGCCGCACGACCGTGAACACCGCGGCGTCCGGCCGGCCCATCAGGCTCAGCTCGCGCAGCTCGCCCGCGGTGGACATGCCCATCTCGGCCACCATCCACTCGGTGCCGTCCGGCACGTTGAGCAGGCAGAGCGGGAAGCCGATCAGGTTGTTGAAGTTCCCCACCGTCCTGGCGACCCGGAAGCGGGAGCTCGAGCATCGCCGCGAGCAGCTCCTTGGTCGTGGTCTTGCCCGCCGAGCCGGTGATCCCGACGAGCTTCTCCGGCACGCCCTTCGACGCGCACGTGGCGCGCGAGGTCCTGCAGCGCCTTGAACGTGTCCTCGACGCGGATCACGGCCACGCCCTCCGGAGCCGCGACCTCCTCCTGGACCACCGCCGCGCCGGCGCCCGGCCGAGCGTGCGGCACGAAGCGGTGGCCGTCCGTGCGCGCGCCGGGCAGGGCGAAGAAGATCTCGCCGCCGCTGGACCGCGCGGGAGTCGATGGCCGCGCCGGCGCACTCCTGCCCGGGATCGCCCGAGACGATCCGGCCGCCCATCGCGCGGGCGACCTCAGCCACGGTCAGACGTGCCAAAGCGCTCCTCCAAAGCCTTGCTCGATCTCGTCGAAATCGGAGAACGGAAGCTTCTGGTCGCCGACGATCTGCTCCCGCTCGTGCCCCTTGCCCGCGACCAGCACGGCCCAGCCCGGGCTCGGCCGCGACGATCGCCTCGCGGATCGCCTCGCGGCGGTCGGGCACCACCCGGTAGCCGCGTCCGGCCGCTCGCCCGCACCCCCTCCTCGACCGCGGCGAGGATCGCCAGCGGGTCCTCGCTGCGCGGGTTGTCCGAGGTGACGATCGGCAGGTCGGCCAGCTCGCCGGCCACCCGGCCCATCAGCGGACGCTTGCCGCGGTCGCGGTCGCCGCCGCAGCCGAAGACCACCGCCACCTTCCCAGCCCCGCGATCTCGCGCGCCGAGCGCAGCGCCGCATCGAGCGCCGCGTCGGTGTGGGCGTAGTCGACGAACACCGGGAACGGCTGGCCGCGGTCGACCGGCTCCATCCGGCCCGGGACCGGCCGCTGCGCCGCGAGCGCCGCCGTCGACCGCCGCATGCGGGAGGTCCAGCGCCTCGGCCGCCGCCGCCGCGGCGAGCAGGTTCGGCAGGTTGTAGCGGCCGAGCAGCGGCGTCGCGAACGGCACCTCGCCGCGCGGCGTGACCAGCGTCCCGCGCATGCCGGCCGGCGTCATCTCGCACCTCGCGCGACCCGCACGTCGCCCACCCTCGCCGAAGGTCACGCGCCTCCGGCATCTCGGCCGCGAGCCGCCGGCCGTACGGGTCCTCGACGTTGACCACCGCCCGGCCGCCCGGCTTGAGCTGGCTGAAGAGCCGCCGCTTGGCCGCGAAGTAGCTCTCCATGTCCGGGTGGTAGTCCAGGTGGTCCCGGGTCAGGTTCGTGAACACGGCGACGTCGAAGGAGGCGCCCGCGACCCGCCCCATGTCGAGCGCGTGCGAGGAGACCTCCATGGCCACGGCGCGGGCGCCGGCGTCGCGCATCCGGCGCAGCGTGCGGAACAGGTCGGAGGCCTCGGGCGTCGTGTGCCCGCCCGGGAAGCGTCCGGTCGCCGAAGCGGTAGCCCAGCGTGCCGATGAACCCGGCCGGCAGGTCCGCGGCGTCGAGCACCGCGGCGATCAGCGTCGCCACGGTCGACTTGCCGTTCGTGCCGGTGACCCCGGCCATGCACCAGCTCGCGGTCCGGATGGCCGTAGACGCGGCGGCCAGAGGACCGAGCACGGCGCGCGGGTCCTCGACCGGCACCCAGGGCACCTCGACCGGTGCCGGCGCCGGGCCCGAGCACCGCCACCGCGCCCCGCTCCACCGCGGCCGGCGCGAACGCGCGGCCGTCGAAGCGCTGCCCGACCAGGGCCACGAACAGGTCGCCCGGCTCGACGGCCCGCGAGTCGTGAGCGACGCCCGTGACCTCCGGATCGGCCATGGGCAGCACCTCCTCAGACACCTCAGAAAGGCGCATGAGAGCGGCCTCCTCCGGTCGAAGAAGGCACGCTCTCGGGCTCCACGATCCCGACGTCTTCGGCCGGCTCGAACGGCGGCCGGCACCGGCTGCGCCACCGGAGGCGGGCTCTCCGTCCGGAACGGGCTCGGCGCTCGCCGATCTGGCACCTCGCCCGGGCCAGCAGCCCCGGCGCCTCGCGCTCCGGCCGGACGCCCAGGTAGAGCAGCACCTGCCGGGCGATCGCGCCGAAGACCGGCGCCGCCACCTGCCCGCCGTGGTACTCCAACCCTGCGGCTCGGCGATCGCCACCACGCCGACGATCACCGGCCGGTCCACCGGCGCGAAGCCGACGAAGCTCGGCAGATAGCCGTTGCGCGAGTAGCCGCCGGCGCACCGGGATCTGCGCCGTGCCGGTCTTGCCCGCCACCCGGTAGCCCGCGACCGCCGGCGCCCTTGCCCGTGCCCTGGTCACCACCCCTTCGAGCAGCCGGCTGAGCTCGCGCGCCGTGGCCGGAGCGATCGGATGCCCCACCACCGCCGGCCCGCTGTTCGGCGATGGCTGACCTGCGACCGCGTCCCCCTGGCCGACCGCCGCCACCACGTGCGGCCTCAGCAGCGTGCCGCTCGTTGGCCACCGCCGCCACCGCCGAGGCGAGCTGGAGCGGCGTGACCGAGATCCCCTGGCCGAACGAGATGTAGGCCTTGCCGCGCATCCCCCAGCGCTCCATCGGGATGGAGGATGCCCGAGCTCTCGCCGGGCAGGTCGATCCCGGTCGGCCGGCCGAAGCCGAAGGCGCGGATCGTCTTGTACAGGCGCTGGTCGCCGACCAGCAGCGCGGCCTTGATCACGCCGACGTTGCTCGACTTCGCCAGCACCTGCGCGAACGTCAGGCGGCCGAACGGCTTGTGGTCGCGGATGCGCTTGCCGGAGACGACGATGCCGCCCATCTCGCAGTCGAACTCGTCCGTCGGCGCGCGACCATGCCCGAGCCGAGCGCCGCCGCGGCGGTGATGATCTTGAACGTCGAGCCCGGCTCGTAGACGTCCATGATCGCCCGGTTGCGCCAGCGCGCCGGCGGATAGCGTGCCGAACTGGTTGGGATCGAACGCCGGGATAGGACGCCATGGCCAGCACGGCGCCGGTCGCGCGGATCGAGGAACACCGCCCTGCCGCGGCTCGCGCCGCGCTCCTCCACCGCCCGCGCCAGCTCGCGCTCGACGATGTGCTGGATCGCCGCGTCGAGCGTCAGGTGGAGGTCCTGGCCCGGCTCGGCCTCGGCGAACGACAGCCCCGGCGCCACCACCGTGCGCGCCGCGCGTCGCGCAGCACCGTGCGCAGCCCCGGCTTGCCCGCGACCTTCTCGTCGTAGAGCAGCTCGAGGCCGGCGAGGCCGTGGTTGTCGGTGCCGACGTAGCCGAGCACCTGGGCGGCCAGCTCGCGCATCGGGTAGTAGCGCTTGCTCTCGGGCAGGAAGTGGATGCCCGGCGAGCTCCAGCGCGCGCACGGCCTCGGCGACCGGCGGATCGAGCTTGCGCGCCACCCAGACGAACTCGCGGTCGCGCGCCAGCTCGCGGGCGAGCTTCTTCGCGTCGAGCCCGGGCACGGCCTGGCGAGCTGCCGCGGCCGCGGCGAGCGGGTCGCGCGATCTCGGGCGGCACGGCGTAGGCCGAGTCGACCTGGACCGACACCGCCAGCTCGCGGCCGCGGGCGTCGTAGATCGTGCCGCGCGGCGGATCGAGCTCGATCACCCGCTGCTGCTGCCGCGCGGCCTTCGCCGCGTAGTGGTCGTAGCGGCCACCTGCAGGTAGTACAGGCGCCCGGCGATGGCCGCGATCCAGAGCGCGCCGATCACGGCGGCGATCCGCAGGCGGGGCATCCGGAGCTTCACGGCAGCTCCTCCCAGAACACCACCTGCTCCAGCGCGGGCGGCTGCATGCCCAGCTCCTGGACGGCGCGGCGCTCGACCTGCGGACGGGCTCGCCAGATAGGCGGCCTCCAGGCGGAGCTGCCGCTCCTTGCGGTTCAGCTCGCGCAGCTCGCGCTCCAGCTTGTCGATGCGGTAGCCGGTGCGCAGCACCTCCAGATGGATCCAGGTGTAGGCGAAGAGCCCGCCGCCGAGCGACAGCACGACCACGCAGCACGAGCGCCAGCTCGCGCATAGCGCCGCCGGTCGCGCTCGCGGACCAGGTAGGTGTTGACCACCGGCCGGCGGAAGGCGTAGGCGTTCCTCAAGAGATCAGATCCTCCTCGCGGCGCGCAGCCGCGCCGAGCGGGAGCGCGGGTTGAGCGCGATCTCTTCCTCGCTCGGACGCACCGGCTTCCTGGTCAGCACCTCGATCAGCTGCGTCTCGGCGTGCGGCCGGCCGGTCACCTGGTCGATCTCGCCGCGGGCGCAGGTCGCGCAGGGTGTTCTTGACGATCCGGTCCTCCAGGCTGTGGTAGGAGATGATCACCAGCCGGCCGTCGTCCTCCAGCAGCTCGACCGCCTGCTCGATGAGCCCCTCCAGGCCGGCGAGCTCCTCGTTGACCGCGATGCGCAGCGCCTGGAAGACGCGCGTCGCGGGATCGACCCGCTCCCCTCGTCCCAGTGCGGCCGGCTGCCCTTGACGCGGTCGATGAGGCGCTTGAGCTGGCCGGTGGTCTCGATCGGCTGCTCCCGCCGCGCGTCCACGATCGCGCGCGCGATCCGCCGCGCCTGCCGCTCCTCGCCGTACTCCCGGAAGATCTTTTCCAACTCCCCCTCCGAGCCCTCGTTCACCAGGTCGGCCGCGGTCCGTTCGGCGAGCCCCATGCGCATGTCGAGCGGCGCGTCGAAGCGGAAGCTGAAGCCCCGCTCCGGCGTGTCGAGCTGCAGCGACGAGACGCCGAGGTCGGCCAGGATCCCGGCGACGCCGCCGGTGATCCCGATGCCGGCCAGGGCCTGTTCCAGGTGGTGGAAGTTGGCGTTCGACGAAGCGCACCCGGTCGCCGAAAGGCGCCAGCCGCCGCGCCGCCAGCTCGAGCGCCTGGGGATCGCGGTCGATGCCGACGAGCTGGACCGTCGGACGCGCCGCAGGAGCGCCTCGGCGTGCCCGCCCAGGCCGAGCGTGGCGTCGACGAAGAGTCCCGCCGCGCGCCGGGCGTCCAGCAGCTCGAGGGTCTCCTCGACGCAGGACGGGCAGGTGCTGCGCGTCCAACGGCTCGGGTAGCCCTCCTCTCCGGGCTCCAGCTCGCCTAGATCCCGCGCGAGCTGAGGCACGGAAGTCGTCCTCGGTGAACGGCTGCTCGTCCAGCCGCGCCAGGAACCGCTCGTGGTTCCAGACCACCAGGTGGTCGAGCTGCCCGGTCACCACCACGTCGCCGTTCATGCCGGCGCTCTCCCGCAGGATCTGCGGGATCAGCATCCGGCCCTGCACGTCGAGCCGCACCTGCTGCCCGAAGTAGTTGACCCGCTCCAGGTAGCGCTCCTTGACGCGGTCCGTCGACGGCACCGCCTGGAGACGCGCCTCGATCTCCTCCCAGACCGGCACGGGTAGATCAGCGCGGAATCGCCCAGCACGGAGGTGACGAAGAGTCGGGGCCGTAGCGCTCCTCCAGCAGCCGACGGAAGTCCGTCGGGATCTTCAGACGCCCCTTGTCGTCGATCTTGGCTGGCGAGCTTCCGCGGAACATGGTTGGACCCCCACCCCGAAGTACAACTGTCCTGAGGATGGGATCTTAGCAACCTTCCTCCACTTTTGTCCATTTTTTTCCACTTTCTTCCACTGAAACCCGCTGCGGGCCGCCGAAACGCCCATTCCGGACCACCGAAGAGGCGCAAACAAAGCGAAGGTGGGGACAGGGAAGGGCAGTGACCCGGGGCTGGGAAGTCGTAGGTCACTAGAAGAAGCGGAGTGCGGGAGCCGTGCGCTTGGGAGGGCGGATCAGCACCCCGGCGTCAAGTCGATCTCAGCTCGGCGATGGCGGAGTTGATCACCTCTTCGACCACTCCATGCCGGCGCAGGCTCTCGATGATCCGCTCGATCCCGGGTTGCTGGGAGAGCCGTTCCAGATCCTGGCGTAATCCCTGCCCGATGTAAGTGCGGATCAGGGGTTGATACCCGGAGAAGCCGAGGAGCGGAGCGACCTGCTTGAGCTCATCGACGACGTCCTCCGGCATCCGAAGACTGATCGTCGTCATCGGCCGATCCTTGCGCAGTCGCTCACGGAGCTTGCCCATCTTCATAGGCTCTTCTCTCTGGGAATCGCAGGCCGCAGGAGACTCGGCTCCAGGTAAGTCCGACATGGAAGCAGGCTACCTCGATGAGGTTCGGCACTGCAAGCCGAAACCTCCGCCGGCCTTGCCAACTGAGAGAACTCGTCCTATAACTCACCAATGGGGGTGCGTATGGCTGCAGATCAATCCGCAAGGCGGTGGCCGGTCCAGGACGCGAAGGCTCACTTCAGCGAGCTGCTTGAGGCGAGCCTCAACGAAGGTCCGCAGATCGTCACCCAGCAGGGCGTAGAGGCCGCCGTCCTGGTTCCCATTCGAGGAGTGGCGCCGGCTCCAGAGTTCGGCGCGGCCGACGCTCAAGGAACTGCTCCTCGCAGAGGCGCCACGAGCCGAGATCCCGGTACCCCCGCGCCGCCAGTGGCGTCGGCGGGCTCCCGCGGCGCTCGAGTAGGGCTCGTGTATCTCCTCGACACTAACGTCATCTCGGAGCTGAGACGCCCACGGCCTCATGGAGCCGTGGTGGCTTGGCTTGAAGGGATTGCCGACCACGACCTTCACCTGTCCGCCGTTACCCTGGGCGAGCTACAGGCCGGGGTCGAGATCACCCGCGAACAGGACCCGGAGAAGGCCTCTGAGATCGAGCTGTGGATCGACCAGGTGGCGCGAACCTGGAACGTCCTGCCGCTGGACGGACAGATCTTCCGCGTCTGGGCGAAGCTGATGCACCGGCGCTCCGACGACCTTATGGCCGATGCGCTGATTGCCGCTACGGCCATCGTTCATCACTTGGTGGTCGTGACTCGAAATGTCCGCGACTTTGCCCCGCTGGAGGTTGGGACTCTGAACCCGTTTGAGGCAGGCTGACTCCCGAAACCCTCACCTCTCCTGAGCACTAGCATGATTGGCGGCTCCGGAAACCTCTGGTACCCCTCTCCAGCACTATGCAGCCACCTCCAGGATAATCTCGAGCTTCGGCGTCTATTCTTCATTCGCCCAATTCAAGAAGCTGGCGTTCGTCCTTCCACCACAGGAGACTAAGGACGAAATCACCGCTTCTTACTGAATCCTCCGAAATGGGGAAGCGCTCCGCGTCCGGATGATCAATCCAACTGCTCGCTTCAATGTCGATTGGCCCATCTGCTTTCCCACCCTCCATCAACTCATATGCCAAGCTGTCTCGTTGCAGCCTCTCGACGGGCCATAGACTACCGGAACATCCGGTCCACGTACAAACCATTTCCGTCGTCCTTGCTCCATGCAGACGACCATCGCTGGAAAGGAGCCGAGTTCTACTAACCGAATCGTGGTAGCCGTGAGACTCGCCTGGTATCTGTCAGCAAGTTCTCGTGCTGTCACTAAGTCATGTCCTTGCCGCGAGCATCTCTCTTGAAGAGAGATTCCGGTAGCAGTAGGTCTGCTGCATATCGATTTGCCCTGGTCTCTGGATTGTCTTTGGACCACTCCCGAAGAAACGATTTCTCGACGCAAGCAAAGGCGGCCCGCCCGCGATCGCACATCCAATGCCCAAGCTCATGAGCTCCCGAGAAGCGCTGCCGGGACCGCGGAGAATCTTTCCGGACAGCGATAATAGCCCGATTTCCTCTTCCTACGATCTGAGCTTCACAGCCGTGCAGGTTCTCGTATACGATCGTGGCTCCGCAATATTGAGCGATGGCCTCGATATCGATATCCTGCGGTTCAGTTATGCCAAGCTCCTGAAGCAGAGCGATTGGACTAATGAAGCTTCTTAATGCTCATTCCTCGGTTGGCTTTTCTAAAAGGTCGTCCAGCATGCCAAGCTCCGCGAGTTTTCTGAGGGAGCTTTCAATATCCTCATCACTCAGCTGATCTAGTTCTCGAAATTGCACGGTAAGCATGCCTTGCATCTGCGGTTTGGCAGTAAGTATGTTGGTCAGAAGGCTCCTCCTCTCACGAGGTGTCTCGGGAAGAGAGTACTTTTTTGTGAATAGAGCTGAAGCGGCTAGCTCATAGTCACGACGAGCTTGCTCCAGTTTTCGCTTTCTGAATTTCTCGACGCTTCGGCGCAGTATAGCGCGCACGCTTTCGGCTTCGGCTTCAAGATCCAGCCCTGCTTCCTGGGCCTCTGCCAGGATTTCCTCAGCCGATGCCTCGGCAACAGCCTCGGCCAGCGCATTCATTACTTCTCTGAGTTCGCCGCGGTAGTCTTGTGGTCTCTTTGGCATGTCTTACTCCTCCCGCCGAGCCACCGCGGCGAACCGTGGCTGGAGTGCTTGCGTACGCCGGTCGATCTTCCGCATCGCTGCGCGCAGCTGATCCTCAGTGATCCCCAGGGTATCCTTAAGCTCCTGCCCCTTGAGGCCGAGTTGCAGGGCGCTCAGCACTTCGCGGGTAATCGGGTCATCCGAGACAGACGGCTTCGAGAGCCTCTAGTGCTTCTTTCTCGATCAGTTGCGTCTCTTGGCCGGCAGCGGTCGGCTTGACCGCACCCAGGAGGTCGTCAGCCTCATCCTCGTCCTGAGCGGCGCCATAAAGCTCGGCCTCCACCACCTCCCGCTGGTCTTCCCTCGTCGCCCAGTTGTCCGACGTGCTTCTCATCACGGCCATGAGGTGATTCACGAACGTTACGCTGCTCTTACGCCATGCGCGGCGTCCGTCAAGAGTCGCCGCCATTGCTTCTTCCAGGAGATCCTCATAGTCCCGTCCCCGTGACAGGCCCCGAGGGCGGCCATGCGAAAGCGGGCGAACTTCTGAAGCTTCCGCAAATCAGCAGCCGTCAGCCCCGCCATGGCCTGGCTGATCTCGTCGGGACTCGCTGCCTCTTTCTCGTCGGCCTTCATCCGTCCACTTCCCTATGCTCTCTCGGCACCCCAGATTGGACACCGAGGCTCTGTCCAAATCCCCCTTCCCGGAGAGCATAGGACATGTAGGGGGCAGTTGCCCCCTAGATCCGCAGGGGGGAGTTGGATGGCTTCTGCCGAATCCTGTGCGCGGAGTTGGTCCGAAAGGAACCACGTTAACGGAGAAGTGGGTCATCGCAATCGATGGTCGCTTCGGCAAGTCTACAGAAGGAGAATCAGATGGCAAAAGACGATCATCCCCCGCACCCGGAGCATCCCCCGCACCCGGAGCACCCGCCGCATCCGGAGCCTCCCGGCGGGCCCGTTCGGCCGCCTCGGCCTCACGGAGACCGGTAAGATGTTTGACGACCTTCCGCGCTGCTGGTGGGGGGCAGCTGAACTCAATCCATGGTGGGCGCGGGAGGTCGAGAACATGGCCATGGCGTACCCGTCGTTCCGTCCGATAATTCGTCGGCGATACAAGGAGCCCCTCCGGGTGCTTGGTGCAAGCGGTCCTGAAACTCCCCGAGAGCAGGTCGAGCGCAATGAGTGTGGAGAGTACGTACTTACTTGGCGGGAACGATTACTCCGTTCCCCCTTGGGATGCCGCTGAAAGAGATCCAAGCGATCGTCACCGATCTCGCCGAAGACCGGTCAGTTCGAGTGTTGAAGGACGGCGCCCTCGCTCATTACGAGGACTGCGGCGGAACTCATCGACCCTGCCGCGAGTTTCAACTCGCCCATGCCTGCACGGTGTCTTCATAGTCGAAATTACGTACCGTCGCCCGCCTGGTTGCCCGATCGCCCGATCGCTTTCGCCGCGAATCGATGCTCTTCACCCTTTGGGACAGCCGCCCCACCTATTCAACGGCATTGATGCCCTATGTGTGCTTTTCCCAGCCGACGGCTACTGGGTGTCAGGCACCGATGGGGCAAGGCAATACGCCAACTTCACTTCCATTTGGTTGGCGAAGCACCTAGCCTGGGTGGAAGCGCGGGAGCGCGGCGTCGAACATGATGATGCATGGCCAGGAAGTGTTGCTGGCCACGATCCTTTCGAGCTTCAACGATGTCAGCCCTGGTGACTCATGCCGGTGCGGTTCGGGTAAGCCATACGTGGCGTGCTGTGCGGCGAATGATGGAAAGCGCGGACGCTTGCCTCTCGGCGGGGGCGTTAGTAGGTTCGGCAGCGGAACTCGCGACTTGGTCGGCGTCATTCCCTCTACTGATCGGAGAACATGTCGATCCCGGTGGATCTCACTCTCCCCCTGGTCGGGCATGCCGCCCTCCCTGCTCCCGACTCTTCCCTCTTCGAGGGGAGAAGGCATCGATCCGGCTCGGGAACGAGCGCACCTGAAGTGGAACGCCGCCCTCCCGGGCTGCGACGATCCCCTTCCTGGCCGGGGCGATGCCGCCGCGCAGGGCGGCTCCCGCCCCTGAATCGCGCATTCCGCCCCCGGCGCTGCGGAGCGCTTTCCAGCTCCGAGTGCGTCATCCCCATCCAGATGGGCAACACCACGATTCCGAAGGGAAACACTCCGATCCGGAATCGGCACGTACGACAACCCGGAATGCGAGCGCCGTACTTGCAGAGGAGAGCTTCGCATCTCGGGATGGAGACCGTTTCTAATCCGGATGGAGCGTTCCCCACTGGGATGACATCCTCTCCCATCAGGATGGCGACGGTCCCCACCTGTATGGGAGCCTCTCCCAGCGGGATGAGAGGCTTCCGGCCTGGAACGGAAGCTCTCCATCAGGGTGGGAGCCTCTCCCAGCAGGATGGGGATGTCTCCCATCCTGCTGGGAATGTTGCCCATCGGGATCGTAGCGTGGCCTCTCCCGTCCTGTGGCGGCTGTGACGCCCACTTCGGGCGTCAGGGATGTCCGAGTTCCTCCCAAGGAGGCAACATCCCGCACGTTCTTTTGAATGGCCACCGCGGCAAAGAGGCTCAGCAGGAAGGCCATGGCATAGAAGCCCTTCTCGCTGCTCGACAGGGATGCATTCCACAGGCCGATCAGAAGCATGAGGATCGACAGGCCGATCGAAAACCAGCACAGGCCGAAGTAGATGGCCGTTACAGCGCCTCCCTCCAGCCTGTCACGCACGGACTTCTGCAATGAAATGGCCGAGATTAGGGCATACATGAAGATGGTGAAGTAGAAGCCCTTCTCGTTCAGCGGCATGCCGGCATTCCAGAGTCCAACCAGGTGGCGATGGCCCCGGCCAGGAGCGCGGTCCACGAAGCTCCGATGAATGCGCCGGTCGGTCGTTCGGCTTGCGGGTCATGTAGATTCCCTCCCGAGAGAAGGAAACCCTGCCTCGCACCGTGGCGAAACCCGCGGTGTTTCGCCTACCCATCATCCCCCTCCTCAGGCGCTCAATACGCCGACCAGCGTCGCCTTCGGCCGGCGGAGGCGCCGGATGCCGCGCACGATCCCCACGATCGTCACGATTCCGATCACCAGGATCGTCACCCCGATCGACAGGTTGATCCACTTTGCCAGCTCTGCGACTTTGGCCGCTGGAACGTTCGGGAGGGTAATATCGACCCAGGACCTGCGGAGAGCAGGATGCAGATGAGGGCCAGCTCGGCCAGCGTCGATCCCGAGGCGCAGGCCGGAGCGCAGCCGCGTCCACCAGGGCCGGACGGTGTTGACGGCATCCATCGCCACCGCGGCCAGCACCACCAGCAGGATGGGCCAGTAGAGAGTTGCTCCAGATCGGCGCCAGCGTGATCGTGCACGGGCTCGATCGAGGGAAGCCGGAGCACGTCCACCCACCAGGAGAGCGAACACCAGGTTGCCCACCAGCTCGCCGATCGATTCGGAGCGCGAGATCCGGTTGGGATCGGCGACCGGCAGCTTGCGCGGGCTCCACCTTTCCAGGATCTTGGACCTTTCCGCGAACGCGAAGCCCACGGTGATCGCAGTGAAGGCGAACACGACGATCAGAAGAAAGGACTCCAGGCTGCCGATCAGGGCGAGGCCGGGATGCTCCGCGCGATAGGAGGGCACGAAGATCACGAGGAAAAGCCAGATCAGCAGCCACGGCACCAGGTAGCACAGGCCCACCATCTTCAGCACGAACTGGTAGACCGGGAACCAGACCGGACCGATCAGATGCTGCTGCGGCAGATAGCGCTGGGCCACCAGCATCGGATGTCCCCAGCGCTGGAGGATGGCTTCCAGCTCGCTCTCGTCGAGCCTGCGGCCGAGCTCGGCCTCCTTCTCTTCGATCTGCGATCGGATGTCCTCGGACAGCTCGGCGAGGATGTCCTCCTTCTGTTCCTTCGGCAGCAGCCATTTCACGGACTGCAGGTAGCGGTCGAGAAGCTCCATGATCGTTGCTCCTTCTTAAAGGATTTCGTCCAGCGAGGAATTGATGCGCCTCCACTCGGCGACGAGCTGCTTGAGGATCAGCTTGCCTTCCGGGGAGAGGCGGTAGAAACGTTTGTTGCGCTTGTCTTCTTCTTGCCATCGGCTGACCAGCAGCCCCTGGCTTTCCAGCCGGCGCAGAAGCGGGTACAGCGTGCCCTCTTCGATCGCCATCCCGTGATCGGCCAGGGTCTTGCGCAACGTGTAGCCGTACTGCTCGGTCCGCAGCTCGGCGAGCACCGCCAGGATCAGGCAGCCGCGGCGGAGCTCGAGTCGGAGGCTTTCAAACAGGTCGGTGGTCATTCGTCGTTCCCCATGCGTCGCATAGTGTACGGCACACAGTATGCGGCGCACAGGTTCGGCTGTCAAGCCCCCAAAACGACTGCGGCTCCTCGTGATGAGGAGCCGCAGGGAAGAATCAGGATGGAGAGAGGCTTAGCGCCGGGGCGGCGGGGGCGGCTCTTCCAGCGGGCGGCGGGAGCTTCCACGACCGGCGGCGGCGTGTTCGTGGTCGGCTTGGGCTCGGGCAGGGCGCCCGGCTCGCCCGAGGTGGAGTCCTGCATCGGGGTCGTGCCCGGATTCATCTCGGTCGCGGCCGGCGTCGCGGCCTCGTTCAGCCCGAGCCGCTCGTCCTCCGTGGCTGCGGACGCGTGCCCAGGAAGCGGCGGAACCCTTCGGCTCCGGGCGGCGGCTCGGCCACGATCAGCGACTTCTTCTCCAGCTCGGCCATGTAGATGGCGACCTCGTCCTGCATCCGCCGCCGCTGCTCGCGCATGCGGATCTGCTCCTGCACCTCGGCGAAGGCGGGGATCCGCGCCTCGCGGCGCTCCACCACCTGCAGGAGATGCAGGCCGCCGCGGCCCGCCACGGGCTCCGTCAGCGTGCCGGGCGCCAGCTTCCAGACGGCCGACTCCAGGCCGGGGTCGAGGTCGCCCGGCGAGACCCAGCCGATGTCGATGACGTTGCTGGTGTGCCCCTTCTGGGCGTGCTCGGCCACGGCGTCGGCGAGCGACTTGCCGCCGGCCACGGCCTGCCGGATCTGCGGCGGCCAGCGCTGCCCGCTCCTCGGCGGTGGGGAGGCCCCCCTCCTCCAGCACCACGACCTCGCGGAGCTGGAGCTGCTCGGGCTGGCGGAACTGCTCCCGGTTCTTCTGGTAGAGGCGCCGCAGGTCGTCCTCGTCGAGCTTGATGCGGCTCTGGACCTCCCGGCCCATCACCTCCCGCGCCCGCAGGTCGCGCCGCAGGCGCTCCCGGAGCTGGGGCTCGGTCATCCCCGACTGGGCCAGCGCCGCCGCGAACTGCTCGTCGGTCTCGATGCCGAAGTTCTGCTTCATCTGCTCGACCTGCTGGTCGATCTGGGTCTCGGAGACCTCGACGCCGAGCTGCTCGGCGCGGGACTCGAGGAGGAGCTCTTCGAACATGTCCTTGAAGGCGAGCTCGCCGACCTGGGACAGGAGCTGCCGGCGCTCTTCGTCGCCGAGGTCCTGCTGGCGCAGGATCTCCTGGGCCATGCTCGGCGCGCCGCTGCTCGTAGTCGTAGAGCGTGGCGATCTGGTCGTTGACCCGCAGCACGACCCTGTTGACCAGCTCGGCGCGGAGCGCGGCCGGCAGGCAGGAGCAGGGCGAGCGAGGAGGACGAGGGCGAGGAGTCGCTTTGTAGTCATCAGAGATAAGAACCCTGGTAGTTGAAGGGAAGATTCCGGCCGTGGACCTCGACATTGTATTGGGTGCGCCCCTCCCGCACCAGCTCCGCGAGGTGGCGGTCCGCCCGCTCCTGCCGCAGGCGCTCGACGATCTCCTCGCGCGCGTCCTCCAGCGGCACCACCCCGGCGGGGGAGCGGTCGATCACCTGGAAGATGTGGAACCCGTACTCCGCGGGCACGATCCGGCTCACCTCCCCGGGCTGCAGGGAGAAGATCACGTCCGCGAAGGCGGGGGGCAGGTCCTCCCGCGAGAGCTCCCCCTGGTAGCCGCCGGTCTGGGCGCTCGGGTCGCGGGAGAGCCGCCGCGCCACCTCGACGAAGTCCGCCCCGGCCGCGAGCTGCTGGAGGGCCTGCTCGGCGGCGGCGCGGTCCTCGGTCAGGATCTGGCGCAGCCGCACCCGCTCCGGCCGGACGAACTCCTGGCGGTGCTCCTCGTAGTAGCGGGCGATCTCCTCCTCGGCCGGCTCGTCCTCGAGGTCCTTCCGCGAGGAGCGCGTCGATGCGCGTCCCGCGGTCCGCGCTCGGCCGTCCGTGAGCAGCCCGCGGTCGCCCGCCATGCGCACCAGCACCTTCTCGTCGAGGAACTGGTCGAAGAGCTGGGAGAGCACGTCGCTCGCGAGCACGCTGTCCGAGTCGCCCGCGGTCCGCGCCACGTAGTCCTCGAACTCGGAGTAGCGGACCTGCTGGTCGCCGATGCGGGCCACGACGTCCGGGGCGGGGGGCTCGGCGCGGTTGCAGGCAGGCAGGCGAGCAGCAGGCACCGGACGCGACCCGGAAGCACGCAGCGAGGGGCGCAGGCACTTGCACTACGCCCCTCTGCGAGCGGTGGCCGGAGAGGGGGATGGCCTCTCACTGCGACAGCTCCTCGCAGCGTCTCCCGCGCCACGCCGAGCATCTGCCGCTCGCCGCCCGGGCGGTCAGGGTCAGCACGCCGGTCGGGCTGAAGCTCGCGCCGGGCCGGGTCGAGACCATCTCGATCAGCCGGTCGACGTCGATCCGC
The DNA here is from genome assembly GCA_963807865.1 of uncultured Alphaproteobacteria bacterium. GTDB lineage: Bacteria > Pseudomonadota > Alphaproteobacteria > Rhizobiales > Xanthobacteraceae > VAZQ01. Next base: position 59,530 of record CAWEDK010000039.1, on the reverse strand, counting down.
GCGTCGCGCCGCAGCCGGATGATCAGCTCGCTCCCCTTGCTGGAGATCGACTGCACGCGCAGCGACTCGGCCAGCCGCTTGAGCGCCGCCACCTCGATCAGCGTCGAGACCGCGTCCGGCGGCGGGCCGAAGCGGTCGGTCAGCTCGGCCAGGATCTCGCTCTCCGACGTCCTCGGCGGCGGCGATCTTGCGGTAGATCTCCATGCGCAGGTTCGCGTCCTCCACGTACTCCTGCGGGATCGACATCGGCACCGGCAGGTCGATCGCGACCGAGGGCGCCTCCTCGACCGTCTCGCCGCGCAGCTCGCGCACGGTCTCTTCGAGGAGCTTCAGATAGGTCTCGATGCCCACCGCGGTGATGTGGCCGCTCTGCTCGCCGCCCAGGAGGTTGCCGGCGCCGCGGATCTCCAGGTCGCGGGCGGCGATGCGGAAGCCGGCGCCGAGGTCGGTGAACTCGCGGATGGCCGCCAGGCGCTTGCGCGCCGGCTCGGAGAGGATGCGGTCCTCCGGCACCAGCAGGTAGCAGTAGGCGAGCTGGTTGCTCCGCCCCACCCGGCCGCGGAGCTGGTAGAGCTGCGCCAGGCCGAAGCGGTCGGCGCGGTGGACGATCATGGTGTTGACGTTGGGGATGTCGATGCCGTTCTCGATGATCGTCGTGGCGAGCAGGACGTCGAACTCGCCGGTTCGAGAAGGCGTGCATGCGGCGGGAGAGCTCCTCCTCGTCGAGCTGGCCGTGGCCGACGGTGATCCGCACGCCGGGCACCAGCTCGCGCAGCGACGGTCAGCATCTTCTCGATCGACTCCACCCGGTTGTAGACGTAGTAGACCTGGCCGCCGCGCTCGATCTCGAACTCGATCGCCTCGCGCACCAGCTCGCGGATTGAACGGCAGGATCGCGGTCTCGACCGCCATGCGGTCCTTGGGCGGAGTCTCGATGACCGACAGGTCGCGCACCCCGGCGAGCGAGAGCTGCAGGGTGCGCGGCACCGGCGTCGCCGACATGGCGAGCACGTGGACGTTCTTCTTGACCTGCTTCAGCCGCTCCTTCTGGGCCACGCCGAAGCGCTGCTCCTCGTCGACGATCATCAGGCCCAGCTTGGGGAGCTGGATGTCCTTCGAGAGCAGCGCGGTGGGTGCCGATCAGGATGTCGACCTTCCCCTCGGCCAGCCGCTTCTTGCAGGTCGCGCATCTCCTGGGGTGAGCGGAAGCGCGAGACCATCTCGATGGTGACCGGGAAGCCGCGCGAAGCGCTTGCGGAAGATCTCCAGGTGCTGGTCGGCCAGGATGGTGGTCGGCGCGAGCACCGCCACCTGGTAGCCGCTGTCGACCGCCTTGAACGCGGCGCGCATGGCCACCTCGGTCTTGCCGTAGCCCACGTCGCCGCACAGCAGGCGGTCCATGGGGCGCTCGCGCTGCAGGTCCTCCTTGATGACCGCGATCGCCTCGAGCTGGTCCGGGGTCTCCTCGTAGGGGAAGGCGGCCTCGAACTGGTGCAGGAAGTCGCTGTCCGGCGGCATGGCCGGGGCCGTGGCGATCTGGCGCTCGGCGTAGAGCTTGAGCAGCTCGCCGGCCATGTCGCGCATGCCGCTCTTGACCCGCGCCTTGGTCTTGTTCCACGAGGTGCCGCCGAGCTGGTCGAGCCGCGGCGCGACCCCCTCGATGCCGCTGTACTTCTGGACCAGGTCGAGCCGGCTCAGAGCGGCAGGAGCAGGCGCTTGCCGCCGGCGTAGGCGATCTCCATGACCTCGGTCTCGCCGCGCCCCGTCGCCGGCCGCGGCCACCTCGCGCAGCACCGGCGGCAGATGGCTCGTGCCGTCGCCGTCCCCGCCCACGATGCGCAGGGCCACGAACTGGCCGATGCCGTGGTCGGCGTGGACCACGTAGTCGCCCACCTTGCAGGTCGCGCAGGCCGGAGACGAACGGGCCGTAGCGGGTGCGCGACGGCCCGGCGCTGCAGCCCGGGCCTGGGGGAGGAGCTGCTGCTCGCCGTAGACCGCCACCCCCGCGGCCGGCAGCCGGAAGCCGCGCCCCAGCTCGCCCGTGACCAGCTCGACGCCGCCGCGGCCGAGCGGTCATCTCCCGCCCTTCGAGCAGCTCCTCGATCCGGCGGCGGTGGGCCGGCGAGACCACGACCAGGCAGCGCTCGCCGCGGGCGCGGGCCGTCGCCACCTCCTGGGGGAAGCGCGGGAGCTGGCCATGGAAGAGATCGGTCAGGGTGCCGTGGAAGTCGGCCGCCGTCCCTCCCGGCTGTCCCCCGAGAGCACCAGGTCGCGCAGGCGGACCTCGGCGCCTTCCAGGATCTCCCGCACCCGGTCCTCGGGGACTTCGAGCTCCTCCGGCGGCAGCGGCGAGCTTGCCGGTGGTCGCGCCGCGCCTCGAAATCGGCCCGCAGCCGCTCGGCGTGGTGGGCGACCTCGGCCTCCAGCGCCGGCGGATCGACGGCCCAGGATCGAGGGCGTCGCCAGGAGGCCGGCGAGGTCCACGGTGCCCGGGGCGAGGAGCGGCAGGTAGTTCTCCCAGCCGGGGAAGCTGCCGCGGTTGCCGCAGCGCCTCGAGCAGCTCGGCCGCCTCCGGGCCCAGGTCGAGCTCCGGGCCCTCCCAGCGGCAGCAGGTCGGCCAGGCGCCGCGCCTCCTCCGGCCCGCCGGGGAACAGGCAGAGCGGCAGGATGCGCACGGAGTCGAGCGTGTCCTCCGAGCGCTGCGACTGGGCGTCGAACCAGCGGATCGACTCGACCGTGTCGCCGAAGAAGTCGAGCCGCACCGGCGACTCCTCGCCCGGCGGGAAGAGGTCGACGATGCCGCCGCGCACCGCGAAGTCGCCGACCTCGTAGACCAGGTCGGTGCGGCGGAAGCCGAAGCGCACCAGGCGCTCGGCCAGCTCGTCGAGCGGGATGGTCCTCGCCCGGGGCGCATCGTCGAGCGCCGCGGCGGCGAAGTCTTCACGGCGCGCGGCAGCCGGCGGAACAGGGCGCGCGGCGTCGCGACCACGGTGGACGCCGCGCCCGACAGCGATCCGGTCGAGCGCCGACCGACTCCTGCGCCCGCACCAGCAGCGAGGTCTCGGCCTCCTGATAGGGAGTGAGCGACGGGGCCGGGAAGTAGACCACCCCCTCCTCGCGGCCGAACAGCCGGGCCGCCTCGATCCAGGCCAGGGCGTCGGCCTCGCGCGGGACGACCACCAGGAGCGGCCGGCCGAGGTCGCGGGCCAGCAGCTCGCCCACCCAGGCCGCGGCGGGCACGGGCAGGCGCACGACGTCCCCGAGCCCCTGGAGCAGGGACTTGTAGGGCGCACTGGTGCGCAGCGTCCGGGAGAGCTCCTCCCACACGCGGTCGGTCATCATGAGGAGGAGTGTATCTCCACGGAGCGGGCGCTCAGGCGGTACTCTGGTCCCGGCTCGCCGCGCGAGGCCTCGATCCGGGCCATCACCCAGGCCGTGCCGCGCACCAGCGCGGGCGGCAGCGACCAGCGCCGGCCAGCACGCCGGTCACGAGCTGGGTCATCCACTCGGCCCAGGAGATCTCCTGGGGTCCGAGCACGAAGCCGCGCAGGCTCACGCCGATCCCCCAGAGCAACGCCACCAGGATGCCACCGCAGAGGGCCGATTCCGTTGCCTCGTCCAGTTTCTCTTTCACCGCAACCCCCTCAGAGGATCGGACCGCCCTGGCAGCCCGCCATCTACCTATACGGCAAAGCGCGTGCCAACACCGTCACCCCGGAGGCTGTGGTAGGTTTCCGAATCTCCGGAAGGAGGGATTGAACGATGCCTGACCGTTTTCCTCAGGAGGCCGTGCTGCGGGATGGCCGCCGGCTCCTGCTGCGCCTGTTCAACGAGAACGACGTGGACAACCTCTATCAGTTCTTCCATCACCTGCCCGAGGACGTCCGGCGCTTCGCCTGGGACCGCATCGACAACCGGGCCCTGGTCGAGACCTGGGGGCGCGAGCTCGACTACGCCAAGGTGCTGCCGGTGCTCGCCTTCGACGGCAGCAAGATCGTGGCCGACGCCACCCTGCACCGCCGCGAGGGGAGCCCGCTGCGCCTGGTCGGCCGCATCAAGTGGCTGATCGACCCCGAGTACCGCGGCCTGGGCCTGGGGACGGTCCTGGTCAACAACTTCATCTCCATCGCCCGCAGCAACGGCCTGCGCCACCTCACCTGCATGCTGATCTCCGACCTGGAGGCCGACGCCGTGCAGCACGCTGAGCGACCTGGGCTTCCAGGGCTACACCATCCCCGGCTACGGGACCGACCCCGACGGCAACCAGCACGACATGATCAAGATGGTCCTGAAGCTGTGAGGACGCTCACTCCTCGTCCCGCCCGTGGGCATGGGCGGGCGGCGAGGTGGCCTCCACCGCCTTGAAGCGTCTCCAGGACGCGGTAGCGGTGCTCCGCTCCGCTGGGCACCACCCAGGAGTTGCCCGGCTCGAGCAGCACCGTCTGCCCCTCGATCGTCAGCTCGGCCTTCCCCTCCAGCACGTAGCCGACCGTCTCGTAGTCCCGGCGGCTCGCCGCCTTGCCCTCGTCGGGCTCCTCCTCCCACAGCCGCATGGCCACGTGCACCCCGGAAGCGAGGTACTTCTGGCCCATCTTGCCGCGGGGCGAGTGCGTCGAATCGACCTTGGTCACCGTGGTGTCCGCCATCTCGTTCCCTCCTCTCGGGGACCGCTCTTGCACGAGCGTTGCCAGTCCCAGAGGGTCCGACTCTGACCCACGGCTCAGCTTTTGACCCACCCTTCCGGTTCAAACGCTGACCCGTCGCTCGTAAGTCTTGATTCTCTATATCGACTCTGGCACATGCCCTGCACTTCCAGAACCCAGGAAGCTGACAGGCGTCTCCCGGAGGATCGACGGCCGGGCTGAGCCCCCGCAGCCAGGTTCCCTTCTTGTCGTTTTCCTGGTCTCGGTCTTCTGGAGAATGGCGAGGGGGTCCCGCAGGGGCCCCCTCGGAACGTCTAGCCTCCACCCGCCCGCTTCGCCCTGTAGCCCGCCTTGACCAGCTCGGTGACCAGCCTGTCGGCGTGGTCGCCCTGCACCTCCACCTCGAAGCAGGGATCGCCGGCGGCGGTCTTCGAGAGCTTGAGCCCGCCGCCGCCCCCGCAGAGGCGCTTCCAGTCCGAGAGCAGGCGCGCGGCGTCGTCCCGGGTCAGGACCAGCGGCCCCGCCACGGTCACGGTCTTGCCGCCCCGGCCGGCGCGCTCGCGCCGGACGCGCACGTCCTGCTCCGCCGGCGGCAGGCTGCGCCAGGGCTCCCGGCCGGCGCCTCGCTTTTCCGCTCCACCGGCCGCTCCGAGGACCAGACCAGCTCGCCCTTTCGGCTTCATGGAAGAGCGCCCCCTCCTTCAGCGTTGTAAGATCCAAGGTCACTGGCCCTTGGAGAGGAAGATCCCTTTTGGACAAGATCCGTAACTTCTGCATCATCGCCCACATCGACCACGGCAAGTCGACCCTGGCCGACCGGCTGATCCAGCGCTGCGGCGGCGTCGAGGACCGCGATTTCCGCGACCAGATCCTCGACTCGATGGACATCGAGCGCGAGCGCGGCATCACCATCAAGAGCAACACGGTCAGCCTCCTCTACGACGGCCAAGGACGGCAAGCACTACCAGCTCAACCTGATCGACACCCCCGGCCACGTCGACTTCTCCCACGAGGTGCGCCGCTCGCTGATGTCCTGCGAGGGGGCGCTGCTGCTCGTCGACGCCTCCCAGGGCGTCGAGGCGCAGACCGTCGCCAACCTCTACCTCGCCCTCGAGTACGACCTCGAGATCGTGCCGGTCATCAACAAGATCGACCTCCCCTCGGCCGACGTCGAGCGGGTGCGCGAGGAGATCGACGCCGACCTCGGGCTCGACCCCTTCGAGGCCGTGCTCTGCTCGGCCAAGCAGGGCATCGGCATCGACGACGTGCTGGAGGCGATCGTCACACAGCTGCCGCCGCCGCAGGGCGATCCGGACGACCCGCTGCGCGCCCTGATCTTCGACGCCCAGTACGACGCCTACCGCGGCGTGGTCCTGCTCTGTCCGGGTCAAGGACGGCACGGTCCGCGCCGGGCCAGACGCATCCGGCTCATGCACACCGGCAAGGAGTACGAGGTCGAGGAGGTCGGCCACCTGCGCCTCCAGCGGGTCAAGACCGACGAGCTCGAGCGCCGGCGACGTCGGCTACGTCATCGCCGGCGTCAAGACCATCCGCGACATCACCATCGGCGACACCATCACCGACGCCGAGCGCCCGGCGGCCGAGCCGCTGCCCGGCTACAAGGAGGCCAAGCCGGTCGTCTTCTCCTCGATCTACCCGATCGCCACCGACGACTACGAGGACCTGGCCAAGGCGCTCTGACAAGCTGCAGCTCAACGACGCCGCGCTGACCTTCGAGAAGGACTCGTCCGCGGCCCTCGGCTTCGGCTTCCGCTGCGGCTTCCTCGGCCTGCTCCACCTGGACATCGTGCAGGAGCGGCTGGAGCGCGAGTACGACCTCTCCCTGCTGCTCTCGGCGCCCTCGGTGCGCTACGAGGTCACGCTCGAGAACGGCGAGGTCCTCTGGGTCGACAACCCGGCGCACTATCCCGGACCCGTCGGCGATCGACCTACGTGCCGCGAGCCGTTCATCAAGGCCACGATCATGATCCCGGAGCGCTACCTCGGCCCGGTGATGGAGCTCTGCCGCGAGCGCCGCGGCCCAGAACATCACCTTCGACTACCTGACCGCAGGGCCGCCTCCAGCTGACGGTCGGAGCTGCCGCTCGCCGAGATCCTCTTCGACTTCTACGACCGGCTGAAGAGCATCACCCAGGGCTACGGCTCGTTCGACTACGAGCTGCCCGACTACCGCGAGACCGACCTGGTCAAGGTCGACATCCTGGTCAACGGCGAGCAAGGTGGACGCGCTCTCGCAGCTCGTCCACCGCGACAAGGCGCGGCCGCGCGCGCTGCACTACTGCGAGCGGCTCGCCGAGACCATCCCCCGGCAGCAGTTCAAGATCGCCATCCAGGGCGCGATCGGCGGCAACATCATCGCCCGCTCGACCATCAACGCCTTCCGCAAGGACGTCACGGCCAAGTGCTACGGCGGCGACATCAGCCGCAAGCGCAAGCTGCTCGAGAAGCAGAAGGAAGGCAAGAAGCGGATGAAGATGGTCGGCGCGGTCGAGATCCCGCAGGAGGCGTTCCTCGCCGTCCTCAAGACGGACACGGAGTAGCTCGATGCCCGAAGCACCCGCGCCGTCCGTGATCCCCGTCTTCCCCCTGACCGGCTCGCTGCTGCTGCCCGGGCAACCTCCTGCCGCTCAACATCTTCGAGCCGCGCTACCGGAACATGGTGGCCGACGCCCTGGCGGAGGGGATGCACATCGGCATGATCCAGCCGGTCGTGCCGCGGCTGGACAACTGGGTCGACCTCCTCGATCCGACGGAGGTGGAGCAGGCTCCCGAGCTCTACCCCGTCGGCTGCGTCGGCCGGATCGACCGCAGCGAGCCGCAGCCGGACGGCCGCTACGAGATCGTGCTGCGCGGCATCTGCCGCTTCCGCATCCGCGAGGAGCTGCCGCAGCGGCGCGGCTACCGGCGGGTGGAGCGCCGACTACGCCGAGTTCCCGGCCGACCTGACCGAGCCGCAGAGCCTCCTCGATCCCTCGCGGATGCTCGCCGCGCTGCGCGCCTTCGGCCGAGAAGCACGGCCTGGAGTTCGACTTCGACCTGCTCGGCGCCCTGCCGGGCGTCTCCCTGCTCAACGGCCTCGCCGTGGCCCTGCCGTTCCGCCCGGAGGAGAAGCAGGCCCTGCTCGAGGCCGCGGGCCCGATGGAAAGAGAACAGCTCCTTCTGACGTTGATGGGGATGGGGATCGAGCCGCTGTCGGCCGACGAGTACTACTCCCCTCCGACCGTCCACTGACCGGGCTCACTGAAAGTCAAGGAGACCGCTCATTTCCCACCAGATTCACGGCGACACCCGCGGCATCAAGACTTCCGACCTGCGCGCCCTGGAGCGCACCTACCGCCGCCGCGTCGATCCGCGGCAGGTGGTCTCGCCGGAGCTCGCCCGCCACCTGACCGAGATCTCGCGCCGGCTCGGCCGCCAGGTCGGCGTGCTGCTCGGCCGCGACGGCACCATCCGCAACGTCATCGTCGGCGACGCCCACCAGCCTGGACCTGCCCGACGTCGGCCGTCTGCGCGGCGGCGTCGGCCGCTTCCGCGGCCTGCGCCTGGTGCACACCCACCTCAGCGGCGAGCCGCTGACCCAGGACGACCTGAACGACCTGGCGCTCCTGCGGCTCGACCTGGTGGCCGCCATCGAGGCGCTGCCGGACGGCCTGCCCGGCCGCGTCGAGCTGGCCCACCTCGCGCCGCGACGCCTCGGCTCGACGGAGGAGGACGGGCAGCGACCCGGAGCCCTTCGAGCGCATCCAGGCGCCGCGACGTCCACCAGCTCGACTTCGACTTGGACCAGGCCACCATGCGCGCCCTCGAAGCAGGAAGTCTCGCCCGGTCACCAGCGACGCGGGCGAGACCGAGCAGGAGCGCGCCCTGGTGATCGGCATCGTGCCGGACGACGAGCACTTCGAGGAGACGCTGGAGCTGGTCCGCTCGGCCGACGTGACCGTCGCCGGCACGATGCGCCAGCAGCGCTCGAAGGTCCATCCGCGCACGGTGGTGGGCGCCGGCAAGCTCCAGGAGATCGTGCTGGAAGCCATGCGCCGCCGCGCCAGCGTGGCGATCTTCGACATCGACCTGAAGCCGGCGCAGGCGCGCGCCTTCGAGGACGCCACCGGCCTCAAGGCGATCGACCGCACGCAGCTCATCCTGGACGTCTTCGCGCAGCGCGCGCGCAGCCGGGACGGCAAGCTGCAGGTCGAGCTGGCGCAGCTCAAGTACTCGCTGCCGCGCCTGACCGAGAAGGACGCGGGCCTCTCGCGCCTGACCGGCGGCATCGGCGGCCGGGGACCCGGCGAGACCGTGATGGAGATCGGCCGCCGGCGGATCCGCGACCGCATCCGCGCGCTCGAGAAGCAGATCGAAAGCCTGTCGCGCCAGCGCGACCTGCGCCGGCGCCGCCGCCGCGAGGAGGGCGTGCCGGTCCTCTCGATCATCGGCTACACGAACGCCGGCAAGAGCACGCTGCTCAACGCCCTCACCGGCAGCGAGGTCGAGGCCGCGGACAAGCTGTTCATGACCCTCGACCCGACGAGCCGCCGCCTGCGCTTCCCGCGCGAAGGCGAGGTGGTGATCACCGACACCGTGGGCTTCATCGCCGACCTGCCGAAGGACCTGGTCGCCGCCTTCCGGGCGACCCTCGAAGAGCTGGCCGACGCCGACCTGCTCCTGCACGTCGTGGACGTCGCCGATCCGCACCTGGAGCAGAAGCTCCAGGCGGTCGAGAAGATCCTCGAGGAGCTGCACCTGGACGAGACCCCGCGCCTGGTGGTGCTCAACAAGGCCGACCTCCTCGCCGAGCACGAGGTCGAGGGCTTCGCCGAAGCGCTACGGAGGCATCCCGGTCAGCGCCGTGAAACGCAAGGGCTCTGACGGACCTGATCCATGCCGCCGAGGAGCGGCTGGGGCGGGAGAAGCCGTTCGTGAAGGAGTACGGTGCAGAAATCCGAGGAGGCCGCCGCCGGGGCCGGGTCGTGAGCCCCGGCCTCTACCTCCACATCCCCTTCTGCTCCGCCATCTGCCCGTACTGCGACTTCGCCGTCCTGACGGGCGGGCCGGAGCGGCGGGCGCGCTTCACTCGAGCACCTGCTTCGCGGAGATCGGGATGTGGCCGTCCGATTCGTTCCAGGGGATCGACACGATCTACTTCGGCGGCGGCACGCCTTCCGCGCTCTGCCCCGGAGCAGCTCGCCCGCATCCTCGAGTCGCCTGCCCGTCCGGGAGGACGCCTGGATCTTCCTCGAAGCCAATCCCGAGGACGTCACCCCCGAGAGCGTCCGCGCCTGGCGGGATCTCGGCGTCCGGACGCTCTCGCTGGGCATCCAATCGTTCGATGCCGAAGCCCTCGCCTTCCTCGGCCGCCGCCACTCTCCCGAGCAGGCCCGGCGGAGCGTCGAGCTCGCCCGCGACGGCCGGGTTCCATACGGTCGCCTCTCGATCTGATCTATGGGCTTCCCGGGCAGACCGCCGAAGACTGGCGCCGGACCCTGGAGACGGCCGTCGCGCTCCAGCCCGATCACATCTCCTGCTATCAGCTCACGATCCACGAAGGGACGCCGTTCGGCTTCCGGCTGGACCGCGGAAAGATGGCCGAGGCTCCCGAGGAGACCCAGGCGGATCTGTTCCTTCTCACCCACCCCTTCCTGCGCGGACGCCGGCTAGCCCGGCTACGAGGTCTCGAACTTCGCCCGCTCGCCGGAGCACCAGTCGCGGCACAACCGGAAGTATTGGGACCACACGCCCTATCTGGGAGTCGGCCCGTCCGCCCACTCCTTCTGACGGCCGCCGCCGCTGGTGGAACGAGCGGAAGATCAAGCCTTACGAGGCCCGGATCGATCCGGCGAGCGCCCGATCGCCGGCAGCGAGGAGCTGACCGACGAGGATCTCGCCCTCGAAGCGCTGATGCTCGGGTTCCGCACCGTCGAAGGGATCGACCTCGAGCTCTCCGGCAGCGCTACGGCGACGAACTTCCGCGCCGAATCGAGCGGCTGACCCGGCAGGGGCTGCTGAGAGTGCGAAGGCAACCGGCTTGTCCCCACCCTGGAAGGGCTCGCGTCGCCGACTCCCTGGCTAGGGACTTCGACGTTTCCAGATCGTGACGCCTCGCTTGCTCGCGCTGTAGAGGCGATCTCCCGACAGCACCACGTACTCGCGCCTCCCTCGGGTGGCCGCAACGAGTATCGGTATGAGCCGCTTCCTGCGTCGTAGACGTCCAGCGCCCGGCCCCCGGTCAGGGCGAACCATTCATCCCCGACGACGCTGCTGCTGAGCGCGGACCACCGTCGCGTCCGGCACGCTCTGCCGGCCGGCGGCATCGATCCCACCTTCGGCAGGGGAACGGGATCGATCGACTGCCGGAAGAAGCGGAGCCGGCCGTCCGTGTAGGAGACGAGAAGCCCGGCGTTGCGGAAGGCGTAGAAGATCCCCTCCGGCGTGGGGGACGATCCAGCCGTCCGCCGCGATCGAGGTCTGGAGATCCTCCGGGAAGAGCGCCGCGAACGCGCCCACCGGCTCGCCGTTCAGGAAGTACCGCCGGAAGAGCCCCTGCCCGCCTTCGATGCCCGTGGCCACGAAGCCTCCTCCGGGAGACAGCGCAAGCCGGCCGACCGGCGCGTCCAGCTCGATCCTGCGGGCCAGGCTGCCGGAGGGGGAGAACACGGCGATGGCGCCGTGGTCGAGATCACAGACCCAGACCTCGCCGTTCGCGCCGACCGCGATGTCCGTGGGACTGCCCAGCGAGGGATCTCCGAAGGGGGTCAGGATCCGGCCCTCGGGCGAGAGCCGGAGGACTCGGGAACGGCCCGAGTCCAGCACGTACACGTCCCCACCCGGGCCGGGCCGGAGGAGCGTGGCCATGTCCACCGGGGACCTGTGCCACGCGCTCGAACCCGGCTGGGTCCCCAGATCCGCTCGCGGGCCTCCTGCGGACGGGGCCGCGGAGCGCCGGGGGCGAGCATCAGCGGAAAGGTTCCGCCACGCCGGCTGAACGAGCCCGCCACCACGCCGACCAGGACCAGCGACGCCAGGACCATCCAGAACGTGCGCTCGCGGGGCATCTCCAACCCTCGACCCCGGAGCCTTCAGATGGACCGCGTCATTCCGGGCGCCGGCAGGAGCTGCCGCCGCACCAGATCGGACCCTGGGGTCCGCAACCCTTGGCGCAGAACGAGGCGCCGGACTCGGACGGGAAGAAGCTCAGCCCCGCGACCAGCACGGAAGCCAGCAGGAAAGCCAGACGAAGCATTGCGAACAGCTTATTCATGGATACCTCCTTGGAGATTGGGAATCGGGTCGAGGGTTGGATCGGATCTCCTCTCGTCCAGCCAGACGCTCACCGCGAGCCCGAGCAGGAGCACGTTCTGGAGGATGTGCGAGGAGGTCGCCTTGCCGAGCGTGACCGTGAACCAGCAGCCGCACTCCACCCCGGGGGCGTAGCGCTGGTTCACCGCGAGCGCCACGGTGAAGACGAAGAGCAGCAGAGCGGCGAGCAGCGACGCGGGCGCCCGCCAGGCCTTGATCAGCAGCCCCGCGCCGGCCAGCAGCTCCGCCAGGATGACCGGCAGGGCCAGGAACCGCTCGAGACCCTCGGGCACGAGCACGTAGTTGCCCAGCGCCTTGACGAAGCCCCCGTAGTGGAAGAGCTTGTCGATCCCCGCGTAGAGGAAGAGCGCGGCGAGAAAGACCAGCGAGAGCGCGCGGACGACCTTCACACAATCTAACCGTGCTCCGCGCAGAGAAAGAGGGACAAGGCCAGGGGCCGGCGGAGAGCCCCCGCCGGCCCGGACCAGGGACGGGGGCCTACTTCTTCGTGACCGTCATCTCCATGCCCTTCATCTCGGCGCCGCCGGCGGGCTTCGCGTACATCACAAACGTGAAGCTCTTGTCGCTCGTCCAGGTGATGACGCTGCGGAAGCTCGTCATCTTGCCGGTCATGGGATCCATCATCTCCTGGGACGTCATGGTGCAGCTCTTGCCGTCCGCGTCGCAGGTGCCGGTCGAGTACATGATGGCCGTGCTCATGTTGTCCGCCCAGGAGCTGATGTGCTTCTTGGTGATGTTGTCGTAGCCTTCCGTTCCATGCCCCTCGAACGGCATGCCCATGAAGTTGCCCTTCCAGACTTCGTAGACGTAGCGTCCGCCCAGGATCATCTCGGCGTGCATCGTGCCGCTCCCCTCGGCCGGGGGCGCCGACGGGTCCATCCACATCTTGTTCGTGAACGTCCAGTCGCCCACCATGTGAGCCAGCTTCTGGTGCTCCGGCCCCGGCGACATGGCCGCCATCGCCGCCTGCATCTCGGGGCTGTCCATGGCCGGCATCCCCGCGGGCGGCTTTTCCTGTTGAGCCAGGACAGGGACCGACATCAAGGCGAGCAGACACAGGACCACGATCCAACGTGACTTCATCTCGACCTCCTTTTTCAAATGCAGACTGTTGCTGGATGGAGACGCTTGAATTACGCCCAATTACCGCGTAGACTACTCCACGACGACCGTAACGTCAAGGGGGCATTCCGACCCGATTTCTCGGTCTTGATCCCCGCGCGGGAGACAGGAGATATACTTAGCTGGCCATGAAGACGAAGGTGACCGTCTCCATCGACGACGAGCTGATCCCCAGGGCAAAGCGGTCCGCCCAGAGGAAAGGGATCTCCTTCTCCGAGCTCGTCGAAGCCTCGCTCCGCTCCGTCACAGAGGAGCCCGAGAGCACCTCCTTCTCGCAGCGGTGGCGCGGGAAGTTCCATCCGGCGAGTGGCGACGACGAGCGCTACAAGGCCCTCGCGAAACGCTATCTGTGATCGTCCTGCTCGACACGGACGTGTTGATTGACCTGGCGCTCGATCGGGCTCCCTACGCGGATGCCGCCGCTGGGCTGATCGACGCGCTTGAGCAGAGACCAGGGACGGCTTTCGTGGCTTGGCACTCTTTGTCCAATTTCTTCTACATGGTGGCACCTTCTCGGGGGAAGCACCAGACTCGCGACTTCCTACTCGACCTAGCCCGCTTCGTCCACGTCGCGCCGACGACCACGGAGAGCCTTTTGTTTGCCGGGAAGCTCGACCTCAGGGACTTCGAAGACGCGATGCAGGTCGCTGCCGCCGTCGCCTGTCAGGCAAGCGTGATCGCGACACGGAACCTCCGCGACTATCACGGTCGCCCGGTTCGGGCGGCGGAGCCTGAGGCGGTGCTCTCCGAACTGCTGCGGGCCCGCCCAAGGCTGATCCAACCTGACCATGGCCGCCCCCATCTACGACTCCTCCGCCATCGAAGTCCTCACCGGGCTCGAGCCGGTGCGCAAGCGCCCCGGCATGTACACCTTCACCGACCGTCCCGACCACCTGGCCCAGGAGGTCGTCGACAACGCCGTCGACGAGGCCATCGCCGGCTACTGCACGAACATCCTCACGCCCCTGCACGAGGACGGATCCCTCTCGGTCGCCGACGACGGCCGCGGCATGCCGGTCGACATGCACAAGGGCGAGAAGGTGCCGGGCGTCGAGGTGATCCTCACGCGTCTCCACTCCGGCGCCAAGTTCTCGGACAAGAGCTACAGGTTCTCGGGCGGCCTCCACGGCGTGGGCGTGTCCGTGGTCAACGCCCTGTCCAAGCGCTTGGAGGTGCGGGTCAAGCGCGACGGCAAGGAGCACCTGATGACCTTCGCCGACGGCCGCATCATGAAGGTCTCAGCCATCGGCACCGGGTTCGGCAAGCATGCCGCGGCACCCGCCTACCAGAGCCTCGGCCTCGAGGTCGAGGTGATCAGCCCGCGCGACGAGGCAGCGGTGAAGAGCGCGATGGCATCCGACGTCGACCTGATCTCCGTGCACTCTCCGCCATTCATGCATCTCGACCACGTGACGGCCGCGATCGACCACGGCCACGCCGTGTTGTGCGACAAGCCGTTCGGGCGCAACACCGCCGAAGCCGAGGCGATGCGGGAACGGGTCCGCGAAGCGAATGACGCCTGCACTTCCTGAACTTCGAGTTCCGGTTCAACGATCCGTGGTCCCAAGTTCAAGGAGTTGGCCGACGCCGGAACCATCGGCACGCCTGCCCACTTGAACTGGACCTTCTTCGGCAGCGGACTCCGCGGCCGCACAGTACGGCTGGGATCAACGACCACGAGCTCGGTGGCGGTTGGATCGGCGCGTACGGATCGCACCTGATCGACTTCACCCAGTGGCTGTTCGGCAGCGAAGATCGCCGACTGCGGCGGTATCACCCGGATCGAGGATCCGGAGCACCCGGACGCGGACGGATCACCTCGCGCCGCAACGGCCGAGGACGCTTACACCGGCGTGGTTCAGGCATGGACAACGGCTGCACCGCCGCCCATGACACCGCGTTCGCTGCCGCCGTGCCCTCCACTCCACGCGCGATTCTGATGGGTAGCGAGGGATCCATCGAGCTGGCCGGTGACACGACGCTCGTCGTCCGTCGCAACAGGCGAGGACGCCGAGACCGTTCGAATTCCCGCCGCCACCAAGGCGAAGACCGCCACCACCTGCACTGTCGACGTTCTTCAGTCAGGTGGTCGAGGCATTGCGGACCGGCCGCCAGATCGCTCCGTCGTTTGACGACGGCGTCTCGGTCGCGCGGGCGATGGATCGTCCTCCGGGCGAATGCCTCATGACCGCCCAGCTGGACGAGTTTCGGCAACACGTGCGCGACTGGTGCGCCGAGCATGTCCCGCGCGATTGGCGCGAGGCCCAAAAGGAGTCAGGAGACGCCGAGTTCGTCGCGTTCCAGAAGTCGTGGTTCGCCGAATTGCACAGGCGCGGGATACGCTGTCCCGCACTGGCCGGCCGAATGGGGCGGCGGCATGTCGGTCGCCGAGCAGATCGTGCTGTACTCAGGAGTTGGCCGCCCACGACGCGCCGCGACTGGTGCTGGCGTTCGTCGGCATCCACCACGCCGCGTCGACCCTGCTGGTCGCGGGCACCGAGGAGCAGCGCCGCACGGCACCTGCCCGCGATCCTCGACGGCGAGATCTGGGTGCAGGGCTTCTCCGAGCCCGAGGCCGGCTCCGACCTGGCGTGCCTGCGCACCACGGCGCGCAGCGACGGCGACACGTTCGTCGTCAACGGCCAGAAGCTGTGGGCCAGTGGCGGGATGCACGCCGACTGGTGCCTGCTGCTCGCCCGCACCGACCCCGAGCGCCCGAAACGCAAAGGCATCTCGTACTTCCTGATGGACATGACCACGCCGGGCATCGACGTGCGGCCGATCCGCAACGCCATCGGCGACTCGCACTTCTGCGAGGTCTTCCTCAACGACGTGGGATCCCGGCGGCCAACCTGGTCGGCGCCGAGAACGCGGGCTGGCAGGTCGCCAGGCGACGCTGGGCGCCGAGCGCGGCATGACGATGCTGGAGCTCGCCGAACGGCTCGGCAATGCCGGCTTCCGCTGGCTGGTGGAGATGCGCCCGACCGACGATCCGACCGTCGCCGATCGGCTGGCGCAGTTCGAGACCGAGATCACCGGCCTGCGCGGGTTGTGCCGACAGACTCGTCGAGGGCAACGAGGCCGGCGCCGTCGGTCCCGCCGACGCGTCGATCGTCAAGCTGTTCTACAGCGAACTGCTGCAGCGGATGACCGACTTCGGCGCCGAGGTCGGCGGTCTGCCGCGCACACCGTGCTGACCAAGCCGATGTCGAGCGGCTGGGAGTCGGGCGCCTGGGTGCTGGACTTCATCGGCTCGTGGGAGTGGACGATTCCGGCGGGGCCAGCGAGATCCAGCGCACCATCATCGGCGAGCGCGGGCTCGGCCTGCCGCGGGAACCGAGGTGGTCTGATGCAGACGAATTCGCGGAGTTCCACGACGAACTGCGATCGGTCGCGGGCGATCTGCTCGCCAAGGACCGCGCGGTCGACTGGCCGGTGCTCGTCGACGCCGGGCTGGACCGGCCTGGAGGTGCCGGAGCAGCTCGGCGGGGCCGGTGCGTCGTTCGTCGAGATCGGCCATCGTCTGCGAGGAGATGGGCCGCGCGGCGGCGCCAACGGCTATCTGGGTGGCGCCGTCTGGCCGTCGGTGCCCTGAAGGCGCTGCCGCCCAGCGATACCGCGACACGCTGCTGGCCGATGTCGGCGTCCGGCGCGCCTCCGGCTTGGCCGTCGCGTTCGGGCGCGCGGAGTTCGTGCCGGACGCCGAGGGCGCCGACCGGCTGCTGCTGGTGCCGACGACCGACGGCACGCCGCGTCGTCGACGCCGGCGCGACGGTGACCCCCAACCGGTCCTCGACGAGACCCGCCGCTGGCCGACGTGCGGCCGACGGCTGCGGCCATGGAGGTGCTGCGGTTCGACGGCGATCCCACGGCGCGCGGTCCCGCCGGCTGCACGATCGCGCGGCGGTCGCGATCGCCTGCGACAGCCTTGGCCTGGCCGAGGCGATGCTGGCGGCCACGGTCGGCCTACGCGAAGGTGCGCCAGCAGTTCGGCCGGCCCATCGGCTCGTTCCAGGCCGTCAAGCACGCCTGCGCCGACATGTTGGTGCAGATCTCGGTGGCGCGCCAGCTCGTCGACGCGGCGGTGCGACGCCCTGGCCCGACGACCGGGCGACGTGGCGGCGTCGATGGCCAAGTCCTACGCGTGCGGCAGCGGCCGTCGACGTCGTCGGCAAGGCCATGCAGCTGCACGGCGGCATCGGATACACGTGGGAGAGCGGCATTCACGTCTACCTCAACGCGCCACGCTCAACCGTTCACTGTTCGGATCCCCTGCGGCTCACCGCAGACAACTAGCTCATCGCTATCTGTAAGGAATCAAGGAGTTTCACATGGGTGTACCCGTCTACGAACGCATTCTGGACCTCTTCGAGGCCGAGGGCATCAACACGCTGTTCGGCATCCCCGACCCGAACTTCGTCCACATGTTCCTCGAGGCCGAGAAGCGCGGCTGGACGGTGGTCGCGCCGCACCACGAGCTGAGCGCCGGCTTCATGGCCGAGGCGGCCTCGCGCATGACCGGCAAGCCGGCGCTGTGCATCGGCACGCTCGGGCCCGGCATCGCCAACCTCGCCGGCGCCATGATGTGCGCCAAGGTCGAGAACTCGCCGGTCATCTTCCTCGGCGGCCAGCGCGCCCGCATCACCGAGCAGCGGGTGCGCCGCGGCCGCATCCAGTTCGTCCAGCAGGAGCCGCTGTTCAAGCCGTCGGTGAAGTACTGCGCTCGATCGAATACGCCGACCAGACCGACGAGATCATCCGCGAGGCGATCCGCCGCGTCGATGTCCGGCACGCCGGGCCCGGCCTACATCGAGTACCCGTCGCACGTGATCCAGGAGGAGCTCGACGTGCCGGAGCCGCTGCCGCCCAAGCGTATCGCCTGGTCAACCAGGGCGCCGACGCGCGCGAGGTCGCCGAGGCCGCGAAGCTGATCCGCGCCGCCAAGAGCCCGATCCTGCTGGTCGGCCACGGCGTTCATACTCGCGCACCCAGGCGGAGGTCAAGGAGCTCGCCGAGCTGATGGCCTGCCCGGTGATCCAGACCTCGGGCGGCACGTCGTTCATCAAGGGCCTCGAGGACCGCACCTTCCCGTACGGCTTCTCCCAGGCCGCGATCGAGGCGGTCGAGGAGTCCGACCTCTGCCTCGCGATCGGCACCGAGCTCGGCGAGCCGGTGCACTACGGCCGCTCGCACTGGGCCGACAACGACGCCAACCGCAAGTGGATCTACGTCGAGCAGGACCCGACCGCGATCGGCGTCAACCGGCCGATCGACGTGCCGCTGGTCGGCGACCTGCGCGCGTCGTGCCGCAGCTGGTCGAGGCGCTCAGGGACACCCCGCGCAGCCCGTCGCCCGACCTCGAGAGCTGGTCAAGGCCGACGCCGCGAGCTGGCGCGGGCTCGCGGAGAGGCGCCCGAGTGGACGCACCCCGATGCACACCGCGCGCTTCGTGGTCGAGGCGACCAAGGCGTTCCGAGTCGCCAAGGACGGCATCATGGTGCGCGACGGCGGCGCGACCGTGATCTTCCAGTGGACCTACTCGCAGTGCAAGCCGCACGACGTGATCTGGAACCAGAACTTCGGCCACCTCGGCACCGGCCTGCCCTACGCGATCGGCGCCTCGGTCGCCGAGGGCGGCAAGCGGCCGGTCATGCTGCTGACCAGCGACTCGTCGTTCCTGTTCCACATCGCCGAGCTGGAGACGGCGGCGCGGCAGAAGCTGCCGCTGGTCTGCGTCGTCGGCGTCGACCATCAGTGGGGCCTCGAGGTCGGCGTCTACAAGCGCACCTTCGGCCAGGCGTCGCCGAGACCGGCGTGCACTGGAGCAAGGACGTGCGCTTCGACAAGATCGCCGAGGGCTTCGGCTGCCACGGCGAGTACGTCGAGAAGGAAGACGACATCGGCCCGGCGATCGAGCGCGCCTACGCGAGCGGCAAGGCCGCCGTCATCCACGTGCCGATCGATCCGAAGGCGAACTCGGAGGAGATGCCGAACTACGACGATTCCGGACCTGGTACGCCGAAGGCACGCAGTAGACCGGAAGAGATGGAGAGGACCATGCGCGAATATCTGAAGTTCTACATCGACGGCCAGTGGGTCGATCCGGTCGAGCCGAAGACCCTGGACGTCGACAACCCGGCGACCGAGCAGGTGTCCGGCAAGATCGCGCTCGGCTCGGCGGCCGATGTCGACAAGGCCGTCAAGGCCGCGCGCAAGGCGTTCGCGACCTGGTCGCAGACCAGCCGCGAAGAGCGGCTCGACCTGCTGCAGGCGATCCTGGCCGAATACCAGAAGCGCGCGGGCGATCTCGGCGCCGCGGTCACCGAGGAGATGGGCGCGCCGCCCTCGCTGGCCGGCGGCTCCAGGTCGGCCTCGGCATCGGCCACCTGAACAACGCCATCGAGGTGCTGAAGAACTTCGCCTTCGAAGAGCAGCGCGGCGCGACGCTGATCGTGAAGGAGCCGATCGGCGTCTGCGGCCTGATCACGCCGTGGAACTGGCCGATCAACCAGATCGCCGTGCAAGGTCTTCCCGGCGCTGGCGACCGGCTGCACGATGGTGCTCAAGCCGTCCGAGGTCGCGCCGTACTCGGCGCAGATCTTCGCCGAGATCATGGACGCCGCAGGCGTTCCGGCGGGCGTGTTCAACCTCATCCAGGGCGACGGGCCGGCGTGGGCGTGGCGCTGTCGAGCCATCCCGACATCGACATGATCTCGTTCACCGGCTCGACGCGCGCCGGCGTCGAGGTCGCGAAGAACGCCGCGGCGACGGTCAAGCGGGTGGCCCAGGAGCTCGGCGGCAAGAGCCCGAACATCGTGCTCGACGACGACGACGTTCGCCGACGAACGTCGCCGCCGGCGTGGCCGCGATGATGCTCAACTCGGGCCAGACCTGCAACGCGCCGTCGCGCATGCTGGTGCCCGAAGTCCCGCATGGACGAAGCCATCGCCGTCGCGCGAGGCCGCCGCCGACAGGTGACCGTCGGCGACCCGAACGGCAACGTCGCGATCGGACCGGTGGCCTCGAAGGCGCAGTTCGACAAGATCCAGGGCCTCATCCAGAAGGGCATCGACGAGGGCGCCACGCTGGTCGCCGGCGGCCCGGGCCGGCCCGACGGGCTGGACAAGGGCTACTACGTCAAGCCGACCGTCTTCGCCGACGTCACCAACGACATGACCATCGCGCGCGAGGAGATCTTCGGGCCGGTGCTGTGCATCCTCGGCTACGACGATCGTCGACCAGGCCGTCGAGATCGCCAACGACACCGAGTACGGCCTGGCCGGCTATGTCGCGGCGGCGGACCTCGAGAAGCCGCGCGTGCGGTGGCCCGCCGGATCCGCGCCGGCTCGGTCGCGATCAACGACGGCTTCGACTTCAACGCGCCGTTCGGCGGCTACAAGCGCAGCGGCAACGGCCGCGAGTGGGGCGAGTTCGGCTTCCACGAGTACCTGGAGACCAAGGCGCGCTCGGCTATGCGCCGGAGTCGTCCTAGTCGTCGCCGAGAGTACGGCCTATGACGAAATTCGGCTGAAATCCGTCAACGACCGTACTCTCGGCGCAATGAGGGGCGAAAAGTACGAGTACGGAATCGATTTCGACGGCATCGCGGCCATCGACATCCACACCCACGTCGAGGTCGACGGCCACGGCCGCAAGGCCTACGACGACGAACTGGTCGACGCCGTAGGTCAGTACTTCAAGATGGGGCCCGGCGCGCTGTCGAGCGTCGACGCGCTGGCCGACGAGTACCGGCGGCACAACACCGCCGCGGTGGTCTTCACCATAGACGCGCGCACGGGGATGAGGCACGTGCCGAACTCGGTCGAGGACCTCGTCGCGGGCGCGGTGCGCAACAACGACGTGCTGATCCCGTTCGGCAGCGTCGACCCGTGGCACGAGCGACGCGCGGTGCACCGCGTCCATGAGCTGGTCCGCGACTACGGCGTAAAAGGCTTCAAGTTCCACCCGAGCATGCAGGCCTTCGAGCCGAACGACCGCCGCTTCTACCCGATCTACGAGGCGATCGCCGAGGCGGAGGTGCCCGCCCTGTTCCACACCGGGCAGACGGGCATCGGTGCGGGACTGCCGGGCGGACACCGCATCAAGCTGCGCTACTCCGACCCGATGCTGCTCGACGACGTGGCCGCCGACTTCCCGGAGCTGACGATCGTGATGGCCCATCCCGCTGTGCCCTGGGTCGACTCGCAGATCGCGATCGCGACGCACAAATCGAATGTGTACATCGATCTGTCGGGGTGGAGCCCGAAATACTTCCCGCCGCAGCTGGTGCGCGCCGCCAACCGTCAGCTGCGCACGAAGGTGCTGTTCGGAACGGACTACCCGTACATCCAGATGGACCGGTGGCGCCGCGACTTCGAGGCTCTCGACATCGATCCGGCCGTGGTGCCGCTGATCTTCAAGGACAACGCGCTGAAGGTGCTCGGCGTCAACTCTTACTGAAGTCACCTATCTGTCTCGCGGGAATGGCCGCTAGGCGATCATGAGCGAGTCGGCGCCGCCGACGTACACGATGCCGGACGGGTTCGGGGTGGTGGCCGCGTTGACGATCGCCCCGGACGAAGTGTCGCGTCCGATCATGTCGCCGGAAACGACGGTCAGGTGGACACCGGCGCGGTGGAATTCCGAACGCATCGCGTACAGCGCGGTTTCGCCGGCCCACCTGCTCGCGGCGACCGCCGTCTGACCCTTCGGCACAGCCTTGATGGGGGAAGAAGTGGGCCTGGTGGCTGGTGACGAAGACGATGCGTCCGCCTGCCGGCATCAGCGGCACAGCCTTCAGTGCAAGGCGCCGCTGGGCATCGCGGTTGAGGCGCTTCGCGTACCCGGGGTCGGCGCCCAACTCGAGGCCGACCGACGCGTTGAGGATCAAGGTGTCCAGTCGCCCGAAGCGAGCCGCGATGGTGTCGATCATCGCCGCGGACTCAGCCTCATCGGAGATGTCGGCGCCCAGCGTCGAGGCGTGCCCGCCTGCGCTGCGGATGGCGTCGGCCATGGCTTCCGCACGCTCGGACTTCTCGCGGTAGTTCACGACGACGTGGGTGTCGGGGCTGGCGAGTTGCTGGGCGACCTCGGCACCGATGCCCCTCGATCCGCCGGTGACCAGGACGATCCGTGCAGGTGCGTGATGCATGTCGGGTTCCTTCCGTCGCGGCCTTGCGTCCGCTTTGGGACCCTCACCGTACACAATTTCTAAGAAAAATAAGGACAAGATAAGGTAACAATAAGGTAGTCAATGAGGGGCCATGATGGATGGCGTGGAATCGACCCGCGTGGACAGATGGCTGTGGTCGGTCCGGCTCGTGAAGACCCGATCCGACGCCGCCGACGCGTGCCGGGGTGGGCACGTGCGGGTGAACGGCCGGCCCGCGAAGCCGGCCACCGCGGTGTCGCCGGGCGACGAGGTGCGCGCATTGGTCGGTCAGACCACGCGGGTGGTCGAGGTGGTGCGGGTGATCCAGAAGCGGGTGGGTGCGGCCGACGCGGCGACGTGCTTCCTCGACCGAACGCCCAAGCCTGCGCCGACCGACGCGGTTGTGGTCGCTGTCCGCGACCGGGGTGCGGGCAGGCCTACGAAGCGGGATCGCCGGAGGCTGGAAAAGCTGCGCGCCGGCGGGCTCGGATACCCGTCACCTCGGTAGCCGATCGCGGAGCGGGCCCGACCTGTCGTCGCTGCAATGATTGGGGTATGCCCGTTTCCGACCTACGTCAAGGCGTGCATCAACGGCGCCCGCACCCCAGACCAGCACCCGAACCTGCCGGTCACGCCGGATCAGTTGGCGGCCGAAGCGCTCGCCGCGCACCAGGCGGGCGCCAAGGCCGTGCACATGCATCCCAAGACCGCCGACGGAGTCGACTCGCTGGACCGGCGTCGTCGACGCGGCGGTGTTCGGCGGTGCGCCATGCGGTGCCCGGCCTGCCGCTGGGGGTGACGACCGGCTACTGGGCGCTGCCCGATGCCGACGCCCGGTTGCGCGCCGTCGACGGGTGGGGCGAGCTGCCCGACTTCGCCTCGGTGAACTGGCACGAACCCGGCGCCGAGGAGCTCGCCCGGCTGCTGCTCGAGCAAGGGCCTCGGCGTCGAGGTCGGCATCTTCCACGCCGAGGCGGCGGCATCGTGGGCGGCCTCGGACATCGCCGCACACTGCATGCGGGTGATGATCGAACTGCAGGGCGACGGGGACATTGCCACCGCCGACGACCTGCTCAGCCAGGTGATGGCGGTGGGCTCGCCGGCGCCGGTGCTGCTGCACGGCCTCGACGAAAGTTGTTGGCCGCTACTGGAACACGCGGGCAGGCGTGGCGTGCAGACCCGAATCGGCCTGGAGGACACGGTTCGGCTGCCGGATGGCTCGCCACCGTCGGGAAACGCCGACCTGGTGTCCGCGGCGGTGCAGTTGCTCAGTCGGTAGGCGCGCCGAGCGCGAAGTCGGCGAAGTCGAAACCCGGGACCACCACGCAGCTGACGAGGCAGGGTTGGTCGTCACGGGGACGGGCGCGCTGCCAGTGGCCGGGCGGTACGACGATCTGCGGGTGCTCTCCCGCGGCCAGGATGTCCGCACCGAGCAGATGTGTTGTGGCGGTGTCCTGTTCGGGGCCGATCTCGCAGCAGCAGCGGGCCGCCGGAGTGGTAGAGCCACACCTCGGCGCTGCGCACCGTGTGCCACGCCGACTGCTGGCCCGGCATCAGCAGGAACAGGATGGCCGTCCCGGCGCTGCGTGGGCCCGTGTAGTCCGGCGGCAAGGCCGATTGCGGCACCGTCAACTCGCTGCGCCAAGTCTCCCTGAACCAGCCGCCCTCGGGGTGAGGGGCCAGGTCGAGACGGCGCGCCCAGTCGGGAAGTTCGGTCATTGCCATACCGTAGTCTCAACCGCATGTCGCGCCTGCGTCCCGGTTGGCTGGTCGCGCTGTGCGCGGCGATCCTCGTGGTGAGTGCCTGGCTTGCCCTGGCTGACGGCGGACGGCGCGCCGTGCCAGCGCGATCGGCGGCGTGGTCGGCGACATGGATGATCTGCGGAACCGGCTTTCCGGCTTCGGGGTCGGCCAGCTCATCGTGCTGCTGGCGGCGACGTTGATCGTCGCGGGAGCGATGGCCGCGCGCGGCCTGTCGGCCCGGGTGGCATCGTCGGCAGCGCTGGCCATTTCGGTGCTGCTGGTGGTTCTCACGGTGTGGTACTACCGGCTCTACGTGTATGCCCCGGTGTCGCCGGGCTACGGGCTCTATCTCGGCGCAGTCGATGGCGATCGCCGCGGTTCTTCTGTCGGTGTGGGCGATGGCCGCCGCTTGGGCGGCGGCCAGCCAGGACATCATGAGCGGGTTCGTCGAGCCGGTCACGCTGACCGGAGACCGGTGGGTGGCGCTGGAACCGCTTAGCCGCGAACATATTCCGGAGATCACCGCGGCCGCCGCCGACGGTGAACTGGGCCGCCTCTGGTTCACCGCAGCGCCGGCACCGAAGACGTCGAGCAGTGGGTCGACACGCGGCTGTCGGCACAGACGCCCGACACAGGGCTGACGTTCGTGGTGCGCAGCCTCGACGGGGCGCTCGTCGGCTCGTCGAGCTATATGAACGTCGACGCCGCCAACCGGCGACTGGAGATCGGCAACACCTGGTATGTGGCGTCCGCGCGGCGCAGCGGGGTCAACAGCGAGACCAAGCTGCTGATGCTCGGCCACGCCTTCGATCGAGTTGGGCTGCGTCGCAGTCGAATTCCGCACGCACTTCTTCAACTTCACCAGCCGCGCGGCCATCGAGCGGCTGGGCGCCAAGCTCGACGGTGTACTGCGCAGCCACCAGGTGCTGGCCGACGGGTCGCGGCGCGACACCGTCGTGTACTCGATCCTCGACATCGAATGGCCGTCGGTGCGCAACAACCTGCTGTATCGGCTTGAACCGTCACGCGTGACGCGCGGCCTCCTGGACGAGCTGGATCCGCGACTCAGGCCCAGTTTGGCGTAGACGTGCGTGAGGTGGGTCTGCACCGTGCGCGGCGAGATGAACAGCCGCGCGCCGATGTCCTTGTTGCCCAGCCCCTCAGCCGACCAGCCGGACGACGTCGCGCTCGGTCGGGGTCAGCGACCCCCAGCCGCTGGCTGGCCGCTTGCGCTCCCCGCGACCGCGCTGGGCGTAGGCGATGGCCTCTTCGGTCGACAGCGCGGCGCCTTCTGCCCAACCCGCGTCGAACTCCTTCTGTCCCAATGCTTCCCGGGTCGCATCGACGGCTTCGTCATATCCGTCGGGACAGCGCGGGAATGCGGATGATGCCAATCCGCTCCCGCGCTGCCTGCCGCCGCGCCGAACAGGCGAGCGGCGAGTCAATGGTTACCTGCATCTGCCGACAGGCGGGCCAGGCAGTCGAGCGCATCTGGAACCTGCAGGTATGCGCTGTATCTCGCTGAGCGATTGCCAGCGCCTCATGTGCGTCATCGCTCGGCCTGTTCAGGCTCACCTTGTGCGATCGCGATATACGCACGCGTGACGAGCGCGTGGCATGCGGTACCATCCCGGCACGAACTGCGAGGTTCTCGTCGACCCATCGGCGCGCTCCGACGACATCGCCGGTCCCATCAATGCCTCGGGCATCGCGAGTCAGAGCTTCGTACAAACACGACTCGTAGCGGAACGGCTGCATCGCATCGAGGCCTCGGCGGCCTCTTTGGCAGCGGCGGCAGTCATCCGGCGAACACGGCGGCGAGGGCGGAAATCGATAAAATAGCGTCCTCATGGAACCCGCCCATGCGCCGTCGACAGTCGCATGAGTTGATCGCGCTATTTCTGCCGCTGCCGAGACATCTCCCTGCGAAGGCATACGCGGTACACACGACCCGCGATGCCCGATCAGCGTCAACATCCGTTCGTTCGCCGCTTGTGTCTCTTCGAGCAGCGACGTGAGCACATCACGCCCCTTGGCGATGTCGCCCTCGGCCACCAGCGCCATGCCCTGCCAGATGCGACAGAACCGCGACATGAAGCGGTCACCGATCGTGTCCGCGATGTCGCGGCCCTCCTCGGCGGCCAACCGTGAGGTCAATCGGCTCCCCGGCGACGTTGGCGGAAAAGGCCTGATAGCCGCGAATGTGACAGAGCATCGGCAGGTTGTCCACCACCTGGGCCAAGCTCGGCCGCCTCCGTGAAGTAGCGCCGTGCCGATTCGGGACTGTAATAGCTCATGCCGCCGCACGCGGCGAGGGCCCAGATCGACCAGATCCTGGTCGCCGAGTTCGCGCGCCGCCGCCAGAACCTCCTCGGCGCGCTCCAGGCTGGCCGGCACGCCGATCCACGCCGCCAGGATGTCCTTATCCGCGCTGACCGCGCGGACCCAGACTCGGGCGGCGACGTCGGCGTCGCGATACCGCCCATCGGTGAAGACGGCGTCGAATGCCGCGATGCCTTCAAGAAAGCGGCCGCGATTGACCCACAGCCGCTGAAGCGACGAGACGAAGCCAAGCGCCGTCTCGAAATCCGCTTTGTCGACACTCCACGTGTGCGCCGCGCGAATGTTGTCGATCTCCGCATTCGGCCCACTCGACCAGTCGCATCGCCGCGCTCGCGCGCGGCTGCGGCCGCCGACGTAATGGTCGCGATGGCGGTCGCGCACCTCGTCGGCTTCGCCTGACTCACTGAGCTTCTCGAGCGCGTACTGCCGCATCGTCTCGAGCAGGCGAAACCGCATGACTCCCGACTCGTCGTCGGCGATGACGAGCGACTTGTCGACCAGCAGGCTGAGCTGGTCGAGGATCTGGAACTGCTCTGCCTCGGTGATCGCTGCGACGGCTTGCGCGGCTTCGAGATCGAAACCACCCATGAAGACACCCAGTCTGCGGAACAGGGTGCGCTCGGCGTCGGTCAGCAGCGCGTGAGACCAGTCCACCGAGGCCCGCAGGGTCTGCTGGCGCCGCAACACGTTCCGGGCGCCGCCGGTCAGCAGCCGGAACCTGTCGTTGAGGCTGTCGGCGATCTGGCGCAGCGACAGCGCCCGCACCCGCGCCGCCGCCAATTCGATCGCCAGCGGCATGCCGTCGAGGCGTCGGCAGATGTCCGCGACCAGGTCGGCGTCCTCGCCCGCGGCGCGGAAGGTCGGCCGCGCCCGCCGGGCGCGATCGATGAACAGGCGATACGGCCTCGTCGTCCACCGACAGCGATGGCACGCGCCAGGTGACCTCGCCGGCAACCGATACGGTCTCCCGGCTGGTCGCCAGGATCGTCAGCCGCGGGCAGCCGTTGAGCAGCGTCGTGATCGTCTCGCCGCAGACATCCAGTAGATGCTCGCAGTTGTCAAGCAGCAGAAGGATTTTCCGGTCACTGATGAACCGCAGCACCGTCTCCATCGGAGACCGTCCCGGCTGGTCGGGCAGCCCGAGGGTGCGGGCGATCGGTGACCGGCACCACGACGGGGTCGGCGACCGGCGCCAGGTCGATCCACCACACGCCGTCATCGAATTCCTCGGCCAACTGGCCCGCGGTCTCGATGGCGAGGCGCGTCTTACCTGCGCCGCCTGCACCGGTCAGTGTGACGAGCCGGTTGTCGCGCAGCAGTCGCGCGCGACCTCATCGATCTGCTCGGCACGTCCGACGAAGCTGGTCAGCTGCGCCGGGAGATTATGGGAGCGAGCGGCTTTCGCGGTGCGAAGTGGCGGGAACTCGTTGCGGACGTCGGGGTGACAGAGCTGGACGACCCGTTCGGGCCGCGGCAGATCCCGGACCGAATGTGTGCCGAGCTCAGCCAGCCAGGCTTCGTCCGGAACGCGGTCCAGTACCAAATCGGCTGTGGTGCCGGACAACACCGTCTGTCCGCCGTGCGCGAGGTCGCGAATACGGGCGGTGCGGTTGATGGTCGGCCCGATGTAGTTGGACTCGTCGCGCAGCTGGACTTCGCCGGTGTGCAAGCCGATGCGCAGCCGGATCGGCGCCAGCGGCGCGCGCTGCAGGTCGAGCGCGCACGCCACCGCGTCGCTCGCCCGCCCGAAGGCGATGACGAAGCTGTCGCCCTCACCCTGTTCGACGGGCCGCACGCCGCCGTGGGCACCGACCACCTCGGCCAGCGTCCGGTCGAGGGTGGCGAACGCGGCGGTCATCTCGTCGGGCTGCGTCTCCCACAGCCGCGTCGAGCCCTCGACGTCGGCCAGCAGCAACGTCACCGTTCCGGTGGGTACCAGCTCGCTCACGCCCAGGTCGCTCCAGTTCAGCACGGCCGCGTCAATTTCGCTCATGCTAGCCAGCCTGCGGCGATCGCGACCGACAAACATCAGCGCCGACGCGTAGATTCACCGCGCGGGTACGCGTATCTCGGGCGTAATGGATATCGAAACTGCGGACAGATCGCTGTTTCGGGCTGAATCGCGATCTGCCCGCAGTCTCGATTGAGCGGCTACTCGGAGTCGACGGTGGTCGGCTCGATCGACTGCTGGCGGCCGCTGTGAGCGACCTCGATCTTGCGCGGCTTGGCGCGTTCGGCGAGCGGGATCGTCACGGTGAGCACACCGTTCTCGTACGTCGCCGAAATCGCTGTCGCGTCAATGCCTTCGCCGAGCGATAGCTGCCTGCGGTAGGTGCCGAAGAACCTCTCGTTGGCGAGCCACTGCGCGGCGTCCTCGGAACGGGCGGTGCGATGCGCGGAGATCGTGAGGGTGCCGCTGTCGACGTCGACATCCACCGAGCCGGGGTCGATACCGGGTAGGTCGGCGGTCAGGACGTAGTGGTCGTCGATCTTGCACAGGTCCATCGGCATGAACCGAGGGGTGCGAGTTGATCCGGTCTGGCTGGTCAGCAGTCCCCGGGTCAACGCGTCAAGGTCACTGAACGGATCAAAACGAAGCACAGTAATCCACCTCCTATGTCACTCAGAGCCCGCCACCCTGGCGGGCGACCAAATCACTGTGCACCAGCGAGATTAGCACTCTCCTATGCGAGAGTGCCAGAAATTTTCGGCGATTTTGGCAGTTCGAAACTGAACTTTTGTTCGAGTTTCGGCGGAAAGTCGAGCACAAGCTCAGGTTCGGCGCGTCGGGTGGACATGCGCGCCGCGCAGCGGCTCTGCGCACTGATCGCACGTCAGCACCGCGCTGAACCGGCGGCCGCACGCCGTGTGGGTGAGGATCACCGCCGGCCCTTCGGGCGCCTGGTACCACCGCTGCGCCCACTGCAGCGCGGTCACCAGGACGGGAAACAGCGCCCGGCCCTTCTCGGTCAGGCGGTACCTGTTGTCGGACACCTCGAACACGCCGTTGGCGGTGAAGATCGACAGCCGGTCGGCGATCGAACCGGGAGGCGCGCCCAGCTGTGTCTGGAAATCGGTGAACCGGCTGACGCCGACGAACGCGGCGACCAGAAGCGCGAAACCCCAGCGGTTGCCCATGACGCTCATCGTCTGCGGGAACAACCCGGCGGCCTGGTCGGACTCGGAACGCCGCCGGGTGGCGGTGGCCACGGGTATGGATCGCGGCCATGAGCCGCTCGGGCCCCACTGTGCGACAACGTCTTTCTCGCTCGCGGACTCGCCGCACGAGCCGCAGGTGACGACCGGGGTGAAGTCGCCGCCGCAGGTGCTGTGGCGCATGCCGGGCAGCGGGTCGGCGTGGTCGGGCACCCAGCGGCGCTCCCACTCCCAGATCGACACCAGCACCGGCCACAGTGACCGCCCGCGCGCGGTGATGACGTACTCCGACCGCGGCGGATTCGACTGGTAGGCCCGACGATCGAGCACGCCCTCGCCGGTCAGCGACCGCAGCCGCGCCGTCAGCACCGAATTCGAGATCGGCAGTCGCGCCTGGAATTCGCCGTACCGCGTCGCACCCAGCAGCGCCTGCTGGACGACCAGCAGCGTCCACTCGTCGCCGAGCAGGCCCAGCATGCGGGCGACGGCGTTGGGGCCGCCTGCGGCACCTACAGGCCGATCGCCCCGGCCGCGGTGTCGGTGTCCCGCCAGCGCCGCAGCTCCGAACCCGGCGCCCAGGTGGAGTGGGTTCCGCTGGAAATCCGTTCCGGCAGTGCGAGTTTGCACACCGGGCCGTCGGCGACTCGGGCGGCGTCGAACACCAGGCAGTACGAGGCGTCGGCGTTCATGTCGGTGGTCAGCGTGACCAGGTAGCCGTCGTCCTCGGCGGTGCTGCCGACGCGCGGCGCCATCGCGGTCTCGCTGCCGTACACACCGTCGTCGAAGGCGAACCGCTCCTCGGCCCCGGTCTGCGACGTCGTGCTTGACCAGCCCGTCGAACAGGAACCAGCCGGGCTTGCCCGTCGCGGCGTAGGTGTAGCGGTACTTGCCGCCCGCGTAGCCGCCGTTGATCATGCCGAACTCGGTGATGGAGTCCGACAACCGCTCCTCGCGCGCTTCGCCGGTGACGAGGTTGAACCGCCAGCGGTGCAGGTCGGGTCTGCAACCCGTCGAGGGCGAGGTACCGGAATGCCTTCTTGTACTTGTCGCCCGTGAGCGTGTCGACCGGGTTCGGGTCGCCCTCGAAGAAGCCGTCGAGCACGATCTCGTCGCCGTCCTCGTAGGCGTTGGTGAAGTGCAGCACGAACGTCGGGTCGGCCTCGAACCACCGGATGTCCTCGGCTCCGCCGCGGCGGGGGATGACGGCGAACCGCGACGGCATGTCGCGGTGGAACCCCGGCAGGTGGACGTCGGCCGCCAGCAGCTTGGGATCCCAGAACAGCGGAAAGTCGTTGAGGATGGCGTAGTTCTCGGTGAACGCCATATCGTGCGGGAGCCGCGGCCCGGGCAGCGGGACGTCGGTGAAGTGCACCAGGTCGTTGTTGGCGTCGACGACGCCGTAGCGCATGTACGGCGCCTCCTTGCTGTAGGTGAAGAACAACAGCTCGCCGGTCCGATCGTCGACCTTCGGATGCGCCGACACGCCCCAGTCGAACGGGAACCGGCCGCCCCAGTCCTCCTTGCCGAGGGTCTCCCCGGAGTACGGGTCCACGCGGTAGAGGTCGCCGCACTGGTAGAAGCTCGTCAGCGCGGTGCCGCGGTGCACGATGACGTCGGTGCTCGACGCGTCCTTCATCAATGTCCTTGCACCCCAACCCTTGTCGCGCTTGGCGAGCTGCACCGGCTCGGCGAGGCCCGGCCACAGCGGGCCGCCCTCCTCGTTCTCCGCGGCGAATCCGTCGGTGCGGACGAACCTGTTGCGGTAGAACGCCTTTCCGTCCCGGAATCCGACGACGTGCACCATGCCGTCCCCGTCGAACGGGTGATAGAACTTCAGCGCCGGATGCAGCGGGTTCTCGGTGTTGCGCAGGTACACACCGTCGAGG
Organism: uncultured Alphaproteobacteria bacterium; assembly: GCA_963807865.1. Classification (GTDB taxonomy): domain Bacteria; phylum Pseudomonadota; class Alphaproteobacteria; order Rhizobiales; family Xanthobacteraceae; genus VAZQ01. Next base: position 28,154 of record CAWEDK010000039.1, on the reverse strand, counting down.
TCGTGCGGGATCTCGCCCTCGACGGCCGTCAGGTCGTCGGCGTCCCACTCGGTGGTCTGCGGGCGCCACGGCCCGGTGCGGTACGGGTGGTCGTCGTCCTCCGGCAGCGTCGACAGGTACTTGCCGACGACCTCGACATTGGCTGTGGTCATCTCACACTCCGCTCACGACGAAACTGACGGTGGTGGCGGTGCTGCCGCCGAAGTTCAACGTGCCGAACGTCTTTGCGCCCTCGACCTGGTAGTCGCCCGCGCCGCCGCTGACCTGTTTCGCGGCGTCGAGGAGCATCCGCACGCCGGATGCGCCGACGGGATGCCCGCCGCCGATCAGCCCGCCGCTGGGGTTGATCGGCAGCCGACCGCCGATCTCGATCTCGTTGTTCTCGATCGCCTTCCACGATTCGCCGGGGCCGGTGAGGCCGATGTGGTCGATGGCGAGGTACTCGCTGGGGGTGAAGCAGTCGTGAACCTCGAAGCCGTCGACGTCGTCGAGGGTGACGTGGGCGCGGTCGAGTGCGTCGAGCACCGCTCGCCGCACGTGGGGCATCACGTAGGGATCGTCGGCAGAGTGGTCGAGCTTCTGCTGCAGGCCCAGGCCGACCGTGCGGTGGCCCCAGCCGTCGATCCGCCCGATCGGGCGCGCGCTCGGGATGGTCGCGCAGCCATTCGTCGGTGACGAGGACGATCCCCGCACCGCCGTCGGTCATCTGGCTGCAGTCGAAGCGACGCAACCGGCCCTCGATGACCGGGTTGATCGTCGTCGTCGTCGGTGCAGCGGGTCGGGCACCGTCCAATCGCGGGTCTGCGCGTTGGGATTGGTGCGCGCGTTCGCGAAATTGAGTTGCGGCGATCGCACGCAGGTGGATCTCGTCGATGCCGTATCGCCGGTCGTACTCGCCGGCCACCTGGTCGAACATGTGCGGCCACATGAACTTGGCGTCGGCGCCCTCGTGGTCGGTCCATGCGGCGGCGCCGAGGTACTGGGCGGCGGTGTCGCCGGGAACCGTCTTCTCCAGTTCGACGCCGATGACCAGAGCCGTCCGGTATGCGCCGGACCGAAGATCCGCCATGGCCGCCAGCGCGGCGACGCTGCCCGACGCGCACGCGGCTTCGTGGCGTGAGGCGGGAGTGTCCCACAACCCGTCGTTGACGGTGGCGGGCATCGCGCCGAGGTGTCCCTGACGGGCGAACATCTCGCCGAAGGCGTTGCCGAGGTGCACGACCTCGATGTCGGACGCGTCGAGTTGCGCCGCTGCCAGCGTGGAGTCCACCACTTCGGCGGTCAGATCGGCGAAGTCGTGCCCTTCACGGGTGAGGTTGCGGGCGAAATCGCTCTGATACCCGCCGAGGATCCAGACGTTGGGGCTGCCCATGACGCTGACGTTACTACAACTAAGAGAGTGACTCGGGCGAATCGGGCGCCAAGGACGGCCCCGCCGGCTCGAGGTCTGAACCGACGAGACCTCGGCTGACGTGGTGGTCGACCGCCACGCAAGCCTGTACAAGCGATGCCCGCTGTGTGAGATGACAAACGTTCGTGTATTGGACAGCCGGAGTGGGAAGCCTGTAGCGATGACCGAAGTCGCGGAACCACGACCTAGCTCAGCGGATGGCCGAGCTGGCGCGTGCTGCCGCCGCGCCGCGCAGCGTCGACGAGGTGCTGTGCGACGTCACGGCGACGGCGAAGGAGCTCATCCCGGGAGTCGACACCGCAGGCGTTCTGCTCCTCGGCAAGGGCGGAAAGTTCGAGTCGCTCGGCGAGCACCTCCGAACTGCCGCACAAACTCGACGAGCTCCAGATGAAGTATCGAGGAGGGCCCGTGTGTGCAGGCGGCGCTCGACGATCTGATCGTGCGGACCGAGGACTTCCGCACCGAGGAGCGTTGGCCGCAGTACTCGCCGGCGGCCGTTGAACTCGGCGTCCTCAGCGGCGTGTCGGTCAAGCTGTATACCGCCGACCGCACCGCCGGGGCGCTGAATCTGTTCGCGTTCAAGGCCGCACGCCTTCGACGGCGAGGACGAGACCACCGCGATCGGTGCTCGCCGCGCATGCCGCGGCAGCGATCCTGGCCAGCCGCCAGGGCGAGCAGTTGCAGTCGGCCCTGACGACCAGGGACCGCATCGGCCAGGCCAAGGGCATCATCATGGAGCGCTACGGCGTCGACGACGTGCGGGCGTTCGAGATGCTGAAGCGGCTGTCGCAGGACAGCAACACCCGGCTGGCCGACATCGCGCAACAGGTGATCGACACCCGGAGCACCCATTGACGCGCAGCCGCGCCGAATCGGCGGTCGGTGCGCGACATCGTCCACGAGAACGGACTACTGCTGGCGTGCGTCGGCCTGTTCGCGGTGTTCTTCATCGGCATGATCGTCTCCGGCGCCGCCACCTACAACGAGGAACAGCTCGAGCACGGCTCGACCGAACAGATCTCGGTGCTGCAGTACCTGACGACCGGGGACTTCGTCGAGGCGACGTTCGAGAACTGGGAATCCGAGTTCCTGCAGATGGGGATGTACGTCGTCCTGACGGCATTTCTGTATCAGAAGGGTTCCTCGGAGTCGAAACCGTTGAACAAGACGGCGCCTCAGGATGCCGACCCGCGCGAAGCCGCCAAGCAGGAATTCGCCGTGGCCCGTCAAGCGCGGCGGATGGCCGTTGGCCGTCTACGAGCACTCGTTGGCGATCGCGTTCTTCGCGCTGTTCTTCGCATCGTGGGCGCTGCACGCGATCGGCGGTGTCAGCGCGTTCAACGAGGAGCAGATCCAGCACGGGCAGGCCGCCATCTCGGTGTGGCGCTACGTGACCACCGCTCAGTTCTGGTTCGAGTCGATGCAGAACTGGCAGAGCGAGTTCATCGCGGTCGCGGCGATCATCGGACTGTCGATCTTCCTGCGTCAGCGCGGGTCTGCCGAATCGAAGCCCGTCGCCGATCCGCACCGCGAAACCAGCGCGTGACGTGGCGCCTGGTTCACAAAGTGCCCCCGGCAGGATCCTGCGACACCGGCTTTTGCAACGGAGAGTTGTCGCTGATTGCTATCGATTCTCGGAAATAGCCGTCAGCGCACCCGGGCGGCACCGTGCAGCAGTGAGCATGTCGGATCGGTCGGCGGCCAGTATCACGTCTGGTCGGCATGTCACTTCAGTTGGCAGGTCGACTGCTTTCCAGCGAGGGGACACCCGCGTACATTTTCTGATATGAGTGCAGGTCAGGCTGTGGGCTTACTCCTTGGTCTGGTAGCGGTAGTCGGTCACCTCGCTGCAGGTAAGGTCCACGAGACTGTCGCTGTCGTGCTCATCGCTCTGGTATTCGTTGCGGTGTATGAGCTGATTCGATGGGCGATTCGAGCAACCAAAGCGAGGCCGCCCATTGCTGACGAACTTACGGACTTCGGCGACTTAACGGGCTCCCAGAACTACCCGAAACTCCGCCCGGGCACTCGTATATGGCGGGCATTCCGTCGACGCCACGAGAGCCAGGAGGACCGATACCGGGACGCAGTCCAGGACCTTCACCAGTTCCGCGCTGATGTCGCGCGCGAAAGCAGCCGCCGCCGAGCCAACCATTGGTATAAATCCGATTGACCATTGCCACATTCGACAGTCAGCGAACCCGCGCGGCGCCCATCAGCACTGAGCATGTCGGATCGGTCGGCGGCCAATAAAACGTGGCATCGCAGACCAAGCACGTCCACCCCATATGACTGCCCTGACAGGTACACGGCTGATGTCCGACGAGCACCTGGCCGGGGCTGAGCAGGTGACCGTTGATGCACTCGGTTGGCGGCGCACTGCCCACCCGGCGCGGGTCTTGGTCAGTTCGCCCGAGCCAGCTGGGCGCAGTCATCGTTAGCAGCTGCATGATCGTGTGGATTTGACATTAACGCATCGTAGGAATGGTTTGCTCACCGTTCGCGCGGATTAGCTTGCAAAGCCCTATACGCAATGGCCGGACCTATGCCAGAATGTGCCGAGGTCGGGACAGTAGCAGATCGCCTGGGCGGGGGCTGATTGTGGTTCTGTCGTATTTGCGCTTCGCAGCGGGTGTTTGCGTGCTCGCGGCGAGCCTGCTGATCGGTAGTGCTGGGGTCGCCGTTGCCGATGCCGATTCCGGCAATTCTGCTGCGCACGGCGGTCACGGAAGCAACACCTCGGGCCAGCAGCCTTCCACCGGCGCGAAAAAGCCGAAGGACGAGCCTGGCGGCACGGGCACCAAGGATGGCTCGCTTGGCTCGAGCGGGCACTCAGGCCAGCAGCCTTCCACCGGCGCGAAAAAGCCGAAGAACGAGACTGGCGGCACGGACACCAAGGATGAGACGAAAGACCGCTCGGACCTTGGTGCCGCCGTTCCTGATCTGGTCGCCGCACTTCCGAACGAGGTCGCGCCGGTTTCTGATGCGGTGGCGCCGGTTCCTGATGCGGTGGCGCCGGTTTCTGATGCGGTGGCCCCTGTTCCGAATGTGGTCGGGCCAGTTACTAATGTCAGCGCGTTGGTTCAGGACATCCCGACCTCGGTTGGCGGTACGGTCGTCCCGCTCACACAACTGCCCGCCGACCTTTATTCCGTCTTGTTGGGCATCGCCGGGGCGCCAGGCTTTGACGTCAGGGCGTTTGTTCAGGACATGCTCAACTCGGTCGGCGGCGCGGTCGTCCTACTCGCGCAACTGCCCTCCGACCTTTTTTCCTTCTTGTTGGGCATCGTTGGGGTGCAGCCTGTAGTGGGCGAAGTGGCAGGCATCCACGGCCCGGGGTTGTCGGCAGCCGCGGGTGCGTCGGTGGCGTCGCGATCGCCGCTGGGCCTGCCACTTGCCGGTATCTCGGGCCCGCCACTCGCCGGTGTCTCGGGGCTGCCGGTGACCAACGAGGCAACCACGGTTGCCACGCCCGATGTGATTGCGCTAGGTCGCGCGTCAGCGGCGTCCGAGATGGCACGACCAGCGCCCGATGCCGCGTTTCCGATCCGTGCAGGGTCCTCTTTCCGGCATATCGTCGGCGAAATCCTGCTAACCGTTTCACTGTGGGCGCTGGCCGCTGCTGCTTTGCCAGGCGTCGGTGGGCTTGGTTTCATTACCCTGGCCGGGGTGCGCGTGGGATATCGCCAGGCCAAAGCCGGTGGCGCATTACGCACAACGGGCATCGCGCACTTCGCCCGTCCGGGGCCCCTCGGTATCGTCCGATCGGGGTCATTGGTTGTCGTCCGCCCGCGGGCATTGCGCGTCGTCCGTCCAAGGGCGCTAACCGCCGAACATCTGCTCGATAAAGTCGCCTAGCACCCGGGTCACCCGGAATCAATCGTCCACTCGATGACCGACGCCAAGGTGGCGGCTATCGATGCGAACGGCCTCGCTGCAGCGCATACCCCAAAATAGCCAGTCCCGCCATCCTCGGATTGAGCAATCAGATTAAGGGTGTATTAGTCGTACATTCTTTGGCAAGAATGCAACAACGTCTTAAAAATGATTCGGTCTGGGATGGTTGGCGTCGTTCGATGGCCAGATAGTTCCCTTTAGTAAGTGCGCAGGCAACTCCCACGGGCGGGCCGTCTTCCGTCATTCCTCCGACCTGACCCGCCGGCAGGCCCCCCATCAGGTAACCCGATCCATTCCTAGACGCTGCTCAGTGCAGATTCGAGGTTTGAGTGCAGATTGATTTCTTGGTCGAGGCCGACCATTTTCATCGGGCGACTTGTTGCGGGGCCATCAGCGACGACGTTAAACCGCTTGTCTAACTGGCTGGAGGTTCGCTGTCCTTCTAAGAGAACGGTCATGCCCGCGGAAGCCAAGAATTGCAGGTTGAGCAGATTGACGACCACGGCTGCGATCTGCGTGTTCGTAAGGCTGAGAGTGAATCGCTCTGCCAACTGCGGTGCGTTCAGTGCGTCGAGCTCCTCGCACGCCGTCAACACCACGACACCGTCGATGGACCGAATTCGGAGATCCAGGCTAGACCAGGCTTCGTGATTCACGGCTGACAAGGTATCGGAGACTAATTGACGCTCGCAATAATATTGGCCGCGAGACGAAGCCAACAAAAGGGGCGGCGATGCCAAGCTTCGCGTGAGAGGTCATCAGCCGCGGCCGCTCCGGGCCCCCGAAGGCGTCGTGTCATGTGTCGAATCATCTGCCTCTCACCGACGTTTACAGCGGTCGCTTGCGCCGATCAACTGCGCGGGTTGTCACGGCGGCAGCCTTCGCCGTGAGGCTTTCAGTCGCCGCCGATAGACGACCTCACGGCCCCGCGTCTGTGGTTGGCGCGGGACTTGGTAGTCAGGCCACCGCCGTGACCCCCCTGCACGAATAGTTGTTCACCACGTAGTTGTTCACCACGCAACGCTCGGAATGGGGATTTGGACCCTACTGAAAGGACTTAGTGCCCACCGTGATCCGGACCTCACCGGCGGCAAACACCTACAGAGAGGTCACCCCTGGGGTGAGGGCATAGGCCAATGACGGCTTCGTCACAAAAATTGACGGCTGTGAAAAGTGGCCTCAGTATCCTTAGCATGGCAAAGAGAAGTGAGCGAGCACTCCGCCCCTCAGAGCCCACCACCGTGCGATGCCCTCAGTGCGATGCGGATCGTCCGGTACGAGAGCAGCGCATGGGGGCCAACTACCGGATGCTGGGCTACTGCGGTCACGTCGTGACCCTGGTGCGCGGCTCCTGAGCCTCGTCAGCGCCCACCCTCATCCGGACCTCACCGGCCCGCACACACCTGCACAACACACCCGCTGGCAATCCCCTCTAGTACCTATGGAGGCAGCTCGTCACGCCGGGGATGACCTAGAGGTCCGCGCAAGGCCCTCACGGCGTGAAGCAAGTAGTGAAGGAGGCGCAGTTGCACGATTCTTGCACACCGGCACATCAGTGCTGGTCAGATGGTGCCCCCGGCAGGATTCGAACCTGCGACACCGGCTTTAGGAGAGCCGTGCTCTATCCCCTGAGCTACGAGGGCGTGACCGCTGGGAGCTTACCTGCTGAGGTCGCCCGGCCCGCGTCGGCGAAGGTCGATGTTTTGGCAATTTTGTCAAAACTTTCACGAAAGCGGCGTGTGGAGCATCTGTTCGCCGGTAGCGTTTCGGGCGTGGAGCTGAAGTTGCAGCGCATTGGTGCCTGGTGCGGCACCGCGATGATCGTCTTGTACACCATCTTCTTCTCGGGAGTGGCAAAGCTCTTTCCACCGTTGTCGCCCACCGCCTCGGCCGAGGAGATCTCCCAGTTCTTGATCGACGAGAACTTGTGGGTGCGCTTCGGCATCGCGGGAGCGCTCCTCGTGGCGGTGCTCGCACTGCCGTTCCACGCGACCATCGTCTTGCGGATACGCCGGGTCGAGGGCCAGTGGGGCATGCTGTCGCTGACACAGTTGCTCGCCGGGGCCTTCTTCACACCGGCATTGATGTTCTCGCTAATGGCGTTGGCGGCAGCGGCCTTTCGGCCCGCACAACGCTCCCCGGAAATCACCCAGGCGTTCAACGACCTGTTCTGGCTGTGGTTCATCGGCATCGTCGGCACGCTGGTCATCCAGAACACGACGCTGGCGATCGCGTCGTTCGTCGACAGCGGTGACCCGCCGACCTTCCCCCGCTGGTACGGATATCTCAACATCTGGGTTGCGATGCTGTCGTTGCCCGGCTGCGTCGTGGTGGCGATGAGCGACGGGCCGTTGGCGTGGAATGGCGTATTCGCCTACTACATACCCGGTTTCGCACTTATCGCCTGGATGATCGGCACCACCGTGGTGATCCTGCGGTCGATCTCGGCGCAGGAGGCCGCGGGCCGGCAGTCCGTCCCCGCAACGTGACGGAGGCGTCGACGATGCCGGGCGAACCATCCGCCCGGCGGATCCCCGGCGAGTCCGGCACCTGGGTGTTCCTGTTCGGCGACATGCTGGTGTTCGGCGTCTTCTTCGTCACCTTCATGGTGGAGCGGGCGAAGGCGCCCGAGGTGTTCGACGTCGCCCGCACGTCACTGCACATCGGTGTCGGGGTGGCCAACACCCTGGTATTGCTCACCAGTTCGCTTTGTGTCGTGGTCGCCCTCGGTGCGATCCGCGCCGGCACGAAATCCATTGCGAAGAGTGCTGTTTGTGCCGCAATCACGTGCGGTCTGGTGTTCATCGGACTCAAGGTGTTCGAGTACGTCGCACTGGCCACCAGCGGTCACGGCCCCGGAGCGAACCATTTCTTTCTCTACTACTTCGTCCTGACCGGACTGCATCTCTTCCACGTGTGTGTCGGCATCGGGGTGCTGGCGTTACTCCTGACGCAGGCCCGGCGCTCCGAACTGAGCGCCACCCGGATGGCGTTCGTCGAGGGCGGCGCGTGCTTCTGGCATCTGGTGGATCTGCTGTGGATCTTCCTGTTCGCACTGCTGTATCTGGTGAGCTGATGAAGGGTCCCTCGGTGCTGCAGCTGGTCCACAACCGGGCGGGCTTCTCCTGGCTGGTGCTCGTTGCGGCGACGGTCGTCTCGTGGGCCGTCGGCGCCGAACACGGCACCGGCTCGGTGGTGGCGGTCGTCGTGCTGGCGATCGCCGCGATCAAGGTGCGCCTCGTCGGCCTGGACTTCATGGAACTGCGCCACGCGCCTATTGCACTGCGCGCGATGTTCGAGGCCTACTGCTTCGTCATCTGGGCAGTCCTGTCGGGCCTGTACCTCTGGCTGTAAGCGTCACCGCAGTTCGGCGATGACCTTGGCGAAAGCCTCACCGTGCTGCTGCTGCACGGTGATGTAGGTGACGCCGTAGTTGTCGCGGTAGCCGCGGATGGTGTCGGCGATGTCGCTTCGGCGAGCCCGACAGCACCGCGGGGGTGCGCAACATCTCGTCCTCGGACAGGTCGGGCAGGAACCGTTGGACGAGCGACAGGTCGGGCACCCCCGAATCGTCGGTCGGCATGGCGATCACGGAAATGTTGAGTTCGAGTTCGTCGAAGCGCTCGCCCGCGGCGTCGCGGACGAAGGCGATGCGGTCGGCCAGAGGGTCGGAGTCCGCACCGATCGGTGCCCCGCCGGTCAGGCCGATGATGTTCGCCCGCTGCGCGGCGAGGGTGAGCAGCTTGTCGCCGTTGCCGGCGATGAGGATCGGCACGTCGGGTGCGTGCTCGTTCATGTGCTCGGTGACGTGACGCAGCCAGTCGACGCGCTGGCCTGCGGTGGGGTACGGCAGTTCGGCCTGCTCGAACTCTTCTTTGACGTATCCCGCGCCGAGGCCGAGGTCGAAGCGGCCGCCGCTGAGGTCACGCAGCGACGTCACGTCGCGGGCCAGCAGTGCGGGCCGGTAGAAGCCCGCGTTCAGCACGAATGTGCCGACCCGCAGCTTCTCGGTCGCCATCGCCATCGCGGTCATCATCGGGAAGGGCGCGGTCGTATAGAGGTGGTCGGCCATGTGGACGACGTCGTATCCCATGCCCTCTGCGCGACGCGCCCAGTCCTGGACGGATCGCTGACGACGCGCGGCCTGCAGTCCGACGCCGAACCGGAAATCTTTGACCATTCGCCGATCGTAGGAGTTTGGCCTGAGAGGTTTAGCCGGTGGCGGTAGTGGGCATCATTTTGCCGCCGACTTCGACCCCCCGAGGTCCACAGCTAAGGACTTGTCACCCCCGATCCGGCCCGTCGTGAAAACATTCCGACGGGCCGGATCTGTATCCCAGCCCATGACCACTCATCCCACGATCGGCGTCGAGGAGGAATTCCTCCTCGCCGATCCCGCGTCGGGCGAACCGGTCGCCGTCAACGAGACGGTCGCCGGTCACGCGGCCGAGCGCGGGGTGAAGCTGCAGCTCGAGCTGACCAGCTGCCAGGTCGAGACCACCACCGACGTGGTCGGCGGCAGCCGCGAACTCGGTGACCAGCTGAGCAGGCTGCGCCGCATCGCGGCGGAGGCCGCCGAGGCCGGCGGCGCCCGGCTGCTGGCCGTCGGGCTGCCACCCACCGTGCCGCACGAGTTCCCGATCACCGACACCCCGCGCTACCGCCAGATCGCCGACCGGTTCGGCATGATCGCGCACGAGCAGGGCATCTGCGGCGCTCATGTACATGTCGCGGTGCCGACCCGCGAAGCCGCAATCCAGGTCAGCAACCGGCTGCGGCCGTGGCTGCCGCTCCTGCTCGCGCTGACCGCGAACTCGGCGGTCTACCGCAACACCGACACCGGCTACGCCAGCTGGCGCAGTGTGCTGTGGGCGCGGTGGCCCAGCGCCGGACCGCCGCCGCGGTTCGACTCCGCCGACGAATACGACGCCGTCGTCCAGATGCTGCACCACGCCGGGGCGATACTCGACGACGGCATGGTCTATTGGGACGTCCGCCCGTCGGCGAACTTCCCGACCATCGAAGTGCGCGTCGCCGATGTCCCGGCGACGGTGTCCGAGACGGTGCTGCTGGCCGTGCTGATCCGGGCTTCGGTGATGACGGCGCTCGACGAGGAGCGGCGCGGGGAGTCCGTGCCGCCGCTGACACCCCATGCGTTGCGGGCCGGCGTACTGGAAGTCGGCGCGCGAGGGCCTTGCCGGCGATGCGCTCGACCTGACCGAAGGCCACGAGAGCGCACCGGCACGAATGTTGTTGGGCCGCATGGTCGAGCACGTCCGGCCCGCGCTCGAGGCGGTCGGCGACTACGACCTGGTGACGAACGAACTGGACCGCATCGCCGAGCAGGGCAACGGGGCGATGCGGCAACGGCAGGCGTGGCAGCGTCGACACGACGTCGCCGACGTGATCGCCGAGGCCGCCGCGGCCACGCTCGAAGGAACCTAAGTCAGTGGCAGCGCGGCGAACGGCTCAGAGGATCGGCTGCTGTGAACCGCCGGGGGGTTCGACGGTGAACGCCAGCGTGGTCGACCCGTCAAGATCGGGCAGCACCGCGGTCGTCGACGGCGCCACCGCCTGCGCGTCCATCGTGCCCGCCGAGTGCGGCCCGTCGTCGTTGATCAACCACATCTGGTAGACGGTGCCCGTCTTCGGCGGGGCGACGTTGTTCATCACCAGCACGCCCGCGTTCTTCTCGCGGGAGAACACCACGGTCGCGGTGCCGCCGCCGGGAATCTCGCCCGAGATGGTGCGCACGTCCGGCGCGGCGAACACCTGCTCGGCGGTCGACATCTTCGGTGCGGGCCGCAGCGCCAATCCAACCCCGAGCGCGCCGAGTCCGATGACCACCGCGGCCGCAGCGGCCAGCATCGTCGCCCGCCAGCGTCCCGGCGCTTGGGCCGCAACTGCGCCACCGGGGCGGTGCTGATCTCGGCGAGCACTCGGTCGCGCAGTTCGTACGGTGGCTCGACGGCGGTGGCGGCCGAGATCACCGCCATGGTCTCGCGTACCGCCCGGACCTCGTCGGCGAAGGCCTGGGCGACCTCCGGCGGCGCGGCCGCGATACGGCGGTCGATGTCGGCGCGTTCGGATTCGGGTATCGCGTGCAGCGCGTACGGCGTCGCGAGGGCGGTCAGGTCGTCTGTCGGTTGAGTCATGCGAGCCCCAAACACCGGCGTAGGCCGCGGATGGCGTCGCGCATCCGCGATTTGATGGTCGCGAGGTTGGCCGACAGGCGCTCGGACACCTGGACGTAGGTCAGGCCGTCGTAGTAGGCGAGCTGGATGGCCTCTCGCTGGGTGTCGGTCAGTGAGCCCAGGCAGTCGGCCACCTGACGACGCTCGTCGCGCAGGATCACCGAGTCGGCGACCTGGTCGGACGGCCGGTCGACGTTGGCGGCGCCGTAGCGTGACTCGCGCTGACTGGCGGCCTGCTCGGAGCGCACGCGGTCCACCGCGCGGCGATGCGCCAGGGTCATCAGCCACGCCAGCGGGGAGCCCGCGGACGGGTCGTAGCTGGCCGCGTTGCGCCATACCTGCAGGTAGATGTCCTGCGTGGTCTCCTCGCTGTACCCGGGATCGCGCAGCACCCTCGTGACCAGGCCGTATACCCGCGCCCGGGTGCTGTCATAGAACGCGGCGAATGCCTCGACGTCCTGCCGGGCCACCCGACGTAGCAGCTCGTCGAGGTCCGTGGTCACGAGCGCGTAGCCTATCCACCGCTGTCAATATCGTCACGGTAATCGCGATCTGGGCGGACGCGGTACGAAAAATGAAGTGCGGGAGCGGTATTCACTGAAGCCGGGCCGGTTCCCCATGTATTTCTCGGTGAGTCGGGCACCGGTGGCGTACACCAGGAAGTAGGTCATGACGACCGGCGACAGCACGGTGGCGAACGACACCCAGCCTGCGATGCTCGCCAGCCAGAGCCCCCACCACACGCACGCGTCGCCGAAGTAGTTGGGGTGCCGGGTCCACGCCCACAGTCCGCGGTCCATGATGACGCCCTTGTTGGCGGGGTCGGCCTTGAACCGGCGCAACTGATGGTCGCCGACGGCTTCGAAGATCAGGCCGACGGCCCATATCGCGACGCCGGCGATCGAGCAGCTGGTCGCAGGATCACAGGCGTCGGGCCGAGGGTGGCCGAAAGTTGCAGCGGCAGCGAGACAAACCACGTCGCGGCTCCCTGGATGAGGAACACCCTGCGGATCACATGACCGGCCGAGAAGTCGCCGTGCAGCAGGTCCTGATAGCGCGGGTCTTCGCCCTTGCCTGCCGATTTGACGATCATGTGCCAGGCCAGGCGCAGTCCCCACACCGCGACGAGAACGAGCAGCAGGATTCGCCGGAACAGATCACCCGTTCCAACTGCGGCGGCGACCGCAGCCACCGCGACGAAACCCACGCCCCATGCGGCGTCGACGACGTTGTAGCGGCCGATCCGGCGGCCGATGAGGAACGTGGTGGCGTGCACCACGGCGAGGATGGCCAGCGATGCGGCAGAGACGACGACGAAGTTCATCGACCGTCGCCCTGCGGTTCGAAAGTCCACTGGTAGACATCGAGATACCCGGACCGGAAACCCGCCTCGGAGTAGGCCAGATACAGCTCCCACATCCGGTGGAACACGTCGTCGAAACCCAACTCCGCCACGGCATCCCGGCGTGCTGATGAAGCGCTCCCGCCACAGCCGCAGGGTGTCGGCGTAGTCCGGTCGCAGCGAGAACATGTCGACTGTGCGCAGCCGGGTATGACGCTCGGTGATCCCGAAGATCGCCTCGGTCGACGGCAGCAGTCCGCCGGGAAAGATGTACTTCTGGATCCACGTGTGGGTGTTGCGGCTGGCCAGCATCCGGTCGTGCGGCATCGTGATGGCCTGAATCGCGACCCGGCCGCCGGGCGCCACGAGCCGGTCGAGATGCCTGGAAGTACGTGGGCCAGAACCGGTATCCGACCGCCTCGATCATTTCCACCGACAGCACGGCGTCGTAACGGCCGTCGACGTCGCGGTAATCGCACAGGTCGATCTCGACGCTGTCGGACAGTCCCGCCGCGGCCACCCGCTGACTGGCCAGTCGCTGCTGCTCGGCGGACAACGTGACCGAACGGACCTGTGCGCCTCGCGTCGCCGCCCTGATGCACAGTTCGCCCCAGCCCGTGCCGATTTCGAGCACTCGGCTGCCTGGCCCGACGCGCGCGGCGTCGAGAAGTCGGTCGATCTTGCGTCCGTTGGGCGCTCGGCGAGGCACGACTGGCCGGCGGGAAGGCTGCCGAAGAGCGCGCTGGAGTACGTCATGGTCTCGTCGAGGAACTCGGCGAACAGGTCGTTGGACAGGTCGTAGTGCTCGGCGATGTTGCGCCGCGCCTGCTCGCGGCTGTTGTGGTGCGAACGCGGCTGGCGAACCACGGCGAGGGGCCGAAAGCGCTGCAGGACAGGCGGAATCAACTCGGTGAGCCGCTTGGCGAACTCGGTGAGCAGACCCACGAGATCGGTGGAGCTCCAGTCGCCGGCCATGTACGACTCGCCGAAGCCGATGAGCCCGTAGCGGCCCACCCGGCGAACCATCGCCTCGGGCCGGTGCACGAACATCGTCGGCAACGTCGGGTCGGCGGCGCCGACCACCGTGCCGTCGGGGTAGACGACCCGGATCGGTAGCCGCGCTGCTGCACGGCGGAACAGCCGGTCCGCGATCGCGCCGACCGCGGCGCTGACCGGCCCGCTCGGGACGCGCGCGACGGAAGGCCATCTGTCGGAATCGACTGTGGCCTCGGGAGTTCCCGTCAGATCGATGCTCACGACTGCTCGACCCTTTCTTTGTCGACTGACTTCGTACGCGGCACGACGGGAACGCGTCGCAGCCAAAGTGTGATGCCTTGTATCCGAATGCCGATCGCACCCATCAGCGGCGCAAGCGGTGCCACGAGTTGCAGCCGGATGAGCTCGCCGATGCCGGCCCGCCGGCGGGTTCCGCGCAGCGTCACCACGAATGCGGGCTGGTTGTCGCGGTGCAGTGAGATCCGCACGTCGAGGTTCTCCTCGGGTCGCGGGGCCCGCACCAGATAGTGGCCGTCGACGGCGTTGAACGGCGAGACGTAGAGCTTCTTCATCACGATCGAGGGTTGGTCGCCGTCGGGTGGGAGCAGGTAGGCATGGCGTCCGCCGTAGGTGTTGTGCACCTCGGCGATGATGTGGCGCACGGTCCCGTGCGGCGTCGTGGCACCAGTAGAGGCTGATCGGGTTGAACACGTATCCGAGGACGCGGGCCTGCATGAGGGCGGTGACCTTGCCGCCGCGCAGGTCGACGCCGCGGTCGGCGAGGAACGCGTCGATGCGTTGCCGCAGGGTGTCGGTCGGCTCACCGTCGAAGTGGTCGCTGCGCCTCGAACCGGGCGAACGGCCTGAGCCAGCGCGGCAGTTGCGGCAACGCGTCCACGTCGACGTACCAGCTGTACCCGCGGGTTTCGAAGTAGTGGTGCACGGGTGCACGTCGCAGATGGGTGATCCGTGTGCGGTAGATCGCGGGCGTCAGCATGGCACGGCCTCTCGGGACGTGGCCGGCCATTCGGCGCCGAGGCGTCGCGCCGCCCGCAGCCCCGAGGCCGCGCCGTCCTCGTGGAAGCCCCAGCCGTGGTAGGCACCCGCGAACACCACGCGCTCGTCGTCCAGGGTCGGTAGAAGTTGTTGAGCGGCAACCGACTCCGGCGTGTACATCGGATGGCTGTAGGTCATCTCCGCAAGCACGGTGGCAGGGTCGACGTGGTCCTGACCCCCGAGCGTCACCAGGAACCGGAACTCGCCGCCCAGCCGCATCAGCCGGGTCACGTCGTAGGTGACCAGCACCCGACCCTCGTCGGGAGTGGTCAGGTAGTTCCACGACGCACGGGCACGGCGATGCTTCGGTAGCACCGACTCGTCGGTGTGAAGTAGCGCGTGGTTGGTGGAGTACCCGATGGCGCCGAGCACCGCTCGTTCGGAGGGCGTCGGCTCGGCGAGCATCAGCAGGGCCTGGTGCGGATGCGTCGCGATGACGGCGGCGTCGAAGAGCCGAGGCCCGTAGATCCCGGCCGTCACCTCGACGCCGTCGGGCACCCGCCGCACCGAGGACACCGGGGCGGCCAATCGGACCTCGTCGATGTTGTTGGCTACCGCGTCGACGTACGTGGCGGAGCCGCCGACCACGGTGCGCCAGGTCGGCGAGCCGAACACCGACAGCATGCCGTGGTGCTCCAGGAACACGAACAGGTAGCGCGCCGGGTAGCGAAGCGACTGCCCTGGCGGCGACGACCATACCGCCGCGATCAGCGGTGTCATGAAGTGGTCGATGAAGTACGCCGAGAATCCGTGACGGTCGAGGAAGTCGCCGACGGTCGCGCTCGTCGGCGTCGCTTTCGAGCAGGCGCAGCGCGGCGTGGTGGAACCTCTTGACCTCGGCCAGCATCAGCACGTAGCGGGGGCGGGTCAACGACGACATCGACGGGAAAAGGCCGCCGAAACCGCGGGCGCCCGCGTACTCCAGTCCGCTCGCGTCGTCGCGCACCGACATCGACATGTCGGTCTCCTGGGTGTCGATGCCCAGTTCGTCGAACAGCCGGCACAGCGTGGGGTACGTGCGGTCGTTGTGCACGAGAAAGGCCGAGTCGACGGCAACGGTGTGGCCGTCGCCCCGGCCGACATCGATGTAGTGGGTGTGCGCGTGCCCGCCGAGCCGGGTGTCGGCCTCGTAGAGGGTCACGCGGTCTCGCAGTGCCAGGGCATAGGCGCCGACCAGGCCGGATACGCCACTTCCGATGACTGCGACGTTGCGTTGAGAACGGTCGGAGCGATCCACATCCCTAATTCGGAGCGCGGCCGCGGTTGGATGGGTTACGAGGGGCAGAAAAGCGCCGACATGACGTCGCCGCGCGGGTCGGTGGCGGGCGACGAGGCGTCGGGCGACTGTGTGAAGGTCATCGAGATGGCAGGGCCGCCGAACGTCTTGGCCATGAAGCTGTGGTACCCGTCGATATCACCGCCGTGCCCCCATGCCGTGACGCCGCACGGCAGCGACACCTTCATCAACCCGAGCCCGTAGGAGAGCAGGCCGTCGCCGTCGGGCATCGGAACGGTTTCCATCATCTGGTCCAACAGCGGTCGCGGCACGATCCGGCCGTCGAGGAGTGCGGTGATGAACGCCGACATGTCCTCGTTCGTCGAGACCAGCCCGCCCGCCGTACTGGCCGCGGACGCGTTGAAGTCGGTGACGTCGGTGCGACGGCCGTCGACCAACTCGTAGGCGTGCGCGAAGGCCGGACGCAGCCCGGTATCGCCCGGCGCCGGGAAGTAGGTGTCGAACAGGCCCAGCGGCACGAGGATGCGCCAGGTGATCTCGTCGGCGACAGGCCGTCCCGTCACCTTCTCGATCAGGAGTCCGAGAACGATGTAGTTGGTGTTCGTGTACTTCATCCTCGTGCCGGGCGCGAACTGCGCGGGCCGCGTCAGCGCCATGTCGAGGAGTTGCTCGCCGGTGGTCGGATCGTCCGGCGGCGGGGTGTCGGCGTCGAAGTACTCCGGCAGCCCGCTCTGGTGGCGCATCAGCTGCCGCACCGTGATCACGTTCGCGTCGATGCCCTCGCCGCGGATGCGGCCCGGCAGGTACGTCTCGATGGGGGCGTCGAGGCCGATCCGTCCCTCGGCGACAAGCTGCATAATCGTCGCCGCCACAAAGGTTTTCGTGATGCTGGCGGTCCGGACGTGGGTGTTGGGGGCGAACCCGGTCCTGGTCTCGACGTCGGCGAAACCGGCCGCCGAGCGGGTGAGGTCAGGACCGCTGCGCACCACGGCGACGCCACCGGCGAGGTCGCTGCCGACGACGATGCGGGTCAACGCGGTGTCGACCGCGGTGGGTTGGGCGTAGGCGGGCGCGGCCGTCAAACCCAGTACGAGGAGGGCCGCGATGAATGCGATGCGCACTAATCTTCAGCGTAGTTCCCACGTGCGCGCGGTCGCGGCCAGCCCCTGGACCAACGCGGAGGTCGCGGGGGACAGGCCGTCATCGCCGGGCAACTGGCTGCGCGGGCTGATGCCGCGCACCCGCGGAGTGAGTTCGAGTTGTGTGCCGCCGCCTCGCATCCGGTTGACCGGGTTGTCCGGGTGCAGGCCGCGCAGTTCATGGGGGATCGCGTCGATGTCGGTGACGACCTGATACCCGGGCACCTCGACGTGGCGCGCGAGGTGTTCGGCAAGCGCGCGGTTGCGCCCGCCTGCAAGTAGTTGGGTGCTGCGGCCGATGCGGCCGTACCCGTGCAGTGAGATCGCGACGTCGACGTGCTCGAGGAACTCGGTGAGCCGTTCGGACTCCTCGGTGCGATAGAGCGCCGACGGTAAGTGGTGCGGATAGTGGTCGGGGTGGTGAACCACGTACAGCGACGCGCTCGCGGCATCGGCGGCGCGCGCAGCGATCACGTCGGTCATCTGCTCGAGGCCGCCGCCGTGGATAGCCATGAAGCCGAACCCCGACCGCAGCTGGATCTCCTCGTTGATTGCGGGGTCGGCCAGCAACTCCGAAAGTGACTGTGGTGCAGGTGAACTCGATTTGGCCGTGCGTCCGGGCCACTGCGAGGGATCCCACCGCTTGAGGAATTCGACCCATCGCTGCGGCAGGCCGTGATGCAGGGCGCCGTCGACGATGCGTTCCAGGTAGCCGGGCCGTGGCGGGCCGGGGTCGACCCGGTGGTCGATGTAGACCCACGCCTGAGACGGGCCGTCGTCGGTGTGCACGGTGAGCCGGTCGCGGCGATACCGCACGGGAACGCCTTCCGCGCTGTCGAGGGTGGCGAGGTCGTGGTCGGTCACTTGCCACACCACGCCGTGCACCTGGGAACCGTCGAACGGTTCGACGGTCGCCACGCCGCGCTCGTTGATCAGCCAGTCGTGGTCGGCGAGTGTCGCGGGTCGGGGGTTGACCGCGCCCGGGCACCGTAGCGCCATCTGCCGAACGCACAGGTTCGACCCGTAGGCGAAGTAGCTATGACCCGCTTGCATCACCTTCCATGATCGCAGAAGCGGGCGCCGGCCGTTTGCATCAACCCTCATCGACCAACCGCTTCAGCTCACCGGCCTCGTCATATGGAATTCGAGTAGTGTCCTCTGGTTCGAGTAGCCGTCGTACTGAGGTATCTGGTCAGCCATCACTGTCAGATAGATGAGCACCACGTTCAGCACGCTGATCAAAGCGGCGACAAGCCACCCGAGAGCGGTGGTCACGCGGTGGTTGGTGTCGTCGCCCATGAGCGCCCGATCGCTGGTCAGACGTATCAGCGGAATCAGCGCGAACGGAATTCCGAAGGACAGCACGACCTGGGACAACACCAGCGCGCGGCTGGGGTCGAGGCCCATCGCCAGGATCGCCAGCGCAGGCGTCAGGGTGATCAGCCGCCGCGCCACCAGCGGTATGGACACGTGCAGCAGGCCCTGCATGATCATCGCGCCTGCATAGGCGCCCACCGACGACGACGCGAGGCCGGACGCCAGCAGGCCGATCGCGAACAGCAATGCCACCGTCGGGCCCAGCGTGTCCTGGACCGCCGAATGCGCTCCCTCGATCGAGTCGGTGTTGTCGCGACCCTGCAGATTGGTGGCCGCCGCCAGCAGCATCGAGAGGTTGACCGCCCCCGCGATGACCATCGCGATGCCGACGTCCCAGCGGGTGACCCGAAGCAGCATGCGCCGCATCGGGCCCGGATCGGGGTGGCCGTGGCGGTCGCGGGCCAAGCCGGAGTGCAGGTACACCGCGTGCGGCATCACGGTCGCGCCGAGCATCGCCGCCGCGAGCAGCACGCTCTCGGGTCCTTCGAACATCGGCACCAGGCCGGCGGCGACCTCGTCAACGGGAGCCGGTTCAACGAACAGGGTGGTCAGGAAACCGATCGCGATGACCAGAAGCAGGCCGGTGATGACGCGTTCGAACACCTGTTGGCCGCGGCGGTCCTTCACGATGAGCAGCAGCAGCGACACGATTCCGGTGATCACGCCGCCGGTGAGCAGTGGCAGGTCGAACAGCAGATACAGCGCGATGGCGCCGCCCATCACCTCGGCGAGATCGGTTGCCATGGCGACCAATTCGGCCTGCAGCCAGTACGCCAACCGGTTCGGCCGTCGCATCCGCGCACCCGGCGGCCTCGGGCAGCGACATTCCGCTCACCAAACCCAGCTTCGCCGACAGGTACTGCACGAGGCAGGCCATCGCGTTGGCCACCACGATGACCCAGACGAGCAGGAAGCCGAACTGGGCGCCGGCGCTGACATTGGCGGCGACGTTGCCGGGGTCGACGTAGGCGATCGCGGCGACGAACGCGGGACCGAGCAGCATCCAGCTCGGCCGCAACCGCACATCGGCGCCCTGTGACAACCAACCCACCTTCTATCGGAACTACGAATAGAAAAGTTAGGTTAGCCGAAACCTGCTGCCGACGTGAACTAGCGGGGGTTCACCAACCCGAAGCCGCCGAATCCGATGACGAACCCGCCGCCTCCCCACCACGGCCCCCAGCCCCAGTTGTTGATCGGCGGGGGTGAGGTGACGATCTGTGAGCTGCCGTTGGTCTGACACTGCGTCGTGTTCGGACCGGTGTTGATGCATTCGGGCGCGGCCGCAGCGACCGGCGCGACAAGGACGGAGGCGCATACGCCCACCGCCGCGAAAAGTGGTGTGAGATAACGAATCTTTGACCGCATTGTGGGCCTCCTTCGGCCGCGGGTGTGGTGGTCAGCGGCCACCGTGGCCGCCGCCGCCACCGTGGTAGCCACCGCCACCACCCATGATCAGCGCGGCCCCGTAGAACTCGTCGTCCCACGGATACACGTACGTCGGCTCGGCCGGGGTCGCGTTGATCGAGACGTTGCCCGGGGTCGCGCATTCGGTCGTTGAGCCGCCGATAGCCACAGCACCACCGGTGTCGGTGCACTGCGGGCAGGGTTGGATCGGTTTGGGCGCCTGCCATGGGTGCGGTCAGTGCCGCAGCGGCGGATGCGCCTGCGAAAAGCATTGTGCAATAGCGAAACTCAGTTCGCAAAGTTGGCTCCTAGGCCGTGAACAAGACGGCTATCAAGAGAAGTACAGGCCGGACTCGGCCGCACGATGGTCGCCGGCCAGGGGGCGGCCAGGATTGCAGCTGCTGCTCCGGCAGCAGCTGCGAGCGGAGTGAGATAACGAAGTGTGGTCCGCATAGGCGCGCCCTTCTGAAATGTTCTCCCCGGCTTATTGCCCAGCGTACAGCCCTTTTCCGGTGATCAGGGGCAAGTCGAGCGTCGTCCTGATGCCGGGGGCGGCGGCCACCACGGCGGGGATCGCGTTGACGACGCGAGCGGCGGTGGCGACCAGCCCGGCGTGGTTGTGGTCGCCGTTCGGACTGCTCAGGCACAGGTCCACCGCGTATGACGGTTCGCCGGTGATCTCGAGCCGGTAGGAGCCGCCTTCCTGTGCGGGCTGCGGCCAATCGGGGCGCAGGTCGTTGCGCGTCCGCGTGACGTGTTCGAGCACGACGGCGACCTTGCCGTCCTTCATCCCGCGCACCTCGAACCGCAGCGCCGCCGCGGTGCCCTTCTCGATGTGGCCGGAGGCGATGTCGAAGTCCTCGGGCGCCGGCTCGCGCACGTAGGTCTCGGTCACCTCGTCGAGTTCGACGCCAAGGCCCGCCGCCAGCTGCCGCACCACCGAACCCCAGGCGAAGCTCAGCACGCCGGGCTGCAGCAGCAGCGGGATGCTCGTCGAGCGGCTTGCCGAAGCCCATCACGTCGAACATCACCGCGGCGCTGTCGTAGGTGTCGTAGTTGATGATCTCCATGCACCGGATCTGCTCGATGCTCTGGCACGTCCCGGCCAGCGCGAGCGGAAGCAGGTCGTTGGCGAACCCGGGATCGATGCCGTCGACGAACAGGCTCGACTTGCCCGACTGCGTGGCCTCTTCGATCGGCTTCACGAGTTCGTCGGGCAGCACCTGCCACGGGTACTGGAGGAACACCGCGCTGCTGCCGACGACGTTGACGCCGGCCGCGAGGATGCGGCGGTAGTCCTCGAGCGCATCGGGCAGGCGGTTGTCGGCCATCGCGGTGTAGACCGCGCATTCGGGCTTGGTCGCCAGCACGGCGTCGAGATCGGTGGTGGCGGTGATGCCCGTCGAGACATCAAGTCCCGCAAGCTCTCCGGCGTCCTTGCCTGCCTTGGCGTCCGAGGACACCCACACGGCGGTCAGCTCGTACTGCAGGGTCCTTGATGAGCTGGGTCAGTGCGTGTACGTCCGACGTTGCCGGTGCCGATCGCGGCGACCTTGATGGCCATGGCTAGCTCCTCACAGATCCGGGATGGGCAGGTCGAGATTCGGGAAGGTCAGGCCTCCGTCGACCTCGAGCGTCTTGCCGGTCAGGTAGGCGCCGGCGGGGGAGGCGAGATAGATGGCGGCCGCGGCGATGTCCTCGGGTTCGCCCAACCTGCGCATGGGCGTGACCTTCTCCATCGGTTCGCGAAGGTCGTCGTTGGACGCGACGATGTCGAGCGCCGAGGTGAGGATCGATCCCGGCGCGATCGCGTTGACCCGGATCCGCGGGCACAGGTCGAGGGCCGCCAGACGGGTGTAGTGCGCGAGTGCGGCCTTCGCGGTGCCGTAGGCGACGAACCCGCGTCCGGCCAACCGGCCCATCGTCGACGTGACGTTGATGATGCTGCCGCCGCCGGAGTGCTCCAGCATCAACGGGACGGCAGCGGACGGTCAGTGCGTGCGCGGTCGAGACGTTGAAGGTGAACGCGTCGCGCAGGTCCTTGGTCGACGTGTTCACCAACGGCGCGGGCATGGTGCCGCCGACGTTGTTCACGACGATGTCTAGTTTGCCGAACGCCTCGACGGCCTCGCGTGGCCAGTTTGGCGGTGTCCTCGGGATGCGCGAGGTCGGCGACGACGATGTGGGCTCTGCGGCCGACGCCCTTGATCTGTTCGGCGACCTCCTCGAGCTGGGACTGTGTGCGGGCCGCAATGACCACGTCCGCACCGGCTTCCGCGAATGCCAGGGCCATCGCCGCCCCGAGCCCGCGGCCCGCGCCCGTCACCACCGCGACTTGGTCGTCCAGCCGAAATCTGTCCAGAATCACGTTCGTTTCCTTCCCTTGCCGGGCGAACCGTAGCAGGGCTGGGCGTGTCTCGGAGGCGACTTTCTGGAACACGTTCTAATTTGCGCTGAGTTCTGCCGAAGCGCGGCGAGCGTGAGCTTGTGCGCGAAATCGGGGCCGATCGTCGAGCACAAGCTCACGTTCGAGCCCACCCTGCTACTTCTTCGCGGCGGCTTTCTTGGCAGCCTTCTTGGCCGTGCTTTCTTCGCGCGGGTGTCTTCTTGGCCGCGGCCTTCTTCGCAGGCAGCCTTCTTCGCGGCCGCCTTCTTGGCCGGCTTGTCCGAACCGCCGCCGCCACCCTCGCGGCGGGCCTTGACGCTGGCCTCGAGCTTCGCGAGCAGATCCGAGACGTCCTCGGTCTCGTCGAGCTCCTTCGGCTGCTCCTCGGTGGTAAACGCTTCGCCGCCTTCGAGTTTCGCCTGGATCAGCTCGTGCATCTGCTCCTGGTAATCGTCGTGGTAGCGGTCGGGGTTGAAGTCGTCGGTCATCGACTCCACCACCTGGCTCGCCATCTTCAGCTCGGCGGGCTTGATCTCGACCTTCTGGTCCAGCACCGGGAAATCGGGATCCCGGATCTCGTCGGGCCACAGCAGCGTCTGGATGACCATCACATCGCGCTTGCTGAAATCCTGAACCCGCAGTGCCGCGAGCCGGGTCTTGTTGCGCAACGCAAAATGCACGATGGCGACGCGGTCGGTCTCCTTGAGCGTCTTGGTCAGCAGCACATACGATTTCGACGACTTGCCCTCGGGTTCGAGGAAGTAACTCTTGTCGTACATCATCGGATCGATGTCGCTGGCCGGGACGAACTCCAGTACCTCGATCTCGCGGCTGCGTTCCTCGGGCAACGTGGCGATGTCCTCGTCGGTGATGATCACCATCTGGCCGTCATCGGATTCGTAGGCCCTGGCGATGTCGCGGTATTCGACGACCTCGCCGCAGACCTCGCACGTCCGCTTGTAGCGGATGCGTCCGTTGTCCTTCTCGTGCACCTGGTGGAACTTGACGTCGTGGTCTTCGGTCGCGCTGTAGACCTTGACCGGGACGTTCACCAGGCCGAAAGCGATTGAACCCTTCCATATGGAACGCATAAGGCCAGGTTAGCCGGGTTGGGACAACAGCGGGCCGGACCCCGCCGCAGCGGCGTCGCGGGTGGCGCGATCGGGCAGGTCAGCGCCCGCGCGGCTGACGGTCAACGCCGACGACAGCGCGGCCGTCCGCACCACGCCGGTCAACGCGTCGAGTGCTGATCGCGGCGCAGGTCGCGGCGGCGTTCGGCGCCCAGCAGGTTCAGTGCCCACAGCGCGTCGATCAGCCCGGTCATGAACGCGTCACCGGCGCCGACGGTGTCCACGACGTTCACCTTGTACGCCGGCACCCGTACCTCGCCTGCCGCGCACATCGCGAACGCGCCACGCTCACCCATCGTCACCGCGACGATCGATGGGCCCGACTCCAGCCAGGTCCGCGCGATCTGCTCGGGGGAGCGGTTCGGGTCGATCCAGCGCATGTCCTCGTCACTGGCCTTGACCACGTCGCACCGCTCGATGAGCCGGTCGATGCGGCCGCGCGCGGCGTCGTCGTCCTCGATGAGCGCCGGACGCACATTCGGGTCGAACGTGACCGTCGCCGACGGGTGGTAGGCGTCCAGCAGCGCGGCGGTGGCCCGGCAGCCCGGCTCCAACACGGTGGCGATGGACCCGGTGTGAGCGACCAGCGGCGGTGCCACCTCCGGCGTACCCGACAGCTGCCAGTCGATGTCGAACACGTACTGGGCCGACCCGCTTGCGTCGAGCGTGGCCAGCGCGGTCGGGGTGCGATCCGCAGTCATGCTGCCCGAAACCAGTTGCACTCCAGAGCTTTCGACATAGTCGACGATGCGCCGGCCACGCGCGTCGTCGCCGATGTGGGTGAGGAAGTCGACTCCTCGGCCCAACCGGGCCAGGCCGACCGCCACGTTCAGCGGGCTGCCGCCGACGTGCTCACCTGTGACTCGCCCGTCGCGCTCGACGATGTCGATCAACGCCTCGCCGATGACCAGCGCCCTCATGGCGTGTCCTTCCGAAGCAATGTCTCCAGCGTCGCGCGCGCACCGTCGCGATGCAGCGAATCCAGTGCCCACACGTATGCCTCGACAAACCGGGGATCGCTCGCGAGATCACCGAACACCGCGGTGTTCTCGATGAAGGCTGTCGGATTCTCCCGTTGCGACTTCGCCAGCGGCACCAGGGTGTCGGCCAGCTGATCCTGGACGTCGATCGGCTCGCCCTGCTCGTCGACGCCTTCGGCGTATCGCGCCCAGCTGGCGACGGTCGCGGCCGACAGACGCACGGGCGCACCGGTTCTCAGGTTCTCCCTGATCACCGGGAGCAGCCACTTCGGGATGCGATCCGATGAGCCGAAGCACAGCCGCGCAATCGTGTCCTTGACACCGGGATTGGCGAACCGCTCGATCAGCGTGCTCTTGTAGTCCGGCAGGTCGATGCCCGGCACCGGCTTGCAGTGTCGGCGTCGCCTCGGTATCCATGTACGCCCTGAGGAACTCGGCGAACAACGGGTCGCCCGCGGCATCGTGCACGAGCCGATAACCCGCCAGATACGCGAAGTAGCAGAGACTTTGGTGGCTGGCGTTGAGCAACCGCAGCTTCATCAACTCGTACGGCGTCACATCGTCGACCATCAGCACGTCGACCTTCTCCAGCGGCGGGCGGCCATCGGAGAAATCGTCCTCGAGCACCCACGACGTGAACGGTTCCGCGGCCACCGGCCACTGATCCGCCACCCCGAACTC
Source organism: uncultured Alphaproteobacteria bacterium (assembly GCA_963807865.1). GTDB lineage: Bacteria > Pseudomonadota > Alphaproteobacteria > Rhizobiales > Xanthobacteraceae > VAZQ01. The sequence continues at coordinate 2,921 of CAWEDK010000039.1, read as the reverse complement.
GTTTTCCACGACGGCGACGACGTCGGGCGTGGTGACCGGGGTGATGCGGTCCACCATCGAATTGGGGAACCTGGTGTGTGTGCCCATCCAGTCGCCGAGGCCGGGATGAACCCGATCGGCGTAGGTGGTGAACGCGTGGCGGGCGACCTCGCCGTTGCCCTCGATGTTGTCGCAGGACACGATCGTCGGTGACGCGATGCCGCGGTCGCGACGACGCGCCAGTGCCTCTGCGACGAGTCCGAACACGTGTACGCCGTCGGCGCCGAGGTTGTCGATGTTGTAGCCACCCTCGGTGATGGTCAGCGAGATGATGCGGGTGCTCGGCGCGGCCAGCAGTTCGATCACCGATTCGGGATCGTCGGGCGCATAGCGATAGTCGACGATCGATCCGATCACCCGCGCGTCGCGGGTGCCGTCGGGTTTCTCGAGCAACAGCGTGTACAGCCCGTCCTGGGCGGCCATCACCTCGGCCATCTTGCGGTCGGCCGCCATGACACCCACCCCGCAGATGCCCCAGTCTTCGGCGAGTCCCATCTCCAGGAGGCGGTCGACGTACATCGCCTGATGGGCGCGATGGAAGCCGCCGACCCCGAAATGCACTATGCCGATGCTGATCTCGTCGCGGTTGTAGCTCGGCTTGTCGACTCGGCTGTCTTCGGAAAGCCGTGCCAACGTCGCGTTGTCCAGCGTCATGACACCGTCACCACTGACTTGACGCTACCCGGGATCCGGTCTGAGTCCAGGGCTTCGGCGGCCTTCTCCAGCGGGAAGCGCGCGGTCACCATGGCGTCGAGGTCGACGCGACCGGACTCCACCAGCGCGATCGCCGTCGGCCACGTGTTGGCGTACCGGAACACCCCTGTCAGCACCAGCTCGCGGTTCTGGATCAGCTGCGTCGGCAGCTCCATCGACTCGGCGCCCGAGCCGACCAGCACCACTCGGCCCGCCGGCCGTACCGCGCGGATGCCGTCGGCGACAGCCGGCGCGGCGCCCGAGGCGTCGATGAACGCGTCGACGGCGAGATCGGCGGTCGGTTCGGCGGTGGGGTCGATGGCCGTGGTGGCGCCGAAGGCCATGGCGCGGTCGCGGCGGGTCCGGTCCGGATCACTGACGACGATCTCCGTCGCGCCATAGGCGCGGGCGAGTTGGGTCATCACGATGCCGATGGGTCCCGCCCCGGCGATGAGCACCCTCGATCTGCCGTCCAGTTCGGCCTTGCGAATCGCGGCGATGCCGACCGACAGCGGCTCACAGAGTGCCGCGGCGTCATCGGACATCGAGTCCGGCACCGGGTGCGCGAACTCCGCGCCGATGGTCACGTAGTCGCAGAGTGCGCCGTCCACCGGCGGGGTGGCGAAGAACCGCATGTGCGGACACAGGTTGTAGTGGCCCCGCCGCGTCTCCTCGCTGTCGGGGTCGGGCCGTTGCGGTTCGATCGACACCCGCTGACCGACGCGAGACGGGTCCACCGATTCGCCGACGCCGACGATCGTGCCCGCTGCCTCGTGACCGAGGACCAGCGGCGCCTCGACCACGAAGCCACCCACCCGACCATGCCGGTAATAGTGCGTATCCGAGCCGCACACCCCGACCGACGAAACCCGTACGAGCACGTCACCTGCTGCGGGCGTCGGTACAGGTCGCTGGGCCATTTCGATGCGTCCCGGCTCGACGAGTACGGCAGCCCGCATCTGGGTATCAGCGGAAAGTGTTGTGTGCGTCACACTGCACATGCTAGCGTCATGAGCATCTACTCGCACCCCTGAGCAAATGCTCACATGAGAAAGGAACGGAGCGAGATCTGTGACGACGACGTCGATCGGTGAGGACGCCGGCCAGCCGGTGCCCCGAATCGCGCGGCGACTCCCGAAGACCTTCGGCTCGCCCTGCGTGCGGCGACGTTGTACTACCTCGACGGATTCACCCAGGCCGAGATCGCATCGCGCCTCGGCGTCTCGCGGCCGACGGCAGGGCGTCTGGTGGCCAGGGCCAAAGCCAACGGAATCGTCCGCATCGAGATCGTCGTCCCGCCAGACCTGCGCGACGATCTCCACGCCGACGAGGAGCGTGAACTCGAACGCCGCTTCGGCCTGACCGAGGCGGTGGTCGCTGGACACGGTGTGGATGTCGGTGCGCCCGGACGACCTGCGGCGTTCGCCAGCGTCGGCCGTGCTGCGGCCGCCCTGTTGATGCGCCGGCTCGCACCCGAAGACGTCCTCGGATTCACCTGGGGCCCCGAGCAGGTCGCGGTCGCCACCGCCCTGACCCCGGGGGTGGCGAGCTGCCGAACAGTCGTGCAGTTGGACGGCGCCATGTCCACCGCGGCATATCAGACGGGCACCGAATTCATCCTCAGCCGCTGCGCAGACGTGCTCCGCGCCAGCACTATCCGGCTGCCTGCTCCGCTCTATGCAGACGCCTCGACCGTCGCTTCGATGCGCAGTGACTCGGTGATCTCGCGGACGCTGGAGGCCGGTAGGCGTGCCGACATGATGCTCTTCGGTGTCGGCGCCGCCTCGACTTCTACGACCCTGTTCGAGGGCAGCTATCTGGACACGCGAATGCTCGACGAGCTTGTTTCGCTCGGGGCGGTGGGGGAGATCGGCGGACGGTTCTTCGACGCCGGGGGCACTCCCGTCGAACCGACCTGCAGCAGCGGGCGGTCTCGGTTCCGCTCGAAGACGTCCGAGGCTGTGAGAAGACGCTGCTGATATCCAGCGGTGTCGCCAAGTATCACGCCACCCTCGGCGCTCTGCGGGGCCAACTGGCCAGGCTGCTGGTCTGTGACATCGATTGTGCCCATTGGCTGTTGGCGCAGTGAAAGGTGAATTGGATGGTGAATGCAGTAAGAGGACTGAAAAAGCTGGCCGCCTGTACGGCCGTTGCGGGCGTGACGCTGACGGCCGGCTGCTCGGGTGCAG
>CAWEDK010000038.1:0-45143 GCA_963807865.1 uncultured Alphaproteobacteria bacterium | reverse complement strand
CTGACGAACGGCGGCGGCATGGGTGTCCTCGGTCGATCGGCTCGCCGATCTCGGCGGCACCCTCGCGGGCCCGTCGCCCGCCAACCTGGAGAAGTCTCAACGCCGTGCTGCCGCCGATCTGGTCGCGCGCCAATCCGGTCGACATCGCGGGCGACGCCGACGCCGACGCTACGCGAAGCGTTCGAGGCGCTGCTCGAGGACCCTGACAACGACGCCGTTCTTGTGATGAACGTGCCGACCGCGCTCGCCTCCTCCACGGAAGCCGCGACGCGGTTGTCGCGGTCGCGCAGCAACATCGCGCGGTCGCACCGGCCGAAGCCGGTCTTCGCGGTCTGGGTCGGCGGCAGACGACGCGGTGACGCCGATCTTCGAGGCGGCCGGCATTCCGAACTATCCCACCGAGCCGACGCAGTCCGCGGCTTCATGCATCTGGTCCGCTATCGCGAGGCGCTCGATACGCTGATGGCAACGCCGCCGAGCCTGCCGGCCGATTTCAAGCCCGATATGGCGGCGGCGCGCGCGAGTCGTCGACAGGCGCGCTGCAGAGCGGCCGCACCTGGCTCGATCCGGTCGAGATCACGCAGCTGCTCGCGGCCTATGACATTCCGGTCGCGCCCGCGACGCTCGCGCGCGACGCCGATGAGGCGGCGGCCGCTGCTGCGCCGTTCCTGGCGCAGGGCACACCGTCGTCGTCAAGATCCTGTCGCCCGACATCGTGCACAAATCCGAGGTCGGCGGCGTCCGGCTGAACCTCACCAGCGAAGCGGCGGTGCGCGAGGCCGTCGCCGACATTCTGGCGCGCGCCCGCGCCGCGCGGCCGGATGCCCGCATCGACGGCGTCACCGTCCATCCCATGATCCTGCGCCCGAAGGCGCGCGAGCTCATCGCCGGGCTCGCCGACGATCCGACCTTCGGCCCGGTCGTCGTGTTCGGCAGCGGCGGCACCGCGGTCGAAGTGATCAACGACAAGGCGCTTGCGCTGCCGCCGCTCGATCTCAAGCTTGCGCGTGATCTGATCGGACGCACCCGGGTGTCGCAACTGCTCAAGGCCTACCGCAACGTCCCGGCGGCCGATGACGCACGCGCTCGCGCTTGTTCTGGTCAAGCTCGCGCAGCTCGCCGCCGACCTGCCGGAGGTGCGCGAGCTCGATCTCAACCCGCTGCTTGCCGACGAGAAGGGCGTGATCGCGGTCGACGCGCGCGTGGCGGTCGCGCCGGTAGAAGCGGCGCGCCGCGGCCCGCCGGTCATCCGCGCTTTGCGATCAGGCCTTATCCGAAGGAATGGGAGCGGCCGATCGCGCTGCGCGACGGCACGCGGTGCTGGTGCGCCCGGTCCGGCCGGAGGACGAGCCGCTCTACGGTCCGTTCTTCGCCAAGGTCACCAAGCACGATCTGCGGCTGCGCTTCTTTGCGCCGGTCAAGGAATTCGGCCACGCTTTCGTCGCGCGCTTCACCCAGCTCGACTATGCGCGCGCCATGGCCTTCATCGCCATCGACGAGACGTCCGGCGAAATGCTCGGCGTCGTGCGCCTGCACGCCAATGCCGACTACGACCACGGCGAATATGCCGTGCTAGTGCGCTCCGACCTGAAGGGGCGCGGCCTCGGCTGGCTGCTGATGAGGCTGATCATCGAATATGCCGGGACCGAAGGCCTCAAGAAGATCGAAGGCCAGGTGATGGCCGAAAACATCCCAATGCTCGACATGTGCCGCGAGCTTGGCTTCGACATCGCAGTCGATCCGCAGGATTCCGACACCCGCATCGTGCGGCTCACGCTCACAAATTGATCGCAGTCAACTGACGCCTCCTGCCCCGTCAGGCATTCAGCGTTCCAGGATCGATGATCCGCACAATACGGATGCAACTGGCACAGTCGCCACGTCCGATTGCAAATCGGTATAGGATCGCACCCGTTATCTCAAAGATCGAAATGCACCATGCGACATATCCAGCGTGCAGCCAGTATGAACCGCGACCGCAACGGCGCAATTTCCTTGCCGATCAAAATCATATGAATGCGCGAGGCGCTTGGGGCACGTCAAGCAATTCGTCACATCACTGCAGCCGGCACTATACGGATCGCACACGTGAACCCGCGACCGACCGCCAATTCCTTCGACACAGACATGCTGACGCGCTGCATCGAGCTGTCGCGGCAGGCGACGTGCGATGGCGAGAACCCGTTCGCCTGCATCATATGCGACGGCGATCGGATCGTCGCCGAAACCACGACGCGCGCTGCGCGCGATGGCGACATCACCAGGCACGCCGAGCTGCTGGCGATCTCGGAGGCGCAGCGCACGCTCGCCACGACATCGCTGGCGCAATGCACGATCTATTCCAACGTCGAGCCGTGCGTGATGTGCGCGTTCTGCATTCGCGAGACCAATATCAGGCGGGTAGTCTACAGCATCGCCTCGCCGGTGCTGGGCGGGGTGTCGAAGTGGAACATCCTGGGCGACGCCGATATCTCCGATGCACTGCCGGAAATCTTCCAGCCGCCGCCAGAGATCGTCGTCGGCCTGCTGGAGGCCGAGGCCGAGCGGGTGTGGCGCGAGTGGCATCCGTTGGACTGGGCGATCCTCCGGCAGCGGCGTGCCATGGGCAACAGCCATGATGGCGACGCTGGCGCGGCCAGCAACGGCACGCTGGTGCGGGCGAGCCGGTCTCCTGCGGACGCTGCGGTCGTGGCTCGGCGACGACCATGCCCGGCCCCGTCACGCGGTGATCTGTAATGGAAGCACCAAGATCGGTGCCCTTGTTCGGTGACCCGCAACGCCAGCCCCTGGACCGTCTGGTCGAAAAAATCGGTTCGCCGTCCTTTGAGCACCTTCGCGCTGGCGCAGAACCGATCCGTGAGTGCCACTGTTGGTTTCCGCCACCTCCTGGGAGCGACCAACCGGTGTTGGTACCCCGAGGGGCACGCGACCAACCGGGTTTGGTCAATTTTGGTACCCCGGGGGTACCCTGACGCGCGCTTGGGGGCAACGGGGTGCGATGTGCTGCACACCGAAATTTCAATTTCTTGTTATTTTACAGTAGGATGATCTCTCGCAGGAAATCGCAGCCAATCGCAGCAAATCGCGTCTGAACCTTCTGTTAACCGGTTGGTCGCTGGTTCGAATCCGGCCCGGGGAGCCAAACAAAATCAACCACTTAGATGAAAATGGGCCGCTCAGTTGGGCGGCTCTTTCGCTTTCTAAGGCATACCGCGCGCGATATCGAGTTGCTCGCACAATGCGGCGAACAGCAGGCGGCCAAATCTCGTTTGGGCGAGAGCGGCACGCTCAAACACTGAGCTAGGCAGCCTGCGGATGAACTGGTAAGCATCCCGCGGGAAAATGCTGGGAGGGATTTGCGGGTGCCCCACTACGAGCTCAAAGGCAACGCGCGGTGCGCGGCTTGCGGCGGCCGTGATTTCAGGGGGCCGGAAATTCCACGACCTGACGACCGATACGAATGTCTCGACTGCCACGTCTTATGCCGGGTCGATCAAGCCAATTTGCGGATACGATCGGCCAGTTCCCAAACCGGTTCTGTCTTGTGGGCGTCATGAGTGCCCGGCCATTGTCGGGTGTGTGTGCTCCCTCGTGAGGCACACGTCCCCCACTAGAGCGAACTTAGCCCCGGTCTTCGCCGGGGCTTTTTCGTGGAACCAGTCGGGGTGCTTGCGGATTATGTGCATCAAGTGATGCCATCCTGCGGGGAGGCATCTCAACAACCCGGCAGCGCGGATGTACCGCTGCCGGGTTTTTGTTGGCGCCGCGAAGCGCCAAATCAAGGCGACGGCCGGAAGTAGCGGCGGCGCTGGCCTCGGTATTGCATTGCATCGTCAGAGCACGCTGCAACCGGAGTGTGTATGGCCAGCGTCGCATATCTACCGTGAGGTGCACGATGAACTGCCGTTGCAATCCGTTTCAGGCGATAAAGGCCGCCGTCATCGCGGCCGGTGTTTGCTGGCCTCTCCATGCAGCTTCCGCGGAGGACTATCCCTCCCGGCCGATCACGCTGGTCGTGCCTTATCCAGCCGGCGGCGGCGTTGACGCATTGGCGCGTCTAATCGCCCCGAAACTTTCCGACGCGCTCGGCCAGCAGATTGTGATCGAAAACAAAGGCGGCGCCGGCGGCGTGATCGGCACCCGTGCGACTGCCCGCTCCGCGCCCGACGGTTACACTCTCGTGCTGGTGCCGACCGGCGTGAGCCTCCTCGAAAATACCGGCTACGATCTCATCAAGGATTTTGCACCGGTCGCGCTCATCTCGTCGTCGCCGATCGTGCTGGTAACGCCGCCGTCACTTCCCGCCAAGACGGTCGCAGAACTCATCGCGCTGGCCAAGGACAAGCCCGGCAAGGTGAACGCGGGGACCACGCCTGCTCCGAGCATCAATTACTTCGCCACGGAGCTGTTCAAGTCGATGGCCGGCATCGATTTGACGGTCGTGTCCTACAAAGGAACCGCACCGCTCACCAACGATTTGCTCGGCGGCCATATCGAACTCAGCTTCAATACGCTGCCGCCCACGCGGGCCAATATCGAGGCCGGAAAGCTTCGCGCAATCGCAGTGGCGGCGGCTTCCCGCGTCGCGATCTTGCCGGAAGTCAAGACGGTGTCCGAGACCGGGCTGCCCGGTTTCACGGCGGAATTCTACTACGGCCTGCTCGCACCGGCGAACACGCCGCGCCCGATCATCGACCGTCTCTATCGAGAGCTGCGCATTGTTGTAACGTCGGACGACGTCAGCAAGCGCATTGTAGCGGACGGCGGCGTTCCGATCGCAGGGACGCCAGAACAATACGCCGAGAACATCGCGCGCGAGGAATCGAAATGGGCAGCAGTGGCAAAGAAACTGGACGCAGGAGCCAAATGAGCAGCGCCTGCTGCCATTGTGATCAGTCGCAATGTCGCCCGACGCTGATTGACGCTATGCCCGCTTGATCGCGAAGCTCTGCACGTACTCCTCCGGCTTGCCCGGATCGAAGGTCTTGCCCATCACGGTGAACGACTTGTAGGTCGTGTCCGGCGCGGGCAGGCCCATCTCTTCATCAGCTTGGCGGTGTCGGTCGCGAGGAACACCTGCTCGGCCACGCGTCTTGTAGTCGACGTCGCCCTTGATCTGGCCCCAGCGCTTCATCTGGGTGAGCATCCACACCGCGAACGAATGCCAGGGGAACGGATCGAAATCGACGCGCTTGGGGTCGCTTCTTGATGCTGCCGAGACCGTCCGCGTAGGTGCCGGTGAGCGACTGCTCGATCACCGTGACCGGCTGGTTGAGATAGGCCGCCGGCGCGATCGTCTCGGCGATCGCCTTGCGGTTCTCCGCCTTCGACGCATAGGCGGTGGCGTCGATGATGCGCGCGGATCAGCGCCGCGTAGCTGTTGGGCGCCTGCGTGATGAACTCCTGCGACGCCGCGAAGGCGCAGCATGGGTGCCCGTCCCAGATCTCCTTCGACAGGATGTGCAGGAACCCGACGCCGTCGTAGATCGCGCGCTGGCAGATGTTGTCGGGCGCGAGGAAGCCGTCGATGTTGTCGGCGCGCAGGTTGGCGACCATCTCCGGCGGCGGCACGACGCGCAGTTGCACGTCGTTGTCCGGATCGAGGCCGTGCTCGGCGAGATAGTAGCGCAGCAGGTAGTTGTGGTTCGAGTAGTCGAACGGAATGGCGAACTTGAAGCCCTTCCAGGTCTTCGGATCGCGCTTGTCCTTGTGCTTGATCGCGAGCGTGATGCCCTGGCCGTTGATGTTCTCGATCGCCGGCACGGTGAACGGGATCGGCTTGCGAGCCGAGGCCCAGCGAGATCGCGAGCGGCATCGGCGAGAGCATGTGCGCGGCGTCGTATTCCTTGTTGATGGTCTTGTCGCGGATGATCGCCCAGCCGGCGGTCTTCACCACTTCGACGTTGAGGCCGTGCTTCGCATAGAAGCCCATCGGATGCGCCATGATGATCGGCGTGGCGCAGGTGATCGGGATGAAGCCGACCTTCAGGTCCTTCTTCTCGATCGCGCCGGCGCCCTGCGCGAACACTTCGGTCGCGGTCTTCAGCGGGAAGAACTGCGCCAGCGCCGCGAGCGCGGTCGAGGCGCCGACCGTTTCAGGAACGCCCGGCGCGCGGCGTCCTTGGGGAACATCGCGCGCATGACCGCGGAAGCGACGACGCTCTCGTAGCGCTTCTCGTCGCTGTCCGTAACGGAACGCAGGCCAGCGCCTGGGCATTGGAGGCCAGCTTGTCGTGCGCCTCCTGGCTGGCGTGGCGGCCGCAGGCGCAGCCGCCGCAGGCGCGTGTTCGGATCGAACGGGTTGTCGAACATGCCCATGGCGCGATTGCTCTCAGTTGTCGGTCTTGTCGATCGTCAGCGACTGGAGCGCAAACGCGCGGCCGGTCGGGCCAGCGTCTGACATCCGCATCAGAGAGCAGTCTCAGGCCGCGACGCCGGTCGCGGCCGCGGTCTTGTAGGGAAGCCCGCTCTCGATCGGCAGCGAAGGATCGCGCGACCATTCGTTCCACGAGCCGAAATAGAGCGTGACGTTCTCGATGCCGGCTTCCTTCAGCGCGACCAGCGTGTTCGACGCCCGCGCGCCCTTGAAGCAATAGAGCACGACCGGCGTTTTCGGCGTGACGCCGACGGTCGCGCATTCGGCGAGGATCTCCTCGCGCGACTTGAACATCGGCCCCGCCGGCGTCGGCTTCATCATGCGGTACCACTCGATCCAGACGCGCGCCGGGGATGCGGCCCTTGCGCGGGCAGAAGTCCTTGCCGTAGGGCGAGGACGAATCGGCGATCCACTCGTCGACGTCGCGGGTGTCGAGCTTGACGATGTTGGGGTCGGCGACCGCCGCCTTCATGGCCTGCAGATCGACCAGGATGCCCATGGCGCCGGAATCGAGCGGGAAGGTCTTCGGCGCGGGCGCGGGCACCGTCGGTCGTGGTCGGCAAGCCGGCCGCGGTCCAGGCGGCGTAGCCGCCGTGCAGGATCTTCATCTTCGGATAGCCGAGATAGCTCAGCAGCACGTAGCCGCGGCACGACTGGCCGAAGCCGGTGTTCATCGACTGCTCGTAGACGACCGCAGTCTCCTTGCCGGACAGTCCGGCGGCGCCGAAGATGCCGGCGAATTTCTCGCGCATCGCGGCGACGCCTTCGGGCGTCGATGTCGCGAGATAGGTGAAGATGTCGTGGATGTTGACGGCGTCGGGCAGATGTGCCGGCGGCGTAGGTCGCCGGATCGCGGGTGTCGATGATGACGATCGGCTCGGTCTTGCATCGATGTCGGAAAGCTCGGCGGGGGTAACGAGGACTTTCTCACTCATGAGTCGCTCCTGTGCTCGGCGTATGAACGGTCCCGGCGATTCTCTCCCGAGGCGGTTTCTTGGCCGCGGGCTCGCAGCCCGCGGCGTCGGTCGAGATCAAGTGCTTGACATGTCGGCCAGCATCTTCTTGAGTTGCTTGATCGCCGGCGTGACGATGGCGACGAAATAGGATTCGCGCAGCCGGCGCTGCGCGGCTGCGCCGGCGACGTAGCCGCGCGCGCCGCAATGGAGCATCGCGGCGTGCGCGGCCGCGACCGAGGCTTCGCCGGCCGCAAGCCGCGCCTCGATCACTGCGCGCCAGTAGCTCGGGTCGGATTCAAACGGCGTCGCGGCGAGCAGCTCGACCTGCGCCTCCAGGCGGGCAAGTTGCTCGGCGAGATGCTCCGGCTGCACGTCGAGGATACTTGTTGACGTGGCCGAGCGGTCCCTTGGTCTGGTTCATCAGCGCGATGCAGCCGCGGATCAGGCCGAACGCCATGCCGGCCTGCAGCAGCACGAAGCCGGCGCGGATGCGCTTGATGTAAGCGTCGCTCGGATCGGCCAGCACGCAGCGCCTCGGGAATCATGACATCGCGCATCTGCACGCCGAAGGTGCGCGTGCCGTCGAGCGCGACGAACTTGGTGTTGCCGTGCAGCGTGACGCCTTCGGTTGCGCAGGGCACCACCGCCATGACGTAGCGCTTGGGCTCGCCTTCGATCTCGAACACCGGCGCCGAAATAGTGATCGGCGCCGAGGTTGGACACGAACGGCAGCAGCCCGCGCACCAATAGCCGCCCGGCACGCGCCTGGCCTTGAGGCGGATCTGCTCGATCCCGAAGAATGTCTTCATCGGGTTCGACAGCGCGGTGCCGCCCGAGCGCCTCGCCGGTCGCCACGCGGCTGCCGAGTTTGCGTTTCAGGTCGTCGTTGCCGGATGCGAAGATGTACCAGCCGAGCGCGTCCTGGCACCACATGCAGAACGAGGTCGACAGGCAATGCTCGCCGGCCGCGGCCATCGCGCGGATGGCGGTGACGAGATCGCAGGCGCCGTCCGTGCCGGGCAGATGCGCAGCGAACGCGCCGGCCCGTCCGAACGCGCGCATCACGTCTTCAGGGTAGTAGCCTTCCGCGTCGATCTTCTGCACCAGCGGCGCAAGTTCGCGCGCGGACAGATCGCGCACCGCCGTCACCACGTCGGCGCCGCGCACCGGACTGCGCGTTCATCGACTGTCTGGCCAATCGTTCGAGCATGTCGGTCGTTCCCGTGCTCCTGCGAGGCAACGGTGCGGGCGGCGGTGGGCCGCCCGCCGATCGCGGGTCAGGCGAGCTTGACTTCGAGGTTGACCGGCCGCGTGAAGGTGTTGGCGACCGGCGACCACACCCGTGCATGGGCAATCAGCGCTTCGAGCTCGGCGCGCGGACGGTCGGCCTCGAACGTCACCTTGGCGCGCACGTCGGTGAAGCCGACCGGCTTGTCCGACAGGTCGCCGGTGCCCCACACGCCGGTGATGTTGAGGTCGCCTTCGAGCTCGATCTCGAGCCTGATAGACGGTGATGCCGCGCGCCACCGCATTGGCGTGGATGCCGACCGCGAGGCACGAGCCGAGCGCCGCGAGCGAGGCTTCCGAAGGATTTGGCGCGGTGTCGTCGCCGAGCAGGCCCGGCGGCTCGTCGACCACGTAGGCCGGCAGGTTGCGGACGAAGTTGAGGTGGCGGAACCGCCCTTCGGCGACCGTCTTGCACTTGAGCGTCTTGATGACCTTCGGATCGGCCTTGCCTTTGGCGATCAGTTCGTCGAGGCCGGTCTTGTCGATCGGGGCGAGGCAGCCGGTCAGGGCGGTCTTTAGCGACGGCTTGGGTCATGAGCGCTTCTCCGGTTTGGGCTGCTGTTCCCTCGGGCAAATGGAAACAGACCGTTCTGTATCATGCACGCGCCATGCCAACCTGCTGCGCTGCAAGAACGGCAATGGAATCAACGCGGCCAACTTCGGACCGTGGGAAATGACGCCGGAACCGCTCAAAATCCGTTCAAACGGCCGAGCAATCCGCGGGCAGCCTCTGCAAACCGTGCAACACAGACCGGTCGGTCCACTCTGTGATTGCGATGGTGCCTCTCGGCGGGTATGGGGGATCATGGACGTCGCCCAGACCCACGCGGCCACTCAGCCCGACGGCCTCGTCGCTACACCCGAGCCGTCCCCGCGCGAGCGGCTGATCGACGCCGCGACGCGGCTGTTCTGCCGCTACGGCGTCAATTCGGTCGGCGTCGACGCTATCGTGGCGAACGCCGGCACCGCCAAGACCACGCTCTACAAGGTGTTCGGATCGAAGGACGGCCTGGTCGAAGCGGTGCTGGAGCGCGAAGGCCGCGCCTGGCGCGCATGGTTCATCTGCCGAGATCGACGGCCCCGGCGGTTCGCCGGCCGAGCGGCTGGCGCGCGTCGGTCCCGCGCTCAAGCAATGGTTCAGCCGCGCCGATTTCTACGGCTGTCCCTTCATCAATGCGGTCGGCGAAAGCGACAAGACCGACGACCGCCTGCGAACGCTCGCCATTGCGCACAAGAAGGTCGTGCTGGAACGGATTGCTGCGCTCTGTACCGACGCCGGCTGCCGTGAACCGGCCGATGTCGCACACGCGCTGGGTCTCATCATCGACGGCGCCATCGTGGCCGCCCTGATCACACGCGACACGGCGGTCGCCGACACCGCGGGGCGCGCCTGCGGCGTCATCGTGTCCGGCGCCAGGTCTTGAGCCGTCGCGGATTGTGAACCGGCCTGGTGTTGGTGAAGCCGGCAAATCCGGCATCCCGGTGAACTGCTTTAGCGGGCACGGCAACCGAAAGCCGCTTCCAGGTCAGATTTCTTTCAGGACCCTTCTATAGGTTCGGCGTCTCGGCGACCTCGAACAGGATCGGACGGCCTACATGAAAGCGACGTCGCACTCGTCCGAACTTCATCTCCTGCTTGAGCCATCGCGGGGCGAGGTCGTGCGCAGCTTTGTTCGCGAGGCGGCGCTCGCCGAAGAGGTTCCCATGGCGATCGCCAGCCTGCTCGCCGATGACACCGCCCAGGCTTGGCTCACGCTCTGCGGCCTGGGATCGGCTCACGAACGCTGCCGCATCGTTCTGCTGCGCTCTCGCCGGGATGTCAGGACGCGAATCCTGCTGTCTGGCCATGCGCGCTTTTCGAGTGTGGCGGCCTCTCTCGCCGGCCGCATCCGGCGCGACGCAGGCATCTCGTGCCACGAGCATGGAATCGACGGATGGGAGGTCAGCCTTCACCGCAGCCTGACGGGCGCTACTGAACCAGAACCCTCCGCCGCCGAACCTCCATTGGCCACGCCGGCCGTACCGGCAGCCCCGCGTGAGTACCTCATCGAACTGCCGCAGAAGAACGACGCGGCGGCCATCGCCCGTTGCTTCCTCGAAGTCTACGGCCATCACTACGTTCACTCCGAGGTCTTCTCGACCCACCGCTACTGGGGCAAGGTCGAGAGCGGCGAACTTATTCCTGCCGTCGCGCGCGACGATCAGGGCGGCGTCATCGGCCATGTCGCACTCGAACGCGAACCTGGAGCAGTGGTGGCCGAGCGCGGCGAAGCCGTCGTGCTGCCGGCTTACCGCGGCCATCATCTGCTCGAGCGCATGACCGAGCGCCTGTCCGTGGAGGCGCCCAAGCATGGTCTGCAAGGAATTTACGCGGAGCCGCTCACGATCCACACCTATTCGCAGCGTAACGACGAGCGCGCGGGCATGCCGGTCTGCGCCGTGCTCCTTGGCGCCAACCCGGAGAGCTTCCGGCCCAAAGATATCCCTTGCCCCACCGCCGGACAGCGCCAGAGCTATCTCCGCACGTTCCGCTTCGTCCAGCAGGCCGCGCCACGCACGATCCATGCACCGGCGCCCTATCGGGAAACGCTGCTCAAGATTTACGCGAGCCTCGGCGTCACCGTGTCGGTGGCTGAGCCGTCGGCCGCGGCATTCGCGGATTCGCGCACCGGCATCAAAGTCAACGATCGCGGCTATGGGGTGATCCATTTCGAGCGGATTGGTCCTCAATCCGCCATCGAGCTTGGCCAGGCGCTGCGCGACGTTCGCGCCCTTGGCGCCAGCTCCGTGCAACTCTCCGCGCCGGTCGCCGATCCCGGTCTGCCGCTCCTGACTGATGCCGCCCGCAATCTCGGCTTTTTCTTCTGTGGCCTGGCGCCGGCCTTCGCGAACGGCACCGACGTGTTCTTGCTTCAGTTGTTGAGCGAGCCGCTGGATACCGGAAAACTCCAGTTGTTCACCGACCACACGAAGGAGCTGGTTGCCTTCATCGATCGCGACCGAGCCGCAACGGCACAACAAGTTTGAGCAGAGGCCCGAAGCATTCGCCGGGCCCGGCCCAGGTAATCGAATCCCGCCGTGATGCCGGGATTTCTCACTGAAACATGGACGCCGTTCGCCCCCGGGCTTCAGCTACCATCCAACTCGCGCGTAAATCGCCCTAAGCGGAACTCCAAGTCGGTGTGGACGATTGCGGGCACGCCCAATAATGTCTTTTAGTGAGGGTGGTTCAGAAGTCCGGGCCTGTTTCAAAGGGGGTGCCGCGTTGGATTTAACTTCCATAGTCCTGCTGGCAACGGCGATCATTTTCGGAATGTTTGTGGCCTACAACCTGCTTCATTACATCCTGTTCCTCCTCGCGACGCATCCCAAGGACGCAACCAAGATCGGTCATGAGCTGAATGAATTCGAGCGGCGGCAACTGGTAGAATGGAAGCCGAAGGCCGGCGACTTTCTGAAGCATGACGACGAGAACCGCACCTACGACGATGTCTTCGGGCCGTTCCGGGGCGAACTCGACAACTACAGCACCTGCGTCTTCCCGCGCGCGGTTTTCACGCCGCCTTACGAGGCCGATTTTGCCCTGCTGGCGCCGCGTGACGGGATGCGCCTCCTGGAGCTCGGTTGTGGATCAGGCGCTGCGGCTGACTACATTGCCAGCCATTCCGACGTCCACATCACGTGCGTGACGAATTCAACCGTCCAGCGAGACATCTGTCAGCGTAAATTCGAGAAATTCGGCGGACGCGTCGACGTAGTCGTTACCGACTTCGATAACCTGAACATGCCCGACGAGAGCTTCGACGCCATCTACGCATTCGAATCGATCGGCTATTCAAAAGACATCGATGCGTGGCTGGCCCGCTGCTGGCGGATGCTCAAGCCGGGTGGACGTCTGCTGATCCGTTCCCCCGGGTCGCTGGATTTTTGCCGCCGGGAAAAGGACTACCAGAGCGTGACGGCGTTCTTCGACAATTGGCGGTACAATTTTCTGGGCGCCAATGTGCTGACCTTCAAACTGCGCCGGCTCGGCTTCAGCCCGATCAACTATCGGCACCTGCCGTTCTGGGCCTGGGGCATGACCTGGAACTTCATTCAGCACCTTTGGCTGTGGAAGTACCGGCTGCGGATGCGCACCATGGTGGACCTGGAGCGGATCATCTGGCGAACCTCCAAGATCTTCGTGTTCGGCAACGGATACAACATCGTGCTGGCCATCAAGCCCGCCGCGCCGTGAAGGCAGCAACGCCACCGCCAAGCCGGCTTGGTGGCAATCAAAACGGCTGGTCTGTGCTAGTGTGACTGGATGCCGGATCAGCCAACGAGCCACGAATCGTCCTCGCCTGCGCCCTGCCTCGAGCCTTGGCAACCCAGCCGGCCAAGCCGCTGGCCGCTAGGGATCTCGATCCTGGCGCTCATCGTGGCGGGCTGCGCCGCGGCGCTGTCGGTCTGGCAGGCCGTGCTGGCCAAGCAGAACCATGCGCTTGCACAGCGCGCCTTCGTGCACGTTTCCGGTCCGCAGGGCGCGACCGCGCCTGATCCGCAGGACCGAGCCGCTGCTTCGCTCACAGTCACCGCGCGCTTCACCAATAGCGGCAACACGCCGACCAAGAACCTGAGGTTCTTCATGCGCTGCACCAGCGCGAGCGAGCTGGTCGAGGAGCCGTGGAAACTGCTGTTTCAAGACAAGATCGAAAAGTTGCCGCAGGTCATCGGTCCGCACGCCACCGCCAACGCGCAGTGCGCCTTCAGCGCGGGCCAGCTTCGGCAAATCAGCGAAGGCAAGCTGCACGGCTATGTGCTGGGCGACATCACCTACCACGACCGGTTCGACGACAAGACGCTGCACCGGACCCAGTTCAGCTGGCGGCTGAGCAATGTCCGGATCGATCCGGTGAGCGGCAGCGTCACGCTGACCGCGGTCCCCCAGGGCCAGCACAATTGTGCCGACGAGGAATGCCCGCTGGCGATCATGACGCACTGACGCCGGTCTGATCCGCACCCAGAAGCCGCAGGTGGCGTTCTCCGCGGCCCGCCCTCCGGCGTCCCCGGGACAGCATGTCGCGTTTACCTAGTATTCATAATTGTGGCGATCCGGATTGTGTCCGGAATAAGATCGGCGCATTCTAAGCACGCGGTTCTTGAAGCGTTCTCGCGATAGGACTGCGGATTATTTGACGGGTCGCCCGCCGGCGCCTGACCGGCGCACAGCGAGAACAAGACGGCTCGAGTAAGAGTTAGAGGCGCGTCATGCAAGTCCAGACCCGAAGTTGGTTCGATTTCGATCCGATCAGCCTTCTGGTGCTGTTGGCAGGGATCGGCGCCGTCGCGCTGGTTGCTTTCAGCATCTGAGTCACGGATTGAAGTCCGCGCCGGCCAGTGCTGGCCGGACCGGATCACTGCCCTCGCTGCCGCTCAGGCGACGGCCGTGCCGCCGCGGTTCCAGCCGCGGCCGCCCTCGCCATAGATGTCGAAGCCGTCCGGCTGCACCACGACCGTATCTTCAAGCTTGATGAAACCGCGCTGCGGATGCGCGAGCGTGGTCTCAACCGAGATCACCATCCCGGTCTCCAGCGGACGCTCCGCATCGTAGGCGTCGTACGGCACCGGCCCGGACGCGGTGAGCCGCGGCGCCTCGTGGCTGATCAGACCCATGCCGTGGGCGAGGAAGTGCATGTGGTTGTGGTGCTTGGACTTGCGCACCAGCGGCTCGGCCGCGCCATAGACGACGCTGGCCACGGCCCCGGCCTTGATCGGCTTCATCGAGGCGCGCTGGATCTCCTCGATTTCCGCCAGCATGTCTTCGAGCTCGGCATCCGGCTCGCCCTGAACGGCCATGCGGCACAGATCGCCGATATAACCGTGAAAGTTGCCGCCGGAATCGAGCGACAGAATCTCGCCCTGCCCCCATGTGTGGCTCGAAGGCGCACGGTTGAGACTCTTGCCCGCGGTGATCAGGCAATATTCGAAGGTCAGGCCGCGGACGGTTTCCTCGCGCCGCAGCGCTTCGGTCAGTTCCGCGGTGGTGTGGCCGGGACCGTGACCTGCAATGACTGCAAGCATCGACTCGATGACGCTCTCGGAGGCGATGCGCAGCAGTTCCAGTTCGTCCGGACGCTTGATCGCCCGCAGCCGCTCCAGCGCGAAGGTCGCGTCCTTGATCTCGCCGAGGCTGCGCCACGCCACGGCACCAGCATCCATCGGCAGGAAAGCGAGTTCGGCACCGATGCGCTTGCCCGGTCCGACCTTGCGCAGATAGTCGACCGCCTTTTGCATGGTGTCGACCGAACCCGACGACGTCGTCACGGACTCGGACACCCAAAACGGCTTGTGCTCCCTCTGAAAGGTTTCCGACCGATGGCCGAAATAGGCCGCCTTGTCGGGCGCACCCTTCACGTAGACGAACACCGGCAGATAGCGGGACAGTCCCATCGCGTCCATGTAGTCGAAGAAGAACGCTCGATGCCCGCCGAGCAGGTACTGCACATTGTGCTTCGAGGTCGCGATCACGACATCGAGGCCGGCCTCATCCATCAGCCGGTCGAGGCGGTCCGTGTCGAACGGAGCGGACAAACCGGCGTCCTGTCGCTTGACGACGTCGAGCATGACTTGTGATCCTGTACGTTTGACCGGCGATCGCCGGCGCTCAGTTGCGATAACTTGGGTCGATGCGGTCGAGCATTCGGAAATAGGCCGGCCAGTCGGCCGCGCCGCGACCGCTGTCGTGCTTCTCGTATTGCGCCGCGGTCTTCTCGCAGACCTCGGCTGGAATTTCGATCAGCGCACCGCCGGTCGCTTCCATTCGCAGTTGGATTTCCGCGGCCTCCATCAGGTATTTCATCAGGATGAACGACTTCGCGCGCGGTCTTGCCGACGGTGAGCAGGCCGTGATTGTGCAGGATCATGGCCCGGTTGCTGCCGAGATGGGTGATGATCCGCTCGCGCTCGGAGAAGTCCTCGGTGATGCCTTCGTACGGGTGGTAGCCGACCCGGCGATAGAACCGCATGGCCTGCTGCGAGACCATGCGCAGGCCGCCACGCAGTCCGGCGAGCGCCATCCCGGTTTCGGTGTGAACATGCACCGCGCAGTTCACGTCCGGACGGCCGCGCAACACCCCGCCGTGCAGGGTAAAGCCCGGACGGTTGACGCCGGCCAACTCGTCGAGGTCGTCGTGCATGTCGACCTTGACGAGGTTCGAGGCCGTTACCTCGGTCCACAACAGGTCGTGCCGCTTCATGAGAAATTTGCTGTCCTCGCCGGGCACGCGCATCGAACAATGATTGTAGATGACGTCGTCCCAGCCGTAATGCGCGACCAGGCGGTAGACCGCGGCAAGGTCGACACGGGCATGCCATTCCGCCGCCGACATGCCGGCAGCCGATTTGCTTGAGGCCTTGGTGTGGACATTCACGGGCGAACCTCCGGGAAATCGTGGCGTCGGACGGCGGAGCCTGGGAGCAGGCCCGGGGCGCCGGCCGGCTAGTGGTCCAATTCCAACATTCGTACCATTTAGTCGAGCTGGATATTGGCGTCTCGCGCGACCTTGGTCCAGACCGACAATTGCCGTTCCACCAGCGCCCGCATCTCGGCGGGCGTGCTGCCCTTCACTTCGGCACCGAAACTTTCGAGCCGGTTCCGCAGTTCCGGCACGGCTATCGCGCGCTGAATTTCGCGATGCAGCCGGTCGACGATCGGCTTGGGCGTCCTCGGGGGCGCCGCGAACCCCGACCATGAGATGACCTCGAAGTCGGGAAGCCCAGCCTCGATGAAGGTCGGAACGTTCGGAAAATCCTTCCAGCGGGCCTTGCTGGTCACGCCGAGCGCCCTCACCTCACCGGAATTGACATGTGGCGATACCAGCGTCGTGGTGCCGATGACGAAATCCACATCGCCGGAGAGGAACTCCGGTCAGCGCCGGCGCCTCGCCCCGGTAAGATACCGAGAGAATCTTCGCGTTGATCAGGCTGTTGATGAGTTCGGTCGTCATGTGCGAGATGGCGCCAATCCCCGCTGTTCCAGAAGTGACTCCATCGGGCTTGGCGCGTGCCGCCGCGAACAGGTCTTCCATCGTCCTGAACCGTGAATCCTTGCGAACGCACAGCACGAACGGATAGTAGCTTACGGTCGATATCCATTCGAAGTCGTCGACCGGCTTGTACTTGAGCTTGCGGAACACGGCAGCGGTCGCCGGATGCGCTCCGGAAACAAGCAGGATCGTATAGCCGTCCGGCTCCGCTGTCGCGATCGCGTCAGCCGCGATGCTGCCGGCCTGTCCCGGCTTGCCTTCGACAACGATCGGCTGGCCCAGCCCCTTCGACATCTCCTGCGCCAGCATGCGCGCGACGACATCGACGTTTCCGCCGGGCGGGAAGCCGTGCATCAGCTTGATCAGACGGCTGGGATATTCCTGCGCATGGGCCGCCGTGAACAGCAGGACCGCGAACGAAATGAGAAAGCCGACTATGCGCATGGTACCCGTCTCCCGGCGGCAACCAGCGAAACCCTACCGTAGATTGCGCGGCGCTCCTATCCCCGACCGGCGCCACCGATGTCGCTTGGTTCAGAACTCGCGCTTGAGCCAGAGATGATCGAGCGAAATCACGCCGCCGCCGTGGATCAGAAAATAGAACGCCGCGATCGTCCACATCAGCGTGAACTCGAGACCCATCTGGTTCCAGAAAAAGCCGCCCACGCGCCAGCGCTCGACATTGCTCACGAGGAGAAAGATGAAAATGGGCAGCGCGGCCATACGGGTGAGCAGACCGAGCGCCAATAGCGGTCCGCAGATCAGTTGCGTCAGTACGATGGCCCGCGCCCAGAACCAGCCCGGCCGGTAGCCGCCGCCGTCAAGCTCCGCGGTGAACTCGGTAAGATTGTGCGATTTCGCGCCGGTGTCGGGGAACATACCGAACGTACTGCGCAAGCCGTGCGGCACCAGACTCAGGCCAACGATTGCGCGAAGCAGCGCTTCGGCCCACGGCGCGAGCGTTTCGTAGAGGACGCCGAGTGCCGGAGAGACAAGCGGTGTGGACTGATAGAGCATGATGAGTTTCCAGGAATGGGCCGCTTGCGTCCCCTCCCCGCTTGCGGGGGAGGGTTAGGGAGGGGCACGCCTAAGACTCGCGCGACTGCCCCCGCCCCACCCCTCCCCTCCCCGTAAACAGGGGAGGGAGTGCACTGAGGCTACCGCCGCACTGCCGCTACGCAGCACCCCGGACTGACGGAAGACTATAGCCTGATCTCGCCGAGATTGACGCTGACGCCGAGCCTGGCGTCGATGGATTTCTTGCCCCGGCCTGGCGCGGAAATTTCGATCTGGTAGCTGCCGGAATTCTCGTCGAGCCGGTCGAACTTGAAGTCCCCGTAGTTGTCGCTCACGGTCTCAGCGACCAGGTGGCCGCTCTTGAGCAGCCGGACGCTTGCCCCCTCGACGCAATCGACGACACCGCCGGTCTCCGTGGAAAGCGAGCCGCCGATGAAGCATTTCGAATAGCGCCACAGGTTCTTGTAGTAGACGCGCGGCTTGGTGCCCGCCTCCGGCTTCATCACTTCGAGGCCTTCCTCGCGGACGATCCGCGCCATCTCCGCGTCCTCGACCTTGATTGCCCGCATCGCGCCGGTCGGACAGGCCTGCTGGCCGCGGGTCTGCTGCCAGCCCTGATCGATGAGATGGGCGTCAAACGGCCACATTTGCGGCAGTTGCAGTTCTTCGTTCCACCAGATGTGCCCGTACGGGCAGCTTTCGACCAGGTCCCTTCGCCCCCTGGCCCTTTGCGGATCGATGATCACGATGCCGTCGTCGCGTTTTTTCACCGCGTCTGCGCCTTTCGACAGACAGGGCGCGTCGTCGCAGTGATTGCACATGGTCGGAACGTAGGCGATGTCGATCATCGGCACTTGGCCACGCTCCTTCTGCAGGATGTTGATCCACTTGTGACCGTGCTTGGGCATCGGCGCCGCGTAGCCGGGGAAGTCGTTGCCGACATATTCGTCCATCGCCGACAATGTGCACAGATTACAGTTGGTGCACTCGGCCACGTCGATGATCATGTTCCATTTTTGCATGACGTCTACTCTGTTGGTCTTCTCAAGCCACGGACTCGGTCACCCTCTTCCCCCCGCGGGACAGGGTAAGTGCCTGCGGCGATTCCTAACTTCACCTTCTCTACCGGCATGCGCGGCACTCATTTCGCCGGCACCAGCGCCGCCTCCTTCAGCGTGCGCTTGACCTCCTTGTCCATTTCCATGCGCGCAAACGTCTCCGACATGTGCTCGGCGCGGCCGTCCCAGACCTCGACCTGCACCAGAGCGTTGGCGCCGGCGATCGAGTGCGTGGTCTTGGTCTGCGTGCGCTCAGGCGTCAGCAGGTTGAGGCATCCTCCCCGATCGACCGATTTGCCGGGCTCGCCCATCGGATCGTAGACCGCCGACAACTCGTAGCCGTGACAGACGCCGCGCGGCAGCCGCTGCGTCGGCAGCGCCGCGCAGATCACCGCGCCGCGATCATTGTAGACCTTGACGAGGTCATGTTTCTTGATGCCGCGTTCCTTGGCGTCGTCGGCATTGAGCCGCATGATCCAGTAGTAGTAGCCGTCGACCTTGACGCGATGGTCTTCGATGTTGAGCAGGAACGAATCCTTGCCGTCGCCCTGCGTGTGGAACGAGTATTTCGAATGCGGCGTCAGCATCTGCAGCGGATAGCGTTCGTACATCTCGCCGGAATGCGGTCCCTCCCATGACGGCACGTACTTGACAATCGGCGGCCGCTCCGGGTCGTGGAAGCGCTTGAGGCTGTTGCACTCGAACTCGAGCTTGCCGGACTGGGTCTGCAGGCCCTTGAGATATTCGCCCGCATAGTCCGACGGCAAAGGCTGCGCCTCCGGCACGTCCTTCTTGCGGTTCTCGTAGAACCAACGGAAGGACACTGGCGCGCGCAGCTTCTCCTTCTCGGCCGGCACGACGTAGTAGCCGCGCTTGATGAACTTCTTCCACGACATCACCTTGGGCATGTCGGAAGCCTCGTAGAGACGCTTAACCCAGTCGATCTCGTTGACGCCCTCGGAGAAGTAGTTGGCGAGGCCGAGCCGCTTGCAAATCTCGTTGAAGATCCAGAAGTCGGACTTCGACTCACCGAGCGGCTTGATCGCCGGCGCCTGGAAGATGATGACGCGGTGGTTGAGCTGCTGCTGGCCGTGATGGCCGTAGCCACCGAGCCCGGCCCACTCCGAAATGTCGACACGCTCGAAATTGGTGCAGGCCGGCAGGATGATGTCGGCGAATTTCGCCTCGCCCTCGAACCAGATCGATTGGTTGACGACGAACTCGAGGGCGTCCGACTGGTACATTCGGACCCAGCGGTTGGTGTTGTTCATGGTGGCGAGGATCGAGCCGCCATACTTGTACATCATCTTCACCGGCGCTTGGCCGGGAGCCGGATACATGAACTTGGCGAACTGGTGCTCGATCGACTTCCCGATCCAGGGGTAGCCCTCGGCCTTGCCGTCCACGATTGCCTCCGGCGTCGAGAGCCGCGGGATGCGCTGGAAGGCGGAGTTCATGGTGGGCAGTTGCGGCATGCGCTGATAGAGCGAGATCGGCAGCGCGGTGCCTTCGAGATCGCCCGACATGCCGCCTTCCGAGTAGCCGGGGAAATAGAACTGGAAGTCGACCGGGGTGCCCCACTGCAAATTGCCCATGTTGCAACCGGGCTTGCCGAGCCCCTGCATCGCGGAGAGGCACACCATCACGCGCGCCCACTGGATGCCGGTCTGGTTGCGGCAGGCGCCGCCGTGGCCGTTGCCCCAGCCGCCGGGGGAGAGATAGACTCGCTTCTTCCCCCACTCGCGGGCGAGCGCGCGCACGTCCTTGGCCGGAACGCCAGTCTCCTCCTCCTGCCATTCGGGAGTTTTGGCGATGCCGTCCTCTTCGCCGGTGAGGTACGCCGCCCATTTGTCGAAGCCGACGGTGTGCGAGGCGACGTAGTCTTTGTCGTAGAGCCCTTCCTTAATCCAGACGTAAGCAATCGCCATTGCCATCGCGACCGAGGTGGTCGGCTTGGGCGCGAACCACTTGCCCGGCAGGAATTGCGCCGACGCGTTGTAGTACGGGTCGACGTGCACGACCTTGATACCGAGCCGCGGGTTCTTCAGCCACTGCCGCCGGATCGTGCCTTCCTGCGCACCATAAGAGCCGGACGTGGTCTCCGGATCGGCGGCCCAGAACACGATCATGTCGCAGTTCTGCAGGCAGTCTTCGACCGTACCGTAGGTCTCCGACTGGCCGACGCGCAGCGTGTAGCCCCAGTGGTGCACCGCGCCCCAGTACCAGCCTTCCCACGAATCCGGGTTGTGATGGATCTGCGTGTAGCCTACCGCGTTGCGGAAGCGGAACAGCGCCGAGAGATAGTAGCCGATATTGCCCCAGGTGTGGTGCGAGCCGTGCGACACCGCCATCACGCCCGGGCCGTACTGCCGTTTGAGCCGCTTGATCTCGTCACCGACGAGGTCGAGCGCTTCCTGCCACGAGATACGAACGTATCCCGACTTGCCGCGGTTCTGCAGGTTGCGCTCGCCGTTAGGATCGAAGTCGACCCGCTTCATCGGGTAGAGTAGCCGGTCGGGCGAATAGACGATCGACTTGGCATTCTGACCATGAGGCGCAAGAGTGCGTCTTGCGCGGCGGCGTGAAATCCATGCCGCGCGCCCGGATGGTCCACGATGCGCCGTCGTCCTTGGCGAGGTCGATCGGCGTCATGCGCACGATCTTGCCGTCCTTGACGTAGACGAACACCGGGCCGCCGTTCGTCATGTTGCAGTAGCGCATACTGCCGTCGGGCATCTTTTCGCCGATGTCGAGCCCGGCCGACTGGCTCGCCATGACTGTCTGGGCGAACCAGTTGGTCAGGTCCTCGGGCCCGTTGACCGTGAGCTTGAAATCCTTCTGGGCGTTGATCTGGTCGAGCCAGTTGATCGGCGGCATCAGCAGGTCGGCGCCGAGCGCAGCGTTCTTGAACGCCAGCGTGACGTCGGCCTTTTTCTTCCGGCCCATCCCCGAGCGTACCTTGCCGTCGCGGAACTCGTACCAACGGCCGACGTCCTCGTCGCGCGCCATGATCCGGGCGACAAGGTTGCGTTCTTTCAGCCGTTCGCGGAATTCCGGATGCTTCCTGGCGGTGTAGTTGAGCAGCCGGGCGAGCCCCCACAGGATGGCGGAGAACTTCATTGCTGAGACCATGGTCTCCTCCTGACCGGCTTGGCGCCGCGGTCAAAATATTGAACCGATACCTTCTGCGGTTTGGCCCATCGGCGCAATATACCAGACCGCCTGTGCGACCCTACCGTCGGCGGTCTATCGCCAAAGCTCGTCGCTTGCGAGCCTGGCGCCGTCAGCCAGGGCCGCAAGTTTCGCCCATGCGATCTGCGGGTGGATCCGGCCGCCGAACCCGCAATCGGTACCCGCGATCACGTTTTCCCGCCCGACGACCTTGGCGTATCGCACGATCCGGTCGGCGACGACCTGGGGATGTTCGACGATATTTGTCGCATGACTGACGACCCCAGGAATCAGCAGCTTGCCGTCCGGTAGCTTGACGTCCTGCCACACGCGCCACTCGTGCTCGTGCCGGACGTTTCCCGCCTCTACCGAATAGGCGCCTGCATCGACCGCCAGGACAAGATCAACGATATCCTTCAAGGGAATATCGGTGGTGTGCGGCCCGTGCCAGCTTCCCCAGCAGATGTGGAAGCGGATGCGATCCGTCGGCAGTCCCCGCAGCGCATGGTTCAGGGCCTCGATACGCACGCGCTCGAATTTCTTGAATTCGTCGAGCGGAGGTTCTGGATCGACCATGTCCCAGTTATCGGGCAGGCTCGGGTCATCGATCTGCAGGACGATCCCGGCATCGACAATCGCCTTGTATTCCTCCCGCATGGCATCGGCGGCGGCAAAGACGAACTCCTCCTCGGTCTTGTAGTGCAGGTCTTCGCCCCGCGCGAAGCTCCCCGGCCCTATCGAGCACATGAACCCTTCGTCGACGCCAGCCGCAGCCATCGCCTTCTTGAGATTTGCGATGTCGGCTTCGATCGCAGCATGGCCGGCATATTTGATCGGCGCGGTGCAGACGGGCCGCCGCGTCGGCCGCCGGGCCGCGCTGCCGACCAGCGTGCCGCTCGATTCCGGATCGCGATAGAACTCGCTAAATTTCTGCCAGTCCCGGCGGTTGCTGATCGTCGTCAAGGCGAGATCGGCGACGCTGGATTTCTTGTGTCTGGATTCCGGAACCGACTCTGCCGGAACGAACCCTTCCATCCGCGCAAAGGCGTAGTTCCACCAAACGCCATAGTCGTAGTTCGAGGCCATCGGCTTGCCGAACTCGCCGTCGTCCGGAATATCGATGCCGAGTTCGTTCTGCTTGCGCACCACGTCGCTGACCGCCGACGCAAGGCACTGCGCATATCCGGCGTCGTCCACCTTATCGCCCTGTGCACGAGCCCGGTTCAGATCGATCAGGTCGGCCGGCCGCGACAGGCTCCCGGCGTGAGTGGTGAGAATCCGGTCAGTGCTGCGCTTCATGGCCGTGCCTCGCTGGAACAACCCTCGATCTCAAGAAATGCGCGCCAGCTGCCTGTTTCATGGCGGCGCCTTTGCGCTCGCTAAGAAAGCGCTCGACCTCTGAGTGCAACGACTGCCGGTCAAAATCCACGCGGCGCTCCCCGTCGTCCGCACGCGCATAACTTGCTCGCATGCGTAAATTTTTCATCAGTATACTGACGGATTTGCCACCAGGTCAATGTCCCTCCGGACCGCCGTTCACTTCTGACGCGGCGCCCGCGCCGGTGGCCGCAGGGGCGCCCGGCTCAAGGCATTGTTGAGCCGCACAAGACGCTTGAGCATACTCATGAAAACCGGGCGCTCGGCCGGCCGCAGCGGTGCAAGGATCAACCTCTGCGCCGCCATCACCGATGCATCGATCTCACGCAGCACCTTGCGTCCTTGTGGCGTGATGGTCAGCCGCTTGGTGCGGCGGTCATCAGAACCGGCCGCACGCTTGATCCATTTTTTGCTCTCCAGCCGGCTGACCACACTGCCGATCGTCGATCGGTCGAGGGCGATGATGTTGACCAGCGTCGTTTGGTCGATCCCCGAATTCATCTCGACCGCCAGGAGCGCAGAGTACTGCACAGGCGTGATGTCGAATTTCTTCGTCTCCGCCATGAAGATCGCGACCGCGATTTGCTGCAGCCGCCGGATGAGATGTCCAGGTCTGCTGAAGATCACATCGAGCATTGCGGGGCATCGTTCACCTCGGCCGCGATCCTCGAGGCTGCTTCACTGCGCCTTGATGCCGGCGTCCTTCACCACTTTGGCCCATTTTTCGATGTCCTTGCGCAGATAGGCATCGAACTCGGTGGGCGACATGGTGAGCGGCACCGCACCCTGCTTGTCCCAGGCCGCCTTCACGTCGGCACGGCTGATCGCCTTGTTGATCTCGGCGTTGAGCTTGTCGACGACCGCCTTGGGAGTGCCCGCCGGCGCCATGATGCCGAGCCAGATGGTCGACTCGTAACCCGGCACGCCAGCCTCCGCCACAGTCGGCACGTCCGGCAGAACCGTCGAGCGCTTGGCAGCCGAGGTGCCGAGCGGGCGCACCTGGCCTGCCTGGACGTTCGGCGCCATTGTGGTGATGGCGTCGAACATCATCTGCACATGTCCGCCAATGATGCTGTTACGCGCTTCGCCCGAAGCCTTATGCGGCACGTGCACGATGTCGGTCCCGCTCAGCGCTTTGAACAGTTCGCCCGCCATGTGATACGGCGTGCCGGTGCCGGACGACGCGTAGTTGAGCCCACCCGGTTTCGACTTGGCGAGCGCGATGAACTCCTTGAGGTCCTTCGCCTGCACCGAAGGATGGATCACCATCAGCAGGTCGGAATAGTTGATGCCGGCGACCGGCGCGAAATCGCGCATCAACTGGAATGGCTTGTTGGGAACGAGCGATTCGTTGACGGTGTGGGTGTTCGACATCGCCAACAGCGTGTAGCCGTCCGGCGCCGACTTCGCGACCTGGTCGCTGCCGATGATCGAGCCGGCGCCCGGCTTGTTCTCGATCAGGACCGGCTGCTTGAGCGCTTCGGAAAGATATTGACCGAGTTGCCGCGAATAAACGTCGGCAGGGCCGCCGGCGCCGAAGGGCACGACGATCTTGATCGGCTTGGTCGGATAGTCCTGCGCCGGCGCGGCCGAGGGCCAGGCGAGCGCAAACGCGGGTAGTACCAGGGCGAGCGCGCGCAGCGTCAAATTCATCGGGATTTCCTCCGGGTTATCGGCGTTTGTCGCGACCTATAACCAACCATGTCCCACCCTTCAATGAGGCGCTTCGCCGCCCAATCCGCCGCAGACTAGTGCCCCGAACCCGAAGTTCGCGCACATCGTGCGGCAAAATTCGATCGCGAACTTCGGGTTCAAAAGGGGCACTAGAATCATAGAGTTGCTAGTGGTCCTTCGATTCCGAAGTTCGCAAACGAAGGTGCCACACAAATGATGCGAACTTCGGAATCGGACCACTTGAGCGGATCGCTTGCGCGGCGCAGCAGCCCCTATGCACTGGCCAGCCATGTCGTTAAGGTTCCTCCCCAGCGCCCAGGCACCAACAGGACGCAGCCCTCGCCCACCACGCTTCGGTGAAGGCAGGGACATCGAGGAAAATGCATCAGGGGGAAGTCATGGCCAACGCAACACCGCGTCTCTATCTTCCTGCGCTCGGCGGAATCTATAGCTCGTTAAGTGAATTTGCGGAGCCGCTCCTGCGGATCGCACTCGGCGGCGTTCTCATTCCGCACGGAATGCAGAAGCTGTTCGGCTCTTTCGGCGGCATGGGCCTCAACGCCAATGCCGCCCTATTCGAAAAGATCGGCTATTCGCCCGGCATGTTCTGGGGGACGCTGGTCGGGCTCACCGAACTCGTCGGCGGCATCATGCTGGTGCTCGGGCTGTTCACCCGCTTCGCCGCCGCCGCTGTGCTGATCTTCATGCTGGTCGCGATCAAGTTCACCTCCGCCAAAGGCTTCTTCTGGAGCGCCGGCGGCATGGAATATCCGATCCTGATCGGGGTCTGCGCACTCTACTTCGTCATTCGCGGCAGCGGCCCGTGGTCGGTCGACCACAAAATTCTTCAGCGCGAGCTGTAATCGACAGACTGTCATGCCCGCGAACGCGGGCATGACAGTCGAGTCTCAAGCCCACGAGAAACTGGATCATCCGCCTTCGCGGATGATGACAGCAGTGCTCGCCTCATGACCACAGTTGCCGGCTCGCCAGTCTTGCGCCTTCGGCGAGCGCTTCGAGCTTGGCCCACATGATCGACGGGTGGACGCGCCGGTAGAACGGTCCCTGCGCGAACCCGCAATCGGTGCCGGCGATCACGTTCTCGCGCCCGACCAGCCCGGCGTAGCGGCCGATGCGCTCGGCGACGAGTTCGGGATGTTCGACCACGTTGGTGGCGTGGCTGATGACGCCGGGGATCAGCACCTTGCCCGCCGGCAGCTTGACGTCCTGCCAGACTTTCCATTCGTGCTCGTGGCGCGGATTGGCGCCTTCGATCACATAGGCGCCGACGTTCACCTTCAGGATGAGATCGACGATATCCTTGAGCGGCACGTCGGTGGTGTGCGGCCCCGGCCAGCTTCCCCAGCAGACATGGTAGCGGATGCGTTCCGGCGGCAGACCCGGCGATCGCATGCGTTCAGCACGTCCATGTGCATCTCGACCCATTTGCGATACTCCGCAAAGCTGGCCGGCGGCACCATCCGATCGTAGCTCACTGCCGCGCGCGCATCATCGAGCTGCAGCACGAAGCCCGCTTCGACGATCATGCGATACTCGGTCGCCATCGCGGCGCCGATGGCGTGCAGCAATTCTTCGTCGTTCTTGTAGTATTCGTTCTTGCGATCGGGAATGACGCTCGCGGGCGCCGCGACCGGCATGAACGCCTCCGTGACGTTTGCGTCCTTGAGTGCGCTCTTGAAGTTGTCGATGTCACGCTTGAGGTCCGCCTGCCCGGTATAGGCGATCGGCCCGACGCAAACCGAATCCATCCTGGTTGCGGGCTCTTCACGCGCATCGAGCTCGGCATAAAATTCGGAAAAGCGTTCCCGGTCGGCCCCGCGCTGGAACGGGTTGGCGCCGTACTTGACCGGCCGCCGTTCGAACCCGCTGAGACGTTCCAGCACATACTGCGACCAACTGATCGACTTGCCGAACTCGCCGTCGCTGACGACGTCGATGCCGGCCTCGGCCTGACAGCGGACGATGTCGGCGACCGAATTCGCCAGGCACGAGTCGTAGAGTTCCTGATTGTAGGGCTTGCCCGCCTGTTTGGAGCGCAAAAAATCTTGCAATGACTGCGGTCTGATCAAACTACCGACATGCGTGGTGAGAATCCGTTCCGTGCTCTGCTTCATTTCTTCTCGTTGCTGGAAGGAGGTTGGGCGCGCGCTTTAGCAACGTTGCGGCCGGCATGCAATCGCTGATCGCGGCCCCTAATGGAACCACGCGCACGCTATCGACTGGTATGTCAGTACGCCGTCACCACCAGCCCGCGCGCTTGCGCAAGGCGGCGTTCGCTGCCTCGGCGTCGGCCGCGATCTGCCCGGCATTCAAGTGCACGAGCTTGCCGCTGCGCTTGAGGATGCGGCCATCGACAATCACCGTGTCGACGTTCGAGGGCTGCGCCGCGGTCACCAGCATGTGCGCCGGATCGCCGAACACGCCCATGTTGATGTCGCGCGTCGACACCATGATCAGGTCGGCGCGCTTGCCGACCCGGATGCTGCCGACCTTGTCGGCGACCCCCATCGAGCGCGCACCCTCCAAGGTGCCGAGCTCCAACACGCGCCGGGCAGTGAGCTTGAATTCGTTCTCGCTCTGGCCGTTCGCCAGGTTCTGCACCAGCTTCATGATGCCGAACATGTCGGCATTGCCGGTGAGCTCCACCGTGTCGACCGATAGCCCCAGCGGAATTCCGGCATCGAGCAGGGCAGCGGTCTGCGGCAAGCCGAAACCGATGCGCAATTCGCTGAACGGCGAAATGCTGACGGAGGCGCCCGCCGCTTTGATCGCCCTGATCTCGTCTGGCGTCACCACGATGGCGTGGATGATCTGCATATCCTTGTCGAGCAGGCCGGCCTTGGCGATGGTATCGACCTGTCCCGCGGCGGCGCGCGAACCGCTGGCATGCACCGACACCGGCAGGCCGAGCTTGCGGGCGGCGCCGATTTCCGCCCGGTATAGTTCCGGCGCGATGGCGGTCGCCGGATTGTTGCCGCCCATGCCCCGCCACGCCAGTCCAAGGCTGAGCAAGCCGTCGTTGGAATAGGCCGACCAATCGTTCGCCAGCCGTTCGAGTTCGGCGAGGTCGATGCCTTGGGTGTTGGACATGCCTTGCGCCGCACCGTAGGAGAACCGTCCGCGCAATCCGGATTCGCGCAGCGCCCTCAGGTCGGATTCGAGATGTTCGGGGCTGCGAATGTTGTGGGACCAGTTGTGCACGAAGGTGATGCCGGAATTGATCGCCTCGGCCGCCGCGAGCCGTGTCCCCCGGTACATGTCGGCGGGTTCGAACTTCTGCCCAAGCGCCGACGTGGTGCGGAAATAACCGAACTCCGCCTTCTCGCCCGACATGCTGCGCAGCAGCGTGTTCCACATATGCCAGTGCGTCTCGATCAAGCCGGGCATCAGGATCATGCCCTCGCCCTTGATCGTGGCCGTCCCGGTCGGCGACTTGATGTACTGGCCGACCTCGACGATCACCCCGTCCCTGATATGGACGTCGCCACCCGGAAAATCCGGGACGCCTGGCTCCATCGACATCACGTAGGCGTTGCGGATGACGACATTGTTGCGCGGCGGCAACCGGATCGCCGAAGGCGCGGCGAACGCCGGCGCTCCGGCAAGACACCCCGCCGCCATCGCCGACACGCCCTGAAGGAGCCCGCGCCGGCTGAGGTCTGATCGAGCGATCATCTCCGCATCCTTCCCGCAACGTGGCGAAGCCGTGTGCGTGTAGTCCATTGTGAAGCGGCCAAGCAATATGAAATGCCGCGTCGCTTGGCCAGTACAGAAACCTGCCCACCATCACGACGCGGACGCCGTGGCAGCATGCCGCGTTTGCCCAACCACAGTGTGACGCATGGCGCACCGCAGCAGGGTTGCGGACCATCGTTTCGCCCGGCAGATTGAGACCAAGCAGGCCTGCCAATGATCCGCCCAATCGCCAGACTGGATGTCGCCGAACCGCTGCCTGCGCGGCCGGCAATTCGTATCCGCGACCTGCACAAGTCGTTCGGGCCGCTTGTCGCGATCGATGGCGTCTCGCTCGACATCGGCCACGGCGAGTTTTTCATGATCGTCGGCCCGTCGGGATGCGGCAAGACCACGCTGCTGCGCATTCTCGCCGGGCTTGATTCCATCACCTCAGGCACCATCGAGATCGAGACGCCGAACTCGCAGCGGCCGGTCAACTCGATGATCTTTCAGGGCGATTCGATCTTTCCGTGGATGACGGTGTGGGACAATGCCGCCTACGGGCTGAAAATGCGGGGCGCACCGGCCACGACAATCCGGGACGTGGTCGGACACTATCTCGACCGCACCGGCCTCACCCGCTTCGCCAAGTACTATCCGCACCAGCTCTCCGGCGGCATGCGCCAGCGCGTGTCGATCGCGCGCGCCTTTGCCAACGATCCGGAAATTCTGCTGATGGACGAGCCGTTCTCGGCGCTCGACGCGCAGAACAAGCTCCTGCTGCAGGAAGAGTTGCTGCGCATCTGGGAGGAGCAGAAGAAGACCGTGGTGTTCATCACCCATTCGGTCGACGAGGCGGTGGTGCTCGGCGACCGCATCATGGTGATGACCGCGCAGCCCGGCAAGGTGAAGATGTTCGTCAACGTGCCGCTGCGGCGCCCCGCAACATCATGGAGCTGCAGAAAGCGCCGGAGTTCGGCGAGCTCGTTCACCACATCTGGACGAGCCTGCGCGAAGAGGTGCAGCGCGCGCGGGAGCAGGAGGAGACGAAGTCATGAGCGTGCAGACGATTTCGACTGCTCCGCGCCGGCGCCGGCCGGATGTCCGCGCGCACCCGCGACCGGCTGCTCAGCATCGTCTCGCCGCTGGCGCTGCTGCTGTTGTGGGAGGTTTGCGCCCGCGTCGGATTTATCGACACGCGTTTCTTCCCGGCGCCGTCGAGCGTGATGACGACGATGTGGGAAATGATCAAGACCGGCGAGCTTGTCACCCACACGGTCGTGAGCCTGGAGCGGCTGCTTTACGGCACCGTGATCGGCGGCATTCCAGCGCTCGTGCTCGGCATCGCGATGGGGCTCAACCGCCCGATCCGCGCGCTGTTCGATCCGCTGATCGCCGCGACCTATCCGGTGCCCAAGAGCGCCATCCTGCCGCTTGCGCTGCTTATCTTCGGCCTCGGCGAAGGCTCGAAGATCTTCATGGTGGCGATCGGCGTGTTCTTCCCGGTGGTGATCAACGCCACCACCGGCGTGCTTGAGATCAACAAGATCTATCTCGACGTCGGACGAAACTTCAAGGCGAGCCGCTGGAACACATTTTGGACCATCGCGTTGCCGGGTGCGCTGCCGGTGATCATGACGGGCTTCAAGCTCGGCATCGGCATTGGGCTCGTGCTGATCGCGGTTGCCGAGATGGTCGGCGCCAAGAGCGGCCTCGGCTACCTGATCTGGAGCGCCTGGAGCACGTTCGCGGTCGAGCAGATGTATGTCGGGCTTTTCGTCATTGCGATCATCGGCTTTCTGCTGACGCTCGCACTCAACGAACTGGAACGCGTCATCATTCCGTGGAAGGCCGAATAGCACCGCGTTTGGACGGTCTGGTCCTTGCCGGGGCGAACGGGCAGACTATGCTCCAGCCAATTGCCAAGAAACGATCGAGCAACCGGAGGAAGCCATGTTTCAGAACCACTGGCGCGGCGCGCTCGCCACGCCGACGCTGATCCTCGGCCTGTCGATGCCGGCGACCGCCGTCGAACTCAATCCCGCCGCCCTGGCCTACAAGGCGCCCGATCAGATCAAGTGGAGCGCGCCGACACCGGCCGGCTCGCAGAACGCCGTCCTTGTCGGCGATCCGTCGAAGCCCGGGCTCTACGTGGTCCTCAACAGATGGCTGAAGGGCAATCATTTCAGCCGGCCGCACTCTCATCCGAACGACCGTTTCATCACGGTCCTGGACGGAACCTGGTGGGCCGGTAGCGGATCGACCTTCGACCCCGACAACAGCGCCGCGATGCCGGCCGGCACCTTCGTCACCCATTTCGGCAAGCAGGTGCATTGGGATGGCGCCAAGAACGAAGAC
This sequence comes from uncultured Alphaproteobacteria bacterium, assembly GCA_963807865.1. Taxonomy (GTDB): domain Bacteria; phylum Pseudomonadota; class Alphaproteobacteria; order Rhizobiales; family Xanthobacteraceae; genus VAZQ01. The sequence continues at coordinate 14,146 of CAWEDK010000038.1, read as the reverse complement.
GCCACGCTGCTGATCTTCGGCGATGGGCCGGGGACCAGCACCCGGGCCGAGGAAACCCCCGGCCGCCTGACCGGCCTCGATCCGAAGGCCGTCACCTACACGCTGCCGGAGCAATACAAGTGGCGCGACCCGACCGGCGCGGCCGGCACCAACCAGGTGGTGCTGCAGGGCGATCCCACTAAGCCCGGGCCCTATGTGGTGCTCAACCGATTCAAGCCCGGCAACTTCAGCAAGCCGCATTTCCACCCGAACGACCGGTTCATTACGGTGGTCAAGGGCACGTGGTGGGTCGCAACCGGCAGCAAGGCCGATACCAACGCCATGGTGGCGATGCCAAAAGGCAGCTTCGTCACCCACTTCGGCAAGCAGGTGCATTGGGACGGCGCGAAGGACGAAGAGGCCTGGGTGCTGATCGTCGGCGACGGACCAGGCACGTTGACAAGGGTCGAAGAAACCAAATAGCCGGTCAGGCGGCGCTCTTGGCTGCGTCGGCCGCCGTGCCCGCGGTCGCCGGCGCCACCTCTCGCTCCCGCCGGCGCAGGACGAGGTCGAGCGTCGCGACCTCGACCCGGTTGCGGCCGCGCTCCTTGGCGTAATAGAGCGCCTGATCGGCCTGCCCGAGCAATTCTCCGACGTCGAGCGCGGTGTCGCCGTTCACCGCGACGCCGATGCTGACGGTTGCGCCGACCGGCCGGCCGTCGACCTCGCCCGCCACCTCGGCGAACGTCGCGCGGACGCGCTCGGCCAGTGCGACCGCCTTCTCACGGCTGACGTCATAAAGAACGGCAGCGAATTCTTCGCCGCCAAGACGCCCGATGACATCCGTCGAGCGCAGAATAGCCTTGGCGGATTCGGCAAACACCTGCAGCACACGATCGCCGATGGCGTGCCCGAAACGATCGTTGATCGACTTGAAATGATCGAGGTCGATCAGCAGAACTGCCGTCGAGCACGGATTGGCCGCGTGACGTTTCGCCAGTTCGGTGCCGTCCTGCAAGAACGAGCGGCGATTGGAGAGGCCGGTCAGCGGATCGACCATGGCGGCGGTCCGATGACGGTATTCGGTACGCTCCTTCGCCATGGCGAGCAGGATAAAGGCGATGGAGATGGTAAACAGCAGCGCCTCGAAGCTGAGGACGGTGAGCCACACGCTGCCCATCACGTCGCTGGTGCTCGACCACGGCAGGATTGCAAAAAGTGGCGTGCGCAGCAGGAACAACGCGCCGTGCGCGAACAGCATGAAGATCGCCGGCCAGCGTGACACCAGCGGCTCGCTTCGCCCACGCCAAAACTCGTAGGCGGCGAGCCAAGTGTAGGTGGTGACGATGCCGGAGGCGAGCAGGAAACGCAGTTCCAGATCGCCCGCAAAACTCGGCAGATGCGCAACGATCAGCCACGCCACGGGACCCGCCAACAGGTACGCCGGCAGCACCGGACGGCCATCGAACACCCGCGCACCCGTCCAGGTGACGCCAAAACTCAGCAGGAGCAATGCATTGGCAAGATCGATCGAGATCAGGTCGGAAACCGAGCCGTACATCCCGAACAGCGCAATAGAACCCGCCCGCAGCAGGTGGGCCGATCCCCACCACGCCACCGCTCGGATCTGCAAATTCTGGACCCATGCGAACAGCAGCAGCAGGCCGAGAATGGCCTCCACGTAGATGGTCACGAGAAACAGCGTGTTGACGTCGAGGTTCATCGGACCGGTACCGAATTCAGGCGGTGGGACGCACGCCCAGGGTCGTTCATGACCCGGCACCTTCCGCTTTTGGGGCAAAAAATACGTGAATACCGTCGACTACAACCCGCAAAAGCCGGGCTATGGTTTCAATCACCTTTAGCAATTGTGCGCATTTGCCCGGACGGCGCCTTGGCGGGCGGCGTGTCCGCATGCTTGTCGGCGCATCTGGGGTCCATTACGTTCGGCCACCCCTACCCATCGGATCAACCATGCAACACAGCGACGGAATTGTCGGCGCCATCGGCAACACGCCGCTGATCCGGCTCAAACGCGCCTCCGAAGCCACAGGCTGCACGATTTTGGGGAAGGCCGAGTTCATGAATCCGGGCCAGTCGGTCAAAGACCGCGCGGCGCTGTTCATCATTCAGGATGCCGTGCGGCGGGGCACGTTACGGCCCGGCGGGGTTGTGGTCGAAGGCACCGCGGGCAATACCGGCATCGGCCTCGCCCTGGTCGGCAACGCGCTGGGCTTCCGTTCCGTGATCGTGATCCCGGACACGCAAAGCCAGGAAAAAAAGGACATGCTGCGCCTGTGCGGCGCCGAACTGGTCGAGGTGCCGGCCGTTCCCTACTCCAATCCGAACAACTACGTGAAGGTCTCCGGCCGGCTCGCCGAGCAACTGGCAAAGACCGAAGAGCACGGCGCGATCTGGGCCAACCAGTTCGACAACGTCGCCAACCGGCAGGGTCACGTTGAAACGACCGGACCTGAAATCTGGCAGCAGACCGACGGCAAGGTCGATGGCTTCACCTGCGCTGTCGGTACCGGCGGTACGCTCGCCGGAATTGCGATGGCGCTGAAGGCGCGCAACAAGGATGTACGCATCGCGCTCGCGGACCCGATGGGCGCATCGCTGTACAGTTACTACACCCAGGGCGTCCTCAAGTCGGAAGGCTCCTCCATCACCGAGGGCATCGGCCAAGGCCGCATCACCCGGAATCTGGAAGGCGCTCCGATCGATACGGCGTACCAAATCCCGGACTTAGAGGCGGTACCGATCATCTTCGACCTGCTCGAGCACGAAGGCCTGTGCATGGGCGGCTCGACCGGCATCAACGTCGCCGGCGCCATCCGGCTTGCCAAAGAACTCGGACCCGGCCACACCATCGTCACCATTCTTTGCGACTATGGAACGCGCTATCAGTCCAAGCTGTTCAATCCCGCATTCCTGCGCGAGAAGAACCTTCCCGTTCCGCCGTGGCTTGAACGGCGATCGGAGCTGAATATCCCGTACGAAAAAGTATGATTGGTTTGTTCAGAGACGCTTGATACTCATGCCTACCGACTGCCTGTTTCGCGAAAAGCGCCAGCAGCTAACGATTTCAAGCGCTTAAATTTACAAACCCCTCCCCGCGTCACCGCTGGCCCGCAAAGGTTATTTGCGGCAGTGCAAACCTGCGGTCGGCGAACCCGAAACCTCTGCGGATTGACTCTCACTGGCGCTTGGCAGCCTTGCGCGCGTCTCGACGATGCTTCCAAACGACGAAGGCGCCGGCAAACCAGAACAGAACCCAATAGGCGAAAACGAAGCTGACGATTGCGGCGGCGATGAACAGCAGTATGTCGATCATGAGACTTTAAGTTGCGATTTACTGAATTTGAGGCATGATAAGCGCCCCGACGCGCCGCGTCTGAAACGGCGCGCCGGGACTTGTCACAACGCACCGTCACGGGGCGCATCATGACCGAATCAATCATACCAAAAAACTATCCGGCATACCCGCCTGGGCGGTGCTCCATCCCTCATTGGAGATCACCACCATGTCGAAGACCTCACGCCGTGCCGTTCCGGTAAAGCGGCGGCCGATATCGCGAAAGACAATCAGCAAATTGCTGGTCGATCTTTGCCAACGCCTCAAAGAGCAGACGGAGATCGCTCACGCCATCACTAAGGCAACAGCGCCCAATGGGCAAACTCTCATGGGCGCCTTCCCGATGTTGAAGGTGCTTGAACTTGCGGCGGAAGCGCACCTGTCAGGGCTTCATAATGCGACGGGTTTCGCTGAGATCATCAGAGATCGCTCTGTCGGTAAGAATCCCGACTGAGTATGAGGCCCCCGGCGCGCGCGGATGTACCCCCGCATTCCTACTTCGATGGAGTGCTTTGGCCTACAGTCGGAGCAGATGGATTCTTCGAATCTGGCCTTTTCTCGTCTTTGGGATCGGTGTTGGGATCATTCGGATTTGACGGATTGATCGTCTCACCTTGACCAACCGTGCCGGTCGTCGATGAGGTAGTGGTCGTGTTGGGCGAGCCTGTGGAACTGGTAAGCGAACCCGTTGAGTCGGTTGATCTAGTCGGACTGCTAGATTTGCTTTGTGCATAGACAACGCCGGCCGTTAGCAGCGCGGCTAGGATGACTGCCGTTCTCATCATAACGAACCTCCTTGACCTATGAGCATCAACGATACGACGCGCCCGGCGTTCCTGCCGCCATGGTTCCTGTTAAATTCTGCGCTTCCCCAGTCCGGGACCCTTTCTACGTTCCCAGCCCGACGCGCTCGCCGATATGCGATTGCACGAAATCGCGCGTCCCTGATGTGAGTTGCTCGCCTGCAGCGGTGGCACGTTTGACGACCTCCCACGCAACTTCGGTAGAGGCGTCCCGGGCCCAGCCTTCCGACGTATTGAAGGCGTCGACGCGAATGGGCCTCTTGTATTGGCCGGATAAGAACCCTTCGACGATGGTATCGAAGTCGGCTCTCTGCTCCTCGGTTTCCTGATACGCCCGGCCGAACTGTCCGAAGTCGTCCATGACAAGATAGACGGTCGCGGCACGAGGGCTAAGGCTCGGAGATGATCCGAAATCACGCATAACAACTCCACTCACTGACGAACTCTACCGACAATCTATCAAGCTGGTTCCAGTTCTCCGACCGGACCTTCTGAACGTCGATCGCCGCCGGCAGTAGTCTTGTTTCAGTCGCGCCACTTGCCGGCATGCCGTCGATTGGACGCTTTTGCGAGCCCCGCCGGTGCGCCCCGCCGCAGGGTTTTGCATTTTGCCCCGTCGAACAACGAGGCGGTGGACCGGCTTATGCCACGGTGGTTGCGTCCTCGTGGCCGCCATTCTTCGTAACGTTCTTAACTAGCCCTGCTTCGGCGGGGCTATTCTTTGGCTGCGGGTTGTCCCGTCGCAGTTTGGCCCTGCAGGGAACATTCATTGCCGTCTCTTGTTTGAACATCGAACACGGTCACCACTAAAGGAATTGCAGCAATGCCCCGCCTAAGCGATCGGCCTGAAATGAGCCGCCGCGTTCATTCCGCGAGGGACCATGACTACATGGGGCGAGCAGTTATGTGGCTTTTGGCCTTCATCGCATTCGGGGCCATTGTTGCGTTCACTTGGTTTGATGTGGGCGCCCCGCACAGCCAGAGAGAACGCAACGCAACGCAAGCTCCGGTGACCACTAATGTTCCTGAAACAATCGGGCGCCCGCTCCCGAGGTACTAGTCGCTCCACCCCTTTTCTAGGCGATCAATGAAACCAACGGAATTAGGATTTGCCTGTCCCAAAACCAAGCGGCTTCTATCGACCGGGATTGGCATGGACGCTGTCTGTCTAGCCCAGCGCTGGAACTCCTCAATCGCCTTACAGTGCAACCATTACGGCGAAACACATCAAGCACTCGTACGCGATCTGTATTGTCAGGAATTGCTTTCTTCAGTGCGGCGTATTTCAGCAGCGCGGCCCAGGCAAAGGCTAGGCCCGCTCGCCCAACTCGACGTCACTCGCCGGCGGAATGAAGTTATTAGCACGTAGCCACCTTTTTCGTGCGATCCAACTAGCCCCGCTTCGGCGGGGCTTTTCTTTGGAACGGCGTGGCCGCCAGGAACAATCGTTGCCGCCTCCCGTTGGTCTCGGCACCTAGGAGGAAGCTGTTATGGCTGGTTCCCATTTTGAACGTGCAAGCAGCCACTATGGCAATTGGCGGCGACGACCTGCACCCGAGGAGAGTGCCTCGGATGCATTTTCGTGGATCCTTGTAGGCGTCGCCTTTATCGCGATTTTGGCCTTTACCTGGTTCGCTCCCCCAAGCGGAGACCAAGTAACGAGCGCCACCCGCGTGCAAGCTACCATTGACGCGCCTGAAAACTCGCCGCGGCCGCAATCCCGACCGTAGCGGTATCCGACGCTGAGGGTGGTCGGACTTTACGGCTCTTGCTACTCGGTTGACGGCCCGCTTCCGCTGCAGTCCCTCGCGCATTGCGGCGAGGTCGGATAGCCGAGAATATTCGATTGCCAACTTGCGCCAATGGTCCAGAGCCGCAGGATCAGTTTCTCCAGACAATCGGCGGATAGCTTCGTCCGTTCGCCGCCGATACTCAGCCGCTTCGCTGTTACTCATGTACACAACCCTACAAAACATTGCCAGCGCCTTAGGATAGGAAGCTTTGCGGCAATGTTGTGCCCGCGAAGACCCGAGGTACGGCGATCGCAGGCGCCAGCGAAAGCAGTGGCGCGCGGAACCCAGCATTGCGCCTGGCGTTAGCCCGGCCGACAGGAGAGCGACGATGCACAAACAAGCAGGCCATCAGATCGAAAGCGCGGTCGAAGCCCGTGCTGGTTTTCTCGACCGCCCGGTCCTCCTCATCCTGTGTGTCAGCACAATCGCGGCCGCGTTTGGTATGGGTGCGGTGTGGCATGAGCATGAGTTATTGAATCGAGAGCGCTCGACTTAGCGATAAGGCCCCGCTTTGCGGGGTTTTTCTTTGGAACGTCGGCCGCGAATGGATGCTTGTCTTGACGCCTAGCGTCAGTTGTTCTGCCAAGGAATTGACGCTGGGTGAGCGGGGCGTGTCATTCACGGCAACACGACCCCGCTCCTCCCGCCTGTGTCGCAAAACGATCTGAGGGTATCAGGCTGGCTCCGGCCATTCGTGAAATTCAGTTAGTTGAGGACACGTGCGTGACGTTTTCCGCACCTTCGTCACGATCGACACCACAGGCTCTGGACCACCCAGTCCGGGGCCTTTCATTGTCAGCTGACCGCTTCCTGGTGTCGCCTACGGCGTCCGCTCGACGATCAGGCCGTCACATTCCACAGCGGGGCACGGTCTTGATCTGGACCAGGGACGGTCCATCTTGAACGTCAGCGCTCCACATGCAGCGGTCTACCAAGGCCATGCACCGCCGGCATCCAGCGCCACTGGCCTTGATCCTGCCAGACGCGGCGGATTGGCCTGCTCCCAGGTCATCGTCTGCATTTATACTCCACTCGTTTTCTTACCGCTGATTTCAGTTCTTGCGCGCTCCGAACCTTCTGCTCCTCGATCGCCTCCCCCTGCTGCAAGCGGATGCGCCCGCTTCCGACACGCGATCACCGAACAGGCTGGCCATTCGGCGCCGACCGCTCTCCTAAACTCGCCGTAACTTTTGCCCTGCTAAGATGCGAACCTCACTATCCGAGGCGCACTATGACATTTGATTTTTGGACAGTCGTTTTCCGCGAAATGTCAATGTAATTCTGACCGGTCTCTACTTTGGCAGCGAGCTTATTCAACGACCGGGGAGAAGCCGAGAGAAAAAGTTTATAAATTATTTGAGGGACGGAAATCCAATCATCCCTGTGGACTCACCCCCCGCAAACCACGGAGGGCGATAGCCAATCGGACCGGCTCCTCTTTGAAGACTTCGGATGGTTTGGCGAGGTCATTAATTCGTGGCTTTCGGATGAGCACGTAGGTGCCAGTGGTCGGCGGTTGCAGAAACTTCCCGAAACTCAACTAAAACTCGACCCCTGGCAGGCAGGTCCCCATTACGGGCGTTCCTACCAGATTTGGTTTAATCAAGTGCGACTTGGCCGGCTCGAAGTGTCTGCCGGCTATCCTTACTCTATCGAGACCCAGAACATTTACGCCTTTATCGAGTTGAGACAGGTTCGCCTCTTATCCTTCGGTACAGTTGAGCATTTTCTTGGCTCCATTTCGGATCACGTGAATGACGAAAATGAAAATGCGCGGCTCAACTCGCAGCGTTTGATCGCCGAGGCAATGCTACAGGTTCTTTGGCGCACCCAGGAAATTGATACAACACCCGAACTACACGACTACGATTGGGGTGACATCGAGTTGAGCCTCTCCTGGAACTGCTGCTCTTTACTTTCGGCGTAGAGAGGCCGTTGCGAGGGATTATGCGCAGCAACTAACACGAAACCGATGATCCTGCAAGCCCTAGGACTTAGCGCCAGGAGCCGCCACAGCATCATGAACGGAGTTACGTCACTGCCGCAACGAGTTCTATTCGATCACCTCGTCGGCGAGGGCGAGCACCTTGGCGGCACGGGCAAACCAAGCGCCTTGGCGGTAGCAAGGTTGATGGCGAAATCAAATATGGACGGAAGTATGACCGGCAAATCAGCGGGGCTTTCGCCCTTCAGAATACGACCGCGCATATACGCCAAGTCGTCGATAGTTGTTGGGCAGATCGGCTCCGAGCGTCATGAGCCCGCCAGCGAGCACGCTTTCGCGAAAGTTGTAGATGGCGGGAATGCCATGGCGAGCGGCCATCGCCATCATTCGCTGGGTGCGGCCAACCAGGTACGGTTCGCCACCCACGAGCAATCCCTCGGCGCGCTGCTCGACAAGGGTGCGAAAGGCAGTTGATGGCCTCTGGGCTACCGGCCCGCAAAACAAGAAGTTGACCGCCCAATGCTTAGGGCAGCCGATTGGACTTCGGCAGCATTCTGCGACATGCGGTGGATAGTTCGGATTGATGAGCATCGCAACAAGGCGAGCGTGTGGACCATCTCTCACAGAAGCCCCAACTTCTTCGGCATCAATACCGAGGTAGCGGTCGACTCAGGCCGTGACGTTGCCACCCCGCCTATCGAAGGCTTGCAACCAGACCTGATTGTGACCGGGTCATCGCTGGTATTGAACAGGATTGGGATTGTCGCGCTTGCGGTCTTCGCCGCCAAGGCACCTACTTCGCCGCCGCCCGCGAGGATAACCCGCGCCCCGCCGCCGAACAAGCTCGCTGCCGACGCTGGCAAGCGGTCATATTCGCCGCGCGCCCAGCGGTATTCGATCGTGACGTTCCCGTTCCGTCGAAGAACCCGGCATCATTCAGGCCACGTCGAAACGCCTTCGATAATGTGCCCGAAGGGTTCCGGCGATGAAGGGTCGATAAATCCAACCACCGGAATTGGCCCCTGCTGCGCCGCCGCCGCGACCGGCCATGCCGCCACACCGCCGAGCAGCGTGATAAATTCGCGCCGTTTCACTTGCTCACCTCCATAGATCGCCCACTGGGGCGGCGCAAGCGCAAGTACAACGGGCAGCGTGCCATTCGCACGCCGCCGGAAGCCATCCACGATTGCCGAAATACTGCGCCTGCGGGGAACCTGCCCCGTGCAATGAGCACAGATACCACAACTAAAGCAGCGATATGCAGCTAAACGGGCTCGCTGGGACTGAGAGGGAAACGAACTTCGCTACTGCAACATGAGATTCCGGTCGATGTCCGAGTCGGTGAGTTTAGCCTGGATGCTGCGCTATTTCCGCTCCAAGTCCGCTTTGCCCCCCAACTCAGACATCGTTGAACGCAACGGGCATGTCTCCTTCGGGCCGATTTTGTTGCAGAAGTCGGCCGCGAGTTTGTATCGGCCGGGCTGATTTTTTAGAAATGCGGGCCGCCTGCGGACCCGACCGTCGCTGCGGGCAGCGGCGGCACTGCGGTCGGGGCGGCGAACGCGACGCTCACGCCACTCACGCAACGCACGCGGCCGCCCGATCCGGGGGACGAAGCGTCAGTTTGGCGAGGCGGCGCAGGTTCTGGGCGATGGCTGCGAGCGTGAACTCGAACTGTGCGCCGCCCGGGCCTCGCAGTCTCAACCGGCCGAGCCGCAGAATGCGCTTCAGGTGCGCGAACAGCATCTCGACCTTCTTGCGATCACGCCGGGTCTGCTCGTAGGCGCGTGTCTTGGCGATCGCACGGGCAACATCGCGGGCGGCCTCGTACATGTGCGCGTGATCTTGCGGCTCGGCGAGTTCGGGCAGCATCTCGACTTGAGCGGACAGGCGCGGCAATCGGCGACGCGCGAGAAATAGCAGATCGTGTCATCGCCGCGTGATCCACGTGACCCGCTCGAGCGCGGTAGGATCTTGCCGGAGGCAGACGTAACAATCGCGCTCCTTGTCGTAAGCATGAAGTCCTCGCGGCTGAATGTGCCGTCGTCGCGCTTCGACTTGTCGATGACCGGGACGTGCGGGGCGATCCCCTTCTCGTTGACCAGCCAGTCGAGGTTGGGCGCCGAGCCATAGGCCGTGTCGGCGACGAGCCATTCGGGCTTGATGCCGAAGCGTCGCCTCGGTCCGCTCGATCATCGTCTGCGAGGCGCCGACCTCGGCTTGGCGGATGGCCCGCGACGCCTCGACATCCATGATGATGCCGAACTTCACGTCGATGAGATAGTTGTCGGCGTAGGCGAAGAACGCGGCGTTGCGCAGCGCGCCGGTCCATTGCGCGGCAGGGATCGGACGGCGAGACGAACTTCGGCGTGACGTCGCGTCGCCGCGCCCTAGGCCGGATCGTCGAGATTGGCCAGATACTCCTGCACCGCGCGGCTCGCCGGTTGCCGGATCGATCTCCTGGCTCCATTCATCGCCCGGGATCGAGCGGCGCTTGTTGGCGTCGGCCGCGATCAGGCTCGCGTCCACCGCAAAGCCTTTACCGCCGACAAGACCCGGCCGTGATGCATGCCCGCAACGACGCGCTCGAACACGCGGCGGAAAATATCGCTGTCGCGGAAGCGCTCGTTGCGGGCGCGCGAGAAGGCCGAATGATCGGGAATCTTGTCCTCGATGCCGAGGCCGCAGAACCAGCGATAGGCGAGGTTGAGCTGGACTTCGCGGCACAGCGCGCGTTCCGAGCGGATCGCAAAGACGTAGCCGACGATGAGCATCCGGATCATCAGCACCGGATCGATCGAGGGTCGGCCAATGTGAGAATAGTGCGGCGCCAGCTCGCCACGCACCCACGAGAGATCGAGAACGCGGCGATGCGCGCGCACCAGATGATCGTCCGGCACGACCTCTTCGAGATCGAACGAATAGAACAGCTGCCCCTGGTCCCGGTGCGCCGCCCCATCATCGCTCCACCCCGCCGATGTTCGCCTCAGCCGACGGAATCACGCTTCGCCAGCGACCTCAAACGACTTCTGCAACAAAATCGGCCCCTCTGCGGACCTCCCGCCATGTCCGCTTTCCGGTCGCTAACGGGGGTAAAGCGGAAGTGGACATTTGCGACGCTCGGGCAGTTGCGCAGCAGTTCGTGCTGGGTGTGTTGCGAGCGAAATTCGCTCGCTGTACGCGCGCAGTCACAAAGGCGCATCGCCGAGGCACCCGACTTGGTCGGGCGACATATATGTTGGCGGTGCCGTGTTCCCGGTCGAACGAAGCCGGCGAGATCAAACGCGACAGTACTGTCTCGCGAGTTCGCGCCACTCGTGCGCCAAGCCTTCGTACTTCTGCTTAATGACCGGGTAGCGGTCAGCGAGCCTCTGGCACTCATAAGCGCGTGTGTAAAATTCGTTGAATTGCGACAGGTCCTCGGCGAAACGCAACTGACCAGCCGGCTGAGCTAAATTGTAGTGCATGGCCTGATCCTTGGGTTCGCTTGTAGGGGGTGCCACCCCCTGGCAAGCGCCATAGTGCCGTCATCGGGCAATTCCCTGTGTGAACCACCTCACACTTTCCATGAGATTATTTTGGGCACACGGTCGGCCATGGCGGGATTCGACCCGTCTCTTTCCGAAAGCGCACTGCCGGACCATCGCATTAGGGAGGGAGACCCTATTGCCGCGGCAGCTTGTCCAGCTCGGCCTGCAAGCTTTTTGCCCAGCTCTGTTGCTCGGCTGAGAGCTTGCCCTCGCGCGCCAGCACTTCGAGAATGGCCAGTGCCTCGCGCAAGGCGGCCTGCGCACGCGGGACATCCGACGCCCTACTGATATTGTAGAGGCTGACGACAAGATCGGTCTGCCACCCGGCATTGCCGGGATCGGCGGCGGCGAGCTTGCGCCTGATCGCCAGGCTCTCCTCGTAGGCCGCCAGCGCACCCGCGCGGTCGCCGGCCGCAAGCCGCACGTCGCCGACCTTTTCGAGGCTCATGTTCAGGTCGCGCTGCCACCCGGCATTGCCGGGATCGGCGGCGGCGAACTTGCGCATGATCGCCAGGCTCTCCTCGTAGGCCGCCAGCGCCCCCGCGCGGTCGCCGGCCGCAAGCCGCACGTCGCCGACCCTGTCGAGGCTCACGCTCACGTCGCGCTGCCACCCGGCATTGCCGGGATCACCAACCTTTGGGCCGCCTCGCCCATAAATCCAGGAGAATTCCGTTATGGGGTGACAAGCCCGAACTCGAGCGCGGACGTGCCGCCAGGTCGCATTTTGACCCCAAGCAGACATCGAGACTAAGCCAACGCGTCCTCGCGCGGGCGAAATGTGCTCGCAGTCTTCCGAACGAGTTTCACAAAGTTTCGAACAACAGGGGAACCGTCTCCCCGTCGTAAGCCGAGCATCAGTACGGCTTTTGGCTGGACGCCTTTGAGCCTGCGATAAACGACACCATTCATTGTCATGTTCTGCAGGCACGCCGGCACAAGCGACACACCGAGCCCCACAGCCACCAGGCTGAGGGCCGACGTGATGCGCGGAGCTTCCTGACCAAGACGCGGAGTAAATCCTGCCTTGAGGCATGCTGCCATCGTCGCCTCATAGAATGCGGGCCCGTGTTGACGCGCATAGATGATGAATTGCTCGTCGGCGAGGTCCTTGAGGGAAAGCGACGCGGCGCGGCGCCCGTTCCGCGCGAGGGGATGGCCGCTCGGCAATGCCGCCACCATCGCCTCGTTCAGCAGTGGATAAACGAGAAGGTCATCCTGACCATCAAGCGCGCTGCGGAGAAAGCCGATGTCGAGCTGTTGGTTGCGCAAGCGCTCGATTTGTTCCGTCCGCAGACATTCGTCCAGCGTGAGCGACACCTGCGGATAGGCCGTCCGGAACGCGCGGATGACAGACGGTACGAAGGGATGAAAGAGTGTTGTGGGCTGTATGCCAATACAGAGGCGTCCTTGCTCGCCGCGCGCTGCACTGCGTGTTGCTTCGAAGGCGCCATCGTAATGCGCAAGCGTTGCGCGTGCCCGTTCGAGAAACACTCGCCCAGCTTCGGTTAGCTCGACCCCGCGCGGCTTGCGGCGGAAGAGCTGCACGTTGAGCTCGTCCTCAATGGCCTTGATCCGTTGACTGAGCGGGGGCTGTTGCATGCCAAGGCGCTCTGCCGCCCTGGTAATGTGACCTTCCTCTGCAACGGCAACAAAATGACGAAGATGGCGCAGCTCCACGACATATCCCTTTCAATATGACTTTTGCTGAATTCATATGATACCTGCTGACAGCGCCGAATGGTATCGGGGGTCTCACTCCAAGGAGGTCTCACATGACGCTGTTGCGACGGGAATTCCTGATGCTGGCCGGGGCGTCGGTTGTGTGTTCGCCATCCTCGGTCTCCGCAGCCGCCTATCCGGCACGTCCGGTTCGTCTGCTGGTGCCCTACGCACCGGGCGGTCCCACCGACATCCTGGCGCGGTTGGCGGCTCAGAAGCTATCCGAGCAGCTCGGCAAGCAATTCTATGTCGAGAATGTTGGAGGCGCGGGTGGCAACATCGGATTGGGCCAAGGCGCACGAGCAGCGGCCGACGGCTATACGGTGCTGGTCGTCCCGCCGAACATCGTGGTCAATCCGGTGATGTACGAGAAAGTGCCGTACGACCCGAAGGATTTCGAGCCGGTCACGGTTGCCGTCAGGGCGCCAACCGTTCTCACGGTCCACCCATCGGTATCAGCCGGGAGTGTCAGGGAGCTGGTCGCGCTCATCAAGGCTGGCGGGGCGAAATACAGCTTCGCGTCGCCGGGAACCGCCACCCCGCCGCATCTCATCGGCGAGCATCTTCCGCCTCTCCCTTGGCCTCGACCTGGTCCATGTGCCATTCAACAGCGCGGGCCCGGCAGTGGGCTCGACGCTCGCGGGGCATACGCCGATCGCATTCACATCGCTGCCGCCCGCCGTGCCGCAGATCAAGGAAGGCAAGCTGCGCGCATTGGCCGTGACCAGCCAGACCCGATCGCCGGCTCTTCCGGACGTCCCGACCATGGCGGAAGCCGGATACCCGGAATCGAGGGCGAGGGATGGTTCGCATTCATCGTGCCGGCCGGAACGCCGAAGGACGTGATCGACCTGCTCCATCGCGAGATCGCGAAGGCCGTGGCGCTGCCTGACATTCAGGAGAAGATGGCGGCGCTCGGATTCCTTGCGGTCGACACGACGCCGGGACAGGCGGCCGCCCTGTTCCGCGCCGAAAGCGCCAAATGGGCGAAGGTGATTCGCGCAGCCGGTATAAAGGCA
>CAWEDK010000037.1:0-82534 GCA_963807865.1 uncultured Alphaproteobacteria bacterium | reverse complement strand
GGCCAGCACTTCCTGGGCTGATGGTTCTGGCGTCGGCTTCATGGCGATCGTCATTTCAGTCGTTCAGCGTGCGCCGCGCAAATCCATGGCATATCGAAGTCGCACGATATGATGGTAATCCGATTTATCGGGCGCGCCCGTCGGGTACGTACTAGTGCAAGGTCTGGCCGAAGCAGCGCCCTCCCGCAGGTCGCGACCAACCCGGGGCTCACTGACCTTCTCCGCTGCAACCCCCGATCTCCACGAAACGAACGCTTTGGCCGAGGTGCCAACTCGTTGCGCTCAAGACTGCTTATGGCCAGCGTCGCAACCTCGGTGATGTCGGCGACAAACCACCATCTGGCGGTTTCGCGTGCTCAGCTGGGCACGTCTCTCTGCGGGATCCCAGCTAGGGCACGAAGGGCGCGGCGCCGGTTGACGCCCGAGACGTCGGTGTGCCAGTAAACCAACTGGGCGCCAGAGACTTTTCGTCGTAGTGTCTTTGTTAGGACGTTCTGAGCAGTCCCTATCCATCGGGAGCGATAGCCTTAGTCCATGAGCAGCCATAACGACTTAATTCAGGATCGCCTGAACCGCGCCTCCGAAGCAAAAATCGAGATGGTGGAAAAGTTTAAGCGAGCCGTAGATCCCCAGAATCCAAAAGCCATCGAAGAAGAGGCGTCACCGCGAGTTGATTTCGCGGGCTCGTGACGAACGCGCGGTACAGCGCAGGGCTGCCCGGGAAGAGCATGAACGCGAGCTAGCCAAGCAAGCTACGCATGCGGCCGAAGTTGCTGCTGAGGCGGCGCGCGCTGCGACCGCCCAGGCCGCGCTCGAGGAAGCCGAACAAGCCGAACGTCAGGCGGCACTGGAAGTAGAGCAAAAAACCGCGCGCGATGCTCGTTATGCCGCACGTAAGGCAGCAAAAAAGCAGCGGCGAAGAGGATACTGACCTGGTTTGTGATTGCCGGCAGGCCGCGGCCTTCAAGACCCGCCAACCGCATTACTTCACGGTTCGGCCAGCAATCCGTACATCCCCCGGGAAGGAACGGCCCGTTCTCATGACCGGAATGCGCGAACCAGAAAAAATCAAAATAGCCCGAATGACGGATTGGTCTTATGATCACATCATTACCCCATAGAGCAGGCCTTCAGCGGCTCTATATGACAGGCAGTTCGTAAACCGGCAGTAGATGTGGCGAACGTACCGGATATCAGCATCCAAGACTTGTCGGTGCGTTATCGCACTAAAAACAATGTTGTCACCGCGCTCGAAAGCGTATCGTTTGATGTCCCTCGCAAATCATTCGTCAGTGTTGTTGGTCCATCCGGGTGCGGCAAGACCACGCTTCTGAAGATTTTATCTGGCGTCCTCAAGCCCTCGTCAGGCCAAGTAACCTTTGACGGCGAATCAATCGCAGAGGGCGGATCTATCTGGCAAGATCGGCTATATTTTTCAACGCCCTCTGCTTTTGCCTTGGCGCACCGCACTCCAAAACGTCGCTCTCACATCTGAAATCGGCCCGGAAATCGATTGGGCGCCATGAGCGACTGGAGGAGGCCAAACGCTGGCGCTGGAATCTGGCCGGTTTGGCTGGATTTGAGGAACGATTGCCGCACGAACTTTCAGGCGGTATGCAGCAACGTGTTTCCTTATGCAGGGCGCTCGCTTTCAAGCCTCCAATTCTTTTGATGGATGAACCATTCGCTGCACTCGACGAGATCACTCGCGAAACC
Source organism: uncultured Alphaproteobacteria bacterium (assembly GCA_963807865.1). GTDB lineage: Bacteria > Pseudomonadota > Alphaproteobacteria > Rhizobiales > Xanthobacteraceae > VAZQ01. The sequence goes on along the minus strand of CAWEDK010000037.1, from coordinate 80,818 downwards.
ATGCAAGACGAACTGCTGCGCTTATGGAACAAAACCGAAAGCAGCGTAATTTTCATTACGCACAGCATCGGCGAAGCGGTGCTTCTTGTCTGAGCGCATTCTCATTATGACAGCCCGACCGGGAAAGGTTCGGATTTGAGATCATCGATGTGCCCTTCCCACGACCGCGCCGGAGAAGATTTGCGCGGGACCCCGGCATTCACCGAATTAGTTCAGTACATTCGTCAAAAGCTGCGCGCTAAACTCCCAGATGTGTGACACATGCTCCAGGCACTTTACCGCATCATGAGCCAAGTTGGCGTGTTCATTTTGTTCTTCGTCGTCTGGGAGGTTCTTGTAGACGTCATGAAGATCAAGCCAGTCATTCTTCCTGCTCCCACCGAAATCTTTAAGAGCATTTGGACACACCGGGAATATTTGCTCAAAAATACTTGGCCGACTTTTTACGCAGTTGGCGGCGGCTTCCTCTTCGCGGCCATCGCGGGTTTCATAATTGCAATCGGCATCGGCTCTTTCGCGCTGGATCAGTGAGGTCACGTATCCATTCTTAGTTGCCGCGCAGGTCCTACCCAAGATAGCGCTAGCCCCACTGTTTTTAATCTGGTTTGGATTCGGTCTAACGCCGAAGCTTGTGATTGCCGCCCTGGGTCGCTTTCTTTCCAATTGTCATAAACACGGCCCGCGGTCCTACAATCGGTAGACGTCGAACTTATTCAATATATGAAGTCGCTCCGGGGCCAGCTGGACCGAAATCTTTTTTAAAATTAGCCTACCGTGGGCTCTTCCATACATCTTTGCATCCTTCAAGATCGCCATGACGCTAGCGGTCGTTGGTGCCGTGGTCAGCAAGTTTGTAGCGTCCGATACGGGTCTCGGTTACGTGATAAGCTACGCAAATATCTCGCTCGATACCGAGTTGATGTTCGCCGAAATATTCTATTGAGCGCACTCGGTGTGCTGTTCTTTCTTGCGGTTGTCATCGTGGAACAGATGTTGCTTTCTTGGCAAACGGCGATCGAAGATGCCCCCGTAACCGCTTAAGTGTTGAGGTGCGCTTGAAACGATGAAGAACGAAAAACCTGGGACGTTCCAGCTGTCTCCGGCAACGAGGAGTTGAAGAAATGCAAGTCCGTCAATCCATGGGTGCGTTGGTATGCGCGGCGGTTGTTTTATGTGTGATGACACCGGCATTAGCAGTCGACAAAGTCAAAATGCGGCTCGACTGGGTGTTTTGGAACAGAGCATTTGCAGACATTAGCGTCGCGCTCGAAAAGGGATTCTTTCGGCCGGGGGAATCGATGCTCAAGTGATGCCGAAGGCGAGGGTTTCGAGTGTCACCGTCAAGCTTGTTGGAACGGGTGATGTCGAATTCGGTTATGCGACGGCGGACCAGGCGGTTTTGGCAGCCGAGCGTAGCCTGCCGGTCGTGACGACGGCCGTAATATTGCAGAGCAATCCCGTCGGGATCGTGTTTCCCAAGGAAACCGGGATTAAGACGTTAAAAAGATCTGTACGGAAAAAAGTTGGGCCTGCAGCTTAAGAGTGCCGTCGAACGACAGTGGCGTGCTGTCGTGAAACTTCACGGCGTCGATACGAGCAAGATCAGTGAGGTACCTGCCGACTTAGCGGTCGCCAAGTTGATCGTCGCAAAGCAAATCGATGCCGGAGTTGCCTTCTTTTTCAACGACGGTCTTCAACCCGTTACCGAAGGTATTGACATGGATTGGATCCTGTTTTCGGGTCTCGGTCTTCCTATGTACAGCTCGGGCCTCATCACGAATGCCGAAATAATTAAGAAAAATCCCGACCTAGTTCGGCGGTTTACGCAGCGTGTAAAGGCTGGGAGTATCCAAGGCCCACCCAGAAGAGGCCTACACGTTGACCGTAAAAGCCAATCCGATGCTCGATAACAAATACAACAAATTGAAGCTCCCATCCATCTTAGCGTTGACCGAAAGCGACAATACCAAAAAGCATGGCATTGGCTACTCCACTAAGGAAGGCTGGGACGCCCTCATGGGCACTCTCATCAAGCTAGAGTTGATCAAAAAACCGCTCGAAACCAGTTCGGTCTTCACGACCGAATTTCTCAAGTAGTGAGTTAGCGCTGCCGAAAAATGGCTCGGCAGCGTCCTCACGCATGTTGTGCGGACGGCGTCAGTGCACTTAGTGACGGAAGCAGCGGCCACTGCTTCCCCCTCTTAGTCGTATGCGACTCATCGTCGACGGAGAGCTCAGAACTTAAAGGAAGGTGGATGAGATGCTCACCAAAGCGGACGACTTTACCCCAGAACGAGATAGGTCAGCCGTGGAAGGTGCGTCGATCCCTATTATCGATATCGCACCCGTCTTCGGATCGGACCGATCTCAAACCCAGGGCATAGTCGACGCCGTCGCCAAGGCCTGCGAGGACATTGGATTTTTCATGATCGTTGGGCACAACGTTGCGGACGATGCGATAAACGCCGTGATGCAACAGAGTGACACGTTCTTCTTGAAGTCAAACAACGAGAAAATGAGGATCAAGCGGCCGAAGCCCGGTGTGAGCAGAGGCTATACAGTCTTGCAGACCAAAGTTTGGCAAAGACGTTGGGCGCGAAAGCACCGCCAGACCTTATGGAAAGTCTCGGAATTGGTCCGCTAAAGATCGGAAAGGGTCCTTACTGGCAAGAAGGCAATGCACCGACGTATTTTCATCCGAACTTATGGCCTGAAGAGATGCCCGAGTTCAAACAGGCCGTCGAAACGTACTACCGCGAGATGGAACATCTTTCGTCAGTCTTGTACCGCATATTTGCACTGGCTTTGAATAAGAATGAGGAGTTTTTTGAAGATAAAATCGACAAGCATATCAGCACGATGCGGATCAACTACTATCCAGCTCAAGCGACGGCGCCTTTGCCGGGACAGGTGCGGGCCGGCGCACATTCCGACTATGATGCGTTTACTATTTTGAGAACCGGCAGTGGAGGATTGCAGGTAGTGCGCCGGGGCGGCGATTGGATCGATGTACCAACCGTACCAAACGGTTTCGTCATTAACATCGGCGACATGCTCATGCGATGGACTAACGATCGCTGGGTATCCACATTGCATCGGGTCGTAAACCCGCCTGAGGAATCCCGAAATAAATCACGCTTATCAATCGCATTTTTTCACATTCCAAACCACGATGTCACGATTGACAGTTTCGAGAGCTGTGTCGCGCCCGACAATCCACAAAGATATGCATCGACCACGGCGGGCGATCATTGGCTAGGCAAGAATTCTCGCGGCGCGCGTCAAGGATTGAAATAGCTAGGCTGTAACTTCGATGCCGCTCTGCAGGTTTACGAGGGTGGCCAAGCGGCTCGTACCTTTAGGGGGATAAAACCGAAAAGTCGTCATCGGCTGGCGACCGGCCTCGGATGAAACGATCGCACCATCACATCGCACCATCGCATCATAGCACCATGTGAATGCGTTCAGGGTGAGACGAGTAACCGCCGCCTCCACTTAGTGTGCGGGTCATCATCAAGGCGCACCATCGGACCATATCATCACGTAACCATCACCCCGCCTGACAGTAGCGTGGTCATATGATTGCGATTGTTCGAGGGCTTCGCTGGGTATCTCAGAGCGATTTGCCTGGAGTCTCCGTCACCAGCAATGCAATTATTCCTTGATGACTTTGCGACCGAGTGTAGTGCCCCGCAACTAGGCATCGCACGATCGGATAGCAGCATCGCGGTCGTCCGATGCCCGCGACAATTGTCACGGTCGAGGAGCAGCGAGAGGGTGCGGGGTCTCATCGGACACAGCTACTCCGGGTTGACGTGGGGACACTAATCAATCAACTATTATCGGCCTAACGTAGTTACAGTGGGGATGCATGATCACGCTCCCTAAGCTAGCGGCAGAGGCCCTAGGGTCGTTCCTCGCCTCCGGCATGAAGGATCGATTTGGATCCTCGCATGCGCGGTTGACGGAAATCATTCCGTTTGCCGCGCGGCTGGCGCTTGACTGTATCGGCAATAGCGATGCCCTCTACCACAACGTCGAACATACCATGCTCGTGACTCTGGCCGGCCACGACATTTTGATGGGACGTGCGCTAACAGTACCCACAACGCCAAGCTATTATTCAAACTTCATCGTCGCTTGTCTAATGCATGATATTGGATATGTCCGCGGCATCGTCCGAGGGGACGATGATCATGGGTATGTTATCGATGAGGCTGGCCGAAAGATTTCATTGCCCCGCGGGTGTTCCGATGCGGCGCTTGCCCCCTACCACGTTGATCGTTCCAAGCTGTTCGTGTTGGATCGTATGTCGGCGGTCGAAGAGCTTGATGCCGCCAAAATCGCTCATGCGATAGGTTTTACGCGTTTTCCGTACGCATCGCAGATTGATGAGAATGAAGTCGATGAAGAAGCGTCACTTCTAAGAGCTGCGGACCTCATCGGCCAACTTGGCGACCCTCACTATTTGAATAAATCTAATGCTCTCTACTACGAATTTGAAGAAATTGGGCTGAACAAACAGCTCGGTTACAACTCGCCGTCGGACCTTGTAGATAAATATCCGCAATTCTATTGGAACAGCGTCGCCCCGCACATCCAGGCCGGAATCCGCTATCTAAATTTCACTTCAAATGGACGCCACTGGATCGCTAGTCTCTACAGTAACGTATTCCGTGCCGAGCATGAGTTGCGCCTCGCAGGGCCACAAGCATAGCAAATGCAATTACTCCTTGATGAGATTGTGCGAGGCTTTTGATACGGCAATCGTTCACCGCAAAAAACCGGCCCGGGATGCGGCATTCTCCGGTCGATTGGTTCTGGCAAGGCACGATTTTGCAACTATAATTTTTCGTGGGCCGAGCATTAGCCGGCCGTTTCATTCAAGTCGATCTCAACCACATGATGGTTGATCAGCAGAGGATGTCACCACGCCTTATAATGGGCGTCGTTGGCTTGGTGGCTACGCCGCAGGCGCCGATGGCTGTCACCGGGCAACGCCGACAAATCCGCTGTTATTGCGCAGTTCGATTTTGGCTAGTTATTCGTTATGGTAGCGAGAGTCGTGTGAAATGCAGTGGAGACCTCTCCATGTCAGCTACCCCGGTGAGAGATCTGTACGATAGCCCCAACGGCGACAGATGGGTGTTGTGCCAGGATGGTTCTGGAAGGCTTGTGGTCTCGCATTACCCAAACCGCGCTTCCGGGGGGCGGCCAACGGAAACCGAATTGGACGTTTTCCTTTCGCAAAGTAGGGGCGGCCCAGAACACCAAGCCTTAATCGCAACACTCGCAACTCTTAATGTCGCTACGGACAACAACAAAATCGAACCCGAATTGCCTTTAGAGGCAGTAGAGAAACTCTCTCGCGCTCTCGGGCAGGCGGTTGCGAGCAGCTGGAGTACGTCTTCCACAGGACATCCAGCATGACCTGTTCGAACAGGCGGTTAAAGCCGAGGGCGAGACAATCAGACAGCAGCTTGCAGTTTACTTGCACGGTAAGCACAAGCGCACCGTCGCAAACGTGCAAGCCCGCGCGATGCCCGAGCCTGATAGCCTTGGCGGGTAGTCCGCGGTTCGGGGCGAGTGCGCTTTCGTGTGATGGAAGACCACCGCGCCCTCGTGCAAGAAGCAACTGGTCGGGGGGTGGCCGACCGATGTGCGCTTCTCATCATCGCACGATCCGACGGCATTATAGTCGCGGGCGTCTGATGGTCAGATGATGCGATGCTGCGAGGTCTCATCACACAGAGCGGCCGCGCCCGTGGTCTCGTTTCCGGTCTAGCTTGCGGGCGCAACTGACGTGCCAGTCGATCACGCCGTGTGTGAAATTCGTGCCTCCATTGTCGATCGGTTCAGGTTGCGTATTTCTTGGCGAGCGGCAGCCAGAATTTCTGCTCGCTCTCAATGAAGCGAGTCAGCTCTGCGCCAAAGAGAGGCTGGAACTGAGGGCCGGTTTCCTGAAGCCGCTTCTGCAACTGCGGATCCTCCAAAACCTTGCGCAGGCTGTTGCCCAGGACACGCACGATCGGCTCTGGCGTCCCGGAGCGCACGGTGAGCGCCTGCCAGCCGATCGAGTTGAAGCCGGGAACGATGGCGGCTGCCACCGGCAGGTCGGGAAGCAGAGCCGACGGTTCCGGCGACAGAATCGCAAGCGGAATGAGGTCCTTCGACTCGATGCCGCCGCGCAAGCTCGCCCATCCGTCGATCACCGCATGAACGCGTCCACCCATGATATCGCGGATCGCATCGGCTGTGCCTCCGGTCGAGTAGGGCACGACGGTGATGCCAGTGCTCGTCAGGTCGACAAACAGTTTTGCCGTGATGTGCGGCAAGCTGCCGGCGGGGTTGGTGCCGATGACCAGCTTATCCGGCATTTTCTTGGCGAGCGCGATGAACTCGGCCAGCGAGTTGACGCCGAGTTTCGGCGAACAGGCCATCACCAGGCCCTCGTACGCCGTCAGGCCGATCGGGATCATGTCTCTGTTGACGTCGAACGGCAGGTTCTCCTGCTGTGCAGGCAGGATCATGTAGATCGATGCCAACGCCGCGAGTAGCGTATAGCCGTCGGGCCGCTCGCCCAGGACGGCTCGGGTGCCGATGATGCCACCCCCGCCGGGGCGGTTCTCGACAATCACCTGCTGACCCCACAATTGCGTCAGCGCCTGAGCGATGAGCCGATGGCGGACGTCAGGCGCGGAGCCCGGTGGCAGTGGCACAATCATCTTCACCACGCGCGTAGGATAAGTTTGGCCCCTTGCCGGTCCGGCGGCGGCCAGGCCGAATCCTGTGACAGCCATGCCGGTTAGAAGCGCGCGTTTGGTGAACATTGGTCCTCCCAGGCTGCAAATCCAACTATGCACCCCACAGTAGCATGGGACCTCAATTCGGAACAAAGGGGTGGAAATACTGCGCTGCGGAAGCGGTCGATGTCGTATCAAACGCTACTGATACATTTAGGGCCGCGCGCGAACCGATGCCCGCTGTTCGCCCGAAAATAACTCGAGATCAATGGTCTCGCGCTGCTCCCTCCACTTCACTAGAAAACGCCTCATTAGTCTGTCCAACTGTAACTCCATTCGCTGTCGCCCCCCCAGGATCGCCTCGACAATGTCCGCCGCCAGCAGCGTCAGCCGCAAGGCGCGACACCTCTTGACTTAGCCCACGGAGGAAACGAGATATTCGTTGTTGCTGCAATTCAGCGAGCGTCGAATGGGCCGTTACAAAGATTACGACCGTGGGCCTAAGCGCGGCGGTTATGACGACGATCAAAAATCTGACGACCGAGTATCCGGAGTTCAGCCAAATTATCCGCGTCCGAGCGCTCCGGCGGAGCGACGGCCTGCTCCCGCTTCGCAGGTCGTAGGCGCGACCAGCGAAAGTATTGGTACCGTTAAGGAACCCCTGAACAACGACGGCGCGCGAGCATAGTAATCTTTAGAGCGATCGACATTTGGAGAGTCACCCGGCTAACGGCGATGCGCAGGGTTGGTTTGGCCCGTCCTTTTGTCAGACGGGCGCAATTGTCCTGCGCGCGAGGTATAGGTTGGCGAGCGCGAGCAACGAGACACTTGAGCAGCGTTCTTGGCGAGGCCGCGATAGCGAACTTTGCGATAGCCGAACTGGCATTTCATGACCCGGAACACATGCTCGACCTTCGCGCGCACCTTGCCGAAACGGCGATTGCGGGTGCGCTGCCGGGCCGTCAGTCCGCGTCCGGGGGCGCCCTTCTCCTTCACCGCCCACAGCACCCCTGCGGCTTCGGCCGCGCGCTGCCTGGCGCCGCTGGCGTAGCCCTTATCGCCATACACCGCTGTGTCGTCATCGGGTTGCGCCGCGCGCTCTGTAGAGGCCAATGAATTTCAAGAACGCAACCGAGGAGCGGTATCCGGCCAGCGCTTCATCCGAAACTCATGGATGGCGGCGTGAAACTGAGTTCTTGACGGCAGTGGCGTGGTCTTTTCTTTTTCGCGGATCAAATGTTCCAATTCAGTCACGCGCATCTTTGAGAAGCGATCCTCGCCGAGCCAATTCAAAGCATTCGCTATGACTTCATGCACCTTGCTGTAATCGTATCGCATCGAAGCTCCAACTTCAGGAAGCGCCGCAGGCTTTGCCGCAGTGCGCCTTTACCCTCGTCTCGCATCCACAGCAAAATGCCCCGCTGAGTGGTCTTTGAGGACACAAACAAGCGGGGCCGGATACTCCGACAGGGAGTCATGGTTCCATCGGAGCATCCGGAGTTCTTGCGAGATCAGTACGCGCCGTATGTGCCGCCGCCGAAGCGGTAATTGACACCGACGCGGCGACCCATGCCGAGCTTTCATGCTCGAAGCGTACCCCGCGGGCGGGCGCAGAGGATCGAGCAAGTGAAGGCTCTCTTCCGTCTGGAAGCGAGCATAGAGCACTTCGCTCTTGAGGCTCCAGTTGGACGCGAACTGCCACTCCGTGCCGAAGCCCGCAGTCCAGCCCAAGCGCGACTTGTCGGACGAGAAGGTCTCGCTGATTCCTAGGATGGGGATATTAAGGTCAACGCTCCGCTCGGTTTTGGCGTAGGCGAGGCCGCCAGTCACGTACAGCATGAGGTTGTCTACGACGACGCCCGTGCGCGCCCTGAGCTGCCGAAGTCTTAATGTTGGTGGACGCGTTAAGCGTTGCTAATCCAGGCGGGCCGGCGAAGGGCTATCATGGCCGATGTTTGCCCAATTGTAATCGGCCTCGATGCCGAAGACGTGCAACGGGATTGCCAGTTGTAGCCGCCCTGGACGCCCGCGATAAGCCTTCTGCGCTTCGAGTCGCCTCGTTCGGCAGAAAGAAACCTGCGAAGGGTCCGAAGCCGTCGAGGTCTCTGTATCATGGTCGCCGGAGCCCCGCCCGCGTTGCCGCCGACATAGAACCCACCGAATTGCGCGCACGCCGGCGCAGGCGGGAGCGGCCTAGCCTTCACAGCCATGTCGGCCGCGTTGGCAAGACCACAGCTCAGCAAAGATGCGCTCGCGATAGCGAAGATTAAACGTTTCATGATTGGTCCCCCGTTGGATGCATTCTTCAAAGTGTATCGTGGATGGGTCCCAAAAGCTGTCGCCCCTGAGACACACCCCAAATCATTAATTAACCATAACAGCGTACCGCCCGCAAAAAGGCGAGCATGGCAACATGCAGCGATCCGATGCGTGTCCAGACCAGCCAAAATCTGCCGCGGGCTTAGTTCAACGCACGCTACCAAGGCCCAGGGAGGCCGCTCGTTCCGTACCTACGTTCGTAAAAAGAGCTCTGGTGGATGGCGCATCAGCAAGGCTCAAGTGCGTCGTTCATTGTGCAACCATGGGGATTACACACCTTTTGATTTATCTGCGCTGCCTGCCAACATTATGGCCGGCGAAATAGCTTTCGGACCGTGGCGTCAGTGCAACGGCGCGCGGCTGCGCTCAAACGCGACAATACGCCCAACATTGAATATGGGCGTCCGGCCGGCTCGGCGTGAACTTCATCGGCCGTCGGCAGCGGCGTAGCAATGGGGACAAGCCGCGGGTTGCTTGCCAGGCCGATATTCATTGAGGCGGGTGACCCGTAGCGCCCCGAACCCGTGGCGATCGATGGCATCCTGCCAGGACAAGTATTCCTCTCGACTGAGCGCATAGCGGCTGCAAGCCAACTCGAGGGGCAGGATTCCTCTGCGAACAGCGGCCACAACTTGCGCTTTGCGCCGAATTACCCAGCGCTCGGTGCGTGCGTTGGGAAGTTCCGGAAGTTCCTGACGCGCTAAAGGTGTTCTTTTCGGCCACCGGTCTGGTGGAATTCCCATCGTTTAATTCCCCGCTCCCGATTAGAGTGAAGAGTGTTGTAACTTGGTTACCAATTGATAAATGACATCGGCATGGTCGGTAACCGCAAACCGCTGTCCGAAATATTTCCGCCGAGCCGTGGAAGTCTTCCGAAAACCGACCCCTTGGGACAGTTGCTAGAGTATCCCGTGTTGAGCGAGCGCCCGTAAGAGACAGAGATGTTTCTCTGTTTAGATGTGGCCCGCCCTCAGAAGCCCCGAGCCGTCGAAGGTTGGCTAGGATTCCGCGCCGGGCTTGGCGTCCGCGATGTCAGTTGCTCACCTGCCGCTGTAGCTCGCTTGACCACCTCGGGTGTACCAATCGTTCGCCAACGCCGAGATAGCCATCACCAACGAAAACTATCGCAGTCGCCACTCGCGCCTGCTGGTCCATAAGAAGATCGAAAATCTTCCCGATTAGTTGGCTCTGTCCGTTGTAGACTGGCACTCCGATAACCTTGGACACAGGCTAATCGTTCGTCTGTCCGGATAGAGGCTGCGCAATTGTGACTTGTGCCGCGGCGGGGCTTGCGAGGCAAAGCAACGAAAGAGCCGTAAAAAGTGCACGCATAGGTGCTTGGTCGAACCAGCCATGTCGTTCTCCGAATTTAGAATGGGCACCGAGCTTAAATCGGGCAGGAACAAGTAGTTCCGTCCGTCGCACGAACGTGCAGGCATAAGGGACCGGCATTTGTGGTCCGGGGCATTTCTATCGTTGTGGCTTGGCATAGATCGTTCAGGGCGCGGGACAGGACCGGGCGGTGGGCACGACGCAACTAGGAACGGCGGGGTTCCCACGCAGTTCTAGATGAGCCCGGCCTTAATCCCGCCAGGGAATCCGGTGAGGCGGGGAAGGAGCCCCATGATGTCCAACGATACCAAGGAAGCAGTCGATGAGGCTGGCGCCGCACGAAAGTGCGGTCGCGCTGGCCTTAAGGGCGCGTCTGATCGATGCTTTAGGGGCCCAACGCGGGAATGTCATCAACCCGCTGTTACCTTGGGACTTGGGTTGGCTTTAGTCCGATGACAGGACAATTAACACACCCCCGCGAGCTGTTCACACGCCGCACAACTCCGAGCGGCCAAATTTTAGCGAGGAATGGAAATGGACAAAGCAGCGATTGGCGACCCACGCTTCTTTGGCCGAAGCGGTCCACATCCGCTCGCAGTTGTTGCGCAGGCGGCAGGCGGTACCGTTCGCGAAGTCGATCTGCTGATCGAAGGTCTCGCGCCCCTCCAAACGGCTGGGCCGAATGAGGTGAGTTTTCTGGACAATCGACGTTACAAATCGGCGCTCATGCAGACGTTAGCCGGTGCTGTGATCGTGCACCCGGACATGCAAGACTTGGTGCCAACGGCAACGGTGCCCATTCTCATGACCGAACCACACGTTGGTTGGGCGCGTGTCGCAGCCCTGTTCCATCCCGTACCACCGATCTCCCCCGGACTTCACCCGTCCGCAATTGTGGCTGAGGGTGCCGTGGTCGATCCGTCCACCGAAGTCGGACCGTTGTGTGTGATTGAGGCCGGAGCGGAGATCGGCCCAGGCTGCCGGATCGGACCTTGCGCGGTGATCGGAAGCGGCGTGGTCATCGGCAGGGATTGTCGGATCGGCGCGCACGCCAGCCTCAGCTACGCGGTATTGGGCGCGCGCGTATACGTCTATCCCGGTGCGCGGATCGGGCAGGAAGGATTTGGATTTGGCCCCACCAAAACCGGGTTTCTGACTGCTCCTCAACTTGGTCGCGTTATTCTCGAAGACGATGTCGAGGTTGGCGCCAATACGACAATTGATCGAGGGTCGATGCGAGACACGGTGATCGGTTCCGGCTCGCGTCTCGATAATCTTGTGCAGATCGGACACAACGTTGTCCTTGGCCGGTGTTGCGTGATCGTGGCTCAGGTCGGCATTGCGGGTTCGACCATCCTTGAGGACTTTGTCCAAGTCGGGGGGCAGGCTGCCATGGATGGACATCTTAGAATTGGCCGCGGCGCCCGGATCGGAGCCCAGGCTGGCGTCATTTCGGATACGCCCTCAGGCGCGGAAGTGCTTGGAAGCCCTGCTCAGCCAAAACGTGATTTCTTTCGGCAAGTGGCTACGCTTAAGCGGATGGCACGGATACAGAAGTAGTACCGGCGCCGCACTGCAGGAGACCCAAAAAGCAGCCTGGATGCCGCGGTCGCTATCAGCCTTCACGATACATAATTTTGTGCCGCTGCCTGCCCCCTGGACTCCTCGGCCGTGGCATCGAAGTATCGAAGGGATATCGCTTTGAGTTCGCGCGCATAGCGAGGACGCGCAAGCATCGATTCCGCCCACGATGTGGCGAAACGTTAACTTTATAAGCTTTAGATTGGCGAGCACCTATCAGAGTTTTGAAGATGCACACGCTCAGCAGCGCCGCAAGGGCGGTGGGAACCGCGAAGTCCACGATCTACCGCGCCGTCAAAACTGGCCGTCTTCCGGCGTATAGGCTAACTAACGGCACCTATGTGATTTATCCCGGGGAATTGCGCCGCGTATTTCCCTCAGCCCCACCTTTCAAGACAAATGGTGTGGAGCGCGAAGCTCCTGGCTTTCCAAATTGGGACGTCAGCTGACTTGGTTCATCAGGGTCGCAGCTGCTGGGCTGGGCGAAAGGGATGTGGACTAGCATTACATCATGCTAGGACCGATGCAGAACGGTTCGAGGCCTTTAACGGCCGTCTACGCGATGAACTTTTCAATGAAGCCGTTCCAGGGTTGATTACCCCCACCAGCTCAATCGCGCGTGGGCGAACATCTGCTAGGGAACCTCTGATCAACGACGGCGTGCCAGCTTAGTTACTCAGAGCGATCGATGTTTGCAAAGTAACCCGTTTAGCGGTGATGCACAGGTTGGATTGGCCCCTGACTATGTCAGGCGGACGTAATCGATCTGCGGGCGAGGTACAGGTTGGCGAGCGCCAGCAGTGAGAATACCTGAGCAGCGTTCTTGGCGAGGCCGCGATAGCGCACTTTGCGATAGCCGAATTGACACTTCATGACTCGGAACACATGCTCGACCTTCGCGCGCACCTTGCCGAACCGGCGATTGCGGGTGCGCTGCCGGGCCGTCAGCCTGCGTCCGAGCGTGATTTTTTCCTTCACCGCCCATAGCACGCCCGCCGCTTCGGCCGCGCGCTTCCTGGCGCCGCTGGCGTAGCCCTTGTCGCCATACACCGCAATGTCGTCATCGCGGATCAGGCGTTCCATCACGGTCGCGTCGTGCACACTGCCGCTGGTCACGCCCACCGTGTGCACAAGCCCGCTGCGGGCATCGACACCGATGTGCGCCTTCATGCCGAAGTACCACTGGTTGCCCTTCTTCGAGGAGCGCATCTCGGGATCACGCTGGCCCGCGGCGTTCTTGGTGGATGGCGAGGCAGCGATCAAGGTCGCGTCACCGGCGGCACCGATCCGGCACGGCGACCGCATCGTGGTCAAGACCAACGACGTCGAGGTCATGGTCAAGGAACTCAAGCGCCGGACCTCCAAGATCATCGAATTGCGCTCGCTCAATCCGTCCCACAAGGAGCGGTGCACAAAGCTTGTTGGCGAAACGTATCCGTAACTATCAGCAGGTGCCGGTTACAATGGTCGCAGATCGAGGACAGGTCCAGACCGACCCGTGGTCTCGATGTCAGCGACCGGCGCCCTGGTAGCCGCCGTCTCGTGAGTGTTTTGAGGAGGAGCAATTCCGAACCAAACAATGGAACCGGCCACCAGCATACCAAGGGCCACTAGGAGGCAGTTACTCGCGAGGTCCGCGTCGCTCGCAATATTGCGTTGTTCCTGCTGGCCGGGCTCGCAATGTTCTTGAAGGCGCCAGCCTCGCCCGCGCGTAGTCTCAAAACGGGGATTAGACATTCGATCGCCTCCTCTATTTACCCTGTGTCAACGAGGGGCGCTCATGGGCGTTCCGATTGTGATCTGCAATCCTTGCAGGGCAGGTGGCCTCGGCTCAAAAGAAAAACCCAGCAGCGGTACATCCGCGCTGCCGGGCTTTTTGTGATGCCAGTCCAGTTACGGAGGGGCACCGCGCATAGACAACACGTCGCGGCCCGACTGGTCACCCATCTACGAGTTCAAGCGTGCTCGTAGCTGGCCGAATAGCCGCCAAACTCCTGGCGGACAATGGGGGGACACGTTTTGGCATCGGCTTTCAGGTTCCAAGCAGGTCCCAAGATCGGTGAGAAGCGCTGCGTATAGATGATACATGGGGAGAGCCGATACACTTTGCAATATTGGTGTCTTGAAAGTAAAAGGCTATCAAGTTGTATCAGCGGTTCTCGCTAATACTTTAAGCAGCTGACTCTTAATCAGCGGGTCCCAGGTTCGAGCCCTGGTGCGCCCACCAAAACCTAGCAGCCATGGTTTTTGGTCCCCGCATTCAGCCGCTTGCGGGAGCGGCCTTCCTAAGGTCCGCCTTTACGCAAGAGAGAATGAGTGGCCACTCCCGAGATCGGCAACGTGACTGTAACGGGTGATGCACAGATGGGTCGCGCTGTTGCGCGCGAAGCAACGAGGGCGGAGTCTGTGCTTTCTTAAACGCCGTGACCACAAGCGCGGTGAATATGAAAACTCCGCCGCAGCGGCGTAACCCGCGCGGCGGAGTTTCATTGGACGGGGCCTGATGCCCGTGAGTGAAGCCACGCAGCACCGAGCTTATGTGTCCGTATGGACTTAAGCTCGGAAGGTCCGAAAACGTTCCCACACTCAATAAAAAAGTCCGGCGTCTAACGGGCCGATCATTTTACCATCGGACTCGAATCGACCCACTGGTCTTCATTGTCGGTGGTCGCCCCCCGCTTGCGCTCAGAAGGAGCATCCTCGGAAGCCGCGATCACGATGTCATCGGCACGATAATCCGTCACCGGCGCCGATAGTTAGCGCCGATATTACTGTACGGCGCGCGCGCAAGTTCCATCTGCGGCCAGCTTCCCATCGCCGAAAAAACCGCCTAGTGTTTTTGCCGGAATGACGGCTGGGGCGTTTTGTGCGTCCATTTGGGAATGGCAAAGCGATGCTGAAGTCAGGGCGCGCCGGCGCGTGTGGCGCGCTGTGGCTGAGAGCAATTCTGCCGGCCGTTCTCGTTGCGCTTCCGCTGCTGGCGACCGGATCGCAATCCTCGATGGCGCAGCAGCCGCTGCGTCCCGGCGAGGCCGTGGTGACGCGGTTTTCCGGTACGACGTCGACGACCGTCCCCGGCGGATCGATGACCGTCATCGACCCGCAAGGGACTTCGGCAAGCATCATCGACTTGCGGTCACCGGGCCGTCCGCCGCAGGGCGATCACTGGATCAACGAACCGCAACGCAACCCGGTGACGGCAAATCAAGTCGGACAGGTCTTCGGGGTTGCGCTCGACAACGAGAGTTCGCCGAACATCTACCTGTCTGCGACTGCGGCGTTCGGCCTGCATCGCACGCCGGACAATTCGCAGTGGATGCGGGGCATGTGGGGCACGAGCGGCGGGCCCGGTACGATCTACAAACTCGATCCGCGCGCCGGCTACACGCCGAGGCCGTTCGCGAACGTGACGCTCAACGGCCGGCCGAACAGTGGCGCTGCGCTGGGCAACATCGCGTACGATCGCTGGAACCAGCAGTTGTTTGTCTCCGATATGGAGACCGGCATGATCCATCGGATTCGCTCCAGCGATGGCGCGGACCTGGGTTTCTATGATCATGGCGTGCAGGGCCGCTCCAATTTTCTCGACGCAAACACCAGGCAGCAGGCCAGCCTGCCGCCGATCCCGTTCAATCCGGGTTCCCAGGCGAGCATCGCGAACTGTCCGACGGGGCAGTTTCAATTGTCGCCGGAGTGCTGGAACATCGCGGCGAACGGCCGGCGGGTCTGGGGGCTCGGCGTCGGACGCGCGTCCGCGAACGGCGAAACCCGGCTCTACTATTCGGTCGCCAGCAGCCCGGATCTCGGCGAGGCGGCGACCTGGAACAGCCTGCCGGACGACGAGAAGCGCAATCAAGTCTGGTCGATCAAGATCGGTCAGGACGGGAGCTTCGATACGTCGGATATCCGGCGCGAGTTTCTGGTGCCCGACTTCTTCTTCAATCCGCAGGACGTCGCCCGGGCGGGACTGAGCCGCCCGGTCAGCGACATCACGTTTCCGCAATGCTCGGACAAGCCCGTGATGCTGCTCGCCGAGCGCGGCGGCATCCGCAACCTCGGTTTGGACGTGGTCAATCCGTTTGCCACGCCGCACGAGGCCCGCACGTTGCGCTACGAGCTGCACCAGGACGGCGTCTGGCGTCCGGTCGGCCGTTATGACGTCGGCTCGTATTTCCGCTTCGCGGAAGGCACGCCGTACATGTTCGCCAACTGCGCGGGCGGTGCTGCGTTCGGCTACGGCTACACGCCGTCGTGGACCATCGATCAGCAGCAGCCGAACCAGTATGTGTGGATCACCGGCGACTCGCTATGTTCGCCGATCGGCATGTGCCGTGCGCCGGCCGGCGCCCAGCAGGCCGAAGGTGATCCCTCGGAGGTTCACGGCATCCAGGGATTGAAGGAAAATCTGTACGCCGAACTGGCGCCTGCCTCGGCTTATGCCGATCTCAACCCACAGCAAGGCTACGCCACCGAGAACGTCGGTCTCGATCAGTCGTATCTCATCGACGTGGATGTCAATGTCGATGCCAGCGGCAGTGTGATCGCCGAGGAAATGACACGGGACGACGCCACCAAGATCGGCGATATCGCCATTTACGAGTTCTGCGAAGGCCAGTCGTATGGGTTTGTGCCGGTGATGGCGCCACCGCCGGTGATGATCTACGAGCCCGGCCATTCACCGACTGTAAGCCATTCGCGCTGGGGCTCGCATAGCTCGGAATACAGTCACTACCGGTATGGCTCGCATTGGCCAGCGATGAGCCACAACCGGTATGGCTCGCATTGGCCAGAAGGTTCAGTTCGGCACTGGCCGCCCGGTTCGATCCGGCATTGGCCGCCCGGCTCGGTCCAACACTGGCCGCCCGGCTCGGTGCGGCATTGGCCACCGGGCTCGATCCAGCATTGGCCGCCCGGCTCGCGCACGCATTGGCCGCCCGGCTCCTACACGCATGTGCCGCTTGGCTCTCACCAGCCGTGGGCGTCGTCGCAGCACCAGCCCTGGGCTTCCAAGCAGCATCAGCCGACGGTGTCGCAGCAGCACCAGCCCTGGGTTTCCAAGCAGCACCAGCCCTGGATTTCCAAGCAGCATCAGCCGACGGTGTCGCAGCAGCACCAGCCCTGGGTTTCTAAGCAGCATCAGCCGGCGGCGTCGCAGCAGCACCAGCCGGCTGTGTCTCAGCAGCACCAGCCCTGGATTTCGAAGCAGCATCAGCCGGCCGCATCGGCGCAGCACCAGCCTTGGATTTCCAAGCAGCACCAGCCGGCTGTGTCGCAGCAACACCAGCCGGCCGCGTCGTCGCAGCACCAGCCCTGGGTTTCCAAGCAGCACCAGCCGGCTGTGTCTCAGCAGCACCAGCCCTGGATTTCTAAGCAGCAGCATCTGCCGGCCGTGTCTCAGCAGCACAAGCCACCGGCGTCGCAGCAGCATCTGCCGGCCGTGTCGCAGCAGCACAAGCCGCCTGCGTCACAGCTGCATCTGCCGGCGGTGTCGCAGCAGCACAAGCCGCCTGCGTCACAGCAGCATCTTCCGGCTGTATCGCAACAGCACAAGCCGCCGGCGTCGCAGCAGCATCTGCCGGCCGTGTCGCAGCAGCACCAGCCAGCTGCGTCGCAGCAGCATCAGCCGGCGGTATCGCAGCAGCACAAGCCGCCTGCGTCGCAGCAGCATCTTCCGGCGGTATCGCAACAGCACAAGCCGCCTGCGTCGCAGCTGCATCTGCCGGCGGCGTGTCGCAGCAGCACCCTAGCCGGCTGCGTCGCAACAGCATCAGCCGGCGGTGTCGCAACAGCAGCAGCACAAGCCGCCTGCGTCGCAGCAGCATCTGCCGGCTGTGTCGCAACAGCAGCAGCACAAGCCGCCTGCGTCGCAACAGCATCAGCCGGCTGTATCGCAACAGCAGCAGCACAAGCCGCCTGCGTC
This sequence comes from uncultured Alphaproteobacteria bacterium, assembly GCA_963807865.1. Taxonomy (GTDB): domain Bacteria; phylum Pseudomonadota; class Alphaproteobacteria; order Rhizobiales; family Xanthobacteraceae; genus VAZQ01. The sequence continues at coordinate 62,923 of CAWEDK010000037.1, read as the reverse complement.
GCAACAGCATCTGCCGGCTGTATCGCAGCAGCAGCAGCACAAGCCACCGGCGTCGCAGCAGCATCTACCGGCGGTATCGCAACAGCAGCAGCACAAGCCACCCGGATCGGTGCAACAGCATCTGCCGCCCGGCTCGAAGCCACAGCACGTGCCGCCTGGTTCGGGTGGCATTCATCAGCCGCCTGGTTCGAAACCGGCGCATCAGCCGCCGGGTTCGGTACAGCAACACAAGCCACCTGGTTCGGTGCAGCAGCATCTGCCACCTGGCTCGAAGCCGGTGCATCAGCCGCCTGGCTCGAAACCGGCGCATCAGCCGCCGGGTTCGGTACAGCAACACAAGCCACCTGGTTCGGTGCAGCAGCATCAGCCGCCTGGGTCGAAGCCGGTGCATCAGCCGCCCGGGTCGAAGCCGGTACATCAGCCGGCAGGCTCGAAACCGGTACACCAGCCGGCAGGCTCGAAGCCGGTACATCAGCCGGCAGGCTCGAAGCCGGTGCACCAACCGGCGGGCTCGAAGCCACAGCCACAGCCGCAGCCGCAGCACAAGCCGGTTGGATCGGTCGTGAGGTAATGAGAACCGCGGGCCGGGACGGCCCGATCGGTCGACGACTCGGGGGCGGACTTGAACCCAAATGGTTCGAAACCGGAGGTCTGTTCTCGAGATGATATGCGTATCCTGGCCCCGGGTCTGCCGACATGGCGTCCGCGGTGACCACAAGGCGTTAGCGTCTATTTCGTCGCTGTTGGCCGCAGCGCTTCTGCTGGCGAGCTTCAGCGGAGCGGCCGCCGGCACCCGTCCGAGACTCTACACGCACCAGAACTATATCGAGGACATCACCAACGACACGGTGCTGCCGCTGTCCGACCCGAAGGCGATGCTGACCTTCGTGCTGGAAAGCCTGCCGGATCGGGTCAAGGTCTACCCGACCGAGAACTACTACTACTTCAACTTCTACAGCCAGGGAGTGCGGTACGCCGGCAATCTCCGCCTGGACATGATGGACCGCGACAAGGGCAAGCTGCACTTCGCCTATTTTGAAGATCTGCAGGAATGGAAGGCGGAAGCGCCGCTCACCTACAACGTGTTCGATCAGGCGGACGGCGTGCTGGTCGAGAAAATCGACTATCTCGTCTATCGCGTTACCTTCAGGGAAAAGCAGGTCGTGTTCGAATTGAACGACCTGTCGAAGGTGGTTCCGCCGGCGCACGTTATCGGTGTCGACGAGAAATATCTCGGGCCGGTTTTCGACGATTCCGGCATGCGATTCTTCCTGGTGTTCAATCCGGCCCTGAAGGTCTTCCATTACATTCTGGATGAGACCGTCAGAATTCCGGATCAGTTCCGGCAGTCGGCCCTCACCAACCGCATCCTGATCGGGGTGCGAACCGGCTTTGCCTACTACCTCGATCTGCGGATGAATCGAAAGATCCTGATCGGCGTGTTCGAGGCCAATTCCAGGGTCAACAACTCGTTCGACGGTCCGTTCGACCAATTGCCCGACAACTTCGTCAAGGACGATGAATTGCGCGACGCGATTCTGGCGGTCGAACCGAGTCTCACCGGGAAGATCGACCGGGTCGGGGGCTCTTTCGATGGGTCCGGCCGCTTCCTGGTCGGGCCGTATGCGATGTACCGAAACGAGAACCAGCTCTACCCGTTCCACTATTGCGCCATCGCCAAGGACGTTCCGGCCGAGCGCTACTACCAGTGCTTCGTGGTAAATCAGGAGTACGGTGGCGATCCGGTGCCGCTCCCGCTGGTCGCGCCGCCGCCGGAGCCCAAGCCAGCGAACGCGAAGAAGAAGCGCAAGACGAGGTGAGGGAGCGCCCCCCGACCAACGGTGCAATGCCCGCGCGAGGCCGCCGTTTGCCGATTCCGAAACGCGAACCGCCCGCCTCGATGGAGGCGGGCGGTCGTGCTTAGGACCGTTGGTGGCGTCGCGGCGATCAGTTCTCTGAAGCTTCGGCCTTGAGCAAGCCGGTGACGATCGGCTTCACGAGGTCGTGGTTCTCCATCACCACCATGCATTCCGCGCCCGCCTTCTCGCTGCACCGCGCCAGCGCGCGCTTGCGGGCGCCATTGATGTCGGCCGGGTTGGCGGTCCAGAAGGCGACCTTGCCCGAGGGGGACGCCACCAGCAGCTTGGGGGTCGGGGTGGAGAAGTACTCTTCGACCACCGGGCGGGTGTTATCCGCGAGCTTGATCGAGGTCATCACGTTCTCGACCCGTGCGACGTTGGTGTTCGGCATGCGGTGCGCCTGCATGAACCGATCAAGCGCGCGCAGCCATTTCACGCGTCCGCCGAAGTCGGCGAACAGGTTGTGGCCGTCGTTGAGCACCGGCGGGAACATCCACAGCTTCGCGAGACCGCCGGCTTCCGTGTAGGCGGCATGCATGCGGGCGACGACTGCCGGCGGGAACAGACTGTCGTTCTCGGCATAGAGCCAGAGCGTCGGCACGCGGGTGCGGGCGCCGAACGTGGCCATCGCCGAAGCCACCGCGTCGAAGTCGCACACACCGTCGCCGTCCGAGCGCCACACGCCCCCCGAGACGTTGACCACACCGATCAAGCCGGCCGGCCGGCGAGCCGCGAACGCCAGCACGGCGCCGCCGCCAAGCGACTGCCCGACTGCAATCACGCGTGAAGCATCGGCATCCGGCCGTGCGGCGATCACCTGCAGCGCGGCGGCGAGATCGTCCGCCTCGATGTCGAAGCCGCGGACCAGGTCGGCATTCTGGCAGCCCATGTAGGCGGCGCCGCGGGACACGCCCGGGATGCCGTCCGACTGGCCATAGCCGCGCCGGATCACGACGACCGACATCCAGCCGCGGCTGGCGAAGTCGCGCGCCTGCGGCGCGTAGTAGTCCGCGCGCAGTTGCTGATTGTCTTCGGCCTTGAGGTTCTTGCCATGCGTGATCAGGGCGATCGGTAGCTTGCCCTCGGCCTTGGCGGGGCGGACGATGAACGCTTCCAGCCGGAAGGTGCCGCGCGGGCCGGTGGCCGTCAGGAACGTGTGCTCCTCGATCAACTCCTGCTCGGACTTGATCGGCTGGCCGGAAGTCGCCGGCGCGTCGGCCGGGGCGGTGCTGACGCGCGTAACCTTGGCTGCCGTGCCGTCGGTCGTGGCGTCAGCGCGCTTGAGTTTCGCGAAACACGATTCGGTCGCCGCGAGGGCTTCGGCGAAGCCTTCGAGCGGCAGTCTGAATACCGTCTGCGCGGTCTTGACCTCGAGCGCCGGCAGCTTGGCGAGTTGCTGCATCATCTCGCCGCTCGGGCCTAGGTCCACGATGACGATCTTCGGACTGACGGCGATTGCCTTGCCGGCGCGCTGTAGGACCGGCGGCGCGATCAGTTCGACTGGGAAAGAGGACTCCAGCTCAAACTCCCAGTCCTCGGCGGCGAGAGCGATGCGGTACCCGCCCTGAATGCGGACGAGTGCAAACTGCAGGCTGTGCATGCCGGGGGCGGCTCCGCGCACCGGGCGCTCGGCGCTGCAATGCGAACCGACGTTGCCCCGGTTCCAGCCGTCGACCGACCAGATGCCGACCTGCCGGGTGGCGCCGGCCTTGGTGATCGGAGCGGGCGCGGGATTGGGCTGCGCGAAGGCGCCGCTCTGAACTGCGAGCAAGATCGCGACTGCACCGGCGGCGACGGCACCGTGGGCGGAAGCGCGACGGCTTTGCGTCGACGATTGCTGGCACATGATTGATCCTCCGGTTGAAGCTCTCTCTGCCTGGAGGATCGGACAGCCGCGGCCCGCGGGATGTGACCGGGAACACGGTTCGGGCGTTTGGGAGGAAGAACTTGTCTAGGCGGATGAGAGGGGAGAGCGTTGCTCGGCGGGACGCCAGAACGTCCTGCACGATCTCCGGCGCCGTCGCCAAAGCCTGCGCGGTAAGGCTGCGACCGGCGAACGCTTGGTAAAAAATGCTAGAGGCAGTCGACGGCGAACCAGACGCAGTGCCCAAAATAGAAAGTCATGGCCACCGCTGCGATCAGGATGCCTGCTGCCAGGCTTGCGGAAATTGTTTCAACGCACATCGCCATCCCCCGTCGTTGCCGGAGCTTGCTCCCCGGGAATATGGCGAGCGTAGTTCGCTCCCGGTCGGGCGGATGTGATGTGCGTCACACAACGCGCCTTTGCGATGCGCGGGCACACCGGCGTACCAGATTGAATAGTGCGCGGGCTTGCGACGCCGTGAAAATGGCGCTTGTGCGAAACCGTGAAATTGGGCCTGATAGCCTCGTTTCCAGCGCATTTCCCGCTGGGGGGCCTCCGGAATCTCACGAGCAGGGCATCAAACCATGCGATTGGGCTACTTCACCATGCCGGTGCATCCGATGCACCGGAGCTGGACCGAGACCTTGAAGGAGGATCGCGAAGCCATCATCCTCGCCGACCAGCTCGGCTTCTATGACGCCTTCATGGGCGAGCACCTGACCGATCGCTGCGAGAACATCACCAACAGCATGCTGTTCCACGCAACGCTGATCTCGGACACGCAAGCAGATCAAGCTTGCGACCGGCACGACCAATCTGTCCCACATGCATCCGGTGCTGATCGCGCAGCACGCCGGCGATGTTCGACCACCTGTCAGAAGGCCGCTTCATCCTCGGCGTCAGCCCGGGCGCGCTGACCTCGGACGCCGAAGCGCTCGGCATCCTGGGCGAGGATCGCAACAAGATGTTCGCCGAGGCGATCGACGTGATCCTGGCGATCTGGGAGCGCGAGCCGCCCTACGACATCGACTTTCCGGACAACCGGTTCAAGGTGTCGACCGCGGCAGACGCAGGCGCTGCCGATCGGCGTCGGCTATTTCGGCAAGCCCTACCAGCAGCCGCGGCCGGAGATCGTCGGCACGGTGGTCGCGCCGTTCTCGCCCGGCGTCGTCGCTCATGGGCAAGCGCGACTTCCATCCGCTGTCGGCCAACTTCCTGCTGTCGAAGCACCTCAAGTCGCACTGGGAGAACTACAAGAAGGGCAGGGCGGAGGTCGGGCAGCCGAGGCCAAGGTCGCCGACTGGCGGGTGGCGCGGGCGATCTGCGTGGCCGACGACGACAAGGTCGCGGAGCGCTACGGCCGCGACGATCCCGACAGCCCCTACAAGTTCTACTGGAGCCAGATGTGGGCGAAGATGAAGCGCGGCAAGCGGCTCTATGTGTTCAAGAGCCACAAGGAGCAGCCCGACGACGAGATCACGCTCGACTACGTCGAGGATCACTGCACGATCCACGGCAGCGTCAACAAAGTGGTGGACGAACTGCTGGCGCTGCGGGAAGAGATCGGCGATTTCGGCGAGCTGGTCTATGCCGGCATGGACTGGGTCGATCCGGCGCTTGGCAAGCGCTCGATGCAGTTGATGGCCGAGGAGGTCATGCCGCGGGTCAACGCCGCCATCGGCAAGGCCGCGGCGGCGTAGCTCTTCAGGCTTGCAGCAACATTCGTTTAGGGGAGACGGCACACTCTCCGCTCGTCCCCGCGAACGCGGGGACCCAGCGAAAAATGCGCTTAAAGTGAAGAACTGGGTTCCCGCTTTCGCGGGAACGAGCGGGATGAGTAGCTCGCGTCCGCTCGGACGCGCTAATTGCACCTCGGCTCGGGCTTGATCATTCCGAGCGCGCGCACGGTCACGAGGTCGCGACCCTTGGTCTTGGCCAGGAACATGTTCATCGCCGCATGATGGTTCTTCTCGATCGTCACCGGCCCGGTGGGTGAACTGATCGTCAGCCCTTCGAGGCCGTCGATGATCGACTTCCTTTTCGGCCTTGCCGGTCTTTTCGATCGCGGCTTTCGTCGCCATCAGCGTGTTGTAGTGCGTCAGGACGTAGTTCGACACCGTGGCGCCGGCGCCGGCGTTCGCCTTGACCTTGGCGACGAACGCCTTGACCGCCGGCAGGCTGCTGGTGGCGACGAACGGCACCACGACGAACATGTTCTGGGCCTTGCCGCCGAACAGGCCGAGGTCGGTCTCGGACAATCCGAGGAACGCGACCGTAGTGGTTTTCAGCAATCCGCGGTCGGCCGCCTGCGGGATGAAATTCAATCCATCGCCCTTCAACGCGAACAGCAGGACCTTCGCCTTGGTGGCGGCAATCCGCGAGATCAGCGGCGCAAAATCGGTCTCCTTGCCGGTGGTGTATTCCGTGCCGAGGATGCGGCCGCCGAGCTTCTGGATGATCGGCTCTGCCACTTCGAACATCTTGTGCGGCCAGAGCCGGTCGGCGCCGAGCAGAAAATAGCTCTTGCCGAAGGTGCTGGTCATGTACGGCAGCAGCGGCGCCAGCTCCTGATTGGGCACGGTGCTGAACGAAAAGATGTACCGGCCGCACTTTCCTCCCTCGTAGTTGGTCGCGTAGAGCAGCGGCGTCTTGAGGCTTTCGACAACCGGCGCCATCGCGTCCAGATTTCTCGACGTGATCGGGCCGACCAGCGCCAGAACGTTATCCTGAGTGACGAGCTTTTGCGTCGCCTCGACGGCCGCAGCCGGATCGGTCTTGTCGTCGGCGTAGATGATTTCGACCGGCCTGCCGAGGATGCCGCCGGCCGCATTGATCTCCTTGGCCGCGAGGTCGAGCCCGAGCTTGGCCTGCTGACCGTAGAGTTCGACCCCGCCGGAAAACGGCAACACCGCGCCGATCTTGATCGGCTCCGCGGATTTTGCGGTGGCCGGAAGTGCCACCCATGCACAACAGGCAAGCCACGCAAGAAAGTTAAAGCGGCCGAACCTGGGGGTCGAAATCAGGTTGCTGATCATGCGGGGAAAATGCAGGAACGCGAGTTGACCCGCAAGGTCGGATGGCAGGATTTTCCCGTTCCCCGTGATTTCACGCCGCGGTCAGGCCGCCATCGAGCACGAGCGTCTGTCCGGTGATCGAGTTCGCGGCGTCGCTGGCCAGGTAACACACCGCTTCGGCGATCTCCTCGGCGGCGGGAAATCGCCCGAGCGGAATGCGCGCCAGCATCTGTGCGCGCATGTCCGGGTCTGCGAGCAACTTCTCGCGCGACGGCGTGAGCACCGTCGCCGGCGCGACGGCGTTGACCCGAATTCCGAGCGGCGCCCATTCGATCGCCAGCATGCGGGTCATCTGGACGATCCCGCCCTTCGAGATGCCGTAGACGGCGCGCCCGGCGATTCCGGTCAGGCCGTGCGTGGATGCGATGCTGACGATCGCGCCCGGCCCGCCGCGTTCGCGGCAATGGCGCGCGAAGGCGGTGCTGAGAAAGAAGCCGCCCTTGAGATTGATGTTGAGCACATCGTCCCATTCCGCCCACGTGATCTCGGTCGCCGGCTTGGTGAGCGGACGCCCGGCGTTGTTGACCAGCAGGTCGACGCGACCGAGGCCCTCGCACGCGAGTCTCATGGCCTGCGTGATCTGATCTTCGGAGCGAAGGTCGAGCGCGATCGGTACGACCCGCCGGCCGTTCAGATCGGCCGAGGATACGAGCTCCTCGAGCCGGTCTGTATCGAGATCGGTGACCGCGAGATCGTAACCCGCTCGTCCCAGCGCCCGCGCCGTTGCAAGGCCGAGACCGGTCGATGCGCCGGTGACCAGCGCAGTGCGGGACGTTGTCGTGCTCATGACGGGCTCGCGGTTGGCGGCGGAAACGAAACCCAGCTTCGTTCCGCCATGCTGCGATGGCAGGCTTCGGCGAATTGCACATCGCGGATGCCGGCGGCGAAACTCGCCGGCAGTCGGTGCGCCGGTCGCAACGTGGCGGAGGAAATTCTCCCAGCCGACCCGGTACGGGTTGCGGTAGGAGCTGAGCGGCGGCGCTTCGCTCCAGCCCTCACGATAGTCGACGCCGAGGTCCTTCATCACGCTGAAATGCGCGATGGCCGGTGTCTGGTCGAGGCGCTGCACGTGGCAGCGGTGCAGGCCGGCGATCGCCGAGCCATTGGTGCCGTCAACCTGCAGGGTGAACAGGTCGTCGCGCCGCACGCGGGTCGCCCAGGAACTCAGGATCGTGCCGAATGCGCCGTTGTCGAGTTCGACCAGGGTCGCGGCGGCGTCCTCGACGTCCACACCATAGCGCTGACCCTGCTCGTCGATCCGCTCTGGAACGGCGGTCCAGCTCGCCGACGAGACCGCGACGATGCGGCCGAGGATCGTCTCGATCACGTAGCGCCAGTGCGGATACATATCGAGGATCAGGCCGCCGCCACCCCCGGCCCGCCGGTAATTCCAGCTCGGCCGCTGGCCGGGCCGGTCGGTGCCGTCGAACACCCACCAGCCGAACTCGAGCCTGAAGCCGACGATGCGGCCAAGCTCGCCGCTCTGCATGAGCCTGGCGAGCTTCTGCAGGCCGGGGAGATGGACCTTGTCCTCCACGGCGCCGTGCCGGAGACCTTGCGCCTCGGCCAAGCGGAGGAGTTCGAGCGCCTGGGCGACCGTCGGCGCGACCGGTTTCTCGGAGTAGATGTGCTTGCCGGCGGCGATCGCCTTCTGCAGGACGCCGACGCGCTGCTGGGTCGTGGCCGCGTCGAAGAAGATCGCGTAGGCGGGATCGGCGAGAGCGGCGTCGAGGTCGGTCGTCCAGTCGGCGATGCCGTGCGATCGTGCGACGGCGGCCAGACGCTCGGCGTTGCGGCCGACCAGCAGCAAGCGCGGCAGCACCTGCCCGCCATCGACCGGCAGCCCGCCCTCCGCGCGGATCGGCGACCAGCGCATTGGCCAGATGCTGGGTCGAAGCGATCCGGCCGGTGGCGCCGTTGATGATGACCCCGATCGGTATGGTTGCCATGCAGTGCTCGGCGGTGAAGGAGGGAGCCGGAGGCCGGTGCGCGGCGCTCATGGCACGGGTCGTGACGCCCGGACTATGCTATGGCGATCTCTCCCGTGTCCACGGTTCGGAATTTGCCTGTGCCCCGCCATATCGTTTGCCTGACCTTCGATTTCGACACCCAGTCCGGGTTCATTGCGCGCGGCATGACGACGCCGACGCCGCTGTCGCGCGGCGAGTTCGGGCTGATCGGCGCACGCCGCATTCTGGCTCTGCTCAAGGCGCATGCGATCCGCGCCACCTGGTTCGTTCCCGGCTTCACCATCGAAAGCCATCCGGCAGCGTCCGAGGCCGTGGTCGCGGACGGTCACGAGATCGCACACCACAGTTGGGCGCACGTGCCGCCGGCGCAGCAGAGCCGCGCCGAGGAGGAGGCCGATCTCGTCCGCGCCAACGAGGCGATTGCAAAACTCACCGGCCGCAAGGCGCGCGGCTACCGCTCGCCGTCGTGGGACCTGAGCGAGCACACGATCGACCTGTTGCTGGCGCATGGATTTCTCTACGACTCGAGCCTGATGGGCGGTGACTACTGGCCTTATCGCGCGCGCCGCGGCGATCGCGCCGAGCTCGGCAAGCCGTTTCAGTTCGGCGAGGAGACGTCGCTCATCGAAATGCCGATCAGTTGGTCGCTCGACGACTACCCGCATTTCGAGTTCGTGCGCACCGCGACCGTCGTGCTGCCGGGCTCACAGCCGGCACGGCTGGTGATGGATAGCTGGTATGACGAGTTCTGCTACATGCAGAAGAGCGTCGAATGGGGCGTGCTGACCTACACCATGCACCCTTACGTGATCGGCCGCGGCTACCGGATGCTCGCCTTCGAGGGGTTGGTGGAGAAGCTGACGAACGCCGGCGCCGTCTTCATGACCATGGAAGCTGCGGCGGCCGAGGCGCGCGAGCGCTTTCTCGGTTAGGCGCGTCGATGGCCCTACTGCGCTGTCAGTTTGGCAAAGCGCGCGATCTCGGCTGAATGGTGCTCGAAGTAGTGCCGGAACCAGACCGTGAACGAGTCTGGGTCCTGCCGCAGGCGCCGTTTGATGCCCTCGATCGGCACAAAGTCGACTTCGGATACCTCGTCAGGGTTTGGGTGCGGCTCGGAAATGAGCTTGCCGAAGTAGACATAGACGAACTCGTTCTCGTTCATGCCGTGGTCGAGCTCGGTCCGGTAGCGCGCGAAAAATCCAAACGACAGGTCGCTCGCGACGCCGAGCTCCTCGCCCAGCCGCCGGTGCGCCGCCATCGCCGTCCGCTCGCCGGGACGCGGATGGCCGCAGCAGGAATTCGCCCACAGCCCGCCGGAGTGATACTTCTTCGGGCTGCGCCGCTGGAGCAGCATGCGCCCGCGCTCGTCCACGACGAAGATCGAAAACGCGCGGTGCAGCAATCCCGCCCGATGGACGGCGGTCTTGCCGGCGGAGCCGGTTGCCCGGTTGTTTTCGTCGACCAGGATCAGTTGCTCTTCAGCCATCGCCTGCTCATGATTTTCTCGCCGGCCGCAGGTCCTTGACGCGGATGGCCTTGCCTTCCGACCGTGGCACCTCGCCCGGCGCCTTGAGCACCACGTCGCAGGTTACCCCCACCATCGACTTGATGTGAGCCTGCACGTCTCCGGCCAGCCGCGCGAGGAACGGCTCGTCGGGCGGCGCTGGCTTGTCGAGCTCGACCTCGATGGTCATGGCCGACATCGGCCCGTCCTGCGTGACGACGAGCTGATAGTGCGGGGCGAGACCCGGGAAGCCGACCAGATGTGCTTCGACCTGCGACGGATAGACGTTGACGCCGCGCACGATCAGCATGTCGTCGGTGCGGCCGGTGACTCGCGTCATGCGCCGGTGCGTGCGCCCGCAGATGCAGGGGCCTTCCAGCAACCGGGTAATGTCGCGGGTGCGGTAGCGGACCATCGGCAACGCTTCCTTCGTCAGCGTCGTGATGACCAGTTCGCCCTCCTCCCCGGGCCGGACCGGCTCCAGGGTCACGGGATCGATCACCTCGCACAGGAAGTGGTCTTCCCAGACGTGCAGCCCGTCCTGGGCTTCGTGGCATTCATTGGCGACGCCGGGGCCGATGATCTCGGACAGGCCATAGCTGTCCATTGCCTTGATCCCGAGCTTGCCCTCGAGGTCGTGCCGCATCGCTTCGCTCCACGGCTCCGCGCCGCAGGCGGCGTAGCGCAACGAGAGCCGGCGCAGATCGACGCCCATGCGCTCCGCGACCTCGACGATATTGAGCGCATAGGAGGGCGTGGCGCCGAGGATGCGCGGGCGCAGGTCCTGGATCAATGCGACCTGCCGTTCGGTGCCGCCGCCCGAAACCGGCACGGTGGTCAGGCCGAGGCGTTCGGCGCCATAGTGATATCCGAGCCCGCCGGTGAACAGGCCGTAGCCGAAGGCGTTGTGGAAGATGTCGCCCGGGCGAGCGCCCATGGAGGCCAGCGCGCGCGCCATCAGGTTCGACCACAGATCGAGATCGCCGCGCGTGTAGCCGACCACCGTCGGCTTGCCGGTGGTGCCCGAGGAAGCGTGGATCCTCACCAGTTGTTCGCGCGGAACCGCGAACAGGCCGAACGGAAAATTGTCGCGCAGGTCGGCCTTGGTCGAGAACGGGAAACGCGCGATGTCCGCGAGCGTCTTGATGTGCTCGGGCCGGGCTGCCCGCCGCATCGAATTTCTGCCGCACCGCCGGCACCGCTTCGTAAGCCCGCTCTACCGTCCGCCGCAGGTTTGCAAGCTGCAGCGCCGCGAGATCGCCGCGTGGCATGGTCTCGGCGACTGGATCGAACATGGTGCGCTCGCTGGCGTCGGTCATGCTGTTGCCAGTCGTGCAATGCGCGTCATGATGCCTCCGACTGGGCCACCAGCCGCGCCGCTTTGGTCTTCAGCCGTTCGAACCATCTGACCTTATCGATCGCGAAACGTGTATGCGTGCCGGCGCCGACCGCCTCCAGGCCATCGCTGACCGTGGCCTCGAACTGAACCTCGCTGCCGTCCACGGAAATAACCTTCACGGTGACGTCGACCGTCGTGCCCAATAGCGTCGGGGCAAGATGCCGGACCACCACCTCGGTGCCGACCGAATCTTCGCCGGCATCGGCATGTTCGACGATGAGGTCTCGGCAGGTCTGTTCAATGTCGAGTATCATGGAGGGGGTCGCATAGGTGCGCGCTTCTTCGCCCATGAAGCCGATGGTGCGGACGCGGTCGACCACGATGCGGCGCTCGCGCGAAACTCCGGGGCGAAGGCTGGCCTTCATGCGTTTCTCCCTGCGTTCCCTATACAACTAGTGGTCCGATTCCAACATTCGCCTCCCGTTTCGGCGGGCCTATTTTGCGAATGTTAGAATCTTGGAAGCGGCGGCGAAAGTCGCGAAACTGAGGGCGGAGGCATCCGCCGCGATGGAGCATATCGATGACGCGCAGCCCGAACGATGCGGCCATTGCTCCGATCCTCACGGCAGCCGGCCTGAGCGGTCACGAGATCGAGGCATGGCGACAGGCGGAGCCGACGGCCGCCGGTGCGTTCGCCGCAGATTGCGCGGAGTTCTCGTCGTACTGGCGGCAATCCGAGCAGTTGCTCGAACGGCTGCCGCGGCGGGCGCAACGCAACGAGGGCGAACGCGCCGCGGCCGGCGTAATCCAGGAGGCGGCGCGGGCGGCGCGCGTGCGCTTCCTGCGCAGCCACGTCGATACGGTCTACGACCGGCTGACCGGCGGTCGCTCGCGCTTCGTGCGCGTGGAACATCTGGTGGTCCAGGCAGCCGACCTCGTGCCGGGCCTGGTCCCGGATCAACGACAGATCGCGGCCGAAGTCGGATATCTGCAGGGCGAGAAGAGCGGGCTGGAGGTCGATCACGGTCTCTTCATATCGGCGGTGCTCGGCAGCGAGCGGGCCGGCCGGCATCTCTGCCACGCCATGCTGCTGCCGCTGTCCGAGGCGCAGGCGCTGCTGCCGCGCTTTCAGCAGGACGGACTGGTCGAACTGCCGGGTGCCTCCGTCCGGCGCGTGGGGAAGGCCGCGTTCGTGACGCAAAATCACCCGCGTTTTCTCAATGCCGAGGACGAGACGACCCTCAATGCCGCGGAGGTCTGTGTCGACCTCGCTCTGCTGGATCCCGCGATCGAAATCGCGGTCATGCGCGGCGGTCTGGTCGAACATCCGAAGTACAAGGGGCGCCGGGTGTTCGGCGCCGGCATCAACCTGACCCATCTTTATCGTGGGCGCATTCCGTTCGTCTGGTACCTTCAACGCGATCTCGGATACGTCAACAAAATCTATCGCGGCCTGGCAGTGGCGGACGATCCTCCGCCGGATGAATTCGGCGGCCGGTCGATTGAAAAGCCCTGGGTTGCCGCGGTTGAGAGTTTCGCGATTGGCGGGCACTGCCAAGTGTTGCTGGTCATGGACTACGTGCTGGCCGAAAGCGACGCCTATCTCACCTTGCCGGCGCGCAAGGAGGGCATCATCCCGGGCGCCGCGAACATGCGGTTGCCGCGCTTCACCGGCGACCGCCTCGCTCGCCAGGCGATCCAGTACGAACGCCGGCTCGACTGCGACAGTCCGCAGGGCCGGTTGATCTGCGACGAGATCGTCGCGGCCGGCGCAATGGACGCCGCACTCGACGAGGTCATTGCCGGTCTGACGAGTTCGGGCGTCGTGAGCGCTGCGAGCAATCGCCGCGCGATCCGGATCGCGCAGGAGCCGCTCGACATGTTCCGCGCGTATTTTGCCGTTTATGCGCGCGAACAGGCCTATTGCCACTTCAGCCCGGCGCTGATTTCCAACCTTGAGCGACATTGGAATGCGCAGAACCGCAAGGTTTAATGTCGCAGCCGGACGGCTTGGCGACCCCCGCAAAGCTTTCTAGGATCGCGTTCGGATCACTGAAGGAACCCGACATGTCAGAACTTCGCGCAACTTCTCGCTTCGGCGATTCTGCTCGCCGCAGCGGGCGCTCCGGCGATGGCCCAGGAGACGCTCAAGCTCACCATCGGGCAGCGCGGGCTGTGGGATACGTCGATTTCGGATGTCGGCCAGCGTGCCGGGATTTTCAAGAAACATGGGCTGAATCTGGAAATCCTCTACACCCAGGGCAGCGGCGAGACCCAGCAGGCCGTGTTCGCGGGCAGCGTCGATATCGGCGTGAGCACCGGCGTCATGGGTGCGCTCAGCGGCTACGCCAAAGGCGCGCCGGTGCGCATTCTCGGCAACGAGATCATGGGGGCCGGCGACCTCTACTGGTACGTGAAGGCCGATTCCCCGGTGAAGTCGATCAAGGATTTCAGCGGCAAGTCGATCGCCTTTTCGACGGTGGGCGCCTCGACCCACGGCGTGGTCACTGCATTCATCAAGCAGTACGGCCTGACCGGAGCGAAACCAACGCCGACCGGCAGCCCGGCCCCGACGTTGACGGCAGTGATGTCCGGCCAGGTCGATGTCGGCTGGGCGGCGCCTCCGTTCGGTCTTGACCAACTCGATCGCGGCGAGATTCGCCAGATCGCCACCGGCAACGACACGGTGTTCAAGGGCCAGACGGTGCGTCTCGTCATCACCAACATCCAGACTCTCCAGAACCGCAAGGACGCGCTGGTCCGCTACATGCGCGCCTACCGCGAAACCATCGATTGGATGTACGCCGATCCGGCTGCGCTCAAGACCTACGCCGAGTTCATCGGGGCGCCGGAGGCGAGGGCGAAGCGAATCCGCGACGACTACTTCCCGAAATCGGTGCTTAATCCCGATCAGATCGTCGGGATCGACATGATCATGCCGGAGGCGGTGAATCTGAAGTTCATCTCGGCTCCGCTCACCAAGGAGCAGCTTTCCGAACTGATCCAGATTCCGCCGCGCAACTAGCGAGAGCCACCGTCGATGGTCGTTCGGGGCCGGCGCGAAGCGCCGCGCTCCTGGAATTTATCCCCCGTTGCTGCTGCGTATGGATCCCGGCTTGCGGCAGTGGCCGCGCCCGCAAGCGTCTGGTCCGCTATTCCCTGATCCGGTCGAGATTGATGGTCATGCGGGCAAGGACGCGGTGGAACTGCGCCAACTCGGTGCGGCTGAAGCCGCGTTCGGCTTCGTCGGTGATACCGCGCGCCACAGATAGCAGCTCGCTGCGCAAGCGCTTGGCCTTCGGCGTCAACAACACCTGCGCTTTGCGCCGGTCCTGTTCGCTGCGCACGCGGCGGACGAGGCCCGCCCGCTCCATGCTCCGAAGCGCGATGACCGTGGTGGGCTCCATGGTGCCGACCCGAGCGGACAATTCGCGCTGCGAGAGCCCGTCCTCGGCCCACAGGACGCGCAGGAAATACCACTGGCCGCGTTTGAGGCCGAAGGCGGATATCCGCTTTTCCAGAAGGCGTTGGAACGCGCGATTGGCATCCCGCACCAGGAAACCTGAACTTTCGGTGAGCGGGAAGCCGGCCCCTGGGTTGTGACGGCCCTTCCCGGGACTGCGAGGCATGGGCGGCGGCGCTTTCTGAGCGTTGACAGGATTCGTCTTTCGAGGCACATAATACTTAGAAATCTATGTAATGGAACCATTGTCTGCTGACGTCCTCGGAGCATTCCGGCGCGGCGTCGGGGATGGACCTAAGAACCCTCGAAGAAGCGGGCGTCATCGCGCCCCAAGACGGAGACAGCCATGCAAGAGGTACTGCGCAAGGACAAGGCCGCGGCGGCGGACAACCAGCATCACGCGCATGATCTGCGCAGCACGCTCGAATGGCTTCGCACCCAGGGCGACCTGATCGAGACCGACAAGGAGGTCGATCCCGACCTCGAGGTCACCGGCCTGCAGAAGCACATGGACGGCGGCTGTCCGATTCTGTTCAACAACGTCAAGGGCAAGCCGAACCATCGGGTGCTGACCAACCTGTTCGGCGACATGAAGGTCATCAACAAGATGTTCGGCTGGAAGGATGACGCCGAGCGCGTGCGCAAGCTCGCCTACGCGCTGTCGCATCCGCTCAAGCCGGTCGAAATTCCGCAGGACGAGGCGCCGTGCCAGGAGCACGTCATCAAGTCGCCGAAAGACGTGAACGAGCACGTCGTGGCGATCCGGCACACCACCTATGAGCCGGAGCTGACTGTGGGCTCCGCCATCCGCTGCGTGACCGGCCCGGAATTCGATGGCGGCTCCGACCTCGGCTACAACCGCATGAATTTCCGCTGGGGCGATGTGGGCACGTTCCAGATCTCGCCCGGCTCGCACATGTGGCAGGTCGTCAACAAGTACTACAAGGAAGACCAGCCGGTGCCGATCACCATGTGCTTCGGCGTGCCGCCGTCCTGCACGCTGCTGGCCGGCGCTGGATTTGACTACGCCATTTTGCCGATGGGCTGCGACGAGATCGGTATCGCCGGAGCGGTGCAGGGCTCGCCGGTTCGTCTCGTCAAGGCGCGGACCGTCAATGCGATGGCGCTCGCCGACTGCGAACTGGTGCTCGAAGGCTACGTCAATCCGCGCGACCGGCGCTTCGAAACGAAGGAGTCCGAGGATGCCGGCGTGCAGGGCCGCTACCATTTCCATCCGGAATGGGCCGGCTACATGGGCAAGGCCTACAAGGCGCCGACGTTTCACGTGACCGGCATTACGATGCGCAAGCCGCAAACCAAGCCGATCATTTTCTGCCTTGGGGTGCACACGCTCGATGACCACAACATCGACACGACGGTGCGCGAAGCCGCGATCTACGAACTCTGCAACCGGCTGCAGCCGGGCATCGTGCAGAACGTGGTGATCCCGTACTGCATGACCGACTGGGGCGGCTGCATCATCCAGGTGAAGAAGCGCCACCAGCTCGACGAGGGGTGGCAGCGCAATTTCATGGCGGCGGCGCTCGCCTGCTCGCAGGGCATGCGGGTGGCGATCGCGGTCAGCGAAGACGTCGATCCGTACTCGATGGACGACGTGATGTGGTGCATCACCACCCGCGTGAACCCAAAGACCGACATCCTCAATCCGATCCCCGGCGGCCGCGGCCAGACCTTCATGCCGGCCGAGCGCATGACTGCGGGCGAGAAGCAGTGGACGGCGTCGAACACCAACTTCGAGGGCGGCATGGGAATCGATGCCACCGTGCCGTTCGGCTACGAGAGCGACTTCCTGCGGCCGGTCTATCCGGTCGATCGGGTGAAGCCGGAAGACTTCTTCACCAAGAAGGACATCGACAACGTCAAGGCGCGGATGGTGGGCTGGGTCAATTCGCTCGCCCGGACGGGACGATAGTGAACGCGCTAGGTTCTTGGGTTCAAACGCAGATTTTCGCAACGGCGCCCACGGGCGCCGTTGCCTTATCTGCGGCTGCCCGAGAGACTTTCATGTCGTCGCCCCCACCTATCCGGTGGGCCGCCTGCGCGTTATTTTTGCGCCTGCACGTCATTTCCGGCTGAGACGAAGACGCGCATTTGAGCGCGCCGATAGTTTGGCTACGCTGCGCCTCCCGCCTCCTACGGGCTCGAATTCGCGCAGGTGACCAATGACGCTGTCCCGCCGCACGCTGCTCGCCACGCTCGCCGCAACTCCGCTGCTGCCGTTCACCGCGCGCTTCGCGCACGCGGCTTACCCCGATCGTTCAATCCGGCTGATCGTGCCGTTCGCGGCCGGCGGCAATGCCGATCTGGTGGGACGGCTGCTCTCCGAGGGCATGTCGCCCTTGCTCGGCCAGAGCCTAGTGGTCGAGAACCGCGCCGGCGCGGGCGGCAGCCTCGGCGCCGGCCAGGTAGCGTCGTCCGCGCCCGACGGCTACACGCTGCTGATCGGCTCGAACGGGCCGCTCACCGTCAACCCGTTCATGCAGGCCAAGCTCAGCTACGATCCGCTCAAGGACTTCGCGGCGGTCGGGCTCGCCAATCTCGCGCCGCACGCGATTGCGGTGAACCCCGAGGTGCCGGCCAAAACCGTCGCCGACCTGGTCGCACTGTCGAAGAAGTCGCCGGTCACCATTGCGACGTCCGGCACCGGCAGCGCCGGCCACATGACGCTGGTGCGTTTCATGACCGCAACCGGCGCGACGCTGACGCACATACCCTACAAGGGCGGCAGCACGCCGGTGCCCGACACGCTGGCCGGTGTCGTCAACGGCCTCATGACCGAGATGTCGACCGCGCTGCCGCATCACAAGGCCGGCAAGCTGCGCATCCTCGCGGTCGCTTCCGCGGCGCGCCCGGCGCTGGCGCCCGAGGTGCCGACCATGGACGAGGCAGGGCTGAAAGACTTTCTGGCCGCGAGCTATGTCGGGCTGCTGGCGCCAGCGAAGACGCCGGCGGATGCGATCGACACGTTGCACAAGGCGCTGGTCAAGGCGCTCGCCGCCAAGTCCGTGCAGGAGCGCTTCCTGGCAACGGGCGCCGAACTCGTCTCGGAGCCGCTGCAGACGCCGCGGGGCTTTGCCGACTACATCAAGGGCGAATTCGACCGCACGGCCGAGGCAGCGAAGGCCGCGGGCCTCAAGCCGGAGTAGGTGCGCCACCCGCATGCGGCGGCAGCGACATGCGGGTGTTTAGTGCTCAGGCCGCCTTGGCGCTGCCCGGCCGCGCGCTGACACGCTTGGCGAGTTCGTCGCAGGTCATCACATGGGCGGTCGAGAACGCCAGGATGGTCAGCGTCGCGCGATGGACTTCCTCGGCCGGCAGCGCGCCTTGCCCGACGTCCGGATAGTCGAAGGTGCCGGTGGCGTCGGACAGGAACACGACGCGGTAGTTGTGGAACATGGCGTCGCGCGCGGTGGCGTGACAGCAGTTCTCGGTGGTCGTGCCGGAGACGATGACCGTATCGATCCCCCATTCGCGCAGGATCAGGTCGAGGTCGGTGGCGAAGAACGCGCTGTAGCGGTGCTTCTTGATGACGTGCTCGCCGGCCGCCGGCTTGAGGTCGGGGAAGATGTCGACGCCGGGCGTGCCGTCGACCAGGCACGCGCGGTTGGCGATCGGCGGGTAGAGATCGTCGTACATCCCCATGTCGCAACCGTCGCGGCGGTGGACATGGGCGGTGTAGACGACGTGGATTCCCTTGTCGCGGCAGAACGCCAGCGTCCTGGCGAGGCGCGGCACCATGTCGGCGGCCTGCTTCGAGCGCAGCATCGCGCCCTCGGCGACGAAGTCGTTCTGCATGTCGACGACGATCATCACGGTCTTCGACGGATCGATGGTCTCGACTTGATAGGGCATGGTTCTCTCCTGACGGCGGTTGCGAGGAGGTGTTACGAGCCGACATCCTCCGCCCGGACGCCAAGCGTTGCAAGGCTCCTAGCAGCCGGCAAATACGCCCTTCGCGCTTGTGATTTCCAGCACCTGCACGCCGTGCGGCAGTTCGATCAGGAACTCTGGATCGCGCGGCAGGTGATGGATCTTCCGCGGGTCGTCCCCGGCGTAGCGCGACATCGCCTCGATGCTTTCCCAATACGAGATGGTGATAAACTCGGTTTCCGTGGCGCGATCCTCGCGCAGTTGCATCACCGCCAGCGCGCTCTCCTCGAGCTTGCGGACGCCGGCCTCATACAGGTAGCGGGCGTACTCATCGGCGCGCTCGCGGGTGGTGCGGCCGCGCCAGATTCGAGCGATCGTCGGGCGAGCGTGGCTCAAGGGTACCTCCGGGCGGCTACGCCTTGCCGAGCAATTCGTCCCGCTGCTTGATCAGCCGGTCGAGTTCGTCCTGCTGCTCGGCGATGCGGTCGGCGTTGCGCGCCTCGTCGGCGGCTCCGGAGTAGGCGGCGGCCTGCTCGATCAATTGACGGATGTTGTCGCGCACGATCGCGATGCGGTTTTCGATCTCCGGAAGTGACAGTATGTTGCCGTTGCTCAAGCGACCGTCCTCCGGTTTACGCCTGCGAGCCGCCTCCGGCGCGCGTCGGCTGATGGGACAGAGTATCGCGGCCGCAGCCGGCATCAAGAGCGGCCTGGGGCCGTCGCCTTGGTCCGTCGGGAAAGCGCGCGACCGGTGGGGTGGGCGGAGCGAAGCAAGGCCCATGCGGGTGAACACGCGTGTGGGCACAGTGCGTGCTGCACCTTTGCCCACCCTGCGTGCGTGACGGGTGCGACGGGCTCGCACCCAGGTCATGCTTGCTATGATGCCGGCCGATCGCGGACAATCGCGACAAGAACAATGATCGTATTTTCGAGGGAGGAAATGCACATGACGACCGGGCCGAGCCGACGCACCGTTCTCAAGGGCGCAACCGCGCTGGCCGCACTCGGCAGCCTGCCGGCAGGTCTGTCCGCCCAGACCGGTCCGGCCGCCTCGCTGCCGGCGCGCGGCGATTTCTTGATCCGCGGCGCCAGCGTGCTGACCGTGGACGAAAAGCTCGGCGACTTTGCGAGCGGCGACGTCCACATCCGCAACGGCGCCATTGTCGCGGTCGGTGCCGACGTCAACGCCCCCGGCGCGGAGGTGATCGACGCGCGCGGCATGATCTGCATGCCGGGCTTCATCGACACCCACTGGCACCTCTGGATCAGCATGCTGCGGCCGTTCGTGCGCTCCGACGTCGGCGCGCTGAGCGTGTTCCCGGTCTCCACCCGCCTCGGGCAGCACATGACGCCGCAGGACCATCAGGTCAGCGCGAAGCTCGGCATTGCCGAGGCGCTGAGCGCGGGCGTCACCACGGTGCACAACTGGTGCCACAACACGCGCACCCCGGAGCACGCGGACGCCGAGCTTTCCGCCATGCGCGACACCGGCATCCGCGGCCGCTTCGCCTACGGCCCGGCGCAAGGCATGCCGGACGACCAGACGATGGACCTCGAGGGCCTCGCCCGTATCCAGCGAGCCTGGATGCCGGGCGACGGCATGCTCACGCTCGGCATCTGTTCGCGCAATGTCGGCGGCGGCAGCATCGGCGGCGGTGCGCGCGGCTTCCTCTCGATCGACATGGTGAAGAAAGACTGGGGTGGGGCGCGGGCGCTCGGCCTGCCGATCACCTTGCATACCTCCGGCCCGAGCCCGATCAAGATGCTGGAGGAGGGCGGCCTGCTCGGTCCCGATGTGCAACTCGTGCACCCGTTGCTGACCACGCCGGAGGAGCGCGCGATCCTCAAGAACCGCGGCGTCAGCTACTCGATCGCCCCGGTGCCGGAGTCGCGCCGCTTTTCCAATCTCGGCGTCGTCCAGCTCGGTGAGCTGCTGGAGGCCGGCATCAAGGTCAGCCTGTCGACCGACCATACCTCGAACTACAAATGCGATCCCTTCGGCGCGCTGCGCGTGCTCTACGCGCTGCATCAGCACCGGCTGCACAACAAGCCGGCGGTCACGCTCAAGCGCCTCGTGCAGCTCGCGACGCTCGACGGCGCAGGCGATCTCGGGATTGCCGACAAGACCGGATCGCTGACACCCGGCAAGCGCGCCGACCTCATCCTGGTGCGCACCACCGACATCAACATGGCGCTCGGCGGCGATCCCTACGAGACGCTGGTCTCGCTTGCAGAGCCCGCCAACGTGGACACCGTGATCGTGGACGGCCGCATTCTGCGGCGGGAAGGGCGGTTCACCGCGCTCGACTACGGCAAGACCGTCCGTGACGCACGCGAGGCCGCCGCCGCCGTCCGCGACCGGGCGAAGTGGCCGGCGTGAGGCGTGGGCGGCAAGGGCCGCAGCGCCGGTAGGGTGAATTGAGAGCGCGCGACCCGCCGCAGCACGGCGGAGGCTGGTGCGTTCTCTTTGCCGGAGACGTCATCCCGCGCCGCTGGTGGCATCGCACGGCCGCTCAATCCGCGCTACGCTTGCGGGCGACCGGAGAGATTGCGCCATGCTGGGCGATCCATTGTTCTGGATTTGTGTGCTTCCAGGCTTGTTGCTTGGCATGTATGCGCAGGGGCGGATTAAGGCCAATGTCGCCAGATACTCTCAGGTTGCGACCGGCGGCGGTATCACCGGCGCCCAGGTCGCGCGCGAACTCCTGGATTCGCAGGGCCTGCAAAGCGTGGCGATCGAATTCGACGCCCGGCATGCTGAGCGACCACTACGACCCCCATTCCAAGATCCTGCGGTTGAGCCAGCAGGTGTACTTCGCCCCGACTGTCGCCGCCGCCGGAATAGCCGCGCACGAGGCGGGGCATGCCGTGCAGGATGCGGAAGATTATTTCCCGCTAGAGGCGCGCACCTACATCGTACCGATCGTGCAGCTCGCCTCGCAGGTTGCACCCTGGGTATTTGTCGCCGGAATGATGCTGCAGCATTCGACCGTGGCGTGGATCGGCGTCATCCTGTTCGGAGCGTCGACGTTCTTTGCCCTGATTACCTTGCCGGTCGAATTCAACGCCAGTGCGCGCGCGCTGAACCTGCTAGTCAGCCGCCGCATCATCCAGGGCGACGAGCAGATCGACGGCGTGCGCCATGTCCTGAGCGCCGCTGCCTGGACCTATGTGGCCGCCGCCGTTTCCGCGCTCGGTAGCTGGCTGTTCTACGTCTTTGTGCTGTTATCGCAGATGCGTTCGGCTGCCGATCGAAGATGAGAGTGGCGCGGCATGGCCGGGGCGGCACGAACTCCTGCATTTGACCGGCTGCGGCGAAGGGACGGTGATGACCGGAGATCTGTCGCTGAACGAGTTCAGGTCGCTCGATGAGGTCAAGGCGCTGCAGACCTACATCGACGCGCTGGTGGCGTTCGACGGTATCGAGCAGCTTCAGGAGCTCAAGCGGATCGAACGGGCGCTGGTCCGCCCGGCGTCGAGCGTGCTCGATGTCGGCTGCGGGTTCGGGTTGGAGACCGAGCGGCTCGCGCGCCTGGTCGCGCCCGGACAGCCGGTCGCCGGCATTGACGCGAGCGCCCATTTCATCGACGAGGCGAAACGCCGCGCCGCGGCCTCCGGCCTTCACATCGATTACCGCGCCGGCCTTGCTGAGACGCTGCCCTACGCGGATGCGTCGTTCGATCATGTGCGCGCCGAGCGCCTGCTGATCTATCTGACCGACGTGCGGCGCGCGCTCGCCGAGATGAAGCGGGTGCTGCGGCCGGACGGCGTGCTGGCGCTGATCGAACCCGATTTCGGCACGACCACCGTCAACGTGGCGGACCGCGCGCTGGTCCGCCGCGTGATGACGCACGAAGCGGATACGGCGGTGAAGCAGAGCTGGCTGCCCGGCCCGCTGCTCGCCATGCTGCCGAGCTTCGGATTGCGCGACGTTGCGGTGAACACGCGCGTGCTGATCTTTCCGCAGGACCTGGGTGCGGGGTATTTTTCGAGCGTGGCCGCGAATGCCGCGAAGGACGGCGCGATTTCGCAAAACGAATGCGACGCCTGGCAGGCAGAGATCGCGGGCCTGCATCGCTCTGGCGGACTGTTCGGTACGGTGGGCTATTTTCTGTTCACCGCACGAGGCTGAGCATATCGCCGCACATTGCAGTTGAACCGACGGGCGGATTGCGGTTCGCTCATCTACGTTTGGGGCTGCGTAAGTCTGGAGGCGACATGTCCAACCAACCGGCTGCCGGATATTTGCCGGGCGATCCCCGACACGGACTGAGCGGGGAGCCGCTGAAGGAGTATTACCGCAAGAAGGCGGCGCAGTGGGCGATCTATTGCTGGGACAAGCCCGGAACGGAAGCCAGCCGGCGTGCGCTGCAGGGGGAGCAGAAGAGCTACGTAAAGAATTTCGGCGAGCGCGTCATCGGCTACGGGCACTTCGTGTCGGACGACGGCCGCGACACGCTGGGCACATCGTTCTTCATGCAGCTCGACGACCGCGTGGCGGCGGACGAATGCATTGCCAATGAGCCGATGAACAAGGCCGGCGTCTTCGAGCGCGTCGAAATCCACCGCTGGTCGAACAGCTTCGGCAAGCGCGCGGCCGAGTACCCCCGCAAGGGCCTGCAGCAGTTCCTGTGCACCGGACCTAAGACCGGCTCGCCGGAGTTCTTCCGCGAGCACCTGCACGCGCACGAGTTGTACTTCGCGTCGTATGGCGCGAGCTTCATCTTCCGCGGCCCGCTCCGCTCGGCCGACGGCGCCGACAATATCGGCACCGCGCTGCTGCTCGAGCTCCCCGACCGGGCGGCGGCGGATGCGTTCTGGAACAACGAGCCGTTTGCCAAGAACGGAGGGTATCAGCGGGACGCGCGGATCGTGCGGTGGGTGTTTGGTGATTGACACGCGCCCCGTTTGATTGCGCGCCATGCCCGACGCCGCCGGCCCCCTCGGATTGTTCGTCAGCGCTTTCCTTTCGGCGACACTGCTTCCGGGCTCGTCGGAGGCGGCGCTGTGCCCTCGCGCTCGGCCGCAGCGACCCGGTGCTGCTGGTCGCGGTCGCGACCGCCGGCAATGTGCTCGGCTCGGTGGTCAACTGGGCGCTGGGGCGGTTCTTCGCGCACTTCGCGGACCGGCCGTGGTTCCCGGTGAGCGCCGCGGCGTTCGCGCGCGCGACGGCCTGGTATGGCCGGTTCGGCGTCTGGTCGCTGCTGCTCGCCTGGCTACCGGTGATCGGCGATCCGCTCACGGTCGCGGCCGGCGTGCTGCGCGTCGGCTTCTGGCGGTTTGTGGCGCTGGTGACGATCGGAAAGGCGGCGCGCTATGCGTTCATCGCGCTGGCGTTTGCGGGGTGGGGGCAAATGACACTTCGCTAGTCCTCTCTGGGTTTCGTCAGCGCGGACGGCTTGCCACTTCGCGAAACTCAAATTTGTCCTTGATGCGCTCGTTGAAGAATTGGCCCTTCGAGTCGGCGTCAAGCAGGCTGTCGTAGACCTCCAGCGGAACGTCCAAATAACGATAGGTCTTGCCGCCAACGAACGTAATGTCGAGTTCGCTGCGGTCGCCGTCGTAGTCGATCCGCGTCATCATTGATGAGCGGATTCGCGGCGTGTTGGCTTTCAATCCGAACCGGCCGCTTCGATCCTTGCTGTTCGCCGCTCGATCAAGGGCGGATCGTGCGTTCCGGAAATCGATGACCTTGCCCATCAATCTCTCCACGACGTGGCGATCCGAAACTCGTTCTCCAGGTTGTCGCGATGGGTTCGCAAGGGCTCAACCCATCCGACGCGCTACTTCCCGAAGCCCGTGGCCTTCACCACCGCGCCCCAGCGCTCGGACTCCTTGGCGTATAGCGCGGCTAACTCACTTGGCGACATCGTCACCGGCGTAAACAGGATCGTGGCGAGGCCCGCCTGCAGCTCCGGGCTCTTCAGCGCTTCCGCCGTCGCGGCGTTCAGCCGGTTGACGATGTCGGCGGGGAGGTCGTGGCGGCCCAGCAGGCCGTAGTAGGTGGTCGAGACCACCGACGGATAGCCGCTCTCGATCATGGTCGGGATGTCGGGCATCTGCGGGTTCCGCTTCGTGCCGGTGTAACCGATGATGCGGATCTTGCCGGCCTCGTGCAGCGGCACGAGCGTTCCCGCCGCGCCGATGTTCATGTGAATGTGGCCGCCCATCATGTCGGTCGTGGCCTGCATTCCGCCCTTGTAGGGCACGTTCACGATGTCGATGTTCGCCGCCATCTTGAACATCTCGCCGACGAGCTGCGGCTGCGTGCCCTGGCCGAAGCCGAAGTTGAGCTTGCCGGGATTGGCCTTGGCGTAGGCGACGAACTCCTGCACCGTCTTCGCCGGCAGGCCGCTGTTGATGACGATCACGTTGGAGCTTGCGCCCACCGTCGCGATCGGCACGAAGTCCTTGATCGGGTCGTGGACGAAGGTCTCGTTGATCAGCGGCGCGATCTGGTGCGAGGGGCTGTTCGAGAACAGCAGGGTGTAGCCGTCCGGCGGGGCCTGCATCACCGCGTTGACGCCGACCGTGGTGCCGCCGCCGGGCCGGTTGTCGACCACCACCGGCTGGCCGAGCTGGGCGGACAGGAAGGGAGCAAAGAGCCGCGCCACCGCGTCGTTCGGCGAGCCCGCGGTGTAGGGCAGGATCAGCCGGACCGGCCTGTTCGGATAGGTCTGGGCCTGCGCGGTGCCCGCCGCGAGGCAGGCCAACGCAACGCAAGCGACGGCAACGGCGGTCAGCAGGGTGCGGCGGGCGATCATCGTTTCCTCCCTTGAGCAGGCTTCTTGATGCGAACCTAGTCATTGCGCGCCGAGTTGAGAAGGCGTTGCGGCGAATAGCCCGTTGGAGTTGCTCGTAGCCCGGATGGAGCGCAGCGAAATCCGGGAACTGAGCGTGCGCGGAGGGATAGACCCCGGATTACGCTTCGCTCATCCGGGCTACGATTGAGCCGGGCTACTTCCTCCGGTGGCCGCCGGTCACTTCGCCGTGACGATCGCGGTGACGTCGACCTCGACGATCATCTCCGGGAACGCCAGCGCGCTGACGCCGATCAGGGTGTGCACGGGAAACGTGACGCCGCCCCACGACTCGCCGATGCACTTGCCCATCGTGAGGCGGTGGCGCAGGTCGGTGATGTAGGTCGTGACCTTCACGACGTCGCCGAGCGTCGCGCCGTGATGCGCCAGCACGCGCTTGATCTTGTCGTAGGAGTATTTGCACTGCTCCAGGAAATTGCCGTGGTGCCGGACGTCGCCGCGCTTGCCGTTTTCGTCTTCGGCGCCGACGCCCGCGAGATAGACGAACTTGGCGTTGCCGACGTTCGTCACCGTCACCGCCTCGGAGAAGATGCCCTTCGTCCATTCGCTGTGATTGAACTTGTCGATCTTGATCTTGCCGTCCTGCGCGTGGGCTGGGGCGGCGAGCACGGCAAGGGCGAACAGCAGGGCGAGGGGGCGGAGGATGGTCACGGGAGGTCTCCTTGATCGGTGAAAGAATCATTTTGCACGGCGACGGCCGGACTGGCGGCCCGACGGGGATCATACCGGCGCCGGACGTTGCGAGCTATGCGAAGGCGGCACGCCGGCTACGGACTTGATGCTCTCACAAACTCGATCGTTCCCGCGGCGCGTTGTGCGTCCGGGGCTGCGGCCGTTTCCCTCGCGTGAGGCGAGGGGAGGTGGAGCGCCGGGCGGCGCACCAGCCTTCTGTCCGCGTCTTGCGACGCGAGCGCCCCGGTGAGGGACGCTTCGCCGCCCGACGCTCCACCGCGGCTGCGCTCGCGTCCGCTCTGGACGGTCACTCGGCTCCGGGCCGCGCTTCGCAGGAGGCATTGGCGCCTCCCTGTCAGCGAGCTCCTCGCAGCCGGCTCGTAGTGGCCAGGCGGGCGGAGCCCCGGAGCCGCCCGAGAGAAAAGATCGGCAATCGAAAGATTAAATAGATGTTATAATTCAATATATTACTATTAGAGGCATTCTTTGAATTTTTTGCAGGAAACATATAGGTAGCATTCATTTGCCTGCCAGATGAAACTCCGACATCATCCTTGCAGGCACAGGGACAATGAAGCCGGTTGCGGCAAAGCACACCGAGGGACGGACCGCGACTTTGCCTTGTTTAATCTGGCAGTAGACAGCAAGCTCGGGGGTACGATGTCGTGGCGCTCAATGTCGAAGACATGGCACCAAACGGGTATGCGTTCGATCGCATCACGGTGCGGCAGAGAAAGACAGGCCGCTCTGTCAAATTCGAGGTCGCGGATCAAACCGCAAGCAGTCGATGCCTACGGATCCACAAATTCCCAGGAAAACGAGGTGGTGATTCACCACGAACGGCCGCCAATGACACGCCTGCAAATGAGAAGAGGACTTCCCTTTTCCGCACTTCCCTTGACGAGCTGATCATTCCAATTGCGTCTTGTGCCTTCTCACCCACACTGGGAAAATGGTCATGAGTGTTGTCCGCGCACTCAAATATGCGAGTTTTGCCGTTCTCTTGCAGTTGGCCCAAGCCTCAGCGGCGGAATTGAAAATTTTGACGCCTAGGTCGATGTGGACAGTCCTCAAGGAAATCGGTCCACAGTTCGAGCGCGCCTCTGGATACAAACTAGCTGTAGATACCGACATAGCGGCGACCCTGGCCGATCGCATCATCGGCGGAGAACCCTTTGATATATTCGTGGGGCCACCGGTGCAGATGAATCGGTTGGTCCAGAGCAACAAGGTTTTGGCCGGTACGCGGACGGCGATCGCGCACTCTGGAATTGGGGTTGAGGTTCGGGCTGGCGCGCCAAAGCCCGACATTAGCTCGGTTGAAGCGTTCAAGAAGGCATTACTGGCAGCAAAATCGGTCGGATACCTGCAGCAAGATGGGACGAGCGGCTCCTATTTGCACGGCCTTTTCGAGCGGCTCAGAATCTCCGAAGGTCTTAAAGAAAAAATTGTTCGGCCACCGACTGATATTGTTTCCGAACTCGTTGCAAAGGGGGAAATTGAACTCGGCATGGTCGTCATCACGCAGATCCTAACGACGGCAGGTGTCGAACTCGTGGGACCGATTCCGCGCGGAGATTCAATCCTATGTCCGATGGAGTGGCGCAGTGGGCGCAAACTCTACGGTTCCAGACGTGGCCAAAGAATTGCTCAAATTTCTAACGGGTCCTACGGCGCTTCCCGTCTTGAAGGTACAGGGAATGGAGCCCGGGTAAATCGCACGCCGGCTCCAGGCGGCCTTGCCCCCAACCCAGTCATTGTTGAGCGCAACGGGCATGTCGCAGTTGAGCCATAGCCAGATCCATGCATTGCAGCAAATGTGCTACTCGATCGCTTCGCCTGCGCGAATGAGGAGCGTCGGCGGGACTTGAAGGCCGATTGTCTTGGCAGTCGTCAGGTTGAGGAGGAAGCGGAAGCGGTCGCCTGCTCAAACGGCAGTTCAGCGGGCTTTGCGCCCTTGAGAATGCGACCGACGAGAACTGCCATGCGGCCGAGGCGATCTTCCAAGTCCATGGAATACGACATCAGACCACCTTCGCGGACGATGAAGTCGAACTCGTAAATCGCCGGTATCCGATTCGCAGCAGCAAAATCCAGCACTCGCTTGCTGTTGAGCGTAGTGAGAAAATCGGCAACCGTCAAAATTGCGTCTGGCTTCTCGCGAGTTATGGTCGCGAACGCCTGTTCGAAATCTTCAGACGCACGCGCTCCCAACGGTTGAACGACAAGGCCCATTGTCTCTGCGGCACCTTCCGAAGCTTGGAAACGCAGCGTCATGCCGTGGTCGTCAGCGTTCCAGAGCATCGCCACTCGCCGCAGCGTGGGGATGATCTTCTTGAGAAGCTTCACGCGCTTGGGGGGCTTGTCGCAGTATGCCCGCGGTGTTTGCCAGGATTTAGCCTGCAGGATTGCGCGCCGGCACCGTCTCCTGCGCGCCGAAGCAGGCGACATACAACGCCGGCAGGAAGATCAGCGTCAGCACGGTGCCGACCAACAGGCCGCCCATGATGGCATACGCCATCGGACCCCAGAACACGGTCGGTGCGATCGGGATCATTCCAAGCACGGTCGAGATCGCGGTCAGCATGATCGGACGGAATCGAGAGACGGCCGCCTCGATCACCGCGTCCCAGATCGGCTTGCCGGCGGCACGCTCGGCCTCGATTTGGTCGATCAAGATAACGGCGTTACGGGCGATCATCCCGATCAGAGCGAGAATGCCCAAAATGGCGACGAAGCCGAGCGGCTTATAGAAGATAAGCAACGCGGCGACGATGCCGATCAGCCCCATTGGCACGACGCTCACCACAAAAAAAAGCCGGCTGAAGCTCTGCAATTGCGCCATGAGCACGGTGATCATGATGAACAGCATGAGCGGGACGACCGCGTACACCGAGGCTTGCGACTGCGCGCTTTCCTCGACCGTACCGCCGACCGCGATGCGATAGCCCTTCGGCAATCCCGCTTCGAACCTTGCGACAGCGGGAGCAAGCGTGGCGATCACGGCTTCGGGCGAGGCATCCCGCAGCACATCCGCCTGCAGCGTGAGAGTGGGAACGCCGTCGCGTCGCCAGATCAGGGGAAATTCCTGCGCGAACTCCAGGCTGGCGAATTGCCCGAGCGGTACGGTCCGGCCATTCGGCAAAGCGAACTGCAGGTTTCGCAAGGTCGAGAGCGATACGCGCTGTTCATCAGTCGCACGCATCAGGACATCGATCAGATAGATGCCATCCCGTACCTGGGTGAACGCTGCGCCGGACACGACGGTATTGAGTTTGGCGGCGATCGCTTCCGAGCTTAGGCCGAGTAGTCTCGCCTGGTCCTGGTCGATGCGGATATTGACCTTGCGCGCCGGGCTCTATCCAATCGAAGTTCACCCGCCGCGTGCGGACATCGGAGGCGACGATCTGCGCAAGTTGCAGCGCGATCTCGCGTACTTGATTCACATCCGAACCGCTGATTCGGTACTGCACAGGCCAGCCAACCGGCGGCCCGAGTTCCAGCGGCACGACGCGCGTCACCGCGCCGGGAAACCGCTCCGCCAGAACGCGTTCGAGCTTGGCGCGAAGCCGCTCGCGCGCCGCGATATCCTTGGCGATGACGACGAACTGGCTGAAGAAATCGTTCGGCAGCTCGACGCTGAGCGGCAGATAGAACCTCACCGCGCCGCGACCGACATTGGTGCTCCAGCGCTCGACATCGCTGTCGCCGCGCAGAATCTCGTCAAGCTCCGCCGACCGATCCCGACTGGCATGAATCGAAGCATTCTGCGGCAGTCGCAGATCGACCAGCAACTCGGGCCGGTCGGATGACGGGAAGAACTGGCGCGGAACATAGCGAATCGCGAACAGGGAAGCGACGAAGCAGGCAAGGGTTACTGCAATGGTGAGCCAGCGCAGGCGCATCGCACCGATCAGCAGGCGACGGAAAACGCGTATCGCCGGGCCGGGGCCGCCGGCGGGCGCTGTGGGCTTGGTCAGAAACGCAACACCGAGCAACGGGATGAAAATAACGGCTACGAGCCAGGAGGCCAGCACCGCGATGCTGACCACCGCGAAGATTGAGAAGGTGTATTCGCCAGCGGCGCTCCTGGCGAAGCCGATCGGGACGAACCCCGCGATTGTCACCAGCGAGCCGGTCAACATCGGAAATGCCAGCGTCTTATAGGCGAACGAAGCGGCCGGTACCTTCTCGTCGCCGGCGGCGAGCCGCATGGTCATTGCATCGATGGTGCTCATGGCGTCGTCGACCAGCAGCGTCAGCGCGATGATAAGTGCGCCGAGCGAGATGCGCTGCAAATCGATGCTGACGAACTCCATAACCGGAAATACGAGGGCCAGCGTCAGCGGAATCGACAGGGCAACGATGGCGCCAGCCCTGAGCCCGAGGCTCAGAACACTGACCGCCATGATGATCGCGATCGCCTGCCAGAGCGACGTCATGAACTCGCCGATGGCACCGCGCACAACGTAGGACTGATCGGCGACCAGGACCGGCTCGACGCCGATCGGCAGATCGGCGGTGATGTCGGCCATGGCCTGCTGGATGTTCTGACCGAGGGTCAGAATGTCGCCTCCGTCGCGCATCGCGATCGCAACGCCGATTGCCGGCGTTCCGTTAACGCGAAACATGGGCTGCGGTGGGTCCGCATAGATGCGCCGCACCTCGGCAATATCGCCCAGCCGGAGCATGCGGCCGCTGACCGCGATGTTGACCGCGAGGATGTCCACTTCGGAGGTGAACGCGCCCGAAACCCGCAGCGCCAGTTTTTCGTCGCCGGTCTGCACCGTGCCGGCGGGGCTGACGGCATTCTGCCCCTGCAGCGCAGCGATCAGGGCGTTGCGGTCGATGCCCAGGCCGGCGAGCTTTTCAGTCGAGAACTCCACGATGATCGTCTCGTCCTGCACTCCGATGATCTCGATGCCCGACACATCCTTCACACGCAACAGCCGGTTGCGGATTGCCTCGACGTAATCGCGTAACTCACGGTGCGTGAACCCATCGGCCGTAAAGCCGTAGATGATCCCGAAGGTATCGCCGAACTCGTCGTTGAAGCCGGGGCCGACCACGCCGGCCGGGAGGGTGTGCCGGATGTCACCGACGCTCTTGCGGACGTAGTACCAGATGTCGGGCACCTCGCGTGCTGGCGTGCTGCCCTTCAGATTGACGAAGATGGTGGTCACGCCGGCGCTGGTAAAGCTGCGAAGGAAGTCGAGGTTCGGCGTTTCCTTCAGCTTTCGCTCGATGCGTTCCGTCACCTGATCGAGCGTCTCCTGCAGCGTCGCGCCCGGCCAGGCCGCCTGCACCACCATGGTCCGGAAGGTGAATGCTGGGTCTTCGTTGCGGCCGAGCCGGTAGTACGACAGCATTCCGGCCAGCATGACGGCGATCATGCAATAGAGGACGAACGAGCGATGTCGCAGCGCCCATTCCGAAAGGTTGAACTGCGTCACTGCACCGATCCCAGCAGCCGGACCTTCTGACCGGGATGCAGCGCCTGAACCCCGGCCGTCACCACGACGTCGCCGGTCTCGAGCCCTTCCGCGATCGCAACCGTCGCGGGATTGTTGCGAAGTATATCGACGGTTCGCAGCGAGACCGTCAGTTTCAACGGATCGACCACCCAGACGGCCGGTCGCTGTTCGAAATTAGTGAGCGCGCTCGCGGGTATCTCGATGGTCGGCGTGGTATCAAGTTGCATGCGTCCAGTTACGGTCGCGCCGAGCCGCATGGTGACCGGCGGATCGGTCAGGCCGACCTTCACTTCGAACGTCCGAGTGACCGGATCGGCTTGCGGCGACACCTCCCGCACCCGGCCAATCGTGGTGACCAACGGGTCGTCCGTGAGGTTTACGGTAATCAGCGGTTCGGCCGGCGCGGATCTCAGCAACTGACCCGGCACATCGAACACCGCATCGCGGCCGTCCTTGCGGGCAATCCGGATGATGAGTTGGCCGGCCTGGACGACTTCTCCCGGCTCCGCTGCCGTCGCGACGACGATGCCGCCGGCGTCGACATGCAACTCGGTATAGCTCACGCGGTCCTTGGCGGCCTTCTGTTGTGCTTCGGCGGTATCGAGCTGGGCGCGCGCGGTTTCGAGCGCCTGCTCTGCCTGCTCGAACTGAGCGCGCGACGCCACGTCTCGCGCCAACAGCGTCCGTTGGCGGTCGAAATGACTCTTGGCCTGAACGAATTGCGCCTGGGCGGCCGCGACTGCGGCCTGCGCCGAGCGCAGGGCATTCAGTTCGTCCTGCGGCTCGAGCTTGGCGACGATCTGACCCGGCAGGACGTGATCGCCCACATTGACCGAGCGCTCGATCATCCGGCCGGGAATGCGGAAAGACTGCCGAGTTTCGTTCTCCGCCTGGATGCGGCCGGTATAGCTGACGGTCTCCCCGACGTCGCGCTTCATGACGGTGACTGTTCGCACCGGACGAACTTCCGGTGCCGGCGGCGCGTCGGGTTGGCACGCCGCAAGCAAAACCGCCGCGGCGATCGCCGCCAGCGTTCGGCCGCGCAGCGGTATGAGCAAGCCGCGCAAAGCGCATCGCTCGGCGCAGCCCATAAATGACAGGTCGCGTTCGGCCGTGCAGCCCGCCGGAGTCGGATGTCCAAGTTGCAGACACGGCCTGCTACGCACTCCGACCATGCACCACGACCTCACAAATCGGCGCGTCTTCCGCGACCGGATGAATGTGCGAGGCTAGCACGCGACCTCTCGGCGAACAAACGCGCACGTGCCCGCGCGAGAACACCGCATGAAAGAGATTGGCACTGTTTCAAAACGCGTCTGCGTTTGGTGTGATATAAGGACGGCATGACTTCTTCCGCCGACGTACTGCAGGCCATCACGCGTCCGCCGCTCCTGGTGGACTGGCCTGCACCCGGTTTGGAAGACACGCGGTTACTGGCGCAATGGCTGCCGTCACGAAAAAAAAGCAAATGTAGAGGAGAGAATATGAGGTATCATCACGTTAGTCGCGGAGTAGTGCTGTCTGGCGTTGAGACAGTAAAATCGACACGGGCGTCCGCGCTCGCTTGTCTTGCGTTCGTTGTCGTGACGTCAATTTCTCCCGCGCATGCACAGAATTGGCCGACCAAGCCGGTGACGGTTATTGTGCCTTTCGCCGCCGGTGGCAACACCGATGTCGCCGCGCGAATTTTCACCGACCGCCTCTCGCAGCGCCTGGGCCAGTCATTCGTGGTTGAGAACAAGACCGGCGCAGGCGGCTCCATCGGCATCGGCGCGATGGCGAAGGCCAATCCCGACGGCTACACGATGGGCATCGTGACAGCTGGAACGTTGTTCATCCTGCCGCACATCTACAAGCAGAAACTCGGATATGACGGCCGCAAGGACATTCGGCCCGGTCGCTATGGTCGGCGTGCAACCGAACTTGTTGATCGTGCATCCGAGCGTGCCGGCGAAAACGGTTCCTGAGTTCATCGCCCATATCAAGGCCAACCCCGACAAGGTGACCTACGGCTCGTCCGGCATCGGCACCTCGCAGCATTTGTGCATGGAGCTGATCGCGCAACACACCGGCGCCAAAATGGTGCATGTGCCATATCGTGCCTCGAACCAGATCATTCAGGATTTGCTCGGTGGACAAATCCAGGCGACTTGTGATCAGTTCTCGACCGCTTATCCGCAAGTACAGGGTGGCAAGGCCAAGGCCATTGCGGTGTCGTCGCTCGAGCGCTACGGCTTCGATACGTCTATTCCAACACTGGCGGAGTTCATTCCGGGACTGGAAGTGACTTGGTCAGCGGTCTTTATCACACCGCGCGCCGTGCCTGAGCCCATCCGAAAAAGGCTAGCTGATGAGCTGATCGCAATAGCCAATGAACCACCGATCATCGAAAAGCTGAAGACGCTGACGGTGACGCCAGCGAGCCTGTCGGGCGAGGCGCTTGAGAAGACGATCAACGCCGACTATGACAAGTGGCAGCCGATCGTCGAGCGGGCAAACATTCCGCAGCCGTGAGATTCGAGCAGCGCGAATTGGCGGGCTTCGACACAGAGCCCGCCTTGAATTTCTAGAACGTTCAATATCGGGTTCACCGATCTCACGTCGCAGTGCGTCCGCATTTCTTCCGCTGTTGGTACACTAACGGCGAGGCAAATTTGCAGTGAACGACCTAAGGGGTTCGTCGCCTGACGAGGTGATCGAGTGATGACGCGCACCGCTTCCGCTTTGGCTCATTCGCGTCGATACGGTCGCTCGGGTCAACCGTCCGCAAGTCCGCTTCGCACCCGAAAGCCGACAAATCATTGCATCGCAGCGTATGACCGCTTCGGGCCAGGATGAGACGCACGCACGTGCAGCAATTCCTCGATCACCTCGTCGGCGCGGGCGAGAAGCAGCATGACGGCTGCGGCGGGGACAAAAAGATTATTGGCCGCCAAGGTGCGCGCCACACTTGGCAGTCTCGCACGGTCAGGTAAGTCGCCGTGAAAGGCCGAGCCCTTGCCGATCCGCTTGCAAAGCCTTGGCCTTATCGTCGGGATCAAATTGCGAATGCTCGATGGTCAGATCGAGTTGCCCGAGATAGCGTCGCGTCATTTTGGGGCGTTCTGCGACCATAGTCGATTCCGCAAGGTCCATGAGCGCCGCTCTCAGTCGACGCATCACCTGTATGGAACCAACGCCGAACTGCCGAATCTCGTCAAAAGCGAGCATCAGATAGTCCTCCCACGTCGGCATCAGAACAACCAGACGAAGCACGCCAGCTGAGTCACTGACTAGGCCCGCGTCCAGGTCGAGCCGCGCGATGCGACGCATAAGGTCTTCTATCTGATCGATGGCTTGAATCGCGGTGGTTGGATCATTGATCGCAGGAGAAAGAGCCTTGATGGCAATGTCGACTAGGAGGCGGATGGGATATTTTGGATCCTGTTCGAAAGTGCGTTCCGTACCCAGATGAATAGCACCCATCAAGTCGCTCTCGGCAAGTCTCCCCGAGGCACCGTGCACGCATAGGACAATGCTGCCTTCGAGCAGGGTTTCGCCCACGGCGCAAGCCATTACAATTACCGCTCCCGCCTGCCGTGCATGTTGAATGAGGGCATCGATCTCAAGCTTTGTGATCGTTCTTGGACTTCCCGAATAGGTGACGGTCTGGGAGATCGGGCCAACCGGCGCATTGCCTCTATCCGCTTTAACTTCGAGCGCCGGTCGTTGGCCAAGAGTTTCCAGCATCTCCTGAATGACCAAGCGGCCCCTGTTACCGATTAACTGCAATACGCTCGTGATCTGCAATGCGGTCAACCGCTGCACCAACCTGGCAAACAGGAGCATACTGGCGACGAGCAGAAATCCCACAAGCAATACAGAGACGGCCGGTACAACCCCAGAACCGTCTCGATCAATCCAGGCTAACGCAAAAAGCGCATAGACGAATGTTGCCGAAAAAACGCCGAGCGAATGAAAAAGGAAGCGGTCCTTGGCAAACCAAAGTACCAATCGTGGCGAATAGGCAATGGCGCTGAATTGCACCATCACAAAAGCCATAGCGAACACTACGCTGGTGAGCGCCATCATTCCTGAAGCCACTGCCGACAAGCAGGCCTGAGCCGAACTGACCGACAAGCCAAGACTAACGAAGCCGAGATAGGATTGTTCGATGCGCGGCAGCGCCAGTCCGAACGCCAGGCTACCCGCCACATAGACCATTGGGATGATCCAAAGATGCATCTTGTCTCCACAAGTTTTTTATCGTGCGAGGGTGACCGGGGTGGCGTAGCGTCTACTTGACCGAATCCGCCGCCAGTCGAGAATTTTGACGTCGAAATAGCCTGCCTCGTTCAAGCCCTTGCGGAACGCGCCGATCAGATTCCCGTACCCCGCAGGTGGCGGGGCGATGAGGAACCCCCCACCGGCATCACCGCCTGCTGCGCGCGCGCCGCCAGCGGCCACGCCGCCGCTGCGCCGCCGAGCACCGTGATGAAGTTGCGCCGCCTCATGGCCTCCCCTCCTTAGGCCGCGAGCAGCACATTACCACATCGTTGCGCGAGAACGGTGCCGTGCAGTGCGGCAAAATTGATCGTCGAATGGCAGACATGGGTCACATCGCGTCGCTGTTGCCGAAGGCAACTTCACGATGCACTTCCGCTATACCACCAAAAGCGGACGTTCCGAGTTGCTCTGGGGGCCCTGCCACAAGTTGCTTCCCAGCGTGCAAAAACAGAAGAATAGGCGACCTTACTCCGACTTGATGCCAGCAGCCTTGACGACCTGCGGCCAACGCTTCAACTCGCTCTTGATGAAGGTGTCGAACTGCTGAGGTGTGCCGCCAACGATATCGGCGGCCTGCACGTCAGTTATGGCCGTGCGCACCGTCGGTACATCGAGGACTTGGTTGAAGATGCCGTTGATACGCGCGACGAGCGCAGAATCCATTCCGGCAGGTCCGGCGATGCCGTGCCAGACAGCGACATCGAAGCCGCGGATCGTCTGCCCGGCAGATGGCGTGTCCGGCAGTTGCGGCATCGGCCGCATAGAGGCTCCGGCAAGTGCGCGGATCTTACCTTCTCTGATCTGGCCAAGCGCGGTCGAGACGGTGATGATCGCGGTGTCGGCTTCGTTGCGCAACAGCGCCGTTAACATCTCCGATCCTGAACGATAGACCACATTGACTTGGTCTATTCCCGCAATGCTGTTGAGATAGGCCATGAACAGGTGGGTCCAATTACCCATCCCCGCCGAGGCGTAATTGAATTTGCCCGGCTGCTGTTTCGCCGCGGCTACGAATTCGGCCAGGTTCGTATAGGGCAGTGTTGGCCGGATCAGCACGACCGCCGGCAAGTTGGCCACGTGGATGATCGGTGTGAAGGCAGTATGCGGGTCGTAAGGCAGCTTGGCCCCGAGCGTGTGTGACACCGCATTGGGCCCAACCTCGGCAAGGAATAGCGTGTAGCCGTCCGGCTTCTCGCGCGCCACCGCTGCCGCCGCGATAGTACCACCGGCGCCGGGTCGGTTCTCCACGATCAGCGGCTGGCCGTTGGCGAATTGCGCGAAGCCGTTCGACAGATTGCGTGAAAGCGTATCGGCCGCACCGCCGGCTCCGACCGGCACCAACAGCCGAACTGGCCGATCGGGCCATTGCGCCGCTGGCTGCGCGAAGGCGGGCACGACGGTGAACGTGACAACCGCCGCAAGAACGGGGAACAGACGACGCATTAATGACCTCTCACACATTTCGCGTTTTTAGACCTGTCGGTACGCAAATGCCAGTAAGCGCATAGAATATTATCGGGATGGCGTTTCAGCGTCATTATCCACAAATGCTGATAGCTGGATATTTTCGGCCCCACGTCGCATCCCGTGTATTCGGGACGCGGTTGATGATGGCGCGCGCCAAGCTCGAGGTGATCCTCGGGTGCCATCACTCGGCGCCATGGGCCTATGCGCCGCTAATCATCCGCTGGGGCGAGCAGGCGTCGTCCGACCTGATCCGGCACCACGCTCGGTGTACTCGATGCGGACACAAAGGCGCGTCGTTGCAGCATCGAAGCTGGTTCGGCGACACAAACGTAGGCGACGCTCCGTTTCCGTGGGAACGATGCTGATCGCGGTTAGTGCACACCCTACGCAAGCTCTCGCCACTGACGGGCCAAACCCTCGTACGGCTGCTTGACCTCCGGATAACGAATCGGCGAGCCGCTGACATTCATCCGCGTGCGCGCAATACTCGCCGAAACCGGCCAGAAAATCTACGAAACGCAATTGTTGCCGGCGATCGCAACGAGACCGATTGCGAAGCGACCGCGCAAGTGACAAGCTACTGAACATCGCCCCTCGCTAAACCCAGGCTAGTCCATTGTCGGTACGCAAAGCGAGGAAGAGCAAAATCGGTCAGAACGCCTGACCAATGCATAAGCCACTAGGGAGGACGGAATGGCTCGTTTCAACCTCACTGTGAATGGCGAAGCGCGGGTCGTCGATGTCGATCCGGATACGCCGCTGCTTTACGTGTTGCGCGACAATCTTGCGCTCAAGGGACCGAAATTCGGTTGCGGTCTGGCCCAGTGCGGCGCCTGTACCGTCCACGTGGCAGGTGAAGCCGTTCGCTCTTGTGTGCTGGCGATGGATGCGCTCGCGGGTCGTGCGGTCACGACGCTCGAGGGGCTTGGAACCAGCGCGAAGCCCTCGAGGCTGCAGCAGGCTTTCATCGATGAGCAGGCCGTGCAGTGCGGCTATTGCGTCAATGGAATGATCATGACCTCGGCCGCGCTCTTGGTGAAGAACAAGAGCCCGAGCGAAGACGACATTCGCACGGCGCTTGCCGATAATCTCTGTCGCTGCGGTACCCACAAACGCATCGTCGCCGCTGTGAAGCGCGCGGCGGCAGCTTGAGGGAGGCGCACATGACGATTTATGACAGGATTTCGTTCGACCGCCGAGCGTTCCTGCAGGCGAGCGGCATTCTAGCCGTCGGCTTCTCGATGTCAGGCCTTCCGGCTCCGGCCGGCGCCAATACGCTGCGCGCGCCGAAGTCGGTGGCGAAGGAAGCCATTGATTCGTGGCTTACCATCAACCCAGATAACCGCGTCACGGTTTTCTGCGGCAAAGTCGATCTTGGCACCGGCGCCCGGACCGCACTTGCGCAGATGGCCGCCGAAGAACTCGACGTGCCGTTCGACCGTATCGAGATGGTGATGGGCGACACGGCGACGACGCCAGACCAGTGGTTGACCGCCGGCAATCTCACGATCTTTCAGGGCGGCTCGGAGCTCCGGCGAGCGGCGGCAAGTGCGCGCCGCGCTCTGGTGGCGCGTGCCGCCGAGCGACTTGGGGTTCCGGCGACCGATCTTGTCGTCGAGGATGGCGTGGTGCGCGTGAGCGCCAATCGCGAACGCGCTTTGCGTTACAGCGAGCTGATTGGCGACGGCGTGAAGCTCGAAGTTGATCCCAAG
Source organism: uncultured Alphaproteobacteria bacterium (assembly GCA_963807865.1). GTDB lineage: Bacteria > Pseudomonadota > Alphaproteobacteria > Rhizobiales > Xanthobacteraceae > VAZQ01. The sequence goes on along the minus strand of CAWEDK010000037.1, from coordinate 23,547 downwards.
ATCGAACTCAAGAAGGCGCCCGGCTACAAGGTGATCGGCAAATCGATCCCGCGCGTGGACATTCCTACCAAAGTGACGGGCGAATTCACCTACATCCACGACTTTCGCCTGTCCGGCATGCTGCACGCTCGCGTGATCCGGCCCGACGATTACGGCGCACGCATCGTCTCCGTCGATGATTCAGCCGCACGGCAAGTGGGCGGCTTTGTGCAGACCGTACGCAAAGGCGACTTCCTCGCGGTCGTTGCCCGGAACGAATGGGCGGCAGTCAAGGCGGCGAGAGCCATGAAGGCGACGTGGACTGCTGGCACCGGCCTGCCAGATCCAACGACCGTATTCGAGACTTGGCGCAAGCGCCCGATCGCGAAGGAGGATATCACTCAGAACGTCGGCGACGCGAAATCCGCGGTCGGAAGTAGCGCCCGCCGCGTCAAGGCGACCTATGACTTCGCGGTGCAGACGCACGCGACAATCGGCCCGTCCTGTGCGGTGGCCGACTTCCAAGGCGGCAAGCTGACGGTGTGGACGTCGTCGCAGGCGACCCACTCGATGCAGCACGAGCTGGCCGTGATCACCGGCCTGTCGCGAGAGTCGATCCGGCTCGTCTTCATCGAAGGGGCTGGCTGCTACGGCCGCAACGGTACCGAGGATGCGGCTGCGGATGCGTCCTTGATCGCGATGGCAGTCGGCCAGCCGGTGCGCGTGCAATGGTCGCGAGCGGATGAGACCGCACGCTCACCAAAGAGCCCGCCGCGCACCATGGACCTGGAGGCGGGGCTAGACGCACAGGGTAACGTTGTCGCGTGGACTGGCGACTTCTATATCGCGCTCAATCACATCGCCGCATTCAAGCCGCTCGACTTCCCGTTGCTTGCGGCGACCGAGACCGGCATTCCGCGGCCGGGCAACTGGGTCGGCTTCCTGTTTCAGAATTCCGGGCAGCCCTACCCGTTCCCGAATGTGCTGGTGAACACCAAGCATGTCGCGGAAGCATTCTTCCGCTCCTCGCATCTGCGCAGCCCAGGGCGGATCGAGAACACCTTCGCCAACGAGGGCTTCATGGACGAGCTCGCAATGGCGGCGAATGCCGATCCGGCGGAGTACCGCCTGCGGTATCTGAAGGACCAACGCGCGATCGACGTCTTGCAAGCCGCGATGAAACTTGCGAACTGGCAGGCCCGCCCCGGCCCGAATCCGAATGCCGGCAGCGGACCGGTCGTAAAGGGACGCGGCATCGCGTACCTTCGCTACAACAACGCGATCACGTACGTGGCCGCGGTCGCCGAAGTCGAGGTGAACAAGGAGACGGGCGAGATTCGCGTCACGCGCGTCTGCGCCAGCCACGACTGCGGCGAGATGGTGAACCCTGACGGCGTCGCGAATCAGGTCGAAGGCGGCGTGCTGCAAACGGTCAGCCGAAGCCTGATGGAGGCAGTGGCCTGGGACACGAATCGTGTGAACAGCGTCGACTGGGCGAGCTACCCAATCATGCGCCACACCCAGGCGCCAAAAGTCGAGATCACGTTGATCGACCGCCCCGGAACGGTGGCGTGGGGCGCTGGCGAACCGACGGCGTGCGCCATTCCACCGGCCATCGCCAACGCCGTGTTCGATGCGACCGGCGCACGGCTGCGTTCGGTCCCATTCACGCCTGACAAGCTCAAGGCGGCGCTGGCGTCCGTTCAACAACGGAGGACCTAGGACGCCGTAGATCGCAGCATTTCCGTGCGGTCGTCGCCAGCCGCACGGATTAGTGTCGCCCCCGTCGCAGGATCATTAGGACGCGAGCGCCAGACGCTCGCCGGTCGCCTTCAGCTAGCTGGGGATCGGGCACCAGATTCAGCGCGCAGAAGCCGATGCCTCGAGCCAGACTGCTTATCGCTGAGCGTTTCGGACGTTCAGCGCATTCCGACTTGGCATTGGGCGCCGTGGCCGGGTTGAACAGGAGAGCGACCGGACGACTTGCGGCGCAATCTCCTTGAGCAATTCCACCCACTTGCCGGCCTTCGTCGGCCCCGTAACGACGAAACCGGTGACATTGCCATCTGGCCGCGCGAAGCTCGCGACGAAGCCGCTGTCAACCGGATCGGAAAGTTCAGAAAAATAATGGAAAGGTGCTCACCGTCGACGAACCCCTCGCGGCATGCACGGGCGAGAGCCACTCGTAAGCCGCCCGCGGAATGTCCGCTTCGCTCCAAGAGCGACCGAATTTCTGCATCGCAGCGAATGACGCGATGGGCCATTAGGCGACATATGCAGCGCAACAAATTGGCGCGTAACTCGATAAGGTGGGCCTGCCTAGCGGCCTTGCAACTCACCTTAGCGGGCTACTCAGCCAGCTCTGCGCATACCATCCGCCCAAGTTGCCAGACTTTCGGGCCCCTCGAAGCGGCTCCAAATCATGGATCACAAGTCTCACGAGCTGGCTCCTTAACACAACAAAAACAAGGACTCATAAGAACTTGTTTGTTTTATTCGGCCGCTCTTTAAATCGTAAGCGGTGCGCGGGGATTGAGCCTACGCCTAACAATATCAATGTGAGCACGCAAATTATAGAGCTGATCGGCCAGAGCCAACGGAATACGAATATGGCTGACGGCATCTTCGATCCGTTCAATTTCAGATTGCTTATCAACTAAGCTGTTATTTTCTGAACTTGTGTCGAGTGAAGCTTCTAAGGCTTTCAGTTGGCTATACCAATATAGTAATCGCCGGCGCATACTCCATCTATATAGCTGCGGTAAGTAGCGGAACAGCGGCAGTACAATCGCTATAGCTGCAACAAGAACCGCGATGGTTCTTCGGGCATAGTTTGCGAGCCAGAATGGCAAGTACCGATTCAGAAACGACGGGCCATTTTTGTAGAAATCGAGAGCGCCCTGAGCGACGGGATATTCAGGGTCGATTGACGAGGGAAACTCTCCTGCCCTTTGAAAAAGTCCAGATCCGCTGTGAGCCTCCAACATGGCTTAAGTCAGCAAGTCGATGACCGCTGGATGAATTTCCTTGCGTACCAGCAATACGTTGGTCGTCGCGATGAGCGTTATATCTCTTGTAGGGGTTTTCTTTGCAAGATCAATTGCGCCACGCGGCAGTACCAATGGGACCAGATAAGGGAAAATGCGACTGAGGGCCTCCGCCTCATTAAAACTCATGAGGCGGTATTGAGGACCTGTTAGCAAAGCATTCAGCGCTGGCGAATCTGCTGAAAAATTGCGGAAGATCACATCAACTTTTCCATCATCTAGCGCCTTTACGGATTCCTCGGGGCCGAAAGATAGCAGGGTCGCGTTGTCAAATGTTATCCCAGCTACAGCAAGTATCTTTTCACAAAGAGCCCGATCCCCACTACCCTCCGCTCCTAAGGCGATCCGCTTACCGCGGAGCTGAGTTAATTCCTCAAACGTCTCTCCTGCGGAATAAAAGAGCCAAATCACTTGATGATCGATGCGTCCCAAAGAAAGCAAATCAGGCGCGAGCCTGTGTTTTGAAATCCCGCCCAGCATAAATCCAATTTGTATGCCGGAGTTAGGATCATTCAGAAGTCTCAAGTTTTCCTTCGCCCCATCGGTCACTTGCAACTCTACCTCAATTTCCGCATTTGCCAGCATTCCCTGATAACGACGTCCTAAATCATGGTAGTGATCGCCGATAAACGACGTGGCAAGCGTGATCTTTGAGGGCGGCGCAGGTGCGAAATTAGTTATAGCGATCCAAGCGATTCCTGCGATACACAGGACCGCGGCGCACATCCTGAACAATTGCGCGCGATCAAGTCCCAGCATACCGTTCACACAGATTGTTGGTGCGTATCGACCTTTTCGCTCGATCAATCTGCTCTGCTCGGGCGAGGCATCTTAGTGAAATGCTGCGAACGCGAACTTTTGGCTGCGCGCGCACCGTAGCCGCCGTCCCAGCAATTCCTGCAATGATTTCGCGCCGTCGCATCGCCTTCTCCAAGGCTTAGGACCACGCCAATGTTGGCTCGTAATGCGGCCAATTTAATCAGAAAACCACTACGGCCGAAACGGGCTTTAAGAGACATTGCGCCGCAGCAATTCCAAGGCGCGCATGTCTGCTATGGGTCAATCGCTACAGAGTTGGCGTGCGTCGAACATCGCATTGTGTCGGCAATGCCCCGAAAGCCGACATGGATTCAGCAGGTTGACATCGATCGCGTGGGCCAAACGGACGTAAGCAGATGCAGCGTACTATACGCGCCGTGGACGCCAGATCTTCTTTGATGCCGGAATGCGATAAGGTGATGTCAAGCTCTGGGAGCGGGAGTATATTTGGCTTATGGCTGTCAGTTCGCCCATTCTGAAGGCGTTCTTGGTCTCCACACCTTTCTTCGGTGGCCTCTCTGACGAAAGTCTCGATCTCCTGATCTCAATGTTGGTCGAGCGCCGCGTCGACGTCGGCGCCACTGTCGTGGCAGAGGGAGATCCGGGGCGCTCAATGTATATTGTTCACTCCGGCAAGCTGGTCGTGAGCAAGCTCGGGGAGTCGGGGCGCGCGATTCGCATGACGGGTCTCGGGCCTGGTGATTTTTTCGGCGAAATGACGCTAATCGAAGTGCAGAACCGATCAGCCACCGTTGTCGCGGACAGCTCAACCGTTTTGTACGAGCTCACGGCCCGAAGCCTCTACGCATACTACAAAGCCGACATCCAAGCGTATGTGATCGTCATGCAGAATATCAACCGCGAGCTCTGTCGGCGGCTTCGCCGTGCCAATAATCGCATGGCCGAGCTGTCAGATGCTTTAACGGACTTTCGCGATTGATAGATGGTGCCGCCAAAGGTAGTGAGGCCGACACGGTTCGGGCCGAACATCGTTCGATGTCTGCTATGTCCCAATAGTGAGCATAAACTCGTTGCAAGAACACCTGTCGCGAAGGTGCCATAAGCAGCTGTGAGCAATCGCGTCAAGGCAGCCCTTATTCGATCACCTCGTCGGCGCGCTGCTGGAGATGCACCGGCACGTCGAGGCCGAGTGCCTTGGCGGCCTTCATGTTGATGACCAGTTCGTACTTGACCGGTGCCTGGACCTGAAGCTCGCTCGGATTCTCACCCTTGAGGATGCGGTCGGCGTAGGCGGCCGCCCGGCGAAAGTTGTCGGTCACATCATTCCCATGGGACAGGAGACCACCGCTCAGCGTAGAAACGGTAAGGAGCGATGGTCGGAAGACGGTAGCGCGCCGCCATGGCTGTAACCTCCACGCTATGGGCCGCGAAGATAAGGATCCGGCATGACCATCAGGCCGCTACGAGCGGCATTGATTGATCCATTAATCGAGCCGCTACCAACAGGAAACATCGGCTCGCGTGCAGACAACCCATGCCGAATCAGGCGAACCTCGTTGGGCGCACGCGACCGATCTCTCCAAGCAGGCGCGCTGCAAACGCAGAGGGCATCATGGCAAAGAAGGCGAAGAAGGCGAAGAAGGCAAAGAAGACTAGAAAAAAGAAGTAAGGCTCTTAGCTCGGGCGGCAATTCCGCCCGAGCAATCTTCGGCACTTGGCCTTCCCTCGGTTTCGTTGACACCCCGTCTAGGCTAATCCTGCCTGTCGTTCGAACTCCCTCGGGCTCATATAACCGATCGTAGAGTGTCGGCGCTTGGGATTGTAGAAGCGCTCAATGTGGTCGAACACATCAGCTCCGGCTTGGTTTCTTGTTCGGTACAATTTGCGCGCCGATCTCGATCGCTCGACGTTGAGCGCGATGTTAGGGTCTTATCTGGCGGAATTGGTGGCATTGATGTTGCCTCCGGCGGGATGCGCGGCTAAACGAAAGAAAGTATCCCACATCGTCAAGCACTGACTGCCTCGGCCTGGATGGCTGGCACTTGCTGCGAAGGTACTTGCGGCCGCCGTCATGGCGGGCTCGAAGGAGATTGAGACTTCCAAACGACTGATCGAATTTTTCGTTTCACCGCGCGCCTCCGATCCTAGGCGGGTTGCACACCGATACGCACGAATTCTAGTTTTCGGAAGCGACACGTCGTAAATCATCAGCTAAGGGTCGGAGAAGGTTTGCGGAATGGACAAATCCACGCCATGGCGCCACGCCCCCGAGCGCTGATCAAGCGCGCCACCGGCGTGGCGCTGATCGTGCTTGGCGTCGTCGCCCTGTCAGCGCCGTTGGCGGTCGGGCACTGGTCGCTTGCGCTACTCGGCGTGCCACTGCTGGCGCTGAGCGTAGCGGAAGCCTACGCTGCGTTTACCTCGCCACAACGCACTCGGCCGAGTGCGTACCTTCCGAGCGTACTCGCCGTGCTCGCCGGCAATCTTCTGCTCATCAGCTCTGCACTCGTCGTCAGCGGCCTCTTGACCCTGTTGTTCGCGATCCTGGTGGCGGACGGCATCAGCAAGGTTCTCACCGGTTTGCGGAGCCCACCGCCGGACCGTGCGCCCGCTATCGCGAACGCGGTAGTCGCTTTCTCTTGCGCCGCGCTGCTCTGGTATCTAAGTCGTATGGTCGGCGCCGAGCAGGCGATCGGCATCATCATCGGCGCCTACATCGCGGCCGCCGGTTGGCGGATGCTGATGGCGCCGGCCAACGCAGCAACACCCGTAGCGGCCGGCGCAGCGAATACTCATCCCGATCCAAGGCTCGGACTCCCTCCCAACGACGCATTCGCGCGGCTGCGGGTCGAGACTGACAGCGCCGCGCCGACCGTGCGCGCCGCCGATCTCATGTGGATGCTCACGCTCGGCGGCGTGTTCCTTGCCATTCATTTGGGCCGCATGTCGGTCTCTGACACCCTCCTCGGCATCGCATCGCCGTTCGTGGCGACGGCCGGCGATATTTTCATGACGCTGGTGTTCGCGACACTTGTCGTCCTGCCTTGGCGGCTCCTCTGGCGACGCTGCACGCGACCGCTTGAACGGCTGGCTTGGTCGCTTCAGTTCGGCACGCACGCTGCACGGGTCCGCGTCAATCCGGCAGCCGACCGGGTTATCTCAAGCTGGCTTGCCAGCCGCTTCGGTTTCAGCCTGCGGTTGCGCGAAGCACGGGTATCCCTGTCCACCGCTCTCTTCCTGCTGCTGCGGCTGGGCCTGCCGGTCACCGCATTCTTCGTTGCGTTCAATCCGATCTGGGGCTTTAGCTGGTATTTCAATACAGAAAGTTGGGCGAGCGGCGTCTATCAGAAGATGACAGAGCTACGAGTCGACCCGTGGCGCGCCAGCATGGTTGACGCGGTGATGCGGGCTTACGGTGGCGAAAGCGACGAGTTGTTTCGTATCCGACCTGACGGCATCGATGGCAGCGGCGATTTCAGCTTCATTGTCATCGGCGATACCGGCGAAGGCGATGCGTCGCAATACTCGCTAATCTCGCAATACCTGAAGCTCGGATTTAGCACCGATGTTAAATTCCTCATCGTCTCGTCGGACGTGATCTACCCGGCAGGGTCGATGCACGACTACGAAAATGGTTTCTACTTGCCATTCCAGGGTTTCGCGAAACCGATCTACGCGATCCCCGGCAATCACGACTGGTTCGATGCACTCGAGGGGTTCAATGCGAATTTTCTCGAAGCCAAGGCGGCGCGGGCGGCTATTGCGGCGCGCGTCGAGGCCGATCTTCACCTGACCAGTACCAATCAGCGCCGTATTGAAGAGCTGCTGACGGAAGTCGCGCGGCTGCGCGGCCTCTATGGCGTCAAGGTCGGCGGCCAGCGCGCAGCGTTCTTCGAACTGCAGACTGACGACTTCGCACTCATCGCCGTCGACACCGGCATCATGCGTACGGTTGACGAGCGGCAGTGGGCGTGGCTGGAACGGGCGCTCGCGCGCGGCCGAGGCAAATTCTTGATGGCGATCGTAGGCCATCCGCGTTTTGCGGGTGGGTACGATACGCTTCCTGCCAATGACGGCCGCAACGCCGCAGAATTCCCGAAGGACTTGGGCGCGCTCTATCGCCTGCTCGCGCTCCACAATGTCCGGATCACAATGGCGGGTGACACCCACAATTTCGAATATTACCAGGAGCGCAGCGACGCCCACGAGGCCGTGCCCATCACCCATCATTTCGTCAATGGCGGCGGCGGCGCGTATCTCAGCATCGGGACGGCACTCGATTTTCCGAACTCCCCACCCGTTGCGGACTGGGCGTTCTATCCGAGCACCGACCGCCTTCGCGCCAAAATGGACGCCGAGATGCCACTATGGAAGCAGCCGTTCTGGTACTGGATCAAATGGTTCAATGCCTGGCCTTTCAGCGTTGAGGCGCTCTCAGGCCTATTCGACTTCAACCATGCGCCATTCTTCCAGAGCTTTATGGAGGTGCGGGTCGAGCGGTCGAAGAAGCGCCTAGTGCTTATTCTCCACGGTGTTGACGGTCCGCTGCGGTGGCGCGATCTGCAGATCGGCGGCAAAACGGTTCCGCCGGCCGCGTCTCCTAACGATGTCATCGAATTTATCGTGCCGATGGAACGGAGGTCGAATTGACGCCCCGACGCGGGCCGCGGTGCGTCGGGCTCGCTCGCAGATGACCATGTCCGCTTCTCCCCCAGAAGCAGACGGACCTTCGCGAGGAGGCGGTCTGTCGCTAAGGGCCAATTTCTGCCGTGAGCAGATGCAGCAACATGGCGGGCGTAGAGGCCAGACTTACTCGATCACTTTGTCGGCGCGGGCAAGAAGCAAGGGCGGCACGTCGATGCCGAGCGCCTTGGCGGCCTTGAGGTTGATCAGCAGCTCAAAACGCGTGGGTTGCTGCACCGGCAGATCGCCTGGCTTCGCCCCTTTGAAAATTTTGTCTACGTACAGGGCGGTAAAACGGACCATGTCGTCGACATTTGGGCCGTACGAAATGAGCCCACCCGCCTGCACCCAGGCACCCCAGCCGCCGACGAGCGGCAGACGGTTCTTGGTGGCGAAGTCGACGATGCGTGTGACGCTTGCCACCATATGCCGCGACGATACCGCGTAAATCGCATCAATGCCCGCCTGCGTGGCGGCGGCGAGGGCGCTATCGAGATCGTCGGGGCCGCGCATCTCCCCGGTATAAAGTTGTATGCCAAGGGCCATTGCCGCGCGCCGGGCAACGGGCAGTTCATTATCGGGGTGGTCAGGGTTCCAAAGAAATCCCACTCGAGAGACGCTCGGAACCGCCTCCTTGAACAACTCCAGGCGTTTAGCGGCAAGCTCGTCCGACAAGAAGGTGACGCCGGTGGCATTGCCACCGGGTTTCGCAAGGCTATCCGCGACACCGAGCTGCACCGGATCGGCGCTCATCGCGTACACAATCGGGATGGTCTGCGTCGCCCTGCCGACAAACGGCGTCACGTCGCCCCCGAGTGCGAAAATCACGTCGGGCTTCGTCCGCACCAGTTCGGCGGCGAGGTCCCTCAGCCGCTCAGGCTTGCCTTCCGCAAAGCGATACTCGATGTCGAGATTTTGGCCGTCGATGTAACCGAGATCGCGCAAGCCTCGCAGAAACGATTGCGTGTTCGGGTCACGCTCGGGCGTACTGTAGATTAGTATCCCAAGGCGCGGGCGCCGCGCGGCCTGCTGCGCGCGCGCCGCGATCGGCCACGCGGCCGTTGACCCAGCAATTCCTGCGATGAAATCGCGTCGTCGCATGAGGCCCCTCAAATTCGAGCGACCAACCTTACCACATCAACAGGCGGGTGTATGCTGTTGTGCATCGCGACAAAATTGGTCGGCGGATGTCGGAAGTGGGTCAAAAGCGTCTCAGTCGGCTCAGGCCGAACGTTCGGCGATGTCCGCTCTTGCTCCAGTAAGCAGACAAATCATTGCATCGCAGCGGACCGCCGCTTTGGGCCAATAAGCGACCATCCACCGAGGCCAGCAGCGCTTTCTGCATTTGAAAGGTAGCGTTGAATTGTCTGCACTTGAAGTAGTTCACTCAATTCGTGAGGCGTGCTTTGCTCATGTCGCAGAGTGACTACGACACCCTCCTGGGACCAGTCGAACGCGATAGGGCCGCCAAGCTGTGCGGCCATACTCCGGTGCACCAACTTGCTTCCGAATCCTTCGAGCTTCACGGGCGCCATGACAGGCGGACCGCCCCGTTCGGTCCACATTACGACTACTTCATCATCATTCGCATTGCATGAAACATCCAATGTGCCACTTGCGACTGACAGAGCGCCGTATTTTGCCGAGTTCGTTGCCAGTTCATGGATAACCAGAGCAAGTGTGGTACTTGACGCTTCTCCCACGCTCATCTTAGGCACCGAGACGCGAATGCGAACGCTGGCTCCCTTCTCGTCGTATGGGGCAAGCAGAACGGAGATTAGGTCTCCAAGAAGTGCCGCCTCATTTTTCCGCCCGCGCACCGGACGAACGAGCTCCTGGGCGCGTCCTAGAGCCATGAGCCGATTGGTCAGTTCCTGCGCCATATCTTCTTTTGTCGCCGCCGAACGCGACGTAATTCGAGTAAGCGCAGTCGCGATATGCAACAGGTTCATCACCCTGTGGCTCATCTCGCCCGCCAGCAACTCGTTGGCTTCCTCAGCCTGCTTGCGTTGGGTGACGTCAAGGAAGATGCCGAACATGATTCCATCAGCGATGTCTGCGTCGTCACCTTGCCCTCGAGCGGAAATCCACCTGATATCGCCCCCAAATAGAATTCTAAAATCAATCTCGTAGGCGCCTACTACTGCACGGGTGGCCGCGAATGCTGACCTGACCCTTTCAAGATCGGCCGGATGGATATTCTTGGACAAGATCTCAAAAGTGACCTTCTGTTCGTGCTTAGGAACGCCCCAAAGCTCATATGCGCGTTCATCCATAGTGATAGCGTCGGTGTCAACGTTCCAAGACCACAATGCGACACCTGCGGCCTCGGTCGCGGCGCGCAGATGCTTTTCGTGCCAGACGAGCATATTGATGTTCCTTGGCCCATACGAGGCGTCGGCCAAGTCCTTAAAACCTCTCGATGGTTCCATCAACCGCTTAACCAAGTGGTTTGCATTGCAATAAATCGTGGTAGCTGGAGTCCGGAGTGGGTCAATCGCGTCGCGGTCCGCTGTCGTTGTGCTACCTCCGACTTCCGCTTTGCCCCAAAAGCAGACAAAAATTCTCGTCACTGGCATCCGCCGCTTTGGGCCAACAACGGCCTTGAGCAATCGCAGCAATACCGCCCTTATTCGATGACCTCATCGGCACGCGCGAGGAGCGTCGGCGGCACTTCGAGGCCGAGTACCTTCGCGGTCTTGCGGTTGATTGCCAGCTCGTACTTCGTCGGTGCGTGCACCGGCAGGTTCGCCGGCTTCTCGCCCTTGAGGATGCGGTTCACGTACGAAGCCGAAGGCCTGACCGGAAAGGGGTAGCCGGGCTGGAGCCCGGCCATCCCTGTCGTTTTGCCGTCACGACTGTCCATGCCAAGACCGGTTTGACGTGCCGGTCGGCCCGCCTGCGTCAATCGACTCTGACGTTCGCATTCGAGGAATTGGAGGAATTGGTTTGGACATTTCCCGCCTTCGCCGACACCCGCGCGTAGATTTCGGCCCAGTCCTCGTACCACGGCTCGCAATTGTTAAGCTTATTGTGGGGTACGATGACGCCGGTATGGAAGCACTGGGGTCCGGTGCCCTGAACGTTGATCTGGAACGACGCGTCGGAATGAACAAGATCGTCCGAGACTGAATCGTCGTCCATGATCCTGACATTGATGGTGAACAATCCTCCGCCGCCCAGCGCCCTCACTTCTGCCTCGGTCAGCAGGATCGCGCCGCCGACCGTGAGATTCAGGTCCTGACTGGTGGTTCGATTCGGGTTGTTGACGTTAATCCATACGCCCAGCATCTTAGCCATGTTGCATTCCTTTCCTGGTGATCGTCAGTGAGGGGTGCGGGTATTCACCCAGGCACCTGCCCGGGCACCTTCGCTGCTAACCGCGCAGCTGTCTGTGACCGCCGTCACCCTTCGAACGATTTAGGGTATTTACGGTCTACGGTCGGATACCCGGACGACGGGATATTTTGGGACGTTGTGTCGCGACATGTCCCAGACGCGTTGTAATTAAGAGGGGCACAAACGGATAGGACACCCGCCGCGCGCTGAACACGATTGGCGACATGCTTGCGCAATTGGCCGACATGCGGTCGAACAGCCGCGCCCCGCTCGCCCATCTTGAGCGGGCGATGGGCGCGCTAGCTGAGACCACTAGGGCAATTAACGCCATGACCAACGAAACGCCCGACACACTCAAACAGCTACTCCAAATCTTGCAAAACAGGGCACCGCCAACGACGACGTAACGGGAAACTCTCGGAACCACTGGCGCAAAATCGCAGCAAAAGGACTGACACGAGGACGGCTCAAACGTGAACTATGCGTGATCTGCAACGGCATCGGCGAAATGCATCATACACCTACCGAAAACAATACGAAGTTACATGGCTCTGCCAACTGCATCACAGACAGCTGCACGCACTCGAACAAAAACTCAAACGAGACAAACAGTGGCCGGTCCAATCACAAGACGCCTCGAACGACGAAACGCAGAAGTAGAGAGAGGGCGTGCCGCAGTCGGCCAGCGCAAACGTCAATGTCTGCTGAGGCCTTTTCTCGTTGAGCCCACAAAAGCCTCGAGACTCACTCGCCGCGGCCAAGTCCGCTTTGGGTCAATCGGGTCGCGCTCGGTCGCGGCTCAACACTCCGGCATGTCCGCTTTTCCCCAGAAGCAGACGGATGTTCGCGACGAGGCGGTCAGTCGCTAAGGGCCATAAGGCGACATCATCGCCGGCGGATGATGGAAAAGAAACTCAGACGAATTGTGCGGCGATACGAGCGCGCGCGCCATTCTGAATTGTCTGCGGCGCCTTGTTGAGATTTTCGATCGCAAAGCCCGCAGCGGCCTTGTAGCCCGCCATGAACTCGGTGCGCTCCAGGGGCGGGATCACGTCGTCGATGTTGTCGAACGTGCCGCCGCATCGTTCGTCCACCATGTTGAGCAGGCCGAACGGCCCGGCACCGCGATTGCGCAGCACGACCTGACCGATCGGCCCGCACAGCTTCGCGTCGAAGGCGGCAAGCGCCTGCGGCGTGACGCCGTGATCGACCATGCAGGCGCCGAGCACGCGCGCATCGACGATGGCCTGGCTGCCGCCGTTGGAGCCGGTCGGATACATCGGGTGCGCGGCGTCGCCCGTCAGCACCACCGGGCCATCCCGCCACGTCGGGATAGGATCGCGGTCTATCATCGGGTTCTCGAACGCGCTGTCGGCGTCTCGGAGCAGCGCCGGCACGTCGAGCCAGTCCCACACCCAGCCATCGAAATGATGCACGAAGTCACAGATGGCGACCTGCCGGAACCAGCCGGCCTGCTTCCAGCCCTCGCTGTTTTCCATCGTGACCTCCGCGATCCAATTGATGATCGAGAGACCGGTTCTCGGGTCGGGATGCGAGATCGGATAGAACACCATCCGCTGGCGATGCGTGCCTAGGCCGACGAAGGACGCGCCGGTCCGGATCGGCTTGCCCCAGGTCGTGCCGCGCCACATGACCGCGCCGCCCCAATGGATCGGCGGTTGATCGGGATGCATCTGCGCGCGGATGGTGGAGTGGATGCCGTCGGCGCCGATGAGCAGCGCGCCGTTCGCCTCGGAGGTCGAGCCGTCGGCGTGTTTAATCAGCGCGCTCACGCCGCCTTCGGGCTTCTTCCGGTAGCCGGTCACTCGGCTGCCCAACTTGACCGCCTCCGGGCCGATCCGCTCCACCACCCTTTCATGCAGCAGCAGGTGAAAGCCGCCGCGATGAACCGCATATTGCGGCCAGTGGTAGCCGGCCAGCAGCCCCCGGGGCTCGGAATAGATGTCGTTGCCGTTCAGACCGACCAAAGCCCATTCCTTTGCGGGCAGGCCCACGCGGTCGAGATCATCCAGGGTAATGCCGAGATCACCAAGTTCGCGCACGGCATTGGGCTGCAGATTGATGCCGACGCCGAGCGGGCGCATCTCCCGGACCGCCTCGAAGACGATGCAGGGCACGCCGATCTGATGCAGCGTGAGTGCCGTGGCCAGCCCTCCAATGCCGCCGCCGGCGATGATCACCAGATTATTCGTCATACGTCCGATCCTAGCAGCCGAATGAACCCATTATCTTTCGGGTGACGATGGGAGCAAGCCGTCTTCGGCCATGGAAGCTGAGGCTCTTGCCCGATGGAGTGGCGCAGTGGGCGCAAACTCTACTGCTCCAGACCATGGAGCCCGGGTAGCCCGCGCGGCAGCCACCCCACCCGCGTAGCGGTCGGCCTCGAATTTCACTTCAATTGTAGTTAGCTCAGCGGGCTCGGCTGCGGAAGCCATCCCGTTGCGATTGAAGTCTTGAGAGCCCTGACTGGAAGGCCTAACTATCTCAGCTCACACCCCCATGGTCACGATAGAGCTGAGCGATATTTGCGTACTCTTCGCCTGCGCTGAGACCCATCGCACGATTGTAGTGTTCTTCGGTGACGCGCGGGTCGCGGTGATTGAGAAGCGCGCTGGCGAGGTGCGGATGTTTGCCACCGTAGACGGCGGCGGTTGATGCGCCGGCAGTTCGGAATAGATGGGGAGAGACATCCACACCAATTGTTTCGCGCGTGATTTTCGAGATCAGGGTACCGAGGTTCTTGGTAGTCAATTGCCGGCCGGTGGTTGACGAGACCCAGAGCGCGGACTGTTCGGCATCGCCACGGCACAGGACCGGGCGGTGCGTCTTGATATAGCTGTTGACCACCTCGGTGATGAACTCCGGCACCTGGCGTTCATCGACGCGGTGGGACTTGGTGTCATCGGACGGAATGTGGAGCCACCAGCGGCCGTCGATGTTGATGAAGGTGTCTCGCGATGGTGAGGGCGGCAAAGTTCTTGATCCGAATGGGATGCAGGGCCAGGAGTGCGATGAGCAATCCGTTGCGTACTCCGATGGCGCGCGCCAGCGCCGTCTTGCCGAACATCTCCGCTTCCCGGATCAATGTGAGGCCGGCTTCGACCAGACGCTCGGTCAGAACCAGCCGGTCGGCCTTTGACCGTGGGTTCCATGACGAGCGCGATATCCTTCTCGATCTCGGTCAGCCATCCAAAATCAGTGCCGGGTGCGATCAACTGCGCGGCGCGGCGCAGCTTGTAGACCGAGTTCCAGACGGTGACGGAGCGGACCCGTGGCCTGCAGTTCGGCAATGAACCCGTTCACGTTGTCGGGCGTGACAAGGGTCACCGCGCCCTTGGCCGGGTCGAGCCGTCCGTTGCGCTGCAGGAAGTCCAGGTACAAACCATAACGGTTGGCGATGTCGGCCTGGCTGACGGGGGCAAGATGGCTTGCCGCCCCGCCGCGCTTGAGCCTCTGCGCCGGCCGGCACGCTTCGGCCCACCCCAGGCGATCGGATGCCGGCCACTCGGCGATCGGCAGCGAGCGTGGCTTGCCCGACGCGGCGCCAACGCGCGGCCGCGTGCGACGGCTGTCGGTGACGGGAGGCGCGTGTTGAAGCCGGGTATCCATGTCACGCCGCACTGCGCCTGAAGTCCAGGCGCTGGCGGACGATGTCGGTGAAGATCTCGCTCGCCTGCGTGGTCTCCAGGTCGCAATAGAAGTTGATGGTCGTCTGGACGCTCTTGTGACCGAGAATGCGCCGCACGAGTTCATATTCGCCGGGTCGGTGCTTGAGGATGAGCGCGCCCGCCGCATGGCGGAACTGGTGCACGGTGATGCGCAGCCCGGTCGACTTCTGAACCCGGTCGACGATCTGGGTGCTGAACGAGATCTTTTCCTTGTGGCTCGCCGAACTCGCCGGGGAACAGCCAATCCGCGTTGCTGCCGCGCATCAACGCAGGGCGGAAGTCGTGCACGTACTCGTTGATGATCGCCGTGACCGTCTCGTCGAGCTTGAACTGGAGCGGGACCCTGTTCTTGACGTCGTACTTGGGGAACGTCAGCCAATAGTTGGACTGCGGTCCTCCCGGCTTGATCAGGTTCTCGCCAAGGCGAATGCTGGCAAGATTGCCCAGCCGGACGGGCGCGACCGTCAGGATCGCCACCGCGACGGCGATCTGGGCCAAGACCGCGGCCCTGACCGGCGCATGCCGCCGCTGCAAGCGGGCTTGTCGCATGAGCTGCTCGGGCAGGTTCGCGACCCGCGACCAGACCCCATCCGTAAGCACGAGCCGGATCAGGGCGAGGTTCTTCGGGGTCATTCCGTCTTCGCGGTGCTGTTCGAGCGCGAACCGGGCGTCTCCGAGCCGCCGGAGAGCATCTTCATCAAGACCGCCGATCGCATGCGCAAGGGCAACGAACCGGCAGCTGAGATTGATCGTATAGGTCTTGGGAACTTCCCCATCCTTGCGCCAGTAGCCGTCGAGGATCTTCTCGGCGACGTCGGGATGAATCAGCGCGCGCAATGACGTCAGGCTGGCGAGCGGGACGCCCACCTTCACCGCCATCCTGACCGCGGCGACGAGTTCGCGCTTTCGGGTTGTGAGTGTCGATGATTTGCAGGGCCGGCTGCGCTGTCCGGCCTTGTTCCGGCGGATGCGCTTGAGGCCAGCCAGATAGCCTTCGATGTCCGCGCGAAGGCCCTCCGGGAAGTCGTCCCATGCGGGGCCTTCGGCGGCCTTCACCGGCGGCTCGACGAGACGCAGTCTTCGGCCAACCGTCGATCCTGCCGATCGCCGGCATTCCACAACCGCGCCAAAATTCGCCGGCTTGCGGCATCACTGGCGCGAGCTCGTCGTACGCGCACGGTGATCCATGTAGCGGTCGATGACGGCCTCATCGACCGCCTCGGGTTCGATGTGGACGCCGGAGCAGAACCGCATCAACGGCATCAATCGATAGCGCGTGCTTGGGTCCGTCAGTTGGACGCGAAGCCGATCCCATGCCGGCGACAACGGCACGCCGTGGGGGAGGACGTCCTTCTCCTTGGCGAACCAGATCAGGGCGGCCTTGGCATTGGACTTGTGGTTGGCCAGGGTCTTTGCCATCCAGTCCAACGGCACATGATGCAACGCCGCCATCCGGGCGCGGACGGCGCTATAGCGCGCCGGAATAAGCTCGATCGGCTGATCAAACGCCTTGGCGATCCCCGTCAATGACGAGCGCCAGTGCCGGCGGGTTTGCTCGGACAGGTCGGTCGCGGCGCGATCGCCATGATCGCATCGGCGAAGGTGGGCTCCAGAGCGGTCGTGTTTCTCGGTCATTGGGACGGCTCCTTCCAGCCGCAACGAGGCATCGGGATGGCTGCAAGTAGATGGTAATGTAATTTAGGAATACGTCAATAGTATATAGCGCGAATATACTTCTATAACGTTCCTAATCTTCGTTCTACTTCATTCCTACTGATGTATACTGATGTATAGAGATGGACGATTATTCCGGCTTCGGCACGAGCACTTGGACAAGCTGACCCTTACTCGCACCGCCGCTGGCTCTGCGATCGGCCGCCCAGCCACGACTACTGCTCGCTGGTCGACAGCCGCTGCCGGGACTTCATCCACTGCATCAGGGCGGCCTCGGCGTAGCGGATGGAGCGGCCGACCTTGATGTAGGGCGGGCCGTCGCCGCGCATCCGCGCCTTGGCGAGCCAGGACAGGCTGACGCGCAGGAAGTGGGCCGCTTCTTTCGGGGTCATCAGGTGTGCGAGGACCGCGCCACTGGTTCTCGAGGTTGGATGGGCGTTCATGGCTTTGCTCCTGTTGGATGAGGAGCCCGCCAAATGGATCAGGATGGCGAGGGGCGGACCTCCCCCTCGCTACGGCGGAATAGCGATGACGATAAAAATATAATGAATTCAGCTGTTTAACGGCCCCGACGCCATCATTCCGCGGGATGAATTTTTGCTCTGTTTGATGGCAGTTGAGCCGATCGAGGCCTTCGGAGGCGACGGAAAGCAAGGTCGCCAGTTTCGACGAACAACTCCACGACCGTGTGTCTGAGCGTGGAGACGTTCGGCACCCCAACTCGTCCGTTTTGCACGAGGAGACGACGCAGCGCCGGAATGCCGTCTTTGGCGCTCCACGCCTGATCGCGCACGAGCCGTTCGATCGCGTTTTTGATCGCAGGAGATCGCTTTCGAGGACGTCCGGCAGAGCGGTCAAGCCTTGAGCTTTGAGACGGCCATTTCCCTTTCGCGCGCTCCGCTCGGTACCAGGTGTCAAAATCGGTCCTACGGACCACAAGGAGGCCGTTCGTGAGCAGCCGCAAAAGCTTCAAGTTGCCGTCCGTCATCTGAACTGAGGTGCGAGCAGGGCGATCGGGCAGACCCCCTCGTGAGGTTATCATTCGCTTGAGAACGCTCGGGGACACCGGCTCCGGTGCGCACTTGCCTCCTGAGCAAAGAGACAAGTCACGTGCCTTGGCCGCGATCTTTGAACCGTCGAGCACGTAAATCGCCAGCTCGCCGGTTACGGCCGCAGTTCTGATGCGGCGCTTTCGCCTGCTCTTGCCACGGTCCAAATCCAACCGACAATATTTCTTTTGGGACTGTTTGATTGTTCGGACCGGAGCAGCTCGGCGAACACCACCCCACATCCCCTGCGCAGCCTATTGGCTGCCTCCGAGAGCTCGTTAAAGCCGTCAGAATTTGCGTTCTCAGAACCCATCTCGGCAGCCGACGAGATTTGAGCGTCACATGCGGAACTCTTAGCCCAATTCGTCTTTGAGCGCGGTGCCCTACTCGACAACTCTGGCTACAAACTAACTTTGACAGCTTCGCAATTCACAGCCAGAAAATATTCCGGGAACGATTTCGAAGTTTGCTCATTGGCGGGCCACTCGGCGGCACCAAGCCGCACACATGCCGCGCTTGCAGATCGATATCCCGTTCCCGTTACGACTATCCCGCCATTGCGGAAAAGGCCTATTCTGATCTCCCTATTCCGCACTTCCCTTGACGAGCTTCTCATTCCAATTGCGTCTTGTGCCTCTCACTCACACTGGAAAAATGGTCATGAGTGTTGTTCGCGTACTCAAATATGCAAGTCTTGCCGTTCTCTTGCAATTGACCCAAGCCGCAGCGGCGGAATTGAAAATTTTGACGCCTAGGTCGATGTGGACAGTCCTCAAGGAAATCGGTCCACAGTTTTTGAGCGCTCCTCTGGATATAAACTAGTGGTAGATACCGACATAGCGGCGACCCTGGCCGATCGCATCATCGGGGGCGAACCCTTTCGATATATTCATCGGTCCCCGGTACAGATGAATGGGTTGGTCCAGAGCAACATGGTTTTGGCCGATACGCGGACGGCGATCGCGCACTCTGGAATTGGGGTTGAGGTTCGGGCTGGCGCGCCAAAGCCCGACATCAGCTCCGGTTGAAGCGTTCAAGAAGGCGTTGCTCGCAGCAAAATCGGTCGGATACCTCCAGCAAGATGGGACGAGCGGCTCCTATTTGCACGGCCTTTTCGAGAGGCTCGGAATTTCCGAAGGTCTCAAAAAGAAAATTGTTCGGCCACCGACTGATATTGTTTCCGAACTCGTTGCGAAGGGGGAAATTGAACTCGGCATGGTCGTCATCACGCAGATCGTAACGACGCCGGGTGTCGAACTCGTGGGACCAATTCCATCTGAGAGGAATTCAATCCTATGTCCGATGGAGTGGCGCAGTGGGCGCAAACTCTACGGCTCCAGACGCGGCCAAGGAATTGCTCAAATTTCTAACGGGTCCTACGGCGCTTCCCGTCTTGAAGGTACAAGGCATGGAGCCCGGTTAGCAGCCACCGACCGCGCGTGTCCGCTGTTCTCCCGATACCGGGTAACTCATCAGCGGTTTGGCAATCGGTCGAAATGCGCCATAAGCACACTCAATGCACCGCAGAAAAAACCATGCGTGAAGCACGTATCATTCGATCACTTCGTCGGCGCGTGCCAGTAGCATCGGCGGTACGGTGAGGCCGAGCATCACAGCGGTTTGCGAATTGATGACCAGTTCGTACTTGCTCGACTGCACAACTGGCAGGTCTGCGGGCTTGGCGCCCTTGACGATGCGGCCTGTATAGGAACCGACTTGGCGCCATGCATCGACGATGCTGGCACCATAGCTCATCAGCCCGCCGGCTTCCGCGTAGTCGCGCGCACCGTACGAGGCGGGGAGCGCGTGGCGCGCCGCTAGGTTGACTAATTGGGTACGGCGGCTGTTCAGGAAGGCATCGAGAGCAACGAAGAGCGCATCGGGCCGATCACGCCCAAACGTTGCGAAGGCAGCATTGATCTCAACGACCGTTGTGGCGTTCGAGCCACTGGATTTGCAACCCGATGGCGCTAGCCGCCAGTTCAACGTCTCTCAACGTCGTCTCGGTATTCACATGGGTCATTCGCCACAAATTCTGTCCGCGACAAACATCGACGGATATCCGCTTCGCTCTGAAAAGCGACCGAATTATTGTACGGCAGCGAAATGACGCGAAGCGCCAATGAGCGACATATGCACCGCAAAATGCTTTCTTATTGATCACCTCGCCGGCGGGCACGAGAACCGCAGACGGCACCTCGATTGTAACAATGCGTGGTGCATCATTCGATCATTCGATCGCCGAAGACACTGCACGCCGCTCACATGCGGCGCGCACGGATATCGACTTCCTTCGCCAGTTCTTGTTGTCCTGACTTCGTTCCGCTGTCCAATGAAAAGACGTCGGCTCGATTTCGGAAAAAGTCCACCGCGCGAGCCGCCTCGTGGATCCGGCCCTTCCTGGACAATGTCTCGGCCTCGTGCGCGTCCTGTTTGTTGCGTGAAGAAATTGGTCGCAGGATCGTTCCACTGAATGCGCCATGTGTCGAGATTCGGATCGTAAATACGCAGCGTTGTTCCGTACCAATTTCCGGCTCCGGGAAGCTGTTCGATCTCGGGACGTCGCTCGTTGAGGCGGGGGATCATCCACACGTCCTGGATGGCTCGGCCCTCCAAGACCCAACCCGCATGGATCTCGCCGCGACCGGCGTGCGTCGACCCGTCCTCAAGTATCGTGCTGACGTCCATCTCCCACCGCCCTACAAGCCAAGCGTAGAGCCCTAGCTTCGTCTTTCGCTCCGGATCCGGCCCATTCTCGTGGAGCACGTGAGGAAATGATGTGGTCAGCGAACTTGGTGTTCGAGACTTTATGGCGAGTGCGGATTTCATCGTAAGTCTCCTTACTGAGGTTCGGGCCAGCGTGAAAAGTTTAGAGTTCTATTAGACGCGGGAGTGTATTACCGCCTCGGGCAGAAGCTCATCGATCGCTGCAGCCACGACATCGGGAGCGGCGTGGTGTGGCATGTGTCCAATGTCTTTAAGGATAATAAGCTTTGCGCGAGGCAGTGTAGCCGCTAGGGCGTGCGCATTGATGTGCGGCGAAACCACGAAGTCGCGATCGCCACTGATAATGACCGTCGGCGTGTGCAGATCAACGTAGCGCGGCACCTGCGCAGCGATAAAGCGCTCAAGCAACGCAAGATCGCGTGCGTTTGAATAGAATGTCTTTGGGCGGAGCACTAGCAGAATGGCGCAGCTCAAAAGGCTGCCGTTAGCTCTTGACGATCTTTAATGGCTGAACTACCTGTTAGTAAGTGATGTTCAAACCTAACTTGTAGTCAAGGAGGGTGGAATGAGCGCGGAAAGGTTGCGCGGCGAACGGCTTCAAATAATGCTGACCGCCGACGAGGTAGCCTTGCTCGACGACTTCCGGTTCAAGGTTCGTATGCCAAGCCGCGCTGCGGCGGTGCGTGAACTGTTCAAGCGCGGGCTCGCGGGAGAAGGCTTTTCAGTGGCCCCCAACGGCTCCAAGTCCAGCGACTTCGGCGTGGCCAACTCTGCGTCGCCACACACGGGACGGGAGTAGGCGGTCCTAGTCCTGAGCGGCCTCATTGCTTATGCTTGTCGTCTGCATTTCGTCGGGCGTACCATAGGGAAATGTGTTGTTCGGCTGCTCCGATATCGATTGGGCACCTTCGAAGGTCCCCATCAACCGCGAAGGCCCTCCGCCTTGCCGTCCCACCCGCGTTGCTCGTAGCCGCCGATGAGGTTTTTGAATGAACAGCGCATGTCCGCTTTGGGTCGATGCTGTCGAAAAAGTGGGGTTTCCGATTGGAATGCTCCCGTCGGGACGCGTCATTTGGTTTCTTGGATCAGGCGGCCATTTCTTTTGAGGCCATCTGTTCGGCGCTCACGCAAACGATGCGAGCTGTGGGTCAGTCGGCGGCCCGAGGGTTCGCAGTGCCAAGGTTTTGAGGTTCTGCACGATGGCGGCGAGATGGAACTCGTCACGCGCACCGGAAAGGCCTCTGAGCCGCATGCGTTCGAAGCCGTGGTGAATCTTTAGGTGGGCGAAACGCATCTCGACGCGCTTGCGCTCGTCACGTGACCTGAGGAAGCCCGTTGTTCTCATCAGCCGGCGCGCCACGTCGCGAGCGTGCTCGTGAAGATCGCGAGGAACTTGTCGGGCAGGCATGTTAGGACAGCATTGCATCTTGAGTGGACAGACATCGCAGTCGAACTTGGAGGCGCGATAGCGAAGCATGTGGCCGTCGTGCACTGTACCGGTGGTGTGCAGCACCTTGTTGTTCGGGCAGACGTAGACGCCTCGCCGTCGTGTCCCAGCGAAAGTCGCTGCGTGAGAACGTACCGTCATCGCGCTCGCTGGCATCACGAACCGGGATATGAGGCGCGATCCTACGACCCACCAACCAGCCCAGGAAACGGCCAGTTCCATAAGCGGTGTCGGCGGCAAGCCGCTTGGGCTTCAGGTTGAAGCGCCGTTCGGTGCGATCGAGCATCGTCTTCGTGCACTCAACCTCGTCGTAGGTACGCGCCGGCGTCGGCTCAACATCGACAATGACAGCGTTCTCGATGTCGATGAGATAATTAAGCCCGTAGCCGAACTGCACTCGCTTGTTGGCCTTGGCTGTCCATGCTGAGCAGGGATCGCTTGGTGAGATCACCTTCGGCGGCTTGCGGTCGGGATTGGGTTCAGTCTCGGCTTCGAGTGCCGCGAGATATTCCTTGACCGCGCGGGTCTGGCGTTCGGGCTCGGACCACTCGATCTCGTCCGGCGCCTTGCCGTGGTAACGGCTGGCATTAGCCTCCATGACGCTGGCATCGACGGCGAAGCCTTCGCCCTTGACCAGGCCGGCTGCCATGCAGGCGGCGACGACGCGCTCGAATATGTGGCGAAAGACATCGCTCTCCCGGAACCGATGCAGCCGGTTCTCCGAGAAGGTCGAGTGGTGCGGAACCTTGTCGTCGAGATCGAGTCGGCAGAACCACCGATAGGCCAGATGCAACTCGACTTCCTGGGTCAGCTTGCGCTCCGAGCGCAGGCCGTAGCAGTAGCCGACAATCAGCATTCGGATCATCAGTTCGGGATCGACCGATGGTCGGCCGATCTCGCTGTAGTAGGGATTGAGCTGATCATGCACATCCGCAAGCGCCGCCGTCACGAATACATTGATGCGCCTGAGCAGGTGGCTCTTTGGGACACGGTCATCGAGCCGAAACTCATAGAAAAAGCTTGCCTGATCGCCGCACCGCCGACCCATCATCGCCGCCTCCAAGGCCGTGATCCACGGAATCAGCGGAATCACTGTTCGGCGATGTTCTCAAGCCTTTTTCGACAGCATCGGT
>CAWEDK010000036.1:0-73618 GCA_963807865.1 uncultured Alphaproteobacteria bacterium | reverse complement strand
CGCTGGCGCGAGACAAGGTGCGCTATCGCGGCGAGCCGGTGGCGGCGGTGGCGGCGGTCGACGACGCGACCGCCGAAGCGGCGGTCGAGCTGATCCGGCTGAAAGTGCGCGAGCTGCCGGCCTACTACACGGCGAAGGACGCGCTCGCGCCCGATGCGGTGCAGCTGCACGCCAAGAAGCCCGGCAACATCGAGCGCGACGTGCTGTTCGAACTGGGCAGCGTGGCGGAGGGCTTCGCGCAGGCCGATCTGGTGCGCGACGGCACCTACAACTGCGCCGAAGTCTGCCAGAACCAGATGGAGATGCACGCCGCGATCGCCGACTACGACGCCGAGCGCGACCGCATGACGGTGCATGCCTCGACGCAGGTGCCGTACTACGTGCACCTGATGCTGGCGCAGATCCTCGACATGGACATGTCGCGCATCCGCGTGGTCAAGCCGCATGTCGGCGGCGGCTTCGGCTGCCGCACCGAGACGCTCAACGTCGAGCTGATCACCGCGCTGCTCGCGCGCAAGGCCGGCGGCTGCGTGCGCACCGTGATCAATCGCGAGGAGACCTTCATCACCCATCGCGGCCGGCCGGAGACCGACATCCGGCTCAAGATCGGCATGCGCAAGGACGGCCGCATCACGGCGGTCGAATGCGAATGCGACCAGCGCGGCGGCGCGCATTCGGGCTATGGCGTGGTGACGATCCTCTATGCCGGCTCGATGCTCTACGCGATCTACGACCTGCACGAACGTCAAGTATGTCGGCCGGCGCGTGCTCACCAACACGCCGCCATGCGGCGCGTTCCGCGGCCACGGCACCGTCGACGTACGCTTCGCGTTCGAGAGCCTGCTCGACGAGATGGCGCACGAGCTCGGGCTCGATCCGATCGCGGTCCGGCGCGCGAACTATCTGCCGCCGCCGGGCGCGCGGCCGACCTTCACCGACAACGACCTGATGGTGGCGAGCTACGGCCTGCCGGAATGCGTCGACTGGGTCGAGCGCGAGAGCGGCTGGCAGCGCGCGGCGCGGCAAGCTCGCGAGCGGCAACGGCGTGCGCAAGGGGCTGGGCTTCGCCTGCTCGCACTACATCTCGGGCGCCTCGAAGCCGGTGAACTGGACCGGCGAGCCGCATGCGACGGTGAAGATCAAGCTCGACTTCGACGGCTCGGTGGTGGTGCTGTCGGGCGCGGCCGATATCGGGCAGGGCTCGTCCACCATCCTGGTGCAGGCGGTGGCCGAGGTGCTCGGCCTCGACATGGCGCCGCATCCGCGTCGTCACCGGCGACAGCGAGGTGGTGCCGAAGGACAACGGCTCGTATTCGTCGCGCGTCACCTTCATGGTCGGCAACGCGGCGATCGACGCGGCGCAGAATCTCAAGGCGCGTGCTGGTCGCGGCCGCGGCGCGCAAGCTCGAGGCGCGGCCCGAGGACATCGAGTGCCTGGGCGAGCTCTATCGCGCCGGCGCGCAGGACAAGGGCGCGACCTTCCAGGAGGTCGTCACCGAAGCGCTCGAAGGACACCGGCACCATCACGGTCACCGGCAACTACTCGACCATCCCGGATTCGCACGGCGGCAAGAAGTATCGCGGCGCCGGCGATCGGCGGCACCATGGGCTACAGCTATTCGGCGCAGGTGGTCGAGGTGTCGGTCGACGACGAGACCGGCGTCGTCACGGTCGACAAGGTCTGGGTGGCGCACGACTGCGGCAAGGCGCTCAACCGGCTGTCGGTCGAGGGCCAGGTGCAGGGCTCGGTCTGGATGGGCATGGGCCAGGCGATGAGCGAGGAGGTCGCCTATCACGAGGGCCTCATGCTCACCGCCAACATGCTCGACTACCGCGTGCCGACCATCGAGGACTTGCCGCCGATCGAAGTCGGCATCGTCGAGAGCAACGATCCGAACGGGCCGTTCGGCGCGAAGGAGGCGGGCGAGGGCTCGCTCGCCGCGTTCCTGCCGGCGCTGACCAACGCGATCGCCGACGCCATCGGGCTGCGCTTCAACGACCTGCCGGTGACGCCCGACCGCGTGTTCGCCGCGCTCGAAAAGCGCCAGCGCGCCGCGGCGAGAAAGAGCGGGAGCGCGTGATGGATGCGCTGCCCGAGTTCGAGGTGCTGCGGCCGACGTCGCTCGACGACGTGATCGCGGCGCGCGCCGCGCATCCCGACAGCCGGATGCTCGGCGGCGGCACCGACCTCGTGGTGAACATCCGCCGCGGCATCGTCGCGCCGCCGGTGCTGATCGACGTCAACCGCGTCGCGGAGCTGCGCGCCATCAAGGCCGACGCGCAGTCGCTCGAGATCGGCGCCGCGGTGACGCTCGCCGAACTTGCCGAGCATCCGGCCGTCATCGAGCATTATCCGGTGGTCGCGCAGGCCGCGGCGCAGATCGCCGGGCCGACGCATCGCCACATGGGCACGGTCGGCGGCAACCTCTGCCTCGACACGCGCTGCATCTACTACAACCAGAGCGAATGGTGGCGCGCCGCCAATCATCATTGCCTCAAGACCACCGGCGAGATCTGCCACGTCGCGCCGAAGAGCCGCGGCGTCTGCTTCGCGACCTACAGCGGCGACCTCGCGCCCGCGCTGATGACGCTCGGCGCCGAAGTCGAGCTCGCCGGGCCGCAGGGCCGGCGCACCGTGCCGCTCGCGAGCCTCTATATCGGCCATGCGCGGCAGGACCAGCCGGTGACCGAGACCATGGGCGACGGCAAGTTCTTTCTCGCGCTGCGGCCCGGCGAATTCGTCGTCGTCGGTGCGCGCGCAGAACGCGCCCGGCCTGCGCTCGGGCTACGACAAGCTCCGCATCCGCCGCTCGATCGAATATCCGGTCGCCGGCGTCGCGGTCGCGCTGCGCCGCGACGGCGATACGCTCGCCGATCTGCGGGTCGCGTTCACCGGCACCAATCCGCGCCCGGTGCTGCTCGCGGGCACCGCGGAACTCTGCGGCGGCCCGCTCGACGAACGCGTGTTCAAGGGACTCGATGCGCTCACGCGCGACCAGGTGATGGCGATGAAGACCACGTTCACGCCCGGCCACTACCGCCGCCGCGTCGCCGGCGTGCTGGCGCGGCGGCTGGTGACGCGGTTGTTCGCGCAATAGCGCAGTTCTCAATTCAGTCAAATCGATATTCTCGTCCGCTCGTCCCCGCGAAGAGCATAGGGCACGTGTCCCGGGCGCAGCGCAGCGGCGCAGCTCTTCGCTGCGCTGGTGCGCTGCAGACCCGGGATCGTAACGGACACCGCCTTCGGTAAGGTCCCGGATCAGCGGTGCACCGTCTGTACGCTCCACGCTGCACCGCGTCCGGGACACAAGGTTCGCTTAAGTTAGCGCCCACGCGCTTGCGCGGGAACGAGCGGGGAAAGAGCTTGCATCAGCTCGAATGGGATAGGCATAGCGCCGAGCAACACCGATTTCGCAAAGAAAGACGTGGATGCCCGGCCCAAGGCCGGGCATGACGGGTCGAGGGTCGACGAAGCTTGGTATATGACCGGCGCATGCCAACTTCGCCCCACGCCGCTTCGCCGCCGAAACCTCATCCGCCTGTCGATCCCTCTGCCGTCCTGTTCCAGGGCGCCGGCACCTGGGACGCCATCGCGGTCGCGGTGGCCGGTATGGCGCCCACGTTGGCGATGAACTTGAATCCGCAGGAGCCCGCCGAGCATGTCGGCCGCGTGGTGCCGCTGGTCTTCGCGCTCTCGACTCTCGTCGTGCTGCTGGTGGCCTGGTGCTTTGCGCGGCTGGCGCGCGAGCATCCCAATGCGGGTTCCGCGTATGGGTTCGTCGGCGCGATCCTGGGTCCGCGCGCCGGGCTGGTGGCCGGATGGATGCTGCTCGGGACCTATCTCTGCTTCGCGGTGGTTGGTCTCGGCGCGTTCGGCCTGTTCGGCGCCGATCTCCTGCAACGGTCCAAGCTTTGGCCCGATGCGTCCAGCCTGATTCTGACGCTGGTGGCGGCGCTGGTGATCGCGCCGCTGAGCATCATTCCGACGCGGCGTGCCGGCCTGGTGCTGATCGTTCTGGAAGGCATCGCGATCGTCGCGATGCTGGTGCTCGCGTGCGCGGTGCTGCTGCTGGTCTTCCGCGGGCACGGGCCGCAGGGCGATCCGCCGCTGCGCGATCTGTTCATTCCGACCGGAGGCGTCGGCGCCGCGGCGATTGCCATGGGGCTGTCGTTCGGGCTGCTCTCGTTTGCGGGGTTCGAGCAGGTCGCGACGCTGGGCGAGGAAATGAAGAAATCGAAATTCACGATCCCGCGAGTGCTGATCGGAACGGTGCTGGGCGCGGGAATCGTTTTCACCATCGTCACGTCGGCGCAGATACTGGGGTTCGGAACCGACCCGGCCGGAATGACCAGCTTCACCAAGTCCACTTCGCTCCTTGCCGATCTTTCATCCCGCTATTTCGGCGGCTGGTCCGGCGACCTGTTCGACGCACTCGCGATCTGTTCCGCCATGGGCGGCGCATTGGCGGCGATCGTCGCGGCCTCGCGCATTCTGTTTGCGCTGTGCCGCGATCTTTTGCCTTCAAGCCCGCTTGGACGAATTTCGGAAGTCAGCGGTACGCCGCGCAACGCAGCCTTCGCCGTTCTGTTCGCCGCGATCGTCGGATACGGCGTCATGCGCGGCATCTTTCAGGCTTCAGGATCGGATGCGTTCTTCTGGGGCTCCACGCTCGGGGCGCTCGCCCTGCTGGTCGCTTATCTGCTCGTGGTCGTGAGCGCGGCCGGCGCGCTGATGCGTCCATCGGGACAGGGAATGCGATGGATGCTGGTCATTCCCGTGCTGGCCGCGGCGGCGATCGCTTACACGTTCTGGGTCAACGTCTACCCGCCGCAGCCCGGCGCCTATCGGGTGATTCCCTGGATCGTCCTTGCCTGGTGCTGCGCGCCCGGTGATCGCGACGCTGCTCGATCCAAAACTCGTCGAACGCATGACGTCCGGCTTTCTGGCTGCGAGCTTTCGCGCGAAAGAGAATTGAGCCACCGTCGTTGCCGCTTGCTCCGTTACCCTCTTCCCCTGCGAGGCGGGTGAGGAGGCCCTCGCGTCAATTGCGCGATCCCCTCACCCGGCTCGCATCTCCGCTACGCTTCGCATGCTCGCCACCTCTCCCGCAAGGGGAGAGGGTACGGAGTCTGCCGCACGGGCTCGCTCCCTACTGACGCTTGCGCAATCACACGATCGGCTTGCGGGTCTGGAAGTAGCGAAGAATAAAGTAGCAGGCGCCCGCCGCGACAAGGTGCTTGAGCGTATGACCGCTCAATATCCCTCCCGCCGAATAAATCGCCTCGTCCTTGTACTCGAACACCTTGGCGAGCGCGTAGAGCGCGGCGGCGGCGAGCCAATAGCCGGTGCCGGTATATTTCGGCGGGAACAGCAGGAACAGAACCGGTAGCGCCAGGCAGGGAAAGAACTGCACCCAGCCGTAGAGCCGCAGGTCGCCGGTCCAGCGCCACCACAACAGGCTGAACACGCCGAACGCCAGGAGCGGCCACAGCAGGATCGCGCCCGCGCGCTCGTCGATGCGTTCGCCGACCACCTTGGCGAGGATCGCGGAGAACGCCAGGGCCATCGGCAGGCGGTCCCAGAACAAGGTGCCGTCGTCGGGATTCCAGTGATAGTAGGCCGAGCCGAATCCGGTCAGGAAAATGCCGCCAAAGATGAAGACGGTGGCGGCATCGTCGCGGTAACGCGCGAGCCCGATCGCCCCGATCGCCACAAATGGAAGGTTCGATACGACGTTCCAGAAATTCGGAATGCCGAAGATCGTGTTCCGGTCGGCGAATTGGTGATAGCTCTGCGGTTGATGAATCGGCGGCAGCAACAGCATGAGCGCGGCAAGCGAAGCTGCCATCGCGGCGAGGAAGATCAGCAGGGCAGTTCGAGGCTGGGTGCGAGTCACACCGGCACTTTAAAGTGAAATCGCAGGGGTGCCAATTAAGTAAATCTTGTGTCCCGGACGCGGTGCAGCGTGAAACGGTGCACCGCAGATCCGGGACCTTTCCGAAGGCGGTGTCTGTTACGATCCCGGGTCTGCGGCGCACCAGCGCAGCGAAGAGCTGCGCCGCTGCGCCGCGCCCGGGATACGACCGACGGGGAATGCAGTGGAGAGCGGCGTGGACAAGGTTAAGCTCTACTCGCCGACGCAGGTAACGGTCGGCTCGTTCGCCGGTGGACCGTTCGCCGTCGTCTACATGCTGTGGATGAATTTCCGCGCCCTGGGCGAGGCGGCCGAAGCGAAGCGGATGCTGATCTGGGGCTTTGTGTTTGTGGCGGCGGTGTTTGCGATCCTGCCGATGCTGCCGGACGGATTTCCCAACTATGTGATGCCGATCACCTATTCGCTTGGCGCCCGGCTGGTGGCCGAGAGATTTCATTTGACCAAGCAGGCCATCAAGCAATCGGAACACTACAGCTTTCAATCGAACTGGAACGTGTTCGGCATCAGCGTGGGCTTTCTGCTGGCCTTCATGGTCCTGGCGGTCGTCTTTGTCCTGGCGCTCGATGAGACCGGTCTGGTCAGGCTGTGAACCGAGCACACACTCGGCCACCCCCGTGCAGCCGGAAATCCAGGAATCGGGACGCTAAATCCCCGCTTGCGCGGGGATGATGGCGGCTGGATCAGCGTGCGTCGAGCTCACGCAGCTTGAAGCGCTGCAGCTTGCCGGTTGCGGTGCGCGGCAGGTCGGACGTCACCGCGATCCAGCGCGGATACTTCCACGGGCCGGCGTGATCCTTGACGTGGCCCTTGAGCGCCTCCAGCAGGCCGTCGTCGGCCGCATAACCGTTCCGGAGCACGATGAACGCCTTCGGCTTGATCAGGCCGTCGGCATCTTCCTTGCCGATGACGCCGGCTTCGAGCACCGCCTCATGCGATGCGAGCGCGGCCTCGACCTCGAGCGGCGATACCCACATGCCGTTGACCTTGAACATGTCGTCGGTGCGGCCGCAGCAGTAGTAGTAGCCCTCGGCATCGCGCACGAACTTGTCGCCGGTGTAGGTCCATTCGCCCGCGAAGGTGCGGCGGCTCTTGGCGCGCTGATTCCAGTAGCCCTCGCCGGCGGTCGGTCCGCGCACGATGAGTTCGCCGATCTCGCCGTCCGGCAGTTCGCGGCCGTGCTCGTCGACGATCTTGAGCTCGTAGCCGGGCACCGGCTTGCCGGTCGAGCCGTAGCGCACGTCGTCCGGGCGGTTGCTGAGGAAAGTCTGGAGCATCTCGGTCGAGCCGAGCCCGTCGAGCACATCGACGCCGGTCACCTCGCGCCAGCGCCTGCCGAGGCTCGCGGGCAGCGCTTCGCCGGCCGAGATGCAGAGCCGCAACCGGTCGGAGCCGGCGCCTTTGCCGATGTCCGGATGCGCGAGCAGCGCGCCGTAGAGCGAAGGCACCGCGTAGAAGATCGTCGGGCGGTGGCGGCGGATGGCGGCGAGCACGGCCTGCGGTGTCGGCCGCTCCGGCAGCAGGACGGCGCTGGCGCCGACCGACATCGGGAACGTCATGGCGTTGCCGAGCCCGTAGGAGAAGGACAGCTTCGCGGCCGAGAACGCCACGTCGTCCTCGCGGATGCCGATGACGCCCTGGCCCATCAGGCGCGCGACCGCCATCAGGCTGGTGTGGACGTGGCGCACCGCCTTGGGATCGCCGGTCGAACCCGAGGTGTACATCCAGAACGCGACCTCGTCCGACATGGTCTGCGCACAGGACGACGGCTCGGCGCGCGTGAGCACGTCCTCGAACCGGTGGACGCCGGGCGCGAGAGCGCTCGCCGTCGGGCGCGCCGACGACCACGATGGCGCGCAGATGCGGCAGCCCGGGGCGGATCGCGAGCAGGATGTCGAGCATCGGTGCGGCGATAACGGCTCGCTGCCGCGCGGCTGTCGGCGAACAGGTAGGCGTATTGCTCGGCAGCCAGCAGCGTGTTGACCGGGATCGGCACGATGCCGGCGCGGATCGCACCCCAGAATGCCACCGGGTGATCGACGGTGTCGTGCAGCAGCAAGATGACGCGGTTTTCCTCGTGCAGCCCGAGGCTCGTGAGTCCGGCCGCGAAGCGGCAGGATTTGTCCTGCAGGTCGCCATAGGTCAGCGAGCGGGACGAGTCGGTGAACGCGATCTTGCCGCCGAGCCCGCGCGCGACGCTGCGATCGACGAAGTCGGCGGCTGCGTTATAGGGCCGGCGTTCCAGGAGATCGTCGATCATGCGCCCGTCGACCGTATTGCCCATCGACTATAGCGCCGGGCCGTGGCCCGCGCAGGGACAATATCGGGAGACGATTGTTCATTCGCAGAACCGCCAGGCGCCCACGCCGAGTTCCGCCGGAAACGGCGCAATCAGTGTTTCGCCCGCCCGGCGCGCTGGCAGGCCGGCATCGCTGAGCAGAGCTTCGAGCGCGGGCAGCGATTTGACCGTGATGTCGCACAGGCCCGCGAACGGCAGCGACGGAATCGGGCATTCTGGGAGGAGCGTGGCGAAAGCATCTGCGCTGACGAGATCGAGCCGGCCGCGGTCGAGCTGGATGGTGTGGCCGGCTGCCGAACGGCGCGGCCTCACGCCCGGTGAAACGCGTAAAGCGGGTGGCAGCCTCGTCCACATCGGCGACCGCGACAGTGAGGCCCGCAAGACCGAGCGCGCCGTTGGGATGGGTGAGCCAGCGCGGCTGCCAGACCATGTCTTCGGTGTGATGGGTGAGCATCTGGATGCGGCCTTCCGGCATCTCGCCGGCCTCGACGCGCGCCAGCGTGAAGGCGGCGGTGCCGGGCGCGCCCGCGGTCTCGACCGGCCGCTGCATCGCGATCAGCGGCCGCATCCGGAAGCCCGCAGCAGCGAGCCTTGCATGCTCGGCGCCCGCGTCCGCGACCGCGAAGGCCGCGAGATGGATGCCCGGATAGCGCGCCAGCCCGGCGTCGAGCTCGCGGCCGAGCGGCGTGTCGGCGGTCTTGAACAGCACCTCGATATAGCCGCGCGCGAACATCGCCGTCACGTTGCCGGTGCCGGTCGGTTGCGGCGGCCCGCCGGCCGGATCGGGATTGACCTGCACGGACAGCGGCGCCGGCGCAAAGCCCGCGCGGGCGAGCGCCTGGGCGGCGGCCTGCGGGTCGCGCACGAAATGTCCGACATGGTCGAGAAAAATCTCGCCGCCGAGCGGCAACTGGCGGTCGGCTGGCGCATGAGCGTCCGGCATCTTCGTCACGGCTCCCGGCTCGCTCCTGACTGGCACAGGACGTGCCCGCGGGCTAGCCTCAAGTCACCGCACAGAAGGGGGCCCCCCATGACCATCCGTCCGCGCCGCAGCGTGCTCTACATGCCGGGATCGAATGCCCGGGCGATCGAGAAGGCGCGCACGCTGCCGGTCGATGCGGTCATCCTCGATCTCGAGGATTCGGTCGCGCCCGACGCCAAGGCTGCCGCCCGCCAGCAGGTCATGGATGCGGTGAAGGCCGGCGGCTTCGGGCCGCGCGAACTGGTCGTACGCATCAACGGCATCGATACGCCGTGGCACTCCGACGACCTGACGGCCGCCGGGCAGGCGGCGCCGGACGCCATCCTGATCCCCAAGATCAGCCATCCGGATCAGCTCGAGCGGATCGGCCAGCGGCTGCTCGACCTGCACGCCAATCTGCGCACGCGCGTATGGGCGATGATCGAGTTGCCGGTCGCGCTGTTCAACATCCTGCCGCTCGCCGCCGAGGCGGCCGATTCCGAAGCGCGGCTCGCCGTGTTCGTGATGGGGACGAACGACATCGCCAAGGAGACCCGCGCCCGCCTCGTGCCGGGCCGCTGGCCGATGGTGCCGTGGCTGATGCAATGCGTCGCCGCCGCGCGCATCTACGGCATCGACATTCTGGACGGCGTCTACAACGACATCGGCAACGCCGAAGGCTTCGTGCGCGAATGCGAGGAGGCGCGCGACATGGGTTTCGACGGCAAGACGCTCATCCATCCGAACCAGATCGCGCCCTGCAACGCGGCGTTCTCGCCGAACGCCGACGAGATCGCGCAGGCCCGCAAGATGATCGCGGCGTTCGACCTGCCGGAAAATCGCGACAAGGGCGTGGTGGCGATCGACGGCAAGATGGTCGAACGGCTGCACGCCGAGATGGCGCGCCGCACCGTCGAGATCGCGCACGCGATCGAGGCGCGCGCCATGGCGGCGCAGCCCGGCTAGATACGGCTCTATCTCCGCTCATTCCCGCGCAAGCGGGAATCCAGGGCCAAGGATTCGGTGTTTGCAGTATATTGGGTCCCCGCTTGCGCGGGGACGAGCGGAGAGTGAGCAATTCCATGCAACGGAAATGCGCTCCAGACTATGGCCCAAGAAAACATCACAGGGGTGGAACTCCATGAAAGCTCTCGCTCTCTTCACGCTCGCCGCGCTGCTGACATGCGGCGTTCCGATGGCCGCCGCCAATGACGTCGCGCCCGGCGGGACGCTGCGCGCGGTCTATCTGGGGACCAATCCGGCGCAGGCGGTGCGCGATCCGGCGACCGGCGAGGTCCGCGGCGCGTCGGTCGATCTGGCGCGCGAACTGGCCAAGCGTGCGGGCGTCCCGCTCGACTTGAAGCCGCGCGCCAATCCGCCGGCCGTCATCGAAGCCGTCAAGAGCGGCGCCGCCGACATCGGATTCGTCGCCTATGAGGCGACGCGCCTCGGCACCGTCGAGTTCTCGCAGACCTACATGCTGGTGCGGCAGAGCTTCCTGGTGCTCGACGGCTCGTCGATCAAGGCGGTCGCAGACATCGACCGGCCGGCCAGAAGATCGGCGGCACGAAGAACGATTCGATGATGCTCTGCCTCAAGCGCATCCTCAAACAGGCGACGCCGGTCGAACTCGACAACAACTCGCCCGAACTCAGCAAGGCGCTGCTCGGGCGCGAGATCGATGCGCTCGGCGCCAACCGCCAGCGGCTCACCACGCTGATGCGCAGCACGCCCGGCACGCGCCTCCTGCCCGACAATCTGTTCAACGTGCCGCAGAACATCATCGTGCCGATGGGCCGGCCGGCCGCGCTCACCGCGGTCAATGCATTCATTAATGACGTACGCGGCTCCGGCTTCCTCAAGGACGCGATCGAGCGGGGCGGGGCGATCGGCGTCGACGTCGCGCCCGCCGGGCCGGAGCGGTACGGCTGCCCCGGCTGACGCAGTCGAACGCTACTGCTGCGGGATATTGGCGTCGGCGACGACCTTCTTCCAGTTGGCGATCTGCGACGCGACGAGCGTGCGCATCTCGTCCGGTGAACTGACGCGCACATCCATGCCGAGCTTGCGCAGCCGCTCGTCGGCCTGCTTGTCGGCGAGCCCGTCGCGCAACACGGCGTTGAGCCGCGCGACGACCGGCGCGGGCGTGCCCTTGGGCGTCGCGAGGCCGAGCCAGGTGCGCACGTCATAACCCGGCACGGTCGCGGCGACCGGCGTGACGTCCGGCAGGCTCCACCATTTGCTGCCGCTGGTGACGCCGAGGGCCTGCACGGCGCCGGCGCGCATCTGCGGCTCGATCACCGTGATGGAATCGATCGACAGGTCGATCTGCCCGCCCAGCAGGTCGGTCATCGGCGCCGAGCCGCCACGATAGGGTACGTGGATCATCTTGATGCCGGCCATCGCGCAGAACAACTCGCCGGCGAGGTGTTGCGTCGAGCCGATGCCGACCGACGAATAGGTCAGCTTGCCGGGCGCGGCCTTGGCGGCGGCGATCAGGTCGGCGATCGTTTGAATTGGATTGCCCTTCTTCACCGCGATCATGAACGCCTGGTAGCCGTAGGCCGAGACGAACTGGAAATCGTCGACCGGATCGAACGGCAGAGACTTGTAGATCGCCGCCGACACCGCGTGTCCGCCGGTCAGGTTGATCAGCGTGTAGCCGTCCGGCTCGGATTTGACGAGCCGCGCGGACGCGGTATTGCCGCCGGCGCCGGGCCGCGGCTCGATGACGACCGGCTGGCCGAGACGTGGCGAGATCGCCTCGCCGACGATGCGCGACACGACATCGCCGTTGCCGCCGGCCGCGAAGCCGTGTGTCAGCAGGATTGGCCGGTTGGGATAGGTCTCCTGCGCTGCCGCCGGCGTCGCGAGGGCGAAGGCAAGCGCGGCCAATGCGGCGCGCGCCGGAGATGCGGCAAACGATCGTGACATGGACGTCTCCCAAATTTCTTTGTCTTGGATGTGCAGTGTGCCGCCGCAGCCGCGCGCTTGTCGAGCGACGTCGCGTCGCAAAGGGAGCGGGGGACGCCGCCCATCGCTGCGCAACTCGGGCTAAAATCGCAATGCTGATTTGGCACCGCTGGCGCGCGTCCCAGCCGTCGTTCAGCGCGCGCCTGATCGTTACGATCGCGAGAACAGGCCCTTGAGAAAGCCCAGCTTGTCCGCGATCCCGGCCTTCACGACCTCTCCGCTCGCGGTCAGCACTTTCTCGCAATCCGACGAAGGCACGCCGGTCTCCTGCGAAATCCGCGCCAGCAGGTCGGCCTGATCGCCACCGGCGCCCTTGAGCTTTGCCGCCAACGCGTCGCCCGCCTGCTTCTCGAACGCCTTGAGGATCGTTTCGCAAAGGTCCGGCGCAATGCCGGTCTTCTCGGATACGCTCTGAATAACGTCGGCCTTGTTCATGTCGTGCGCTCCCTTCAATGGGACAGCGTATGGCGTGCGGTCGCTGAGCTGGCCTTGGCAAGCGCCCGGCCGATGCACTCTAACGCGAGCCGCCCCATGTTGCGAGGCAAAGGCGGGAACGATCGAGACCGTGCGCGGAGACGACGCTACGCCCAGGGGCGGGCCATCTTGGCCTTCTGCTCGAAGCCCTCGATCTTGTCGCCTTTCACCATCGTCAGGCCGATGTCGTCGAGGCCGTTGAGCAGGCAATGCTTGCGGTGGGCGTCGATCTCGAATGTCACCACGCCGCCGTCCGGACCGCGGATCTCCTGCTTCTCCAGATCGATCGACAGCGTCGCGTTGGCGCCGCGCTCGGCGTCGTCGAACAGCTTCTCCAGGTCCTCGGGCGAGACCTTGATCGGCAGCACGCCGTTCTTGAAGCAGTTGTTATAGAAAATGTCGCCGAACGAGGTCGAGATCACGCAGCGGATGCCGAAATCCATCAGCGCCCAGGGCGCGTGCTCGCGCGACGAGCCGCAGCCGAAATTGTCGCCGGCCACGAGAATCTTGGCCTTGCGATAGGCCGGCTTGTTGAGCACGAAGTCCGGGTTCTCGCTGCCGTCATCCTTGTAGCGCTTCTCCGAGAACAGCCCCGTGCCGAGCCCGGTCCGCTTGATGGTCTTGAGGTATTGCTTCGGGATGATCGCGTCGGTGTCGACGTTGATCATGTTGAGCGGGGCGGCAACGCCTTCGAGCTTGGTGAACTTGTCCATTCGGCACTCTGCGGATCACAGTGGAATTGTTCTCATTCACGGCGGGGCCGGGATTTGTCAAGGGCAATAGCCTATATGGGGAGGGCAGGGGAGCGCAGCGAGGAGTCCGACCGATGCGAATACTTGCGCTGACTGGAACGCTCGTTTTGGCCGGCCTGCTGACTTCCGGCAGCGCGCGGGCGGCCGAAAACTGGTGCCTGCGCAATCTCGGCGATCCGCCGGACAAGCCCTGCGTGTCTGCGCCGCTCGACTATTGCCTGCGGGGACTGGCCGCGGGCGGCGGCGTCTGTGCCCGGGAACGCGGCGGCGCGCGCGAGGTCAACGAGGACCGGGCGCGGCCGCAGCGTGACGGCCGCCGCACCGACCGCAAGGACCGCTGGAACTGGTGACGGCGGTTCCGGCCGCCGTCGTCCCGCCCCCGGACGAGCCTCAGTACTTGGCGACGACCGGGGCGCCGCCGAACCGCCAGTTGAGGCCGGCGCGCGCCACGTACTGTTGGGCCTGGATGTCGGCCGGGACAGTCCCGCCGCCCGTGAGCTGGAACTCGGTGCGGGTCTTCCCGAAGCTGAAGAAGTTGCCCTCGATGAACGCGCTCACGTTCGGGAAGATCATCATCTCGCCGCCGAAGCCCGCGACCCAGCCGGTGCGGGTTTCGTTGGCCTCGGCGAGCGTGAGATTGGTGGCGACCTGATAGATTTCGTACTTGTCGTTTTCCCAGGCGTAGCCACCCTTGACGTAGCCCAGGAAGCGGTCGAACGCGAAGCCGAGGCGCGCCGTCGCGGTGCCGACCGAATCGATCTTCCCGCGGTGACCCCAGGCCGTGACCAGCCGGTTGCGGTGGCCGTCGTGGGCGTCGGTCCAACCGTAGTCGGCCTGGATGCCGGCAACGAAGTAACCGAACTGGACGTCGCAGCCGGCCTGCAGCCCGAGGATCGCGGCGAACGGCGAATGCTTGCCGAAGGTCTCGCCGAGCGTGACGACTCCCGGCCGGCCATCGAACCACTCCCGCTCGGCCATCAGCGCTCCGCCGTTGCCGCCGACGTAGCATCCGGTCCAGTTTTGGACATACGCGGCGGGCGCCACCGGCTTCACCGGCATATCGGCCGCCATCGCAGCGCCGGCGAACAGTCCAGTCATCGCCGCCGCGGCAAGCAATTCGATCTTCATGACACCACCCCCATCGCCCCTGTTGTTAGCGGCACGTTAATTCGGGGCGCGCAATAAGTCTGTCACTCTCCGGGCACATAGACGGGGATTCAACTTGGCTAATACTTTGAAATTATAACGATTATTATCTTGATCAGCGCATACTATGGATATGTTCTAAATTTTAACAATTCAAAAGAACTCGAATACTTAAGAGCATTCAGCGCGTCAGGACGACGCTGGCCTCGATCGCCGCCATGTCGTCGTCCGACAGGCCGAAATGGTGGCCGATCTCGTGCACCAGGACATGCGTGACGATCTCCCCCAGGGTCTCGTCGTGCTCGGCCCAGTAGTCGAGAATCGGACGGCGGTAGAGCCAGATCATGTTGGGCATCTGTGTGGGCGCGCTCTCGGAGCGGAACGGCAGCCCGACGCCCTGGAACAGCCCGAGCAGATCGAACTCGGTCTCGGCGCCGAGTTCCTCCAGCACCTCGTCGGTCGGAAAGTCGTCGACCCGCACCACCACGCCCTCGCAGAGCGCGCGGAACTGGTCGGGCAGCCGCCGGAACGCCTCGATCGCCATCGTCTCGAGCTCCTCGAGCGACGGCGCCTTGACGGGACGCCAGGCGAGCGG
This sequence comes from uncultured Alphaproteobacteria bacterium, assembly GCA_963807865.1. GTDB lineage: Bacteria > Pseudomonadota > Alphaproteobacteria > Rhizobiales > Xanthobacteraceae > VAZQ01. The sequence continues at coordinate 58,485 of CAWEDK010000036.1, read as the reverse complement.
ATCGGCGAACGGGGCCTCGGACATGGCGGTGTATCTAGGTGAGTGTGGGCGGAGGGGGAAGCCGTATGCCGCGCGGGCGACGCAATTCGGTGCGTCATTGACGGCCGGGGCCTGATCGGCGAGCGTGCCGCCGGGGCAATCGACCGAGGACGAACGACATGCGCGATGGCGCGGGGCATCGCCCGAGAGACGGCGAAAAGGGCGTCAAGCAACCGGGGCGGCGGGCGTTGATCTGGGCCGCGGTGGCGCTCGGCGCCGGTGTGCTCGTCGCGTCCGGCGACGCGCAGGCGCAAGGCGCCGGCGACGCGCGCCGCGGCACGACGGAGTTTTCCGCGCAGTCGCGGCTGGACGCGTCACGGCCGCCGCGCACCCGCCTCCGGGTGCGGCCGATCTATCCCTACCGGACGTTCTCGACCGACTACCCGGTGCCGTACGAATACGAATATCCGGGCCCGAACGGCGTGCGGCAGTGCAAGGCGCGGCTGGTGCAGGAAATGCGGCCGAGCGGCCCAACAGTCGTGCCCAAGATGCACTGCTGGTGGGAAGTGCGCTGACCGCCTAGGTGGCGGATTGGTCTATCAGCATTGCGGCAAGTCCTTCATAGGAACGTCAAAAGCCACATAGAAATATAGAGTTGCTAGTGTCCCCTGGGTCCGACGCTTGTAAACGTGCGTGCTGCGATGGGATACAAGCGTCGGAACCGGACACTAGGGCTTGCGCTGCAGGAACGCGTCGATGGCGTAACGGCCGGCGCCCGTGATGAACAACAGCACCGTGCCGCCCATCATCGATACGTTCTTCCAGAAGTGGCTGGATTGGTTCGCGACCTGCGCTTGCTCGACGGCCCAGTAGCGGTGCGAACTGAAGGACGCGATGATGAGGAACACGAGCATCACCAGCGACGCGTAGCGGGTGGCCAGTCCCAGCACCAGGCAAAGCCCGCCGATGAATTCCACTGGCGGCGCGATGTAGCCGAGAAACTCCGGCAGGTCGCGGCGCGGCATCGTTTTGACGAAGCCCGGAATGTCCATCAGCTTGCGCCAGCCGCTGGAAATGAAGATCCAGCCCAGCAGCACGCGGGCGAGCAGCAGCAGGAAATCCTGCCATTGCGCGGCGATGCCGTCGGTGCAGCCGAGCCAGGATGACGGTGAACCGGATTTCTCCATCGACATGAGCGTCCCCTCCGTTGTCGCGCCCTGCATTCGAGGCCGGGCGATTGGCGAGCTTGATCGTCCCGACGCACGGGACCGCGCATGCTATCGGATCGACGCGGCAGGCGGGAGGGGTTGCGCGGGGCGGCTGCGAACGGCGGGCGCCGAGCCGCATAAGCGGAATACAATGGAAGCCCGGCTGTTCGGCCGGGCTTCACCTCGTCACTTCCACTCCCGCACGTCGACGAAGTGGCCGGCGATCGCGGCGGCGGCCGCCATCGCGGGCGAGACCAGGTGGGTGCGGCCCTTGTAGCCCTGCCGGCCCTCGAAATTGCGGTTCGAGGTCGAGGCGCAGCGCTCGCCCGGCTTGAGCTTGTCCGGGTTCATCGCCAGGCACATGGAGCAGCCCGGCTCGCGCCACTCGAAGCCGGCGGCGACGAAAATCCGGTCGAGACCTTCGGCCTCGGCCTGCTCCTTCACCAGTCCGGAGCCCGGCACCACCATGGCGTTGACGTTGGCGTTGACGGTCTTGCCCTCCGCGACCTTGGCGGCGGCGCGCAAATCCTCGATGCGCCCGTTGGTGCAGGAGCCGATGAACACGCGGTTGATCGCGATGTCGGTGATCTTCTCGCCGCCCTTGCAGGCCCATGTAGCCGAGCGACGTTTCCGCCGCGCGGCGCTTGTTGTCGTCGGCGATCTCGCCCGGGATCGGCACCCGGCCGGCGATCGAGATCACCTGCTCGGGGCTCGTGCCCCAGGTGACGAGCGGCGGCAGTTTGGCGGCGTCGAGCCGGATTTCGCGGTCGAAGTGCGCGCCGTCGTCGGAGTTCAGCGTGGCCCAGTAGCGCATGGCGTGCTCCCACGCCGCGCCCTTCGGCGATTTCGGACGGCCCTTCACGAACTCGAACGCCTTCTCGTCGGGCGCGATGAAGCCCGCCTTGGCGCCGGCCTCGACCGACATGTTGCACACCGTCATGCGGCCTTCCATCGACAGCGCGCGGATCGCCTCGCCGGCATATTCCACCGCGTAGCCGGTGCCGCCCGCGGTGCCGATCTCGCCGATGATGGCGAGGATGATGTCCTTGGCGGAGACGCCCTGCGGCAGCTTGCCGTCGACGACCGCGCGCATGTTCTTGGACTTCGACTGGATCAGCGTCTGGGTCGCCAGCACGTGCTCGACCTCCGAGGTGCCGATGCCGTAGGCGAGTGCGCCGAACGCGCCGTGGGTCGCGGTATGGCTGTCGCCGCACACCAGCGTGACGCCCGGCAGCGTAAAGCCCTGTTCGGGACCGATGATGTGGACGATGCCCTGCCGCTTGTCGAACTCGTTGTAGTATTCGAGGCCGAACAACTTGGCGTTCTCCGCCAGATACTCGATCTGGGCGGCGCTTTCCGGGTCCGGATTGGGCAGCGTGCGATCGGTGGTCGGGACGTTGTGGTCCACCACCAGCAGCGTCTTCTCCGGTGCGCGGACCTTGCGGCCGGTGAGGCGCAGGCCCTCGAACGCTTGCGGCGAGGTCACCTCATGGACGAGGTGCCGGTCGATATAAATGAGGCAGGTGCCGTCCGGCTGCTCGTCCACCAGATGGTCTTCCCAGATCTTGTCGTAGAGGGTCCGCGGCTTGGCCATAACTGCTCCGAACTCGTCGCTGCTTGCCCGACATATGGGGGTTGCGGTGTCCTTTAGCGCCTCCCCGCGGCGAGGAAAAGGGTCGTGAGCGGGCAGGTCCCGCTCGCTGTTCAGCAGGCCGGCACGCGCGTAGCATTACGCTCGGAACGGAGGATGCCCATGGCACGACCGAAGGCAAAGGCCAAAACCAAGTCCAAATCCGGCGCGCGGCGTCCGCAGGCTGCAACCAAGCGGCGAGCGCGTCCGCCAACGAAATCGCAGACCCGTGCCTTACGGACAAAATCCAAGGCGCGGCCGAAGCATGCGTTCACGGTGAGCCACCACCGGGACGAGGACTTCGACGCCGGCCTGCGCCGCTATGCTCACTACCGCGACCTTGGAATGGCGAAGGCCACCCAGGGCATGGTGCAGGCGCATGTGATCCGGTTCGTGCCGCCCTGCCGGCCGGAAGAGGTGTCGAAGCGGCACTACCACGACGTCGACTTCCAGATGGTCTACGTGCTCAAGGGCTGGATCAAGACCGAGCTTGACGGCCAGGGTGAGCACGTCATGCGGGCCGGAAGCTGCTGGATCCAGCCGCCGCGCATCGAACATGTCGTGCTCGACTATTCGGACGATTGCGAAGTGCTCGAAATCGTGCTGCCGGCCGACTTCGAGACCGTCGAACTGGCGAACTGAAGCGGCTCACATCACCGGCTCAGGTCTTGAGCTTGAGCAGCCGGTCGGCGTTGCCGTGCGTGAGCTTGGCCATGTCGGCCGGTGCGAGCGCGACGTCGTCGAGGAAGTCCCGGCCGCGGGAATTCGGCGCGTAGGGATAATCGACCGAGAACATGAGACGGTCGATGCCGAAGGTCTGGAGCGCAGCCAGGAATGGCGGCTGGCTGAAGATGCCGCTGGTGGTGACCCAGACCTGGTCGATGATGGTGCGGCTGATCGGCCGCTTGAGATGATCGCTCTCGAGCGCCATCACCTCGTCGATGCGCGCCAGCATGACCGGCAGCATTTCGCCCATGTGGCCGATGACGAGCTTCAGCCGCGGATACTTGTCGAGCGTGCCGGCGATCACGAGGCGCAGCACCTGGATGGCGGTTTCCGAATGCCAGCCCCAGGCGGCCGCTTCGAGCACGCGGCCCGCGCCCGGCAGCAGGTCGGAATAATAGGCCTGGCGCACCGGCTCGGGCGGCAGGTGCGGATGGATGTAGATCGGAACGTCCAGTTCGACGGCCGTCGCGAGCAAGGCGTCGTAGCTCGGATGGTCGAGGAAGCGGCCCTCGGTCGTGCCGTTGATCAGTGCGCCGACGAAATGCAGGTCCTTGACAGCGCGCGTCAGTTCCGCCGCGCACGCGTCGGGGCTTTGCATCGGCAGTACCGCGAAGCCCGCGAACCGGTCGGGATGCCGCGCGACCGCCGCGGCCAGGTGGTCGTTCATCTCGCGCGCGATGGCGACGCCATCTGCTCCTGGAACGAGATCGGGGCCGGGACCAGTGCCCGACAGCACCTGCACGGTGATGCCCGCTTCGTCCATGTACTGCAGGCGGCGCTCGCCGAGCTCCGGCAGGAGCTCCATCGGATTGACGCCGCTGGTCGGAGCTTTGCGCGGCCTGAAGCCACGCCGGCTGATGGCGCCGGGATCGATGCGGCGAACCAGAGCCGGAACGGTGAAATGCTCTTCAAGTGCAACGACGCGCATCGATCAGCTCCTCCTTGTTTTCCCGATCTTGTTGCATTCCGCGCCCGGTATCACAAGCGGGCCACCGCGCGGCGTGCGCGGTGGGGACATTTGCGGCGCGCATACGTGGCACGGACCGATGAACCGGTGCGCAACCGATGCGGGCTGCCATCTGGCTTCCGTCGCACCGGCATGCGATGCTTCGGCGATCCAACAAGAACATCGTCAGGGAGACACGTCATGCTCAAGCCCTTCGCGGTCTGCGCCGGTCTGGTGTTGTTCGGCATCGCTACCCTTCAGGCGCAGACGCCGGTGCAGCCGTCGCCGGTCAAGCGCACGATCTTGCAGAAGACCGACGTGCCCGGCACCAACCTCGAAATGATCTACGCCAACGTCGAGATCGCGCCCGGCTTCAAGGCCGGCCGCCATTTCCATCCGGGCGTGGTGATGGCGCAGGTGGTCGAGGGCGAGTTCTGGCTCCACCTGGACGGCCAGCCGGAGAAGGTCCTGCGCGCCGGCGAAAGCCTGACGCTGCCGGATCGCGCGATCCACAATGAAGGCGCGACCGACAAGGCCGCGAAGCTCACCGCCGTTTACGTGCTCGAGAAGGGCCAGCCGCTGGCGTCGCCGGCGAAGTAGCGACGTTGCGTGCGATAATGTTGCAGGGCTAAGCGCCAAGTGTCGCGCTGTGAGCGCGGGTCGGCACCGCGACCCTATCGCTCAACGACATGGGAGGTCGGAGGTCATGCCATGAAGACGAACGGCACAGCTGCTTGGATCGGCATGGCAGTCTTTGCGTCTCGGCCTGAGCCTGCTCGCAATACCGGCCTCGTTCGCGGCGCAGAAAACACCCGCGATCGCGCGCGTCGGCTGGCTGGAGGTCTGCGGCCCCGGCCCCCGGCGGCCGCATTTCGATCTGTTCCGGGCGCGCCTCGCCGAACAAGGCTACGTCGAGGGAAAGAATCTCGTCATCGAGCAGCGGTTCGCCGATTGCCGCTACGAGCGGATGCCGGGACTGGCGACCGAGCTCGTGAACGTGCCGGTCGATGTCATGTTCGCCGTCGGCACGCGGGCGACGCGGATCGTCGCCGAGACCGTGAAGACGACGCCGGTGGTCACTTACTCGTGCGATCCATTCCAGCATGTCACGCGGCTGGCCCGGCCCGGCGGCAATCTGACCGGCGTCACCTGCATGACGACGGAGCTCATGCCGAAACGGCTGGAACTGCTCAAGGAGTTGGTTCCGTCGGCTTCGCGGGTGTTGCTTCTGCAGGACCCTGAGGCCGCGACCAACGCGCTCGAACTGATCCAGGCGGCCGCACCGCGTCTGGGTGTGCAAATGAGTCTCAGTCGATCGCTGCCGAAGACCTGCTGCCGGAGCTTGCGCCAATCGCGAAGGCACGTCCCGACGCGTTGCTGGTGTATCCCGACATGGTTCTCAGCTCGTATCCCCGGCCCAAGCAACTCGCCGACTTCGCGCTTGAGGCCAAGCTGCCAACGATGCATGCGTTCCGCTTTTACGTCGATGCCGGCGGCCTCATGTCGTACGGCGCGACCCAAGCCGAGGTCTATACGAGCGCAGCCGAGCAGGTCGCAAAAGTCCTCGGCGGCACCCGGCTGGGCGAACTGCCGTTGCGCCAGGCCACGCGCTTCGAACTCGTCATCAACAACGGGACCGCGAAGGCGCTCGGAGTCACAATTCCTCCGTCGCTGCTGGTGCGGGCCGACGAGGTGATTGAGTAAATCGTTCGACGCTATCGCCGAGATCAAGGTAGGAACTTGCCCGCCGATCATACCGATACAGCGACAACCCCGGCCGTTGCAGGTTGTCTAGCCAGAACTCGGTCTGGCGCGTCTTGATGGGCGGCTTGCGTCCCCGTCGGAGCGGGGACTGCGATCGTGTCGCTGGCGCGGAGCGCGGCTTACTTCTTCGCCGCCTCGGCAGTCTCGGGCTCGGCCTGATGTTCCTGGCGCTCGGTGATGCGGGCGCGTTTGCCGCGCAGGCCGCGCAGGTAATAGAGCTTGGCGCGGCGGACCTTGCCGCGGCGCACGACCTTGATCGAGTTCGACCATCGGCGAATACAGCGGGAACACGCGCTCCACGCCCTCGCCGTAGGAAATCTTGCGGACCGTGAAGTTCTCGTTGAAGCCCGCGCCCGCGCGGCCGATGCAGACGCCCTCGTAGGCCTGGATGCGGGTGCGCTCGCCTTCCACCACCTTGACGTTGACGATCACCGTATCGCCCGGCCCGAATTCCGGGATCTCCTTGCCGGCGCTCAGTTTTTCGACCTGCTCGCGTTCGAGCTCCTGAATGAGGTTCATGGCAATTCTCCGTCGGCAGCGCCGTTTCGGCAGGCGCGCGGTTCTAATGGTTTGTCCGGGTCGGGCGAGCTTCTACGATAAAGAATGGGCTTTGTCACCCTTGCGGGCCGGGCTTCTTCGGGCCTTTGGGCCGATGGGCCGCCCACAGGTCGGGCCGGCGTTCCCGGGTGAGCCGCTCGGCCTCGGCGCGCCGCCAGGCCGCGACCTTGGCATGGTCGCCGGAGGTCAGGACCTCCGGGATCGGCCGGCCCTCGAACACCTGCGGCCGGGTATATTGCGGGTATTCCAGCAGCCCGTGCGAGAAGCTCTCGTCCGCGCCGGAGGCCTCCTTGCCCATGACGCCAGGGATGAGCCGCACGCAGGCGTCGATCAGCACCATGGCGGCGAGTTCGCCGCCCGACAGCACATAGTCGCCGATCGACACCTCCTCGAGCGCTGCGTGCCTCGATCAGGCGCTGGTCGATCCCCTCGAACCGGCCGCAGACGATCACCGCGCCGCCGCCCCGCGCCAGCGTCTCGACTCGCGCCTGGGTCAGCGGCAGGCCGCGCGGGCTCATGAGCAGGCGCGGCCGGGTGTCGCCTTCCGGCGCCGCCGCGTCGATGGCGCGCGCGAGCACGTCGGCGCGCATCACCATGCCGGGGCCGCCGCCGGCCGGCGTGTCGTCCACCGAGCGATGCCGGTCGGTCGCGTGCGCGCGGATGTCGCTGCGCGTCGAGCGACCACAGCCCGCGCCGCCAGCGCCCTGCCGGCGAGGCTGTCGCCGAGCGGTCCCGGGAAACATGCCGGGAAACATGGTCAGCACGGTCGCGCGCCACATGGTCAGGCCTCGCCCACGAGTTCACCGTTGCGCAGCTCGGCGCGGATGCGCTCGATGATCTTGCCGAGCTTGTTCTGGCCGGTGCCTTCGCGGCCCTCGCCCCAATAGTAGTCGTTCGGGGCGGCTTCGACGATCGGCTCGTCGCCGGTCGCGAGCAGCAGCTCCGCAGCGTCGAGTGCAGTTCGAACTTGCGCCGCACCGCGCGGTACATCACCTCGTCCTTGACGGCGTCCCAGTCCGGCCGGATGCGGTCGCGATGCTTGTCCGCCAGGTTCTTGGCGATGATCGGCTTCTCGGCCTTGCGGATCTTGGTCTGCAGCTCCCGGTCGGTGAACTTCTGCGCCTGGTAGTAGTGCTCGCTGGTCGCCCAGCGCTGGCCGTCGAGGTCGAACGGAAACGGCGCGAAGTTGGAGAACTCGCGATGCGTCTCCGACTGCGAAAAGAAACGGATGACCATGGGCAATCTCTCGCTGCGCGGTACTGCCGCTTCAGCGTGGCTCGGGTTCGCTGTCGGGCGGCACCACCACGAGGCGTCCGCCGGCGATGTCGATCGCCGGCACGACCGTCTCGTTGAACGGCAGCATCAGCGTCGGTCCGCCGCCGGCGGGCGCGATCTCCAGCAGGTCGCCGGCGCCGAAATCGTGGATCGCCACCACGGTGCCGATCGCGGCGCCGTCCGGACCGACCGCGGCAAGCCCGATCAGGTCGGCGTGGTAGAACTCGTCGGCCGCCGGCGGCGGCAGCCGGTCGCGCGGCACATACAAGTCGATGTTGCACAGCCGCTCCGCGGCGGTGCGGTCGGCGCACGCCCTTGAACCGCGCGATCAGGCCGCCCTTGGCCGACCGAAGCGTCTCGATCTCGAAGACGCGTGTGCCGTCCGCGTTCGACAGCGCGCCGTAGTGCGTGACCGCCATCGGGTCGGCGGTGAACGACGTTCAGCCTCACCTCGCCGCGCATGCCGTGCGCGGCGCCGATCCGGGCGACGCAGATGCGCTCGGCCACGAGCGCCGCGGCGATCGTCAGGTCGCCGGCGCGCGGCGGCCTTGGCGGCAGCGGCTGCCGGCCTTCGCCTCGGCCGCGGCCTTGTCGGCTGCTTCGGCCTGCGCCTTGCGCTCCTTGCGCGGGATCGCCTTCTCGGGATTGTTGCGCTTCTCGCGCTGTCATCACGCCGGCTTCGTCGAGAAAGCGCGACACGCGGTCGGTCGGCAGCGCGCCCTTGGCCATCCAGGCCTTGACCTTGTCGAGGTCGAGCTTGAGCCGCTCGGTCTTGTCCTTCGGCAGCAGCGGATTGAAATAGCCGAGCCGCTCGATGAAGCGGCCGTCGCGCGGCGAGCGGCTGTCGGCGATCACGATGTGATAGACCGGCCGCTTCTTGGTGCCGGCGCGGGCGAGACGGATTTTCAGGGACATTTGGTTTTCCTTTCGTGTTTCGATCGTGTTTCAGTCCTTCGTCGTCATTCAGGAATGACGACGAGCATGATTGCGTTGCGCGTCATTTCTTCTTCCCAATCCCGGGAAGGCGCCGAGGCCCGGCGGCTTGCCGCCAAGGCCGGGCAACAGCGGGCCGCCGCCGGGTAATCTCCGGCATGCCCGGCATTGCGGGCGGTGCTCCCGGCAAGCCCGGGCGCACCCGGCATCCCGGGCGGCATTCCGCCCGGCATCTTCTTGGCAAGCTCGGCCATCTGCTCGGGGCTCGGCATGCCGCCGCCCAGCCCCAGCATGTTGGCGAGGCCGGCCATCGGCCCGCGCTTGGCGCCCGAGCCCATCGCCTTCATCACGTCGGCCATGGTGCGATGCATCTTGAGCATGCGGTTGATGTCCTCGACCTTGGTGCCGGAGCCGGCCGCGATGCGCTTCTTGCGGCTTGGCCTTGAGGATGTCGGGGTTCCGGCGCTCCTGCGGCGTCATCGAGTTGATCATCGCCATCTGCCGCTTGAGCACGCGCTCGTCGAGATTGGCGGCCGCGAGCTGGTTCTTCATCTTGGCGATGCCGGGCAGCATGCCCATCAGCCCCGCCATGCCGCCCATCTGCTGCATCTGCATGAGCTGATCGCGCAGGTCGGCGAGATCGAACTGGCCCTTGCGCATCTTCTCGGCGACGCGCGCGGCCTTCTCGGCGTCGATCGTTGCGGCCGCCTTCTCGACCAGCGTGACGATGTCGCCCATGCCGAGGATGCGGTCGGCGATGCGCTGCGGATGGAAATCCTCCAGCGCATCCATCTTCTCGCCGGTGCCGATCAGCTTGATCGGCTTGCCGGTGACCGCGCGCATGGAGAGCGCGGCGCCGCCGCGGCCGTCGCCGTCGACGCGGGTGAGCACGATGCCGGTGAGGCCGACGCGCTCGTTGAAGGCGCGCGCGAGATTGACGGCGTCCTGGCCGGTGAGCGCGTCGGCGACCAGCAGCACCTCGTGCGGATTGGCGGCGCGCTTGACCTCGGCCGCCTCCGCCATCATGGCGTCGTCGAGCGTGGTGCGGCCGGCGGTGTCGAGCATCACGACGTCGTAGCCGCCGAGCCGGCCGGCCTGCAGCGCGCGCTGCGCAATCTGCGTCGGCTGCTGGCCCTCGACGATCGGCAGGGTCTCGACGCCGACCTGCTGGCCGAGCACCGCGAGCTGTTCCATCGCGGCCGGCCGGCGCACGTCGAGCGAGGCCATCAGCACCTTGCGGCGGCCCTGTTCGGTGAGCCGCTTGGCGATCTTGGCGGCGGTGGTGGTCTTGCCGGAGCCCTGCAGGCCGACCAGCATGATCGGCACCGGCGCGGCGGCATTGAGATCGATCGGCTCGCCCTGCGCGCCCAGCGTCTCGACCAACTGGTCGTGCACCAGCTTGACGACGAGTTGGCCGGGCGTCACCGACTTGATCACCTCGACGCCGACCGAGTTGGCCTTCACCTTGTCGGTGAAGCTGCGCACCACTTCGAGCGCGACGTCGGCCTCAAGCAGCGCGCGCCGCACTTCGCGCATCGCCGCATCGACGTCGGCCTCCGTCAGCGCGCCGCGCCGCGTGAGGCGATCGAGAATTCCGCCAAGCCGTTCCGACAGACTGTCGAACATTATCCAAACACCTATGGCGCCCGAGGGCGCATCGCGCTGTCGGGCGGGGCCTCCGGTCTCACGGACCGGTGGGCATATTGCAATTCTGGCTCTTGCGAGAGCGGGCGGAACGTAGGGTGGCACCCCCGCGAAGTCAAGGAAACCGGGCAGGAAATGAGGGTCCATGACACCGCGCTCGGCCGGCCGCTGGCTGCCGAAGCCCAATTATGGTGCAGCGGGCGCACACCATTCCGCCTTTTCCCTCGGGGGGCTTGCTTTAGTCTGCCGCACGCTGGGCCATCGATTTCAGACAAGGGAAGTCATGAAACCTGTCGTGCCCGTCGCTCGTCTTGCATGTCTCGCCACCACCATCCTCGTCCTGTTCCAAGCCGCCGTCGTCCGTGCGGAGGACTATCCCGACAGGCAGGTCACGATGGTGGTTCCGGTCGCGGCCGGTGGCGCCGTCGACGTGCTCGGACGGCTCTTTGCGCAACAGCTGGCCGGGCGCCTGGGAAAGCCCGTTGTGGTGGAGAACCGCACCGGCGCCGGCATGATCACCGGCACGTCGGCGGTTGCACGCGCCGCTCCCGACGGCTACACGCTGCTGGTGGCGACCAGCAGCCCGCTCGCCATCAATCCCGCGGTACACAAGAAGCTGCCCTACGATCCGGTCGAGGATTTCGTGCCGGTTGCGCTGATCGCCAACAGCCCGTTCACGCTGGTCGTGAATCCCTCGCTGCCGGTCAAGTCGGTGCCCGACCTGCTCAAGCTGGCGAAGGATAAACCCGGCCAGTTGTCCTACGGGTCGGCGGGGCCCGGTTCGCCGCATCACTTGTTCTTCGAACTGCTGAAGGCGATGACCGGAATCGACGCGACCCACGTTCCGTATCGCGGCAATGTGCCGGCGATCACCGATGTCGTCGCCGGCCATATCCCGGCGATGTTCTCCGATCCTTCGGGCCTGCCGATCATCCGCGACGGCAAGGTGCGCGCACTGGGCGCTTCGACGGGCACGCGTCTGCTGCAATTGCCGGACGTTCCGACGATCGCCGAGCAAGGACTGTCCAGATTCGACGCCGCCGCCTGGATCATGGTGGTTGCGCCCGCCAAGACGCCAACCGCCGTCGTCGAGAAGTTGCACGCCGAACTGAAGGCGATCTCGCAACTCCCCGATGTCCAGGCGCAGATCGTGAAGAATGGGCAAACCCCCACCGTCACGCCATCGATGCCGGACCTGCAGAGGTTCGTACAGGCCGAGCTTGTTCGCTGGGGCAAGGTCGTGCAAACGGCCGGGATCGCGGGATCGGAGTAAGCGGCCGCGCAAGACCGCGTCAATTAATCGGCTGCATCGCCGTTGCGAGAGCTCGCCGTGCGGCCCCGTAGCCGCTTACGGCCCAGACGCTCTTCCGTTAGGCTCAAAGTCAACCGTCCCGTCAGGGCGGGTGCAAAAGAGTTCCAAACGGAGGAATGCCATGAAGCCTTTGCGTTCGCTTCTGATCGGCTGCGCGCTCGCTGCGGGTGTCGCGACTCCGGCGCTGGCGCAGGATTACCCCGGCCATCAGGTCAGCTTCGTGGTGCCGTTCGCGCCGGGCGGCGGCACGGACATCCTTGGCCGGCTGGTCGGGCAGAAGCTCACCGACCGCTTCGGCAAGCCGTTCGTGGTTGAAAATCGCCCCGGCGCCGGCACCGGGACGGCGGCCACGCAGGTCTCCAAGGCCGCGCCCGATGGCTACACCATCATGATGGCGACCAGCGGCACGATGGTGCACAACCCGATCATCTACAAGAAGCTGTCCTACGATCCGGCCAAGGACCTGAAGCTCGCGGCGCTGATCTGTCACGTGCCGTTCGTGCTCGTCGTCAACAACGACCTGCCTGTCCATTCGGTCGCCGACCTGCTCAAACTCGCCAAGGAACGCAAGCTGAGCTACGGCTCGGGCGGCGCGGGCGCCTTCCATCATCTGCTCGGCGAACTGTTCAAGGTGCAGTTCGGTCTCGACATGACCCACGTGCCCTACCGCGGCACGCTGCCGTCGCTGAACGACGTGATCGCTGGCCACATCCAGCTCATGTTCAGCGACCTGGCGCCGGCCTATCCGCTGATCCAGGCCGGCAAGCTGCGGGCGCTCGGCATCACCACCGCGCAACGCGCCGTCTCGGCGCCCGAGTTGCGGCCGCTCGCCGAAGTCGGCGTGCCGGGCTTCGACTGGGCGGCCTGGCAGTCGGTCGCGGTGCCGACCGCGACGCCGAAGGACATCACCGACAAGCTCAACGTCGCGATCAACGCGGCGATCGCTGAGCCTGACGTCACCAAGCAGCTCAGTGGCCTGCAGTTCATTCCGGTTGGCAAAGGTACGCCCGAAGACCTCGACCGGTTCGTCAAAGGGGAGAGCGCGCGCTGGGGCAAGGTGCTGACGCAGGCCGGTGTCGCGGGGATCGAGTAGCGTCACTTCGTCGGCTGCGGCATCAAACGCCTGAGCCAGGACGACAGACGGTCACGGGCCGATGATTGGTCAAGACGACGGTTCGTCCAATACTGGATACCGTCGTTAAATGCGATCTCGCCGAACTCAGTATGGTGACGGCGCAACGGGCTGTAGGCGGCTTCCAGGTGCCAACGCGCGTCACGCATCATGTGCAAAATGCGCTCGTGGATGTCGTCATTGTGGGTGGCAATCAGGAGTTGCCGGACCTTTGGACCCAGAGCCTTGATGGAACATTCAACGCATTGCATCTCAGCGCCTTGAATATCCATGTGGATCAGATCGACCGATGTCCGGTTGCGAAGCAACTCTGAAGTGCTCGTTGACCGCAATTCCACGACGGTAGCTTCCGGCCAGTTTCCAAAGGCGGCGTCTTTTGCGGGCAGCACCGTCTGCCCGTACCACTCGGACGGATGACCGACGGTGAAATGAACCGTCTCTCCGGCTTTGCCTGTTACGGGCGCGGAAACAAGCGTGTAGGCGCTGCGATCGATTTGGTTCGCGGCCAGGTGCTCCTTTAAGAACTGGAAGTGCGTCGGTTCTGCCTCGACCGCAATCAATGAAGGTCTGAGGTCGGGTCGATGAACTCGGAGGAGGCAAGCTGCCCTTGCGGTCCAGCGACCATATCCTGCGCCAAGCTCGAACATCGTGAAGCTATCGGTCGCCGCCAATGCGCTCTCGATAAGCGCGATCCAGTGAAAAAGCTCTTCGCCGCTCGCGGCATCGGTCTTTGACTTGGATCGCGCAATTGAGCCTGTCCGAAAATGCGGCGCGATCATGTGACCGATACACCGGTCAGGGTCGGCGGCATCCCAGCCCGTAAGCTTCGAGAAAACGGTCACATCCATGGCGGCTCTAATGTGGGTGCGGTAAGCGCCAAGAAAATCGTGAGCGCAAACATGCACTTCGTTGCTGCCGTGTGCCAGAAAATGGGATGCTGACTACGGAAATTTGGCAACTGTTGCCGAGGGGGTACATAAGAATTGCTAGATTTTGTTAATGTTAATTTTCGGTATGACTGGGGGGTCATCAATGAATAAGCTTCTGACCGCAGCCGCTGCGCTCCTGGCGCTCGGCCTGAGCGCTCCGGCCAAAGCGGCCGACATGCCCGTCAAGTACGTGGCGCCGGCGCCGGTCTTCACCTGGACCGGCTGCTATGTGGGTGTCCACATCGGCTACAAGTGGGGCAAGTCACGCCAGGAATACGGCGGGCTGGTGAACGGCGTGCCGAACGCCTTCCTGCCGGTCGGCTACGACATGACTGGCTACGACACCGTCAGCGGTCCGGTCGGCGGCGGCCAGGGTGGCTGCAACTACCAGACCGGCGCCTGGGTATGGGGCGTCGAAGTCGACGGCGCGTGGTCGTCGGCGAGCGGTGCGTTCGGCCCAACGGCCGGCGCCATCGCGCTCGGCCTCAACCAGAACTTCCTGTTCTCCACCAACGAGCGCTGGCTCGCGACCGCTCGCGGCCGCCTCGGCTGGGCCGCCGACCGTTGGATGTGGTACGTGACCGGCGGCGCCGCCTGGTCGGGCTTCGATCTCAACAACTGGAACGGCACCGGCGTCGCAACCGCGCAGCGTCAGCCCACCCGCGTCAACAAGACCGGCTGGATTGTCGGCGTCGGCACCGAATACGCTCTGCTCGGCGGCTGGTCGGTCAAAGGCGAGTGGCTCTATGCCAACTTCGGCACCATGCGCTACGGCGACGAGCCCGGCATCGTGAACGGCTGCATCGCCGGTTGCGCCAACGCTGACGTCAAGATGTACGAGTACATCTGGCGCGTTGGTATGAACTACCGCTTCGATTGGGCGTCCTGGGGCAAGGGCAAGGCCCCGGTCGTCGCGAAATACTGAGCTTCTCGGTAGCACATCACGTTACGGATAACCGGTGGATTGAACCCCCCGGTGGAGATATGGCCCCGGCGATCAATCTCGCCGGGGCCTAAACGTATCTGCGGAGCATCGGCCGCTGTTGGTTCATCGCCGACCAGAGTTCGCATTGCCTGATGTCCTAATTCGCCTTCATGACCCGCTTGGCGATCGGCGCCCATTTGTCGATCTCGCTCGCCACGAATTGCGTGAACTCGCTCCGGGCGTCATGACCCGCGTCTCGATCGCGTCACGCGCCATGCGCTGGCGCACGTCAGGCTGCTCGAGCATCCTGCGCGACCGCCTGATTGAGCCGGAGCGTGATGTCGGCCGGCAATCCGGCCGGACCCGACAGCGCGAACCAGGAGACCGCCGTCAGGTCCTCGTAGCCTTGCTCCTTGAAAGTCCGCAGCGTCGGGAATTCGGCGAGCCGCGCGCTCGACGACACCGCGATCGGGATCACCTTGCCGGCGCGGATCTGGCCGAGCGCCGATGTCCACGTCATGGTGCCGACGTTCACCGTGCCGCTGACCAGGTCCATCAGGCCCTGCGATGCGCCCCGCGTCATGATCTGTTGCAGCTTGATGCCGGCCTTCTGGGCGAAGGATTCCGCCAGCAGATGTCCGAGCGTGCCGACGCCGGGCGAGACGTAGTCGATCGGTTGGCCGCGCCGCCCGAGCGCGACCAGGTCGGCGAGCGAACGCACGCCCAGCGCGGGGTTGACCACGAACACGTTGGGCGGCCCGCCGATATAGGCGATGTGGGTGAAGTCCCGGATCGGATCGAAGCCCGGATTGGGGCTGACCGCCGGCGCGATGACATGGTAGGCGGTGCTCGACGTCGTCAGCGTGTAGCCATCGGGCGCTGCCTGCGCGGTGGCGGCGGTGCCGATCAACCCGCCGGCGCCGGCGCGGTTCTCGACGAAGCAGCGCTCGCGGAACGCCTCGGCGAAATGGTCGCAGAGCAGACGGCCGAACATGTCGGCCGCGCCGCCCGGCGTCGATGGCGCGATGATCCGGATCGGGCGTTGCGGCCAGTCCGCGGCCGCCAAGGCGGCCGGCGCGCCGCACACCGCGGCAAGCGTGAAGATCAGCGCGGCATCATATCGCTTCATATTCGGCTCGGCCCGTGGTGTGCTGCAAGCAAAACATCAATGTGGGAGCGAAACAACCGTGACAATGGCGCGCGCTCATTCCATTATCGCTTGCCGTCCTGACCTGCATCGCGACGCTCGCCGGCGCGCCCGCGCTCGGCCAGGATTATCCGGCACGGCCGATCAAGATCATCGTCCCGCTCGCGGCGGGCGGCCTCGCCGATACGCTGGCGCGGATCGTATCGCAGCGGCTGGCGGAGGCGTCAGGGCAGGCGGTCGTGGTGGAGAACCGGCCGGGCGGCGCCGGCGCGGTCGGCGCCGAGGCTGCGGCGCGTTCGCCGGCCGACGGCTACACGCTGTTCATGGGAAGCCTCGCCACCAATGCGGTGATCGCGCACCTGACCAAGCTCAATTTCGATCCCAACAAGGACCTGGTTCCGATCACCCACGTCGCGACCTTTCCCAACGTGCTGGTGGTCAATCCCAATCTGCCGGTGAAGTCGGTGCGCGAACTCGTGGCCTACGCGAAGGCCAACCCCGGCAAGCTGAGCTACGCGTCGCAGGGCAATGCGGCGTCCGGCCATCTGGTCGGCGAGCAGTTCAAGCAGGTCGCCGGGCTCGACATGGTGCATGTGCCGTACCGCGGCGCCGCGCCGGCGATCCAGGACCTGATCGCGGGCCACGTCCAGCTCATGTTCGACAGCGTGACGCTGCAGACGCCGTTGATCAACGACGGCAAGACCCGCGGGCTGGCGGTGCTGACGCCGCAGCGCGTGGAGTCGATCCGCGACGTGCCGACGATGGACGAAGCCGGGATTTCGCAGATGCAGAGCGGCACCTGGTTCGGGCTGTTCGCGCCCGCCGGTACGCCGGCCGCGGCCATCGCCTGGGTCAACGCCGAAGCCAGGCGGGCGTTCGCCGACGGTCCGGTGCGCCAGCGCTACCTCTCGCAGGGCACCGTGCTGCCGCTCGGGACGCCGGCGGAATTCGCCGCCCACATCGCGGCCGAGCAGGTCAAGTGGGGCGCGGTCATCCGAAAGGCCAACGTCAGGCTGGAGTAGGGCGCAGGGCTGGCATCGCGCGACGGCCGTTGCGGGGGCATTTGATTTCCGCTTAGCTGGCCGCCGCCGGTGCCAACAGCATCGGCGATTTCATTTGCCGGAGACCTCCCAGATGGACGTGGATTTGGTCGCAGAGCCGGGCGCCAAGGACCTGCTCAAGGGCGCGAGCATCCTTGCGGCGATCAAGGCGAGCGGCGTCGAATACATTCTCTCGGTGCCCGACATCACGACGAGCGGTGGGCTCCTTCGGCCGATCGCGCGCGATCCCGACCTCAAGCTGGTCCGCGTCTGCAAGGAGGACGAGTGCATCGGCATCGCCTGTGGCCTGTCCTACTGCGATAAGCGCGCGCTGACCCTCATCCAGCACACCGGCTTCCTCGACTCGATCAACGCCATCCGTGGCGTGGGGGTCGAGTACCGGCAGCCGATCTGCATGATGATCGGCCTTCTGCAGCACAATTCCGAAGCGACGCCGCGCAACTCCAAGAGCTACGGCGTGCGCATCGTCGAGCCGATCCTCGAGGCCATGGGCATCCCGTATCACTACATCGGCGAGGAGCCGGACGTCGCCAAGATCAAGCCGGCGATCGAAGGGGCCTATGAGAGTTCCTTCCCCGTGGCGTTTCTGGTCGGCCGGAGGCCGTCACTGTCATGATGAAACGAGACGAATGTTTCCGCATCCTCAAGCGGCACGTCACCGACGAGATCGTGGTCTCGACCTACAGTTCGGCCGTCGATTGGCTGGAGTTGGGCGAGCGTACGTTCAACTATTTCTCGATCGGCGCGATGGGGCTCGACAGCTCGCATGCGCTCGGGCTGGCGCTTGGCCGGCCTGACAAGCGCATCATCTGCCTGCAGGGCGACGGCAGCTTCCTGATGAACCTCGGCTGCCTCGTCACCATCGCGGCGGCGGCGCCGAAGAACCTCGTCCACCTCGTCGTCCAGAACGGTACCTACGAGGCGAACGGCGGCCATCCCATTCCCAACAACGATCACGTGGACTTCGCCAGCATGGCCAAGGCCGCCGGCTATCCGCATTTCTATGACTTCACGCAGCTCGGCAATTTCGAGCAGCAGGCCGGCCACGTGCTCAAGCAGGAGGGGCCGGTGTTCGCCACGCTGCGGGTCGAACCGACCAAGCCGCTGAACTACGACTATCCGAAGCTCTACGATCCGGAACGGCGCAAGGCGCTGAAGGCCGCCTTGCGCGCGTCGTGATCTGATGGTTCGCCGCGCATTCGGTGGCGCTTCTCGCGCCCTCTCCCCTTGTGGGAGAGGGGCACTCCGAGGTCTCCCGGTCCAGCAATCGGCCGTGCGATGGTGTAAAGTCTTGCAGTCCCGCAAAGAGGCCGTCTGCATCGAGTGCTAACATCGATGAAGGTTGCACACCTCGTATTCGTTCTGCTGTGGATGTTCCCGCTAGATAGCGGATTGGCGCAGCCGAACCTGAACTGTGCGCCTCGGATCCTCTCCGGAACGACGCCCGGGACAATTCAAACCGAAATCACCAAAACTGCAGATGTTGACGCCTGTCTCTTGGCGCTTAAGACCAGTCCGGGAGATAAGGAAATTATTTTCAAGTTGGGCCGTGCACTGTCCGCCGCGAACCAATACCGCGAAGCCATCCGACGCTTCCTTGATGCCGCTGATCGTGGCCATGCGGGCGCGATGACGGAGCTAGCCTTACTGTTTGAACAAGGGCGCGGAGTGCCAACAAACATCGCGACAGCCCGGACATGGCTCGAACGTGCAGCGGAATCGGGCGATCCGAAATCGATGTTCGAACTTGGTCGATGGAGTGAGACCGGCAAGGAAGGCGACCCCGATATTGCAACAGCGCGTGGCTGGTACGAGAAGGCTGCCGCAGCAGGCGACGCTAGCGCCATGAACCAACTTGGCGTGTTCTACGAAAAGGGCACGGGAGGTCGCCAGGACTTGAGGCTCGCCCGCGACTGGTATGCTAATGCAGCCTCGCGCGGGTCGGCAAAAGCCATGACCCATCTCGGGAGATTGAATGAGCTCGGTCGGGGCGTGCTGCCAAACTCTGCATTGGCGCGCGCGTGGTATGAAAAAGCTGTTGCGCTCGGTGACCCGGACGCCATGGCGGCCCTTGGAGCGCTGTATGAGAGCGGGCGAGGCGTCTCACCGGACTTAAGAGTCGCAAAAGGATTGTATGAAAACGGCGCGGCTCTCGGCAGCGCTTTCGCTATGGCTAACTTGGCTGCGCTATTTTCACATGGTCGCGGCGTATCGCAAGACTTTGTGCAAGCCAGGCTTTGGTACGACCGGGCGGCAACCTTGGGATTGCCGGGCGCCATGAGCGCTCTGGGCACGTTATATCTCACTGGCGCTGGGGGGCCGAAGAATCTCGCTATCTCCAAGGAGCTGTTCGAGAGGGCGGCTGCGCTGAACGATGCCGGCGCCATGAAAAATCTTGGCCTACTCTACTTGCGCGGAGAAGGTGTGGAGAGAGATGAGATCTTAGCCAAACTGTGGTTTGAGAAAGCCGCCGCGCTCGGCGACGAAGACGCGAAGGTCAATTTGTCACGTTTTGAAGATGCAGTCCGAGCCGGCTATCCTAGTCTAGGAATGCAGATCATCGCCCGGCGGGCCGCGTGTACCCAGTCGTGCAGAGCAATCCATCGGACTTACATCACGTCTGTCTGCGAAAGTTTTTTCGCTGGCGCTCCCGTCGAAGTGGGAGACCGTCGCAATTGCATTGATCTGAGCTTGCGCCTGTCGCACCAGTGCACTGGATCATGCCGCGAGTGGGCTCAGTCGTCTGAACGGACAGAATCCTTGCGAAACTTGTTATCAAGGGGTTGTTGAATGCTTTGTTGGAAACTCAAATCACGGATGCCGTTCAGGCAAATGTGGCTAACTTTTCCGAAGCTTCTCGACGCTGCGTTCTGACTACCGACAATTGTTCCGCGAGCTGCCGATCTAAGTAAGCGCATCTTGAACGCCGCTCGGACGAACCGTGGGTCAGGCGGTGTCTGCAAGTTCCGCAAATGAACTCGCAAAGGCGACGCGCGAATCCTCCCGCAGGCGCGGCGCGACCTGCGTCGCGAACAGCCGCATGCTCTTGCGGGCGAGGTCGTCGCGCATGTTGCCCATGTGGAACTGGATCAGCAGATTGCCGACCTGGGTTTCGCGGACGAGATCGATGATCTGCCGGTAGACGGTTTCCGGGCTGCCGACGATGATCGATTGCGCCTTCTGAAGCGCGTCCCAGTCGTCGGCGTCGCCCAGCATGGCCCGGCCGGGCTTGGTGTTTTCCAGAAGCCGCCGGTAATCGGAAAGCTCCATGTTCGGAATGCCAGGACCGGAGGTCATCGAGCGGCCCTTGAAGTTGCGCAGATGGCCCTTCAGGCAGTTCTTGAGGAAGTACCAGACGCCTTCGTGCGATTCCTCGCGCGCCTGCTCGTCGGTCTCGGACACGTAGGCCGACATCAGGATGCCCATGCGGAACGGATCGTACTTGCTGCCGGCATCCTCCAGGATCTTCGCGAATTCCTGTCGCGCCCGCGCGATGGCGCCGCCGTGCACGCGGGACGACAGGAAGTAGCAATATCCGCGCTGCGCGATCTGCCGCATGGTCTCGCGCGACTGCGAGCCTGGGATCCAGACCTGCGGATGCGGCTGCTGAATCGGCTGCGGCCATGGATTCACGTAGCGCAGCGGATAGTGCTTGCCCTCGAAGGCGAACGGCCCCGGGCGCGTCCACGCCTGCTGGATCAGGTCGACCGCCTCCCAGAACTGCTCGCGCTGGATCGCCGCCGGCGTGTTGTAGTTGAAGGTTTCCTGCCCGCCGCCCGGCGCGAAGCCGGCGATGACGCGCCCGTTCGACATGTTGTCGAGCATGGCGTATTCCTCCGCCACCCGCAGCGGATTGCCGTGCAGCGGCAGGAGATTGGCGAGCACGACGATCTTGCCTTTACTGGTCTTCTGGGACAGCGCCGACGCGATGATGTTGGGCGACGGCATCAGCCCGTAGATGTTCTGGTGATGCTCGTTCAGCACCATGCCGTCGAACCCGAGCGTGTCGGCATAGGCGAGCTGGTCGATATATTCGTTCAGCAGTCCTCGCGACTTCTCCCGATCCCAAAGCGTGTTGGGAACGGTGATCCAGCCGGAGTCGTATTTCTCGTCGAAGTCGGCCGGCAGATACGGATAGGACATGAAGTGCCAGCAGAAGAGTTGGACGGGTTTCGACATGGCCTTGGTCCTGTCTGATTTCCGATGTTTTGGGCCGGAGCTGGAGTTTTCAGGCTTTCAGCAACGGTTTACGTGCGCCAGCACCTCGTCCGGGCTTTTCCAGATGAACGGCATGGCCGGCGCCGGCGATCAGCTTCAATGGCGGAGGCATTGCCGAGACGCTCGGCGTAGGTCCTGCCGTGGGCGACCGGCACCATGTGATCCTCGGCGCCCCAGACCACGACCGACGGCATCGCCGCCCGATAGAGCCGGTCCACCAGCGGCCATTGTAGAAATACGGCGGCCTGAAGCCGATCGCCGAGCCGAAGCGCAGCATGCCGTAGCGGCGCATCTCCTCGTCGAGATCGCCGCGGCCGTCAGGATAGTAGCGCAGCGCCTGCGGGGCATTGTCCGAGGCGAACAGCATGTGCCGCAGGCTCGCGAAGCTGGTGCCGTTGTTCGGCTGGGAGTTCATGAAGATGTCGCCGATGTGCTCGCCGGGCACGAACAGGCCGGAAGCGCCGATCAGCACGAGATGCGTCACCCGCTCGGGATGCCGCACGGCGTATTCGGCGGCGATCCATCCGCCGGCGCAATGGCCGACGAGCGCGAAGCGGTCGAGCCCCAGCGCGTCGAACACCTCGCAGTAGTGAAACAGGAAATCCTCGATCCGGTTGCCCTGCAGGAACTCGGTCGAGCCGTTGCAGGCGGGGTGCGCGGGCGCGATCAGCCTGTGTCCTTGCGCCAACCCCTCGTGGAACGGCAGCAGATCGCCGGCGACGCCATGGACGTCCGCAAAGCCGTGCAGATAGACCAGCGGCGGGCCGGAGCCCGCTTCGATCAGCGCGACCTTGCGCCCTTTGACGTCGATCTCTTTCCTATTCGCGTCCATACGCTATTCCTGGTCTTCTTTGAGTCATCGTTGGCGACGTCGCGGCCTATTGTTGACAGCAGCAGCCGCGGCAAGAACAACGCGATCTCCGGGAATACCGTGAGGATCGCGATCGCCACCAGCATCGGGATGACGAAGATCATCGCGCCGTTCGACACCTCGTTGAGGTTCACGCCCGGCACGACCGACTTGAGCACGAACAAATTGAAGCCGACCGGCGGCGAGATCGCGGCGATCTCCGACTGGATCACCACGACGATGCCGAACCACACCGGATCGTAGCCGAGGCTGATGATGGTCTTGAGGAAGATCGGGATGACGATCACGACCATGCTGCCCGCGTCCATGAAGGTGCCGAGGATCAGCAGCGTAAGATTGATGATCACCATGATCGCCCAAGGGCGGCAGCGGCAGGTTGGTCATGAAGTCGGAGACCGCCTGCGGAATGCCGAGCCGGGCCAGCAGGTAGGAGCTGAACACGCCGCCGGTCAGCAGCAGCAGGAACATCGCCGTCGTGCGGATGGTCTTCTGCAGGCTGATCCACAGAACCTGCATGGTGAGGCGGCGCATGAAAAGCGCGATGGCAAGCGCGCCGGCCGCGCCGACCGCGCCGGCTTCCGTCGGCGTCGCGGCACCCGAATAGATCGATCCGATCACGATGACGGTGAGGACGAGCACCGGGACGACGGCGGCGAGCGCGATCCATTTTTCCGCGCGGGTCGGCTGCTCGGCGACCGGCGGCGCCCAGTCCGGACGGCGCAGCACGAGACCACGATGGTCACCGACATCAGGGTGGCGAGCATGATGCCCGGAACGATGCCCGCCATGAACAGATGGCCGATCGAGGTGTCGGTGATCACGCCGTACACGATCATCGAGATGCTGGGCGGGATCAGGATGCCCAGCGTGCCGCCGGCGGCCGTCGCGCCGAGCGCCAGCGTACTGCGTGTAGCCGCGGCTGCATCATCTGCGGGACCGCCATGGCGCCGATGGTGCTGGCGGTCACCGGGCTGGAGCCGCAGACCGACCCGAACCCGGCGCAGGCCCACACCGTGGCGATCGCCAGCGCTCCCGGCAGGCGGCGGAACCACAGTTCGGCCGCGCGAAACAAGGCGGCGCCGATGCCGGTCGCCGACAGCACCTCGCCCATCAGGATGAACATCGGCACGACGACGAGGATGAAGTTGCTCGAAAGCGCGTAGGCCGACGACGCGAGCTGGCTCAGCGCCGCGGGCGATACGAAAATCGCAGTGCCGGCCACGGTCACCATCGAAAGCGCGACGGCGACCGGCGTGCGCGTCGCCATCAGGACCAGGAGAGCACAAGGAATATGGTGAAGCTGGCGAACGCGGCCATCACGCGGCTCCTGCCGGCGCGCGATCGGCGCGATTGCCGCCGGATGGCGCAACTTCGATTGCGCTGGGCACGTTAGGGCGCATCGGCCGCTACTTCATCGTCCGCCGCCAGCGGTTCTCGGCAGAACCGGACCAGCAGGACGATGGCGGTGAGCAGGAACTGCAAGGCGCCGAGCGGCCCGATCCAGTAGATGTATTTCAACTGCACGATCAGCATCGTGAAGGAGATTTCGTCGACTTCCACGATGTCGTAGTAGAAGGCGGCGACGTACCAGAGGAAAATCGCGGCAAAGGTCACGGTCAGTAGTTTCCCGATGAACCGCACCGGCTTGCGGAGCCAGTCGGGAATGAGCGAGTCGAACATGTCGACCTCGATGTGGCCGCCGCTTTGCAGCGTGGGCGCCAGCGCCAGGAAGAACACGAAGACCAGCAGGAAGATCGTGATGTCCAACACCCAGGCGATCGGGTCGTCCAGGACGAAGCGGTAGACGATCTGCACCACGATCGCCGCCATGATGACGAGGACGAGCAGGCAGGCCACCACCGCAAAGATGCGATTGATCAGGCGCGTGAACGCCTCGAGCCGGTCGAACCAGTCCCGGCGCTCTCGCGGCTGACGCATGCCGTCCATGAGCGGTGGCCGCGATCTATTTCTGCAGCGGCATGATGACGTCGGCGAATGGCTTGCCCTCGGCGCCGGTGAACTTTTCGAGTTCCGCCCAGACCGGCGACATGGCCTTCCTCATTTCGGAAATTTCCGCGTCGGTTGCCCGGTAGACCTTTGCGCCGCCCTTTTCCAACTCCCTGAGCGCCTCTTCCTGCTGGTCCTTGAGCTTGTAGGTGCCTTCGGCAACGATCTCGTCGGACACCTGCAATATGACCTTCTGGTCGGCGGGCGAAATCTTGTTCCATTGCGCGAGATTCAGATAGTACATCGAGGCGTTCGCGCCATCGCGCCAGTAGGTGACGTGCGGCGCGACCTCGTGGACCTTCGACGACAGCGTCAGGTTTGCGAGGAACAGGATGCAGTCGACGGTCTTGTTCTGCAGCGCGACGTAGACTTCGCCCGGATCGAGCGTGACGGCGGACGCGCCCACGGCGCGAAACTGGATGCCTTGCCAGCGTCCGGCCGCCCGCACCTTCTTGCCCTTCCAGTCGGCGGGCGTCTTGATGTGCCCGTTGCTGCAGTTCGACACCAGCCCGGTCGACGGGAAGCTGAACAAGAGCTTCAGGCCGCGCGGCTCCATGAGCGCGCGCGAAGGTTCCAGCACCGCCCGCACCGTATCGAGCCCGACCTTGGGATCGCCGGGAATCCAGAACAACGCTTCGAAGTAGGACACCGGCCGAACGAGCCCCGCGACGAAGCTGGCGCTGGTCGTGCCGCCGCCTGCGGCCCCGGTGCGCACCGCGTTGACGGTTTCTTTCGCGGATACCAGGGAGCCCGAGAAGTGCAACTTGATCTTGACGCGGCCCTCGGTCCGCTTGTCGATCTCCGAGGCCCATTTGCGCACGTGATCGGCGTAGAAATCGCGGTCCGAAAACCAAACCGCGAATTCGATGGTCTCGGCGCGCGCGCTGGTTGGTGAGCCAACAAGGACCACGAACCACGCGGCCACAAGCATTCCGGCGACTTTGAGATCGCTCGCGCGCACCATCGACGTTTCCTCCGACGCAGAACTAACGGTTGGTTCCGTTTCTATTTGACTTGAAAGTGTCCGTCGTGATTGCGCCCGATGTCAAGCAGCGTTTGCAGGGACGTCCTGCTCGCGCACCAGCCAAGCCGCCATCATGGAGCCTGGACATTTTCCATCTTTGCGACGTTGATCCCAATGCAACCGCTCGTCGAGCATGACGCGGAGCGCGGCGAAGCGCGTCCGCGACGAGGTGGTGTTGCCCAGGTTGTGGCCGTCGATCGGTGTCGACGGCTTGAGATGCTGCTATAAATGCGCATGGATGGCTGCCGCGACGCTGCACCAAGGGTGCGAGCCACGGCGACCCTTCCGCCGCCGCTGATGGGTTGCACCATTGGATGCAGGAGATCGAATGGCGATGAAGACGTTGGCGCAAACAGAACATGTGTTGGATGCTTCGCATCGCGCCACGCGGATCGCCCGCGTCAAGGCAACGCCGCTCAACGTTCCGATCGAGATCAGCATTGTCGGCGTGACCCGCTCGACTTCACTCTCGGTTTGCCTTTGCGAGGTCGAGACCACGGACGGACTGATCGGCTACGGTCTGACCGGGATCACCGAAGAGGAGGTCATCGCTGCCATTATCGACAAAATCGCAGCGCCCGCGATCGTTGGCGAAGACGCCTTGCGTCATGAACGCATCTGGGACCGGCTCTACTGGCTGCTTTCGCCGCGCGGACAGACAGGTTACGCGATGCATGCAATCGCCGCGATCGATCTTGCACTGTGGGATATCAAGGGCAAGGTCGCTTGGCGAGCCGGTGTGGCGCTTGCTGGGCGGCGCGCGCGACCGCGTGCCGGTCTACACCACCTTCGGCTTTGCCTTCCTGGATCGCGACACGCTCGCAGCAGCGGCGAAACATTGGGTGGCACAGGGCCACAAGCGGCTGAAGATGACAGTCGGCGCCGACGCGCTGCAGAAACGCGACACGCCGCGGCCGCAGGCTGACGTGATCACCGAAGATGCTCGTCGTATCTTTGCGGTCCGCGAGTCCATCGGCACCGAGGTCGAGCTGTTTATCGATGCCAATTGCAGTCTCGACCTATTCCACGCGTTGCGGCTGGCGCGCGATGTGGAATCGGCGCGGATCGGATTCTTTGAGGAACCGATCACGCAGAACGACGTGCGCCTGATGGCGGAGATGCGCCGCCAAACCGCAGTGCCGTTGGCGGCAGGCCAGAATGAGGGCCTCGGCTATCGGTTCCGCGACCTGTTGCTACACGGCGCTGTCGATGTGTTGCAGCCAAATGTCGCGATCGGCGGCGGCTTCACCCAGTGCGTCAAGGTTGCGGGCATGGCGTCGGCATTCAATGTGCCCATCGCCAATGGTGGCGCATGGACCTTCCACAACATGCATCTGCACGCCGGCGTCGCCAATGGCGGGCTGGTCGAGTATCACCTGCCAGCCGTGAATCTCTGCGCGCAAATCTATGACGGACTGCCGACGCCGAAAGATGGCTGGATAACCTTGCCGACGACGCCGGGGCTCGGCTTCTCCCCGAACATCGACCGCGTCGCCGAGCTTGCCAAGCGGCCGCTCTCGGGCGGCCGCGGCAAGGGATGACACCCCGTCGATATCGTGGATCGCGGGCTTAGCCGCTCGGACGCTGAACTGAACAATAGCAAGGAGGAAAATCGATCAATGGCCGCAATTGTCAGGTCGATCGCAGTGGCTGCATCGATATCGGCGGCGGGCGGCTTCCAGCCGGCGCAAGCCCAGACCTATCCCACCCGCCCGGTGACGATCATCGTCGCACAGGCTCCGGGTGGCGCGAGCGATACGCTCGCGCGGGTGATCGGTGAGCGGCTCCAGACCGCGCTTGGCCAGTCAATCGTCATCGACAGTCGGCCTGGCGCTGGTGGAAACATTGGCGCCGCCTTCGTGGCCCGTGCGCCCGCTGACGGCCATACGCTGCTGATCGGCACCGACGCCATGATGACATCGAACCTCCATCTCTATCGCAGCATGGCCTTCGATCCGGTGAAGGACTTCGAACCGATCACCAATGCGGGCGCCAATATCATCGCGCTCGCTGTCAACCACATGGTTCCGGTCAACTCCGTCGCCGAACTGATCGCATACGCGAAGTCGAAGCCTGGTTCGCTTAAATTCGGCTCGTCGGGCATGGCCTCGCCGCATCATCTCGCTGGCGAATTGCTCAAGCTGAAGACTGGCATCGATATCGTGCACGTGCCCTATCGCGGTGGTTCCTTGTCGGCCAATGATCTCTTCGGCGGTCATATCGAGATGGCGTTTCTCAGTCATTCGTCGGCGGCTCCGCTCGTCTCGACTGGCAAGATCAAGATTCTCGCCGTTGTCGAAAAGACCCGCTATTCGGCGATGCCGGAAATCCCCACTGTGGCCGAGACCGTTCCCGGTTTCGAAATGTCTTCCTGGCTCGGTTTATTCGCTCCCGCCGGAACGCCAACGCCGATCGTTACTCGTCTTAATCAAGAGGTCGTGCGGATACTGCGGGTCGAAGCCGTGAAGGAGCGTCTCGGCACGCTCGGTGTTGCGGTTATCGCGGATCAGCCCAATGATTTGGCGCAGACAATTCGCGACGGAATCGCGCTGCGCGGCCAGTTGGTCAAGGCTGCCAACATCCAGCCAGAATAGTGAAGTTGCCGTCCACGTTCTCGCAAGCGAAATCAGAGCTTTATGAACCGTGCGCTATCAGCTTCCATCGTCAGGCGAGGGGAGAGGGCACATTCACAACAGCCTGGATTCGGGGCGCACGTCGCAGTGGCCGTCTTGACGCGCTTGCTCTAATTCGCCGTGGCGGGCGCCGGCGTCTGAGTCTCGGCCAGTGCCAGCCGGTAGCCGACGCCGAGCTCGGTGAGCAGGATCCGGGGTTGAGTTGGGTCCTCTTCGATCTTCTGTCGCAGCTTGCGCACGAAGATGCGCAGATAGTGGGTGTCGTGCAGGTGCGGCGAACCCCACACCTCTTTCAGCAGAAACTGGTGGGTCACGACGTTGCCGGCGTGCTGGGCCAGCAGTTGCAGCAGGCGGTATTCCTTCGGCGTGAGGGTCACGCGCACGCCGTTGACCGTGACGATTCGCGCCGGCAGGTCGATGGCGAGCGATCCGACCCGCACGACCGGCTCGCCCGCGGACACCCGCGCGTGGCGGCGCATGGCGGCGTGGGCCCGCGCCAACAATTCTGCCATGCCGAACGGCTTGACCACGTAGTCGTCGGCGCCCTTTTCCAGGAGCCGCACTTTCTCGGCCTCGTTGGACCGCACCGACAGCACGATCAGCGGCACGCTCGACCAGGTCCGCAGGCGCTCGAGCACCTCGGAGCCGTCCATGTCGGGCAGGCCCAGGTCCAGGATGACGAGATCCGGCGGCTTGAGCGTCGCCCAGCGCAACGCCTCCGCGCCGGTCTCCGCGTCCTGCACGGTGAAACCGTCAAGTTCGAGGCCCGCGCGCAGGAACCGCCGGATCTGGACCTCGTCGTCGACCACGAGGACTACGGGGGATTCTTCAGTCATCTGCTTCGACCTCGGGTTGGTTCGCGGATCCCGCAAACGGCAGGTAGATCGACACGTTGGTGCCGCAGTCGGCACCGGCACTCACCGCTTCGATCCTGCCGCCGTTGGCGGTAACGAAGGCCTTGGCGATCCACAGGCCCAGGCCCGAACCTGATGTCGTCCCCGCGTGACGTGCCCCGCGAAAGAAACGTTCGCCGAGCCGCGCATTTTCCTCGGCCGTCAGTCCGACACCGGAATCGCCGACCGACAGGATCACGTCGCTGCCGTTGCGGCGGGCGGCGATCTTGATCGGTGAGCCCGGCGGCGAATACTTCGCCGCGTTGTCGACGATCTGCGCGAATGCCTGTTCGACCAGCACCGCATCGACATAGATCAACGGCAAATTCGAGTCCATATCGAGCGCGAGATCGTGACCGGCGAGCCGGCGCCGCCGCCGCTCCAGCGCCGAATTGACGATGTCCTGTGGCTCGATCCACTCCTGCCGCGGCCGGATCTGCGCCAGGCTGATCCGGGTGGCGTCCAGCAGGTTCTGGATGTCGTTGTTGAGGCGCTCCGATTCGTCCCGCACGACGCCCGCGAGCGAGCTCAGCCGTTCATCGCCGGCTACGACCGGCGACTGGCTCAGTACCGTGGCGGCGCCCAGGATCGAGGCCAGCGGCGTACGCAATTCGTGGCTGACGGAACCGATCAGCGCCTCGCGCAGCAGATCGGTCTCGGAGCGCATCTTGGCGTCGTGGATCGCGCGGGCGACGTCGAGGCGCTCCAGCGTGGCGGCCGCATCGGAGAGGAGGTCGTCGACCCGCTGCCGGACCTCGGTCACCGCGCTGGCCGGCACGCTCCCGAGGTCGATCGCGATGATTCCGAAGTCGGGATTCTTCTCCGATACCCGCCGCACCAGCCAGATGTTGCCGGTGTGGTCCGCGACGGTCGCGGCCATTGTGCTGCCACCCTGTACGGTCGCGATCTCGGCGCGCACACGCTCCGGCACCGTCTTGTCGTCCGGCAGCTTGTCGTTGTCGCGGCCGCCCTGAGCGACGAACAGCACGACCTTGCGCCGGACCAGATTGGCGAGGTGATACTCGATCGCATCGTAGATTTCCTCGGCGGAGCGCGCAAAGCCGAGCTGGCGCGAGAACGCGTAGAGATCGCTCATCTCGTTCTCGCGCCGGCGGGCGATCTCGGTCTGCCGCTTCATCGAATTGGCGAGGTGGCTGGTGACCACCGCGACCACCATGAAGAGCAGCAAATTGAGGATCTCGTTCGGGCGCGCGACGTAGAAGCTGTAGAACGGCGAAAAGAACAGGTAGCCCGACCACAGCACGCCTGCGACCGCTGCGACCAGCGCCGGGATCAGCCCGAGATGCCAGCCGGCGAGCAGCACCGGCAGCAGGTAGATCACCGAGCCGCGCCGGACCTCGAAGGTGTGGATCAGCACGTAGGCGATGGCCGTGGTGGCTGCGACCATCACCAGCGCGAGCGCGATCCCGCGCAATTCCCGTCGAACTGTCTCGATCCTCAGCACGCGGATCGCCTTTCACCAAGCCGGCATCCAGGGTCAGCATCCAGGGCCAGCATCCACACCAGCATAGCGGGATATAGTACGTGCGCGGAACCCGGTCATCCCCGTTGGGACGTGGCTGCTGCCCACACGCCCGCCGGCAGGCTGCCGGACCGTGACCGACCTTGCCTAATCGCGTGCGCGCAATAAGCTTGCCGCCAACAAGGCGGGCGAGGTTTCGGCGGGGCAGGGCGGTCGTGAGCCGCTCGAGAGCCGCCGCCGCGACCAGATAAGCAGCTCGCGCCATCATGAGGGAGAACGCCATGCATCACCCATATCGAGTCCCGGCGGCCTGCCTCGCAGCGGCCCTGCTGGCGGCGGCAGGAGGCTCTGCGATGGCGGCTTCGCTCGGCGGACCGTTGGAACTGCAGGACGAGGGCAGCTTCTTCGTGAACGGCCGGCAAACCCAATCGAGCCATCCGGGCACGTCGGCGTTCAGCGCGCCGCAACCCGGCACGATCACCGTCAACCAGATGTACGTGCACTACCGCATCCCGAAAACGGTCAGCGGGCCGCCGGTCGTGATGGTGCACGGCTCCGGCCACACCGGCATGACCTACGAGACCACGCCGGACGGGCGCGAGGGCTGGGCGACGTATTTCGCGCGCAAGGGCTTCCCGGTCTACGTGGTCGATCATTCCGGCCGCGGCCGGTCGGGCTTCGATCCGACCGTGATCAACCGCACCCGCGCAGGCGAGGCCGACGCGAAGGCGCTGCCCGACATCCAGATCGCGCCGCGCGAACGCGCCTGGTACTTCTTCCGCATCGGCAAGACCTTTCCGACGCCGTTTCCGGGCTCGCAGTTTCCGGTCGAGGCGTTCGACCAGTACACCGCGCAGCTCGTGCCCAACGCCGAGGCGACGCTCGGCGGCGGCGGCGCCAACACCGTGCAGGCGCTCGGTGCGCTGCTCGACAAGATCGGGGCGGCGATCGTGATCGTGCACTCGCAATCCGGCGCCTACGGCATGGACCTGGTGCGCCTCAAGGCGATCAAGATGCGGGCGTTCATCAACGTCGAAGGCAATTGCGGGCCGGTCAACATGGAAGAGATCACGAAGATCTTCGCGCGCGTGCCGACGCTCGCGGTCTGGGGCGACAACAGCGAGGGTGCGCCGGGACCGAACGGCGACGAACGGCGCAACGGCTGTCTGACGACGGTCAACGCCCTGAAATCGGTCGGCGGCGACGCCAAGTTCCTGCTGCTGCCCGAGGCCGGGCACAAGGGCAACAGTCATATGTTGATGATGGACAAGAACAATATCGCCATCGCCGACCTGATGATCGGCTGGATCAACCAGATGGTGAAGTAGCGCCGCCCGCCCTTGTCTCGGCGCATGCTGTTCGTTACATAGCGGGCGACCGGCGGGGGACGTTCCACGTCCCCTTGCGGCCACGGAGAGGTGGCTGAGTGGTTGAAAGCACCGCACTCGAAATTTGTTGGCGGTCGTCCCGACCCGTTTTGTTCTGTCCCTCCAAGTGTTGATTTGTATTGGGAATTATGGCGGCGCGTGTCGTGGCGTGCCGTTCAATCCCGACCCATGGTCGCGTGTTCGCGACCATTTTGGTGACCAATCCGTTCTCTTGACGTTCGCCATCGCGTGGGTGGCGCGATGATCGCGCGGGCGGTGCTGCCGCTCGAAGCGCCCGGGGCGCAAGTGCGAGGGTGTCGTAGTTGGAGGGCCTCTTTAGCCGCCCTGTGACGTAGGGATCGTTGAGTTACCGTTGGCACTGTTGTGTTAATCAAAGAAAACACAAATCGAAGGCTATAGCGGCAACACGTTCACGCGGCGATTAGCTCGCCGCTGGCTGAAGTACCAGACCACGAAATCTGAGGGTCGGGAGTTCGGGGCGTGAGAAGCTTCTATTCGGCTCAAATGTTAATTCGTCGCTGCTTTCCTTTGTGGGATTGCCAGACGCAATAGCGAACGCCAATGAACGGTTCCCCGGAGGTCGCATGCGAGCGAAGCAAGTGCGTGAGGCAATCGAGCGCCTTAACTTCAAACGTCCACCAGCACATCAAAACCTGGTTGCGGATTTGGTGGCAGTCCAACCCGCCCCGATAACTTAGGAACGGGCAGATATTAGTGGTAGAGTTGATCGCTAGCGGCTCGTCAGAGGAGCGAACCCACTCAACCATGCAACTAGGTCGTCACGCTCCCTCGCCCTTTTCGCGGCGAACTTCTGTTTGCAGGCTTTGCGACAGAAGCGCCGGCCGAAATGTGAATGAGACACGAGACCGAACTTGCCGGCGCAATGATCGCAGCGGTACAGCGGCTTGGACATTGCACGACCCTCCAAGTCTAAGGCCCCGCAATTTCGCGAGACGACCATTATTAGCACCCCGAGTTACCGTCGCTTGCGGCCGATTAATGTTTCGCAATGTGCAGCCCCAAGTCATCATGGAAGAAGCCCCGGCCAGCGCAAGAGCCGGGGCTCCCCTCCCTGCAGTTGGTTTGATATCCCCGATCCAACTGCATCCCCTGCAAATTCGTGCTGGGGCTTAGCAATCCCACCAGTCAACAGGGCAAGCCAACAGGGGATCGCCGCCGATCACTCTGCCTAGTTGATGGGATCACGTCCAAGCTTTGCTAAAATTAATCTTAAATAGCGCTTAACATCCATGTGTACGGCACCGCGCTCTTTCGCCGTCAATTCAAGTGGCGATTAACTCTCCAGTCGGCCGAAGCGAGAAACGCGTAAACACCTTCCACATGCCAACTGTCCGACGGTATTCGTCGAGTGCGTCCTTATCGGTAGCGAAAGCATTTCTCCAGACGGTAGGGACGCCGTCCTCGTCAATCACTTCAAGTGACCATTCTCGCCTGCAAAATTCTTTGAATTCGTACCGGCAGGGTGACGCCGTCATGAGTAACGCTTCCTGAGAGCGGGGAGAATTCAAGTTCCGCATCGACGTTCGTCATAGGCAACTCCTGTCCGCTCTAGTCGGTATTAAACGAGAACACAACTTGTCAATTCCAAAGCATGCAAAAGGCTTCGATTTTCTTCACAAAATATGCGCAGGAGGTGTGCGTCGCCGCGAGGTTTGAGATTTTGGGGGTGGGGGTGGGTGCCGTGCAATAGGGGTACTCAAGCTATGCACAGTCTTTGCTTTTAAATCGCTGGATAGCCGTTGCAGAAGCTGAGATGGTGTTCGCTGAGAAGGTGTCCGGAGCTCAGACGGATCGGAAGCAGTTGGCGAAGGCGATCGATGCGCTGCAGTCCGGCGATGTGTTGCTAGTGATACGGTTGGATCGGTTAGCCCGCAGCACCCGTGATTTGCTGAACGTCCTCGACACGGTCAGCCGCAAGGGCGCGGGATTTCGATCGATCGCCGATACTTGGGCCGACACAAGCAACCCTCACGGGCGGCTAATGTTGACGGTGCTTGGCGGGCTGGCGGAGTTCGAACGTGAGCTGATCAGGGCCAGGACGGATGAAGGGCGCAAGCGGGCGATGGCCAGGGGGATCAGGTTCGGCCGGAAGCCCAAGCTAACTCGGCATCAAATCGCAGGAGGCCAAGGCACGGAAAGAGGCTGGGGAGGCGTTGGCTGAGATCGGCCGCAGCTACAACGTAAGCCACTCGACAATTTCCCGACTATAGAGGCATCATATTCTTGCGGGGAACTAAGCTGGTGGGGATCAGGTGAGCGAGCGAAACAAACAGTCCAGAACGTCGTTAGTCGCCAAGCGTTCGGTTGTAATCGGTGGCCATAAGACGAGTGTCAGCATTGAGCCACAGTTCTGGACCTGCTTACGGGAAATTGCGGCTGTCCAAGGAACGACGATATCCAAGCTGATTGAAAGCATCGATAGCGGACGGCAGAACAGCAATTTATCATCTGCCATCCGCGTTTTCGTTCTTGGCTTCTTTCGTGATGAAAGCACTGACGGCGCAACGTGAGCGTTCGCGGCGGGTCATTGTGGAAGCGGCGACCCGGTGAGGCGCTGGTAGCCGCTACTTGAAGAAATGAAACAGGTTAGCGGCTACGATGCCAGATTCTATGGAATATTTGCCGCTGTTGAATAAAAGGTCAGCAAAGAAGGCGAACGTGATCACGAATACCACTGTGATGAAGGGCTTCATCTCTAAGCCAACTCCAGCGCTGCTCAAAATGTTCGTGAACGGCCGTTAGTACGCGGGTAGTCAAGGCAGTACGAGCTGACGAATGGTCGCACTCGGCCTGCGCCGCGCGAGGGAGTGACGAGTTTTTTGCAACATCGCAAGCTATCATCAGCGATTTAGCGCTGTAGCTCCAATTCCAGCTCGCGGTCAATCTGCTCAAGCTGCCACTCGTAATCCTCAGCAAGCACCTTCAGAAACAATTCACCGTTATCGATGAGTTGCCACAGCTCCGCTTGCTGCTCAACCGTGCTGTAGTTCTCGGAAGCGAGCAACAGGCGCGCAGTCACAATATCATCGCGATAAGATGCAAGCAGGCCCTTTGTGAGTTTTAGTTCCGTGTAACGCTGTTTGCTCCGGAGGTTCCGCATGTCGCCCTTCCACCATGTTGATCCCGGATGAACACGACGATGCTTGCCCCAATTTGCAAAGTGTCCGTAAACCGCTTAGCGAAAATTCGAACCACCGGGTGCCAATTGAGCTACGCCAACGGTTTAAGCACAACCGCCGACTATGCCGTCTGATAGCTTCGATCCGAAACCGTCGGCGGGATAGGAATTGGGGGTTGCCTCAATCACTTTGGGCTTGAACGTCTCGCCAGCCTCAACAGCCTTCACCCGATTCACCCGTTCCTCCAACAACGTTGCGAAGTCCCTAACCGGCACGAAAGCGGTGGCGGACAGCTACGGGCATTCGAATGGCAGGGCTTCGATGGCCGCTTTCATTCTTACGGGCAGCGGCACCGTTGGATTGCAATAGATTGACTTCAGGAATTCAAGAGCGCTGCCTGAAGCTAGCATCGGCTCAGGGTCAGCCGGCCTCTCGTTCGGATCAAGCTGAGCAAAAACAGGCCCGACCATAGCTCTTATTCCCTTTCTTCACTGATCCACTTGATCCATCTGATCCATCTGATCCACGTGGATCAGAACAATAAGTACTGGAACTCTACTAGAAGGAAGATCGCCCGATCCACGTGGATCAGAGGGGGTGTAGGTGTAGGTGGATCAGCATGTCTCTGCCCTCCATCCTCCATCCTCAATCCTCGTGCTTTCGCCAATTTAACCCAGCCCACGCCCTTCCCTCGCCGTGTGGGCAGAAGTCACTTCTATGCCCTTGACCATGCGTGTCGAAACGGCGACGTTGAAGCCGTCGTGACGCTCGGCTACCGCGTTTTGATTGAAGCGTGCTGCGCATGATGGGCACGTTCGGGCGGGCCAAATCGCGGTTCCGTGCGCCTAAGTCGACAGCGAACGTGAACAACGGCCATACCGAAGGCCAGTGGCACCAATCGGCACGTTGAGGACTGTCAACGCGGGTCGTATCGCGGTCGCATCAGCGCCGCATTCAGCCCGCCCTCGACCCCGTCGCTGGATGAATACGCGCACAGGCGGCTCATGGACACGCTTGAGAGGCAAAAGACGTCATCGGCCCCAGTCCTATTCCGCCTCACACTTCACGTCGGTGCCGCGCGGCTACCCGCCCGTCCCGCTCCAAATCCACAGAGCGAATTCAGCAACGGCAACAGTGATGATCGCGTATGCGAGCGAAAACGCGGCTTGCTTAAATATCGTCATATGGCGGCCTTTCTACGCGGCGGGATCGCAGATATGCTAGGCACGGCGCTCAACACCTCGGGTACGGGCCATCTCAACCGCGGATTTGACGGCATCTTCGAGATCGTCCGTGTAGTACGCCGTCGTTTCGTTTCCATTGCGGAAATTCACTCGATACGCGCCAGAGCGCACCTGGCGCAGAGTGAGCCCGAGATGGCGCGCGATCGATTTGGCTTCCGGGAGCGTCATGGCTTTGTGGAATTCGTCTTCGGGCAACACGCACAAGGGCGACGGATACCGCTTCTGTTGGCGGACTGCTTCTTAGTCGCTTTGATCCCTGTCTGCGGACTTGTTACTCTTCGCCAAAAACTTGCTCGTTTGCCCCTGCCGGAGGGTCGAAAATGAGCAATGGCACCGCTTCGGCCGTGACTCCGGGACGGGACTTGTCTTCAATCGCGACGGCGCAAGGGGGCCTTTCGCGCCTGGCTATCGCGCGCCTCAAAAGCGCCGGCGTGCCGGTTGCGCCCCTTCTTAAGCGAGCTGGACTGACGCCGGAGCTGATTGCCGACCCGGAAGTGCGGTTAAGTGTGCGAAGCCAGATTACACTTTTAGACTAGGCAGCGATTGCTCTGAAGGATGACTGCCTTGGCTTCACGCTAGCTCGCGATTTCGATCTGGGCGAAATCGGGCTGCTTTATTACGTCATGGCGTCTTCACAAACCTTGGGTGAGGCACTGAAGCGGATTGCTCGATACAGCAAGATCACAAACGAGGCTTTGGTATTCGAGTATCGAGAGGGAAACAGGCTCAGTATCAGTTTGAGTTACTCAAGCGTTCCGCGGCACTCTGACAGACATCAAGTCGAATTTTGCATGTTCGCTGTAATACGAATTTGCCGCTCACTGACGGGGCATCACCTCGTACCGCAACACTTTTCGATCGCTCATCATCGAGCAGGAGACATCTCCGACATGACGCGTTTTGTCGGAACGAAAGTACAATTCGGTGCTGATAAAGACGAGATTGCCTTGAACGCTGACGCACGTGAGCTACCTCTCATTCATTCTGACAATTATCTCAATGACCTCCTCTTGAAATATTGCGAGGCGGTGCTAGCCGATAGAAGAAATGATATGAGCCAGTTGCGTACCAGACTTGAGAATGCCATCTCGTCGGCGCTTCCTCACGGAAGAGTGCTTGTGGGGGATGTTGCCCACACTCTGGGAATGAGCCAGAGGACGCTTGAGCGAAAGTTGTCGGATGAGGGGTTAAACTTTACTGAAGTACTTCAGCAACTGCGCCACGATCTGGCGGTTCGTTACCTCAATGAGCGCAATCTACATGTATCCAAGATCGCGTGGCTGCTTGGCTTTCATGAAGTGAGCTCGTTCACGCACGCGTTCAAGCGTTGGACGGGAAAGACGCCAAGCCAGATGCGGACAACTGGCTCTTACTGAGTCCAAAGCCACGGCCTCGCAGTCCTGGCCGTGGCGTCGGCGAATTCACAACGCCCTCCGTCCGGGACAGCCGGCGACGGACAAGCGTTGGCGACGCGCGGGTCGCGAACCAACAGTGAATGATATGGGCCTGCAATTAAATTGCTGAGCCATACACCCCTCTCACGGGTCATCCCAAACACATCACGCACGGAACACGAGGCACTGGGCAAGCGCGTGAAACGCGATCTCCAAAATTAATAAATGATGGTAGCAGGGAGGGAAGGGACTCGGTGGCTCCTCGCTAAAAAAAATAATAGAAAAAAAATCACGTATGGCTCGGGGACCGTCTCGCGGACATCCCAAACACCAAACGTAGGAACACGAGGCAACGGTAGGGGATAACTTAAAGTCGAAAATGTCAAATCTAGGCGCCGGATTCCAAAATCCGTGCCGTCACGGCCGGTCTCCAAATTCAAGGCGACGTCACTGGTAAGCAATTTTGCGTCCGCTCATTCTACTTTGATGCCGGTCACACGCAGAATTTCAGCACCATGAGCATACTCGCTTTTCACGATTGCGGCGAACTCCGTCGGCGACGAGCCAACCGGCTTGTAACCCTGTCCGTCAAGAAACTTGGCGCGCAGCTCCGGATTGTTGACCGCACCGTTCACGGCCATTGCGATCTTCTCAAGGAAGTCGGTCTGCGTGCCGGGCGGCGCAAGCAAACCAAACCATGCGCCCTTGTATGGAAACCTAATACCCAGCTCGGTCATCGCGGGTGTATTCGGGAGCAAGTCCGAGCGTTGGTCGCCAAGGACCGCAAGCGGTTTCAGCTTTCCGGCATCGATCTGCGGCTTTGCGAACCCCACGGTTACATACGAAAGCTGGACGCGACCCGACAACACTTCATTCATGGCATCGTTCGAGCCCTTGAGCGGGATGTGCAGGATATCGATGCCGTTGGTCTTCTTCAGCCACTCGAAGAAGAGATGCGGTGACGTTCCCGGCCCCCAGGACGAATAGTTCAGTTCCGTCGGTTTCGCTTTTGCAAGCGCTACCACTTCGCGCAGGTTGCCCGCCTGGAGTTGCGGGTTGGCATATACGACACCAGGTGCCGTTACGAATTGCGAGACGGGTACAAGCGATTTGTAACGCTCGTAGAGTTTGGGATCGAAATGCGGCGTAACTGAAAGTGCTTCGCCGGTCACCGCGCAGAAGGTGTAACCGTCCGGCGCGCTTTGAGCGCAAGCCTGCATTCCGACGGCGCCGCTTCGCCCATCCGGTTCTCGATAATCCAGGGTTGTCCAAGCGAGTGCCGGGCCTGCTCGCCGATCGCGCGCGTGATGGTATCGAGTACGCCGCCCGCGGGATAAGGCACGATGATGCGAATCGGCCGGCTGGGATAGGTTTGCGCGAGTGCCACGGTGGACATTTCGACAGCCAGGGCTAACAGCCCGGCAAGCAGTCCCACTGAAGTTTTCATTGCTCTCTCCTTGAAGTCGATATTTTCGCTCGGCGCAGGCTATTCGGATAGGCGCCCCAAACACAACTTAAGGGACACAGGGCAATGGAAGGATGATTTAGAGTCTGAGATGTCCGGGCGCGCGTTAATCCACCCCTCACTTCATTGCGGGTGGTAGCCCAGTGCTTTTTATCTCTCCGATTTAGTTCCAATATCATGGAAGTGCTCCGCTTAAGTGAGTAGGATCGGATTATGGGAGAGGTCCATATGCTGAAAATGTTGTCGATCTGCGTTGCGCTGTCACTCCTGCTCGTGTCGAGTGCGATGGCTCAATCGCGTGTCTGCGCGTTGGATATCAAGAAAGCCTGCGCCAACATCGAACCTGGAAATGGCCGTATCGCCGCTTGCCTCAAGGAGCATCTCCAAGACCTTTCTGAACAGTGCAAGACAAGGCTGGCAGAAGCCGCGGCGGCTGCAAAATCATGCAGCGCGGACGTGACCAAGGAATGCGGTAGCGTCAAGGGCATTCAAAAAGTGGCTTGCATCAGGGACGCCCTCACCAAGCTCAGTGATAATTGTAAAGCCATAATA
Organism: uncultured Alphaproteobacteria bacterium; assembly: GCA_963807865.1. GTDB lineage: Bacteria > Pseudomonadota > Alphaproteobacteria > Rhizobiales > Xanthobacteraceae > VAZQ01. Next base: position 19,004 of record CAWEDK010000036.1, on the reverse strand, counting down.
GCGGCTATTGGCAGCGATAAAAAGTAGACGCAACCTGGAGGCAGTCTGGAGATCGCGGGGTTCGCACTGGCAAATGACTGATCACGCCGAGGGCCAGCGCGAGGAGTTTGCCCGGCGACGATACCGGAAGTGTTGAGGTTCAGGACCAGTTCGAATTAGCCGGCCGGATTGGCAAATCTTTGTCGCGTAGATGACGAGCCGGCGTTACCGTCAATCCAATGAGGCCGCCGGCCTCGGCATATGCACGCCGATCGAGCGGGCGAGACAAATCCCGTTGTCCTCGTCATCGCGGCCGAGCGATGGCGACCACGGAGGGCGATCATTGAACGGCGCTAGCGCGTGTTTGAGGCGCAACGTCAGCCCGCGTAACTTACGCCGTAACGCCGCAGCTCAAAACAGAGCAATTAGCCCTTCGTCACGATCGGGGGCGGAGCCTTGCCCTTGCCCTTGCCAACCGCTGCGCAGCCAGCGACGCTCACTGCAACCAGTGTGGCGACCGCTGCAACTAGAAGCTTCTTCATTTGCCCCTCCTGCAAACTTAACATGGAGTATTCATTCAGCATGCCCCGGTAAACCTGTGTAGTGCAGCAAAGCCACATGGGCTTCGTAAAGCGCGGGCTTTGCTGACCTAACAGCCTGCTTCAAGGCGTAGATCAGCCGAAAGATGTCGACGGCTGTATTGCACCGTCGACGTGAGGACCCCGCGCCGATTCGATATTTGACCGACGCCTGCTCCAGATTGGGCGTTGAACGAGTTGAAGAGTTGCTTCGCGAAGTCCCATCGAGGCGCGGGCATCATCCGGCAGGCGTGATTGGTAATTCGTGGACGCTATGTGACCTTGAAGGCACAGGTAAGATCAAAGAAATGGCCTAATATCCAAGCCTTCAATGGTGGCGTCATGTGTGCGTGGATAGGGGCAACCCGGAAAATACTTAAATGCTCTGGGCTGGTTGGCTCCGGACTGATCCTTGTCTTGCTGGTCGCGACGATGGACGAGGCGGATGCACGGAGGCGGGCCGGCTCACCGAAAATCTACGTTCGCGGGCCTAACATCGAAGAGGCTAAAAGTGGCGGCGAATGCCCCGCAGGCGCGCTACGTATCTCAAGCGAGCAGCTACGCGATTGCGTCGAAATCAGAGATCGAATCTTGGCCGATGAAGGAAGAAGATCGCGTCTGCCTCAAGAAACTTGACTCTATTCAGAACCAGATGGACATCGAGCGTGACGTACTGAGATACACGGGATTGGTGCGCGTCTACAATATGATGCTTGAACCGCGAAATAGTTTTATTGCAAATCTCAACGATCGAATAAGTCGGCTAAATGATTATTGTGCGGACCGATGTTATTTTACTGAGGACTATTCCGTCGCATCACAGCGTAAAATCGACGAATTCGGCAAGAACAATGTATTGGTACGATATTGCGACATAAATTCCCCTCGGAACGAGAATCCTTTGGAAAAAAGCGGACCCTGAATTTATGTAATGCTGGATTGCGGCGGTGCTCGACCCGCGATGGCGGCGCTGTGAATAAGAATTTGAGAATGGGCAACATCGCCGCTTCACATTTTGCGAGAGCTGTAGGGCATCAGCGGTCCGCCGCAGACAACTGATCACCGAAATTGCCGCCGTTGCTGATTTGGGACAACGTGTTCCAGTTTTTGGGCGGTACGGTGTTATGGTTAATTAATCATTTGAGGTGTGTCTCAGGGGCGACAGCTTTTGGGACCCATCCACGATACACTTTAAAGAATGCATCCAACGGGGGACCCAATCATGAAACGTTTAATCTTCGCTATCGCGAGCGCATCTTTGCTGAGCTGTGGTCTTGCCAACGCGGCCGACATGGCTGTGAAGGCTAGGCCGCTCCCGCCGGCGCCGGCCTGCGCGCAATTCGGTGGGTTCTATGTCGGTGCCAACGCAGGCTGGGGCTACGGCGAGCATCGCTTCAGAGATCTCGACGGCTTTGGCCCCTTCGCTGGTTTCTTCCTGCCGAACGAGGCGACTCGGAGCTCGGACGGCTTCGTCGGCGGCATTCAGGGCGGCTACAACTGGCAATCCCGCTGCACCGTCTTTGGCATCGAGGCCGATTACAATTGGGCAAACGTCGGCCATGACGAGCTCTTTGCCGGCCCGCTTGGATTCGCAACGCTTGCCGCGTCAAGCCACCTTAAAAGCTTTGGCAGCATCCGGGCGCGCACGGGCGTTGTCGTAGACAACCTCATGCTGTACGTGACCGGCGGTCTCGCCTACGCCAAAACCGAGCGAAGCGTTGACCTTAATATCCCCGTCCTAGGGATCAGCGAGGGCTTCTCGTCCGACAAGACGCGCTTGGGCTGGACTGCGGGCTTCGGCACGGAGTGGCAGTTCGCTTCCAACTGGAGCCTCAAGAGCGAAGTGCTCTACGCCCGTTTCCAAACGGAAGAGACCGCATTCACCTGCTCGATCCTCTGCGCCCCCGCCCGCGGGGTACGCTTCGAGCATGATAGCTCGGCCTGGGTAACCCGCATCGGTGTCAACTACCGCTTCGGCGGCGGCACATACGGCGCATACTGATCCCGTTAATAGCTCCAGATGCTCCGATGGAACCATGATCCCTGTCGGAGTATCCAGCCCCGTTCCGGTGTCAGACCACTGGGCGGGGCTTTACTACATATGATCGTCTTTCGAATATGCGGCAGCTTGAAAGCGATGCATCGCTTCAACCTCACGAGGCCAACTGATCTGGAAGATTTTTCCTTGTCACGCCGGGTTTGATAATGAGTGCCTTTAGAATGTCATTTAGTTATGGCTAGGTACGACCTGTGCCTCCTTGGAGGCACATCCCCTTTTGAGAACTCGCCCCGGTTTACGCCGGGGCTTTTTCTTGCGATTAGCGACTTTGACACCTTTCCACCAGAGCCGGCATAGACTTTTTACACCTTGGAGTGCGTTGCTGCGCTCGCGATGCCGAGCTGAACCGCGATCATGTCGGTGCAGGGCTGCTCTAACAAGAGGCGCGTGGCCTTGATGGCCCGCAGTTTGGCCGCGTCCGCTCTTCCCCAAACAGCGACCGAACTATCGCGGCGCAGCGATCCGCCGCTTCGGGTGACGAACGGACTCATGCAGTGCGGCGCATAGGGGCCTATTCGATCACATCGTCGGTGAGGGCAATCACCTTGTCGGGAACTTTCAGCCCGAGCAGATTTGCAGTCTTGAGATTGATCACAAGTTCAAACTTGGTCGGCTGTTCGACGGGCAGATCGGCTGGTTTGGTGCCTTTCAGAATCCGTCCGACATAAAACGCGGACCGACGAAATAGGTCGTGCAGGTCCGGCCCGTAGGAGACAAGGGCATTAGCTTCAGGCCACCGCCGCAACTCGTGAATGGTTGGTAACTGCGCAGCGGCCGCCATCTCCAGAAGAGGTACCCGGTGAGCAAAGAAGATGGGGTCCTCTACTACATAGAGTGCTTGGGCGCCTGCTTGCTTGATCTCAGAGAATGCCGGATTGAGTTGTTCAGGTGCTCGTACACCAACGAACTTCAGATCGATTGATAGTCGCGGCCCAATTGCCTTGAGTTCTTCGACAACCTTGGCATGATAAGGATGATCAGAATTCCAGAGGACAGCTGCCCTGTTGAGCTGCGGGATTATCTCTTTTAGTAGCTGCAATCGCTTGGGATAGAGTTCGGTCGCCATCATCGAAAGCCCGGTGATGTTTCCGCCGGGATACGCCAAGCTTTCCACCAACCCGGAACCAACCGGATCAAGAACAAGAGCCATGACAATAGGAATCGTAGATGTGGCTCGCTTGGTCATTTCGGTGGCGACCGTGCTGTCTAGGACAATCACATCCACTTTGTTCTGGATAAGGTCCGAGATTAGAGCCGGAACCTGATCGTAGTCCCCCTTCGCAGATCGCCAAAAGATCACTGCATCCTGTCCTTCGGAAAAACCTGCATCCCGAAGTCCCAACCTAAATTGCCTTGCCTCCTTGCTCTCTGGTGAGAGGCCAACGAATAGCACCCCGATCCGACGAGTTCGCCCCGCTTGCTGCGCGCTTGCAGCTAGCGGCCACGCAGCCGCTCCGCCTAGCAGGGTGACGAATTCGCGCCGTTTCATAGGCCCCCACCTCATTCCGGGAGCCGCACATTACCACATCGTCGTGCGAGAATGCTGACAGTGCAGCAAATTTGGTCGTCCGATGACCGGAGTGGGTCACTAACGTCCGGCTCAGCGAAGATCGGACGACCTGTCCGCTTTCCCCCAATAGCTACTGAACCCGCTACGACCGCAAAAGCCGCGAAGCGCCCAGACGGCGACATTGCCCCCACTGCATCGCCATGAGTTAAGGTCGGCGATTTGCGCTAGCCGCGCTTGGCTGCGGTGTGTAGGGTGCGGCGTCAAATCGGAGACTGAAATGGCGACGGGTACCGTGAAGTGGTTCAATCCGACAAAGGGTTATGGGTTTATCCAGCCGTCAGGTGGCGGCGGTGGCAGGGATGTGTTCGTGCACATTTCGGCTGTTGAGCAGGCGGGCCTAAGGTCGCTAAATGAGGGACAGACCGTCGAGTACGAGATCGAGAGCAATCGGGGGAAAGAATTCGGCGGTCAGGCTCAAGATCAAATGACCGAAGCGCCGCCCATCGCCTCAATAATCGGTAAGAGAGCCTCAAAATATTCGGCGCCGCCACCGACCAAACCTTGTCAGCGCGCTATGGACCGGTCGTTGATGCGGTCGAGCCTTCTTTCAAGTTACGTTTGAAATGTCGAAGGACCGCCGGGTTGCCCCAAGCGGTCCTTCAAGGCTTGCAGCGGTTCCACATTACGGGCGATTATTGAACTCTGCACCGGGCAGCTTATCTCCCGGCCGTTATCCAACTCGGGAACCCCTGCTCATCGACGCACCTCGCGCGTGGTCCGCCGAACCGACTTGATGACCGAAGCCATCGCTGCAAGCAGCGTGGACTATGTCAGAGTTTCGATGCAAGCAAGGGATGAGAATAGATTTTGTCCTCGTTATTCGACTTCTCCACAAGCCCAATATGACCGCATAGAACGATGCGCCGTTCCGCAACGTCAATTTTGCTACCTGTTGCGGCAACGCAAATTGTCTCGCGTCCGAAGGGACGCGGTAGCGTCCCGCGACTTCTATTCAGGTGCTAACGGATGCCCTGCCCGTGCGAGGTTGGCCTGTCAGGCAGCAGATTTGTTTTTGATTGCGCCAATGATCGCCGTGAGTATCGCGCCGCAGCACCCCAGCGATCGCCTGTGAGACGATGCCGCCGAGCTCAGATTCCCGACTGCGCGGCGGCCAATATCGACGGAAGCAATAACGTAACGATTTGGCCGAGCACCCACCTCCGATGGGACGAGGCCTGATGTTGCCAATCATCCGAGATCGAAGTTGGGGGACGACCTGCCTTCGGCAACGCGCACCTAGCGCCCCGGAAACGAGGTTGATCAAAATCTGTTCCGTTGTCGAAATTCCGGCCTTTCATCTGTTCTGTGCCTACTCCACACTGACATAAGTGTCAACGCTTCCCTGACTAGACCGGCATCAGCCAACGCATCCGAACACCGCTTCCATGCGCCTCTCTGTCATTCGGTGTGAGTCGGGTCGGTGTTCATCGCGCACCACTATTCGGTCACTTCTCGGCGCGCGCCAGCCGAGTGGGCGTCAGGTTCCAGGAGAGAGCTTTCTTGGCGCATGCCATTTCGATCGCCCCCGCCGTTACCGGATCAATTTTGCCCATGCCGCCAAGAACAACAGCAAGCCGCAGACTGCTACAAACAACACTAGCCCGATTGCTATTACCCCCCAGTTTCGCTTACGCGCGTAAGCTTTATGTCCCATTCGTTTCTCTATCCAGTCTTGGCTCGGAGGATCATCCATTTACCCTCTCCTATGAAAACGCGTCCGGCACCGCGAAGAATATCAACGTCGCGGGCGCAATCAACGCGCGGCCGGGGAGCGGCCTCGAAATTGCCCATCACCCTGTCTGCGCTTGCGTCATGCGATGATACTCATTTCATAGCAGCCAAGGCTTCCACAACACTGAGATTGCTCACACCTGATTAAGCCGATGCCCGGGTAATCCAGGTCGATGGTCATCCACAGAGCGACCGCGAGAACCACGCCGTAAATCGAGTCGAGCACAGAAAACCGGCGACCCGCACGACCATTGCCGAAGCCTAGCAGACCAACGCCGATTGCCGCCGTCCCTAAAAGGACCGCCATGATCAGAACGGGCAAATGTCTTCTCGCCATAGCGAGGTGCGTCGAATGCAGATCGATGACTTCGTTGATCGGCGGCAGAACGACTCGCCATCAATGGCGCGTTGTCCTGAGTGGCTTTGATCGCCGATCTCCACATTCGCTCGTGCAGGCCACTTACCTTAGCGAGCAAGGGCTCAATCTGATCGCGTCCTTCGCGACTCAGCAATATGACCCGGTCGGCGGTGTACTCTCTCAGCGCAGCCTTCAGTTCGCCGCGTTGAGGTTCGGCGATGGTATCGGCTCTCAAGTAAGCGGTACCGAGTGCGTTCGCCTCCTTCACAATGATATCTACCCGATCAATAAAGCGCGATGCTGCCCCGGAAAATGCGAAGCCGATTAAGAAATGCAACGAGAGCAGCTGTGGATGTCCGAACCACGGCCACTTGTCGGTTGAAAGGCTCATCAGCCGATTGGGTCAGTGATCCTAGCCAAAAACCAATCTCGTGAGCGGCGACAACTCCGGCGATCAAGCCCAACGCAACCAGTAGCTCAGTCATTCGCGGCCCCCGGAACCAATCACAGTCGCATCACAGTTAATCAGATTTACAGCCGATTAGTCAGTGGGCGCTCGGTGTGACCGCTGGACTTTATCACAGCGGTTTAGATGTCCGAGCGGGATCAACGGCAGAATGCGAGTCCGCTTATCGCCCAATAGCGCCCCTAGCGCAGACATCCGGTCTTCTCCACCGGCTCCACGTGTGATCGTGCAGCTGAGCCCTTTTGCGTTGGCTTGAATTTTGCTTGCACAAACGCAGGCCGAGGGCATCGGTGACGTTGAGGATCGGCGATTACTATGACGGATCAATCAAGTTCGGCGCCGGGGCGGCGCAAGATCGCCTTGGCTTTGCAGGGTGGCGGATCGCATGGAGCCTTCACGTGGGGCGTGCTCGATCGGATGCTAGAAGAGACGACGATCGAAATCATTGGCGTCACGGGAACCAGTGCAGGCGCCATGAATGCCGTGGCCCTCGCCGACGGGCTAGTACGAGGAGGGCCGGAGCAAGCACGCCAAACACTCCGTCGGTTCTGGGAGGGCATCGGCAAGATGCCCGGATTCGGAAGCTTTCTTAAGCCACTGTCAGGCGAGACCGCATCGCGTCTGCGACTAGAGTACACACCTGCTTATCACATGTGGGACATAACAACTCGGAATTTGTCGCCCTATGAGTTCAATCCGGCCAACTACAATCCATTGCGCGACCTGCTCACCCAATTGATCGATTTCGACGGCTTGCGTGCACAAGAGACCCTCCAGCTCATGGTGTGCGCGACCAATGTGCGCACTGCGACGCGGCGTGTCTTCACCAACGCGAACATCTCCGTCGACGCTGTTCTGGCCTCGGCGTGCCTGCCACACTTGTTTCAAGCGGTCGAGATCGACGGCGAGGCGTACTGGGACGGCGGTTATACGGGGAATCCTGCACTCGCCGCCCTCGTGCAGAAGATTCCGAAGTGCGACCTGATCGTTGTCAGGATCGATCCCATCCGACGCGAAGGAGTGCCACGCAGCATGCGTGATATCCAAGATCGCCTGATCGAGATTAGCTTCAACTCCACCTTTTGGTTGGAGCTCTCCGCCATTGGGGTCCTCCTAAAGTTCGTCGACGAGGGCCTGCTCGACCGCGCCCGGTTTGATCGTCTCCATTTCCACATTATCGAAGCGCACCCGGAGTTCGAGAAGATCGCCCTATCTACCAAGCGCAATAACTATTCCGCATTTCTTGAGTACCTCTTCGACCTCGGCAGGCAGACCGCCGATGCTTGGCTTGCTGAGAATGGACCGGCGCTCGGTCAACGATCGACTATCGATCTGCAAATGCTGTTGCCGGCAGGCGAGTGATTAGTTCCAACAGCAATGCCGTATGACTGGTTCTATCCAAGACGCGGCTTCACGAGACGTACGCGTTGAGTTCGCTCTTCCACCAACCTCGGGCAGCGCGACTAGGCAACTGGGAGACTCACGCACCGCAGCAAAGGTCCGCGAGATCGGTCGCCTGTTTGTCCGCATGGGAGTGGCCTCGCTCGATATCACTTCGAACGGCGCGATAGGAAAAAGCCGCTGAGTAGAAATATCGCCGCAAAAATCCCAGGAACTACGATTTTAGAAAGTGACTCAAGTATAAGCGAGTAGAGCGCCCCGAGAGTGAAAGCCACTCCGAGGCCAAAACACAGCATCGCCCCAATTTTTCTCATTGCTCACACTCGTGCGTTTCTCGCGTGCCAGACAGGCCCGCCCTGCATCGCTTCGTGCCAGAATCGTTGCCCTATATTATTCGATTCACCTCGCTTGCGCTCTGCGCCACGCACGGTTTATCTCCAAAAAGTGAGCGCTTTAACTTGGCAGCACTCTGTTGCCAACAAGTCACAGTCACAGACAATCTGGTGCCAGATTATCTCCCGTCCTAATGCGGTCTATTGCGTGTGACAATCTTTTCACGTTGCGGCTCGACGGCCGTAATGAACCTCCAGGCAGTAGCCCCCGTGCCGCTTCTAGCACGGGGGTTGCTCCTAAAGAGCCTCGAACGGGACGAGGATCGTTTAATCGTCTTGTGCGGATTGAAGAAAATATCCGCCAATAATTTGTAGAGTACCAGGTGATCGGGGGGCAGGTTTGGACCAATCAAAAACTGCGCGACGGGTTATCCTTATCGTGGAAGACGACAGGGATATCCGCTCACTCACTGTCGCTCTTTTTGAGGATAGCGATTTAGAGATCGTCGAATGCGAAAGTGCCGAAGCTGCCCTTGCGGTCATGCTCTTACGTGGATCGGAAGCAGCTATGATTTTTGCCGACGTTCAACTCGCCGGCGCCATGGACGGAGTTGATTTGGCACGCGAGGCAAAGGTACGCTGGCCGCATCTCACAATTGTGCTGACCTCTGGGGGCGATGGCGAGAGCCTTCAACACCTGCCCCCTGGTGTCATTTATATTCCCAAGCCCTGGAAATCGCGTGATGTGCTTATTGAGGTCGAGCGGGCCAAAGCATCCGCACAGGGTAGAACAATGTTCGGCCGCTGATTGGGAAGGCACGCTCAACTCCTATGCCCGGGTGCGACTTTGCGCACCGCAGCAAGCGAACCGTATTTGATCACCTGGTCAGCGACCGCGAATTCTATCGCTTTTCCTTCGTGTAACGCTCGAAATTCAAGAATAGCGCGTGAAGACCGTAGGATGCCTGGTAGAGCCGAACTTCAGCGAGAAGTGCGATAGATGAATCATCTCAGGCTCTGGCCACGGCCGCGCAACGGCGCAATCGCCGGCTCTAGCAGGACGAGATTTCGGCGCGGCTTGCGCGTGTCGAGCCCGACGATCGCACGACCCTGTGCGGTGAATGCGAGACCTTCCGGCTTGCCATCCAGATCGCCGAGCCGCCACGCATCAAGGAGCGCAGCGGTGCCGCCACCTGCCGGAAGATCATCGAGCCGCGCAATCGTGGAGGACTTGTCACTGAGCAGATAGAGGCAACCATCCGGACCTATTTCGAGGTCACTGAAGTCGGCGCAGGTTTTGGCCAGTGTCTTGTCGGGAAGCCAGATCGCGAGAGCAACGAATCGGTGGTGCCCTTTTTTAATCGGCCACCGCTCGCCGTCCGCCAGTGCGCCGCCGCGGACTAAGCCCCGCGACCGCGAATGCGGCGGGCCAAACTCAATGAAAGCCGCCGGCTTCTTCTCCTTGGCGACGAGCAAATGCCCGCCGGGCAGTAGCACCGCTCCTTCGCCCCGCGACCCCTTCGGGTCGGACCACGCTCGCGCAATTTCGCCGCGCCCTTCCACCGCAAGATCGATCGACGCAACCACCTTTAACGCCTTGGGGTCGATGAGTTCGACACGCGGAGGTGTTTCCTGGAGCAGCAAAACGCGGCCGAGGCCGTCAGCGCAGACAGCCTCGATCTGGGGGTCATGCTTGGGAAGCATCGAACCTGAGAGCTTCGCGATGTTGCTCGTATGCCAGTCGATTTGGCCCTCATCGCTGCGCGGCTGAGAAAACCAGGCGATCTTCGCCACCCGGTCGCCGACCGCGATCAGAAACATCCGACCGTTTCGGCCGCGACGCAAGCAAATACCAGAGACCTCGCGAAGTGGCACGTCGACCACGCGGCGCACTCGCAGCCGGTTCTTGTTCGACTTACCGGTTTTCACCATGGGAGGATCTCTGGGGGAAAGAAGAACGCATCTCGACAATTTATCGAGTTCTGTGCCCCATTATAAAAGAGTTTTCCACTTCAGAAGCCCCCCTAAATCGCGCTCGACAGGCCGACGACTCAGTTGTTGAAAATCGCTCTGTTGAAGCGCAAACTAAGCGTTCAATACGCAGGAGGGAGTTGGCAATGAGTATAATTTGGACTGTCCTAATCGGATTTGTGGCAGGCGTGATCGCAAAATTCTTTCATCCTGGTAACAATAATGAGCCCTCGGGTTTCATTTTGACGGCCCTGCTCGGAATCGCCGGATCATTTGTCGCGACGTATCTTGGCCAAGCGCTCGGGTGGTACAAGGCTGGGGAAGGTGCTGGTTTCATCGGAGCAATCGTTGGTGCAATCATCGTGCTCGTAATTTGGGGAGTTTTTGCAGATCGTCGCCGCCAAGGAGTCTGAGAGATCGGACGTGGCACCGGGAACCACCCGCATGAGGATTTCAATATGGCTGAAATAAACAAGCTCGACGTCGGTAAAGTGCTCGATAAACTGCGTAGCACCGATGTGCCAGCATCGAAGATCACACGGCAGGTCGAGAAAACGGAGGCGCTTGACCAAGAGATACAGCGCTTGAGAGCGGCAAGACGCCGCCTTGAGCGGAGTCAACGAAGCGACTCGACCAAACGCGATTGAGATTCTGCACACTTTCTTAGCCCGCCGGTCGACAGCCGCGAGTGGGACCGAAGAATTTGGGACTAATCCGGTCCATCGCGGGATTTGGCGTCGTTAGGCCCGCAATCGGCCGATCGTAGTGTGATGCACTCCAAACGTCCTGGCGATATCCGTTAGGGCTTCCCCCGCCTCTCGCCGCGCAATCGCTTCGCGTTGCTGATGTCGGTTCAACTTGAACGGCCGTCCCATATGGACGCCTCGGGCTTTCGCGCGGACGCGACCCTCGCCAGTCCGCACACGGATTAACTCGCGTTCAAATTCCGCGAGGCCCCCAAGAACCGTCAGCATCAGTCGTCCGTGGGCCGTGGTCGTGTCTGCCCAAGTGTCGCCGAGCGACTTGAATGTCGCGCCCGCCTTCGCGATCTTGTCGAGAATGTTGAGCAGGTCCCTCGTTGACCGGGCCAGCCGATCAAGCCTTGTGACGATCACAAGGTCTCCCGCGTCGATGGTTTTCAGCAGCCGGTGCAGTTGAGCGCGATGGTTTGCCGCGCCGCTGATCTTTTCCTTGAATACTTTCGCCGCGCCCGCTTCGTGCAGGGCGGCCTCTTGCGCGGCCAGCGTTTGGCCGATGGTGCTGACGCGCGCGTAACCGTAGATAATCATGATCGATTTCCGCACATAACTAACGCACACGTTTAGTGCCGATGAAATCGGGGTCACCGATTGCGTGCGTATGTTTTGATTAATGCACATCGGCCGTGAATTCGACCGCGTGCCGGTCCGTTCGGACCGCCCGCCATTGCCCTAAAAACGGCCGCCCGTGCGTCCGTCATGATGTCGGGCACCAACGACACCCGCCGCGCGATCCGCGCGTTCTACGGCCCGCGCCACGGCCAAATGGGGTCCCGCGTTCGGGACCCCATCACGCATGGAACGTTCAGGCCGCCTTCTTCTTTTTCGTGGGCTCGTGCGTCTTTACCGGCGCTGGTTCGGCTTGGTCGTTTTCGAGCGCGACGATTTTTTCCGCCCTGGGGCGCAATTGCGCGTCATGCGCTTGCGCATATTCGCCCGCAAGCCGATTGATCGTGGCCAGTCGATCTGCCTTCGACGCTGCGGCGACTTCGGGCCGCGAAAGGATCGCTTTCCGCGCAAGCCGCAGAATGACCAGTGCGACCGGATCAGTCGGGGCCTTCGGCCCGCCGAATGACTGTGCGCGGACAACGCCCGCGTAAAGGCTGGCCAGTTTCTTTTCGGCCATTTCTTGCGAGCGTTTGATGTAGTCGTCGGGGATAGGCCTTGGCCGTCGCGGACGCATGAGCATCCATCAACAAATTGCGGAGGCCTGTTCGCACGATGTGATCGTGAACCTCGCTGTTGAACCGAGTCACATCAACGTCGAGTTCAATACCCTTACCGATTGCTACTAACATTGTCGTCTTCCATTTTGGTTCGGCCGCACCATGCGCGCCGTGCAATTACGGTCGCTCTGATGATCAAAACAGTCGAGCACTATCGCAGCACTAATAGTGTGTTGTTTGTCGGGCTTTGAATCATTATTGCTGCCCGCGGAAGGGGTAACAAACATCCCAGTCCGATCCCCCGGGGGGACTAAAAAAGAAAGTTAATCCAGGAGCGCTTCGAGCCCTCGTACGAATTCGAATCATAGGTATGGCTCCAGTGGATTTCGGAGTTTGTCGCAGTCATTGCCACGGTCCTGTAGTCTATTGGCAATACGTGACCGAAACGGTCACGTACGTACATTCACCTCATCATCGCTGCCCTGGTTCTGGGCTAACGCGAAGCGAGTGGTCTCGCCAGCAGCCGGAGCGTCCTCGGGCTCGGCGGCGAGCAATTCAAACTGGCGGGTGATGACGATTAGGCCGTGTGGACGGACTTCGCGTAACGACGGAATGTTATTCAGTCGATCTTCAGCTCAAGTGATTTAACGATAGGAGCCCAATGCTCGACATCGGCTGCAAGCGCTTGACGGAATTCTTCGGGGTTCGAATTCGGGGTCGCTTCAAAACCAATATCGGTCAACATCTGCTGATATTGAGGACTTGTGAGTAGTTCGCGGGACGCTTGTGCTATTCGTTCGATTATGGGCAGTGGCGTGCCAGCCGGAGCGAGTAGGCCGTAGGAACCCGCATTGGTTAGACCCGGAAAGCCTGCTTGCGCCACGGTCTGGAGTTCAGGGGCTGCAATGAGGGGTTTTGACCCTGTGAAAGCCAGAATTCGAATTTTACCCGACCGATGAAATTCGAGGCTCTGCGCGGTGACCGCCACCACGCCCATAGGGATTTGTCCGCTAATCAGGTCAGTGATAGCTGGCCCCGCACCGCGATAGGGAATCTGCACGACATCAGGAATTTCCGCGAGCGACTTAAATAACTCGCCGGTCAGGTGATTTGTCGATCCGATGCCGGCGTGCCCAAAAGACAACTTACCGGGGTTCGCTTTGGCGTAAGCGACGAGTTCTTTCAACGACCTTGCCGCCATCGAAGGGTGAACGGCAATAGCGAGATAACCGACCGCTACCTGCATAATCGGGTGCAAATCCTTATTAGTATTTAGAGTGGGCGGCTCTTAAGCAGTACCTCGTTGATGTGCGGCAACGAGCCGCCGAAGAGCAAGGTGTATCCGTCGGGCTGGGCACGCGCGACTGCGGCAGCTCCTAAGGAAGCGCCGCCGCCGCCGATATTCTCGATAATCACCGTGCCCAAAAGCGGCTTGATTTTATCCGCCCAAGGGCGCGCAAGACCGTCGTGACGCCCCGCCAGGTGGAAACGGCACCACGAGCCGTATAGGCCGCGTCGGATAGGACTGCGCCCACCCGACGCCAGTTACAACCGGGAGCGCGGCACAGCCGGCTGCAAGATGCAGAAATTGACGACGGTGGGGAAGTTTCAGATCTGTCATGTGCGTGCTCTCGGATCAGCGCTCGCGACGCGCGAATATGCAGGGTGATGAAAGTGCGATGCCCGCCGACGGCATGCTCGCTGCTCATTGCATATCGGGACTTCGGCACGTCTCCGTTTCCCGAGCAGCTTATGGACAGAATACACCGGCCCCAAGATTGAGAAGGCTGGAAAAGCACACGAGCAATGGATTTAAAATCAATCGCTAGGCCGGGCGACCACCGATATGGCTCGCCCGACGGTGCAACCGGTTGACCTCTCGGTGAATTCGATGACCAGCCCCGGGCTCTACCAACTGATTAGCCGGCGTGTCCAATATTCTCGTCAGCGTATCGTCAGCCACCACAACATATGCCCCCCAGGGGGACTAAAAAAGAAAGTGAACCCAGGAGCGCTTCGAGCCCTCGTATGGATTTAAAACTCATAGGTATGGCTCATCCACTGGATTTCCGAATTTATCACAGCCCTAGCCCGGCTCTTCCTCAACTCGATATGGCCCTGCAATTAAAATGCTCAACCATATCGAGCCCTCATCTCCGCACGGCGGGTGCCATCGCGAAGCGATCGAGGCTTTCATCGCCCATGTCTCCGAGTGGCTCGCCAGCACCGAGCCGCAGCAGTCATCTTAGCGAGTGTCTTTCAGTCCTTCAAATTGTATTGGCCGCAACGACGCCAATCGCTGCCATAACGCTGACAATTCATCCGTTTGATATATCGTTATTTTTTCCCCCAGATCATTCATTTGGCCGCGGAAATATGGGGGGTGTATCAATCAAACATCATGGGGGGTGCCAATCGGCCAATCGCTGCCAATCGCACGCCGACCATACATTTTACTCGATGATCGAATATTGAATGGAATGGGCCCCCCCCCGTGGGGAGACCGGATTTCCTTTATACTGACCTGATCAGAGGCGACCAGAGTGCGCCAACGCTTCCTCGATATCCCTTCCCCGTTTCACGTGCTTTTCAAATGACCGCAGAATTTCGCGTCTGACATCTCCCGCTCTTTGCTCCGCATTCGAGAAAGGATTTCCTGGACACATTTCGGCGAACTCAAGGGAGACGATCATGCGCTTGGCAACGCCCCTGCAAAGCATTTCAGAGGAAAGCTCTGCAAGGTCTCGACCCCAAATCATGTCCTCGACGCTGACGCTTGACGACCCTCTTCCCGCGGCTCTGACTCGTCGCTTAGCCTTATCGCAATTGCTCGGAACCCTGCTTCGCAATTTCTGACGTTGCGGATCACGTCTTCATCGATCTTTATTGAGCAGCTCCTTATAAACCTCGTTGAGCGCCTGGGCCCCAGCTCAACTTGATGCTGGGTTCGATCGGCCATTCGCATCGGAATGAAAGATCGGAGCACTAAAAGGGGTTGGTTGAAATAATTTTGTCAGTGCTCGCCGCTAAGCGTTGCGGGACCTTTTCGAGCCCGCGACGGGCTCTTGCTCTGGGCCGCGTGCTCCGGTTTCAAGAATGAAAAAGCGATTCAGGAAAGCCGTTGCTTACGTCCTCCGATTTGAGCGATGCTATAGAAATCTTCAGGTGTGGAGAGCACCCATATATTGAAAGTGCCGGACATTCTACCGCTTCGGATTCGGGTCTCTCGCCAACTCCCGAACTGTTGTAGCGAGCCCAGCAGAGACCCCGAAAGTTTTCTAAATTCCCCCGTAATCTCAGTCTCATAATTTCCAACGTACTTACTATTGATGTGCCTAAGAAAAGAACCAAATTCATCCATCGCGCATAGCGCTAATGGCTTTCTCCTGACAAGATTCACTATGGCCGGCGCGGAAGCGAATTTTGCTAGGACCGATTAGGTCCTTTGCGCCTGCAGCGTTTAGCAACTTCTTTACGCAATCAATTGGGTGCTGCTTTCCAGCCCCAGTGCCAGCCAATCCGATGCAGTAAAGATGAGTCGTGGACCGAGTTGGACCAGCGATGCGTCGGCCAATTAGCGTTCCTACGACGGTGATTGCAGCGCCGAGCGCCAACCATCGGTTGGCGCGTCTCGCCGAAGCGACGATCCAATCAGTAATATCACCCACGATGCCCGGAACCCGAGTGAGGTGGTCAGGGAGAACCGCTGCACTTTGAAATATGGCTGGCACCGCAGTGTTTCATGCAGTGAATTTCAGATTTGGAGATGGACGAACCTGATTGCAATCTCGGAGACCCCATCGAGCTTGTCGCCATTGATCAAACGTAAGGAGCCACTCGGGCGACTTGTGAGGCGCACCGGCCAGGCAGGTACGAGTCCTTTGCACTTCTCACCGTTGCAGTATGTCATTGCGGCCCCGACCCTATGCCGCGCGTCGCCCGACTTCTCGAATGGGCAGGCTGGGCATTAACTCGTGCCTCGGCACGCTGCCTGCTCGAAGTGCCACTCTCAGCAGTCGGCTGATCGCGGAACCGCCTTGCTATCCAGTCGACGGCAGGCATTTTCGCCGGCTTGAACTCGTCGCACGACGGAGTATCGGCTGGAAACGGTCTACCGCGCCTCCAGTAGATCTCGTAATAGCGGTCACAGCTGCCGCGGTCTTGCGTGCTGAATTGATAAGCAAGCGGCATTGCCTGCACACCATGCCGGGCGGGCCGGTGCCCGACCAGTGAGCCAGACCCGACGGTGTTGCCTCCATCAGACAGATGGTCGCCGGATCGGGCTCAATGTACGGGATCGTAATCTTTGCTCGGCGAGCTCGGGACGTGCGCCATCGCCTGCCACGTGTCCATTGCCTCCTCCCGTGCCACGACCTTGCAGTCGAAATGGGCATCAATCTATTCCTCTGACGTGAGGGCGGGGGATCACCAGGGCTTCGTCACGCTCGACTTGAGTGACTTTCCTCATGCTGACTCTCGCGGTGTTGGCCTTGCCTCTTCGAGCATCCGCTCCAGCGCGACGATCGGCACTCGCAACCGTTTGCCGATCTTGATGACGGGGAGTTCGCCTCGTCGGGCTGCTTCGTACGCAGCGTTACGTTTGAGTCCGAAGTATTCTCCGGCTTCGGGGACGGAAATCGTTTTCGGCGGTGTCATGTGTGTTCACCATCCATTGGTCGCGGTTGGCGCGGGTTCGTCCACGTCGATCGCGAACCGGGTCATTGTCATTTACCACGTCCCGTGTTATGTTGATACGGATAGATGGATATCCGTGTATATCCGTATCAAGCGCACCAATGACCACCATACATATCGATTTCACTTGGTACTTTGACACTAAGGGCTACGGGTCCAAGGACGGACGCATTGTCCCTAAGGGTGGAGAGTTGCAGGCCTATCGGCCGCTGGAAAATTCCCGACCCTTTTCAGAATATTCATTAAAAAGTGCCGATCCGAGAGCGGTGTGATCGACTTCGTCAACAAGTTCGGCCCACTCAACACAAACCCCGGAAACCTGATAACCACTCGGGTACTCGGCCTGCCGGGTTTCATGGGTGCGGGCGGTGACTCGATCGGAGAAGTAATTCGGCAAGCCAAATCGATGGCTAAACTAGTAAGCGGTTACAAATCAGACTTCCACAAATTCCACTCACCAGCCTTGAAGCGTTCCTCGGACGACAGGGCCTATCCGGCTTAAGCTTTCACCATCCCGACTGATCGACGCGATCTGGCTTCAAATGGCGCAGTCGATCACGAGCGGTCGCGATGTCCAGGAATGCCTCCACTGTGGCGAGTTGTTTGAGGTTGGACCCGGATCGGGCCGCCGCCTTGACGCTAAATTCTGCAAGGATGAACACCGCATCGCATTTCATAATCGCAGAAGGAGCAAAACATCGTGAGACCTCGCGGCAACATCGAGCAACGTTCGCCTGGATCATACCGACTCCGCTATTCGCTTGGCCGTGACCCGGTCACCGGCAAGCGCCGGACCGCGACCGCGACCGTGCGCGGCAGCCGCAAAGACGCCGAACGCGAATTGACCCGTCTCCTTCGCAATCGACACCGGGGAGCACGTCGATCCGACCCGGATGACAGTCGGCAATGGCTGGACATTGGCTGGAAACTGATCCGCGGCGAGATTTCGCCGAAGACTCATGAGAGCTACGCCGAGATCGTCAGGTGCTATCTTACGCCAGCACTCGGAACCATTCGGCTCGACAAGCTCGCGCCATCACAAATTCAAAGAGCCTACAATGGCTGGACCCGACAAGACGGCAAGCCCCTGTCACCACTCACGCGCCGCTACATCCATGTCATTCTGAAATCCTCCCTCGCCCGCGCAGTTGAGCAACAGTTACTAGCACGCAACCCGGCCGATGTTTTCACCAAGCGGCTTCCCAAATCGAACGACAAAGAATTCACGACGCTAACGGTGGAGCAATCGGCACATCTCTTGGAGTCGATAAGACACAAGCACATTTACTGGCCGGTGTTGCTTGCCCTCACGACAGGGATGCGGCGAGGCGAAATCCTTGCGCTTCGCTGGAAGAATGTTGAACTCGAACGCGGGACCCTGCGCGTGATGGAAAGCCTTGAACAGACCAAGTCGGGCATCCGGTTTAAGGCGCCGAAAACCGATCGGACTCGGGCGATCACGCTTCCGGCCTTTCGTCGTCGACGAGCTTCGCCGCTTGAAGCGCGAACAGGCTGAAGCGTTACTCCGGCTCGGGAATTCGACAATCTGGCGAAACCCTTGTGTGCTGCCGAGAGGATGGCGAGCCGAAGCAGCCGGGTAGCCTGACCGGCGAATTCGCGCGTTGACAACAGATAAAGGACCTGCCACGCGTGCGCTTTCATGACCTCCGACACAGTCATGCAACCCAGCTCCTGGCCGATGGAGTCCATCCGAAAATCGCGCAGGAGCGTTTAGGGCATTCCACCATCACTACAACGATGGACCTTTATTCGCACGTCACCGACACGATGCAGGCCGATGCTGCAGCGAGGCTCGACGCGGCGTTTCGATCTGCTATAAACGGCCGGGTTGCGAAATGATCGGTTGGCGACCATTTTGGTGACCATCGGCGGTTTTTCGTTTTGTGTCGCCTTAGTTTTGTTGTTAAATCAATGGCTTG
>CAWEDK010000035.1:0-46130 GCA_963807865.1 uncultured Alphaproteobacteria bacterium | reverse complement strand
GCGAGGTACCTCAGTGCCTTAATTCCGGGAAGGAAAAAATAAGCGCCGCCCTTGAGCGTCGTGAAGGCTGGCAGGCCGGTTATCTTTCTTGCGGATCGGACGTTTGGGGATGGTGAAGTCGAAAGTACCGTCCTGGTTTCCGATGAGTGGGTCTCGTTCGTTGCCGAGTTCGTGAAAATTCGGGTCATTGATCCAGACATTCTGCGCAAACTCAAATTGCCGCACGAGGCTTGCACAAAGAATGAACGCCGCAATTCCACGATCGACGCCATCTTCCGGCGCGCCTTCCGGCAAGGGAGGGCCGTAGGTCGCGCCGCGGCGGATCATTCGTCGGCGCTGGATGTTCGCCGCCGTGTCCCGAGGGTTCATTCGCCGAATATGCGCTCCTAGCGGAACTGCATACCCTTGCGGGTCCATTTGCGCGTAATTGAAGTTGTTGTTGCGCTGGTAATCAGCGCCAAGTGCTGGATCGTCCTTTTCGGGCGCCAGGACAAGCGGAGCTCCGCTCCGCCAGCGTCCCATCAACTTCGCTGCGATCAACTCTTGGCCTTCGGCTGTTGGTCCGCCATGCTGGCGGAGAAAGTCGCGAAAGGCGCCGACGTGCTCCTGCAATCTGCGATAGGCCATGAAGGTGCCGTTTCGCGAGAGAACTTCCGGCTTCGGCAACGGCACCAACTCGCCGCTCTCATCCACTTGTCCGAGAATGAATTCACCCGCCTTTACAGGCGCGCCCGAGCCGGGCGTCGGCTGTATTCCGCTTCCTTCGATTTGCGGTTCAGAGAGCCGATCTCGATATCCGAAATGCTCGTGCGCGTAGTCAAACGGCGGAATGCCGTCAAGGTCCAGTGATGAAAGCACTTCGACACCGGGGGTCCTTGCCAAGAACGCCTGGTGTTCTCGGGTGACGCGCTGGCGCTCAGCCGCATTGCGCGCGAAAAGAATGGCGATGGCGTGCAGCGCCGGACTGGCGAGACCGCCAACCCACTGATCGGGATGGTTCCTGCCTGTATCGCCAAGCACTTCCGCGCGCGCGACCATGCCCTGCCGGAATTCTTCCGGGAAACGTTGCCAGTGATTGCTCGTCCACTCCGAGCGCGCGAAGTCCTTGCCAGGTAAAGGCAACGGACACCCATCTTTGCTCTCGTTCGATCGAATCCCTGGCCTGCTGAACCGAAGCCACCTTGTCGAGAATTCCTGCAAGCCAAGCCCGTCCCTGAGCAGCCTGGCGAAACGAAAGGAACTCGTACCGACCCGTGAGCGCGGGCACACGGGTTACGATGATGTGCTGGAGATCATCGAACTCAAGCATGACATCTCGCCGCGGCTCTTGTGCCAAGGCTCGTTGCCCGACTAGTGGCATTGCAGTACGAGCTAAGACCAATTCCGAGCGCGAGCGGTGAAATCACGACGTTCATGTCGTCGCCGATCGACAGCGGTGTCGCGCTTATTCGGAGGTCTGCCTAGCTGCTTCGCGTCACTGCATCTGGTCAAGCATGGTGGATAGCGCGCTCTTTACTCTGAGCGCCTTCTTCACTTCGTCCGCGGTCACATACGGATACTCTCCGTATTCCAGGAAGCTTGGACACTGATGGTCGCGCACAAACTTTACGAACGCCGGCGCGTTTGTTTTCCAATCCATCGGGAAGCCTTCCAGATTCTCGAACGTGGTGCTGAGCCCCGAGCTGGAGAAAAGCGCAACGGCATCTTCGGTGTACTTGTCAAAATCAGTGTCGAAAATCCCCTGATACATGAAGTACGTTTCGCCACCGATGTTAAAGAGAACCCATCGCAGGTAATGCAGCTTGAGAGGCGCAAGAACAGAGGGATTTTCTGCGACCGCTTTCTCAATCGTCTTTCCATGCTCGCGGATCGCTTGTTCTCGGCCCGGCTTGACCTTTGCAATGATCGTGAAGCCATAATTGGCGGGAGTTCTTGGAAAGACCGGACCATAACGGCCTTGCTCAAGTTTGAAGTATCCCTCCTTGGGGATCGCCATTGCGGCGGGCTTTGTCCAGTCAGGCGTACCAGTCGCGGCTGGCGTGCACGCTTTGACCGGTCGTCAGTTGCGCCACTTGGACTTCGTCGGACTTGATTGGAGCAGTTTGCGCTTCGGCACCCGGCGAAGTGCCGAGTGTCAACGCGGTGGCGGCGGTGGCTGTGCCCAGGAAGCCACGGCGAGTGGTTTTTCCGATCGGATCGTGTGACATGAAGCTCTCCTTTATGTGCTCATAAGTCTTTGACTATGGCTCATCCTTTTGTCGCGAGGTTGTACCAGAAGTTGTCGAGACTCTCGGCGCCGCCGAACAAAGTGGTGAAGATTGTCAGGTCCGCGAGCAGGATGTGGCCGGCGCGCGCGCCTGCCGGCGGCATCCAGAGGAACGTATTGAATTCGGTGTTTCCGGCTTCGATGAAAGGATGCGGGCTGGTCAAATCGACCGGCTGCCGAGCAAGAACACGAATTGCGCTCGTATCTTCCGTCGTCAGCGCATAGTGAGGCAAGTGTTGGTGAAAATTGAAGGTCGTCACGTTCGCGAGCCAACCATGCCTGTCGAGATCGCGCATGGCCGTCAGCGGCGCGATCTGGTTGGTGCCCTTGACGACCGCTGGACGAAGGCCGAAGCGATTCTCCACAGGCACCCCGAGGCCTTTCATGAGAGATCGGGTGTACAGGCCGAAACGCTGCTGGCGAGGGACCAGGGGATCGCCGTGATGGGCATACTCCATTTGAAGCCGTTTCACGTCCTGTGATGCGCCCACGTCGTGGTGGGGCCCGATCATCAGGCAGGTCCCGTCTCGCGTCAGAAATTGCTTCAGAGCTTCGATTTCTTCCGGAGCGGCTTCCTGCTCTGTGATCATGTGATCGAGACCGAACACCATCAGCGTGTCGGTGTCCGCGAGCATTCGTTCATCGATCGGCAGTTGCTGCCCGGCTTGATCGATCCGCTGGTAAACGACGACGGGCTGCCCGGTAACCTCGCCGACGATCGTTTGGAAGCGCACTGTCGACAGGTGGAACAGCTCAAGCGTTCCGCCAATTCCTTGCAAAAACGCCTTCTCCGAATATTCCGGTGTCTCGTAATTTGGCCATGCTACGCGACGCACCTCCGTCATGGTGGAAAAGCGATTGTCCAATTCGGTCACATCGCGATTGGCCTCCCAGGGATAACTCCAGGTCCAATAGATCGTAAATCGACGGCCAGCGGCGGACTTGCGTGGCACGTTCACCTGGTTGTATGTGCGCGGGGAATTCTTGATGACGATATTGAATTTTTGCGGCGGAGCTTGCGTGGGCGGCGACGGCCCTTCGTACCATTGCGCAAGACTGCGATTTGCCAGCATTGGGCTCAGGCCGGCACCGAGCGCCATGCGATTGAAGTCTCGCCGCTTCATTTGATCCTCCTGCGATATCAAGATGCTCCGCGCCGTGAACGAACAGTCAGCTGGACGGGGTTCCCGTCCAGTCTAGCCGTGCGGCAAGTGATCTACAGCTGCCAAATTTCGCCTGGGCGGTGCTCTCAATTAGCGAGCGTCACGACAGCGCTAGAGGCTCAGAGCCATCGCATGCGGCGAGCGTGATCAGCGTATCAAGCAACACAGAAATTCGCAAAGACCAAATCAATAGCATCGGGATCAGCAGCGCTCAAATTGAACAAATCGTCATTGGATTGCGCTGGTTTGGGGGGTCATCCACCTGGTTCAAGCCGACCCCGCCTTGGCTGTGCCGATCCGTTCTGGGTCATCCGCGTCGATATGGTCGTTCGGGTCAACCGTCCGCATGTCCGCTTCGCACCCGAAAGCCGACAAATCAATGCATCGCAGCGCATACGACCGCTTCGTGCCATTAGGCGACATCACACCGATCATTTTGGCACGTGCACGACCAGGTGCTAGCTCCGCTTACTGGGCTCCAAGTGCCGCGCGCAGGCGTTTGTCGAAATGGTCGCCTAGCTCTTTCAGCGCAGCGGCTCCATTACCAGAAAATGATGCGCCGTGCATGGTCGCCAAGAGCGTAGGTTTGAGTTCCGCCAGTTTCCGAATGGTTGGCGCTGTCGTCGGCCCAAGGCTCGTCGGGTGCATGAGGTCTTCGATGGCCATAGCTGGTCCGATGATATCGCTGGACGTAAGTGCTGGCGGATTGCCGAGATGGGCGAACAAGTCCCCGCAGAAAAGCGTATGCGTTGTCTCCTCAAATAGAACGCCGGCATCCCAGCCATGCGGGACGTGTGGCGTATCGATGTAGCGGAGGCGCTTGCCGCCGATATCGATAACCTCTCCGATCCGAGAGCACGCGTGGCGGGCGGTCAGCCATATCGGCGACGGATACACGACAACCAACCATGCCGTGCGCAAGCTGCGCCTGCGGCGCCGCCGCCAGCCATTCGTTCATTGATCCGCATTCGTCCGCTTCAAAGTGGCCGAAAGTCAGCCAGCGTAACTTATCGACGGGGATAATTTTGGCGACAGCGCCGGATACCAGTGGGAACATCTTTCTGCGCCCGCAGTGAAACAACAAAGGCTCATCGCCGAGGATCAAAAAATGATTATATGTAAACCCGGCTGGCGGAGCGACATCAGGCACGAAAACAGACAGGCGATATACGTTGGTCACAATCTCGTCGATCCTAGTTTGCATCGCGCATCCTCCCGACGCCCCCTGGATAAGTGGAAATGCCACGAACGGTAGCATGAGATCAAAGATCGTGCGCGGCTAGACAGCCGTAATCACCGATGTCGCGGATGGGTCAATAGCGTCGCGCTCAGTCGCGGCTAAGCACTCCGGCATGTCCGTTTCACCCTAAAAGCGGACGTCGGTCGCGACGGGGCGGTCAGTCGCTAATGGCCATGGACGGTCGTTCGCCCGCAGCCATCCTACGGCGAGCCCAGTGGATCAGGACCCGAAGCGGTTCGAACCGCGTGTTCCCTCAAAGCACCAAAAGACTATCAATACGATGAAGCCGATTAGAGGAATGAAGGCGAGCAGCCACCACCAGCCGCTTCGGTCGGTGTCGTGCAGCCTGCGTACCCCCATCGCGAGCGACGGCAGGAACGTAGCCAAGCTCCAGATCGATGAGATCGGCTGAATTTTGCTCGACAATACGCCAAGATCGATGATTGTCGTGACAATGCCAACGAGAGCGGTGAATAGGATCCAGAACCAAAACTCGGATCGCGACGCCCGGCCGGAAAAGCCAACATAGTTGCGAAAGCCCGAACTAATCGCTTCAGAGAAAGTCATCGTCTTGACCTCCTGTCTTTTGTGCTGTCACGATGCGCGGTCAATCCGCCCGTTGATTATAGCACACTGTGGTGGAAGACTGCCCCGTTGGGGATTTCGATCTAGCGACCGCTTGGGGTCAATCACGGCGTGCTCGGTCGCGGCTGCGTGAAAAAGAGCTTGCATCACTGTGGCCAACCTGTGCCAAAATGGACTGCACTGTCGCGTCGCCGGCTTCAAGCAATGCACGTGCGGCTTTCAGACGAAGTGTCTGAAGGTAGCCAAGAGATTTTGGCCAATCGCGGCGCTGAACCTTCGTGCCACGGTACGGTCACTGACTGAGACAGCGCGCGTGATCCTTGGTCTACCATGCACCAATGAAAGCAGCGATTCGTGCGCTCCCCAGATACAAGCGATCGAATTTTGACCAGATCGCCACCGCCATCGGCATGGAGGTCGGGCAGGTCGCGAAGCATGAAAATCGATTTCGAAGCGGCGGCGCTTTGGTATCGCCTGGATAGAAGACGACCAAGACGTACCGCCCCATCCAAGTTGCGCGAGAGGCTGAACGCTGTCGCCAAGAACGCTCGCCGACTACTTAAGAGCCTTGGCGTTTCAATGATCCTGATCGAGCATTCGACGGTCCTGGCGATCCCGAGCTTCTCAATGCCCTGGTCTTGTTGGGCGAACCCCATGAGGACCCTGTCATAGAAGCCACACGGCGAATTGGCCGCTTGGCGGAAATCATCGACGGCGTTGTCGCGGCGGCGGAGTTAGAGCATCGCGCAAAGAAGGCAGCCGTTGAGGTTGCCGAGGTCGGCAAGCTGACAGTGCGAGCAAGGCAATCCTGGCGATGACGCCATCAATGACTGGATTGCCGCGATGATGAGCCTCTATCGCACGATTACCGGCAAGGAGCCCGCAACCTCCGTTGCGGGCTCCCGACCGCCCCAATGAGGGCATTGCGGCGGGCCCCCTTATTCGTTTTCTCCAAGCCGCCGGCAAGCCGCTGAAAATCGAATTTTCCGAGGATGCCTGGCGCAGCCGCGTGCGCACGATCCTGAAGGGCCGTCCAGGCCAAAACTGAGAACGATTTGGCCATTTCGACGCTCTTCCGCCGACCCGCCATATTCGGGTCGTTATGCGCCAACCCGGTTCAACAACGTCTCGATGAGCAGCCGATCTGCGGCGCCCGATGCGCTGATCGCGCTCGTGCGCCTGCTGGCCCGTCAGGCTGCCCGTGAATTTGCCGCCCAGAGGCAGGCGCCATCCGCCAAGACGCAGCCCGTACCGGAGGATCGGAAATGACCGACGCTCCGGATTTTCTTCGCGCTCGCGACATCGCCCGGTTGACCGGGATCTCGCTGAGGACGGCGCGGCGCTGGATCGCCGACGAATCCTGCCGTCCGTGAAGCTGCGTGGCGCGCGATTGGTGCCCAGGAAGGCACTCGAACAAGTGCTGTTGCCGGCGGCGAAGGACTGGTCAGATTCGGACGAAGAAACCTAACAATGAATAAGCAAATGGCACTTATCGGGAAAACACTAGGCGAGAACACGTTCCATCTCTTGTATGATAGGATACCCGAATGTCACCATTTGACACCTCATGTCACCCGGCACCTCAGGAGGAGCCCACCATGAACGAGAACAGGACCGTCGGCACCCTGGCGGACGTGCTCGGGTCATCGACCAGGCCGGACTTACCGGCACCCGCCGGCGGGACATGGTCTCGGCCATTAACCGGATTTGCGAAATGGCCGGCGCCACGCCGGCGAGCGTGCGCGCCGAGCCGTCCGTCCTGAAGGACATGCTCTCTCGCATTCGTCCGGCCGCCCACGGCGTCAGCGCCAAGAGCTACTCGAACCTAAGAAGCCTGTTCGCTGCCGCGCTGCAGTTGGCGGCCGTCATCGATCCCTCGGGCCGGGGTAGCGCCAAGCGTCACCCGGGGTGGGGGCCGCTGCTGGAGGCGGTCGCGGATGACCAGCGCCTGTCGAACGGGCTCGCCGCCTTCGCAAACTGGTGCGCCGGTCAGGGCATCTCGCCCGGCGAGGTGGACGACTCGGTCGTTCAACGCTTCCTGACTTGGCTGGAGACCAAGACGCTGCATCCGAAGCCACGCGATATCGTCCGCGGCGTTCCGAAATTCTGGAACGAGGCCAGCGCCAAGTTTAGTTCCTGGCCGGCCACGAAGCTCACCACCCTCTCCTTCAAGACGCCCCCCAAGCATCGCAAGTGGTCGGAGCTCAGCTTGAGCTTCCAGCAGGACGCGGACGCTTATCTGGCGCTTCGTGCCAAGCCAGACCTATTCGATGAGCGTCCCGAGGCACCCAGGCGGCCGCTTGCCGCTACCACGCTTCGTCAGCAACGCGAGCATCTACGCCTGGCGGCCTCCATCGCTGGCTCAGGAGGGCGAAGCAGTTGTTTCGCTCGCCGACCTTGGTCAAGCCGGAGACGTTCAAGAAAATCCTTCGCTATTACCACGAACCAGGCCAATCGCGAGCCTAATGCCTTCGTCATCGGCGTGGCCAAGACCCTGATTCAAGTTGCGCAATACCACACCGGCGCAACGTCGAAGGAACTGGGCGAGCTCAAGCGCTTGGCCGGCAACCTGCCGGCGATGCCCTTCGACCTCACGCCGAAGAACAAGGCCCTGTTGCGACAACTGGAATCCGATCGCCTTCGCGCCAAGCTCTATTTTCTTCCCGAGCAGCTCATGGCGGAAGTTGCGAAAGTCCTCGAGAACTGGCGCGTTCGGTTCGTCGAAGCCCAGGTTGCGATCGCTATCGATATCCTGCTTGCCCTGCCCCTGCGGCCACAAAACCTCAGCTCCCTGTGCTGGCGCCACCACTTCAGCGAACCAAATGGTCCGCGGAGCCAGCTGCTCATTCACATTGCCGGCCGCGGAAACAAAAACCAAAAAGCAAGACATTGTCAGTGAGGTTCCCGGACGAGGTTGCCCGCCGCATTCGATGGTATCGCCGTCACATCTTGCCGCGTCTTGGCGCTGACTTGAATGGCCACCTCTTCGTGACCAAGCGCGGCGGTCGTAAAAGCCAAGCCACCCTTACGGTCCAGATCATCCGCGCCGCTAGCGAGGCACATCGGCGTTCACATGACGCCGCATCAATTCCGGCATTTCGGCGCGACCTCTTATCTCGAGGAGCATCCGGAAGATTTCGAGACGGCGCGCGGAGCTTCTTGGTCACGCCTGGAGCAAGACCACACGTATTTATGCGGGCTCATCCAGCCGGCGAGCCAGCCGGGCATACAACCAGCACCTGTTCAAGCAGCGCGAGGCCCTCAAGCTGATGCGCCCGAGAAAGAAGCGGCGAGGGTAAAGCAATGCGAACGCTTAAGTATCTTCCTGTCAGACGAGTGGCCTGAGGCCGACCGCGAGGCTCTTCCGCGCCGCCTATGAGCCTGGCGATATCTTCGACGAGACCGCCGGACCGGGCGCTCACCTTGCAGAAACGGGACCCGCAAGGCGATCAAGTTTGGCTATCGGCGTTGGCTTGGCTTCCTCAAGGCGAACTATCCCGGACGACTTCTCGATGGCTCCTGCCGAGCGGATCACGCTGGAGCGGGTGCGCGCCTTCATCGAGCACCTCAGTGCGGAGATAAAGCCAACCTCTGTCGCCATCGCAGTCGGCCTCACTCTATTTCGCCGCGCGTCTGATTGACGCCGACGACTGACTGGTCTTGGCTGAGATCGGTCAAATCGCGCCTGGAGTATTTGGCTCGGCCACAGGACCGATTCGATCGGCTGGTGCCCCCGGTGCACACGCTCGATTTCGGCATTGAGCTGATGGACATGGCCCTCACGCTTCCGCCCAGCGAGGTCACAAGCAACGCGAGATCCAATATCGCGACGGGCTGCTGTTGGCCCTGCTCACCATTTGGCCGATACGCAGGCGCAGCCTCGCCGCATTGACCGTCAGCCGTCATCTTGAGTTCGACGATGCAGGCGTGAACATTCTCTTGTATCCGGCCGATACCAAGGCCCGGCGTGAGGAGAGCATCCGGGTGCCTGAGCAACTTCTTCCATATCTCATGCACTATTTGAAAGAAATACGACCCGTCCTGCTCGGTCGCAGCTACCACGACGGGTTCTGGGCATCATTTCAAGGTCGCCCCCTGAACGCCGGCCGATTGTATGACATCGTTCGTGCGCGGATCATCGCCAAATTCGGAAAGGACATGTGTCTTCATGACTTCCGCAGGGCGGCATCGACCTTCTTGGCGATGGACGCACCCGAGAAGATCGGCTGGATCCCGGGTGTGCTCCAGCATGCGTCGCCAGAGGTCGGCGACCAGCACTACAATCTTTCGCGTTCGATGCAGGCGGGTCGACGCTTTGCAACGCATCTCGCCGAGGCGAAGAACAAGCTCCGATCAATGTCACCGAGGAACGAGGAATAGTCTCATGCGTGCCGTCATTTATGCGCGTTATTCATCCGATCTTCAGACGGTAACGTCAATTGACGATCAAGTTCGCCTGTGCCGGGAGCGCGTTGAGCGGGAGAACGGAACGGTCGTCGACATCTATGCCGATCACGCTATCAGCGGCAGCAGTCTCCGAAATCGGCCCAGGATGCAAGCGCTCCTTGATCATGCGAGGAGTGGCAAGTTCGATTATGTCATTGCCGAAGCTCTGGACCGTGTCAGTCGAGATCAGGAAGATACCGCCGCAATCTACAAGCGACTTCGACACTCCGACGTCCGCCTTCTCACTCTTGCTGAGGGCGACATCAGCGAATTGCACGTTGGTCTCAAGGGGACGATGAATGCGTTGTTCCTGAAGGACCTCGCTCTCAAGACTCGTCGCGGTCAGCGCGGCCGGGTTGAAGCAGGCAGGATCCCGGGCGGTAACAGCTACGGATATCGGATCATTCGCCAACTTCGCGCCGATGGGTCGGTGTCGACTGGAGAACGAGAGATCGAGCTTTCACAAGCAACAATCATCCGACGCATCTTCGAGGAATATGCCGATGGAATGGCGCCCCGGCAGATCGCCGCGCGCCTCAATCGTGAGGCCGTCGCGAGCCCACGCGGGGGCCAATGGAACGCATCGACAATCAACGGCAACCGGAAGCGACGGAACGGAATCCTCAACAACGAGCTTTACGCCGGCTGGATCACCTACAATCGGCAAAGGTTTGTGAAAGATCCCGAAACGGGCAAGCGCCTCGCTCGTCCCAATCCCGAGCACGAGTGGGTGACGAAGGAGGTCCCAGCGCTTCGCATTATCGATGACGAGCTATGGGACCGAGTCCAGGCGATCAAGCAGCGGTACTCATCGCGATGGGGCAACAAACGGCAGACTAAGAAACGCCTGCTCTCGGGTCTCCTCAAATGCGGGCGCTGCGGCGGCGGCATGACGATCAGCAGGGGCGACCGCTACTACTGTTCGGCGCGACGTGAAAAGAGCACTTGCGATGCCAACCGCGGGATTGGTGTTTTTGAAGTGGAAGAGCGGGTCTTGAACGGGTTGAGGGATATTCTACTCGGTAACGAGGTCCTCATCGACGAGTTCGCGGCCGAGTTCAAGCAGGAGCTGGCCCGCCTCCGCAAGGAGAGTCAGGGAGCGAATCGGCGCCTGCTGAATGAGCTTCAGCAGGTCGAGCGGGGCCTCAAACGCTGCCTGGACTTCATCACCGGGGGTGATGGCGACCCTGGTTCCGTTCGAGATCAGTTGCGGCGCTTTGAGGTTCGCAAACGCGAGATCGATGCTGATCTGAAGCTCCGGCAAGCCGACCTGCAGATCGAGATCCACCCTAATCTTCCGGACCTTTATCGAAGGAAGATCACGAAACTGCGCGAAGAAATGAAAGAAGAGACCAACGGCCACCAAGTTATCGAAATCATACGGTCGCTCATAGAGCGAATAGAGGTCCGCCCCCGCCTCGAACGTGGCTGTTGTGAAGTCACGCTAGTCGGCGCACTGGCTCAAATTATTAGCTTCGCCCAACAAAAAACGACCGCCGCCTCTTTAGGAGACGGCGGTACGTCTTTGGTGGTTGCGGGGACTTGCAACCACCTTAACCTGCTCTTTAATGCGCCTCGAATTGAAGCATTTTTTAGTTGCTGGCTCGTAGCCGGCGTTGCCGCACTAACGATCCTTAGCGGCTCGTAGCCAGCCCACACCACGGATGGCCGTTTGCGTCTCGCGTGCTCGAAACAATCCTCTCGGATACTTCGCCCCGCACAAAGGCACGAACAACATCGCTTGGCGATGATTTCGTTTGAAAGCTTGGCGGTTTACGAGGGCTACCGTACCCGGCTAAAGGTTGATCCAGAAGGGCCGAGAATTTCGCTTTGCGTCGCTCATCGCCACGGCCAATATTACAGCCCAGTGACGACCACTCCGATGATATGCGACCACGGTCGCGCGCATGAGGTCTCCCCAACAAAGCCTTCATCATCGCCATCAGCGTCAACTTTGATAGCGGTGCAATAACTTGACTAGGCGAATCGCCAGCGAAATTTCTTGTTTTGCAACATAGCACAAAGGTCCTTTCATGTTCCAGAAGCCTGAGGTCGCCGACCTGCGTGACGCGGCGCAAAAGCTCGGTATGAACCCGAGCGACGAATACCTTCGTGCCGTGGAGCAGATCGTCACGCCGCTCGCCAATGCCTATGCGACGCTGGACGCGACGCCGGACGAGCTTCCCGCAGTGAGATATCCGCGCGGTCAATTCTATCGGCCGACGGCGGAGGAAAATGTACATGGCGCTTGGTACGTAAAGACCTCGATCAAAGGTAGGTCCCAGGGCAAGCTGGCTGGTCGCCGCATAGCCCTCAAGGACAATGTCTGTCTCGCCGGCGTACCGATGATGATCGGGGCTCAGGTGCTGGAGGGCTATGTCCCGGACGTAGACGCCACGATCGTCGAACGTATCCTCGATGCCGGGGGTGAGATCGCCGGCAAAGCGGTGTGCGAGTATTACTGCGTGTCAGGAGGCAGTCATACCAGTTCGACCGGCCCGGTCCACAACCCGTATCGCCGCGGCTATACGACTGGTGGTTCCTCTTCCGGCAGCGCGGCGCTGGTCGCGGCTGGCGATGTCGATATGGCCATCGGCGGCGATCAAGCCGGTTCGATCCGTATTCCCGCCAGCCATTGCGGCATCGTCGGCCTAAAGCCGACTTTCGGTCTTGTCCCTTATACGGGCATCGGGCTGCTCGAAATCACCATCGATACCGCTGGGCCAATGACCGCAAACGTGCGCGACAACGCCTTGCTGCTGGAGGTAATCGCCGGGCCTGACGGACTCGACACGCGCCAGCGCGGCGTCCCTGCGGGCCGATATACGGAGGCGCTCGATGGTGGCGTGAAGGGTATGCGGATCGCCGTCGTCAAAGAGGGGTTTGGCCATCCCAATTCAGAACCCGACGTCGATGCGCATGTGCGAGAGGCGGCGCAACGATTTGCGGGACTCGGCGCGACCATCGAGGAGGTGCCTATCCCAACACACACGTTGGGGTTTCCAGTCTGGGCGGCAATCCGCGGCGATGCCGCCTGTGTCATGCTCATGGAGATGAACGGCGCCGGCATCGGCCATGAAGGTCTCTACGTCACGAGCCTGCTCGACTACGCGAGGGATCGGCGCGATCGTGCCGACGAATTCGCCGACACGTTGAAGATCGCTTCGATTTTCAGCCGATATACGATGGACCGCTATGGCGGACATTTTTACGCCAAGGCGCAAAACCTGCGCCGGCGCGTGCGCGCCGGCTACGACGCCGTGCTGGCCTCGTACGACCTGCTGCTGATGCCGACCGTGCCAATGAAGGCGACGCCGATTCCCGGCAAAAACGCGACCCCGCAGGAGATTACCCGGCGTAGTTGGGAACCCACGCGCAATACCTGTCCGATCAACATCACCGGCCACCCGGCGATCAGCGTGCCGTGTGGTATGGAGGACGGCAGGCCGATTGGCATGATGCTGATCGGGCGCCATTATGCCGAGGACACCATCTATAGGGCGGCCGAGGAGTTCGAGCGCTCCGGGGATTGGAAGACCTTCTAGAGAAGAACCTGCGCGCCACCCCCAGCATTCCAAAGACTTGCTCGCGCAATCGATACGCTGTGGCAGCGTCAATTTTTGAACAACCTCAAGATCGGCACCGCACTCGCCTTCCGGTAGTCTTTTGCAGAAATCGGTGGTTAAATTCGATCTGCCGGTTCTGTTTGCCGATCACGGAGTGAGGACGACCAATGATCACCCGCCGCCGTACCGTCCAGACTGGTCTTGCTACGCTTTTGTCCGCCGCCGCGCCGTTTCGTGCATTCGCACAATCGAAGCCACGCACGAAGGTCCGATACAGCGAAGTAGTGCACTCAATTCTTTACGCGCCGGCCTATGTGGCGCTCGCCAAGGGCTTCTTCGAAGAGGCGGGCCTGGACGTCACGATGACCACCGCGCAGGGCGGCGACAAATCATTGGCGATCATGGTGACCAACCAGGCGGATGTCGGCCTGATCGGTCCCGAGACAGCGATCTACGTACAGAACAGCGATTCACCGACCAAGATTCCGATCTTCTGCGGCCTCACAGCCACCGACGGCTTCATGCTTGTCGGGCGTGAGAAGGTCGACAAGTTCGATTGGAACATGCTCAGGGGCAAGGAAATCCTCGGATTTCGACCCGGCAGCACGCCGCTGCTGTTTCTCGAAGCAGCGCTGCGCAAGAACGGGCTCGATCCGCAGAAGGATGTGAAGCTCATGAATAACGTCGGTATCCCGGCGCGCGTTGGCTCATGGCTCGCTGGCCAGAACCAGTATGCGATCTTCATCGAACCGGACGCCGCGCAACTCGAACTCGACGGCAAGGCTCACTTCCTGGCCTCCATCGGCCAAACGGTCGGATTTGCCGACTACACGACATTCATGGCAACGGATAAGTTCATCAAAGAGCGCCCCGAGGTTCTCCAGAGCTGGACCAACGCCATTGCCAAGGCGATGACCTGGACTGCGGAGGCGCCGATTCCGGATCTCGCCAAAACGCTGGAGCAGTTCTTCCCGGGTGTGAACCCGAAGGCGCTGACCGCCGCGGCCGAACGCTACCGGAAGCTCAATATCTGGAAGTCGTCGCCTGTGATCGAACCGGCGGCGATCGCGAAATTCCAGGACATCCTGATCCAGGGCGGCGTGCTAGAGCCGTCCAAGCGCGTGAAGTTTCAGGATCTTGTCGTCACCGAGTTCTTTAACAAGGTGAAATGATCCGTGGCGATGTCGGGGAGCGCCGCTTCGCCGAAGGTCGAACTCCGGGACGTCAACCTTCGTTACTTCAGCCGTGAAGGCGAGACCGAGGCGCTCAAGGATATTTCGATATCCGTCGCGCCAGGAGAGTTCGTCGCGATCATTGGGCAGAGCGGCTGCGGCAAGAGCACCCTGCTCTCGCTGATCTCGGGCATTCTCCGGCCGACCGGAGGCACGGTCCTGGTCGACGGCAAGCCGGTTGCCGGGCCAAGCCGTACGGTCGGCTACATGCTCCAGCAGGACTACCTGTTCGAGTGGCGGAGCATCCTGGAAAACACCGTGCTCGGCGCCGAAATCCAGGGCGCCGACATGAGCAAGGCGCGCGAGCGCGCCACCGCACTCTTGACCCGCTACGGCCTGGGCCAGTTCCTGCACTATCTGCCGCGCCAGCTTTCCGGCGGCATGCGCCAGCGCGTCGCGCTGGCCCGCACGCTCTGTACCGAGCCCGACATCGTGCTGCTGGACGAGCCATTCGCGGCGCTCGATTCGCAGACGCGGCTTGCACTCGCCGACGAGATCACTGTGATCCTGCGGCGTGAAGGCAAGACCGCGATCCTGGTGACCCACGACATCGGCGAAGCGGTCAGCATGGCCGAACGGGTGATCGTGCTGTCGCGCAGGCCCGGCCAAGTGAAGTCCGATCATCCGATCCGCTTCACGACCCCCGACGGAAACCGGCCCGCCCCCTTCGCGGCGCGCAACGCCCCTGAATTCAACGGTTACTTCAACACCCTTTGGCAGGAGCTCGAAGTTCATGTCGAAGGTTGAACCGGCGACGGTGAGTAGCCCGAGCCCTCAGTACCGCGCCTGGCTCCAGCGCGAGCGCCGCGCGCACTTGACCGTGCGGCTGACCCAGGTTGCGATCCTGGTCATCTTCCTCGTGCTGTGGGAGGTGTTGCCCAAGGCCCTCATCGTAAACCCGGTGCTGACCAGCTACCCATCGGCGCTGTGGCCCACATTCCTGGAACTGCTGAAGTCCACGCCGCAGCAGCCCAGCATCCTGGCGCACACATGGGCGACGGTGCTGGCGACCGTGCTCGGTTTCACCGGCGCGATGGCGATCGGCACCGCGGTTGCGGCAGCGCTGTGGTGGTGGAGCGCACTCTACAGGGTGCTAGACCCCTATCTCGTGGTCGCCAATGCGATGCCGAAGACAGCCTTCGTCCCGATCTTCTACATCTGGCTTGGCGCCACGATGTCGATTTACGGCATGTCGCTCGCAATTTCCGTTTTTATCACCATCCTGATGATCTACTCTGGCTTTCAGGGCATTGATCCAAACAAGATTAAGCTCGCCGAGACGTTCGGCGCCACTAAGGGTCAGATTCTCACCAAGGTCGTCCTACCGGGAAGCATCCCGACCCTCGTGGCAACGCTCAAGGTGAACGCTGGCCTTTCGTTGGTGGGTGTGGTGGTCGGTGAATTTCAGTCGGCCAGTGTGGGGCTCGGTTATCTCATTCAGTATGGCAGTCAGATCTTCAAGATGAACATAGTGATGACGGGAATCACCATCCTGGCTATCGTGTCATCGGTGATGTATCTCGCGATCTCGTGGCTGGAGGCCGCCGTCATGCGCCGCCGGTAAATTCGCGTGCGCATCGCCGCTCGTCCAGGTGATCACGTTGATCTACAACATCAGTTTAGCCCCGCTCGGCTCGTTCCCGTGGCTTCGCTATTGCGGCGTGATATTCGCCGCCTTGATGATACGGCACGGCGGTCGCGGGTGGCGGGGCGATCCTTAAAGCGCTCGCCCAATTGCTGCTCAGCAGGAGGCGCCGGATCAGCGTCGAACCTTCAGATTTTCGCCGAAGTCTTTCCTCTGATAGAGACTTCTTGATATTCTCTGGGTGCGTTCGCCTACGCGATTTGATAAGCTGTTACCTTCAACCTTCCTCTGAATTTGATCCTCCGCGCTCTCCCAAGGGTCTGGAGCAATCACACGGTACCATCGGCCTCTTCGCTCCAGTCGGGACTTCTCGCGATACACCATCAATATGCACGGATTTGATTACGACAGGGACAGGTGCAAATTCAGTTTTCGCCACGGCTGTCAGGAACGAGCATTCGGATCGTGCCATCCTGTCTCGACGTGATGAGTAGCTCGCCTTCGCGGGTTTGGCTGATGAAGAGATCGGCGCGGGCGATCTTGGACCCCATTTTCCGATCGATAAGGTCCCGCATCGATACGTTCACGCGGTTGCCGCCGGCGTCCCGCTCGTAGAGCTGCACTTCCTCGATCGGCGCCACAGTGCGGGGAATCCCATCGTCGGCCTTTTTCAGCGCGGCAAGGTCCGCCGCAAATATGCGACCGCCATTGATGTCGCCAAATACATACTTGCCGCGCAGCGCGGCGATCCGGCCGTGATACGCGAACCCGGAGGTTATCGCCACGCCTTCGTCGTGGTCGTAGATTGCGACCGGATAGGTGAAGCCGTCCTTGGCGCGCCCCTCCAGGAGGTCGTCGGACAGCGGGTAGAGTTCGCTCAGCGCGCCGAGCTCGCCCATCTTGCCACCGCGCCAGCGGCCATTTTCCCAATAACCCTCGCGCGCCATCCAGCCATAGTTCCCGCCGTTGCGGATGATATTGATCTCCTCGATGTGATTCATGCCGATGTCGTTGGCGAACATGGTCCCGTCGGTGTCCCAAGACAGCCGGTGGGCGTTGCGGAATCCGTGGGCGTAGATTTCGCCCAGCACGGGCGGGCCCAGTGCGGCAAACTTGTTAGACATCGGAATCGTGTAGTCGCCCAATCCTTTCCGCCCGCCCGTCACCGCAGGACTGCGCGGATCGATGCGCAGCATGGCAGTGATCACCGAGTTCGAGGCGCTGTGTCTGCGCGGGATTGCTCGAGTTCGGCCCGCCGCCGTTGCTGAAGCCATGATCGCTGCCGCTGATGTAGAGCAGGCCGTAGTCCTCGCTTCCGGGCTTGGCCGTCGGGTTGAACTCGACCGCGCTGAGCGGATGCGTCAGATTGGCGACAATGTGGGCCGTGCGCAGGAGCTCGCGCCGGGTGCCTGCAAACGCGTCGGCGGCGGGATTCGTCGCGCGCCATTCCGTGACGACGTTGTGGTGGGTCACGTCCGTTAGGCCATAGCCGGGCGGAATGAAGTCGAGCTTCGCCGGATTGCCCGGGCCGTGCTCCGCATGCACGGTGTAGAACAAGCCGTTTTGCGCGAACTCCGGATGGAAGACGAATCCGATGAATCCGCTTGAGAGCCGGTTATAGACCGCGCGCGGAAACGTCTCCGCCAGATTTGCGTATACGTGGGGCTGATTGCTCGGATCGATCCGGTACAGGAAGCCGCGCGAGTCGTTGGCGAAGCGGCGGCCGTCGGGAAGGTCCCGCACATAGTTGATGCGCGCCCAGCCGGCCGGCTTCACATCCTGGTCGGCGGGGCGTATCCCGCGGGTGTCGGGCAGGCGCGCCAGTTCGACGACCTCGACCGCAATTCCGCGCTTCATAATGGGTTCGGAAATCGGATTTTTCGTGATCGGCTCGGCGGCGGCGAAGGCAATCTGAATCACAAGGAACGAAGTGATGCCGACGCCAATTCGGGTTTGCATGAGCGACCTCCCTCGTTTTGATTGGAAAAGCAGTTCAACCCGCCTTTCAATTTCCGCGACAGTATCCGCGGCCCGATAAGGGGTCAATCGCTCGGGGCTTGCCATAGGTTCCCACCCAAGATTCCGATTGTGCGCGGTTCGTCCTTACTCCCGCCGCTGACGACCGGTTGCAAGCCGCTGCAAGTTTCAGCTCGCCCGTGAGTTTGCGCAATCCATTTCAACAATGCGGAAAGGAGCGTGTACAGACACGCACGGTTCATAGTTCTCATGCCGACCAATGTTCGCTGACAACGCGAACCGCGAGTGAGTTCCTCAGCGGGTGTTATCGCCTGACGGAATGCCTCAACTGCTTCGCGTTGTCACAAGATCTACAATAGGGCGAGGCTCTGAGGCACAGTTCGCAGAACGTCCATTATGGAATATTCTCATCCTCCTTGCGGGACGGTCACCCCGCTACACTGCAAGCGCCGAACGCGTTTGACTAAATCGCAACCGATCGCGCTTGACCTGACGCCCTATTTCCCCCGCTCCGGCGCCGATTGCAGCAGGTCCTGCAATTGCTGCTTGTAGAATTTGGCCATTCCGGTAGTGCCGTGGCCACGTGTCTCCTCGCTGGCCGGGATGAGATGCAGACGCGCGTTCTTGATGCGCTTGAGCGCATTGTCCATTATGCCGGTTTCCGGCGGATTGCGTTCGTCGTCGGCTGAATTGATCACGAGCACAGTGGCAGCAATCCGCTCAAGCCCAGATGACGGGTCGTAATCGCCCGAGGATTCCCACTGGTAGAGATAATCGTTGGCGTCTGCAGTGACCGGTGACGCTAACCGCGTGTCGAGCAGCTTATCGGCTTTCTCTTTCGTCGGCGCCATCTTCTGGTACGCCAGGGTGCCGCCATTGGTCGCGATGCCAAAGAACACAGCGGCCGCTCTGAAGGCTTGTGGCTGTGCAGAGTATTTGCCGTCCTTCCAGTCCGGGTCCTTGCGGATCGTGTCGATGATCAACCGCCGCATCATCCAGTTGCGACTTGACATGGCCGTCGGCTGCGACGCCATCGGCGCCAACGCATCCATATAGTCCGGATATTTTACGGCCCAAAGCCACGTATGCATGCCACCCATGGAATTACCCATCACGAGCCGCAAATGGCGGATGCCGAGGCCCTCCTTAATAAGTCGGTATTGCGCCTCGACCATGTCCGCGTAATTGTACTTTGGGAATTGCGCGCGCATCCCGTCTGAGGGCTTCGTCGATTTGCCGTGGCCGATACCATCCGGAATGATGATGAAGTACTTGCTGGCGTCGAGCGGCTGCCCGGGCCCGAACAACTCTCCGGCAAAGGCCGGTGTTAACATGCTGGTGGCAGAGCCAGTAGTGCCGTGTAGCAATAGAACCGGCTGACCGGACGGGTTGCCGACCGTCGTGTAGGCGATGCGTAACTCTGGCATCACCTCCCCTGTGTGAAACTTGAAGTCTTTCGTGATCCACTCAGCCTGTCTCGGCGTGGGATAATTTTGGGCTGGAGCGTGAAATGGAACCAGCGCGAAAACGAATACGACTGCCGCCTTGAAGAGCTTCATAGGAGTTTCCTCATCGTTTAGTGCACGCGGTTCTGAGCGGAAATATTCAAGACCGCCGGCACCTCTGGACAAAATGGATTGCACTGCAAAAGACGGCGATTGCGCAGCCCATCGCCAGCGTTGCAAGCACGCCGACAAACGCCAATTGCGCCAATGCTTCAGCTGGCTGCAGACCTTCGGCCGCCCCGCCCGCAACGGCCGCCGCAAGCATGACCAATCCGAGAATCGCAGACAGCGCATACGTCCGAAAAGCTCTTCTAAGAACCATCTGGGCGCGAGACAAGCCGAACTGATCGCGATCACAGCGCCCATCTCTCGAACAAGGCATGACACGCGCATGGCGTTAGGTGCGCATTCAAGCAAGGGGATAGCCATGAACACCATCCGCAACGGAATTGTCGGTGCAATCTGCTTCGTGCTCTTGGCAGCGCCGAGCACGGCGCTTGCCGAATTCAAACCATCGGCCGCACTAAAATCAGCCTGCATGGGCGACGTATTCAAACCGTGCAACACTTCGCTTCTCAACATGGATAGCCTCCATGCCTGCCTGAAGGCGAAGAAATCGCAAGCCAGCGCACAATGTCAGGCCCAATACGAGGCCGAAGCGAAGACAGCAGCGCAGAAATAAACGCTTGCGCGATCCTCCTGCACCAGCGCCCGCCACACCGCTACACGATCATCAAATTCGCCTCGAGCGAATCCGCGCTCACAAACAGATTTGCGAGCAGGATTGACTGGCCGGCAAACGCGATCTGCGTGCCGCCGACCACAGTAGTGACGGAAAGCTGATCGAAATCGTCGAGCCCGGCGACGCCCTGGAAGCGGATGGTGTCGATCCCGATTTCGAAGTCAGTGATCCTGTCCACGCCCCAGCCGGCCTGGAAGTCGAAGAAATCCCCGTCCGCGCCGCCAGTCAGCACGTCGTTATTGCCGCCCCCCTCGATTTGCTGGAACCCGGCCCCGCCGACGATCGTGTCGACGCCCGCGCCTCCGACCGCCCAGTCGCCTGCTGCGGCACTGATGGTGTCGTTGCCGTCCTCGCCCAACAGCCACCCGTTGCCGCTGCCGGTCAGCGTGTCGTTGCCAGTGCCGCCGAACAGCCGGTCGCCGAACGGGCTCGACGCGGCGCCGCCACCGACCAGGATGTCATTGCCGGCCTCGCCTAGGATCTGGTCGAAGCCCTCGCCACCGAAGATCGTGTCGTTCCCGCTTCCGCCGAAGATCGAATCGTTGAGGTTCCCGCCGGTGATCCAGTCATTGCCGCCGTGGCCAACGATGACGAGATCATAATCGACGCCGGATCCGTCGATCGTATCATGGCCGGAGTTGCCCTCGACGTTCTCGATATTGGTGCCAACCACGTTGAAGGTCCAACCCCTCGTCACCGTTGTCGCGTCCGCAATGGCATAATCCTGATCGCCTCCGCCACCATCGATAAGGGTATCGCGGTTGTCGACCGACAGATGGTCGTTGCCGTCGCCGCCGGAGAGATGATCGGCGCCCCCGCCGCCGCTGATGAAGTCGTCACCGTCGCCCCCGCGCAGCACATTGGCCCGGTTGTCTCCGGCAAGGTCATCGCCGTAGTCGGAGCCGATAATATTCTCGATACTGTTGAAGGTGTCACCCAGCGCCTCGCCGCCGAACCTGCCGAGAGCAAAATCGATGGTCACGCCGGAGGTGGCGAGGCTATAGTCGGCGGTGTCGTTCCCGGCGCCCCCATCCATCACGTCGGCGCCTTCACCGCCGCGCAGCGTGTCGTTGCCGGCAAGGCCATAGAGGAAATCGTCCCCTTCGCCGCCGTCGAGCAGATCGCCCGCACTCGAGGCGTTGCGCCCGGTGATGATGTCCGAGCCGCCACGGCCGTAGAGTTCGTAGCCGACTGACGCCGCGATCCGGCCGGAGGTGCCGGTTATGACATTGCCGATATCGTTACCGTAGGCGACGATCGTCGTCAGACCCGACAGCCCGGGTCCGCCGACCCCCAAGTTCTCGACATTTGCAGCCAGTTCGAAGCCGCTGATGCCGAAGACGTTGACAGTGTCATTGTCGCCTTCGCCGTCGATCTCGACGACGACGTCACCGAAGTTTTCGACCGAGTACGTATCGTCGCCGCTGCCGCCGATCATCGTGTCGGCATCGAGGCCGCCGGTGAGCGTATCGTTGCCCTCGCCGCCCTCCAGCCAGTCGTCGCCGCTACCGCCATCGAGCAGGTCGTCGCCGCCGTGTCCCTTGAGCATGTCCTTGTCGCCGACGAAATAGGGGTCGAACACTCCATAGCCGAAAAGCTTGTCGGCATTGGCGCCGCCCTCAATGAGATTCTCCGACGTGTTGCCGCGACCGGTGAAGCTCGCGGTTCCCGTGTAGAACAGATTCTCGACGAACGGGGTCAGCGTGTAGGTTCCGACTGCAGTGAAAACAGTATCGGTGCCGCCGCGCCGTAGACCGTTGTCCTCGGGGTCAATTGAGCCTGCTTCCTCGAGAACGTGATCGCGCGAGTCCACGTAATAGATATCGTTGCCGTCACCCCCGACCAGGCCGTCCGAGCCAGCACCGCCGTCGAGAATATCGTCGCCCGCGCCGCCGTTCAGTACGTCGCGTCCGCCTTCGCCGTAAAGCTTGTCATCCCCGCGGCCGCCGGAGATCACGTTCGCCGACGCGTTTCCTGTCACGTGGTCAATGCCGTCGCCGCCGATGTAGTTCTCGATCCTGCCCTGCTGAATGGTTACGAAGCCGCCGGCCAATTCGCTAGTGACAGAATTGAGAGAGACGAAATTGTTTGTCGTCGTTGCGGCGGCGTTGATGGTGTCGTTGCCCCCGTCCGTATCACGCAGATTGAAGCGCCGGCTGTCGACGTTCGCGAGGTCGAGGAAGAGTTGATGGAATTCGTCAGTATAGACGTACATGTCGTCGGCGGCCTGGGCGGCGGAGCGGCCCGTCATCGTCAGCGTCGATGTGCTGGTGATCAGCCAGGAGTCGTCATTCACGCCATTGGAATTGTCGATGTCGCTGATTTGCAACGTCCAGGTGCCGCGGCTCGAACTCACCGCGGAAGGCGTTGCTCGTCATTGTCCAATTCTGGCTGGAGAGAACGTCGCCTGCGGTTGATGCGCCCTCTGTCCCGTCGAGGAGCGTGGTAATTGTTCCTGAGGGCGACCGCAGCGTGATGACGAGATCGTCGACTTCCCTGGCCGTGAGCCGCAAAGTAATCGAAATTGTCTCGATCTCGATATCGTCAGTCTCCACGTAGTTGATGGGGATGACCTGACCGTTCTCCAGAATCTGCGTACCCGTCACTTGCGTCGAGGCCGCGGCAGTCGCGCGATTGGCAAAAGTGGACTGCTGCGTCCAGGTCTCGGCGAGCCGCACGGCCGCGTGGGCGTCGACAAGTCCGAATCCGTAGTCCTCCGAGAAATGGAGGCCACCGCCGTTCCAGTCCTTGGCCCCATTATACTGCCAGGTAAAATGTTCGTTTCCAGATGGCGCGGCCGCGCCGACGTCAGAGCCGACATGGCGCGCGGAATATGCTAGGATTTCTTGGACATCGCGATAGCCGAGGTTCGGATTGGCCTCGAGCATCAAGGCGACGATGCCGGAGACTTGGGGAGCCGCCGCAGAGGTTCCCCCGAACGCTCTGTAATCACCGGGACCGGCGCCGTCGGCCCCGGTCAAGTCCGTCGTGAAGATGCTATTTCCTCCGCCGAAAGCGGAGACGAGAATGTTGGAGCCGGGAGTGCTATCGCTGGCAACCTGGCCGTTACGCTCGACATTAGCGACGACGACCGTGTTCGGGTTGTTTTTCAATGCCGATTGATTTGTGTTCGTTGGAAAAGAACCGTTGTTATGGAGGTTGTCGCGACCATTGCTTGCCGACTGAACCACAATCGTGCCAAGACCGTCGCGGCCTAGTTGCACCGCGTCGATAAGGTTGGCATAAAGGGCGGGAGCGCCCGACGGGGTGTTCCAGCCATCGAAACTGCCCGTACCGTAGCTCTGATTGACGATGTCAAAATTCTGTCGGAAGCCGGTCGTATCGCCGGATCGGCGTCCTGCTGAGTCAAAGAGATCGACGCCCACAATCGTCGAATCGAAGGCCACTCCGATCACGTGGCCGTAACGATCTGCTCCAATGATCCCAGCAACGCCCGTACCATGGGTGTCGTCTTCACCCGGGTCACGTATCTCCGGTGCTCCGTCGGACCCGCTCGGGACTTCCAGAGAAGCATCGTAGTTTGCGACAAGCTCTGGATGAGTTCCCTGCACGCCGTCGTCGTAGACAGCCACCGTGACGCCGGCACCAGTGTACTCTCGCCAGACGTCCATCACATTGAGGTCGTAGTCACCAGGGAAGGCAACGTAGAACTGCGTCAGTGCATTGTCGAACACGCGGGATCGGAGGGCAAACCACTCGGCTTGACTTAGATCTACATCGAGTTCGGCCATGAACGTCCTCCAAAGGTTGTTACGGGCAAATACGCGGCAGAAACGGGATCACCTCGTCGGCGCGTCCAAGTCGCCGCGCAACGATTATGCCCACTGATGGCGCCCTGCCATCCGCAAGAATGTGCCCTTGAGCTGGGTAGCCACGTGCCCGATGCGGCTCCGCAGCTTGATGCCGTGAACCCCGACCGAAAGGAGTTTCGCTCCAGATGCTATTCAGCGGGACCATCTTACGATTGTCGTCAGGGTCGACGTCCGCGCACGGCCCACATGACGGGAGAAGGAAAAACAGAATTCTCCTCTCTAAGCCGCTGCAAATCTTGATCGATCTCTGCATCTGTGATGAGACCGGTATCGAGAATCGCGCTGCGAAGCTGTTCGACATTGGCCCGAAACATCTCCGCAGCGGTCGATCGCCCATTCCACATAAACGCCCGCCCCTCAGCCGCGACCTCGGCTAGTCCCAAGCCCCGCATTTGTCCTGAGAGAATCCGTCCATAGCGCAGCTCGACACCACGACTTGCCATTACCTGATACATCACATCAAAAGTTTTAAAGCAGGTCTCGACTGGATTGGCGAGCGGGTCCGAGCGCACGGAGCGGCTATCGAATTCCTCGGCGAGTATCCAACCGCCCGGTTTCAATGTCGACACCAAACGGCGCAGCACTCGCTCTCTCTCCGGGATATGCATGAGGACAAGTCGTGTGTGCACCAAGTCAAAGCACGCCTCAGGCATCGGGTCGGAAACGATGTTGTGCTGCTTAACTTCCAGGTTGTCCTTGATAAGCCGTTCGAGATATCTCGTATCGACATCGGTTGCCGTTACTTTCCCGACGGGGCCTACTCTATCGCAGAGCCACTTGACGATGCTACCTCCACCACCTCCCACTTCGAGACAATTCCAGCCTGGCCCCACCTGAAGATCGGTGAGATGACGCACCGTTCCTGGATCATACATTTCCGCGACCGTGGCGAACCGGATCTCCGTCTGCGGCCGCGCATTGTCGAATACATATGTGCTTTGGCTGATGTTCATTGGATTGCCTGGTTGGAG
This sequence comes from uncultured Alphaproteobacteria bacterium, assembly GCA_963807865.1. Classification (GTDB taxonomy): domain Bacteria; phylum Pseudomonadota; class Alphaproteobacteria; order Rhizobiales; family Xanthobacteraceae; genus VAZQ01. Next base: position 21,019 of record CAWEDK010000035.1, on the reverse strand, counting down.
CGGCTCGAGCATTACTGCGTGACTTCGCGATGCGTACGAGTTATTGCTGCTAATAAGGTACTCAGTCCGGCTTAATGCCTGCGGAAATGATGACCGCTCGCCAACGCTCGCTCTCTTCTTTTATGAACGCCGCTGTTTCAGCGGGTGAAGTACCCGCAGGCTTGGTCAAAAGATCTGACAGCCTTTTTTCAACGTCTGGTAGCTTGACCGTCTCTGCAATGGCCGCCGAAAGCCTATTCGCTATTTCTTTTGGCGTCTGAGGGGGCGCGGCGATGGCGAACCATGTATCAGAAATAAAGCCAGGTAACGTCTCTGAAATGGTGGGTAGATCCGGTAATCGTGGTAAGCGTGACTCGCTTCCTGCGGCGAGTGCTTTCAGCTTACCGCTGTTGATGTGTTGAAACGCGTCGCCTAGGTTCGCAAACATCATATCCACTTGGCCGGCAATCAGGATCGGTGAGCGCAGGCGGAACTCCCCTGTAGGGCACGTGCACCATCCGTATTCCCGCTCGTGCTTTCAACATTTCGGCGGTTAAGTGGGGTGTTCCGCCGCTTCCTGTAGAGGCATAGCTGAGCTTGTCAGGGTTCGCTTTGGCAAACGCAATCAACTCTTCAACTGTCGACACTTTGAGATCTCGGATTTACGACGAGCACGTTGGGAACGGTAGCAACTACGGCAAGTGGCACAAAATTGGTCGGATCGAATGAAAGCTTCGGATAGAGACTTTGATTGATTGCGAGCGGCGGAGGCGGAGCGATCAGAAGTGTATATCCATCAGGTGCCGCCCTGCCGACGGCCTCTGCCCCCATATTGCCTGATGCACCAGGCCTATTTTCGACGATGACAGGTTGTCCGAATTTGATAGTCAGTTTTTCGGCTATCAATCGGGCGAGCACATCACCTAAAGAGCCAGCCACGTAAGGAAAGATAAGTTTGACGGTGTGGCTCGGATAGATGTCTTGCGCGGCTGAGAACGTGGGTACGAGCATGAGGAATACGGACACGCTGACCAACGAGGCGATCTTCTTGTTTGGCTGGCCCACGGTTGCCTCCACGTTTTTAAGTTGCCAATGCCCGGAATTGGACAATCTCATTGTGCCTTCAGACGCGCCGCGCGGTCATGATGTAAATGTCCCGGCTTTGGCCAGGATTATGCAGGAGCGAGCCGTGATCGCAGGGAGGGAACGGGACGCCTGTCCTGGATGTCCCGTTTTTGTCCCAAAAGCAGACGGTCGGTCACGACGGGGCGGTCAGCCGCCAAGGGCCAATCGCGTCACTTCGTACCGCAGCAAAACGGACTGTTATTCGATCACCTCGGCGGCGAGTGCGAGCAGCTTCGGTGGGATGGTCAGGCCGAGGGCCTGGGCGGTGATCAGGTTGACGACCAGATCGAACTTGGTCGGTTGCTCGACCGGCAGGTCGGCAGGTTTCGCCCCGCGCAGGATCTTGTCGACATAGTCGCCGGCGCGCCGGTTCAAGTCCAGGTAGTTTGGCCCATAGGAAATCAGGCCGCCCGCTTCGAGATACTCCCGTTGCACATACATAGTCGGCAGTCGTGCCGCGAGCGCGAAGGTATTTATGCGCATCCGGTTAAAATTTATTAGCGGATCGCCGACGACATACAGTGCCTCGGCGCGACCCTTGAGCGATTCCAAAGCAGGCGCGATATCCTCAGTGCGACGTATTTCCAATGGAATGACCTCGATAGCGAGCGTGCTAGCCGCGGTCTGAAGGTCTTTAATCTCCAGCGCGCCACCCGAATAGGCGGCGTTGGCAAGGACCGCCAACCGGCTTAGACCCGGAAAAACCTCGCGCAGAATTTCGAGCCGCTTGGCACCGAGATCGCTTGCTAGGTTGGACAGGCCGGTAACGTTTCCGCCCGGACGCGAAAGTGAAGCGACGAGGCCAGAGCCGACCGGGTCTCCCGCGACCGGGAAGATGATCGGGGTAGCTCCAGCCGCCTGCTTAGCCGCAAGCGTCGCTTCGGTTCCGACTGCGAGAATGACATCGACTTTGAGCCGCACAAATTCGGCCGCGATCTCAGACAGTCGCGCGGAGATTCCCTCGGCCCAGCGATACTCGATTGCGACGGTACGGCCCTCGATCCAGCCGAGCTCGTGCAGCCGCTGCACGAATACGGCAACCCATGTGCGCTGGCTTGTCGGTGCGCCGGAACCAAGATACCCGATGGTCGGCAGCTTTCCCGGCTGCTGTGCACGCGCCGCGACCGGCCACGAAGCCGCCGCGCCGCCCAACAGCATGATGAAATCGCGCCGTCGCATGTGCTCCTCCAGCCACGAGGCATGAATGCTACCACGGCGCTGTATGAAATGCCGCGTTGTGCGTCACGGCAAATTTGGTGCCCCGATGTCGGAGATGGGTCAATCACGTCGCAGTTGCCGCGGGCAATCTTCCGCTGCATTTCCGCTGTTCGTCCAAAAGCGGACGTCAACAGCCGTCGGACTTTAAAGTACACGCCCTGGCGCAGCCGTTCAGGCGGCGGACCGCCGCGCAGGCTCCGTCGAAAAGAGCGAGGCCGGAGCGCCCGACCCGTGGTCCTCAGGGCGTGTACTCATAATTCGAAACTTCAAAATGTCCGCTTGCGCCCAAGAGCGACCGGAACGATGCGCCGCCGCGAATTGTCGTGATGGGCCATAACCGGAAGTCGAGGGATGGGCAGCTAGGGCTGCTGCCCTCCTTTGTCAGGCCACAACCTCAGTCGGAAAACCTGCTATCCTCCACCCGAGCAAGGCGACGCAGTTCAGGCTCTCGGGAAGCATATCCATGAAACGCCGCGATTTCATCACGCTGCTCGGCGGCGCAGCGGCGTGGCCCCTCGCTGCGCGCGCGCAGCAGGCCGAGCGGATGTGGCGCATCGGCGTTCTGATGGCACTCGCCGGCGACGATCCGGTCGCAAAGGCCCGCGTCGGAGCGTTTCTCGAGGCGCTACAGCGATTGGGTTGGGTCGAGGGCCGCAATCTGCGGATCGATTATCGCTGGAGCGTGGGCAATACCGACCAATTGCGCAGAGATGCGGCAGAATTGGTAGCGCTCACGCCGGATGTCGTCTTGGCAACGGCAGCCCTCCGTAGCGGCATTGCAACAGGCAACCAAAACCGTGCCGATCGTATTCGTGCTGGTCTCCGATCCAGTCGGAGCGGGCTACGTCGCCAGCTTGGCGCGGCCGGGAGGTAACACTACGGGGTTCACCCCATTCGAGTACGGCACGAGCGCGAAATTGCTGGAACTCCTGAAAGAGATTGCGCCGGGCGTGACGCGAGCGGCAGTCATGGGCGATCCGACCAATGCCGGCGCAGTCGGCCAGATGTCTGCGATCCAGTATGCGGCGCGGGCCGTCGGAGTGGAAGTCAATCCCTTTGATGGCCGCGAGGCGAGCGAGACCGAACGTGCAATCACCACGCTCGCGCGCTCTCCGAACGGCGGCCTCGTCGTGCCGGCAATTCCGCCGGCAAACGTTCATCGCGAACTCGTTATTGCACTTGCGGCACGACACCGGCTGCCCGCGGCCTACGGCTTCCGCTTGCATGTTGTTCGTGGCGGCCTGATCTCTTACGGTCCGGATCAAATTGATCAGTACCGGTTTGGGGCCCGCTACGTCGACCGTATCCTCAAGGGCGAAAAACCGGCTGATCTCCCAGTGCAAGCACCGACCAAATACGATCTCGTGATCAACCTCAAGACCGCCAAGGCGCTCGGCCTTGACGTGCCGCCGAACTGCTCGCCCGCACCGACGAGGTGATCGAGTGAGGCGCTGACTTTCGGTTCGGGTCGATCACATCGCAGTTTGCCGCAGGCAACCTTCGCTGCATTTCCGCTGTTTGTCCAAAAGCGGACGTCAACAGCCGTCGAGTTTATGAGGATACGCGCTGGCGCAGCCGTTCAGGCGGCGAGAACGCCGCGCAGGCTCCGTCGAAAAGAGCGAGGCCGGAGCGCCGCCGGCCCATTCCCGGCTTTCAGCCCTTCTTCTGCTCGCTGACGATCGGCTTCGCCAGCCGGAAGCAATCGACGCCGACCGGGATGCCGCAATAGACCGCGATCTGGGTCAGCACCGCGCTGATCTCCTTGGGCGTGAGCCCGTTGGTGAGCGCGCCGCGGACGTGAGTCTGAAATTCCTCCATCTTGCCGAGCGCGGCGATCATGCCGAGGTTGAGGATCGAGCGCTCGCGCGGCGTGAGCGTCGTGTCGCCCCAGGCCTCGCCCCAGCAATACTGCGTGACGATGCGCTGGAAGTCGCGGTTGAAGTCGTCGACGTTCTTGAGCGCGCGGTCGACATACTCCTCGCCCAGCACCTTGCGGCGCATCGCCAGGCCCTTGTCGTAGACGTCCTGATCCATGGTCATTCCTCCGGTTTATGCTCGAGCCGCGCAAAGACGGCGAGCAGGGTCTCGACGGCAGGCTTGGGAAACGGCTTGGCGCAGTTCGCCTCGTAGGCCGCGACACTGTCGCGCGCGGCGTCCGGCGGCGAGCGCCGCCGGCCGGCCGAGCGGCGAGCGTGCGCGACATCTGGTACATCGCTTCCTGCTGCAGACGCTCGGCTTCGAGTTCGACCGCCTTGATCCTGGTGCGGAACGCTTCCGCCGCCGCGCCTTCGACCAGCGCCGGCGGCGATTTCAGCGCGCGGCGAACCGCGCGCAGCGGCACGACCGTCATGTCGCGCCACGCGCCGATCCGGCGCTCGAGTTCGGCGACTTCGGCGACCGCGAATGTGCGCGCCCCGGCTCGCCTGCCACAGCAGGAACAGCAGCAGGTTGACGTCGATCGCCGGCGCTCGTCCTGCAGCGCGATGCAGGCGTCGCCGACGCCGGGCTGGCGATAGTAGCGCAGCGAGAAGCGCCAGAACGGCGACCCCGCGGCGAAGGCTTCTGCTCGGCCGCGCTCATGTCCGCGCGCTGAGCGGCGCGACGCCGAGCGACTTCGCCACCTCGTCGACCTGCTTGAGCAGCACCGTGGAGAGCGGCACGCCATTCGCGCTCGCGCTCGATCCGGCGCTCCAGCCGCCCCTGCCCCGGCACCCGCACCTGGTCCACGCCGGGCAGCGGCTTCGACGCCGCGATGTCGCGGATATGCCGGTCGATTTCCGCCTTGAACACGTCGAGCGGCAGGAAGCGGCTCACGTCGAGCGCCACCACGAACTGCCCGACATTGAGTTCGCTCGCCGGCGGCGCGGCGAAATCGCGATGTCGCGGCCGAAGTTGGCGCGGTTGAGCGGGCCCGCCAGCAGTCCGATGATCGAGCGAGAGGCCGCTGCCCTTGTAGCCGCCGACCGGCACATAGGTGCCCTCGGTGATGCGATTCGGATCGGTGATCGGCGAGCCGTCGATGCGGCTCTGCACCCAGCCTTCCGGCATCGGCCGCTGTTCGAGTTCATGGGTGCGAATCGCGCCGTTCGACGCCACCGAGGTGGCGATGTCGAACACGACCGGCGCCTCCTTGCCGGCGGGAATCGCGACCGCGATCGGATTGGTGCCGAGCAACGGCTCCGATGCCGCCCCACGGCGCCATGTGATGAACGCTCGACGCCGCGCCGTAGATGCCCACCATGCCGTGCTCGACCGGAATCACCGCGTAGATCGCGCCGGCGCCGGCGTGATTGGAGCGCCGCGCGCCGACCCAGCCGACGCCCGACGCGCGCGCGAGTTCGATCGCAAGATTGGCCGCATAGGTCATCACCACGTGGCCGAGCCCCTGGTCGCCGTCGATCAGCGCGGTCGCCGGCGAGCGCTCGAGCACGGTGATCTTCGGCTTCGGATTCATCACGCCGCGCTTGAGCTGGCGCACATAGCCGGCGAGCCGGAACACGCCGTGGGCGTCCGAGCCGGTCAGGTCGGCCTCGAGCATCGCGCCCGCGACGGTCTCGGCCTCGGCTGGCGGCATTCCGCAGGCGATGAAGGCGTCGGTCAGGAAGGTCTTGATCGCGGCGCCGGAAATGCGCCGCGTCGATTGAGTCTCGGTCAGCACGGGGAGAACCTGTTCAACATTGCTCATGCTCGTCGCGGCGGCAAGATGCCGCCGCTTCAGAGCATGGAATCAAAGGCGATGGAAGGCCAGCGCCATTCGCCGGCCGGCCGCGAGCAGGCTGTCGATCAGCGTGCCGGCGCGGTGGCAACCTTGGCCTTCGCCTTGGCGGCGCGGGCCTCGGCGATCTGCACGCGGCTCGCTTGCAGCGCCTGCGCGAGCTTGCGCCAGTCGCCGCGCGACTGCACGTGCGCCGGATCGTTGCCGGGCATCGGCCGGTGCAGGCCGTACTTCGCGCCGTTGGCGTCGAGCCACTTCCAGACCGCTGCCGGATCGTTGTCCTCGCCGGTGACGTCGACCGCGCGGCCATGGCCGTAGCCGCCGACCCGCGCGCTGCCGCCGTGCAGCGAGTTGCGCGCGCTGGCCTTGAAACCGGACGCCAGGCTCTGGCGGTAATCGTCGCGGAATGCGCTCAGGATCGCCCATTGGACGCCGGCGGCATCCATCGCCTTGCCGGCGTGATAGAGCTGCTCGCGGAAATCCGCGTCCATGCCGCTGATCACGTAGGCCGGCATCGAAATGCCGAAGCGCTTCGCGGCCGCCGGATCCTTCCAGGTGAAGTCGCCCGAGCCGTCCTTCTTGACCGGCGCGCGCTGATAGACTTCCCACAGATACTGCTCGACTTCGTCCAGCTTGCCGGGATTGCGCGCCTCCGGGCTCGCTGCCGCGTTTCGCGGATGCTTCCCGTCGTTCCCGGCCCACCGGCTCGAGATACGACGCGAGCCGAAGTCGCTGCACGTTCCGGCGACCGGCTCCGAGGACGCCGACGCCAGCGTGAAGCGTGGCCGGGCCGGTCGGCGGCGCAAATGCCAGGGCGCCGACTTGGTCGCCGATCGATTCCGCGCTGGCGATCACGCGCGGAAGCTGGATTCTTCGCCCGCACGGTCTGGACCGGCTGCGCGGCCTGCCGTGCGACCGGCGTTTCGCTGAGGTCTGCGCCTGCAGCTCTTCGCTTTCGGCTTCGGAGAAGAATACGCGTGCCTGGTCCCAGCGGTCCTGGAAGCTCTGGCGCTGCTCGGTCGCGCGATAGCACCACGGTCTCCTGCGCGACGGCTCGATGATCGGCACCAGCGAGGCCTGCTGCTGCAGCATGCTGCTGCTGCTGCTGCTGCTTGGACCGAAATTCACGGTCCGAACACGATCATCAGCGCCGTCACCGCGCTGGCGCCGAGCCAGAACGGCTTGCTGTAGCTGCAGCGCCGTACGCAGGGCGGCGACGTAGAAGTGGGTCCGCGGCGGCAGATAGAATGCCTGTCGGCGAACCGGCCTGAGGGCGCACGCGTGCGCAGCTCGAATCGCGTCCTGTCCATTCAAGTGAAGCCTTCCCCCAAAACCGCTTCCGACGCGACTGGACCTGAGCTTCGCGCAGACGTGCCAATGGCGGCACGCCGAGCGCTCGCACGATTCAGGCCAACCGATGTCGGTGCGTGATTTCCCCCAACCCCGTAAGCCAATCCCCCGATCGGCTGATGTGTTCAGTCTAGGACCGAATACGGAAAAAAGATTGACCGTGATAAAATGGCAGCATTGGGCCCGCCGGATGGCGCAAAGCGGAAATCCACCACAGTCGTTACGAGAACCTTAAGTGCGGCGAAGCGCCCGAGTTGCGGCCCGAACCGCAAATTCCTAGCATAATCCGGCAAATATCACACCCCGGAGGAAACACAGTGGCCCATCCGCTCCGCTCAGATGCAGTCCTGACGCGACGCACCCTCATCAAGGCGGCCGGCGCGCTCGCCGGCCGGCATCGCCGCGCCCGCGCTCTGCGCGTCGGCCCGGCGTTCGCCGCCTATCCCGGACCGCCCGATCAGGATCGTCGTCGCCAACACGCCGGGCGGACCGTCCGACATCATCGCCCGCATCATGGCGGCGGCCATGCAGAGACGATCGGCGGCTCGGTCATCGTGGAGAACAAAGGCGGCGCCGGCGGCAATATCGGCATGGGCCTGGTCGCGCGCGCGGAGCCCGACGGCTACACGATCCTGCTCTCGACCAGCGCCTTTTCGGTCAATCCCGGGCTCTACCAGAACCTGCCCTACGACCCGTTCAAGGATTTCGTCGCGGTCTGCGAGCTTGCGGTCTCGCCGCACGTGTTCGCCGTCAAGCCGGACCTCGGCGTCAAGCACGATGAAGGAGTTCGTCGCGCTGGCGAAGAAGAACCCGGACAAGTTCAACGTCTCGACCCCGCCGATCGGCACCACGCCGCAGCTGCAGGCCGAGGTGCTCAAGCTGCGCGAAGGCCTGCAGGGGATGGCGACCGTCGTGTTCCCGGGCGGCGGCGATGCGCTCAAGGCGCTGCTCACCGGCACGGTGCAGCTGTCCTCCGGCGTGCTCGCGCCCGCGCATCCGCAGATCAAGGCCGGCAACATCAAGGGGCTCGCGGTCACCGGCGCCGAAGCGCTGGCACGACCTGCCCGACATTCCGACCATGATGGAATCGGGCTACCCGGACTTCGTGTTCGACACCTACACGGCGCTGATGGCGCCGGCGAAGACGCCGCCCGAGATCGTCGCGCCGGCTGGAAAAGACCGCGCTCGACATCCTCAACAAGCCCGACGATGAGGGAGAGGCTGACCGAAGGCGGGCTTCGAGGTCACCGCCACGGACGGCAAGGGCCACATGGCGCGCATCGAGAAGGAAGTGCCGATGTTCCGCGAGATCATCGAGCAGGCCGGCATCAAGAAGCTGTAGTCGCGAGCTCACGCTGCGGACGCACGCCTTCGGCCGTCATCCGAGAGCGACGGCCAGCGACGTTCGGTGACTCCGTCGACAGCCGATCAGCGTGGATCCCGGGCTTCGCGCGGCTGGACGCGGCCGTACGGATTGGCGACGCCGCAGGTATCGAGCCGAGCCTCAGCACGGCGCGACGGCGATCTCCAGCGGGAAATTGTCGACGCACTTCGTGGCCGTCCGCGGTCACGATGAAGGTGTGGCCGAGGAAGATGCCGAACATGCCGTCGGCGGTGATCGGGTTGGGCTCCGCCATGATGATCATGCCGGGCTTGAGGACCTTGTCGATCTCGTCGGCCTCGGTGCGCTCGGCGAAGACGTGCGGCTTGTCGGTGACGATGTCGATGCCGTGCACCTGCGTCGGGCCGCGACTGCACGCCCTTGTCGCGGAAGAACTTGCTGGCGAGGCGCATGTTGTCGGTCGGCGTTGCCCGGCCTGATCTCGGCGACGATCTTGCTGGTAGCCGGGCAGCGTGATGTCCTCCCAGAACCGCCGCACCATCTCGTTCGGCTCGCCGAGCGTGATCGGCGAGCCGATCTGCGCCGACATGCCGTTGTAGCCGGCGGCCAGCTCCATGTTGATGATGTCGCCCTTCAGCAGCTTGCGGTGCGAGGGCCGCGGATTGCCGAACACCATGCGCCGGATTGTCCATCGGCGTCGTGCCGATGATGAGGAAGTCGATGTCGCCGCCGCCATCCAGGATCGCGGCGCCGGCCGCGGCGCGCAGCTCGTATTCCGGCACGCCGGGCTTGGCGCGCGCGATCATCGCCTCCATGGCGCGCTGGCACAGCACGCCGGCCTTGCGCACGCAGTCGCAGCTCCTCCTCGCTGTGGATCACCACCAGCTCGTGCATGAAGCCCTTGGTGAACACGAGCTCGGCGTCCGGCAGCGATTGGCGCAGCACGTTGTACTGGTTGACCGGCAGATAGTCGTTGTGGCGCGGGTCGACCTCGATCAGGCCGATGCGGCCGCGCTCGAGCTTCAGCTCCTTGAGGCGCTCGACCATGACCTCGGCATATTTGCCGCTGCGGCTGTGGCGCACGTCGGTGAGCGCATTGGCGCATTCGCGCCGCGCCGCCTCGGCAATGCGTGCCGCCCATGGAGAACACCAGCGTCGGCTCGCCGTCGAGCGGCACCACCACGTAGGAGGCGATGCGCGTGCCACTCCCAATGGCCGGTGAGCCACTGCATGCCGCCGCCGAAGCTCCAGTGGCTCGGGCCGCCCGGCACGATCACGGCGTCGAGCTTGTGCTCGCGCATCTTGTCGCGCAGCGCGCATAGCGGCGGGCGTATTCGGCCTTGGAGTAATGGTCGTAGACCGCGTCGCGGTAGTACGGCGTGTCGTACATGTTGGAGAACGGCGCGTTCTGGTCGAGCTTGCCGCGCACCTGCTCCCAGGTCTGATGGCTCTTGGGCAGCGGGGTCTGGATGTTCATGCGTTCCTACGGTCCTTTCGCACTCAGGATCAGGCCGACTGTCCGCTCATTCCCGCGACGCAAGCGGGAATCCAGATCTTGCGACCTGGGTCCCCGCTTGCGCGGGGACGAACGGCAATTGCTGCAGCTCGCCATCGCAATGCTAGTCCTTGCAGCTTGCCGATCGTCACCCGGCCGCCGGCCGCTTCGACCGCCTCGTTGGCGAGCGCGATGTTGGCGACCTGCTCGACGCGTCGGCTTCTTGTCCTTCTCGATGTCGCCGTTCTCGACGCTGTTGTCGATCGTCCATTGCGTGCGCTTGGGGTCGAAGCCGCCGTTGACCGACCAGACGCAATTCTTGGTCAGCACGTCGATGGCGTATTCGACCGCGTCCTTCGGCTTCTCGGTCGCCTTCGACGATGATCGGCACCACCTTGTCCTTGTCGCGATAGATCGCGCGGTTGGCCTCGATCATGGCGGCGACGGTGTCGCGCAGCAGCGGCGCGGTCGCGCGCGATCCAGTCGAGTCGAGGCGCCATAGGCGTTGAACATGTAGTTCGGCATCAGATCGGCGAGCTGCACCAGCAGATTGAGCGTCGGCTTCTGCTTCTTGGCGAGAAAGACGTCCTCCGGATGCAGCGCGACGCCGTCGATCTGGCCGGCGATCAGCCCGGGCAGCCGGCCGGCCGTCGGCGGACGGAATGAACTGCGCGTCGCTCGACGTCGAGGCCGGCCGATCTTGCAGCACCTCGCGGCCCATGCGCCAGTTGAAGCCGCCGACGCCGCCGCCGGTGGCGCGAGAGCCGCTTGCCCTTGAGGTCGGCGGCGGTCTTGATGCCTTCCGCGACCATGTAGGCCTGCGGCATGCGCGGCGCGAGGCCCCAGATCTGCTGCACCTTCATGCCGCGGCCGATCGCGACGTCGCTGACGCTGACGATCGCCGAGCCCTGCACGGCCGCGACGTTGGCGGTCTGCGACTGGCCGCCCTCGAACTGGATGATGTTGGCGTCGATGCAGCGCTTGGCGAAGAAGCCGAGCTCCTTCGCCACATAGGGCGTGGTGTGCACCACGTTCGGCGGCGCCACCGACACGCCGATGTTGATCTTGCGCATCGTCGGCGCAGTTCGGCGCCTGCGCGCCTGAGCGCTGTGCGCCGCCAGCGCAACAGCGCAGCCAGTGCCAGCGCAGCATGTCCAGATACGCCACCGATATCGCATGCTCGACATGGCGCGTTTCCTTCCTCGTGATTTCGCTTGCGCGTCGATTGTCGACGCGTCTAATCCTCTCGCGACGCCGCGGTCCAGGGCGCCACGCGCTCCTCGGCGAACCGCAGCAGCGCCGTGAGCGTCACGCCGAGCAGTCCGAGCGTGACGATCGGCACGAACATCTTGTCGATCTGATAGGTCGCCGGCGGTGCGCACGATCAGATAGCCGATGCCGGAGATCGCGGTGTAGAGGTCGGCCAGCACCATGCCGATCATGCCGCGGCCGAGCGCCAGCCGCATGCCGGTGACGATGAACGGCAGCGACGCCGGCAGCACGATGTTGCCCCAGAGCTGGCGCTCGCGGCAGCGGAACGCGCGGCCGACTTCGAGCAGCTTCGGATCGACCGCTCTTCACGCCCTGATAGGTGTTGATCACCATCGGGAAGAACGCGAACAGGAACAGGATGATGACCTTGGCGGTGGTCTCGTAGCCGGCCCACAGCACGATCAGCGGAACCAGCGCGACCGACGGGATCGAATAGAGGAACGTGATGTAGACGGTGAGCGCGACGTCGAGCACGCGGAAGCGCGCCAGCAGCAGCCCGATCGCGATGCCGAACGACGATCGCGAGCGCAAAGCCCGATCGCCAGCACGATCAGGCTCGGCCACAGATAGCTCCACAGCTCGCCGCTGCACGATCATCTCGACCGCCGCCACCGCGACCTTGCTCGGCGTGGTGAACAGCACCGGGTCGATGTTCGCCGCCGCGATCTCCCAGAGCGCGAGCGCGATCGCGAGCGAGACGACGCGGATGCCGAGATTCTGCAGCTGGCGGCCGGCGCCGGCGCTCGGCGGCGACGCGCTCGGCGCGCGCCCGGTCGTCGGTCAGTTCGCGGCGCCGCGCGTCGCGGCAGCCGTCCCTGGTCTGTTCGACCGTGGTCACGCGACCTCCCTCGGCGCCGTGCGTCCGCGCGCGGCTCGCGCGGTGTGAAGCTGATGCCAGATGTGCAGCCGCAATTCGGCGAAGCGCGGATCGGCGCGCACGGCGTCGACATTGCGCGGCCAGCCGAACGGCATGTCGAGCATTTCCTTGATGCGGCCGGGCCGCGCGCTCATCACCGCGATGCGGTCGCCGAGCAGGATCGCCTCGTCGATCGAGTGGGTGATGAACACCATGGTCTTGCGCTCGTCCGGGCCGCTCCATCAGCTGCAGCAGTTCCTCCTGCAGGATCTCGCGGGTCTGCGCGTCGAGCGCGGCGAACGGCTCGTCCATCAGCAGGACCGACGGGTTCATCGCGAGCGCGCGCACCAGCCCGACGCGCTGCTGCATGCCGCCGGAGAGCTGATAGGGATAGTGCGCTCTCGAAGCCGGTCAGGCCGACCAGTTCGAGATAGTGCGTGACCCGCTCGCTTGATCTCGGCCCGCGGCGCGCCGCGCCATCGCCAGCCCGAACGCGGCGTTGTCGTAGCACCGTCTTCCACGGCAGCAGGCCGAAATGCTGGAACACCATCGCGACGCCGTCGGGCGGGCGGCCCGCACCGGCTTGCCGTGCACGCAGCAGCTTGCCGCTGCTGAGATCGGTCAGCCCGGCGATGCAGCGCAGCAGCGTGGTCTTGCCGCAGCCGGACGGCCCGACCACGCACATGATCTCGTTGCGCCGCACCTCCAGCGACAATTGGTGGAAGGCGACCACCGCGCCGTCGAGAAACAGCTTGCTCGCGCTTCTCGGCGACGATCGCCGGCTGACTCGACTCGGCTGGAGCCATGCTTTCCGTCCCGACTGACGCCGCATTGACCGCAGCGCGCTCGACCGCGGCGTCCCCGCGCGACTGTCGTTGTTATGTCCTGCGCGCGCCAGTTTCCGGGAAAATCCGGCGGAACGCAATGCGGCATGCCGATACGGGCCGGCTATCGCGCACGGGACTGGACACGGCGACTCGCCAATGGTGACAGCCATCGACGTTGTCGTCTGCGCGGACACACCGCAGAGGATTCCATCGCATGACCGCAATGTCTGCCCCTCCGTTTCGCGCCGAACATATCGGCAGCCTGCTGCGGCCGCCGGCACTGCTCGCACGCGCGCGAGCAGCATGCGGCCGGCAAGCTCGATCGCGCCGACTGACGCGCGATCGAGAACGAAGCGATCCGCGACGTCGTGAAGCTGCAGGAGGACATCGGGCCTGCAGGTCGTCACCGACGGCGAGTTCCGGCGCGGCACCTATTCCGACTGCTTCACCAGCTCCGGCATTTCCGGCGTCAGCATCGAGCTGACCGAGGACGAGGGCTGGACGCATCGCCGACCCACGGCCACCGCATGGCGCGGCGCATTCCCAAGGTCGTCGGACCGCATCGCCTGGAAGGGCCCGCAGAACGCCGGCGATTTCCGCTACCTGAAATCGCTGACGGCGCGCACGCCGAAGATCACGCTGCCCGGCCCCTGCTACATCCACTACCGCGCCGGCCGCGCCAACATCAGCCGCGACGCCTATCCCGACCTCGACGCCTTCTGGTCCGATCTCGTCGAGGCCTATCATCAGGAAATGCACTCGCTCGCCGAGGCCGGCTGCACCTATCTGCAGATCGACGAGACTTCGCTGGTCAAGCTCGGCGATCCGCGCGTGCGCCAGCTGCTCAAGGAGCGCGGCGACGACTGGCGCGACCTGCTGAGACCTATATCGGCGTGATCAACGCCGTGATCGCCGGCGCGCCGGCCGGCATGACGATCGGCATCCATATCTGCCGCAGCCAGGACCCGAGCTGGCAGGCCAATGTCGGCTACGATCCGATCGCCGAGCCGCTGTTCAACGACATGAATGTCGGCATCTACTTCCTGGAATACGACAATGCGCGCGCCGGCGCTTCGAGCCGCTGCGGCTGGTGCCGCCCGGCAAGTTCGTGGTGCTCGGGCCTCGTCGCCTCCAAGGTGCGAGCTGGAAACCGCCGACCTGCTCAAGCGCCGGATCGAGGAGGCCAGCCGCTACATCAAGCTCGACAGCTGGCCTCAGCCCGCAATGCGGTTTCTCGACCAGCGCGGCCGAGCACATCGGGGTGACCGAGGAGATGGAGAAGGCCAAGCTCGCGCGCATCGTCGAGGTGGCGCGCGAAGTTTGGGGCGGTTGAAGTTCGGTACGCTATCGCGAATATGCGGGCGGCACTCAGCCAAAGAAGAAACACGGGGAGAAACGATGACGAGCGAATCGGACACCGCCTTTCAGGCTGGCGCAGACGAGCCATCGGCCGCCGGTCGACTACGACCGGGCGCCGACCTACGCCAACATGATCGCCGAGAAGGACGTGCTGGTGGCGATGCGCGACGGCGTCAAGATCGCGCCGACATCTATCGCCCCGACACCACCGAGAAGCTGCCGGCGCTGCTCGCCTTCTCGATCCACAACAAGGATCTGCAGGGCCCGGAGATGGCCGAGACCGGCCTCCTGCAGCCCGCCTGGTCGATGCTGTGGACCGGCCCGGCGGAAGCCGGCGACACGCGCTTCCTGGTCTCGCGCGGCTACGTGCATGTGATCGGCAATCCGCGCGGATCGGCAAGTCGGAAGGCGGCGGCTCGCGCGCCTTGGACAGCTACGACCTGATCGAGTGGATCGCGGCGCAGCCCTGGTGCGACGGCAATGTCGGCATGATCGGCATCTCGGGCTTCGGCGCCGAGCAATTCGTGGCCGCGAAGCTCAAGCCGCCGCACCTCAAGGCGATCTTCCCGTTCGATCCGCGCGGCGCCTACGGCGAGTCCGGCGGCTTCCGCGACGAATATCCGGGCGGCGTCATCCACCTGTTCCGCTTTCTGCTGCAGGTCTATGCGTCCGCGCATCAGCAGAAGGGCCAGCCCAAGCCGCTGCCGCCCGAGCGCGAAAAGCTCTGGCAAGAGGCGATGGCGAACCCCGACTACAGGATGTATCCGCACGTCTACAACGTGCTGGCGCAGAAGGGGCAGCACTTCCCGCGCCTACTTCGAGGTGCTGATCGATCCGTTCGACAAGGAGGACGCGGTCAAGAAGAGCGAGGCCGAGTTCGCCAAGATCGACATCCCGACCTATACGGGCTCGGGCTGGTACGGCTACACCTACAAGACGCATCTCATCGGCGCGCAGAACTGGTTCCGCAACATCGATCCGCCGGCAAGAAGCTGCTGCTCGCTCGGGCCCGCGCATCTCGATCGCCCGTTCAAGGCGTTCCACAAGGAGATCCTGCGCTGGTACGACCACTGGCTCAAAGGCATCGACACCGGCATCGTGAAGGACCCGCCGGTGCGCTTCTGGGTGATGGGCGCGAACGAATGGCGCACCGGCAGCGACTGGCCGCTGCCCGAGACCCAGTGGGTCAAGTTCTATCTCAACGGCTGGGAGCGCCTCACCACCGACCCGTTCGTCCCGGCGAGCGCCGACGACTACCAGGCGCCCGATGCGTTCGCGCAGATGCCGGCGAACCAGACCAACCGCATCCAGAAGCTGCGCTATCTCAGCGAGCCGCTGGCGCACGACGTGACCATCGCGGGCCCGAGCGTGCTCAACCTGTTCGCGTCGATCGACCAGGACGACACCAACTGGATCGTGATCCTCAAGGATGTCGGTCCCGACGTGGGCGTGCAGACCGCGCGCGAGGGCGAGCACGATGTCACGCCGGGCCTGCATGAGCGCGAACTGACCCGCGGCTGGCTCAAGGCCTAGTCACCGTGCGGTCGATCCGTCGCGCTCGCTGCCGGGCCGGCCTGGCATCCGCTCACGCGCGAGGCGCAGAAGAAGGTGGTGCCGGGCGAGATCAACGAATACGCGATCGAGATCGTGGCGACCGCCAACCAGTTCAAGGCCGGCCATCGCATCTGCGTCGAGATCACCAGCCTCGACGTCGGCACCGGCGTCGGCGGCGCCACCAATGTGGAATACATCCCGTATCACATCTGCAGCAGCAAGACCGTGCTGCATCAGATCTATCACGACCCGCAGCATCCCTCGCATCTGCTGCTGCCGGTGATCCCGAACGAGTGAGCCAACCAACTATGTCGCAACCTGCCTATCGCTCCCTCGATGTCGTCTATCACACGCACGGCACGCAACCGCTGCTGGCGCGGCTCTATCTGCCCGCCTCGCCGCCGCCCTATCCGGCGGTGGTCGAAGTGCATGGCGGCGGCTGGACCTCGAACGACCGGCTGAGCAACAAGGCAATCCACGAAGCGCTGGCGCAGGCCGGCATCGCGGTGATGTCGATCGACTTCCGCATGCCGCCCGCTGCCCAATACCCGGCGTCGATCGCCGACGTGAACGTCGCGATCCGCTGGCTCAAGTCGAATGCGCCCGCCTTCAGCATCGAACCCGACGCGGTCGGCGCGCTCGGCACGTCGAGCGGCGGCCAGCAGTTGCTGATGGCGGTGATGAAGCCGTTCGATCCGCGCTATGCGGCGCTCGAACTCGCCGAGCACGGCACCGCGCATGCTAATGCCGACGCCACCGTGCCCTATGTGATCGCCTGCTGGCCGGTGGCCGATCCGCTCGCGCGCTATCACATGGTCAAGGAGCGCAAGAAGCAGCGGCTGATCGACGCCCACCATGCCTATTGGCCGGACGAGGCCGCGATGGCGGAAGGCAGCCCCCAGCTTGCGCTCGACCGTGGCGAGGCGGTGCAGTTGCCGCCCGCGCTCCTCCTCCAGGGGACCAATGACGACAACCTGCCGGTGGATTCAGCCGAGCGCTTCGCGGCCGCCTACGCCAAGCGCGGCGGTGATATCCACGTCGAGAAATTTCAAGGCGAGCCGCACACCTTCGTCAGCCGCGATCCGAATTCGGCGGCGTCGCGCAAAGCACTGGCGATGATCGTCGACTTCGTCAAGCGGCACACCGGCCGCGCGTGAGCTGTTCTGCCCCGTCATTCCGGGGCGTGCGCAGCGCGAACCCGTAATCCATCGCGATCCACGGAATGACTTGGGAAATATAGATTCCGGGTTCCGGCCTTGGCCGCCCCCGGAAAGACGGAGAGAGCCGCGTCATTTTTCCGGCTCGCCGCCAACCGTCACGCCGTTGAGCATCTCCGGATTGGATCGCGGCGGAATGGTCGGCGCGGGGCCGCGCCGATCCGTCGCGAGGGTCGAGAGATCGCGGCTCATCCGCGCGATCGGCGCGTCCGCCTGCAAATCACCGGCGAGGTCAGCGGCGATCTTCACGTCCTTGGCGAGCAGGCCAAGCTGGAAGCCGGAGGCGAACTTGCGGTTGAGCACCTGCTGCTTGAACACGTTCTCGGTCGAAATTGCGTCCGGTCGATACTGATTGATGATTTCGACGATCAGCGCCGGATCGAGCCCGAAGCGCTTCCCGACCACCAGCGCTTCCGCGGCGGCGAGGAAATTCGTCCCGGCGATGAAGTTGTTGAGCGCCTTCATTGCATGGCCGGTCCGGAGCCGCCGGTCTCGAACAGCTTCTGCCCCATGGCCTGCAAGCACCGGACGTATCCGCTCCACCGCCGCCTTGTCGTCGCTGCCGATCATGATGGTGAGGCTTGCCGGCCTCCGCGCCGCGCGTGCCGCCGGACACCGGCGCATCGACCAGCGTCACGCCGCGCTTCGCGAGGGTGCGCGCGAGCTCGCGCGTGCCGGCCGGATCCGACGAACTCATGTCGACCACGATCGCACCCAGCTTGAGCGCCTTCGCCAGCGCGCCGTCCTCGGCATTCGAGCAGCACCTCGGCACGTCGGCCCGGTCGGCAGCATGGTGACGATGACCGAGGGATCCTTGCCGAGATCGGCGAGCGATGACGCCGAGCGGCTTTGGTGTGATTGCACGAAACGGTCCTGCCGTGTCCGGTCGAGATCGTAGACCGCGACCGGGAAGCCGGCGGATGAGATTGGCGGCCATCGGCAGCCCATCGCGCCGATTCCGACAAAGCCGACCCCGCCTTGGTCGGACATGGCACCCCCAAACCTGTTCGAATTCTCGCTCACGATAGCGTATCTCCGCCGGCGCCGGGGGAAACGGCTAGGAGCAATCATGCGCGAGACCACGATGGCGACGTCACGATCAACAGCATCGTGGAGCGCGAGGGACCGTGGCGGAAACCGGAAACGATGTTTCCGGCCTTCGATCCGGTGATCGGCCACCGCCATCTGGCAGAACTCGATCCCTTCGTCTTCGATGCCGCGTGCGGACTGGTGATGATCACCTATCAGACCTTCGTGGTGCGCACGCCGCACCACACCATCCTGATCGACACCTGCACCGGCGAGACAAAGGCTGTCCGCCGCCGATGACTTCCCTAAGAAGCCCTGGCTCGACGGATTTCACGCGCTCGGCCTGAGCTTCGACGACATCGACTATGTGTTCTGCACGCACCTGCACATCGACCACACCGGCTGGAACACCCGGCTGGTCGACGGCCGCTGGGTGCCGACGTTTCCGCGCGCGAAGTACATCTTCCATCGGCGCGAATACGAGACTGGGAGAAGGCGCGCAGCGGCCGGCGCAGCCCGGAATCGCCGGCGATCTGGCGCAGAACTGCCTGCCGATTGTCGAGGCGGGCCGGCCGTACTGGTCGACGAGAATTATTCGCTCGACGACACCGTGTTCCTGTCGCTGACGCCCGGCCACTCGCCCTATCACTGCTGCGTACACATCCGTTCGAGCGGCCAGGAGGCGATCGTCTCGGCGACCTGATGCACCATGCGCTGCAATGCCGCGAGCCCGATTGGTCGACGAGCTTCTGCTGGGACCCGGAGATGGCGGCGCAAACGCGGCGAAGTTTCCTCGAAATATGCCGGCACCGGCACGCTGGTGATGCCCATTCACTTTCCGCCGCCGACCGCGGGCCGCATCGAGGCGGCACGCGAAGCGCTTCCACTACCGTTTCGCTTATGATGGATAACCTCGACCGCCTGCATGCATCGCGCCGACCCCATACCGGCGGTGACGAAAATTCGAACAGAAGTTCCGGATTCCTCAAATGACCCAGCCCGACACCGAGAAATTCCGCCTGCGCCGTTTTGTCGAGAAACTCGTGCAGCAGGGCGAATGCACCGTCCACGACGCGCCCATCGACCTGATCGACGTCGCTGCAATGCTCGACGCCAACCCGAAGGCGGTCTGGTTCCGCAACGTGGGGCCGGAGCACGCCGAACTGGTCGGCAACGTGATGTCGGCGGGCAGCCGGCTTGCCGCGGCGCTCGACACCGACGAGAAGGATTTCCCGACCGTGCTGCGCGAGCGGCTCACCGTCCGGTCACACCGTCGAGGTGTCGCCCGAAGAGGCGCCGGTGCACGAGGTCGTGCAGCCCGGCGACCAGGCCGACCTCACCGAGCTGCCGGTGAACCTGCAGCACGAATACGACGGCGCGCCCTACATCTCGGCTGCCTATGACTACGCGGTCGATCCCGCAAGCGGCTTACAATCTCGGCTGCCGTCGGCTGATGCTGCGTGGGCCGCGCGCAGCCGGCATCGACCTCAACGCGCCGAGCGATCTGCGGGCGACTACATGGCCGCGGTCGAGCGTGGCGAGCCTGCCGGTCGCGTTCATCGTCGGCTGCACCCGCCGGACTTCCTCGGCGCGTCCATCGACGCCTCCGAGGGACGAGTTCGACTTGCTGGCGCACTCCGCGGCGCGCCGCTGCCGCTGGTGAAGTGCGTGACCAGGACCTGTACGTGCCGGCCGACGCCGAGATCGTGCTCGAGGGCTACCTCGACGCCGCCGGCTACGTCGAGCGTGAGGGCCCCTACGGCGAATACCTCGGCTACTACGGCCTCCTGAAGCGCAACCCAGTGAAGCCCACGTCGGGCACGGAATTCGGCGGCGCGTTCTCCGACCTGATGTTGGTGCCCTTCGCCGACCATATGCTGGTCGGCTTGCCCGAAGGGGTCGATCCGATGACGGCCGCCAGCGCCTCCGACAACATCGCCGACGGTTGGCGGGCCGTGGCGCCGCACCTCAAGGTCCGTCCGGGCGCCAGCGTTCTCGTGGTAGGTGGCGGAGCCAAGAGCGTCGGGCTTTACGCCGCCGGCATCGCCGTCGCGCTGGAGGCCGGCCACGTCCTCTATCTCGATGACGATGAGGACCGGCGCCGCCGCGAGCGCGCTCGGTGCCACCGGCGGGCGTCCTCGGTCTCGCGACCGGGCGCGCTCCCGGCCAGCAGTTCGACATCGTCGTGCTCGCCATCGGCGGAGATCAGGCCCTGAGATTTGCCGTGCAATCGACAGCAGCCAACGGCGTGTTGACCAGCGTGACGATCTTTTCTAGAGCCGACGAACGCGATCCCCCTGACCCGCGCCTACTACAAGGGCCTGACCTTCATCACCGGCCGCGTCCACGCGCGGCCCGTTCTGCCAGACGTGCTGGCCTGTGTCGCATGCGGCGCTCTCAAGCCCGAGTGCGTGACGCACCGGGTCCTGCCGTTCGATGGCGCACCCGAAGCGATGACCGACACCGGCCCCAAGTTGGTGTTCGTGGCCTGAGAGGCACTGCGAATGAGAAGCTCAGTCGACCCGCACCATCGCCGAGGGATCGATCTCCAGCCAGACGCGGCTGCCGATCTCGAAGACAGCGTGGGGCTCGTGGAAACGCGCAACGGCTTGGCGGCACCGAGCGGCCGCACCTGATAATCCCAATACTCGCCAGGGCTCGCCCTGCGATTTCTGCTTCCA
>CAWEDK010000034.1:0-351032 GCA_963807865.1 uncultured Alphaproteobacteria bacterium | reverse complement strand
GCGCTCACCACGTCACCGAGATGTATTGCGTCTCCAGGAACTCCATCAGGCCCTCATGCGCGCCTTCGCGGCCGATGCCGGACTGCTTCATGCCGCCGAACGGCGCGGCCGGATCGGAGACGAGGCCGCGGTTGAGCCCGATCATGCCGAAGTCGAGCTTCTCGGAGACGCGCATGCCGCGGCTCAGGTCCCTGGTGTAGAGATAGGCGACGAGGCCGTATTCGGTGTCGTTGGCGCGCCTGATCACCTCGTCCTCGGACTTGAAGCGTCTGGATCGCCGCGACCGGCCCGAAGATCTCCTCGTTCAGCATCTTGGCGTCGTCCGGCACGTTGGCGAGCACGGTCGCCGGATAGAAGAAGCCCTTGCCGCCCGGCGCCTTGCCGCCGGTCAGCACCTTGGCGCCCTTGCTGCACCGCGTCGTCGACCAGCTCGACCACCTTGTCGCGGCCTTCCTCGTTGACCAGCGGGCCGAGCGCGACGCCGTCGTCGAGGCCGTTGCCCATCTTCAGCGCGCCCATCTTGTCGGTGAGCTTCTTGGCGAACTCGTCGTGCACCTTCTCGTGCACGTAGAAGCGGTTCGCCGCCGTGCAGGCCTCGCCCATGTTGCGCATCTTGGCGATCATCGCGCCTTCGATCGCGGCGTCGATGTCGGCGTCCTCGAACACGATGAAGGGCGCGTTGCCGCCGAGCTCCATCGCCGGCTTGACGATGTTGTCGGCGGCCTCGTGCAGCAGCTTGCGGCCGACCTCGGTCGAGCCGGTGAAGGAGACGACGCGCACGCGCGGATCGTGCAGCATCGCGCTCACCACCTTGCCGGACGAGCGCGACGGGATGACGTTGACGACGCCGGCCGGCACGCCGGCCTCCTCCAGGATCGGCATCAGCGCCAGCATGGTGAGCGGCGTGTCGGAGGCGGGCTTGAGCACCACCGGTGCAGCCGGCCGCGAGCGCCGGGCCGATCTTGCGCGTCGCCATCGCGGCGGGGAAATTCCACGGCGTCACCAGCACGGCGACGCCGGCCGGCTTGTGCTGCACCAGGATGCGGGCGCCCGAGGCCGGCGCGCGCGAGAGCTGGCCGAGATTGCGCACCGCCTCCTCGGCGTTCCAGCGGAAGAACTCGGCCGCATAGGCGACCTCGCCGCGCGAGTCCGACAGCGCCTTGCCGTTCTCGATGGTGATCAGCTTGGCGAGCCGCTCGGCGTCGCGCATGATCAGCTCGAAGGCCTTGCGCAGGATCTCGCCGCGCTCGCGCGGCTTCCTGCGCGGCCCAGGCCGGGAAGGCGGCGCTCGCGGCATCGACCGCCGCCTTGGCGTCGTCGACGGTGGCGCTCGCGACCGAGGCGACCGTGTTCTCGGTCGCCGGATCGATCACGTCGAAGCGGCCGCCGTCGGAGGCCTTGCGCCACTTGCCGCCGATCCAGAGATCGGTCGGGACGTTGGCGAGCAGATTGTCGTACATGGACTGTGTCCTGACTCAGTCGTCATTCCGGTGTCGTGCGCGTCGGCCCGCGAGCGCGGGACGATCAGTGATTGCGATGCTGGACCCGGCACCCAGCCGTCTTGCGCAACCGGGATGACGGATCGCGGTCAGCCCGGTACCGATCACAACCATCAGCTTCCCATCGACCTGCGCACGCGTCGACGATGCGGTCGACCGTCGGCAGCGCGATGTCCTCCAGCATGTCGGCGGCCGGCAGCGGAATGTGCGGCGTGGTGATCCGCACCGGCGGGCCGTCGAGATCGTAGAACGCCTCGTCGGCGACGATCGAGACGATCTCGGCGCCCCAGCCGCACAGCCGCGGATTCTCCTCGACGGTGAACAGCCGGTGCGTGCGCGCGACCGAGCCGAGGATCGTCTGCGTGTCGAGCGGCACCAGCGAGCGCACGTCGATCACCTCGCAGTCGATGCCGTGCTCCGCCTTGAGCCTCTCGGCCGCCGCGAGCGCGCGCGGCACCATCAGCGCCAGCGCCAGGATGGTGGCGTCCTTGCCGGGCCGGACGATCGCGGCGGTGCCGAGCGTGTCGACGATCTCGCCGTCCGGCACCTCGCCCTTGGTCGCATAGAGCGACTTGTGCTCGAAGAAGATCACCGGATCGGGATCGCGCACCGCCGCCGCCATCAGGCCGATGACGTCGCGCGGGTTCGACGGCGCCACCACCTTGAGGCCGGGGATCATCATCGCCCAGTTCTCGACGCTCTGCGAATGCTGCGCGCCGAAGCGCGAGCCGGCGCCGTTGCCGGTGCGCACCACCAGCGGGCACTTGAGCTGGCCGTTCGACATGTAGCGGCTCTTGGGGAACTCGTTGGCGATGTAGTCGAAGCACACCGCGAAGAAGTCCGAGAACATGATCTCGGCGATCGGCTTCAGGCCGGTCATCGCCGCGCCCATGGCGGCGCCGAGGATCGCCTGCTCGGAGATCGGCGTGTCGCGCACGCGCAGCGGGCCGAACTGCTCGAGCAGGCCGACCGTCGCCTTGAACACGCCGCCGGCGCGCGGCGACGTCCTCGCCGAGGAACACGACGTCGGGATCGCGCGCCATCTCCTGCGCGATGCCGCGGGCGACCGCGTCGCGATAGGTCAGTTCCGCCATGCCCAGCCTCCATCGGCATAGACGTCGGTGGTGAGGATTTCGAGCGGCGGCATCGGCGCGGCCTTGCAGGCCTCGGTCGCCTCGTCGACGAGGCGCCGCGCGTCGCTCTCGATCTCCGCGATCACGTCGTCGCCGATGCCGAACTGCTGCAGCCGCTCGCGGTAGATCTTGATCGGGTCGCGCTCCTTCCATCGCTCGAGCTCGCCCTCCGGCCGGTACTTCGCGGGGTCGGCGCGCGAGTGGCCGCTGTGGCGGTAGGTCATGCACTCGATCAGCGACGGCCCCTCGCCGGCGCGCGCCTTGGCGTAGGCGTCGCGCGCGGCGCGATAGACCGCATCGGCATCGTTGCCGTCGATGACGATGCGCGGCAGGCCGTAGGCGGCCGCGCGGTCGGCGGCCGGATGCTCGACCGCGGTCACGTTGCCGATCGGCGTGTATTCCATGTAGAGGTTGTTCTCGCAGACGAAGATCACCGGCAGCTTCCACACCGCGGCGAAGTTCAGCGCCTCGTGGAAGGCGCCGATGTTGGTGGTGCCGTCGCCGAAGAAGCACACCGAGACGTCCTTGTCGCCCTTGTATTGCGCGCGCCAGGCGGCGCCGCAGGCGATCGGCAGATGCGCGCCGATGATGGCGTAGGAGCCCATCACGCCGTGCTCGGCCGAGGTCAGGTGCATCGAGCCGCCCTTGCCGCGCATCAGGCCGTTGTCGCGCTGCATCAGCTCGCCCAGCACCTTCTCGATCGGCACGCCGCGGGCGAGCGTGTGGGCGTGGCCGCGATAGGTGCAGAACGACAGGTCGCCGGGCTTCATCGCCGCCGCGAAGCCGGCCGCCACCGCCTCCTGGCCGAGCGACAGGTGGCTCGTGCCCTTGACCAGGTTCTGCAGGAACAGGTCGAAGGCGCGCTGCTCGGCCTCGCGGATCTCCACCTGCATGCGGTACATCCTCAGCCGCATCTCCTCGCCGATGTCGTCGTTGATGCCCTCGCGGGCGGCATCGGACGCGCGGGCTGGCTTCTTGCTCATTCACGAACCTCGAAGTCGGGCCAAGGATCGGCGGCAGGGATGCAGGCCGGAGGCAAATTAGCCTTAGTCCGGAAGGGGAAGCAACGACACAAAGTGTCGGCTCGAATGGGAGTTCGCCCCCATCAACGGCCGCGCACCTGTTCGCGATGCAGGAGGTAGAGCCCGGAGGCGACCACGATGGCGGAACCCGCGATGGTCCAGCGGTTTGGCACGTCGCTGAATACCAGGTAACCGAGCGCGATCATCCACACCAGTTCGGTATAGATGAACGGCGTGAGGACCGAGGCGGGCGCCAAACGGTGACCAGCGATCAGCAGATAATGACCGAAACTGCCGATCGCGCCGGCCGCGACCATCAAGGCGATCACCAGCGGGTCGGTCGGCGTCGCCCAGACGAACAGCACCACCGGCGTCATGACGCACCGCGCCGACCAGGTTCGAGTAGAACAAGGTCGTCTCGTTGGAATCGGTCCGCGCCAGGATGCGCGTGATGATCGAATAGGTCGCGTAGCTGACCGCCGCCACCAGCGAGAGCGACGCCGCCCAATGCATGCCGCCGGTGCCCGGGCCGCGTCACCACCAGCACGCCCGCAAAGCCGACACAGATCGCCGCCCAGCGCCGCCAGCGCACCCATTCGCCCAGCAGCGGGCCCGACAGCGCGGCGACGAAGAACGGCGTGGAGAACTGGATCGCGACCGACTCGTCAAGCTGCAGGTACCGCAGCGAAAAGAAGTTGCAGATTGTGGAGACGAGAAGCAGCAACGAGCGGAACAATTGCAATCCCGGACGCGCCGTGATCATCAAGCCCGGCCGCGTCCACGGATTCGAAACGATGAACGGAAACAGAAATGCCCCGGTGTAGCGGGCCCACACCACCTGCAGCGTGTCCATGTGCAGATTGAGGAACTTAGCGGTCGTATCGAGCAGCGCGAAGGAAGCGACGGCGCCGCACATCAGTGCAATGCCGGTCATGCGCTGGCGGCGCTCGTGGGACGCGTCGTCCATGGTGGAGGTTCGATTCGATCGGGGATAGGATCGCGACAATAGGCAAATCCAAGGGGAAGAAACAATGCGGGCTTTGGGCCGGAGCGTCCTGATCGCGTCAATCCTGTTGTCGCTCGCCGGCATGGCTGCGGCCGCCGATATCCGCGTGCTGGCGGCGCGCGCGACCGAACCGGCGCTGCGGACGCTCGCCAAGGAGTTCGCCCGCGAGAGCGGCCATCAAGTGACCTTCACCATCGCATCGCCGGCCGGCGTGATGGAGAAGATCAAGGCGAACGACGTGCACGACGTGGTGGTGATTGCCGAGCCGGCGATGGATCGGCTCGACAAAGATGGCATCGTCAATCCGGAGAGCCGGGTGCGGCTTGCCAATGTCGGCATCGGGGTCGCCGTGCGCGACGGCGCGAAATTGCCGGACATCTCGACCGCCGATACCTTCCGCCAGGCTCTCGCAGCCGCGGCGTCGATCGTCCACGGCGACGTATTCCCGAGTTCCAGTGGCGAGCGTATTCAAAAAATCTTCACCACCATGGGGGTGGCCGATGCGATCAAGCCGAAGCTCAAGATGATTTCAAGCCCAGCCAACAGTCTGGCACTGATCGCCAAGGGCGAGATCGAGCTTGGCCTCTACAACATCAGCGATATCCCTGAGGCAAGGGCGTGAAGTTCGCCGGCCCGGTTCCGGAGCCGCTCCAACTCACAATTACGTTCGAGGCCGCGCGCATGTCGGACGGCGGCGCGGTGGAGGCTTCGGAAGCATTCATTCGCTATATCGGCGGCGCCGATGGCCGTCCGGCCTGGGCGAAGGCGAAGTTTGTGCCGTTGGCCGATCACTGAGGGCGGTGGTATCCGTACCGAAGCGACGGCAAGCCGGAAACACGAGACTTACTCCTGCATCGCTTCCTCGCGCTTGGCGCGCAGCGCCGGCAGCGCGATCACGATGAGCAGCACCACCGCCGCCAAGAGGAAGGTCGCTGAAATCGGCCGCGTGAAAAATACCGAGGGATCGCCGAACGAGATCATCATCGTGCGGCGCAGGTTCTCTTCCATCATCGGCCCGAGGATGAATCCGAGCACCATCGGCGCCGGCTCGCAGTCGAGTTTTAGCAGCACATAAGCAACAGCAGTAAGAGCAGCGAGCGCGTAGATATCGAAAATTTTATTGTCGACCGTGTAGACGCCGATGCAGCAGAACACGAAAATCGCCGGAAACAGCAGCCGGTACGGCACCGCCAGCAGCCTGATCCACAACCCCACCAGCGGCAGATTCAGCACCAGCAGCATAAAGTTGCCGAGCCACATCGAGGCGATCAGCCCCCAGAACAGTTCAGGACGCTCGGTCATGACCTGGGGGCCGGGCGCGATGCCCTGGATCATCAACGCCCCGATCATCAGCGCCATGGTGGGATTCGACGGGATTCCGAGCGTCAGCATCGGGATGAACGAGGTCTGGGCGCCGGCATTGTTGGCGCTTTCCGGCGCCGCCACGCCCCGGATGTCGCCTTCCCCGAACATGCGGGGCGGCTTCGCGACCTTCTTCTCCAGCATGTAGGCCGCGAAGGAGGCGAGTAACGCTCCTCCGCCCGGCAGCACGCCGAGCACCGAGCCGAGCCCGGTGCCGCGCACGATCGACCAGAACGACGTGCGCAGGTCGGCGAGCGTCGGCAGCACGCGGCCGATACGGGACGTGAACACCTGCTGCTTCTCGTCGCGCTCGAGGTTGAGCACCACGTCGGTGATGCCGAAGAACGCCATCGCGAGCGCCACGAAGCCGACGCCGTCGGTCAGTTCCGGCCAGCCGAACGCAAACCGCGTCACGCCCGAGTTCACATCGGTGCCGACGAGCCCGAGCAGGATGCCGAAGCACACCATCGCGATCGCCTTGACGAGCGAGCCGCGCGCCAGCACCACGGCGGCAATCAGCCCGAACACCATCAGCGAGAAGTAGTCGGCCGGGCCGAACTTGAGCGCCACCTCGGCCAGGAGCGGCGCAAAGAACGCCACCACCAGGGTGGCGATGCAGCCGGCGATGAACGAGCCAATCGCCGCGATGCCGAGCGCGGGCCCGGCCCGGCCGCGCCGCGCCATCTGGTGGCCGTCGAGCGTGGTGACCACCGCCGACGATTCACCCGGAATGTTGACCAGGATGGCGGTAGTCGAACCGCCGTATTGCGCCCCGTAATAAATGCCGGCGAGCATGATCAGCGCCGGCGCCGGCCCCAGTCCGAAGGTGAATGGCAGCAGCATCGCCACCGTCGCGACCGGTCCGATTCCCGGCAGGACGCCGACCAGCGTGCCGAGGAAGCAGCCGATGAAGCAGTAGATGATGTTCTGCCAGGTGAGCGCGACGCCAAATCCGAACGCGAGGTTGGACAGCGTTTCCATGCCGCCTCACGAATTCGGCCACAGCGGCAGCGGCAATCCGAGCAGCCAGACGAATACCGCTACCGAGAACAGCACCATCACCACGGCCAGCACGGCATTCTCGAGCAGCCGGACGTGGCGTGCGGCAAACGCTCCGACCAGCACCAGCACGGCAACCGCCGTCACCAGCCCGAACCATCGCAATGCGACACCGAACAACACGATGGCGAACAGCGATACCAACAGCGGCCGGGCGTGAAAGCGCGGCACCGGCTCGCCCGGCAACACGAACCCGCGCACCGCGACGACCGCGCCCAGCAGCGCCAGCAGCGCGCCGACCAGCGTCGGAAACATCGCCGGCCCCATGCGATGCATATCGCCGTAGCGATACTGCATCGCCAGCAGGATGAAGGCTGCGCCGATCGCGACAAAGATCAGTCCGGCCCAAAAATCCTTCGGCGAACGGATACGCATGGATCAGCAAGCCGCCGCGGACACAGCCATCCCGCCACGGATCCGTTGTCCCAGTGCGGAAGCCTCTCGGCTCCCCTCCCCCCGCCATAAGCGCGTTGACGCGCGTCTTCGACGCGCTATGGCGGTGGGGAGGGGTCGGGGGTGGGGGGCGGCTTCCCGCAAACCGAGTACCCCCCACCCCGACGCCTGCGGCGTCGACCCTCCCCACCGCTTCGCGGGGGGAGGGTTCGCTGTGGCGCCGTCCGTGCTTCGGATCGGGCACATCACGTTAAGCGGACCAACTCAATCAATCCGGCTTGATGTTGGCCTTTTCGACGATGCTCTTGAAGCGCGCGGCCGCCTCCTTCACGCGGGCATCGAGTTCCGCGGGGGTCGACGGAATCGTCTCCACGCCGCCGCCGGCGAAGCGGTCCTTGACGTCCTGCATGTTGAGAATCTTCACCACTTCGGCGTTGAGCTTGTCGATGATCGCCTGCGGCGTGCCCTTGGGCGCATAGAGTGCGGTCCAGTTCGAGGCGTCGACCTCTTTGACGCCCTCGTTCTGCATCGTCGGCCAATCGGGATTGAATTTCGACGGCTTGGCGCCGGTGACCGCCAGGATACGGGCGCGGCCGCTCTTGGCGTGCGGGGCAATCGAGGAGCTGGCCAGAATTCCGAGCGGTATGTCGCCGCCGGCGAGCGCGGCCGCGGCCGGAGCACCGCCCTTGTAGGGAATGTGCTGGAACTTGGTGCCGGTATTGAGCGCCATCCATTCCAGCACGATCTGATTGACGCTGCCGTTGCCGGGCGTGGCGACCGAGATCCGGCCCGGCTGCGCCTTGGCGGCGGCGACAACGTCAGCCACCGTCTTGTATGGCGAGTTGCCGTTGGTTGCGAGCACCATCGGGGCGTCGCTCACCTGTGCGATCGGCACCAGATCGCGCTGCACATCGTACGGCATGTCCTTGAACAGCGCCGGATTGATCGCGACGTCGCCGACCGTCGCCATCACCAGCGTGTAACCGTCGGGCGCCGCCTTGGCGGCCGCCGTCATCGCGATGAACCCGTTGCCGCCGGGCTTGTTCTCGACCACCACCTGCTGGCCCCAGGCCTCCGTCAACTTGGCGCCGATGATCCGCGACGCGATGTCGGCAATGCCGCCCGGCGCATACGGCACCAGGATATGAATGGGCTTGGTCGGATAGTTTTGGGCCGACGCGGGCGCCGCACCCAGCACGGCGAGCATTGCGATCAGGCTGACGATCCAGTGCATCGTTTTCCTCCTGCGAGCTTGGTCCACCGGCCGCGCAGGTGCGCGCAAGCGAACGGCGCTAACGTGCATGACGGACAGGGCCGCTGGCAAGCGCACGCTGGCCGCACCCTCGTGTCAGGCCGCGTCGGCCGGGAGCATCTGCCGGACAGCACCCACAATCCATCTCCATCGCTTGGGCAATGGATTATAGGCTTGCACTTGCGCGCGCTCCGCACTGACGATGTTCGATTTGCCGTCAGCGACCCGGTCCTAGGCCGAATATTCACAAGACGCGGCGCTCGCCGAATGTCTGCTTTCCGGGCAAAGCTGAAGGGCCAAGTAGGCGAACCACGATGAGCCCGGTCGAAAATGACCCGGACCGGACAAGCGGGTTATTCGATCACCTCTTCCGCGCGAGCGAGCAGCATCGGCGGAATATCGAGTCCGAGGGCCTTCGCGGTTCGGAGGTTGATCACCAGCTCGAACTTCGTCGGCTGCTGGACTGGTAGTTCGCCCGGCTTTGCACCTTTCAGAATTTGTCCCGCATAGAGCCCGACGATGCTGAAGAACTCTGCAAAATTCGACCCATAGGCCATAAGACCGCCGGCAACGGCGAACTCGCGCCTAAAATACAAAGTCGGGATCGCGGTCCGGGCTGCCAAGGCGATGAGTTGGTCGGCGCGAGCGAACAGGAAGGGATCGGCAGCAACCAGGAGCGCATCTGCCCGTTTTTGCTTCAGCCTGTCGAAGGCTGTATCGATTTCGCTTCCACTGCTTGCGTTCAAAATATCGATTTGCTGACCAATGACTTGGGCAGCAGCCTGCATCTCATTTGATTCAATCACGGACGCCGGATTTGCCGAGTTGACGAGCAAGCTGATCGCGGACGCTTTCGGTAACAGTTCGCGCAGAAGGCCCATTCGCTTCGACGCGAACTCGATGAACGATGCAGTGATGCCGGTGAGGTTGCCGCCCGGCCGATTGAGGCTGGCGACCAGTCCGACTTTGACCGGATCGTCGGCGGTCGTGAATACAATCGGAATCGTCTGGCTCGCGGCCTTCGCTGCTCGCGCTGAAACGGTGCCGCCGGTCGAAACAAGGACCGCAACCGGCTTTTTCACGAGTTCCGCCGCAAACACCGGCAATTGATCATAGTGACCATGCGCCCAACGGTATTCGATCGTTACGTTGCGCCCCTCGACGAAACCGGATTCTGCGAGACCTTTGTGAAATGCTGTCACCAACGGCGCATCCACATCCATTGACCGGCTGCTCATAAAGCCGATAACCGGCGCCACCGATTGCGCACGGCTGGGGCTTGGCCGGGCTATAGCCGCCGCGCCGAGAAACGAGATGAATTCACGACGCCGCATGGGATCAATTCCGTTGAACGACGGGTTCAATCTAGCAAAAATCTACCACCCGAACAGCGGTTTGACTTCTGCTCATGGCCCTTAGCGCCAACTTGCGGCAACGTACCACTTCGGTCGCTCTTGGGACAAAGCGGACGTCAACGCGGCCAGATCAAAGAACCCACCTCAACGCTCCGCGCCCAGCGCGCTCTCGTGCCAGCGCCGCAGCAGCAGATGAGAGAACAGCGACAGCGCAAAGAAGATCACCACGCCGGCGACCGACAGGAGCAGAAGCGCGGCGAACATGCGCGGGATGTTGAGGCGGTAACCGGATTCGACGATCCGGTAGGCAAGGCCGGACCCCGCCCCGGCGGAGCCGGCCGCGATCTCGGCCACCACCGCGCCGATCAGCGACAGCCCGCCGGCGATCTTCAGCCCACCCAACACATACGGCATCGCGGCCGGCAGCTTGAGGTCGCACAGCATCTGCCAGCGCGACGCGCCGTAGAGCCGGAACAGATCGGTGAGATTGCGATCGACCGATTTGAGCCCGAGCGTGGTGTTGGCGAGCACCGGGAAGAACGCCACGATCCAGGCGCAGGCGAGCACCGCCAGATGCTGCGGCAGATAGATGAGCAGGAGCGGCGCGACCGCCACGATCGGCGTCACCTGCAGGATCACCGCGTAGGGATAGAGCGAATATTCGATCAGGCGGGACTGGTTGAACAGGATCGCAAGTCCGACGCCGCCGACCACCGCCAGAACGAAGCCCTGCAGCGTCGTCGTCAGCGTCACCATCAGGGACGCCGACAGCACCCCCCAATCGGAGACCAGCGTGTCGAACACCAGCCGCGGCCCGGGCAGCACATAGGGCGGAATCTTGTTATGCGCGACGACGAAATCCCAGGCGAATATCGCGAGCGCAAGCATCGCGAGCGGCAGCAGCGCGCGCAGCACGCGGTCAATTCTCTCGCGTATCGGGCTGTGTTCCGGGTCGCGGCTTGCCATGCATTCCGGCCCTATGCCCGCGAAGCCGCGGTCGCGTCCGCGAGGGCCTCGGACGCCAGCCGGCAGAACGCCGCATATTGCGCGGACGTCCGGAAGCGCTCGTCGCGCGGATAAGGCGCATCGATCGCAAGCTCGGTGAAGACGCGGCCGGGTCTTGCCGTCATCACGACAATGCGCTGCGAGAGGTAGACCGACTCGAACACCGAATGGGTGACGAACACCACGGTCTTGCCGAGCGATTGCCAAAGCTTCAGGAGGTCGTTGTTGAGCCGGAAGCGCGTGATCTCGTCGAGCGCGGCGAAAGGCTCGTCCATCAGCAGAAGCCTCGGCTCGGTCACCAGGGCGCGCGCGATCGACACCCGCATCTTCATGCCGCCCGACAGTTCGCGCGGATAGCTCGACGCGAAGTCGGAGAGGCCGACGCGCGCCAATGCCGCCTCGACCCGCGCGTCCGCGTTGCCGGCGATGCTCATGATCTTCAACGGCAGCCGCACGTTGCGCGCGACCGTGGCCCACGGCATCAGCGTCGGCTCCTGGAACACGAAGCCGAGCGCGCCGGCGCCGCGGGCCGCTCCGGTCTTGTCCGCCCAGTCGATCGAGCCGCGCGTCGGCTCGCTGAGGCCGGCGATCAGCCGCAGCGCCGTCGACTTGCCGCAGCCGGAGGGGCCGAGCAGCGTGACGAACTCGCCTGGCCGGATATCGAGGTCGAGGCGATCGAGCGCCATCACGCCGGTCGCGAAGGTCTTGCCGACATTGTCGAGCGTGACGACGGGAACGCCGTCGGCGGCCGCATAACCGGCGGAGGGATACGACATGGCGTTACGAGCCAGTCCGGCGATGGCGCATCGCTATTTCCGCAAGCCGGTCGCGCCGATGAATTCCACCCAGCGTTTGATTTCGGCGGCATGAAACGCGGAGAACGCCGTCACGCCGAGTTCGACCGGCTCGAATCCGATAGCGCGAAACTTGTCCCTGATGTCCGGAGTTCTTGACCGCCTCGACCACCGCCGCGCCGAGTTGCTGGCGGATATCCTCGGGAAACCGCGGCGGCCCATAGATGCCGAGCCAGCCAGTGAGCCGTACGCCCGGCACGCCGGCCTCGGCGAACGTCGGGACGTTCGGGATCGATGGCAGCCGGTAGGAGCTGCTCACCGCCAGTCCCTTGATCAGGCCGGAGCGAATCTGCTCCATCACGACCGGGAACACCTCGATGATGACGTCGATCGAACCGCCCATGAGATCGTGGAGCGCGGCGGGGCCGCCCTTGTAGGGCACGTGCACCATCTCGGTGCCGGTCTCGCGCATGAACAATACGGCAGCGAGGTAGTCGAGCGCGCCGACACCGGTCGAGCCGAAGCTGAGCTTGCCGGGCCGCGCCTTGGCATAATCGATGAACTCCTTGACCGAATTCACCGGCAGCTTGTTGTTCACCACCATGGCGGTCGCATACTCGGCAACGCCTGCGACCGGGACCAGGTCGCGCGCCGGATCGAATTGCGGCTTCGCGTCCATGGCATAGCCGATCACCACCGATCCGACGGTGCCGACCATGGCGGTATAGCCGTCGGGCTCGGACTTGAGCAGTTCGCGCAGGCCAATGACGCCCTGGGCACCGGGCCTGTTCTCGACGATCACCGGCTGGTTGAACCTGGCCCGCAATCCCTCCGCCACCAGGCGGCCGGACAGGTCCGTGATCCCGGCCGGCGGAAACGGCACGATCAGCCTGATCTGGCGGGATGGATAGGACTGCGCCAGCGCCACCACGGAGAAGACTGCGCAGAACGCGAGGCTCAAAAAGGCACGCATCGGGCGCTCCGGATTGATGTGGTTGCACCGCCCGCTCTGGGCCGGACTAGGCCCGAGAGCGCCGCCGGCAGAATGGCGCAGACGCACGGGAGCGGAAAGAGGTATCGGCCCCGCATCTTGCCCGTGATCAAAGGACCCAAGGGGGCCGCGCGCCAAATGGTCCCGATCAGGATGGTCGCGAGTGTCGGCCCGCTATGGCACTATCCGGCGAGAGGTGAGCCATGATCCGGCGCTTTCTTGCAGCCCTGGCCCTGTTGCTGGCGGCTTTCGCGATGCCTGCCGAAGCGCAGCAGCGCAAGGCCGCACTCGTCATCGGCAACGGCGCCTATCGGCATGCTCCGCGGCTGGCCACCCCGGCGAACGATGCCCGCGCAGTGGCGGATGCGTTCCGCCAGCTCGGATTCGACGTCACGCTGGCGCTCGACCTCGATCGCCGGCAGATGGCCGCGGCTCTCGAGAGCTTCGCCGCCAGCCTTGAAGGCACGCAAATCGCCGCACTCTATTATTCAGGGCACGCCTTGAGCCTCGCTGACGAGAATTATCTTTTGCCGGTCGATGCCAGGATCGAGAGCGAGGCGGCGACCCGCTCCCAGGCGATCGGCTTGACGACTGCGCTCCAGCGGTTCGAGGGCCCGTCCCGCACCAAGTTCGTCATCCTCGATGCCAGCCGCGACAACCCTTTCGCCGCAAGCTTGCGCCGTTCGCTCAGCACGCGGTCATCCGGCACACGAGGCTTGGCGCCGATCGAACCTGCGGATTCGACGATCGTGCTGTCGGCTGCGGCGCCAGGCAACCTGGCGTCCGATGGCGCGGGCCGTAACAGCCCGTTCACCGACGCGCTCGTCAAACAAATGTCGGTTCCCGGTCTCGATGTCCAATCGCTCGCTCAAAGAGTTCGGGCGGATGTGTCCGCCGCCACACAAGGCCGGCAGCTACCGTGGTCGCAGTCCAACCTTACGGGAGAGGTCCGGCTCGGCCCCGAGCCTAAGCCGGACGCGCAGGAAACCGCACAGGCTCCGCAGGCGGACGAGAACCGGCAACCGGGTCCCAGCTACTACCGACCCTACCGATACTACAAGTATCGGGACCAGACCCCGCCCGAAGCCGAGCGTCAGGAGCGCGAGCGCCTGGCCGCGCTTGAGCGGGCGGAGCAAGCCAAGCGGGAGCAGGAGCGCACGGCGGCAGCCGAGCGCGCACGGCAGGCCGCCGCACAAGCGGAAGCCGCGCGTCGGGCGCGCGAGCAGGAGGCGACTGAACAGCGTCTGAAGCCGGTCCCGCCACCACTCCTCCCCGCCCCCGCGGCGCCGGACGAGCGTGTCGCCCGCTTCCCGACCATCGAGGCCGCCGACCGTGTCGTCGCGGGTGCGGCGACGACCGTGCTGGTGTCGCTCACGGTCGACAAGGTGACCCCGGAGGTGACGGTGCTCTCAACCGGCGGTGGGACGACGAAGACTCCGGCGGGCGCGCTCAGCCTGCCGATGCCGGCCGACGGGCCGTTGGCCGTCAAGGTCGTGCTGCGCGCCGCCGGCTTCGACCTCGATCCCGCAACCCCGGAAGAGGCCACGATCGAGATCGACCGCAGCGGCGATTCGACCACGGCCCGCTTCCGCGTCACGGCGCGGCCCGACGCGGTCGGTCCCCGTTCGCTGCGCGTGACGTTGTGGCGCGACAATGAATTCCTGGCCAACCTCTCGCGCAAGATCGAGATCGTGCCGGCCCGTCCGGTCGCGACCGACCAGGCGACGCCCGGCTCTCGCGCCGCGACCGCGCCGCCTGCCCCGAAGGCCCGCGCGGTATCCCGCGCCGCACCGGTCGCGATGGATACCGCGAAGCCCTATCGCCTCAGCTCGGACGATCAGATCGCCGTCATGCTGCGGCCGCGGCCGATCGATCTCAAGATCGAGATCGTCTACGACGACGCTGGCGGTCTTGGACGCGGCCGGGTGACGATTGCCACCGACTACCTCGGCCGGATGCGCCACGGCGAGATCAACACGCCACCCAGCATCGTCGGCTGGCTGGAAGAGTTCTACCGCGAGTTCAGAAGCCTCAGCAGCCGCGGTGCGCAGTCCGCCGATGTGATGGACGAAGACACCCGCGAGGCCAGGATCGGACGGCTGCGCGCATTCGGCGAAGAGCTCTACCGGCGCGCCGCGCCGCCGGTGCTGAAGGCCGCGCTCGCTGAGCTTCTGGACAATCCGCAGGTCGAACTGCGCACGGTGCAAATCTATTCGAACAACCCGGTGATCCCCTGGGAGCTGATGCGGGCGCCGAAGCCGGGCGGCGGCACCGACCGATTTCTTCGGCATCGCCTTCGAGTTGGCGCGCTGGCACGAGGACGACGGACCGCGACTGATTCTGCGGCCGCCGCAGGACCAGCGGATCGACGAGGTGGTGGCGATCGCACCGGCCTATACCGGCGGGCAGTCGCTCGGCGCGCAGTCGCGCGAGATCGACGAGATTCAAGGTTTGCTCGCCACCCGCCGGGTGTCGGGCAAGCGCTCGGATTTCCTGACGCTGGTGCGCAATCCGCCGCGCGGCATTATCCATTTCGCCGGGCACGGCGAGATCGCCGGCCGCAGCGCGGTCGAGCGCCGTTTCGCCATCCGGCTCGAGGACGGCGCGTTCGACGTGATGGACTGGCGCGGCGTGGCGGCCGGCCAGAACCGCGAGCGTGCGCTGTTCTTCTTTAATGCCTGCGACATCGGCCAGGCCGAGTTGGTCGCCGGCGCGGTCGAAGGCTGGGCGCCGGCGGTGCTGGCGCGCGGCGCGGCCGGCTACATCGGCGGGCTGTGGCCGCTCAAGGACGATCCGGCGGCGCGCTTCGCGGTCGCGTTCTACCGCGCGGTGGCGAAGCGGCTGGCCGAGGAGGGCCACGCCTCGGTCGCCGGCGCGCTGTCGGATGCCCGCCGGCTGGTCTACGAGACCGCCGACCCGACCTATCTGGGCTATGCGTTCTACGGCGACGCCCAGCTCGCGCTGGTGCGGCGCTGACGCATCGCCTCGTGCCGAGAGGGCGTTCTACTTCGGCCGCAGGTCGAGCCCGACCTTCTTGTTGACGAAGCGCAGCGTGTAGGACCTGGCGAGGTCGATCGACGGCTTCACCACGCCGGCGCGCACCATCTTGTCGTAGAAGCTTTTCATGCGAGCGTCGGTCATGGCGCCGATGCCGAGCGTAGCGGTGTCGCCCGAATTGACGATGCCGTACTCCTTCATCTTGGCGGTCGAATAGGCCAGAAGCTCGTCGGTCATCTCCGGATTCTGGCGCTTGATCAGCGCATTCGCCGCTCGGCTGTCGCCGTAGAGATAATTGTACCAGCCGACGATCGAGGCATCGACGAAGCGCTGCACGAGCTCGGCTCTTTTTTCAACGAGATCGCGCCGCGTTTCGATGAGGGTCGAATAGCTGTTGAAGCCCTGATCGGCGATCAGGAAGATCTTGGGCTTGAACCCCGCGACCTTTTCGACCGCGTAGGGCTCGGAGGTGACGTAGCCCTGCATCGCGCTCTTCTTGTCGGCGAGGAACGGCTGCGGATTGGAGGTGTAAGGCTTCACCAGCGCTTCGCTGAAGCCGAAGTCAGCCTTCAGCCACTGGAAGTAGCTCGCGAGCCCCTCCTTCGAGATGAACAGCGTGAGCCGCTTCAGGTCATCGAATTTCTCGATGCCTTGGTCGGGATGCGCCATCAGGATCTGCGGTTCCTTCTGGAACATGGCGGCGACCGCGAGCGTCGGGATGTTCTGCTCGACCGCGTCGAAGCCCTGCAGCGTGTTGGCGCTCATGTAGAAGTCGAGCTTGCCGACCGGCAGCAGGAGACGGTTGTTCACGTTCGGCCCGCCCGGCACGATCGTGACGTCGAGCCCGTATTTCCGGTAGGTGCCGTCAGCCAGCGCCTGGTAGTGGCCGC
This sequence comes from uncultured Alphaproteobacteria bacterium, assembly GCA_963807865.1. Lineage (GTDB taxonomy): Bacteria > Pseudomonadota > Alphaproteobacteria > Rhizobiales > Xanthobacteraceae > VAZQ01. The sequence continues at coordinate 334,274 of CAWEDK010000034.1, read as the reverse complement.
CGTGCTCGGCTTCCGCCACCCAGTTGGTGCCGAACGACACCTTGTCGAGCGGCTGGGCGCTGGCTGGAACGACCGCCAGCAGGCAAGCGGCGGCAACGACGCGGCAAAACCAAAGCAACATGATCCCTCGCAATCACGGGCGAAGCCCGACGATAGTCGACGGCCGGCATCTTGGACAGCCTTCCGGGCGGGACCTGTTTTCCGTGCAGCAAGCTCGGATGGCGGCCGTGCAACCCGACGAGTTGGGACCTGCGCCGCGACGATAAAATCAGGCGCGGTGAAATCCGGCCGGGCTAAGCGACCTCGCGGCGGGGATCCCGTTTTGCGAGCATCCCTTCGACGTTGGAGGCTGGAAGCGGCGGGTTGAATAGGTAGCCTTGGACTTCAGTGCAGCCCTCCACGCGTAACAGCGCAAGTTGCTCATCCGTCTCGACGCCTTCGGCGGTCGTGCAAATGCCGAGGCTCCTTCCGAGTCCCGTAACCGCCCGCACGATGGCCATCGAATTGTCGCGCGTCGCCAATTCGTGCACGAACGAGCGATCGATCTTGATTTTGTCGAAGGGGAAGCTGCGCAAGTAGCTCAGCGACGAATAGCCCGTCCCGAAGTCGTCCATGGCGATGCGCGCGCCAAGCGCCCTTAAGCTGTGAAGCGTCGCCAGCGTGCCGTCGCTGTCCTGCAACAGCACGGACTCGGTGATCTCGAGCTCAAGTCGCTGAGGCTTGAGCCCGGACGCCGACAGAGCGCCCGCCACGGTGGCCACGAGATTGCGGCCCTTGAACTGCACCGGCGAAAGATTGACGGCCACGCCGACTTCTTGCGACCAGCGCGCGGCCTCCGAGCAGGCAGTCCGCAACACCCATTCGCCCAACGGGACGATCAGCCCGGTCTGCTCGGCCAGCGGAATGAAGTCGTCGGGGCGTATCATGCCGCGCGTGGGATGGTTCCAACGCGCCAGCGCTTCGAAAGCAAGGATCCGTCCGCTGTCAAGATCGTGAATGGGTTGATAGTAGAGCTCGAACTCGCCACGCACCAACGCGGCACGCATATCAAGTTCGAGCGCGCGGCGTTCCTGCGCGCGGGCGTCCATCTCCGGCTCAAAGAAGCGGTACGTGCCGCGGCCGTCGGCTTTGGCGCGGTAGAGCGCCATGTCGGCGTTCTTGAGCAACTGATTCGGATCACTGGAATCCGCGGGAGCGATCGACACGCCAATGCTGGTGCCGATGACCAGTTGGTGGCCACTAATATCGTAAGGAACAGACAGGACGTCGACGAGCCGGCTGGCGAGCGCCGCTGCGTCCGACGGCTGCTCGTGGGTATCTACCTGCACGACAGCGAACTCGTCTCCGCCGAGACGCGCGAGCGTATCGCCCTCGCGGATGCACTCGCCAATTCGCCGCCCGACTGCCTTCAGCAGGTCGTCACCGATCGGATGACCGAGCGAATCATTGACATCTTTGAAATGGTCGAGGTCGAGGCATAACACCGCGATCTGCTCATTTCGAGCGACGCGGCGGAGCGCTTGTTCCAGGGCTTCGGCGAGCATGGTCCGATTCGGAAGGTCGGTCAGCGGATCGTGGCGCGCCATGTGCGCAATTTGCGCCTGGGCCTTGCGCCATTCGGTGATGTCCTCGTAGGTCGCGACCCATCCGCCGCCCTCCATCGGGCTGTCGGACACCCTCAGCACGCGGCCGTGCGCAGATTCCATGATCTTGGAATCCCACTTGCGATCTCGCGCTTGCGACATGATGCGGTCGAAGAACTCGTCGGGATCCCCGGTAAAATCCCCCGTCGTCTTTCGGTGCTTGAACAGATCAAGCAACGAGCGTCCTTGAAGGAACTCGGCCGGGACGCCCATAAATTCACGGTAACGCTCATTGAACAGAACGATGCGTCCGGCAGCATCGAACATGCACAGCCCCTGCGACATGTTTTGCAGAGCGGCGTCCAGAAGCACCTTTTGATCACGTAGCCTGAGTTCCGACTTTCTTGCGCTCATCGCGCCGACGAGGCACATCCCCAAAATGGCGGCAGCGGTCCCGCCAATAATCAGCGCAAGCGACTGCGGCGAGATTGCAAGCGGGTTCGGCACCCTGGTCGGATCGGGGATGATATCGATTGCGCCCATCGCGGTGAAATGCATCGCTACGATGGCAAGCGTCAGCAGCCCGGCCGCGATCAGGAATGAGCGCCAGTCCTCACGGCGCTGCGCCACGAACAGCGCACTGCCGCCGAGCACGATGCCGAAGACGATGGACAATCCCACGAGATCGCCCGACCACTTGAGCCGTCCGGGCACCTCAAGAGCCGCCATACCGGTAAAGTGCATGGCAGCGATCCCGGCGCCGACAACCGCTCCACCGAGGATCGCACTGTGTCGAAATGGCTGCTGAACCGCGATGGCAAGGCCCGCGCCGGTGACAAACACCGCAATGACGAGCGAGAGAACCGTCAAGCCAACATGATAGCCGGTCGCGATGCCCGGCTCATAAGCCAGCATGGCGATGAAATGGGTGGACCAGATGCCGAAGCCAGCCGCGAGCGCTCCCAGACCAAGCCACAAGATGCGCTTGTAGTCCTGCGTCGCGTACGCACGCTGCAACAGGCTGACGGCCACGACGCTTGCCAGGAAACAGACCGCAGCAGCCAGGCCGACCAGCCGCCAGTCATGTTCGACAGCCAAGCAGGTGAATACACGGTACATATCGGGCCGCGATTTGTCGGGTCAAAACGGGCAACCAAAATAGCTGCCGTGCTTTCTTGCTCTTAAGGTACCTCTTTAGAATTAATCTATCATAGACGAAATTAATGAGCGCTAGCCGAAAACTTCGTAATCATCTGATTTTACTTGATAAATTATTGTGGAGAGCGCCCCCCCTCTTGGGTCGGTGGCCAAATCAGCCCTCTTGGGCTGGTGACCAAGGTCAGCGCAACCCCGCCTGCACCAGAAGCGGCAGGGTCTCGGTCTGGAATTCGCGCATCTCTTCGACATAGCGCGCCCAGGACAACACGACGCCGTCGAAGCCGGCCTTCGACAACAGCGCGAGCCCATCCACCACCTGTTCGCGATTACCGACCAGCGGAAATCCGCCCCAGCCGGCGATGAAGTGCTCCTTCAACTGCTGCTCGACGCCGGGCGGCAGGCTCTGCGCGTTGATGCCCAGCATGGTGACGAGATTATCGACCGCCTCCCAGTCGCCTTGCGCGTGGACGTAGTGGTTGAAGAAGTCGCGCGCGGCCTTCTCGGTCTCGCCCTGCACGATATAGGCGTTGGTCCAGACCTGGATTTCGCGGCCGTATTCTTCCCGCGCAAGCCGCCGATAGCGCGACACCTGCTCGGTCATGTCCTCGAGCTTGTGCGAGGCCAGCACCGTGAAGGCGACGTCGCAATGCTTCGCCGCATAGTGCCGGCCCTTCTCCGAGCCGCCGGCATTCATCACCACCGGATGCGGCTTCTGCACCGGCTTGGGCGCGAGCCAGCCCTTCTTGATGGTGTAGTAGCGGCCGTCGAAATCGAACTCCTCCTCGCGGGTCCAGAGCTGCTTGATGACGTCGAGCCATTCGACCGCGCGGTCGTAGCGCTCGTCGTGCTCCATCTGCGGCTCGCCGAACATCTCGATCTCGGGGCGATACCAGCCGGTGACGACGTTGAGGCTGAAGCGGCCGCCAGTGACGTGATCGATCGTCGTCGCCTGCTTCGCCGCCATCACCGGGTGCATGGTCGGCACATGCGAGGTGGCGAACACGCCGGAGTATTTCGTCGATGCGCCGATGCCGGCCGCCCAGGTGAACGACTCAAAGCCCGCGCCGTTGAAGTTGGTGACGCCGCCGAAACCCTTCCAGCGCCCGACCGGCACCAGCGCCTCGAACTCCATCTCGTCTGCCATGGTGGCGAGCGCGAGCGTGCTCGGCCAATCGGCTTTGAGCACGCCGTCGATCTTGGAGATCGCGCAGCCGCCGCTCAGGTTGCTGGAGAAAGTGCCGAGCTTGAGCTTGCGCGGGCCGTACAGCGGATTCCTGGCCTCGCGCAATTGATCGGCGCGCGTGAGCATGTCGTTTCCCCCACTCTTGTTAGAGCCCCGGAAGCCGCGGCATGTCGGTGCCCACGCCCTCCAAGGCCAGCAGCCGTTCTTTCGTCAGCGTGCCGCCATAAGCCGAGAACCCGCCAAGCTTGCCGCCGCTCGCGACGACCCGATGGCACGGAATGATGATCGGGATGGGATTGCGCGACAAGGCCTGCCCGACGTCGCGCGGGTCCGCCATGCCGAGACTGCGCGCGATCTCGCCGTAGGTTGCAGTCTGGCCCCAGCCGAGTGCGCGGGCCGCGTCATAGACGCTCCGGCAAACGTCATCGATCTCCGTCAGATCCAGAGCAGCGGATGTGAAATCCACTTTCGTGCCGAGCGCATACCGGCGGATGTCATCGACGAGCCGGGCGATGAGCGGCGGCGAATTGTCGCTGCGTACCCCGGCGCTACGCGCAGCGAGCCGCTTCTCGGTGGCGTCTCGATCGCCTTCCGGGAGCTGCACCCGCATCAAGCCGCGCGCACTCCAGGCGACGCCGCAATGACCGATCGCAGTCTCAAAGACGCAGTAGCGCGTCGTATCGGAAACTTCGGTTTTCGTGCCCATGGATCGCTCCGCGACCGCCTGCCGGAGCAGCTTGACGCAAACAAACAAAAAAGGCGACGCGGTCCAACCGCGCCGCCTTCATTTGGTTACGGCTTCCACCACCCGGCGGGCGGGGGCCGAACATGCGCCGTCAGTTCTTACGCGGACGGTCGGCTTCGCGGATGGCCTCTTCGTGATACCAGCAGTCGCCGATCGCGACATTGGCGGCATGAGCCTGCGCAAACTCTACGACGTGCTTTGCGTCGTCGCGGCGGCTCGCCAGCGCGGCACGCCCGCCCTTGGGAAACTGGTAGATCGTGGCCGTTCCGGTTTGGCTGGTGGTCATGGTCGCCTCATCTCCGAATGCTGCGCGCGATCGCGCTCGACATCTCTTTGCTTCGACTTGCTACGTCGAACACACATAATGCTTTCGGAGAGTATTTGAACGACGAATGTGCATTTGCCTCAAATAAAAATGCAGACTGAACATACTATAGGCAATTCAATTTCTGCATCTTTTGTCAGCAAATCCGTACGACGTCGCTTGGCGGTATTCGCCGCGTCATGGCAACGCGTGAGCGATGCCGATCGAATGGCGATTTTATTTGCAGAATCACCGTCGCGCTTAATGTGCATGCACACGCCCCCGCGGCCGGACACTGCATCGGCAGCCGATCCGGCGGTTTCGCCGCCGGCCAATCCACGGCTGGCATACTTAATGCTTCGGGGATCGCATCAGCTGACGTCCAAGCGGACCGTCAGCCGACCGAGCACGATCAGGACGGCGTCCCACCTCGCGTCATCAGCTCAATGAGAGACCCGCAATGACAAAGTACAAGCTCGAATACATTTGGCTCGACGGGTACACCCCGGTACCAAATCTTCGTGGAAAAACGCAGATCAAGGAATACGATTGCTTTCCGTCCGCTCGAGCAACTTCCGCTGTGGGGCTTTGACGGAAGCTCGACCATGCAGGCGGAAGGAAGAAGCTCGGACTGCGTTCTCAAGCCTGTCCGCATCTTTCCGGACGCTACGCGCACGAACGGCGCGCTGGTGATGTGCGAGGTCATGATGCCGGACGGCATGACCCCGCACGCATCGAACAAGCGCGCGACCATCCTCGACGATGAGGGCGCCTGGTTCGGATTTCGAGCAGGAATATTTCTTCTATAAGGACGGCCGCCCGCTCGGCTTCCCTGACACCGGCTATCCCGCGCCGCAGGGCCCCTACTACACGGGCGTCGGCTACAAGAACGTCGGCTCGATCGCCCGCCAGATCGTCGAGGAGCATCTCGACCTGTGCCTCGCCGCCGGCATCAACCATGAAGGCATCAACGCCGAGGTGGCGAAGGGCCAGTGGGAGTTCCAGATCTTCGGCAAGGGCTCCAAGAAGGCCGCCGACGAAATGTGGATGGCCCGCTATCTGATGCAGCGGCTCACCGAGAAGTACGGCATCGATATCGAATATCACTGCAAGCCGCTCGGCGACACCGACTGGAACGGCTCCGGCATGCACGCCAACTTCTCCACAACCTATCTGCGTGAGACGGGCGGCAAGGACTACTTCGAGAAGCTGATGGCCGCCTTCGAAGCCGCGAGGGCGGATCACATCGCGGTCTATGGACCGGACAATCACATGCGGCTCACCGGCAAGCACGAGACGCAGTCGATCCACGCCTTCAGCTACGGCGTGGCCGACCGCGGCGCATCAATCCGCGTGCCGCACAGCTTCGTGAAAAACAACTACAGAGGTTATCTCGAAGATCGCCGTCCGAACTCGCAGGGCGACCCGTACCAGATCGCTTCTCAGATCTTGAAGACGGTCGCATCCGTCCCGACGGGCGCCCAGGTCAGCGCGGCGGCCTGAGTTCAGACAACGCCGCGACTTCCGCGGCCTCGCATCGACACTTTCGGCATCGGCGCTTATCGTACCATGTGGCCGGTGTCGCGGGGGAGTTCTTGGCCGTGCTCCCCCGCCTCTTCGTTTGACGGACCGATTTTCGGTCGCCCGCACAGACCGCCGGTCCTTCAGCGCGCCGCCCTTATTGCTCGAAGCGGTCGATGAACCAGCGCAGCAGCCGGGTCCAGACTTCGTCCTTGCCGACCTGATCCTCGATGCCGTGCTCGAGGTTGGGGTTGTCGTTGACTTCCATCACGATGAAGCCGTTGTCGGTCTGCTTGATGTCGACGCCGTAGAAGCCGTCGCCGATCGGCTTCGCGGCCCGCACCGCGATGTCGATCACCTCGCGCGGCGCCTGGTCGAGATCGAAGGTCTTGGAAGCCGCCCTCGCGCGACGAGCCGTCCGGCACGATGCTTGACGATCTGCCAGTGGCCGCGCGCCATGCGGTACTGGCAGACGAACAGCGGCTCGCCGGCCAGCACGCCGACGCGCCAGTCGAACTCGGTCGGCAGGAATTTCTGCGCCAGCAGGAGGTCGGTCTCCTCGAACAGCTCGTCGGCGATGCGGCGGAACTCCTCCGGCGTGCCGACCTTGTGGACGCCGCGCGAGAACGAGCCGTCGGGAATCTTCACCACCAGCGGCAGGCCGAGCTCGTCCATCGCCCTCGGCAGATCGCCGCTGTCGGCCAGCAGCACGGTCGGCGGCGTCGGCACCTGGTTCGAGCCGAGCAGCTCCATCAGGAACACCTTGTTGGTGCAGCGGATCATCGAGATCGGATCGTCGATGACCGGCATGCCCTCCTGCCAGGCGCGGCGCGCGAAGCGGTAGGTGTGATTGTCGATCGAGGTGGTCTCGCGGATGAACAGGCCGTCGTATTCGGCGAGCTCCGCGAGCTGGCGCTTGGTGATCGGCTCGACGTCGACCGACAGCTTCTCGGCGATGCGCGCGAAATGCTTGATCGAGGCGCCGGCGACGACGGCGGCATCTTCTCGTTCGGGTCGTGCAGCACCGCAAGATCGTATTTGGCGACGGTGCGGGCCTTCGGATCGCGCCATTCGCGCTTGGTGTGGTGGTGCAGCGATTCGCGGAAGAACTCGCCTTCGCCGTTCGCCAGCCGGGTGATGTTGCGCGGCCGGATGCGGTCGATCGACAGCCAGTGGCCGGGCTCGATCGTGACCTCGAGCGCCGGGCAGCGGAACCAGTCGAACAGCAGCCGGCCGAAGAACTCGAATCGCGGATCGCGCGCGATGCCGAAGCAGACCAGGAGCTTGAGCTCGCCCTCGGGCTGGAAATCCGCCTTGCGGGCGCAGCGGTTGAGCTCGTCCTCCAGTTCCGGCAGCGCGTGCTCGTAGAGCTTGGCCTCGCGCAGCTCCAGCATGGTCTCGACGGTCGGCACGACGCGGTGGCCGCGCGCCTCCGCCAGCAGCGAGGCGTAGTAGCCCTTCGACTGGTAGGCATAGGAGCGCGACAGGTTGAGGAGCTTCGGCCGGCCCATGTCGAACAGGCGCGGACGCGCGAGATACTCGCTCGTCGTGATCACCTTGTGGGGCGTGTCGGCGTTGGGGAAGTCCTTGGGCTGGTCGACCAGAATGACCCAGCCGGTCATCTTGCTTACCCTTTCCGGACGACGACCGCCGCGCTGAGCCGATCGCCGCCCACCCGGGTCATGCGCTCGAACGCGGTCCACGGCACCGCGTAGGTCTCAGGCGCGTACGCCATCCCTTGATCGTCTCTGACGGCCGCCGGATCGTGCATGAGGACGTGACGCCCGTCGCGGCCAAATGCGAAAATCCAGTGCGGCCTTCCCCGGGGAACCATCTGATATCCCGAAACCAGGACGATCGCCACGCTCCCGGCGTCGAATGCACGCATCAGAACTGATTCGCTCACAGGAGTCAGGTGGCTGGGGATATCGTTGGCCTCGGCTTCACGATGAAACTCGCTTTGTGTCAGCCGCATGACGCGGCGCTTGTCCGGATCCCGGACGGTATCGACAAAGTAGGGACCGCGACGGCTGACGTAGATTTCCGGATCGAGCCCGCGCCGCTTGAGCGTCACCGCCAGTCCGAACGGCTCGCACCCGCCGGGTCCCGCTCCTCCATGCAGATGGTGCTGGCCTCGCGCCAGAGCTGGAACTCGAGCGCCGGCGACGGCTGGAACGCCGGGTCGGCCCAGGCCAGCGCCATCATGATGCAGGCCGGACCCGCAGGTGAATTCGGTGGTCTGGTGGAAATAGCGCGGCGGCGCCGCGAGGCCGGGCAGCCGCCGCTGCAGGCGCTTCTCGAACCGCAACGCGTCGCCGCCGTCATCGTAATATCGGGTGCGCCGCCCGAACTCCCGGTAGCCGCTCTTGCGATAGCGGGAGATGGCGGCATGGTTGGTCACGTGCACTTCGAGCCGGATCGAGGTGCAGTCGCGCGCGAGCGCCGCCTCCTCGGCCGCCGCGAGCAGCATCGACCCCACGCCGCGGCCAGCGAGGTGCGGGGCGGCCGCGATCGAGTAGAGGCGCGCCACCGACGACCCCGGACGGAACAGCACGACCGCCGCGCCGGCGAGCCGGCCGCCCTCGTCCGCCACGATCACCTGCGCGGTCTTCGACTGGAGGAACCGCCGCAGGCTGCGGCGCGACAGCCGGTCGGTCGCGAACACGCGGTGCTCGAGATCGAGCAGCGGCTCCAGGTCGCCACGTTCGGCGATGCGCGCTCGGACAACCGGCGCCGGGGCATGGGCAAGGTGAGATGGCATTTTCTTCAACAGGCATAAGCCTATCAGCTTTGCCGCGGGCGCGCACGGCATCCACGAGCATGGCCCATTGCAGAACAACGGGCGGTCCGTGAACCTGCTTCCGGGTTCATGCGACACATCGAAGTGCGGCCGCCAAGAGCCGCCTCGGCGCAGATACACGAGAGATCAAACCGGCTGTGGGTCTTCCCCGCTCCGCAGCAGTTGCGATCGGCGCGTGCGCCCCCATCCACCCCCGCGTCGGTCTCAAGGCGGCCCGCCCAGATCGTTCACTCCGTCTGGGCGGGCCTGCTTTTGTCAGAACCGCCGCAGGCTGGACCGCCCGGTCCGCGCGCGCGATGCTGGATTTCGGGCGCGCGACAGCAGCGCCTCCCAAACCGGCGGGCACCTCCATGCAGCGCGTGACCATCACCATCGACGACGACCTCATGGCGGAGCTTGACCGCATCATCGCCAGCCGGGGCTATCAAAACCGCTCGGAAGCCATCCGCGACCTTGCCCGCGCGGGCATCCGCGAGGCCGCCGAGAGCCTCGACGCCGAGCGCGACTGCGTCGCCGCGCTGGTCTACGTCTACGATCATGCCGCACGGCAACTTCCCCGCCGCCTGACCGAAACCTTCCACGATCATCACGAACTGTCGTTGTCATCCCTGCACGTTCACCTCGATCACGACAGTTGCCTGGAGGTGACGGTGCTCAAGGGCAAGACCGGCGCGGTCCAGCATTTCGCCGAGCACGTGATCGCCGAGCGCGGCGTGCGGCACGGCCGCGTGGTGATGATGCCGACCGAGGGGGCGCGGCCGCGCCGGAGCAAGCCGGCGATCCGCCGGCACAGGCATCCGCCCGCCGTGGCGCGTTGAAACGGCTTAGAAAAGATCGAGCTGTTCGGGCCCCTGGCGCGGCGGCGTGAACTTCTCGGTCGTGAGTTTCGTCCGGACCTTGTTGAAGCCGAGCTTCTCGCAGGCGACCTCGAAGCGCCGGCCGATCATCCAGGCGATCGGGCCGGTGCCGGTCTGCCGCTTGCCCCAGCTCGAATCGTAGTCCTTGCCGTCGCGGGTTTCGCGGACCAGCTTGAAGACATGCCGGTAGCGGTCCGGGAAATTCGCCATCAACCATTCGCGGAACAGGTCGCGCACCTCCAGCGGCAGACGCAGCAGCACGTAGCCGGCCTCCTTGACGCCGACCGCCGCGGCCGCGTCGAGAATGCGCTCGATCTCGCTGTCGTTGAGCGCCGGGATCACCGGCGCGACCATGACGGACGTCGGAATGCCGGCCTCGGTCAGTTGCCGTAGCGCGTCGAGCCGTCGCGCCGGAGTGGCGGCGCGCGGCTCCATGACGCGCGCCAGCTTGGGGTCGAGCGTCGTCACTGAAAGCGCGACCTTGGCGAGCCTGCGGCTCGCCATCCGGGACAAGATGTCGATATCGCGCGTCACCAGCGCCGACTTGGTGACGATGCCGACCGGGTGGCCGAAGCGCTCCAGCACTTCCAGAATGCGGCGCATCACCTGGTACTCGCGCTCGATCGGCTGGTAGGGGTCGGTATTGGTGCCGATCGCGATGGTGCGCGGCACGTAGCCCGGCGCGGACAGTTCGCGTTCGAGCAGCTTGGCCGCCTCGGGCTTCACGAACAGCTTGGACTCGAAATCGAGCCCCGGCGACAGCCCCAGATAGGCGTGGGTCGGCCGTGCGAAGCAGTAGATGCAGCCGTGCTCGCAGCCACGATACGGATTGATCGATCGGTCGAACGAGATATCGGGCGAGTCGTTGCGGGTGATAATCTTGCGCGTGGCATCGACCGTCACGCTGGTCTTGAACGCCGGCAACTCCTCGAGATTCTGCCAGCCGTCGTCGATCGTCACCCGCGCGACCGGCTCGTAGCGGCCGGACGCATTCGACTGGGCGCCGCGGCCGCGCCGGCGGGCGGTATCGACCGCCACGTCGGCGTCCACCGGGCTGGCAAGATCGACAGCAGCCTGCCGTCTCGCCCGCGCCATGCCGCCCGCCGGCGACGCGGAGGGCACCGGCGCCGGCGGACGTTTGAAGGCTGCTGAATGGCGAGCCATGACTTTTTCCTAGTTGGAAAACATGAACGAAACAAGAACATAATGCAGGCTTCGGCTCGCACAAGCCCCGCCCGCAACCCATAGTAACGGCGGGCGTTTTCCCCCTGTCCCTTTTGGGGCAAGTAGGCCGACGAGCCGCAGGAGGCTCGGGGCCCTGGCAAATCGGCGAAAGGAGCGAACCTATGCGGCCGGTAGTCAGATCAGGCCTTGCGGCCATAGGCGTGCTTGCGCTTAGTGCCGTTCCGGGCGTTGTGAACGCGGCTGAATCCAAGTCCTACGCGTGGTGCGTTTTTTATGATTCATCCACCTACAATTGCGGCTTCACGAGCTATGAGCAGTGCATGCAAACGGCGCGCGGCAACGGCGGCTTCTGCCGGCCGAACCCGTTCGCGGAGCCGCGTGGGCAGCAACGCCGCTCGCGACCGTATTGAGCGGCGGGGGACACGGATGTGCTGAGCGTGGTCATTGCCACGCACGACAGTGAGCGGCCGCTGCTGCCGACGCTGGCCGCGCTCGTTCCCGGCGCGGCGGCCGGCACGGTGCGGGAAGTCATCGTCGCGGATGCCGGTTCGCATGACGCGACCGCGGAGATCGCGGATGTGGCGGGCTGCCGGCTGCTGGTCTCCGACCGGCCGCGTGGCGCGCGGCTGAAGGCGGCGGCCGCGACTGCCCGCTCGGCGTGGTTGCTGTTTCTGACGCCCGGAGTGATTCCGGACGCTGCCTGGATCGACGAAACCCGGCGCTTCGCCGAGAACGGCGAACTCCACGGGCTTGCCCTGCGACAGGCGGCGGTCTTCCGTCCAGGTGTTGGCCCCTCGCCTTCCCTCCTCGCCGAAGCGTTCGGTCTGCTGCGCCGCGCGGTCGGGGCGAGACCGCTGCCGCACCAGGGTTTGCTGATCGCAAAGCGGCTCTATGACGAACTCGCGGGACATGACGAGTCTTCGCCGGAGCCCGAAAGCGACCTCTACCGGCGCCTCGGCCGCGGACGGATCGTGCTGCTGCGTAGCAGTGCCTCTGTGCTGGCTGATTGAGGCTTACCTGGCCGATGATGATAAATGTTACGCATCCGGCGCATTGCATTTTTCGCACTGCGGCGCCTAGGACAACCGTAGAGATGCGAACGACGTGAGCGACCGCAGGCAACCGACCACGCCGCTCGCCCGACGCCGCGCGAGCGTGCGCGCCGAGTTCGTACGGCTTGGACTGCGGCTGGCGTTCAAGCGGACAAGTTCGCAAGCGGACGTGGCCTCGGTGCGGCGCCGGCTGCGTGTGTTCGGATACTTGGTGCCCAAACCGCCACGCGACACGCAGGTGTCGCGTCTCGATCTGGACGGCGTGCCGGCGGTTCAGGTGACGACGCCAAAGTCGCTCGACGACCGCCACCTGCTCTACCTCCACGGTGGCGGTCACATGTCAGGCTCGCCGGGCCTCTACCGGGACTTCATCTGGCGGCTCGCCGACACCACGGGCGCGCGCGTCACCATTCTGGATCATCGGCTGGCGCCCGAGCATCCGTTCCCGGCCGCGCTCGACGACGCCGTGACCGCCTACCGCCGCCTGCTGTCGAGTGGCGCCGACCCACGGCGGACGGCGATCGCGGGCGAATCGTCAGGCGGCGGCCTCACCCTGTCGACCCTGCTGCGGCTGCGCGACGAAGGCCTGCCGCTGCCGGCCGCCGCCGTGGCGCTGTCGCCCTGGACCGATCTGGCGCTGACCGGCTCATCGCTGCGGACCAACGCCAAGGCCGATCCGATGATCCGCAGCGACGAGGCGCCGCTTCTCGTCGCCCACTATCTGGCGGGCGCCGATCCCCGCGCGCCGTACGCCTCACCGCTGTACGGCGACCCGACCGACCTTCCGCCGACCCTCATCCAGGTCGGCAGCGACGAGGTCCTGCTCGACGAACTCGGTACGGATGGCAGAACGGCTGCGCGCCGCCGGCTGCCACGTCGAACTCGAAATCTGGCCGCGGATGCCGCATGCTTGGCAGCTCTGGGCCCGCGTCATCCCGGAGGCGAACGCGGCTATCGCCCGGATCGGAGCCTTTGTCCAAGGCAAGTTTTCGAAATAGCGACGGCTTCGACGTCCGTCGAACTCATCCGTTCTTCCAGCGCTTCCAATCACGCCTTAACGCAAGTGTTCGCTTCGTGATATCAACACGAAGATGCAACCCGGCGAATGAACAAAGACGCAGTTCTGTGCAAGCCAGCCATCATTCCGCGTTGAATACAAGACATGTATCGCGCGCGGCACTTGCTTGGCTGTTGTTCGCGGTCGCGTTTTGGGCCTTCGGGCCATATTCCAACTATTCGCCCGCCGGTACCCTGGATCCATGGTACCCGACAGGGTACTTTTTGAATTTCGACGATCTGGTGAGCCGCTTCGGATTTCCTTACTACCTCAGTCGAATTCCGTTCATTCTGATCGGGGTGACGTTTCACAGCATCTTCACTCCGCACGTCGCCAATTTCGCTCTTCACACATTCTATCTCTGGCTGGCGTGCCTCGGACTTTATTGCGCCGCAGCCGGGCCGTTCGGCAAACCCGCCGCGATCATTGCGACAGTCGCATTTGCTTTCAGCACTTACACCGCAACGTCGATGGCGTGGGATTATCCGAACGGAGCCGCCATCGCCTTTGTGCTGCTTGGACTTTGGCTGGCGCTGGCGCCACCCGGCAACATGTCCGACCGTGCCCGCTGGATTGCAGTTGGATTCCTGTGGGCGATCGCAGGCACGAACAATCTCCTTGCGGTGCTTGTCGTCCTGCCGTGCTGCCTGATGGTGCTGTATCTCGCCGAATTTTCCTTGGCCGAATCGGCGAGGCGGACGGGCCTGATCCTGACCGGGGCCGGCGCGATGTTCGTTTCATTTGGATTGGTATCGAAATGGCTTTTTGGCACCTTCTTGTTCTTGGGCCCTCAGATCGGAATTACCCTCTATGCAACAACTACCCCCAACTATCTCTCCAATATGTGGGGGAAAGGATACGGCTGGATTTCGACCGCATATTGCGTCGTCGCGCTGCTGGGAATTTGCGTCGCGGCAATCGCCGCACTTGCGACGACCAGACGCGATGCGACGAAGGAAATCGCTCCCAGGGACGCTGTCGCCGTCATCGGTCTCTTCTGTCTGAGCCTTGCGATGTTCGCCTTCGTGGAATTTGCTCTGCAAGGCGTGGTGCTTCGCGTCACCTATACCAGCGTCTATCTGGTCGCTCCGGCCTATCTGGCGCTGGCGGCCACACTGGGCCTGCTCATGCAGGACTGGCCGGCGCGCGAACGCTACGTCATCGTTGCCATCAGCGCGATTGTTCTCATCGCCATTCCATTTTTCGCGACGCCATTCGTGACATGGATGGCACGTTTTCCATTGGGCCCCTGGCTGTTGCAAGGCGCCCTGGTCGTGCTTGTTCTGATCGTGCTTTTCCTGCCGGCCGGCGCTGTTCGCCGCCTGGCCTCGGTGCTCGGGGTTCTCGCGCTCGTCGCGATGCCGTCGCTTGCAACGACTGCGGACCAGCGGCTTCACTGGGTCTTCAGTCCAAACGAACCGACGTTTGACGCCGCCGTGGAGGTCTCGAACATCCTGCGCAGCGGAGCAACAAAGGATCGAACGGTTCGCTTCTGGTTCGACCTTGGCGAACCCCACAGCGCCAAGTTCCTTTCGATCGGCTCGCTTTATCTCGGGGAATGGCAGGGCATGCGAAACCTGCCGAACTGGAGCGAGCACGAGGTGCGCACCAACGTGCCCGACAACACAACCCTGGTTCATCTCACGTCCGAACCAGCCAAGCTCGATGCCCGGGAAGCCCGGATGGCGGAGCGAGGCATCAAATTTGGACCGCGCCGCAGCATCCCGATCCGAGCATCGAAAGGGACGGACTTCTTCCTTATTCTGCAGGACATCCAAGGCTATTCCGGCACGCCGGCTCACTGAATTCGACGGGCTTCCCGTGGCACCTGCGACGCCGGCAGGCGCCGGACCCCTTCTCCGCGCAGATACTTGACTTAGTCAACTAATTTGGAAACATTGTTACGGTCGCCGGAGCGACGGTGTTTGCGATGCCTGAGATCATGGAGCACGTGGCCGCGCTGCGGCAGTTCAACCGGTTCTACACCCAGCGGATCGGCGTCTTGCGGGAAGGTTGGGTCAGCAGCCCATTCTCGCTCGCGCAGGCCCGCGTGCTGTACGAACTGATCCAGCGCGACCAGCCCACATCGACCGAACTCGCCACGGACCTGGGACTCGATCCCGGCTATCTCAGCCGGATGCTGCGCGACTTCGAAGCTGCCGGATTGATCCGCCGGCAAGCCTCGAAGGCCGATGCACGGCGCAGCCTGCTCTCGATTACCGAGCGCGGCCGAAACCAATTCGCACCGGTCGAAGCGCATACCGTTTCGGAGATACGCGGCATGCTCGATCCGCTCGCGCCCGGCGATCAGGCAAAGCTGGTCGAAGCGGTGCGCACGGTCGAGCGGGTGCTCGGCGCAGAGCCACAGTCGAAACCGGCCTACAGCTTGCGGTCACCACGGCCGGGCGACATGGGCTGGGTCGTTAGCCGCCACGCAATCCTGTATGCGCAAGAGTATGGCTGGATCGATCCGTTCGAGGGGCTCTGTGCGCAAATCGTCGCCGATTTCGTCAACAATTTCGACGCTCGGCGGGAACGCTGCTGGATTGCGGAGACCGGCGGGGAGAATGCCGGCTCGGTGATGCTGGTGAAGGACTCAGATGACGTGGCACGATTGCGACTGCTGTTGGTCGAGCCGTTCGCCCGCGGCCTCGGAATCGGAGCGCGGCTGGTCGACGAGTCCGTGCAATTTGCTCGCGCAGCCGGCTATCGCAAAATCACGCTCTGGACTCACAGCGTCCTGCTTGCAGCCCGCCATCTCTATCAGCAGGCTGGATTCCGGCTGGTGTCGAGCGAGCCCCGCCAAAGCTGGGGCCATGACGTTGTCAGTGAAATCTGGGAACTGACGCTCGATTGACTGTCGCGCCCGCCGCTTCACGCGGCTATTTGCCTGACGCTCGCTTGCGTGCAGGCGCCTTCGGCTGTGCATGAGCGAACGCGACGCGAAGCGCATTCTCGAGTTCCGGGATCGTCAGCATCGCCAAGGCCGCGGTCGTCCAGCCTTGCTTCCCCCAGGCATTCGGGATTGGTGTGAACGCTTCTGGCGCGACCGTACACTTCAGCTCTTGCTCGTCGGGCGCAAACTTGAAGTTCGCCGTATGCCCGTCGGGCGCCAACGTGGCGTAAATCCGCGCGACGCGAAACGCGGCCCGATCAAAATGCGGAGCCTCGGTTGTGCCTTCGAGCGACAGGGCGATCCGGCGAAAGTCGGCTGCCGTGCTCCCCTGGCGCATTGAGCGGCGGGACGCCTTCACACCGTCGCGCCCTGCGCCTTGGCACGTCGCAGATGTTCGTCGAGCCGCGGCATGATCTCGACGAAGTTGCAGGGCCGGTAGCGGTAGTCGAGCTGGTGGACGAGGATTTCGTCCCAGGCATCGCGGCAGGCGCCCGGCGAGCCCGGCAGGCAGAAGATATAGGTCGCGCCGGCGACGCCCGCGGTGGCGCGGGTCTGGATCGCAGACGTGCCGATCTTGGCGTGGCTCACCAGCAGGAAGAGCGTGGCAAACCCGTCCATGCGCTTTTCGAATAACGGCTCGATAGCTTCCGGCGTCACATCACGGCCGGTAAAGCCGGTGCCGCCAGTCGTGATGATGACGTCGACGGCGGGATCGGCGATCCACGCCCGCACACGGGCGCGGATGCTCTCGACGTCATCGGTGACGATGGCACGGACCGCCACGGTGTGGCCGGCCTTGGCGACGCGCTCGGCCAGCGTCGCACCCGACTTGTCGTCCGCCAGCTCGCGCGTATCTGAAACCGTCAGCACCGCGATCTTGAGCGGGATGAACTGTTTCGTCTCGTCGATACCGGGCATGCGCTTGCGATTTCGTTCGGTGTCGAACCCGCGCGACCTAATCGCGCGGATTTGCCCGTTACAACTGCGCCGACGCGAACGTGTTGCAGCTCGAGACCTGCCCGCTCCTGAACCCGGCGGTGAACCAGCGCTGGCGCTGCTCCGAGGTGCCGTGGGTGAAGCTGTCCGGCACCGCATATCCCTGCGCGCGCTTCTGCAAAGTGTCATCGCCGATCGCCGCCGCGGTGCGCAATGCCGCCTCGATGTCACCCGGCTCGATGAACGGCGGCTTACCCTGGCGACGCAGGCTTTCGTTCTCGTGGTTGGCCCAGACACCCGCGAGGCAGTCGGCCTGCAACTCGACCTGCACCTGGATGTGGTTGGCATCCCCACGGCTGCTGGCGGTGCGCTGCAACTGCTGCGATTTCTGCAGAATGCCGAGCTGGTTCTGGACGTGATGGCCGATTTCGTGCGCGATCACGTAGGCCTGCGAAAACTGGCAAGACTTGCTGCCGACGTCGCAGCCACGGAAACGCGTCGCGATCTGATCGAAGAACGAAGTGTCGAGATAGACCTTCTGGTCGGCCGGACAATAGAACGGCCCCATCGCGCTCTGCGCGGTGCCGCCGCATTGGGCGTGCGTGCGGCCATTGTAGAGAACGAGAACCGGCGCGCGATAGTTCCTGCCTTCCTTGGAGAAGATGTCTTTCCACTGCGTCTCGGTGCTGCCCAGCACCCGGCTGACGAATCGGCCCATCTCGTCGCGCGGCGACCCGGCCTGCGGCGGGCGGCCTTGCTGCGCGGGCGCGTCGATGCTCGGCGAGTTGCGGCTCATCTGCTCGGCGCCGCCGATCAGCATGCTCGGATCGATCCCAAGCGCCCAGCCGATCAGGCCGAGGATGATGATCGTCCCGATGCCGATGCCGCCGCCACCGATCGGCATGCCAAATCCGCCGCCGCCACCCCCGCCGTAGCCGGCTTCACTACGACGATCCTCGACGTTGCTGCTCTCAGGCAGGTCATCCAAGCGCATGGTTCGCCTCCTCGCCGTCCGGCGCCCGCAAAGTCGCAGGCCTAACCGCCCGAATTCATTCTACCACCGCGCCATCCAACGCGTCCCCGCCAATATAGTTGCCGCGCAAGCCTTTCCCAGGCTCCGGGCGGCGGCGTTAAAACGTTTTTTAACCTTGGGCAGGCACACTGCTTCGTGTCGGTTGTAGGTCCCGCGTCACCGGCCGCGTCGCCTGAGTTAGAGTTTTTGAGTCATGGTAGTATCGCGTCGCGGGGCGTCCCAAGGGGCGCCCCGCGTCAGTTTGAAGCCGCCCGCATCCGGCCGCATCCTCATCGGTGACTGCGTCGCCGAGATGGCGAAGCTGCCGGCCGAGACGGTCGACCTGGTGTTCGCCGATCCGCCCTACAACCTGCAACTCGCCGGCGACCTCAAGCGCCCGGACGATTTGCGCGTCGATGCGGTCGACGACCATTGGGACAAGTTCGCGAGCTTCGCGGCATACGACGATTTCACCCGTGCCTGGCTGATCGCCTGCCGGCGGGTGATGAAGCCCTCCGCAACGCTCTGGGTGATCGGCTCGTATCACAACATCTTCCGCGTCGGCTCGATCCTGCAGGACCTGGGCTTCTGGATTCTCAACGACATCGTCTGGCGCAAGTCCAACCCGATGCCGAACTTCCGCGGCCGTCGCTTCACCAATGCGCATGAGACGTTGATCTGGGCGGCGCGTGACGCCAGCGCCAAGGGCTATACGTTCAACTACGAAGCGCTCAAGGCCGGCAACGAGGACGTGCAGGTGCGCTCCGACTGGACGCTCGCGCTCTGCACCGGCGAGGAGCGGCTCAAGGGCGACGACGGCAAGAAACTGCATCCCACCCAGAAGCCCGAGGCGCTGCTGGCGCGGGTGATGCTCGCCGCCTCGCGGCCGGACGACCTCGTGCTCGACCCGTTCTGCGGCACCGGCACCACCGGCGCGGTTGCCAAACGGCTCGGCCGCCGGTTCGTCGGCGTCGAGCGCGAGCAAACCTACGCCAAGGCCGGACAGCGCCGCATCGCCGCCGTGCAGCCGCTGCCGGAGGCGAGCCTTGCGCCGTTCATGACGGCGCGCGAGGCGCCGCGGGTGGCATTCTCCGCTGCTGGTCGAACGCGGCCTGGTCAGCGCCGGCGCCCGGCTGGTCGACGCCAAGCGCCGCGTCAATGCGCTGGTGCGCGCCGACGGCGCAATCGCGCTCGGCGAAACCGTCGGCTCGATCCACCGCATCGGCGCGCTGGCGCAGGGACTGGAGGCCTGCAATGGCTGGTCGTTCTGGCATCTCGAAACCGACAACGGCCTGGTGTCGATCGATGCGCTGCGCGCCGAAATCAGGGCAGGCATGAGCGCAAGTTAGCGCTCGCCCCCGCACCACCCCTCCCGTTCCAACCTGCGCTCGTGTAGCATTGCAGTGGGACGAACCGTTCACTGGCAGGGCGCATCATCATGCAGACCTTCGACCGCGCGACCGAAGACCTCGGCAACTCCATCCACATGGAGCACGTCAACGTGCAGATTCCGGACCAGCGGGTGGCGACGCTGTTCTATGTCGCAGGCCTTGGCCTCACGCGCGACCCGTACCTGATGGTCTCCGACAACAACATGTGGATCAACGCCGGCCGCACGCAGTTTCATCTGCCGACCGGCCAGCCGCAGGTGCTGCGCGGCCACACCGGCATCGTGATCCCCGGGCCGCGCAAGCGCTGCTCGATCGCCTCACCGCAGTGCGGCCGAAGCTCGCCGGCACGCGCTTCGATTTCCGCGAACACAACGACTGCGTCGAGGCCATCTGTCCCTGGGGCAATCGCTACCGCTGCTATGAGCCCGACGCCGCGCGCTTCGGGCGCATCGCGCTCGGCTTTCCCTACGTCGAGTTCGACGTGCCGGTCGGCAGCGCGGACGCCATCGCGGCATTCTACCGCGCGATGGTCGATACGCCGGCCGACGTGGTCAATGGCGACGGCCGAGCGGCGCGTGTGCAGATCGGCAAAGACCAGCACCTGTTCTTCCGCGAGACCGACCGGCCGCAGCCGGAGTTCGACGGGCATCACATCGCGATCTACGTGACGAATTTCTCCGGCCCGCACCGCCGGCTGAAGGAGCGCAACCTCGTCAGCCAGGAGGACAACCGTTACCAGTACCGCTTCCGCGACATCGTCGATCTCGACAGCGCGCGGCCGCTGTTCACCATCGAGCACGAGGTGCGCAGCGTCAGCCACCCGATGTTCCTGCGGCCGCTGGTCAATCGCAATCCGACGCAGACCAACCGCAACTACGCGGCGGGCTACCAGGAATCACCGCTGGCGATGGAGCCGGAGCTGTACGATCCGCTGGTCGCAAACTGACCCGATCGCGGACCGAAATAGACCGGCCCCTATTGGAGCAGCAGCCGGCCGCGAGCTGTTCGACGCCCACCAGCGCCCGCCGATACTCGTCGAAGCTCCGCGAACGACGGCACCGTTCAAAGTATCGCTTCTTGGTTGTCGCGATTTCGTTGCCGAATTCGGTTCACCGCACCGCGAATGGCGCATTGTACGGCCGCCCGAACGGCACGCCGGCGGTCACGGTCTGCACCGGCTTGAGGTGCGCCTTGCCTTCGCGCCGGTTGTTGCGGGTATCGACGAACGACACTGGGCCCTCGATCAATTCCATGATCGCGGCATCGCCCGGCGCGCCTACCTGCAGCGTGCCAAGCTTCGGCAGACGATTGATGACCTTGGCAGGCCCGCGGTCGCCATGGCGACGACCTGCTCGAGCGAAAAACCAAGCCCCATGAACTTCGACATCACCCAAGTGAGATACGGCATACCCGGCGAATTGCCGGAGAACACATGAATGTCGGACGAGATGGTGTCAGGCGGAGCGCCCTGCGCGATCGCCGATTCCGCCACCGTGTAGTCGAAGCTGCCGCCACCGTGGCCAACGTCGAAAATCACGCCGCGCTGCTTGGCAGCGAGCGCGGCGGGCAGCAGCTTGCCGTCCTGCACGATGTTGGTGAACGCACCGGCGACATTGGGCGCGCCCGAATAGGCATGGGTGAGAATGTCGCCTGCCCGCAGCGTATCGAGGATTTGCGACATGAGGGCGCGCGGTCTCGACGCCGCCGATGTGGCACATCACCTTGGCATTCGTGCCCGACGCCACGCAGGCCGCAATCGCGCGCCTGAGCGGCTCGAGCCCGTGCTTGGCGATCACGTTCTCCGACATGCGCACCTTGATGCCGAGCACCATGTCGGCATTCTCGGCAACCGCCCGCGCCGCAGTGTCGGTCTGCGCGAAGTCGATGTTGTAGAGTTCGGCCACCGGGAACGCCGGTGAGCCCGATATTGGCGATGTGGACGAAGGCATAGAGCCGCGTGCGCGTCTGCGCCCACCACGTAGCGGCGGAAGGCCGCGAAATTGTTGGCGCCGGCATCGCCCGCCGACACGCAGGTCGTGGTGCATTGGTGGGCGACCAGCTCGTCGGCCGGAATGCCGATCGCCGAGCCGTAGGGAAACACGTGGGAGTGCAGGTCGATAAGTCCCGGCGTCACCAGCTTGCCGCGAAGCGTCGAGCACGCGCAGCGCGCGTGCCGCCGGGATGTCGGCTTCAAGCGCCTCGATCACGCCATGGCGAATGCCGATGTCGCGTTTGCCGCGCAATGACTGGCTCGGATCGAGCACCTCGCCACCCCTGATCACCAGGTCGAACTTGTCGTTCGGCCCCATGGCGGCGCGCGCCGGGGCCGCGGCGGCGGTCAGCGCAAACGACCCGGCGGTGGTCAGAAAATCGCGGCGTGATACTGGCATGGTTCCTCCTCCCGGTTGCTAGGTTGGTGTCGCGCTCTGCGGCGCTTTGCTTGATCGACTTGATGATCCTCCACCCGCGCGGCGCGACGTGGATTAATTCGGCTTGGTGCCCGAAGCCTTCACCACCTTGCCCCACTTCTCGGTTTCCGCGGCAATTAGCTTGCCGAACTCGGCCGCCGAGCCGGGCAGCACGGTGCCGCCGGTGTCGGCGAGCCGCGCCTTCATCCCGGGGTCGGACGAACGCCGCGTTGATTTCCCGGTTGAGCCGCTCGATCACCGCCGCCGGTGTATCGCGCGGCGCGCCGATTCCGGTGAGCGCGCTCGCTTCATAGCCCGGCACGAATTCGCCGACGGCCGGGACATCCGGCAACGCCGCCGATCGCGCCGCCGTCGTCACGCCGAGCGCGCGCAGCTTGCCGGTGCGCACCGGCTCGATCGATGCCGACATCGGCTCGAACATCATCTGCGTCTCGCCGGCGATCATCGCCTTCAGCGCGGGCCCGCCGCCGGCGTAATGCACGACCGGCAGATCGAGGCCGGTCATCATCTTGAACAGTTCGCCGGTCACGTGCGGCGAACTGCCGTTGCCGGTCGACGCCATCTTCAGCTTGCCCGGGTTGGCCTTGGCGTCGGCGATGAATTCCACGACCGTCTTCGCCGTCACCGACGGGTGGACCACCATCACCAGTGCCTCGCGGGTGATCGCCGCCACCGGCGCGAGGTCGCGCACGGCGCTGAAGTTGAGATTGGGATAGAGCGAGCCGCTGATCGCGTTCGCAGGCCCCATCAACAGCAGCGTGTAGCCGTCGGGCGCCGCGCGCACCACCTCCTCGCTCGCGATGTTGCCGGATTGGCCCGGCCTGTTTTCGACCACGACCGGCTGGCCGAGTCGCTCCGACAACCAACCCGCCATCAGTCGGCCGAGGATGTCGTTCGGTCCGCCGGCCGGAAAGCCGATGACCAGGCGCAGCGGCCGCGCGGGATAGGCCTGCGCTCGCGCGTTCAGCGAAAGCGCCGGGACGACGGCCGCGCCCGCCGCAAGCTGCAGGAACGCCCGGCGGTCAAATCGCATGCTGGCCTCCTTTAGCGCGCCGCCGTCACCATGATCTCGACCTTGTATTGCGGCGCCGCGAGCTTGGCCTCGACGGTGGCGCGCGCCGGCGTATGACCGGGCGCCACCCAGCCGTCCCATACGGCGTTCATCTCGCCGAACGTCGCCATGTCGGTGAGCCAGATATTCGTCGACAGGAGCTTGGTCTTGTCGGTGCCGGCTTGCTTCAGGTAGCCGTCGATGGTGGCGAGGATTTCCCGCGTCTGTTCGGTGACGCTCTTGCCGGCCTGCTCGCGCGCCACCACGCCGGCGAGATAGACCGTGTTGCCGTGGATGACGATCTGGCTCATCCGCGGCCCGACTTCTTTACGTTCGACGCTCATGTTGTTTCACTCTCCGTTGACTGTTGCCGCAAGTTCGACGCGCACAATTCGTACCCTCTCCCGCAAGAGGAGAGAGGGCACAACAACAACCGCCATCCCCCTGGCAAATCTCACCCGCCCTTCACGCCCTGGGTGTTGACGTACAGCGAATAGACCGAATGGCTCGCCGCCATGAACAGGCGGTTGCGCTTGACGCCGCCGAAGCAGACGTTGGCGCAACGCTCGGGCAGCGCGATGAAACCGATCGGCTTGCCGGTCGGGTCGAAAATCTTCACGCCGTCCTGCTGCGCATTGCCCATGCCCCAGCCGCACCACAGGTTGCCGTCGACATCGAGCCGGAAGCCGTCGGGCGTGCCGCCGGACTCGGCCTGAATGAAGACTTTGCCGTTCGCGAGCTTGCCGTCATCGGTCACGTCATAGACGCGAATAGAACGGTCCGGCGTGTCCCTGGAGGCGACGACGTACAGCTTCTTCTCGTCCGGCGAGAATGCCAGCCCGTTCGGCCCCGGAATATCGCCTGCGACGACGGTGGCGCTCCCGCTCTTGGGATCGAGCCGGTAGACGTTCATCGGCAGCTCCGAAGTGTCGACATGCCCTTCGTAGTTGCCGAGGATGCCGAACGGCGGATCGGTGAACCAGATCGAATCGTCCGACTTCACCACCACGTCGTTTGGCGAGTTGAGCTTCTTGCCGTCGAAACGGTCGATCAGCACCGTGATGCTGCCGTCGTATTCGGTGCGCGTGACGCGCCGCGAATCGTGTTCGCAGGTGACGAGCCGGCCCTGGCGGTCGCGGGTGTTGCCGTTGGCATGGTTCGTGGGCCTGCGGAAGACGCTCACGCCGCCGGTTTCCTCGTCCCAGCGCATGATCCGGTTGTTGGGGATGTCGCTCCACAGCAGACAGCGCGCGTCGCCGAAATAGACCGGCCCCTCGCACCAGCGCATGCCGGTCGCGAGCCGCTCGATGCTCGCGAGCAGCAGACGATATTTGTTGAAGCTCGGATCGAGAACGTGGATTGCCGGATCGGGATATCGCTCGCTCGGCTCCCAGCCCCCCAGCGCAGTTTGCGTGACCGTCATCGCGGCTCCCCTGCTCGCGCCCGCGGCAAGCGCATCGCGATTGTTGGTGACATGACGTCTCTCTCCCCTGCCCCTCGGCCTCTGCGGACCGCGCGTCCCGCTATCCTAGCGCATGCGCGCGAGATTTGGGCAGGGCATGTAGCCCGGATGGAGCGAAGCGACATCCGGGACCTCTTTTCACGTCCCCGGATTTCGCTTGCACTCAATCCGGACTACCAGCCTCTCATTCAACCCGACGGAGTTCCAGCCCCGCATGCGCCAGCACCTTGCGCATGACGTTGGGCAGCGCCTCGCCGGCAAGCGTCGCGAGCGGCACCCAGCGCATACCCTCGGGCGCGGGCGTCGATCCCGCGACCTCCGCCACATAGATCGTAAGCTCCAGCGGGAAATGCGTGAACACATGCGTCACGACGCCGGGGAGCCGGCGCCATTTCGGCCGCACGCCGGATAGCGGCGGTGCGGCTCCAAGCGCTCTCGCAGCGTCGAAGTCGTGCGTCCAGTTCGTCGTCGGCACCTCCGTCATGCCGCCGAGCAGGCCCTTGGGCGGCCGCGAGCGCACCAGCACAAACCCATCGGCGCGCCGTACCACGAACGCCGCGCCGCGCCGCAGCTTGCCTTCCTTCTTCGCCGCCTTGCGCGGAAACGTCTCGGGGTCGCCGCGCCGGCGCGCGTCGCACGGCTCCATCCATGGGCAGAGCGCACAGGCCGGCTTCCTCGGCGTGCAGATCGTCGCGCCGAGGTCCATCAGCGCCTGCGCGAAGTCTCCGCTGCGCGCTTGCCGGCACCAGTGCCTGCGTCAATGCACGAATCTCGGGCTTGGCGGCCGGCAATTCGCGTTCCAAGGCGAACAGACGTGTGACCACGCGTTCGACGTTGCCATCGACCGCGGCGGCGGGCGCATCGAACGCAATCGCCGCGATCGCGGCCGCGGTATAGGGCCCGATGCCGGGCAGCGTCGCCAGTTCGGCCTCGGTCAGCGGAAATTGCCGGTCGGGACGCGCGGCAACCGCCTGCGCGCAGGCATGCAGATTGCGCGCGCGCGCATAATAGCCGAGCCCGGCCCACAGCCTGAGCACGTCGTCGAGCGGCGCCGCGGCGAGCGCGTGGACATCCGGCCAGCGTTCGAGGAAACGCGCGAAGTACGGCGCCACCGCCCGCACGGTGGTCTGCTGCAGCATGATCTCGGAGAGCCATACCCGGTACGGATCGGGTGTCTGACCTTCCTCCGCCCGCCACGGCAGCACGCGCCGGTGGCGGTCGTACCAGGCGAGCAGCGCCGCCGCGTCGGGGACCGACGCACGCGCCATCCGTTCGCTCCCGCGTGAGCGGGAACCTGGCGCGGATGGCGCGACGCTACTGGTCCCGGGTCCCCGCTTTCGCGGGGACGAACGGAGGCTGGATCGGGCCTTCCCATTCGGCGCATCTAGCGTCATGAGCCGATCGATGGCAGACCATTCCGCGATGAACAAGCCCGCCAGATCGCGCCCCCGTCCGTTGGCCGAACTGCTCGGCAGGACGCTCAATGACGCCTTCGCCCGGCAGGGCTTCGCGTCGACCGAACTGGTGACGCGCTGGACCGACATCGTCGGACCCGAGATCGCCGCCCACTCCCAGCCGGAAAAAATCCAGTGGCCGCGGCCGCTGGATGGCCAGACCGCCGAACCCGGCACCCTGGTGCTGCGGGTCGAGGGGCCGACCGCGATCGAGATTCAGCACCTGTCCGCCATCATCCTGGAACGGGTGAACCGCTTTTTCGGCTGGCAGGCGATCGCCGGCATGCGGCTGCGGCAGGCGCCGCTACGGCGGGAGCGCAGCCGTCCGCCCGCCGGCCCCGACCCTGCGGCCACCGAGGCCGTTGCCCGGTCATTGCCCGAGATCGAGGACGAAAACCTGCGCCAGGCGCTCGCCCGGCTGGGCGCGGCCATCAAACAGCCGTGAGTGTGGGCAATGTGCTTGCGCTTGGCGCGCCATTGCCACAATTGCCATTTCAGGATACGCGACTTTCCGGGCCCGGCCGCCTGCAGCTGAAGGAATACGATCGTGGATATTTCGCGTCGAAACCTGCTGATCGGGACCGCAACGGTCGTGATCGCCGCAGCCGCCGGCGGCGGCTATTATGCCTGGAGCCAGGGCAAACCTCCGGCCACCCCGGCGACACCGGTAACGCCGGCACAATCGCTGTCCAGCGGGGCCGCTGCCGAACTGATGGTTCCCGGCCCGCTCGGCGAGCAGGCGGTGGGCAGTCCGAATGCGCCGGTCACGGTGATCGAATACGCGTCGATGACGTGCCCGCACTGCGCCCAGTTCCACGAGACGGTCTACCCGGAGCTCAAGAAGACCTACATCGACACCGGCAAGGTGCGCTTTATCTTCCGGGAATTCCCGCTCGATCCGCTGGCCGCCGCCGGCTTCATGCTGGCGCGCTGCGGCGACAAGGACAAATACTTCCCGATGATCGAGACGCTGTTCGCCCAGCAGAAGGACTGGGTGGTGCAGAAGCCGCTGGTGCCATTGCTGGCGATCGCCAAGCAGGCCGGTTACACGCAGGAGTCGTTCGACGCCTGCCTGGCGAATCAGCGGGTGCTCGACGGCATCGAGGAGGTGCGCGCACGGGCAGCGCAGAAGTTCCAGGTGACCTCGACGCCGACGTTTTTCGTCAACGGCAAGATTCTCCGCGGCTCGCCCACGCTGGATGAGCTGACCAAGCAGATCGAGGCCAATCTCAAGGGCTGACAATAGTTTTTGGCCGGGTCTCTTTATGTCCGGCTGCCCGGCCACAGTCGCCCGGACAGCGATTAGGGTTGAATAACGCGTTCTTTCTGTTGCGCAATCACCGGCGGCGATTTATTCTCCCGGCCGATGCGGCACATGTTTCACAACTCGACCCAACCCCTGGGCCCGAGACCTGAGGATGATTCCCTCGGGTCCTGGTCCATTATGAATGGAATAGCGTCGGCATGAAGCTCACGCGGCTGCGCCTGCTTGGCTTTAAATCGTTCGTCGAGCCTACCGACTTCCTGATCGAGCCGGGTCTCACCGGCGTGGTCGGGCCGAACGGCTGCGGCAAGTCGAACCTGGTCGAAGCGCTGCGCTGGGTCATGGGCGAGACCTCGCACAAGTCGCTGCGCGCCGCCGACATGGACGACGTGATCTTCGCCGGCACCAACACCCGGCCCGGGCGCAACAACGCCGAAGTCGCGATGCACATCGACAACAGCACGCGCACCGCCCCGGCGCAGTTCAACGATACCGAAAGCCTCGACGTCTCGCGCCGGATCGAGCGCGACCAGGGCTCGACCTACCGCATCAACGGCCGCGAAGTGCGTGCCCGCGACGTGCAGATCCTGTTCGCCGACGCTTCGACCGGTTCGCGCTCGCCGGCGCTGGTGCATCAGGGCCGCATCGGCGAGATCATCCAGGCCAAGCCCGAACAGCGCCGCCGGGTGCTGGAAGAAGCGGCCGGCATTTCCGGCCTGCACGCCCGGCGCCACGAGGCCGAACTGCGGCTGCGCGCCGCCGAGCAGAACCTCGTGCGGCTCGAAGACGTCATCAACCAGTTGAGCGCGCAGATGGCGTCGCTCAAGACCCAGGCGCGTCAGGCGGTACGCTACCGCAATATCGCCGGCCAGATCCGCCGGACGGAAGCAACTCTGTTCCACCTGCGCTGGATGGCGGCGAGCGCCGAACTCGCCGAGGCCGAGCAGGCCAAGAACCTGGCGGTGCGGATCGTCGCGGAACGTACCGGAGAACAGGCTGAGGCTGCGACCCGGCAGGCGCTGGCGGCGGCCGAACTGCCGGCGTTGCGTGAAGCCGAAGCGGCGGCCGCCGCCGGCCTGCATCGGCTCGTCGTAGCGCGCGAGACCCTGGAGCGCGAGGAAGCCCGCGCGCGCGAGCGGATGGCCGAGCTTGACCGCCGGCTCGTCCAGCTTGGCGGCGACATCGAACGCGAGCGCCAGCATGTAGTCGATGCCGAAGCCGCCCTCACCAAGCTCGCGGCCGAAGAGGAAGCCCTCAAGCACGACATCGATGCCAACGCCCAGAAGCGTACCGGCGCCGAGGCGCGCGTGGCCGAGGCCGATGCGGTGCTGGGCACCGCCGAAAAGACTTTCGGCGAGTTGACCGGAACGCTCGCCGATCTGACCGCCCGGCGCAAGGCGCTGGAGCAAGCGGCACGCGCGCATGACGACCGGCTCGCTCGTCTGTCCAATGAGACCGCCGCGGTCGAAGCCGAACTGGCCTCGCTCGAGGCTGCCAATGCCGGCCATCCCGACCTTGCTGCACTCGCACTTGCCGCCGAGGAGGCGCAGGCTTCGGTGACGGAGGCAGAAGCATCGTCAGTGCGCACCGAGGCCGCCCATTCGGCCGCCCGCCAGGCGCTTGACGTCGCCCGCGGCCCGCTGGCCGACGCCGAGCGCCGCGCGCAACGCCTCGATACCGAAGCCAAGACCCTGGCGAGACTCCTGCACGTCGACACCAAGAATTTGTGGCCGGCCGTGATCGACGATCTCACGGTCGAGAAGGGCTACGAGGCCGCTCTCGGCGCCGCGCTGGGCGATGATCTCGAAGCGCCGGTCGATCCTTCCGCTCCGATGCGCTGGGCTGGCGCCGAGATCGATCCCGCGGACCCCACGCTGCCGGACGGCGCCGAGGCGCTCGGCGCGCATGTCTCGGCGCCGAAAGAGCTGGCGCGACGGCTCGCACAGATCGGTGTCATCGCGCGCGAGGACGCGCTTCGCCTGATCCCACTGCTCAAGCCCGGCCAGCGGCTCGTTTCCGCGGACGGCGACCTGTGGCGCTGGGACGGATTCTCGGTCGCCGCCAACGCGCCGACTGGCGCGGCGCGCCGGCTTGCCGGCAAGAACCGGCTCTCTGATATCGAGGCCGAACTCTCGACCGTGCGCGGCGAAGTCGAGACCCGGCAACAGGCTGCGGCACAGGCCCAGGCGGAAGTGACCGCTGCGGCCGCGGCCGAAGCGGCCGCGCGCACCCGCTGGCGCGAATTGCAGCAGGCGGCGCATGCGGCCCGCAACCGGCATGCCGAGGTCGAGCGCGAGATCAGCCGCAATTCGGCGCGCCGTTCGGCGCTGGGCGAGGCCAAGGCGCGGTTGACCGCCAGCCGCGACGAAGCCGCGATCGCGCGCGGCGACGTCGAGCAGTCGCTTCTGGCCATGCCGCCCTCGACCGAGGTCGAGGAGCGCCTCACCGCCGTCCGGACAGAAATCGAAGGTCACCGCGCGCAGCTTGCCGAGGTGCGGGCGGAGGCACAGGGCCTCGCGCGCGACGCGGAGATGGCGGCCCGCCGGCTCGTCACGATCGCGTCCGACCGCGAGAGCTGGGCTACCCGCAATGCGGGCGCCGCCTCACAGATTGAGACGCTGACTGTCCGTATCGAAGAAGCGAAAGTCGAACGGGCGGGCCTCGAAGATGCGCCGCAACTCTTCGCCGATCGACGCACCGCATTGATCGGCGAGATCGAAGGGGCGGAAGGCAACCGCCGCGCTGCTGCCGACCGGCTTGCCGAGGCCGAAACCAAGCTGGCCGAGGCCGATCGCGACGCCCGAGCGGCGCTTGAAGCGATGGGCAGCGCGCGCGAAGACGCCGCGCGCGCCGAAGAGCGCTTCGAAGCCGGCAAGCGGCGCCTCGCCGATATCGACCATGAGATCGTCGAGATGCTCGAGGTTCCGCCCGCGGAGGTCGCCGGGCTTGCCGAACTCAATCCCGACAAGCCGCTGCCCGAAGTCGCAGATGTCGAGGCGACGCTGGAGCGGCTGCGCCGTGAGCGCGAGCGGCTCGGCGCCGTCAACCTGCGCGCCGAAGAGGAGTTGCGCGAGGTCGAGACCCAGCACACCACGCTGACCACCGAACGCGACGATCTGGTCGAGGCGATCAAGCGCCTGCGCCAGGGTATCCAAAGCCTCAACCGGGAGGCCCGCGAGCGCCTGCTGGCGTCGTTCGAGGTGGTCAACAACCACTTCCGCGAGCTGTTCACTCACTTGTTCAGCGGCGGCACCGCCGAGCTGAAGCTAATCGAGGCCGAGGACCCGCTGGAAGCGGGACTCGAAATCATCGCCAAACCGCCCGGCAAGAAGCCGGCGACGCTGTCGCTGCTGTCCGGCGGCGAACAGGCGCTGACCGCGCTTGCGTTGATCTTCGCGGTGTTCCGCACCAACCCGGCGCCGATCTGCGTGCTGGACGAGGTCGACGCGCCACTCGACGATCACAACATCGAGCGGTTCTGCGACCTGCTCGACGAGATGACGCGCGCGACCGACACCCGCTTCGTGATCATCACGCACAATCCGATCACCATGGCGCGCATGAACCGGCTGTTCGGCGTCACCATGGCGGAACGCGGCATCTCGCAACTTGTCTCGGTCGATCTCGAAGGCGCCGTGAAGCTGCGCGAGGCGAGCTAATCCACCTCGGCGAGCGGACGGCAGACGCTTTCCAGCGGCTTGCGTTCGGCTGCGACCGCGTAGCGCGCCGCGATCGCGGCGGCGGCCAGCATCAGCACCGATCCGAACAGGTAGCCGGCAAAGACACTCCAGCGCGAGCCGGTGTCGATGAGGGCACCGAACAGCCACGGCCCCGCGACGCCGCCGATGCCGGTGCCGATCGCATAAAAGAACGCAATCGCCAGCGCCCGCACCTCGAGCGGGAAGGTCTCGCTCACCGTCAGATAAGCCGAACTCGCAGCCGCCGAGGCGAAGAAGAAGATCACCATCCAGGCCACCGTCTGGCCGGTCGCGGACAGAACGCCGATCGCGAACAGATAGCCCGAGCCCGCCAGCAGCACGCCAGACAGTGCATAGGTCAGGACGATCATCGGCCGGCGACCGACCGTGTCGAACAGCCGCCCGAGCAGGACCGGTCCAAGAAAATTGCCGGCCGCGAACGGCAACAGGTACCAGCCGACGTGATCGGCGCGGATGCCGTAGAAGTCGGTCAGCACCAGCGCGTAGGTGAAGAAGATCGCGTTGTAGAAGAATGCCTGCGCGACCATCAACGCCATACCGACCAGCGTTCGCTGCCGCTGATCGCGAAACAGCGTGCGGGCAACTTCGGCAAGGGGCGTGAAGGCGCGGGTCGCGAGCCGGATACGCGGCAACGCGTTAGAGTCTACGTGATAGCCGGCCTTGCCGACGCTGACCTCGATGCCCCGGACGATGGCCTCGGCCTCCTGCACGCGGCCGTGGGTCATCAACCAGCGCGGCGATTCCGGAATCCACATGCGCATGACAAAGATGATGAGGCCGAGCACCGCGCCGATCAGAAACGCCAGCCGCCAGCCGAGATCCGGATGGATGAAGGCCGGATCGAGCAGCACGATGGAACCTGCCGCACCGAGCGCCGCCCCGATCCAGAAGCTGCCGTTGATCACGAGATCGGTCCAGCCGCGATAGCGCGCCGGCACCAGCTCCTGGATCGTCGAGTTGATCGCGGTGTATTCGCCGCCGATGCCCGCGCCGGTCAGGAAGCGGAAGACAGCGAAGCTCGCCACGCTCCAGGACAGCGCCGTCGCCGCCGTCGCGACCAGGTAGACCGCGAGCGTGATGAAGAACAACCGCTTGCGCCCGAGCCGATCAGTGAGCCAGCCGAAGCCGAGCGCGCCGAGCACCGCACCCGCCAGATAGGCGCTGGCGACGAATCCGACGTCGGCATTGCTGAAGTGCAGGCTCTCGCTGTGCTTCAGCGCCGGCGCCACCGCGCCGGCCAAGGTCACTTCAAGTCCGTCCAGCACCCAGGTGATGCCAAGCGCGAACACCACGAGCGTGTGGAATCGGCTCCAGGGCAGACGGTCGAGCCGAGCCGGGATGTCGGTATCGACAATTGTCGATGCCGGCGCAGAGGTGGATTCCGCAACCAATACCGCCATCGCAGTCGCTCATGCCCAAGGCCAGAGCAGCAACGATCGAGCAGCCCCTGGCGTTCCGTCGCGCGGCGGCGAAATGCGCGCGGAGCGGGACACGCTTCAGCGTCCATCGAGCTTCAACAGACGCAGCGCGTTGTCGCGGCCGATCTTGTGCCGGTCATCCTGGCTGATGGCCACCTCGTCGAACCACCGTGCCGCGAGATCGATCCGCTCGAACGGCCAATCAACCGAGAACATGACCCGGTCGACGCCGATCTCCTGGATGGTGTCCATCAAGGCGTTGGTGCTGAAATTGCCGGACGTGGTGACGTGAAAGTTTGTCTTAAAGTAGTCGGCGATCTTCTTCTTGCCCTGATGATGCGTGGCCTTCTCGACCCCGGCGTTGCAGTTATCCAGCCGCCACAGATTGAACGGGATCCCCTCCCCCATATGGCCGATGATGATCGTTAGCCGCGGAAATTCATCAAACAGGCCGGACCCGATCAGCCGCAGCGCATGCACCGCCGTCTCGTTGCCGTACGCCCACGCCGCGCCCATGAGCCAGGCATGGCCGGCATAGAGCCGCGCATCGCGAGGAAGCGGACTGCGCGGATGCAAATAGAACGGTACGTCGAGGCGCTCGACCGCTGCCCAGAACGGCCGGTACTGCGGAAGGTCGTAGTAGACCGCGTTGTCGGGATCACCGACCTGCGAGAAGCCGTTGACCAGGGCGCCGCGAAATCCGAGCTCCTTGACGCAGCGCTCCAATTCCACGATCGCAAGCTCAGGGTCCTGCATCGGCAGCGCAGCGAGCGCCTGGAACCGGTCGGGCCGCTTCTGCACTTCCGCGGCGAGCAGATCGTTGGCCCGGCGCGCCATTTCCGCGGCCGCCGACGCGTCGAGCACCGCCTGCACCGCCGGCGAGTTCAGCGACAGCACCATCAGCTCGATGCCATGTGCATTCATCTGACGAAGGCGCTCGTCCTGCATGTCGAGCAATCGCCCACGGAGTTCCGCCCATGCGTCAGGAGTAAAGACGCCGCGGGGATTCTCGGCGGTTTCGGGCACCGCAAAGTGTTCTTCGAGTACAATCTTGCCCTGCATGACGGTCAGCCGCGTGCGAGCTTGAAGAGACGCACCGCGTTGTCCCGCCCGATCTTTTGGCGGTCGTTCTCGCTGATGCTGGCGGCGTCGAACCAGACCGCCGCGTGGTCGATGTTCTCGAACGGCCAGTCGGTCGAGAACATGACGCGGTCGGAACCGATCTCGTTCATGGCGTTGATCAGCGCCTGGTCGCGGAAATTGCCCGACGTCGTGAGGTAGAAATTGGCGTTGAAATAGTCCGCCATCATCTTCTTGGCCGGCCGGTTGTGCCGGTTCTCGATCCAGGCATTGCAATTGTCGATCCGCCACATGCTGAACGGCAACCCTTCGCCCATGTGGCCAAGGATGATCTGAATGCCCGGATAGGCATCAAACAGCCCGCTGCCCATCAGCCGCAGGGCGTGGACCGCGGTCTCCTGACCGAACGCCCAGACCGGCCCGAGCAGCCAGGAATGGCCGTCATAGATTCGGGCATCACGCGCGAGTGGGTTGCGCGGATGGAGATAGAACGGCACGTCGAGCTGTTCGATCACCTGCCAGAACGGCCAGT
The DNA here is from genome assembly GCA_963807865.1 of uncultured Alphaproteobacteria bacterium. GTDB lineage: Bacteria > Pseudomonadota > Alphaproteobacteria > Rhizobiales > Xanthobacteraceae > VAZQ01. The sequence continues at coordinate 300,185 of CAWEDK010000034.1, read as the reverse complement.
ACTGCTTGAGGTCGTAGTACACGGTCGTGTCGAGGTCGCCGACCTGCGAGAAGCCGTTGACCAGCGCGCCCTTGAATCCAAGCTCCTTGACGCAACGCTGCAGCTCTCGCGTCGCCAGATCGGGGTCCTGCATCGGCAGCGCCGCCAGCCCCTGAAAACGGTCCGGCCGCTTCGACACCTGCTCGGCCAGATAATCGTTGGCCTTGCGGGCGATTTCGTTCGCCTGCCGGGCATCCGGAATGCCCTGGACGGCCGGCGCATTGAGCGATAGCAGCATCATCTCGATGCCGTACTGGTCCATCAATCGAATCCGCCGGTCGTGCAGATCGAGCACGCGGGACCGCACTTCCTGCCACACCTTGTCGGGAAAGAAGCCTTTGGAATCATTTAAAGTATCATCGATGGCAAAGTGTTCTTCGAGCGCGATCTTGCCTTGCATGCTGCGTTCGTCCCTAGTGGCGTGGATTTGACATTCGCTACCCACCTAGCGGCAAGTTCGCAATGCAAATGTCAAATCCAAAATTCTCTAGTGGTCCTTTGATTCCAACATTCGCAAAGGTGCTTGCTGAAACGGGGTGCGAATGTTGCGATCGGACCGTTAGTTCGGCCGCTTCCCACGGGCCGCGCGACACAATAGATTGAACCGGCCAAACCACAAACCTTCCGAGGAGCCGTCTCATGTCATCCACCGTCGTCACCTGGCTCGTGATCGGCGCGATCGTCCTGCTCGTGGCGTGGATCATCATGATCTACAACGGGCTGGTCGCCATGCGGCAACGGGTCAACCAGGCGTTCTCCGATATCGACGTGCAGACCAAGCAGCGGCATGACCTCATCCCGAACCTGGTCGAGACGGTGAAAGGCTATGCCGGTCACGAGCGCGGCACGCTCGAGGCCGTGGTGGCGGCGCGCAATGCCGCGATCACGGCGCAGAGTGGCGGCGTTGCCACGCAGGCGGCGGCGGAGAACATGCTGAGTGGCGCGCTCCGGCAGCTGTTCGCATTGAGCGAGGCCTATCCGGACCTCAAGGCCAGCCAGAACTTCCAGCAGTTGCAACGCGAGCTTTCCGACATCGAGAACAAGATCGCGGCGGCGCGGCGCTTCTTCAACAACGCGGTGCAGGAATACAATACCGGAATCCAGCAGTTCCCGGCGGCGCTGTTCGCCGGCTCGATGGGTTTCACGCCGAGGGAGTTCTTCGACGTCGGCGAGGAGCGCAAGACGCTGGAGCAGGCGCCGCAGATAAAGTTCTAAGCTTATTGCGCCAAAGCGGCGTCATTCCGGGGCGCCGCCAAAGCGGCGAACCCGAATCCAGTTCCACCGCCGGTAAGACGGATTCCGGGCTCCCTCGCTACTCTCGGGCCCCGGAATGACGAACCACCTGATTGAATTCGACCATGGCTGCCTACGGGCTCTACACCCACATCCAGTCGAACAAGCGCCGCTCGGTCGCGCTGCTGATCGGTTTGTTCTTTCTCGTCTATCTCATGGTCTATGCCGGTGCGCTGCTGGCCGAGGCAATCACGACATCGGCGCCGCTCGGCTCGCTCATGCGCAACGCCGTCACGCCGGCGCTCTATGCGGCGCCGTGGGCGACGGTCGGGACCGTGATCTGGATTTTCATCGCCTATCGCTTCCACCAGTCGATGATCGACGCCGTCACCGGCGGCCATGCCGTGACCCGCGACGAGGCGCCGCGACTCTATAATCTCATGGAGAACCTCTGCATCTCGCGCGGCATCACCATGCCGAAGCTCAAGGTGGTCGACGACGATTCACTCAACGCCTTCGCCACCGGCCTGAACGACAAGCAATACTCCATCACGGTGACGCGTGGCCTGGTCGACCGGCTCGATGATGCCGAGCTCGAGGCGGTGCTCGGCCACGAACTGACGCACATTCGCAACGGCGACGTCCGCATGTTGGTGATCGCGGTGGTCATCGCGGGGGCGATTTCATTTTTTGCCGAGCTGTTCTTTCGGCTGATGTTTCAAGGCGGGATGCGGTTCGGCCGGGGCAGCAGCAGCAGCGACAGCAAGGGGAAAGGCGCCATCATCGCGATCCTGATCGCGGTCGCCCTGATCGTGCTGGCCTGGGTCCTGTCGATCGTCATCCGCTTTGCGCTCTCGCGCCAGCGCGAGTACCTGGCGGACGCCGGCTCGATCGAATTGACCAAGAACCCTGACGCCATGATCTCGGCATTGCGCAAGATCGAAGGGCGCGGCGAGCTCGCCAGCGCCAATTCGGCCGTCATGGAAATGTGCATCGACAACCCGCGTGTCGGCTTCTCGAACGTGTTCGACACCCATCCGTCGATCGACAAGCGCGTTGCGGCGATCGTGCAGTTCGCGGGCGGGCACGATCCGGGACCGATTGCGCTGCCGGACCTCGATCCGCCGGCCGGTGAAGCCGCGTCCGAGCCGGGCGCGCCCGGCCCGTGGGGCGAGGCCGGCGAACCGCAGAGCGGCGGCGACAAGCCGTTCCTGCCGGCGCGGCCGCCGGTCGAATTGGGTGGGCCCTCGCCAAGCAGCCCGGAGCCCGGTCCCTGGGGACCGCATCGGCAAAATTAGTCTGCACGCCACCGCAAAAGACGCGGTCCGTGCCCTCGCCTCGGCGCTGGCTTGCTAAAATCGCCAAGTGATTCGGGGAATGCTCATGGCGAAACCAGCAGTCATTCTCGTCGGCGCGGACAAGGGCGGCGTTGGCAAGACCACGGTGTCCCGCACGCTGCTCGACTATTTCACCGCCCATCAGATGCCGGTCCGCGCGTTCGACACCGAATCACCGCGCGGCACGCTGAAGCGCTTTTATTCGGACATCACCGACGTCATCGACATGACGCTCGTACCGGACCAGATGAAGGTGTTCGACACGCTCAATTCCGCTGAGGCGGCGGTCGCACTGATCGACGTCCGCGCCGGCCTGATGTCACCGACGCTGCGGGCGCTGTGCGACATCGGCTTCATCGAAGCCGTGCAGAAAGGCCAGATCACCTTCGCGGTGTTCCACATTCTCGGTCCTTCGATCGCGTCACTCGACGAGATCGCCGGAACCGCGCAATACCTCGGGGACGCCAAATACTTCCTGGTCAAAAATTTCATCAACGATACCCAGTTCTTCCGGTGGGACAACGCGACCCACAGCGGCTATTTCAACAAGATCAAGGACGCGGTGGAGATCACGGTCCCAAAGCTCAACGAGATGGCGACCGAGCAGGTGGAACTCGCTTCCGTGCCTTATCTCAGCTTTATCGCCAACAAGCAGCAGAGCGGGGAAGCCGCGGCGTATTCGTTCGTGCTGCGCGGCTACGTGCGTCACTGGCTCGGCAGCGTGTGGGCCGAGTACGACCGCATCGCTCTCACCGATCTGGTCGCCTCGCGCGCGCGAGCCGAACCCGTGAAGGTGCAGGCAACAGGATAAGGTCGCGGCGGTGCGCTGCGCCGCCGCCCGCAGCGAAGCATTTGCCCCAACGGGCTCGGCCAGAGTGCGAGCACATGGTCCCGGCGACCGACAGTCGACAATTGCTGGCCGCGGTTCGTGACGAGAGTCAACGCCGCGACCACATAGGCCCTGCGGCTGCCGCCGCCCGCCAGCACACTCCGGTGTTCATCGTCGCATCGCCACGGCCACGCTCCGGCAAGACGTTCCTGGCACGGTTGCTGGCAGACTTCCTCAGTTTCGACGGCGGCAGGGTCCGCGCCTTCGATCTCGGAACCGGCGTCGATACCCTGGAAGGCTACCTGCCGAGCACCACGCTGCCGGCCGACATCAGCGATGTGCAGGGCCAGATGGCGCTATTCGACCGCCTGATCCTGAGCGACACCATCGCCAAGGTCATCGATCTCGGTAGCGGCAGCTATCGGCGCTTCTTCGCCATCGTCGAAGACATCGGCTTGATCGCGGAGTTGCGCCGATGTGCCATCGAGCCGATCGTGCTGTTTCCCGCCGACGCACACGCGGCGTCCGCGGAAGCTTATGCGAGTCTCGAACACCGGTTTCGCGATATGCTGGTCGTGCCGGTGTTCAACGAAGCGATTGCGCCCGAACGGATGCTGCGTGACCGGTTTCCGGTCCGCCGCGCCGCTTCGATGCCGCTGCAAATTCCGATCCTGGCCGCAGGGCTCAAGGCGCAGGCCGACAGGCCGTTCATGTCGTTCGCCGTATTCCACGATCATCTTCCGCCGGAAGTCCAGATCAGACCGGCGTACGAGCTGCAGTCGTGGACCCGCCGCGTGTTCCTGGAATTTCGCGAACTGCAACTGCGCCTCTTGCTCGACAAGCTGCGCACCTCGCTCCCTGGCGTGACGCTGTAGGCCAGTCAAGGGCAGACCTGTTGCATGCGAAAATGCAAGCCGCCGCCGGTCCGGGGTCTTGAATTCATGCGCGACTTTGGGGACGTTGCGCCGAGGGTATTGGCAAACTCCGGCCGGCCCTGGCAGAGCTAGTGATCGGAACGCATGGTGACCGACCTCTACGAGTACTCGCTTGCAGCGATTTTTCTGGTTGGCCTCGCCGCGATCTGGATCGCCATCGAGATCGGATACCGGCTTGGCGAGCGGGCGGGTGGACGGGGCAGCAGCAATGTTACGACGCTGGAAAGCGCCGTGCTCGGTTTGCTGGCGCTGATGATCGCCTTCACCTTTGCGATGGCCTTGTCCCGCTTCGAGGCGCGACGTGACGCGATCCTGAACGAGGCGAACGCCATCGGCACGACGGCGCTACGCGCCCGCTTGCTGCCGGAGCCGCACCGGGCCGAAGTGCTGAGGCTGTTGAAGGAATACGTCACGATCCGTCTTGACGTCACACGACATACTGCGTCCCGGGCAGACCTGATGGCCGTGGTCGACCAGTCGAATCGGTTGCAGGAGGCGCTTTGGCAACAGACCAAGGCAATTGCCGCAAAGGACACCAGCGTGGTGCCCACCGGGCTCTTTATCCAGACTCTCAACGAGATGATCGATAATCAGGCGAAACGCCTCGCAATCCTGCGAAATCGCGTACCCAACACCGTGATGCTGGCGCTTTTCGCCGTCGCCACGATTGCTGGTGCGTTTGCCGGTTATGCCAGCGGCCTCGACGAACGCCGCGCGCGGATGCCGGTCTTCGTGATGGGACTACTCGTGTCCGCCGTCATCATGCTGATCGTGGATCTCGACCGGCCGGGCGCGGGCTTCATCGATGTCAGCCAGCAGCCGATGATCGATACCGCCGCCAGCATCCGGGACTTCGTCGACTGACGCTGACGGCACCGCTCAGCGGCTCAGCGGAGCAGCGGCTCGCAGGAGAAGCTTGTCAGCAGACCTGGAAGCCGAGAACCCGGCCTGACGAATCGTCTCTGTGCACCGTCCGGTCTCGCGACCGACGATCGCCCGTGTCAGCGCCATGGCCGTCGCCCGTAATGGAGCCAGGGATCATGTCGCGCAGTCGATTGGTCGACTGGTCCCAGCATTGCGGCTGCTGCGCCATGGCGCTGCTCGAGCCTGGCACGGTGAACAGGTACGCCATGCCTGCGAACAGGACCGTGGCGAACATGAGAGAACGTGTGTGCTGCATGACATTTCTCCGGGTGCTTCGGGTGGACCACTTCGTGTGCCACCGCTTGCGCACAGAGATAGCCGCACGCCGACGCGTGTGCTTTCGCTCGATTGCTTTCGCTTGTCCGTTCTTGGCGCGAACGGCTACTTCTGCAGCCCGGATGCCTTCATGATCGCATCCCAGCGGGCGGTATCGAACTTGATGCGTTGCGCGAATTCGTCCGAAGTTCCGCCCAGCGGCTCCATGCCCTGAGATCGAATCTGGCTCAGCACGTCGTCGGACCGCAGCGCCTCGTTCACCGACTTCGATAGCAGCGCGACGATCTCGGGCGGCGTCCCCGCCGGCGCAAGAAGGCCGATCCAGATACTGGCATCGACGCCCGGCAGGCCCGCCTCGTCGATCGTGGGCACGTTCGGAATCATCGCCGACCGCCGCTCCTGCCCGACCGCCAGGGCGGTCAGCTTGCCCTCCTCGATCAACTGCAGGACGTTCGGCACCGAAGCGAACATCGCCGAAATGCGGCCGGTAATGAGATCGGTCGTCGCCTGCGCAGAGCTCGGATAGGGTGCGATCACCAGGTTGAGGCCGGCGCGCTGATTGAAGAGCTGCGATGCCAGGTAGGCCGTCGTCCCCACCGCGGTCGCCCCCAGCGTCATGGCTTCGGGCTTTGCCTTGGCGAGCGCGATGAAATCCTTGACGGTCTTGACGCCGAGCCCAGGATTCGCGGCCAGCACGAAGGGTACATTGGCGATCAGCGTAATCGGCGCCAGGTCCGTGCCGAAATCGAAGCTGAAGCTCGCCTGCCCGGCGCTCCGGATCGTACTGGACGATGTCGCGATCAGCAGCGTGTAGCCGTCCTTGGGCGAACGCACGACCGACTGCGCGGCGACGTTGCTGCCGGCCCCGGGCCTCACTTCCACGATGAACGGCTGGTTGAGCATCGTGCCGAGCTTCTGCCCAATGACGCGCGCCAGCAGGTCGGACGTCGAGCCCACCGCGAAGCCGACGACGATACGGACCGGTTTATTGGGATAGTCTTGCGCCGCCAGCGGCGTAGCCAAGAGTGCGCAGAGCGCGGCAACCGATACCGTGCGGATCGGCGACATGAATCCTCCCCAGCTTTCCTTCGGGTTGCCCCCGATTGGTCGGCGCACTATGCGGCCTTCATCCGCATGCCCGCAAGACAGCGTCAGCGCAGTGCGCGGAAACAACCGGAGGTCGCGTCGCGATGCGTGAGGATAACAGGCGGCTGCTAATGCCCGTCGAAGGTGATGAGCGTCCGCACCGGCACGTCGAGCGCACGCAGCTTGGCGGCGCCGCCGAGGTCCGGCAGATCGATGATGAAGCAGGCGGCAAGGATGTCCGCGCCCAATTGGCGCAGCAGCTTCACCGCACCTTCGGCGGTCCCGCCGGTAGCGATGAGATCGTCGACCAGGATCACGCGATCGCCCTTCTCGACCGCGTCCTCGTGCATCTCCATCTCGTCGAGCCCGTACTCCAAGGAATACGCGATCGTCACCCGCTTGTGCGGCAGCTTGCCCTTTTTGCGGATCGGCACGAAGCCGGCCGACACCTGATGCGCCACCGCGCCACCCAGGATAAAGCCGCGCGCCTCGATGCCGGCGACCTTGGCGATCTTCATGCCGGCCCAGGGCTGCACCAGTTCGTCGACGGCGCGGCGGAACGCCCGCGCATTGCCGAGCAGCGTGGTGATGTCGCGGAACATGATCCCGGGCTTGGGATAGTCCGGTATGGTGCGGATCGAAGCCTTGAGATCGTGTTCGAATGACGGGGTGATCATGGGCGTTCTTGGGGCTCTCGCGTGAAACAGGACGGACGGCGCTTACAAGCTGGCGCACTGTGGCGAACCATGCTGCGCCGCGCAACCGCCCTCGCTAGTGGTCCAATTCCAACATTCGCACCCCGCTTCAGCAAGCACCTTTGCGAATGTTGGAATTAAAGGACCACTAGCAGATTTATGTTTCTAGTGGAGTTTGGATTTGACATTCGCTTTGCGAGCCTGTGGCTAGGTGGCTAGCGAATGTCAAATCCACTCCACTAGCCGGACCATGCTCATTTGGTGGAACGCCTGACATGCCTCCAGCATCCATCGTGCCGGTCATCGGCGGCGGACCCGCAGGCATGTCGTGCGCTCTGTGGCTCAAGAACTACGGCCTCCATCCTATCGTTATCGAGCAGGCTGCCGTGCTCGGCGGCATGGCAGAGCGCAACCCCTATCCCAACCCGTGGCTGCTGGGCTGGCCGGGCGCCACCGCGCGCGAGGCCGCCGAGGCGTTCGCGCGCCATATCGGGCAGGCCTGCATCGAGGTCTGGTTCAATGCTGCCCCGCAGCGGATTCTGCGTGCGGCCGGTGGCGAGTTCGCGCTCGACATTGCGGGGGACGAGGTCCCGCACTCGCTCTCCTGCCGGGCGCTGGTGATCGGGACCGGGACCGAGTTCCGCGGTGAGGACTGGCTCGACCGCGTGCCGAACGCGCGGCGCCTGGCTCGGCAGGGCCTCGTCGATGTCGGCCCGGTCGCGATTGGCGAGTCGCCACCGCAGCCGGGAACTCATGTCGCGCTTGTCGGCGGCGGCGACAACGCGTTCGATGTCGCCCACATCCTGCTTCGGCGGGGCGTCCGGGTGACAATCGTCATGCGCGCCAAGGCGCCGCAAGCGCAACCTCGCCTGGTCGCGCAGATCGAGACGCACATTCGCAACGGCCGCGCCGCGGTGATCGCGGGCCGGACCGTGGAGTCGCTGGCCGATACCGACCGACGGATCGGACTGCGCCTCGACGACGGCGCCGCCTTCGAGGCCGACCGCATCGTGCTGTTGTTCGGCTACCGGCCGAACACGCATGAGCCCTGGCTGGCCGAACTCGCACTCCACCAGGATGGCGATGGCCACCTCGTGGTCGACGGCAACATGGAGACGTCCTGTCCCGGCATCTTCGCGATCGGCGACGTCGCCCACGCGGCGCACCCGTGCGTCGCTACTGCGATCGCCTCCGGCACGATGGCGGCGCGCGAGATTGCCAAGCGGCTGGGGTAGATGGTCCGTCATTCGGGGGGCGCCGAAGGCCTGCTGCGTCGGAAATACAGTTCACAACACTGGCGCGGTCGCGGTCATCGTTACTGCGCCCTCTCCCCTTGCGGGAGAGGGCTACATTAACATGTCAGATATTCAGATGGGTGAGGGGGCGTGGCGAGACTGACCCCTCACCCATTCATTATTGTTGAACCGCTGCGGCTGCCCTCTCCCGCAAGGGGAGAGGGCACAATAACAACGGCCCTCAACTCCGCTACAACTACTACTTCCGCGGCGGCTTCAGAACCCGGCCCGCCACCGCTTCGAGCTTCTTGAGGAGCCGCTTGTCGCGCGCCTCGGGCGCGGTGATCAGCGCGGTGTCGAGCGCACGGTCGGAGCCGATCGGGCACGGCTCGTGCTCGCGCGGGAAATCCTTCGCCAGCCGCGCGACCAGTTTCTTCGCCTTGTCGGCGTTGTCCACCAGTACCCTGACGATGTCCTGTACCGTCACCGCGTCATGATCGGGATGCCAGCAGTCGAAGTCCGTCACCATCGCGACCGTGGCGTAGCAAAGCTCGGCCTCGCGCGCGAGCTTTGCCTCCGGCATGTTGGTCATGCCGATCACCGAATAGCCGAGCCCCTTGTAGGTCATGCTTTCGGCATAACTGGAGAACTGCGGCCCCTCCATGCAGACATAAGTACCGCCGCGCGCGATCTCGATGTTCTCGAGACCGGCGGCGGCAGCGATGCGGTCCTGCAACCGCGGCGACACCGGATGCGCCATCGAAACATGCGCGACGCAGCCTTTGCCAAAGAACGAGCTCTCGCGCTTGTGGGTCCGGTCGACGAACTGGTCGACCAGCACGAACCTGCCGGGCGGCAGCTCCTGCTTGAACGAGCCGCAGGCCGAGAGCGAGACCAGATCGGTCACGCCGGCACGCTTGAGCACGTCGATGTTGGCGCGATAGTTGATGTCCGACGGCGACAGCCGATGGCCCTTATCGTGACGCGACAGGAACACCACCGGCAGGCCTCCGATCTCGCCGATGCGTAGCGCGGCCGACGGCTCGCCCCACGGGCTCTTGATGCGCTTTTGCTTCACCTTCTCCAGTCCAGGCAGGTCGTAGATGCCGGAGCCGCCGATGATGCCGAGCACCGCTTTGGTCATGAACTTCCTCGCATTGGGTCGGCCTTGCCATTGTCATGCTTCACGCTAGTTTGCAATCGCAGTTCGGAGAAGAGAGAGTCCAATGTCGAATTCCGGCGTCCTCGATACCCGCTTCCGTTCGGCGCTCGATCGCATGGCCGAACAAGGCCGTCTCGCGGCCTACACGGCGCCGGTCAATCCGCATCTCGAGGTCGCCGCCATCATGAAGAAGCTCGACGGCGGCCCGGCGCTGCTGTTCAGCCAGGTGGACGGTTACGACATGCCGGTGGTCGGGAATCTGCTCTCCTGCCAGCCCAATTGCGAAGCGGCGTTCGGCACCGACTTCCGCGGCATCCGCGAGTTCGTCGGCCGCGCGCTCGGCGCGCCGCAGCCGCCGGTGCTGGTGGAGCGCGCGCCGGTGCAGCAGCACGTCCACACCCAGGACATCGACCTCGCCCGCATGCTGCCGGCGCTGCACCATACGGCGGACGACGCCGGGCGCTTCATCACCGCCGGCATCGTCATCGTGCGCGATCCCGACACCGGCACCTACAACGCCTCCTATCACCGGTTGCAGATCACCGGTCCCGGCCGCACCGGCGTGAAGCTCGACTTCGGCCGGCACCTGCGGCTCGCCTTCGAGCGCGCCAAGCAGAAGGGCGAGGATTTGCCGATCGCGGTCTGCATCGGCTCCGACCTCGCATTGCACTACACCGCCGCCACCATGGGCTCGCAGATGCCCGAGCATGCCGATGAACTGGCGGTTGCGGGCGGGCTGTGCGGCCGGCCGCTGCCAGTGGTGAAAGCCGTCTCGCAGGACCTGATCGTGCCGGCCGAAAGCGAGATCGTGCTGGAGGGCCGCATGCTCGCCGGCGAGACCGTAACCGAAGGCCCGTTCGGCGAGTTCGTCGGCTACCTGTCGCCCGCCGATGCCGCGCCGGTGTTCGAGGTCACGGCCGTGACCCATCGCGAAAAGCCGATCTATCACGCGATCAACGGCTACGGCCGCGAGACCATCATGCTGCGCAAATACGTACTGGAGGCAAGCCTGCTCAAGGTGCTGCAGTCGGCCGTGCCGATCGTCACCGACGCCGAAATGACCGCCGGCGGGCTGCATCGTTTCCACGCCGTGGTGCAGGTGAAGAAGGCGACGCCGCAGCACGATGGCCTGCAGCGGAACGCGATCTTCGCGGCGTTCGGCGCGCTCAAGGACCTCGACCTCGTCATCGTGGTGGACGACGACATCGACATCCGCGATCCGCACGACGTCGAATATGCGCTCGCCACCCGCATGGAGGCTTCGCGCGACCTGATCGTGATGCCGGCGGCGCGCGGGCACGAATACATTCGCGCCGGTCAGAACGGCATCCGCGCCAAGCTCGGCATCGACGCCACCGTGCCATTCGCCGAGAAGGCGCGGTTTGCCCGCTGCGTGTTCGAGCAGATCACGATCGACGATCAGCGGCTGTCCACCGATGCGGACGCGATCCGGGCGCGGCTCGATCTGTAAGCCGACAAGCGATCATCGTCATGCCCGGCCTTGTGCCGGGCGTCCACGCCTTTGTTTTTGGGCAGACAAAATGTGGATGGCCGGGACAAGCCCGGCCATGACGAAAGACAATCAATGCCTCGCCGTCAATGAACGGCGCTCCAGACCTTCTTCTTGGTAAAATAAAGCAGGCCGGCGAACACGATCAGGAAGATCATCACCTGCAAGCCGAGCCGCTTGCGGGCCACAAGATGCGGTTCCGCCGACCACATCAGGAACGCCGACACGTCCTTGGCGTACTGCTCGACCGTCATCGGCGCGCCGTCGGTGTAGTCGACACGCTTGTCGGACAGCGGCGGCGGCATCAGGATCACGTGGCCGGGGAAATACTTGTTGTAGGACGTGCCTGGCGGCAACGTGACCCCGGCCGGCGGCGTATCTACGTATCCGGTCAGCAGCGCGGTGATGTAGTCGACACCGTGCTCCTGATACTGCGTGAACATGTCGATGACCCAGCGGGGGAAGCCGCGCTCGTAGCCGCGCCCCTTGGCGATCACCGACATGTCCGGCGGCGTCGCGCCCGGAAACTTGATGAGCGGCGGCGGGAAGTGATCCGCCAGGCGGCCGTCACGCTCGATCGGCTTGCCCTGATCGTCGACGCCCTCCTTGTACTTGTACTCCGCCGCCACCGCGGCCGCCTGCGCGGTCGTGAAGCCGGGTCCACCCGGCTCCGCCAGGTTGCGGAACGAAAGCAACTCCATGCCGTGACACTGCAGGCAGACCTCGCGGTAAACCTTGAAACCGCGCTGGAGCTGCCCCTGATCGTACTGGCCGAACGGGCCGGCGAACGACCATTTGTACGCCGGCGGCATCGGCGAGTCGTGTCCGTGATCCTGCGCGGACGCCGGACCGGCGAGCGCCGCGAGCGAGACAGCGAGAGCGAGTATTGCGCGCGTGAAAGCCATGGCGTGTGCTCCTAGGCCTTCGCGCCGGATGGTGGCAGAACCGATTCCGAAATCGAGTTCGGCAGCGGCTTGGTCTTCTCGACAAAGCCCAGGATCGGCAAGATGATCAGGAAGTAGGCGAAGTAGTAGACCGTGAAGATGCGCGTGAACAGGACGTAATAACCTTCCGGCGGCTTCGAACCGAGCCAGCCCAGCCCGATGCAGACGATCACGAACAACCAGAAGAACTGCCGATAGAGCGGCCGGTAGCGCGCCGAGCGCACCTTCGAAGTATCGAGCCACGGCAGGAACGCCAGGATCACGATCGAGGCGCCGAGCGCGATGACGCCCATCAGCTTGTCGGGGACCGCGCGCAGGATGGCGTAGAACGGCAGGTAGTACCACTCCGGCACGATATGCATCGGCGTCACCGAGGGGTTCGCCGGAATGTAGTTGTCGGAATGGCCGAGGAAGTTCGGGATGTAGAACACGAACCAGGCGAACAGAATGCAGTACACCACCATGAAGAAGCCGTCCTTGATGGTGGCATAGGGGGTGAACGGCACGGTGTCCTTGTCGGTCTTCGGCTCGATGCCGGTCGGATTGTTCTGGCCGACCGTGTGAAGCGCCCAGACGTGCAGCACCACGACACCCACGATCACGAACGGCAACAGGTAGTGCAGCGAGTAGAAGCGGTTGAGCGTCGGGTTGCCGACCGCGTAGCCGCCCCACAGCCAGGTGACGATCGATTCGCCGACAATCGGAATGGCGGAGAACAGGTTGGTGATGACGGTCGCGGCCCAGAAGCTCATCTGGCCCCACGGCAGCACGTAACCCATGAAGCCGGTCATGATCATCAGCAGCAGCAGGATCACGCCCAGGATCCACAGCACCTCGCGCGGCTCCTTGTAGGAGCCGTAGTACATGCCGCGGAACATATGAATATAGGCGGCGAGGAAGAACATCGAGGCGCCGTTGGCGTGCAGGTAGCGCAGCAGCCAGCCGTAGTTCACGTCGCGCATGATGCCTTCGACGGAATTGAACGCCAGGTCGACGTGCGGCGTGTAGTGCATCGCCAGCACCACGCCGGTGATGATCTGAACACCGAGCATGAGCGTCAGGATGCCGCCGAAGGTCCACCAGTAGTTCAGGTTGCGCGGCGTCGGGAATACGATGAACGACGAATGGACGAGGCTGGCGATCGGCAGCCGCCGCTCCATCCATTTCATGAAGGCGCTTTGCGGCTGGTAGGTCGAATGTCCGCTCATGGGAAAAACCTTACGGGAAGAGTGGGGTCGAGCAGCCGTCAGCCGATCTTGATCTTGCTGTCGGAGACAAACTCGTAGGGCGGCAGAGCGAGATTGAGCGGCGCCGGTCCGCTGCGGATGCGGCCGGAGGTATCGTAGACCGAGCCGTGGCAGGGGCAGAAGTAGCCGTCGTACGGCCCCTGGTGGGCGATCGGGATGCAGCCGAGATGGGTGCAGATGCCGATCAGTACCTGAAACTGGGCATGTCCGGCTTTGACCCGTGCCGAATCGGGCTGCGGGTCGGGAAGCTTGGCGACGTCGACGTTCTCGGCGTCCTCGATCTGCTTCTTGGTCCGGTGATTGATGAAGATCGGCTTGCCGCGCCAGAACACCTTGATCACCTGGCCTTCGGTGATCGGCGTCAGATCGACCTCGATCGGCGCCCCGGCGGCGATTGTCGAGGCATCCGGGTTCATTTGGGCGATCAGCGGAACCAGGGCCGCGATTGCGGCGACGCCGGCGGCCGCACCTGTGGCGATATAGATGAAATCGCGACGTGTCGGCGAATCCGAATGCGCCGAATGCATCGTTGTCACGTGTAAGGTCCCTTTCTCAGACACACGATCCGCCCGCGCTCGAACGCGTGCAGGTGCACCACTTGCCTGCATCCGAAGCGCCGCGGCCCTCCCACGCCCAAATGCGGAGGACGCCCATGGCGGCAGCGGGCGAACTGGCCGCTTTCCACCCTGGGGAAGGGGGCCAAGCGGCTATTCCTGCGCGGTTTATTGGCACCCTTATAGAGTGAGTGCAAGTGGCCCCCTGCCGCATTGCGGAAAAGTCGGACAAATGCCCTTCCGGCGGGGGTTTTTTGCCCCTTAGCGGGCCAAGCTGAGGCGGCATTCGCCGAAGTAGGGGCGGCTCACGCCGGGCGGCGGGACCACGCGATGCGCCGTTCGATTGCGGCGCGGAGATGGGGCGGTCAGGATTTGGATTGGTGTCCGGCGGCGATATGCTGCCGGCCGGGGTCAGGGCCTGCGGCCCTGCATGTCGCGAACGGTCAAATGCTCATCGCCAGAAACGCCACGCCGCTGATGCCGATCATCAGGACCGCGAGCGAGCCTAAATCGCAATCGAAGCAAAGACGCATGATGGCCTCCCCTGTGTTCTCGTACTGGTTTGGTCGTGGGCATCGGCCGAATGGTTCAAGCGGGTTTTGAACCGCCACCGGCGTGTGTCATTCAGGCCACACATGACCCGGCAGCCGGTCCTTCTTCGGGCTTCTTCCGTGGTCTTCCCGCGTCTTCCGTCACCGGGAATGCCGCTTTTCGTGATCACCGCGGCTCTTCCGGTCGCTTCCCCGCGGCCCTAAGTTTATCCCCCGAACACCAGACCCGGCCCCGGGTCCGCATGCCAGGAGTGGTCTCATGGTGCAGGTTCTCGAACAGACCGCCGATCCCGAAACCGTGCCGGCGGTCGAGGCGACGCTCAACTACGTCAAGAACACCGGCGAGAAGCTCTTCACCTATACGGGCGGGCCCGGCTCGCTCGACGTCCGCACCGGCGGCACGGTCGACCCGCAGCGGGTGACGATCCACAACGGCCGCAGCGGCGCCAAGGGCTTCACGCTCGACCGCAACGGCTTCCACTTCGTGCCGCACCCCACGAAGATGACGGACTTCTTCGACGAGGCCGAGATCAGGCGGGTCTACTACCCGGAGATGGAAGCGCTGGTGAAAGCCGAGAGCGGCGCCAAGCGCGTCGTGGTGTTCGACCACACGCTGCGCACCGCCGACGACGAACTGCGCGAGAAGACCAAAATCCGCGAGGTCGTGCGCCGCGTGCACAACGACTATACCGAATGGTCGGGCCCGCAGCGCGTGCGCGACCTGCTGCCGCACGAAGCCGACGACACTGCTGGCCGGCCGCTTCGCGATCATCCAGGTCTGGCGGCCGATCCGCCATCCGGTCGAGACCCATCCGCTCGGCATCTGCGACGCGCGCAGCGTCGCCGAGAAGGATTTCATCATCTCCGAGCGCATCTATCCTGACCGGGTCGGACAGACTTACGCGGTCGGCTACAATCCGCAGCACCAGTGGTACTGGTTCCCGCGCATGCGGCGCGACGAGGCGCTGGTGTTCAAGGTGTTCGATTCGGCGCAAGGACGGACGGGCGCGCTGGACCGCGCACACCGCGTTCGACGATCCGACCACGCCGCCCAATGCTCGCCCGCGCGAGAGCATCGAGATCAGGACGCTGGCGTTTTTTTAGCGGCGTAACCCGGCCGGCTATTCGGCACGCAGCCGTAGCCCGGATGGAGCGAAGCGAAATCCGGGGATGCATCATCGCGCGCGAGACCCGGATTGCGCTGCGCTCCATCCGGGCTACGCTTTCTTATGTCATCAATTTTCCGAACGCGGGGTTTTTCCGTCTCGGCGCTCAATCGCGTCTTTGGCTCCTGGAGGCAATCCTTCAAACAATTCATCAATCTGCTTTGGCACAGAAATTCTCCTCTCAACGATGAGGTTAAGAAGTTGAAATAGCTTCATTGCGACCGCCTTGTCATCCTTCAAATCAATCTGCCCTGGATGAACAGCATTATTACCGATCACACGAAGTACATCCATCGCTCGCTGGATTTCTCTGTCCAACCCCTTCGTGACGAGCTCCGCCCTCCTGACTGGGCATACGTCCTTAGAACGTGCTCCTCATCTTTCAACTTCGCTATGGCCACCGCGAGCAATACAGATTCAGCAGCCGCACCAGTCATCGCACAACTGGCCAGCCACGCCTCAGCGTTTCGACACCGAATTGATTCCATTGCCCTTTGATAAAATCCATGCCCGAAGCGGGCCTGATACTGCTTGAATGTTGAAGCAAGTGAGCCTGGCTGGAGAACGACAATTGTGTTCTCGTCGATGCTCTCAAGTACCGTTCGACCGGCGGCACTCAGACAGTACCCGCCTTCGTTGACTGCCTGATCGCCCGTCACTCTCACTCCAGGCCGTACGACGCCGCGTCGGCATAACTCCCATGCGGCATCGAAGAATATTGGCGACAATTTCCGTATTGCCAGCGCCTGCGCCTGCACATCGTTCGGATGAATTTTCTCCGCGCTTACCTGAGCACCAACGCGGGGATACAAATCATAGCCGTAGTTACCGGCCTTGCTCGCCTTCAGCAGACCAATGAGAACCGAAATCGCTTCGTCCAGATCCACTCAGCCCTCCTTCGATATCCCTAGCCCTCGCGCGTATTCCACATTTCATGGCATAATAACTGCATTATAAGGTCTCACTCTATTCCATGCTCCAACTCATAGGGTGGGTTAGCGCCGAAGGCGCGTAACCCATCGGCTGAGCTTTCCGCGAGTCCAACCGGTGGGTTACGGCGCTTCGCGCCTAACCCACCCTACGAATTGCAGGCGAAGCGGCATCGACAATCACGGCGCTTTGACGATCTGCCTGCACGCGGGGGGCAACCCGGCCAACGTCAAAACCGGCCTCGGTTTGCTCGGCGGCGGGTGCAGCGTCGATTCCTTGAACCAGACGTCGAGGTCGCTGCCGCAGCCGGCGCTTGGGCGCGGCGGGACTGGCGGCTTGCATTCCGCACTGTCTGCGGGACAGCCAATCTGGACATGAAAATGCTCGGCGTGGCCGTACCAGGGACGCACCTTGTAAAGCCAGGGGTGATCAGCCCCGGCCTCGCGGCACAACGCCTTCTTGATCGCGGCATTGACCAGGATGCGGACGACCACCGGATCCTGCGCAGCCGTTCGGATGAGCGCAGTATGTCCGTGGGTCCACAATTTCGGATCGACGTCGCGCAGATCGGGCGCAACCACATCGGTGCCCGGGCGGAACTCGCGCTCCTCGCGGCTTTGCGCGTGGTCCGGCATCGGCGCAAACCAGATATCGACGTTGAGGCCGATTTGATGGCTGGCGTGATCGGAAAGCATCGGCCCGCCGCGCGGCTGAGACATGTCGCCAACCAAAAGACCGTTCCAGCCAGCCTTTTTTGCGTTCGCGGCAAGCCGCTCAATGAAGCGAATGAGTTCCGGATGGCCCCAGTTGCGGTTTCGCGACGGCCGCATGACTTGCCAAGTCTGACCCGTGATCGGCAGCGACACGGCGCCGGCGAGACAGCCGTCGAAATCGCCGCCGATCGCGCGCGGCGGTCCGGGAGACGGCGTCGATTTGCGCGCGAACAGTTCCTTGGCCGGCGTTGACGGCGCGTCAGGATTTTTCAGCGGCGGTAGCGGCTTGGGATTGAGCGAGCCGGGAAGCATCGGGTCAATCGGGCGCTTCTGCTGCGCGACGGCGGAACTCGCGGCCGCAAGGAAGAAGACGGCGAGGAGGCAAGCGACAGCGCGCATCAATAAACTCTACTCCATATTTATGGGCCGGGCTTCCCGATATGTTTCGCCGTTGCCGACATGACAGCCGACATTGATTTGTGACGTGACGGACCAGGAGCGCGTAGGGTCGGATAGCGCACATCGGGGCGTTTACGCCCGTCTTCGTCGGGCTATGGGCGCGTAACCCACCGGCTGAGTTTTCCGCGAGTTCAAATGGTGGGTTACGGCGCTTCGACGAGGCGCCGAGAAGGAAGCCAATGCGCATCGCGCTGTACGAGCCCGACATTCCGCAGAATACCGGCACGATCCTGCGGCTCGCCGCGTGTCTCGGGGTCGAAGCTCACATCATCGAGCCGGCCGGCTTCCCGGTCACCGATCGCGCGTTCCGCCGCGCCGGCATGGACTACCTGGCGGCAGCGGCGATCGTTCGCCATACCGACTGGGCCGCATTCGAAACCTGGCGGCACACGGCGGGCGGGCGGCTGATCTTATTCACCACCCGCGCGCGCACATCGTATCTGGATCATGCCTACGGCCGCGACGACATCCTGCTGTTCGGCCGGGAATTGGCCGGCGTGCCCGAACGCGTGCATCAAGCGGCCGATTTGCGGCTCGTTGTTCCGGTCAGGTCCGGTATGCGCTCGCTCAACGTCGCGGTCACCGCCGCGATGGCGGTGGGCGAGGCGCTGCGGCAGCTCGATGGGTTTCCGCGGCTCGATTTCCCGCAGGAAAGCGATCGCTCAGCGGTGCGGCCGGATATATCGGATGAAAAAGAACGAGGCGGGTGAGGTGCATATCTCACGCCCCCTGGGCGTTGCTCCCGACCCGCCTCGCTCGCTGGCGCTCAGCCGCCGCTACCGTCTGCAATTTCCCCGAACAGACGGAGGACGACATCGCACTCCCCGATCTCCCCCACGCCCGAGAGGTTTTCGTAGAACCGTGGCAAAAAAAGGTTGCGCTTGTGTCCTTCCACGGACCGTCCGCGCAATGTTTTTTCTTGCTTCCTCCCACGAAACCACTGCTTCACGCGTGGATGCCGCAGCAAGCGAAGATTATTTGAGCGCGACGCGAAGGTTGCCTGCGCTTTCATTCGATCACCTCGTCGGCGCGGCCGAAGTGTGATAGGCACGGTAATGCCAAGCGTCTTGGCGGTCACAAGGTTGATGATCAATTCAACTTTGTGGCCTGCTGCACCGGCAGGTCGGCGGGCTTTTCGCCCTTCAGGATGCGCGCGACATAGTTCCCTAGCATCGGTAGGTGTCGGTAAGTCACTGCCGTAGCTCATAGGCCACCGGCGGCAGCGAACTCCCGGAACTGGACGCTAGGTATGGCATAACGCGTGGAAGCGCTGCGGTTGGGCGCGGCTAATGAAGAATGCGTCCGTGCCGATCACGACGCCACTGACGCCTAGCGGATCGCCTCGGCGAAGGCCATTTCGAGATCGCGATCCACTTCGGCGTATAGCGCGCGATATTCTGTCCAAGAGCGCGGGACGCCACCTGCATATCGTGCAAAGTACTTGCGCGTTGGCTCGTCGGATTGACGAGCAGGCTACTGTCGTCGCGGTCGGAAAGAGTTCGCGCAACAGCTCACCCTCTTTGGGCCAACCTGCAGGTTCAGCGATGTATTCCTGTGACGTTGCCTCCGGCCGGCTGAGGCTGCTAACCAAGCCAGCGTTGATCGGATCGGCCCCCATCCAATACAATTGGTATGGTCTTGGCCGCACCTTTCGCAGCAGATGCAGGAGAATGCCGCCGGCTGTTGCGATCAAAACTACGCCTTGTTGGAACCAATCGACGCCAGTGAGCAACCGCTCATAAACTCCGGAGGCCCACCGGTACTCGATAGCCAAGTTCTTACCCTGCACATAGCCTGCTTCACTCAGGCCCTGTGAAATGCCTTCATCTGTTCGGCGAATTCGTCGCGTGATGTCGAGCTCGGAATCCGATAACTGGAACTGATGCTTGCTGCGCCCTGGCCGCCCCCGGCATGCAGCCACAGCGCCGCCCATCAAAGAGATGAACTCGCGGCGCGTCTTCATTCGATCACCTCGTCGGCGCGGCGAGCAGCACCGGTGGAATTTCGATGCCGAGCACCTTTGCGGTCTTCAGGTTGATCACGAGTTCGAAGCGCGTCGGCTGCTGTACCGGAAGGTCCGCCGGCTTCGTCCTTGAGATCGTCGACGTAAACCGCCGCCTCGCGATACCGGTCGTTGAGCTTGCCGCATATGTCATCAGTCGCCGCCCTCAGCGAACGCCCGGTTGCCCGAAACCGCCGCGAGCCGGTGCTTGAGAGCAGATCGATGGCGGGTTTGCGCGGCAGCGTCGGTTGAACGATCACGGCGTCCGCCCGCTCCGCAGCGATTGCCGAGAAGGCCGCTTCGAACTCCTGCGGTTCCCGGACCATGGTGGACGCACCTCGATCTGAAGGCGCGCGCGAAGGCCTCGATCTGTTCGAGAAACGGCTTCGTGAAACTATTCTGCGGTCCGCCAGCGCGGCGACGCGCTTCGTCATCGGCAGGATTTCGCGGATGAGTTCGAGGCTCTTGCCGGCGAGTTCGGCGGTCGCGGCGACAGCCCGGTGATGTTGCCGCCCGGCCGGCAAGGCTTGCGATCAGCCCCGTTCCAACCGGTCGCCCGAGGCGCCATCACGATCGGGATTTCGGTCGTCGCGCGTTTGGCGGCCTGCACCCCGGCGTCTCCGACGCAACGATCAGTCGACGTTAAGCCGCACGAGTTCTGCCGCCAGACCGGCAACGCTTGCAGATTTCCCTGTCCGGAACGAAATTCGAATGCGAGGTCGCGTCCCTCGACGTATCCAAGGTCGCGCAGCCCGGCGAGAAAAGGCTCCAGAACGGTTCACGATTTCCGACCGGAGAATGCCAATGCGCCGCATTTTCGTCTGTGCGTGGCCTTTCTCTTTTCTTTTTCTCCTCACCCTTTACCATGGCGTGGCAGTCATCACTCGCGAACCGGAGCCGACGATGGACGCCAACCTGCTCGCAGATCGCAAGGCCAGCGCGCGCGCGTGGTTCGAGCAATTGCGCGACGACATCTGCGCGGCGTTCGAAGCGGTCGAGGATGCGTTGCCGCCGAGTGCGCGCCTGGGCGAACAAGCCGCGGGCCGTTTCGTGCGTACGCCGTGGAGCCGCAGCGACCACAGCGGCGCGCCGGGTGGTGGCGGCATGATGTCGATGATGAAGGGACGCGTGTTCGAGAAGGTCGGCGTGCATGTGTCGACGGTGCACGGCGAGTTCGCGCCGGAATTTCGCAAGGACATTCCGGGCGCGGCCGAAGACCCGCGGTTCTGGGCGTCGGGCATCTCGCTGATCGCGCACCTGCACAACCCGCATGTGCCGGCGGTGCACATGAACACGCGGTTCGTCGTCACCACCAAGGCCTGGTTTGGCGGCGGCGCCGACCTCACGCCGGTGCTCGATCGCCGCCGCACGCAGGACGATCCCGACACCGTTGCGTTCCACGCCGCGATGCGTTCGGCGTGCGAAGCCCATGCGGCGGTCGCGCCCTACGAGAAATTCAAGGCGTGGTGTGACGAGTATTTCTACCTGAAGCATCGCAAGGAGATGCGCGGCATCGGCGGCATCTTCTACGACTATCTGGATTCCGGCGACTGGGACGCCGATTTCGCCTTCACGCAGGATGTCGGCCGCGCGTTCCTGACGATCTATCCGGAACTGGTGCGCAGGAACTTCGCCACGCCGTGGTCGGACGACGAGCGCGAGGAGCAACTGGTGCGACGCGGCCGCTATGTCGAGTTCAACCTGCTGTACGACCGCGGCACCGTGTTCGGACTGCGCACCGGCGGCAACGTCGAATTGATCCTGTCCTCGATGCCGCCGGTGGTGAAGTGGCCGTGAAGGACGAAGTTGACGCGCTGGTGCGGCTCGCCGTCATGGTGTTTCCCGGCACGCAGACGCTGCCGCTGTTCGCCGCGCAAGCCAACGGCCTGTTCGCCAGGCGCGGGCTGGCGGTCGATCTCCACCCGGCCCCCAATTCCGCCGAGCAGCGGCAGGGCCTCGCCGCCGGCCGCTACCAGATCGTGCATGGCGCCGCCGATCAGGCGGTCGCGCTGGTTGAGGACGGCGCCGACGCGGTGATCGTCGCGGGCGGCGACAACGGCTTCAATCATCTGTTCGTGCAGCCGGAGATCGAGACGCTCGCCGACCTGCGCGGCAAGACGCTCGCGGCCGACGTCGCCAACACTGGCTGGTCGTTCGTGCTCTACCGGATGCTGCGGCTGCACGGGCTGGAGCGCACCGACTACGCGGTCGCCGAGGCCGGCGCGCCGTTCCGCCGTTTCGCGGCCATGCGTGACGACGGCATGGCGGCCGCCATCCTCAATCCGCCGTTCGCCATCCACGCTCGCGCCGCGGGTCTCAAGGACATGGGCGCGGTAGTCGACACGGTCGGTCCCTATCTCGGAACCGTTCCGTACGTGCTGCGCGCCTGGGCCGCGGCGAACGCCGCCACGCTCGCCGCCTATCTACAGGCCTGCATCGAGGGACTGCGCTGGGCGCTCGCGCCCGGCAACCGGGCAGCCGCCGAGGCGCTCTACGCCGAGCGGCTCAACGTCACGCCCGAGATTGCCGCCGAGATGTACCGGCTCGCCGCCTGCCCGGTGCAGGGCTTCGCGCGGGACGCCGCGTTCGATCACGCCGGGTTCGCCAACGTGCTCGCGTTGCGCGGCGAAGCCGAGGGCCGCGTGCCGCAACCGCCGGAACGCTATGTCGATCTGGAATATTATCGACGAGCGCTCGCCAGCCTATGATGATGCAACGACGCGGCGGCAATTGACTAGGCACGTCCCACGGATCACGCCATGCGCATCTGCGACGTCAGCATCGCCGGCTACCGCTCGCTGCGCCTGCTGCGATTCCCGGTCGGCAGCCTCACGGTGTTCGTCGGCGCCAACGGCGTCGGCAAGACCAACCTCTATCGATCGCTGCAACTGCTGCAGGCCGCGGCCGGCGGCACGCTCGCGCGCGAGTTCGCTTCAGAAGGCGGCATGGAGTTGGCGCTGTGGGCCGGCAAGCGCATGGTCAACAAGCCGGCGCGCATCAAGCTCGCGGTCGGCCTCGGCGAGCCCTCGCGCAGCGGCGCGCAGGGCGAGTTCCGCTACGGCGTCGAATCGGGCGTCGCCTATTCGTACGAGATCGAGACCGGCGTCCGCATTCCGACCGCGGCCGCGTTTCCGCTCGAACCGCAAGTGAAAGAGGAAACGCTGACGTTCCACCGCGCGCGGCGTCCGGTCACGATCCTGGAACGGCGCGGCCCGCGCGCCACCGCTACCGACGCGGACGGCCGCAAGCAGCCGCTCGGCGAGGAATTGCTCGCGACCGAGACCGCACTCGGCGCGCTGCAGGACCCGGCGCGCTTCGCGGACATCGACGTGGTGCGCAGGACCATGCTCGACTGGCGGTTCTTTCACGACTTCCGCAGCGACCGCGCTTCGCCGTTGCGCCAGCCGTGCCTCGCCGTCACCACGCCGACCTTGGCGTCCGATGGCAGCGACCTCGCCGCGGTGTTCGCCACGCTGGTCCATATCCGCGAGGACACCGCCGATCTCGATCGCGCCATCGACGACGCCTTCCCGGGCGCGCGGCTTGTCGTACCGGAGCCCGAGCGCACCGCGCGCTTTGGGCTGACGCTGCCGGACTATCCGAAGCGCGTGTTCGACGCCGGCGAACTGTCCGACGGCACCCTGCGCTATCTCGCGCTCGCCGGCGCGCTGCTCGGCTACCGGCTGCCCGCGTTCGTCGCGCTCAACGAACCGGAGACCAGCCTCCATCCCGAACTGCTCGAACCGCTGGCGCGGCTGATCATGCGCGCTGCCGAGCGCACGCAGGTGTGGGTGGTCACGCATTCGGAACGGCTGGCGCAGGCATTCGCGGATGCCGGCGCGGTGACGCCCCGCACGGTCATCAAGCGCGACGGCGAGACCTGGATCGAGGGCCTGACGCGCGGCGGCGACTTCGCGAACGGCGATGAGGACGAGGACTGACTACGGCGGACAGCGCCGTCACCGCAGAAACGCGTTCGCCACCATCACGGCGCCGCCCAGGAGCACGACCGCGTCGAGCAGCGCGGTGTGGAAGTGGAGCGGCAGGCGCGCCACCAGGACTTTCGCCAGGAACGCACCCGGAAACGTCACAGCGCCGATCAGCACCGCGACCGCGATCACCTGGGCGTTCACCGCTCCGGCAATTCCGAACACCACGAACTTGGTGAGGCCGATCACGATCGAGATGACGGCGTCGGTCGCCACTACGGCGGCGCCTTCGAGCCCGGCCGCCATCAGCAGCGAGAGCAGAATGATGCCGGCACCGACGGTGCCGCCGGCCAGCGGTCCCCAGGCGAACGCCGCCGCCGCCAGGCCGCGAGGCGAAAGCTCGAGCCCGCGGCGGCGCATCAGGCGGCGCAGCGGCACACTTAGCACCAGCATGCCACCAATCACGATCAGCGCGCCCTTGCCGGTGAGCAGTGTGTAGCCCCACGCGCCGAGCGCGCAGGTCGGGATCGCGGCGACGAGTACGATCAGGGCCTTGCGCCAGTCGACCAGATGACGGAAGGCGGCCGCGCGGCCGGTATTGGTGAACAGCGCCGAGAGCGAGATGATCGGCACCACCGGCTCCGGCCCGACGATCGGCACCAGCACCAGCGGCATCAGCGCGCCGGTGCCATAGCCGGCGACGCCGCCGATCAGCGAGGTGATGAGCGCGGTGCCGGCGATCAGCGCAAGCTGCGTGAGCGAGATATCGGCAAATCCGTCGATCAACGCTGCCGGCCTTGCAAGCAGTCTGGAATTGTCGGCCGAGTCACGTCAGTCGGCGCTCGGCAGCCGGCGCATGGTGAACTCGATGCGGTCGCCGGGCAGTTCGCGCCAGGATTCGATCTCGGTCATGTAGGCCGCTTTCGGGAAGCGGTGAAAGAATTCCCGCGCCTTGGCGCGCGCGGCTTCGCGCGGCAGCGCAAAGGTCTCGCGCCGGAACGCATCGCGCACACTTACACGCTGCGCCAGCGATTGCGCGGAACGCTTGGCGATCTCCGACGGTCGGCGGTTTATGGCCATAGTGGAAAGTCTAGTGGTTTCCCTGCGCGCAAGCGAGTCCGATCGACCTACCCGCACTCGCCAACCGTCTTCGTGGCGCTCCCGCCTCCACGGCTTTCGCACTCACACTCCGGCGGCGCTTTCTCGAAGCTCAGATGCCGCCGGCTTATCTACAATTTTATTGACACACCAAAAGCCCCCACTTACTTTTTTCAAAATCAAACAAAAATCAATAGACGTCTGCAACGGCTGAAATTTATTGCGTCGACGGAGATACGTCATGTGCAGGAAGTCGTTGCCCGCTCCGGCGCAGGTACTTTGGTTGTTGCTTGGTACCGTTTTGGCTTTGTTCGGTCTTACGGCTGGCGTGCTGGCGCAAGAATGGAGTTCTCGGCTCCAGCAAATTTCTCAGCAACGCCGCGGTCGCCGCACCGCCACTCCGCATTACGTCCTCGGGCCGCGCTGCACTCGGCACCTTCCGTTTTGTCGGCCGGGTGGGCGGCGTCAGCTTCGAAGCGGTGGCCCAGCCCGATCCTTCATTGTCCGGAAGGACGATCGAGCTTTCGTACGTCGGCTCGCGGCCGGATGGCTCCCGCCTGGTGGTTCGCGCGGGCGGTACGGTGCTCCGAATCAACGTCCCCGATTGGCAGTTGGTGCCGACCGTCCAATTCGCCGCCTCGGAATATCACGCGGTGGTTTCGCTCTTCGGCGAGGGACCGGACCAGAAGAACTACTACTATCTGCAATACCATGACGCGATGAAGGACACGCTCATGGGCATGCGGATGCTGCAAGCCGACATCCTGTTCATCTCGCTGGCCCAGCACTGGCGCACGCCGAGCTACGGCGGGCGCGTCCTCCTGGGCGCTGGCGAACAGGCGTCGCAGGAGAATACGTCGATGGAGGCGGCGCGACGGCTCGACGCCACGTTGCGGCAGGGCAAATGGCGCTCATGGGTGCTGACCGATGCCGGCACCACCCCGACGTTCGGAAACGTCAACGGGGAACTGGTCGTTCGCGCCAGCCCCTATTACTACTTCTGGAACGTCAACCAGCAGCAGAGTGAGGCCGCACTCGCCGCAAACAACCGCTTGGTCGACGAGCACAACGCCTTGCTGGCGACTGTCAAGGCTAAGATCGCGACCTTCAATTCCCTCGTTAACTCCTACAACGCCTCCCGGGATACTTCGCAGAGAAATTCGTTGAAGACGCAGATGAACCAGTTGGAGGCGGAAACCAATAGGGGAGAAGCCGAGCTCAAGTCCCTTCGCTCGCGCATCGAATCCGGCGGAGCGGAGCCGACTGTATTCGAAGTGACCTCCCTTACCTCCGCCATGCGCAGCCAGGAGAGCACGCTGGCGGCCTACAACCCTTCAGTCTACCGGGCCTATCAGCGGCTCGCGCAGTTCGCCGCGTTATTCCGTTACGTCAAGAACAACAATCCATCGAACTGGAATACATTCAAGCAATCGCTCACCTTCGTGAGCGTGCAGCCATCGATCAAGACGCCGACAGCCTGGGAGCGAGCGGGCAGCCAGCGATAATCGGTCAACCATGCGGCAATGCCGAAATGTGTTCCTGAGTTACGGAGGCAAGGACGGACACCTGGTGACGCGGGTGGCCGAGGACTTGGCCCGTGCGCGCGTCGGCGACATCTGGTGCTACGAGGTCACCAGCAAGTACGGCGCCGACTTCCGGCAGGAATATTCCGAACGCGTCCGCTCGGCGCACGTCTTCGTCCTGTTCGACAGCCGTCACGCCAGGACCTCACGCTACGTTCGCGAAGAGGTTGAAATCTGCCGCAGTCTTCCGGACGTTGCGATGCTCACGTGCCTGAGCGAGCCGCTCGGAGGCTGGCGGGACGTCGAGCTGTTCGAAGGCCAGAACCGCCTGCGCTATTTCGACTTCCTGAAATATGATCAAGCCATCAGGAGTCTTTGCGAGCACCTGGGCGCGAGCTACGTCCCGCGTTTCACGATGCCGCGCGACCTGGACTTCGAGCACGAAGTTCGCGGTTCTCTGGACGAATTTCCGCTACCCAAACGGCAGGCGGTGTTCGACAAGTACGAATTCTTTCGTTCGGTGTTCGCGCGCGACCCCGCGGCCGCCGAGGCGCAGCTCTTGGTCCTCATCCGTGAACACCTCGATGCCGTGAACGCTCCGATCGTCTCCGCACATCTGGCGCTCGGCGCCTTGCGCAACGAAGCGAAGCGCTATGAGGCGGCGGAGGAAGCCTTTACTCAAGTCACGGACCGCGCACCGGCCGATCCCAGAGGGTGGGCCGGCCGGGGTTCGGCCTTATTTGGCCTGGGACGCTACCGCGATTCCGCTGTCGCCTGGACCCGCTGTCTCGACTGCATTGCCGCCTCCGACAATCCGGTTCACCGGAGCTTCGAAGACGAGGTCCGCCATAATGCCGCAAGTGCGCAATTTGCGGCCGGCGATCCCAAGAACGCGTGGGCCACGCTCGCACCGTTACTCGGCAGCGGCGAACGACCGGCCGAGGACCTGATTTTGGCCGGCAAGATCCTGCTGGCGGCCGGAAATCCCCGTGCGGGAGAAATGTTGGTTCGCGGCGCGCAACGGGCCGCATCGGAGGTAGCGATCCAATCCGAGTTGATCATCGATCTGGTCGTATCTTTGAGAAAAATCGCGGCCTACGATCTGATCGGACAAGTGCTGCAGAGGGCCATGCATATCCACCCATTCGATGTCGATCTCATCCGCCAGTGGGCGGCATACAATTCCGAGTGCGGCAATCTGCAAGACGCGATCACGAGTTACGAAAAGGCTCTCGGCCTGCAGCCCGGCAATTTGCGCTGCCTTGCCGAGCTTGCGCTCCTGCTTAAGACAGTCGGAGGAGGTCGATCTGCCGGGGGACGATCGGCCTGGTCCGAGCTTGTGCAGAAGTGCCTTGACGCGCACGAAATGAATCCGACCGACGAATACTATCTCGGTCTGGCGCACTTCCTCGAAGGACGCGAGGAAACGGCGCGCTATCATCACGGGCGCAGTCAACTTTCCGAAACCTGCGCCGGCTGGCCGTATTACAACGAGTTGGCGAACTAACGCGCGTCATGACGCCCGCGCCGCCGCATCCGCGATGGCCGCGAGCGCGGCGGCGTCGCCCGGAAAATCGGCCGCCACCCACGCGGTCTCGGCGGCGCGCAGCGCGGCGCCGAGGCCCGGCCCCTTGGCGAGGCCGCGCGCCAGAAAGTCGGCCGCCTTGAGCGGGAACACCGGCGCCGTCCAGCGCGCCGGCAATGTCGCGAGCGCGCGCCAGTGCGCATCGGCGGCGCCTTCGGCGGCGCGGCTCCAGGCCAGCAGCACCCGGTCGACGTACTGCTCGGGCCCAAGCCGGTAGAGCAGCGCGCGGGCCTGCCGCTCGTCCCACTGCGCGGTGATCCGCCACCAGGTGTCCGCCATCGCGGCGAGCCGCTCGTATTCGGCATTGGCGAGCCGCAGCCGCGCGCGCAGCCGCTCGGCATCCTCGATCACTGAGACGCCGAGCGCGCCGAGCCGGCGGATCGAGTCGGACGGCAGGCCGAGCGCGTGCTCCAGCTTGATCACGTTGCTGGTGCTGGCGAGTTGCGGCACGCCGCCGAGCACGGTTTCCGAGCAGCCCCGTCTCGGTCATGACGGCGAGCGTCGGCACCGCGTGCTCGGCGAGCAGCAGCTTGAGCATCTCGGTGCGGATGCGCTCGCGCGACAACTGCTCGAGCCCGGCACGGCCGGCGATGCAGGCGCGCACGCCCTCGGGGTCGGGCAGGCCACGACCGTACACCGCATGGAAGCGGAAGAACCGCAGGATGCGCAGATAGTCCTCGGCGATCCGGGTCGCGGCATCGCCGATGAAGCGCACGCGGCGCGCCTCGAGGTCGGCGAGCCCGCCGACGTAATCGTAGAGCGTGCCGTCAGCCGCCACCGACAGCGCATTCATCGTGAAGTCGCGGCGCTGCGCATCGCGGCGCCAGTCGCGGCCGAACGCCACCTTGGCGTGGCGGCCGAAAGTCTCGATGTCCTCGCGCAGCGTGGTGACCTCGAACGGCGTCCCGCCCACGATCGTCGTGACGGTACCGTGCTCGATGCCGGTCGGCACCGCCTTGAAGCCCGCCGCCTCGACGCGGCGGATGACCTCGTCGGGCAGCGCCGTGGTGGCGATGTCGAAGTCGCCATGCGGCGCGCCGAGCAGCGTGTTACGCACCGCGCCGCCGACCACGCGCGCTTCCTCGCCGTCGCCGCCGAGCACGGCAAGCAGTTGCGCGAGCGGCTTGTCGGAAAGCCAGCCGGCATCGACACGGCGTGGCGCATCGCTCACTTGGTCTGTCCGGGCACGAACACGCCATCCTCGTAATGGGCCGGCACGTAGGTCGATCCGGGCGGCGCACCGCCGAATTGCGCAAGCACAATGAAGCTCCCGACCATCATGAAGAGCGCCGCGATCACCAGCCACGACACCCGCGACAGCGACCAATTCGCCCAGTCGAGCACGCGCGCGCGCGTCGCCCATAGAAAGATGACGTAGACCACGAACGGCACGACGAAGAGAGCGATTTCGGTGAGGACCGGACGGATCATGGAACGAGATCTTCTGGTGCGGCCATGAGTGAAATCGCCGGGACCCTGCCTTGAGTCTCTGCGATGCGGCATGAGTGAGCCGTTCGGACGAACGTCATGTCCCGTAAATCCGCTCGTAGAGATTGCGCAATATACCCGCAGTCACGCCCCAAATGTAGCGCTCGCCGAACGGCATGGCGTAATACCTGCGCTCCATTCCCTTCCAGTCGCGGCTGTGCAGCGCGTGGTTCTGCGCATCCATCAGGAAGGCGAGCGGCACCTCGAACGCATCCGCGACCTCGTGCTCGTTGAGCGTCAGCCGGTAATCGGGCGAGATGCGCGCCAGCGTCGGCAGGATGCGATAGCCCGAGAATGTGAGATAGAGATCGAGATAGCCGATCGGCTCGACCAAGTCGTGCGCGAGCCCGATCTCCTCCTCGGCTTCGCGCAGCGCCGCCGCCCGCGGGCGTGACGTCGTGCGGATCGATCTTGCCGCCCGGAAACGCGATCTGGCCCGGATGGCTCGGAAGCTCGGTGCGCAGCGTGAGCAGCACGGTCGGGATCGGGGCGATCGACGACCGGAATGAGCACCGCGGCCGGCTTGGTCGCCTTCACGCCCGCGCGTTCCCATAGCACCGGATCGAGATCGAGGTCGCCGCGCACCGCTTCGGCGGCGTAATCGTCGAGCGCGGCCGGCACGTCGAGCGAGAGCCGCGACCGCGCACGCGCGAAAAAGTCCTGGCCGGTCAAGCCCACGCTGCCGGGCAGCACCGCGTCCATCACATCAGGTCCTTCAAGCTGTCGGCCGGCGCCATCGCAAAGAACTCCCCGCCGGACGCGACCCCGAACATCCGATCGCCGGCCACATCGCGTTCCTCGCCCAGTTCGACCAGATCGTAGAACAGCACGCGTGTCACCTTGGCCCAGAGATCGCGCCGTACGTGCAGATATGGCTTAAGTCCGCCCGTCCCTTCTTCCGGCTCGAACCGCAACGCGTGCCCGGGCCCGCAGGTCACCCAGTCATCGACATTGGTGCGGAACAGCAGCACCTGGCCATGCTCTCCCTGTTCGACCTTGAGTTCGACAGCCAGAAACGGCGCGTCGTCGACGACGATGCCGCACTTTTCGACCGGCGTGACCAGATAGTAGCTGTCGCCCTCGCGCTTGAGCACCGAGGCGAACAGCTTCACCATTGCGTGACGGCCGATCGGGGTCTTGAGGTAGTACCAGGTTCCGTCGGCGGCGATCCGCATGTCGAGATCGCCGCAAAACGGCGGGTTCCATAGATGGACCGGCGGCGGGCCACGACCGGCAGCGGCGCGCGCAACGCCCGCGATGGCATCGAGCCCAGCCGTCGTCTGCCCTTCCTTCGCCATGGTTTGCCTGGAACTTGTACTAGTGTGGCGGTTCAAAAGTCCGCACCGTTTCTGCGGCGAGTCCAAGATGCGGACTTCTGAACCAAAGCCACACTAGATCAATGAGTTGCTAGTGTCCTTCGATTCCGAAGTTCGCAAACGAGGGTGCCGCGGAATGATGCGAACTTCGAAATCGGGACACTAGTGATCGGCTGTTTTCCACGCGATCGTGATCGCAAGCAAGCTTGTCCGCCGGCCGCCGGAAGCGCTACGCCGGTGTCGAAAAGCTCAAGAATTCAAGCGCTCACTGCGTTTTCGGGCGAACCGGCCCCGGCTGCTCGCAACAGCCCTGCAGGAACGGCGGGCCGCGCCGGAAAGAAATGGCATAATCTGTGGGCAATTGGAAAGAAGCCGGGCGTCGCAGCCGCCCAGCGGTGCGATAGTTGGCCCGGATGTTGCACGTTTTCTGCTCAGAATTGGCCTGAGGGTCGTTTTGGGCCTAACAAGACTTGATGATCAGGAGCGAACAAATGGCGGTTGCCGGCGAAGCCCTTGAAAAGCTGGAAGACATGATCGTTCGCCAAGCCGAGGCGACCGGCACGCAGGTGGCCGCGGCCAAGAGCGCGATCGGCAACGTCATCTTCGGCCAGGAACAGGTCGTCGAGCACGCGCTCGTCACGATCCTGTGCGGCGGCCATGCGCTGCTGGTCGGTCTGCCCGGCCTCGCCAAGACCAAGCTGGTCGAGACCATGGGCATCGTGCTCGGCCTTGACGCCAAACGCATCCAGTTCACGCCCGACCTGATGCCGTCCGACATCGTCGGCAGCGAGGTGCTGGAAGAAGGCGTCGGCGGCAAGCGCAACTTCCGTTTCATTCCGGGACCGATCTTCGCTCAGCTTCTGATGGCGGACGAAATCAACCGCGCGAGCCCGCGCACCCAGTCGGCGCTGCTGCAGGCGATGCAGGAGTTGCACGTGACCGTCGCCGGCAACCGTCACGACGTGCCGCGCCCGTTCCACGTGCTCGCCACTCAGAACCCGATCGAGCAGGAAGGCACCTATCCGCTGCCGGAAGCGCAGCTCGATCGCTTCCTGATGCAGATCGACGTCGATTATCCCGATCAGGCCGCCGAGCGCCGGATCGTGTTCGACACCACCGGCACTGAGGAAAGCAAGCCGAAGCCGACGATGACCTCCGAGGAGTTGATCGCCGCGCAGCGCCTGGTGCGCCGCCTGCCGGTCGGCGAGTCGGTGGTGGACGCCATTCTGACGCTGGTGCGGTCGGCGCGCCCGGGCGCGGAAACCGGCGACATCGGCAAGCTGATCGCATGGGGTCCGAGCCCGCGCGCTTCCCAGGCGCTGATGCTGGTGTCGCGTGCGCGCGCGCTGCTCGATGGCCGGCTGTCGCCGTCGATCGACGACGTGCTGGCGATGGCCGAGCCCATTCTCAAGCACCGCATGGCGCTGACGTTCGCGGCCCGCGCCGACGGCGAGACGGTCGAAGGCGTCATCGGCCGCCTGAAGTCGCGGATCGGATGACCTGATGGCGTCGAAGCCGAAGGGGCCGCGGGAAGAACTTCGTGCAACTCAGCTCGCGAGCGGCGAAGGCCGCTCGCTGGCCGAGACCATGCCTCGCCTCATTCTGGAGGCTCGCCGCATCGCCGCAACCGTCATCCACGGGCTGCATGGCCGCAAGCGGGCCGGACCGGGCGAGAATTTCTGGCAATACCGCCGCTTCGTCTCCGGCGAGCCGGCCAGGCGCGTCGACTGGCGCCGCTCGGCGCGCGACGAGCATCTTTATGTGCGCGAGCAGGAGTGGGAAGCCGCGCACACCGTCTGGATCTGGGCGGACCGTTCGCCATCGATGCACTTCAAGTCGGCGCTGGCGCAGGAATCCAAGCTCGATCGCACGCTGGTGGTGGCGTTCGCGCTGGCCGAAGTCCTGGTGCACGCCGGCGAGCGCGTCGGCATGCCGGGCCTGATGCGGCCGACCGGCAGCCGCAACGTGCTCGACAAGATGGCGAACGCGATCCTGCACGATCCCACTCCGCGTTCGAGCCTGCCGGTGGCGTTCGCGCCGTCGTCGCTCGCCGAGATCGTGGTGGTTTCAGATTTCTGGAGCCCGATCGCGGATGTGCGCAAGACGCTCGCGCAGCTTTCGGCGACCGGCGCGCATGGCCATACGGTGCAGATCGTCGATCCCGCGGAGGAGACCTTCCCGTATTCCGGGCGCGTCGAGTTCATCGAGCCGGAAGGCGGCGGTTCGATCACGGCCGGCCGCGCCGAGGCATGGAAGGCCGACTACGAAGCGAAGGTCGCGAGCCATCGCGCCGAGATTCGCGCCGAGACCGACAAGCTCGGCTGGAGCTTCGCCATTCACCGCACCGACCGCCCGGCAACCGAACTGATGCTCGCGCTGCATGCCCGCATGGGCGCGCCGCCGCCCGGCGCCACCAACTCCGGCCGTGTCAGCGTCGCCGGCCAGCGGAGGTCGGCATGATGCGGGCGCTTCACCTAATGCTGAGGAGCGACCGGAGATCGCGTCTCGAAGCATGGCCGCTCGTTCGGAATGTGCCGCCATCCTTCGAGACGCGTCGCTGTGCGACGCTCCTCAGGATGAGGACCCATGACGGAGCCGGTGCATGCTAGGCCTGCCGCTCGCCTTCGCGCAGCCGCTGGTACTGCTCGGACTGCTGAGCCTGCCGGTTCTATGGTGGCTATTGCGGCTCATTCCACCGCAGCCGCGGCGCGTCGACTTTCCGCCGACGCGGCTGCTGTTCGACATCAAGCCGAAAGAGGAACAGCCGCGGCGGACGCCCTGGTGGCTGACGTTGCTGCGCCTGCTGCTGGCCGCGATCGTGATCATCGCGGCCGCCGGGCCGCTGTGGAATCCGCCGGTCGCGACCTCGAGCGCGAAGGCGCCGCTGGCGCTCTTGATCGACGACGGTTTTCCCGCCGCCGGTACCTGGGACGCCCGCATGCGCACCGCGGACGACCTGGTCGCACGCGCGGAAGCGGACGGGCGTGGCGTGGCGCTGATCCCGCTCTCGGAGCCCAACCGCGACATTTCGTTCGAGACGCCGGCCGCCGCGCGCATCCGCTTGAAGCAGATCAAGCCGAAGCCGCATGCGGTCGAGCGGGCCGACACGCTGCCGGCGTTCGGCCGCTTCCTGGCTGCGTCCTCGGACGTCGAAGTGGTCTGGCTGACTGATGGCGTCGATCTCGGCGGCGGCGCCGAGTTCGTTGCCGCGCTCGGCAAGGCGCTCGACGGCCGCCCGCTCACCGTGGTCGAGGGTGGCATCGCCGGTCCGCGCGCGCTGGCCGGCGCCGACAACACCGCGGGCGCGCTTACCGTGAAGGTGCTGCGCACGAACAACGCTCCGGAGACCGGCACGGTCCGCGCGCTCGATCTCAAGGGCCTGCCGCTCGGCGACACCACCTTCACGTTCAAGCCGAACGAACGCGAGACCGACGCCGAGCTGACGCTGCCGGTCGAGATCAGGAACGACATCGCCCGGCTGGAGATCGCCGGCGAACGCTCAGCCGGCGCCGTGTCGCTGCTCGACAAGCGCTGGCGGCGCCGCACGGTCGGCGTCATCACCGGCTCGACCGCCGATACGGCGCAGCCGCTGCTGGCCGCCACGTTCTATCTCAACCGCGCGCTCAGCCCGTTCGCCGACATCAGGCTCGCCGAGCGTGGATCGCCCGCGCAGGCGGTGAGCCAGTTTATCGAGCAGCGACTGCCGATGATGATCCTGGCCGACGTCGGCAACGTCGCTGAGGCGCGCGAGCAGTTGACGAAGTGGATCGAGGACGGCGGCGTGATCGTACGCTTCGCCGGACCGCGGCTCGCCGCCGCCGACGACGATCTCGTGCCAGTGAAGCTGCGGCGCGGCGGCCGCGTGCTGGGCGGCTCGCTGTCGTGGGAGCAGCCGCAGGCAGCTGACCGCGTTCACGCGCGAGGGCCCATTCTTCGACATGGCGATCCCGAACGACGTCACCGTGACCCGTCAGGTGCTGGCGGAGCCGGATGCGACGCTCACCGATCGCACCTGGGCGACGCTGGCGGACGGCACGCCGCTCGTCACCGCGCAGCGCCGCGGCAAGGGTCTGGTCGTGCTGTTTCATGTGACCGCCGATACCCGCTGGTCCGACCTGCCGCTTTCGGGCACATTCGTCGAAATGCTCAAGCAAATCGTTTCCCTGTCGGGCTCGATCGCTGCCGGCGAAACCGCTGCCAGCGGCAGCCGCGCTCCGCGCGAAGTCGTGCCACCGACGCGCATTCTCGATGGCTTCGGCGTTCTCGGCCCGCCGCCGACCACGGCACGACCGGTGCCGACCGGTTTTGCCGGCCGCGCAACCTTCGACCACCCGCCAGGATTTTACGGTCCGCCGGAAGGATTGCTGGCGGTGAACACGCTTGCACCCGCTGATCGTCTTGCGCCGCTCGATCTATCGGCGCTCAGCGCACGCCGGGAGGCTTATCGGATGACTGAGCCACAGGACCTACGCGGGCCGATCCTGATCACAGCGCTCGCGCTGCTCGCGATCGATGCGCTGATCGTGTTCCTGATGGCGGGTGGCCTGCGGCGGTTCGGACGCGCCGGCCGGCCGGCCGCCGCCGCGGTGGTCTTGGCGATCCTCGCCGCAACTCTGGCCGCGCCGCCGCGCGCGTTCGCGCAGGATCAGGCCGAGCAACAGGCGCTGAAGTCGACGCTCGAAACCCGGCTCGCCTATGTGATCACCGGCGACGCGGAGGTCGACCGCATCAGCAAGGCCGGGCTGCAGGGCCTGACGCTGTTTCTGGCGCAGCGCACCGCGCTGGAAGCGGGCGAGCCGATCGGGATCGATCCGGGACGCGACGAGCTGTCGTTCTATCCGCTGATCTACTGGCCGGTGGTGCCGAGCGCGCCGAAGCCATCACGCGAGGCGCTCGAACTGGTCGATGCCTACATGAAGCGCGGCGGCACCGTGCTGTTCGACACCCGCGACGCCGTCGAGGCGCCGCCCGGCCCCGGCGGCGCGACCCGCGGTCCCGGCATGACGGCGCTGCGGTCGATCCTTTCGGCGCTCGACATTCCCGAACTTGAACCGGTGCCGCGCGACCATGTGCTGACCAAGACGTTCTACCTGCTCAAAGAGTTTCCGGGCCGCTTCGCGTCCGGCCAGCTTTGGGTCGAGGCGACGCCGAGCGCCAACGACGAGGAGCCCGGCACGCGGCCAGCGCGCGCCGGCGACGGCGTATCCTCGCTGATCATCACGTCGAACGACCTTGCCGGCGCCTGGGCGATGCGGCCGGACGGCCAGCCGATGCTGCCGCTGATCTCCGCTGAGGCACGGCAGCGCGAATTCGCGTTCCGCGCCGGCGTCAACATCGTGATGTACACCCTGACCGGCAACTACAAGGCCGATCAGGTTCATATCCCGGCACTGCTCGAGCGGCTGGGACAGTAGGAGCTTCGGTTGCGCCAAGGGTTCGAAATGATGTCCCGGACGCGGCGCAGCACGAAGTGGTGCGCTGCAGACCCGGGATCGTTTCGGACACCGACTTTGGAAAGGTCCCGGATCAGCGGCGCACCATTTCGCGCTGACGCGCTGCATGCTGCACCGCGTCCGGGACACGTGGAGTTGGGATGAATTTCGGTATCTCGTTCGCGCCGCTGGTTCCGGACGCCGTGCTTTGGGTGGCGGCCGCGGTGGCGTTTTTGATTTCGCTGCTGCTGGTGTTCTCGCGCAGCCGCGGCGCGCTGATGCGCACCGTCGCGCTCGCGCTGTTCGTGCTTGCGCTCGCCAATCCGTCGATCACGCGCGAGGACCGCGATCCGCTGACCTCGGTCGCGGTGGTGGTGATCGACAAGAGCGCCAGCCAGGATTTCGGCGACCGCACCGCCCAGACCGAAGCGGCGCGCGCCCAGGTCGCCGAACGGCTCGGCCGCATTCCCAATCTCGAAGTGCGCTTCGTCGAGGCCGGGCAGTCCGACGGCGAGACCGACGGTACGCGGCTGTTCACGGCGCTGACCTCCGCGCTCGCGGACGTGCCGCAGGACCGCATCGCCGGCGCCATCATGATCACCGACGGCCGCATTCACGACCTGCCGACGGATTTCACCGGGCTCGGCTTCTCGGCGCCGGTGCACGGGCTGATTACCGGCCACGCCAACGAACGCGACCGCCGCGTCGTGCTGGTGACGACGCCGCGGTTCGGCATCGTCGGCCAGACGCAGACCATCACGTTCAAGATCGAGGATCAGGGCGCCTCGCCCGGCACCGCGCAGATCACCGTCCGCCGCGACGGCGAGCCGGTCGACAGCCGCAGCGTGCGCGTCGGGCAGAATGTCAGCGTCAACGTGCAGATCGCCCACGCCGGGCCGAACATCGTCGAGATCGAAGCCTCGCCGATCGACAACGAGCTGACCGAGGTCAACAACCGAGCGGTGGTCTCGATCGACGGCGTGCGCGACAAGCTGCGCGTGCTGCTCGTTTCGGGCGAGCCGCATGCCGGCGAGCGCACGCTGGCGCAACCTGCTCAAGTCGGACGCCTCGGTCGATCTGGTGCACTTCACCATCCTGCGTCCGCCCGAAAAGCAGGACGGCACGCCGATCAACGAACTCTCGCTGATCGCCTTCCCGACGCGCGAGCTGTTCCAGCAGAAGATCAACGAGTTCCAGCTCATCATCTTCGACCGCTACGCGCGCCAGGGCGTGCTGCCGATCATCTACTTCGACAACATCGCCCGCTACGTCC
Organism: uncultured Alphaproteobacteria bacterium; assembly: GCA_963807865.1. Lineage (GTDB taxonomy): Bacteria > Pseudomonadota > Alphaproteobacteria > Rhizobiales > Xanthobacteraceae > VAZQ01. The sequence continues at coordinate 262,714 of CAWEDK010000034.1, read as the reverse complement.
GCGCCGGCGGCGCCGTGCTGGTCGCGGCCGGGCCCGACTATGCCAGCCAGACCAGCCTCTGGCGCACGCCGCTCGAAGTCGTCCTGCCGGCCGAGCCGAACGGGCGCACGACTGATGGCGCGTTTCGTGCTGCGCTTACCGATCTCGGCAAACGCCATCCGGTGACACGCGGGCTCGAAGGCTCCGACAGCGATCCGCCGCACTGGAGCCAGTGGTTCCGGCTGGTCGACAGCCGCACCCGCAAGGGCACCGCGGTGATGCAGGGCCCCGACAACAAGCCGCTGCTGGTGCTGTCACGCGAAGGCGAAGGCCGGGTCGCGCTGCTGCTCTCCGACCACATCTGGCTGTGGGCGCGCGGCTACGAAGGCGGCGGCCCGCACATCGACCTGCTGCGGCGGTTATCGCACTGGCTGATGAAGCAGCCCGACCTCGAGGAAGAAGCACTGCGCATGTTCGTGCGCGGCCGCGACCTCACCGTGCAGCGCCAGAGCATGTCGGAAACGGTCAGCGACATCACGCTGACGACGCCGTCCGGCAAGACCCGCAACCTGACGCTGACGCAATCCGAACCGGGCGTCTGGCGCTCGGCCGTCGAGGCAAATGAGCTTGGGCTCTGGCGCGCCACCGACGGCACGCTCACCGCGCTCGCCAATGTCGGCCCCGCCAATCCGCGCGAATTCACCGAAGTCACCTCGACCTTGCAGATGCTGGCGCCGCTGGCAAATGCCACCGGCGGCGACGTCGTGCGCATCGAGGACGGCAGCGGCGTCAGCCTGCCCCGCATTGTCGGCACGCGCTCCGCGGACACGTTCCACGGCGACAACTGGATCGGATTGCGCATCCGCGAAGCGAGCGTGGTGCGCGGCATCGGCGTGCTGCCGGTGTTCGCCGGCCTGATCGGCCTGCTGCTGCTGGTCGGTGCGCTGGCCGCCACGTGGGCGCGCGAAGGCCGCTGAACCAAGTCTTGTCGGTCAAATAGCGAAACTCGGCGACCCCAAAGTTTCGTCGCAAATCTTTTCGCGCGATGCGAACTCCAGATCGCGCTAGCAATCGACCTATGACGATCCAAGAAGCGATGCTGTTGCTATAGTCTGCGCAAATCAAAGGGAGATCGCGCCATGACGGTGGAGAGCACCGCGAGGCTCGCCTTATTGATCGACGGCGACAACGCGACACCGAAGAATCATCACCGCACTACTCGCCGAAATCGCCAACTATGGAACCGCCAGTGTCAAGCGCATCTATGGCGACTGGACAAAGCCGAACCTCAACGGCTGGAAGGATTGTCTGCTCGAACACTCCATCCAGCCGATTCAGCAATTTGCCTACACCACTGGGAAGAACGCGACGGACGGCGCGATGATTATCGATGCCATGGACCTCCTCTATACCGGTCGCTTCTCCGGCTTCTGTATCGTCTCGAGCGACGGCGACTTCACGCGGCTGGCCGGGCGGATCCGCGAACATGGCGTCACCGTTTATGGGTTCGGCGAGCGTAAGACCCCGCGCCCCTTCATCACTGCCTGCGAAAAATTCGTCTATTTCGATGTGCTCAACGCGCCCGAAGAGAAGGCCGCAATCACACCGGCCGCGCAAGCGAGCGCCAAGGCCAGGACGAAGAATGCCCAGGACAAGGCCTTACTTGCGATGCTGCGGACAGCGATCTCGGCCGTCGCCGACGAGGATGGCCGAGCCAACCTCGCAAGGGTCGGCGGGCATTTGGCAAAACAGGCGCCGGACTTCGATTCAAGAAACTACGGCTTTGCCCGCCTGAGCGAACTGGTCGAGGCATCCGGCATCGTCGATGTCGAGCGAACTGGCGATCAGCAGAAGGTCATCCTCGTTCGCGTGAAGCCGGCGCAGACAAAAACCGCGTGATGGCTTCGTACCCATCAAGTTGCATCAGGAGCGCATCCGCGCGGTGTTGACTTCGTGCAACAGCGCGCCGCAATCGCCCTTGAGCATATTGTTACAATATAACATCCTCGCTAGAGTTCCCGACGGACGGCAGGCAATCGCACTGCCGATTCGAGCGGGATCGCATCGCGATGCGCTGGTTCAGGCTGCGCCAAAGATGGGGGTCGTACCTCGCGCTCGCCGCGCTGGTGTTCCAGCTCGCGATAGCGTGCAGTCACGTCCATCTCGACCATGCGCATCTCGGTCATGCGGAATCGCACGCCGGTGACGCGGCGATCGCCGCCGGGGCGGATCACGGGCCGGAAGCGCCAAGCACGACCCGAAGGGCCGGATCAGGATCATTGCGCGATCTGCGCGCTGATCCATCTGACACAAACGCTGGTGGCGCCCACGGCGCCGATCCTGGCGCTGCCCGTCGCGTTCGAACGTCACGCGCTCATCGCCGTCGCAACCGAACTGACGGCGCCGCATCCCGCGCTCTTCCGAGCGCGAGCACCTCCCATCGCCTGACATCGTCGGCATCGGGCGTCGGCGCGTGCCGCCGCTCGGCCATCCGCGGTGCAACCGGACGACCTCAGGGGACCCGAAATTCGGGTGGGTCGTTCCGGCAGGGGATGTGGGGGTTCGATATGTTGATCCGTAACAGACGATGGGTGTTCTTGAGCAGTTCGGCGCTGGCGATCGCGTGCTGCCTCGCCAGCGGGGCGCAGTCGCAAACGACTTCGGAACCGGCGCCGGCTCCCACGCCCGCCCCCACACCGGCTCCTGCGCCGACACCGCCGGCGGCTCAGACGCCGCCCGCACCAACACCGACGCCGACGCCCGCGGCGGAAGCGCCGCAGACGCCGACCATCTCCGTGCCGCCCGTCACCGTGACGGCGCCACCGCCGCCGCGCCGTCCTGGTCCCGCGCGGCCGGCGCAGGCCGCTCCCGCGCGCGTGACGCCGGCTCCCGCGACACCGCCGGTGACGCCGACCACAACGCCGCGGGCCTCGACCCAGCCCTATGCGCCGCTCGGCACCATCACCAGCGGGCAGATCCAGCAGACGCCGACACAGAACTTCGGCGACGTGTTCTTCACCCAGCCAGGCGCCACGTCGTCGACGTTCGCGCCCGGCGCCAGCCGGCCGATCCTGCGCGGCTTGAGCGACTCCCGCGTGCGCGTGCAGGAGAACGGCGTCGGCACCGCCGACGTCGCAGATCTCAGCCAGGATCACGCAGTGCCGATCGATCCGCTGGCGATCCAGAAGATCGAAATCTATCGCGGGCCCGCGGCGCTGCGCTACGGCTCGCAGGCGATCGGCGGCATCGTCGAGGCGATCAACAACCGCATCCCGACCATGGCGCCGTTCGGCGGCGTCGCGGCCGAGACTGAAGGCCGGCCTCAGCAGCGTCGACAACGGCTGGGAGAGCGCGCTGCTGCTCGACGCCGGCTCGCGCAACGCCGCGATCCATGCCGACGTCTCCGGACGCCGCACCAGCAACTACTGGATCCCGAGCTATCCGTATCTGTTCCCGCCGGACCCGCCGCCGGTGGTGAACGGCCGGCAGCCGAACTCGTCGCTCACCGCCGAGAGCGCATCGGCTGGCGGCTCGTGGCTGTTCGACGGCGGCTATGCCGGCGCCGCGGTCAGCCGCTTCATCACCGACTATCAGATCCCAGGCCTCGAAGCCTCCGAGCGGCGGTCGCACATCCGGCTGGAGCAGACCAAGATCACCAGCAAGGGCGAATTCCGGCCGTCGCTTTCGCCGGTCTACGCTATCCGCTACTGGGCCGGCTACACCGACTACAAGCACCACGAGCTCGGCACTCAACGACATCGGCTTCGAGCAGATTGCCGGCACGTTCCTCAACCGCGAGAAGGAGGGCAAGGTCGAGGTCGAGACACATGCCGATGTCGAGCCCGTTCGGCGCCTGGACCAGCTTCTTCGGCGCGCAGGGGAGCCATCAGCAGCTCGACACCTCGGGCGAAGCGCTGCTGTTCCCGGCCCGTACCCGGGTCGCAGCCGCCTACTGGTTCAACGAGTTCGCAGCACACGCCGATAACTGCGTTCGCAGTTCGCGGTCCGCATCGAGAACGTCAAGGTCGACGGCACCGCCGGTCAATTTTCCGGCGAACTTCCTGCCGCCGCCCGACGATCCGGAGGGCTTTGCACGATCGGTCAGCTTCGCGCCGAAGAGCGTGAGCTACAGCCTGATCCAGGACCTGCCGTCGTACATGGTGGCGAGCTTCAACCTGCAGCGCATCGAGCGCGCGCCGCGGGCGGTCGAGCTGTTCGCCAAGGGGCCGCACGACGCGACCCAGACGTTCGACATCGGCAATCCCAATCTCGACGATCGAGACTGCAAGCACCGCCGAGATCGGCCTCAAGCGCGTGCTCGGCGACTTCCGCTTCGACGGCAAGGCCTACTACACGCGCTTCAACAACTTCATCTATCAGCAGCCGACCGGAATCTTCTGCGGCGAGGAGTTCGCCACCTGCGGCATCGAGACCGAGCTGCTGCAGACCGCCATCGCCCAGCGCGATGCGATCTTCCGCGGCGCGGAGCTGGCGTGGCAATGGGATGTCGTTCCGCTCGGGCCTGGCCTGTTCGGCGTCGACGGCCAATACGACACGGTGCGGGCGACGTTCACGGACGGCAGCAACGTGCCGCGCATTCCGCCGCAGCGCCTCGGCGGCGGCGCCTACTGGCGCAACGACAACTGGTTCGTCCGCGCAGGCCTGCTGCACGCGTTCGCGCAGTACGATCTCGCGCCGTTCGAGACGCCGACCGCCGGCTACAACCTGGTCAAGGCCGAGATCGTTCACAAACGATATCTGGCGCGACTCGCCGTGGGGGCCGGTCGAGCTCACCACCGGCCTCGTCGGCAACAACCTGCTCGACGTCGACATGCGCAACAGCGTCCAGTTCCACAAGGACGAGGTCCTGCTTCCCGGCCGCGGCGTGAAGCTCTATCTCAACGCCAAGTTCGACGCCGCGCGGCCGAGCGGCCCGCCCGGTCAGCTCAAGGGCCACAAGGGCCCACTGCCGCCGCGATGGTCACCAAGGCGCCGATGGCGGCGGCGTGGAACTGGAGCGGTCTCTATGTCGGCGCCAATGCGGGCGTCGGCGGCGGACGGGTCGTCACCGGCGCCAACTTCGGCGATGCCCTCGCTCGGGGAGCCGCTGTTCGGCGGCCACACCGCCAACCGGCTCGACGGCGGAATCTTCGGTGTCCAGGCCGGCTACAACTGGATGCCACGCGCGCTGCTGGTCGGCATCGAAGGCGACATCCAGTGCTCGACGCCAGCGCGCCGACGTACACGGCGTTCTGCCCGGGCGACGTCTGCAATCCGCTGCTGGCGCCGCTCGATGCGCCGGTGATCGCGTCGTTCGAGCACCGGCTGCCGTGGTTCGGCACGCTGCGCGGCCGCGTCGGCACGCCGATCACGCCGCACCTGCTGCCGTACGTTACCGCCGGCGTGGCGTTCGGCGAGATCAAGACCAGCGGCACGCTGGCGGGCTTCGACGCGATCGGCAACCGCGGTCAATGCCGCCTTCAGCCACACGCTTACAAAGCCGGCTGGACGGTCGGCGGCGGAATCGAGGCGCATCTCGGTCGGCAACTGGACCGCCAAGGCCGAATATCTCTACATGGACTTCGGCTCTCTCGATCGCGCCGGCTCTCCCGGCCGACGCCACCGTCGCGGCGACCATCAACCCGCGGCTCACCGACAACATCGTGCGCGCCGGCATCAACTACAAACTGAACTGACGGTGCAGGCGGCACCGCCCTCTGCCTTCACCCTCCCCCTTCGGGAGGGTCGCCTCCGCGCGAAGCGTGGCAGGCCGGGCGGGGTCTTGTTCGCTGCATCGACGACGAAAGGCCCACCCCCAACCCCTCCGCGTGGGAGGGGAGCGCACCGCTTGTCGGATCGCTCCGCACATTTGCCGAACAGGACTTGGATGAAGCGATAGCTGCGGCTACTTCGACGATGACGTCCTCGGCGGCCGTCATCACCCGCATCCTCGGGTTCTGCGCACAATAGCGCGACGAGCTTCTCGGCCTTGACCTTCATCTTGTCGAAATCCACCACCGCCGGGTCTTCCTCGTCGGTGTAATAGCCGTCGAGCCACAGCGTGATGTTGGCGATGGTTTCCTTCGGCAGGTCGATGAACGCCCGGCATCGCAGCTTGGACAGCTCGACCTGCTGCGCTTGCGCCGCTCCCGCAACGAACAGGCTTGCCGCAACGAGGATCGCACCGGCGAATTTCACGACGTCGTCCTGCTGTTGCGGAGGCCCGGAGTATGACACATCGGACGCTAGTGTGGCGGTTCAGAAGTCCGCATCATTTTGCGGCGAGTTCGAAATGCGGACTTCTGAACCAAAGCCACACTAGATTGATACATTGCTAGTGTCCTTCGATTCCGAAGTTCGCGAACGAAGGTGCCGGACAATGATGCGAACTTCGGAATTGAAGGACACTAGCCGTGACGGCCGATGGCGTCAAAATTTTCAGCGGTTAGTCCTAACTTTGCCGGGCGCGACCTCACGCCGCGGAACCGTCCGGGCAGATCGGACCGGCGACGCCCTCGAACGCGCCTTCGGCCAGTTCGCATACCAGCAGCCGCGCGGGATCGACCGGTCCGGGCATCACCAGCCGGCCTCCGGGAACGCGCTTGAACCCGGCCTTGCCGTAATACGGCTCGTCGCCGACCAGCACGACCAGCCGATGGCCCGCGCGCCGCGAGGCGTCGAGCGCATGGGACATCAGCGCGTATCCGATGCCGCGCTCGCGAAACGGCGGCTCGACCGTGAGCGGACCGAGCAGCAGCGCCGGAGTGACGCCGATCCGGATCGGCGAGAGCCGGACCGATCCGACCAGCAGCGTGCCGATGCGGGCCGTGAACGACAGGTCGAGCAGGTGGTCGGCGCCTTCCCGCAACCGATAGGCCGACTTGGCGTAGCGGCCGGGCCCGAAGGTGCGCTCGTGCAGGCGCTCGATCGCCACCGCGTCGTCCGGCGTTTCCGACAGAATGGCGAAGTCGCTCATCGGTCCTCGTCCGGGGATCCCGGCGCGGCGACGTTACCGGTGCGGGCCAGTACGCCGTCCGCAGCGCGCTTATCATCTGGCACGCCCGTGGTCCATGGCCGCGCGGGCGGATGATGTCACGGCACGCGATACCGACTACATTGCGCCAAACGGAGCACCGCACTCGGAGAACCCTAGATGGGCCTGCTGGTCGACGGCGTTTGGCAGGACGAACGGCACGAGGTCCGCACCCAGGCGGGACGCTTCGTGCGTCCGGCGACGCGGTTCCGCAACTGGGTGACGGAGGACGGCAGTTCCGGCCCATCCGGCGATGGCGGTTTCGCAGCGGCGCGGTCGCGCTATCACCTCTATGTCTCGCTCGCCTGCCCGTGGGCGCACCGCACCATCATCTTCCGCGCTCTCAAGGGGCTCGAGGACATCGTGTCGCTGTCGGTGGTCGAGCCGCTCTACGGCCCGCGCGGCTGGCGCTTCGGCGCCGGCCCCGGCACCATCCCGGACAGCGTGAACGGCAAGAGCGACCTTGCCGACGTCTATCTGCTGGCCGACCCGAACTACACCGGCCGGGTCAGCGTGCCGGTGCTGTGGGACAAGGAGCGCAAGACCATCGTCAACAATGAATTGTCCGAGATCGTCCGCATGCTCAACGGCGCGTTTGGCCGCTTCACCAATGTACGGACCGATTATTATCCCGCGCCGCTGCGTGACGAGATCGACCGCATCAACGATCTGGTTTACGGCAACATCAACAATGGCGTCTATCGCGCCGGCTTTGCGATGTCGCAGGAGGCCTACGAGGAAGCGTTCCGCGGAATGTTCTCGGCGCTCGACGAGATTGAAGCAAAGCTTGCGCGCCAGCGATTTCTGGCGGGCGCGGAGACCACCGAAGCCGACTGGCGGCTGTTCTGCACGCTCGTACGCTTCGACGCGGTTTATTACGGCCACTTCAAATGCAACCTTCGGCGGATCGTGGACTATCCCAACCTGTCGAATTATCTGCGCGATCTCTACCAGCAGCCCGGCATCGCCGGGACCGTGAGCATGGCGCACATCAAGCAGCACTATTACGGCAGCCAGCGGCACGTGAACCCGACCGGCATTGTGCCGATCGGCCCGGAACTCGACTTTATGGCCGCGCATGACCGCGCGCGATTTGCGAACACGCCGTGATCCGGCCGACGTGCAGCCCATGCACGATGCCAATCACATCACAATGCGAAATGAGTTCTTCATAACTTCAGGGAGACCACGATGAACCGGTTCGGCCGACAGATGATCGCCGCCGCTGCTCTGCTGGGGCCGTGCCTCGTCATCGCGCCGGCCGCGGAAGCAGCGCCATGTCTCATCGTGATCTTGACCGGCACGCAAAGCGGTCCGGCCGTGTTCAACGGGCAGGCCGGCGCCGGGACCTTGATCCGCATCGGCGACGACAGCAACGACTGCGGCGCGGTGAAATTGCAGTTCGACGCCGGCCGGGGCACCAACATGCGGCTTTCGCAGCTCGACGTTACCCCGGCACAACTGCATGTGGTGTTCTTCACGCATGTGCATGGCGACCATACCGAGGGCTTCGCCGACATCATTCAGCATCGCTGGATGTGGGCCTCGCCCGGCCCGAAGCTCGACGTCGTCTGCAGCGGCGGCGCGCCCTCGCGCTTCGGCTTCACGGTGAGCTGCCCGAAATATATCGCGCATATCGGCGACGCCTTCCTGCAATCCGGCGAAATCGCGCAGCGGCGGGTCGAGGGCGGCGGCGACGTGCGCCTTGTCGGCGGGCCGGCGGAACTGACCAATACGATCACGTTCGAGCCCAAGAACGAGCCGCAGGTCGTCTGGTCGCGCGGCGACGTCAAGGTGAGTGCGATCCGGTCGACGCACATTCCCGGCCATGCGTCCTATCGCGTGGACTCGCCCGCGGGAAGCGTGGTGATCGGCGGCGATGCGACTAACGATGTGCTCACCCTCCCCCGCAACCTTTCAACCTCAGACCAGGTCGAACTGCTGGCGAAGAACGTGGATGTCATCGTCCATTCGACAATGCATCCGGTCATGGGACCCGACCGGGACAGCGGAATGCCGCTGGAGGTGTTCAATCGCCAGAGCAACACCACCGACCTCGGCGCCATGGCACGACGCGCGAATGCGAAGCATCTGGTTCTGACGCACCTCGGACCTTCGATCGGCGCCGCCCGGCAAGGCGCCTACAAGGTCCCCGGCGGCGCGCTAACCGCGGCCGATTTCAGGAAAGCCGTCGAGGCCAGCGGATTTACCGGCAACGTCGTCTTGGGCGCCGACCTGACGAGCCTCCGGCTGCCGGTGAAGTAAAGCTCTGTGCAAAACCCGCTAGCGCGCGTGCGCCGCGGCCATATGCAACGTAAACCGGCACATAACTGAACCGTATCGGCGATGGCCGGCATGTCGGCGAGACGATTCCTGCGGCGCCACTGGCTCGCCCTCACGCTGTTTGCCGCCGGGGCCGTGATCCTGTGCGTCGCGGTTGCGCTGCTGCGCACAATGCCGCCCCGCTCCATCACCATGGCCACCGGTCCCGACGGCGGCGCCTATCACGAGGTCGGCAAGTTCTATCGCGCTATCCTGGCGCGTTCCGGCGTCGAACTGCGGCTGCGGCCGACGGGCGGCGCGGTCGAAAATCTGGCGCTGCTGCGCGATCCCCGTTTGGGCGTCAGTTTGGCGCTGGTGCAGAGCGGCAGCGCCAGCCCGAGCGATGACACCACGCTCGAATTGCTCGGCACGTTGTTCTTCGAACCGCTGTGGCTGTTCTATCGCAGCGAGCTACGGCCGCTCGACATCGACAACCTCAAGGGCCGCAAGGTGTCGATCGGGCCGGAAGGCAGCGGCACGCGCGTCGTCGCGCTCGATCTGCTCAAGCGCAGCGGCGCCGACCGTGAGGCCGGCGAACTGCTTCCGCTCGCGCCGCACGCCGCCGAAGAGAAGCTGCTCAACGGTGAGATCGATGCCGCGCTGATGCTGCAGTCATGGGATTCGCCGGTCGTGAAGCGGCTCCTGGCTGACGAGCGCATCGAGTTGGCCAGCCTCCGGCATGCCGACGCCTACGTGGCGCTGCTTCCCTATCTCAGCAAGGTGACATTGCCGGCCGGCGTCGCCGACCTCGCCCGGAACCGTCCGGCGACCAACACCGCGCTGGTGGCGGCGCAAGCCAGCCTGATCGTGCGAGGAGACCTCAACACGGCGATCCAGTATCTGCTGCTCAACACCGCGGTACAGATTCATTCGGGACCCGGGGTGTTCCAGCGCGCCGGTCAGTTCCCCGCCGCCGAAGCCATCGACATCCCGCTCAGCGACGAGGCGCAGCAGTTCTACAAGTCGGGCCGGCCGTTCCTGCAGAACTATTTGCCGTTCTGGATGGCGGCGCTGATCGCCCGGCTGCTCGTGCTACTCATTCCGATCGTCGGCGTGCTCTATCCGCTGATGCGGTTCATACCGGCGCTGTACGGCTGGGGCATGCGCCGCAAGATCACCCGCATCTACGGTGAGCTGCGCTTCCTGGAAGCCGAGATGGAAACCTCCGGGACGCAGCTCGACCCGCTCGAAGCCACCGAGCGGCTGGACCAACTCGAACGGCAGGCGAACCAGTTGAAGATGCCGATCGCCTACGCGAGCATGCTCTATCTGCTGCGCAACCACATCGCACTGGTGCGCGATCGCCTGAAGGCGACAATCAGGCCGGCCGAGCTCTCCGCCGCGAGCAGCGCGGCGCAACCGCCGCCATAAAACAAAGCGCCCGCGCGGAGCGCGGGCGCAAGCCGAACCGGGGCCCGGGGCGTGGCCGCTATCGCGTCACCACCACCTTGGTGCCGACAGCCACGCGCTGGTAGAGGTCCATGATGTCGCTGTTGTGCATGCGGATACAGCCGTAGGACACGTAACCGCCGATCGATTTCGGATCGTTGGTGCCGTGAATCGCATATTCGCCGCCGCCGCTCAGGGTCATCGCCGCGACGCCCATCGGGTTCGACGAGCTCCCGCCCGGAATGACGGCCGGAAGGTGCGGCTTGTCCGCACGAACTTCGGCGGGCGGCGACCAGGCCGGCTTGAGGTACTTGCCGTTGACGTAGCTGGTGCCGGTCCAGGTCTTGCCGGCCCTGCCGACGCCCACCGTATAGCTGCGGGTCTGGCCGTTGCCGAGGATGAGGTACAACCGGCGCTCGCCGGTTTTCACCACGATGGTGCCGGGCTCATAGGCGGCGAGCGAGCTCTCACGTGCCTGAGCGGACGGCGCCGCGACCGTCACAAGGGCCGGGATGGCCGCTGCCGCAAACAGCAGAGGAATGATCCTGCGCATTGTCGACTCCGAATTGTCCGAACCCTTCCGGCGGCAAGCCGGAAGCGACGAAATTGTTAAATCTGGAGCCCGAATGCCGCCTCCCGGCGTCACAAGCCCAGACCGAGCGGTGGATCGAATGAAAATCCCCGAAGCCCGCCCACGGTGTTAGTCGCGCCAATCCGGTCCCCGGTTCAGGCCAGAATGGACTGCGATGGTTTCCCAATCGGAAATCCGGGGCGCCAAGCGCCCGTGACGGCTGCAATTCCCCATGCATTCACGCTGAAATTGGATAAAGTTCCCCGCTGGGCTGCCCGAACGGCAGTTCCGGTCGGACGCTCACCGGCCGGGCAGCCCGGCGAAACAGAGGGAAACGCGGGCGCCAACGACCCGTGGATTGCAGGGAGGCATCATGCCGCAAATGACCATCACCAAATCCGCCAAGGCCTACGAGGCCTGGCTGCGCCAGCACCTCGGCAAGGAAGTCGTGACGGCGGACGTGCGCACCAAGCACGCGCGCATGGCGCAGGCGCCGTTCCCGTTCCTGCGGGCGACCTACTGGCGCTGGGCGGAGACCATCTTCGACGTCTGTCCCGAGCTCAAGAGCGCACCGTCCGTCCTCTCCGTCGGCGATCTGCATCTGGAGAATTTCGGCACCTGGCGCGACGACGACGGGCGGCTGGTCTGGGGCGTGAACGACTTCGATGAGGCCGCCGAAATGCCTTACGTGCTCGACCTGGTGCGGCTGGCGGCGAGCGCGCTGCTAGGCTGCCCGCACGTCGGAACGCCGCGGACGATCTCCGCGAACCTGCTCAAGGGCTATCAGCGCGGCCTCGCCAATCCCCACGCGATCATCCTCGACCATGACTACGACTGGCTGCGCCAACTGGTCGTCGTGCCCAACACCGAGCGAGTCCATTTCTGGCAGAAGATGGAATCGCTCAAGCCGCTGAAGCACGCGCCGCCGCAGCGTTACACAAAGGTGCTCGCCGGTGCGATGCCGGCGCCCAAGCTGAAGATGACCTTCAGCCCGCGCACCGCGGGGCTCGGGAGTCTTGGCCGTCCGCGCTGGGTTGGCCTGGCGCAATGGCAGGGCGCGCCGGTGCTGCGCGAGGTCAAGGCGGCGTTGCCGTCGGCATGGACGCGGGCGAACGGTGGCTCGCGCGGACTCTACTGCTTCAAGATCGCCACCGGCCGCTACCGCGCACCGGATCCCTGGTTCGATCTCAAGGACGGCATCGTGGTCCGCCGGCTGTCGCCGAACAACCGCAAGCTCGACGCCGAGACCCATCCGCTCGATCTCATCAGCCGGAAGTACCTGCGCGCGATGGGGCGCGAGCTCGCCGCCATCCATCTCGGCGATGGCAATCAGAATGCCGCCATCGCGCACGATCTCGAGAACCGCGATCCCGAATGGCTGGCATCCGCGGCCGTCCGCGCGGCGACCTTCATCCGGCGCGAACAGCGGGAGTGGCGGCGCGCCCAGCGATAAGTGTGGCGGTTCAGAAGTCCGCATCATTCTTGCAGCGAGTCCGAAAATGCGGACTTCTGAACCAAAGCCACACTAGGTCAATGAGTTGCTAGTGTCCTTCGATTCCGAAATTCGCAAATGGGGGTGCCGCAGAATGATGCGAACTTCGGAATCGGGACACTAGCGTGCGCTGCACCGAGGAGCCGCGCGGGCGACGCGGCCGCGCCCGCGTTTCCACTGGGCAAGGTCCCGTGGCGGTTGTATCGTGACACTGTCAACAGTGGAGGCTGGTATGCCGACAGGCACCGTGAAGTGGTTCAATCCGACGAAAGGCTATGGGTTCATCCAACCTGCCGGCGGCGGCACCAAGGACGTGTTCGTTCACATCTCGGCGGTCGAGCAGGCCGGCTTGAGCACGCTCAAGGAAGGCCAGGCGATCGATTTCGAAATCGAAGTCAACCGCGGCAAGGAAGCAGCCGTCCGCCTGAAGGTGAAGTAACCGGCCGCGGCCGGTTGGAGCTTACCGCATACGCGGCTTGAGGGCGCAGGCCGCGGCTCAAGCCGCACTCTCCACCGCACGGACATGCGCGCTCAACAGCGCCGGCAAGCGCGCCGGATCGCCGCGTGCCATGCCGCATTCGGTGCCAATGCCGTCAACACGCGTATGGCGGCGCGCGGCTGCGAGGCGCGTCGCGTCGCCGGCGGCGTCGTTGTGGTGGATGAGGCCGAGATAGAGTTCGGTCTCCGGCCGCAACTTCAACGACGCCAGCGGCGCGAAATAACCGTCGTCGGTGCGGCCCTTCGGCACTGGCAGGTGGAAGAAGTTGATGGGCCGCGCGACCCCGGCCGTGATCGCGTTGACCATTTCGACCATGACGCCGGAGTCCTTGGGCTGCACCATGTGCTCGTCGGCCGGGCTGCCGTAGCAAAGGTGATAGCCAAGCTCGATCGCCGGCGGCACCGCGTCGCCGATCTTGGTCAGGACGTCGAGGGTCTCGGTGCGGAAATCGACCGGCCCTAGGTCGTAGTAGTTTTCCCAGGCCAGCACCTCCTGGCAGACGTCCCACTGGATGGCGATGCGGTCGTTCGGCAGCGCCTTGGCGATGGCCGCGACCTCGCCGATGAACGCCTGCGTCAGCGCCGGCAGGATGCGCGGCCGGTCGGACGGCACCATGTTGTTGTAGGTCGGCGCGACCGGCGTCGGGATGCTGATCTGAAATTTGACGCTCGCCGGAATCGCGCCCGCCTTCTGCATTCGCTCGAACACGCTCCAGGATTCGACCGCCATGTCGGCGTAGCCGATTTTGAAAGCGCCGGGATCCGGCGTCGCGCCGGCCTTGATGCGAAGCCGCGGAATCTCGCGCACGACCTTGCCGTCCCATTGCACGAACTTGAACGGCGGCACGTCCTTGGCGTATTCGATCGCCGGGTTCTCGGCGAGCACGTCCTGCAGGAAGCGTATCCAGGTCTTACGAATGCCGGTCTCGCCATCCGGCAGCCGGGTGATGTGACGGCCGGTGGCGTCGGAGAGCGTACGGAAGACGGTCTCGGTATCCGGCAACGGAATGCTGCCGACGAAGTGGACGATCGGATGCTGGCTGCGGTCTGCGCACATGGCGGTCCCTCCCCGGAATGCTTTTGGTTGCCGTCATCCTAGCGCATCCCTGCGCGGCTGAGATACCGCCCCGTCATTCCGCCGCGTCACCGCTTTTCTCGGGGGCGAACGGAGACGTTCGCGATCAGCGCTTGCGCGTATCGAACTTCGGCAGCGACTGCCGCACGCGGTTCATGTCCTGCCACGGGTCCTGCTTCAGTCCGCGCAGGCGCTTGGCGATGTTGAGCACCGTGTACTGGTTGGCGCCCTTGGTGCGTCCGAGTTCCTCCCAGGTCACCGGCGCCGACACCGGCGCGCCGGCGCGTGCGCGCGTCGAGTAGGCGGCGACCGAAGTTTGCTCAAGCGAGTTGCGGAAGTAGTCGATGAAAATCCGCCCGCCGCGCTGAGCTTTTGTCATCTTGGCGAGATAGCGGTCGGGCGCATCCAACGCCATTGTGGCCGCGACGGTTTCGGCGAACGCCTTCACGGTATCCCAATCAGCTCCAATGATTGGCACCACGACGTGCAGGCCCTTGCCGCCCGACAGCTTGACGAAGCTGTCGAGATCGATGCCGGCGAGGCGCTCGCGCACATCGCGCGCCGCCGCGACGATCTTGGACCAGCCGACGCCCTCGCCCGGATCGAGATCGAACACGATGCGGTCGCACAGCTCCAGGCTCTCGATCATCGAGCCGCGCACGTGGACTTCGAGCACACCGGCCTGCACCAGCGAGAGCAGGCCGTCGAGGCCCTCGACCGCAATGATCTGCCGCCGCTTGGTGTCGATGACGGTGCGCAAGTGCGCCTCGCTCAAGCCGGCGGAGGCGTGCTTCTGGAAAAAGCATTCGCCCGCCGTACCGTCCGGGCAGCGCAGCAGGCTGAGCGGACGGTTGACGACGTACGGCGCCATCCAGTCCCAGGCGGCGCGGTAGTAGTCGGCGAGGTTCTGCTTGGTGATGCCGGCATCGGCCCAGTACACCCGATCGGGATGCGTGAACCGCACCTCGCCGGCCGGCGAATCGTCTTTCGCTGTCGCCTTGCGCCGCTTGATGACCGGCCTCGCCGGTCGCGCGGCAGCCTGCGCCGGTTCGGCAGCCGACTTCTTGTTCACAGACTTTGCTTTCGCCGCCATGTCTGCAACCTCCCGCACGACTTCCCGCGCCGGCTTGTCCTCGCGTACGCCCTTGAATGCGGCCTGCCGCACGATGTTGTCGGTGGTCCAGCCGCCCAGATTCGCTTCGATCACCATCGTGGGCTTGACCCATCGCGCCGCGCGGCGCTCGGCACGTGGAATATCGTCGAACGGCGGCTTGGCGATTTCGAGCGGATGGAGCCGCTTCCACAGATCCCGCGCGACCGCCTGCGAGTAGCCGGTGCCGACGCGACCCGCATAATGCAGCCGGCCGCGGTCGTAGTAGCCCACCACCAGCGCTCCGATCGCATTGGACTGCGCATTCGACGGCGCATAGCCGCCGACCACAAGCTCCTGCGCGTTCGAGCACTTGATCTTGACGAACGCCTCCGACCGGCCGCTGCGATAGGGCTCGGTGAGCCGCTTCGACACGATGCCTTCGAGTCCCATGCCGCAGACCCGCGAGAGCATCTGCTTGCCGTCGGCGGCGAAATGCTCGCTGAAACGGATCGGTCCGTGACCGTCTTCGCCGACGAGCCGCGCCAGCGCCGCCTTGCGCTCGCTCAGCGGCAACGGCATCAGATCGGCGCCGTCACAATGCAGAAGATCGAACACATAGTAGACGAACGCCTCGCCGTCGCCCGCCTTGAGCGCCGCCTGCAGGGCGGAGAAATTCGGCACGCCGCCTTCCTCGACCACGATCTCGCCGTCGAGCAGGGCGGTGTCGGCTGGCAGCGCTTCGATCGCACGCGCGATGTTGGGAAATTTCGCGGCCCAGTCGAGTCCCTTGCGGGTCAGCAACCGCACCTCGCCGTGATCGAGCCGCGCCTGGATGCGGTAGCCGTCGAACTTCACCTCGTGCACCCAGCCCGCGCCATTGGGCGCGACCGCGCGCAGCGTGGCGAGCGACGGCGGCACGAAGTCCGGCAGCGGCGCACCGCCCGCGTCCGGCTCCTTGGCGGTCTTGCCGCGGGACTTGGTCTTGCGCGCCTTGGTGCGCGCCTTGGCAGGCGATTTGCTCTCGCGCGCGGGGCTAGCGGCGGCCTTGCCATTGGTCGCCGGCTTGCCATTGGTTGACGATCGCGCCGCCCGCACTTGCTGCCGCGGCGTGGCGGCGGCTTCGGTGGCGCCGGCCTTGACGTTATCCTTGGCGCTGCGGTTGGAATTCCACACCCGCTTGCGGCCCTTGCCTTCGGCGATCTCCGGGATCGACCGGCCGGTCACGACCGAGAGCGGCATCTCGTCGAGGATGTCGGCCTTCGAGCCCCGCCGCGCCGCCTCGTCGTCGGCCTTGATCAGCAGCCACGGCTCCTTGGTCTCGCCGCGCCGTCCGTGCATGCGCACCAGGTGCCAGCCGCCGTGCAGCTTCCCGCCTTCGAGCCGGAACGACAGGTGGCCCTTCTTGTAGCCCTTGTGCGGGTCGCTCTTCCGGAATCCACTCGCCGCGGTCCCAGACCATCACGGTGCCGCCGCCGTACTGGCCCTCCGGGATCGTGCCCTCGAAATCGTTGTATTCGATCGGATGGTCTTCGGTATGGATGGCGAGCCGCTTTTCGTCCGGGATCGAGGCTCGGCCCTTTGGTGACCGCCCAGCTTTTCATCACGCCGTCGAGCTCGAGGCGGAAGTCGTAATGCAGCCGCCGCGCATCGTGCTTCTGCACCACGAAGCTGTTGCCCTTCGACCGCCGCGCGCGGCCGCGCGGCTCGGACGTCACGTCGAACTTGCGCTTCTTGCGGTAGGTCTGCAGGCCCACGTCAGTCTGCCTCTATCAGGACGGATTGCACACGATAGCATGCCCTCACCACGGCCTGGATTCATGGCTCTGGATTCATGGCTGATGGCAACCGCGCCTCCAGCTCCCGGGCAATTCCCGCGGGCGGCAACGTCCGCTTGCGGGCCGAGTTCCACGCAGGCAACGGTAGCCCGCTCCGTTCTCCGTTTGTTGCTCTGGGCGCTGCGATCTGGTTAAAGTCGCGCCAACCCGATAATCTGCCGCACCTTTTGCCCGTGGAGCTTTCATTTTGCATCAAGCCTCCAAGACCCCCCTGCTCGACCAAATCAAGATTCCCGCGGACCTGCGCGGCCTCGAGGAGGCCCAGCTGCGGCAAGTAGCCGACGAGTTGCGGCAGGAGACCATCGACGCGGTATCGGCCACCGGCGGCCATCTCGGCGCGGGCCTCGGCGTCATCGAGCTGACGGTGGCGCTGCATTACGTCTTCGACACGCCGGCCGACCGGCTGATCTGGGACGTCGGCCATCAGGCCTATCCGCACAAGATTCTGACCGGGCGGCGCGACCGCATCCGGACGCTGCGCATGGGCGGCGGGCTCTCCGGCTTCACCAAGCGCGCCGAAAGCGAATACGACCCGTTCGGCGCCGCGCATTCCTCGACCTCGATCTCGGCCGGGCTCGGCATGGCGGTGGCGCGCGACCTCAGCGGCGGCAGTAACAACGTCATCGCGGTGATCGGCGACGGCGCGATGTCGGCCGGCATGGCGTACGAGGCGATGAACAACGCCGGCGCGATGAATTCGCGCCTGATCGTCATCCTCAACGACAACGACATGTCGATCGCGCCGCCGGTCGGCGCGCTGTCGGCTTATCTGGCGCGCCGCGTCTCCGGCCGCACCTACCGCTCGCTGCGCCACTTCGTGCGCAAGGTCGCCAAGAACCTGCCGCCGTTCCTCGAACAGCGCGCGGTCGCGATGGAGGAATACGCCCGCGGCCTGGTCAACGGCGGCACGCTGTTCGACGAGCTCGGCTTCTTCTATGTCGGCCCGATCGACGGCCATAACCTCGATCACCTGCTGCCGGTGCTGCGCAACGTGCGCGACGCCAAGAACGGCCCGTTCCTGGTCCACGTCGTCACCAAGAAGGGCAAGGGCTATCCGCCGGCCGAGGCGTCCGACGACAAGTATCATGGCGTCGTGAAGTTCGACGTCGCCACCGGCGCGCAGGCGAAGTCGAAGTCGGCCGCGCCCGCCTACACCAAGGTCTACGCCGAGAGCCTGATCAAGGAGGCGCGCAAGGACGACAAGATCGTCGCCATCACGGCCGCGATGCCGTCGGGCACCGGCCTCGATCTGTTCGGCAAGGAATTCCCCAAGCGGACGTTCGACGTCGGCATCGCCGAGCAGCACGGCATCACGTTCGCGGCCGGGCTCGCGACCGAGGGGCTCAAGCCGTTCGCCACCATCTATTCGACCTTCCTGCAGCGCGCCTACGACCAGGTGGTGCACGACGTCGCCATCCAGCGGCTGCCGGTGCGTTTCGCGATGGACCGCGCCGGGCTTGTCGGCGCCGACGGTCCGACGCACGCGGGCTCGTTCGACGTGGCGTATCTCGGCTGCCTGCCGGGCTTCGTCGTCATGGCGGCGGGCGACGAGGCCGAGCTCGTCCACATGGTTGCGACGCAGGTGGCGATCGACGACCGGCCGTCTGCACTGCGTTATCCCGCGCGGCGAAGGCCTCGGCGTGCCGATGCCGGCCGAAGGCATCCCGCTCGAAATCGGCAAGGGCCGCGTGCTGCGCGAGGGCACCAAGGTGGCGCTGCTCTCGTTCGGCGCCCGGCTCGGCGAATGCTTCAAGGCGGCCGACGAACTCAATTCGCTCGGGCTGTCGACCACGGTCGCGGACGCGCGCTTCGCCAAGCCGCTCGACGTCGACCTGCTGCTGCGGCTCGCCCGCGAGCACGAGGTGCTGATCACCATCGAGGAAGGCTCGATCGGCGGCTTCGGCACCTACGTGCTGCAGGCACTGGCCGACCACGGCGTGCTCGACACCGGGCTGAAGGTGCGCTGCATGGTGCTGCCCGACATCTTCATCGACCAGGACTTGCCGGCCGCGATGTACGCCACCGCCGGGCTCGACGCCAAAGGCATCGTCGGCAAGGCCTTCGAGGCGCTCGGCCAGAACCTGCGCGGCGAGACCGTCAAGCTGATCCGGCATTGAACGGCTAGCGGTTCTAACGTCTTGCTCCGCTTATGCTGTCAGGTGCGACGGCGCATCCGCGCGAGCGGCGCGCTCCCTCCCCCGCTTGCGGGGGAGGGTTGGGGAGGGGGTAGGCCTGCACGAGTCTTCATGTGTGCCCCCTCCCTAGCCCTCCCCCGCAAGCGGGGGAGGGAACGTAAGCGGCACCGGCACCTACCCCACACATGATCTCGACACCAGCCATGTCCACCCGCATTCGCATCGATCGCCTGCTGGTCGAGCGCGGCCTGTTCGAGAGCCGCGCCAAGGCGCAGGCCGCCATCGCCGCGGGCCTGGTGACGGCGGATGGCGTGACCGCCGGTAAGCCGTCCGACGAAGTCGCGGCCGACGCGGTGCTGCGCGCCGGGCCCGCGCATCCTTACGTGTCGCGGGGCGGCGTGAAGCTCGCGGCCGCGCTCGACCATTTCGGATACGATCCGGCCGGTTGTGTTTGCCTGGACATCGGCGCGTCGACTGGCGGCTTTACCGACGCGCTGCTGGCGCGGGGCGCGCGGCGGGTCTACGCCGTCGATGTCGGGCGAGAGCAACTCCACGCCAGCCTGCGCGCACGGCCCGAGGTCTTGTCGCTGGAAGCAACCGACATCCGCCATCTTGATCCGGCGCGACTGCCCGAGCCGCCGGACTTCGTCACCGTCGACGTCAGCTTCATTTCGCTCAGGCAGGTGCTGCCAGCGGCGCTCGCGCTCGTGTGTCCGCCCGCGCGCCTCATCGCGTTGATCAAGCCGCAGTTCGAGGCTGGCCGCCAAGCGCTCAAGAAGGGCATCGTGCGCGATGCCGCCGTGCAGGCGGCGGTCTGCGACGACATCGCGGCGTGCCTGACCTCGCTCGGCTGGACGGTCGCGGGTGTCATCCCGTCGCCCATCACGGGCGGCGACGGCAATCGCGAGTTCTTGATCGCGGCTTTCCGCGACTAAATCCCATGCAGCCTTTCTCTTGCCACCGCGGCCGCTATGGTGCCGGCCCATGAGCGCGCCGGGAACATCGTTGACGGGTGCGGCCGCGGCGTCGCTCGCGCGCGCCGTCTGGCGCGTCGAGATCGTCGAGACCATCCGGCTGGCGCTGCCGATCGCGCTCACGCAACTCGGCCAGATTTCGCATGATGACGACCGATCTCGCGCTGATCGGCCGGCTTGGCGACAACGCGGTCGCGGCCGTGGGGCTCGCGCATCTGATCCTGTTCGCCGGTTTCGTGTTCGGCATGGGCCTCGTGTCGGCCGTGGCGCCGCTCGCTTCGCAAGCATTCGGCGCGCGTCAGCCGCGGCTCGTCCGCCGCGCGTTGCGCATGGGCCTGTGGGCGGCGGTGCTGGTCGGCATTCCGGTCAACATCGCGCAGATGTGGGGCGAGGACATCCTGGCGGCGGCCGGTCAGGCCCCAGAGACCACCGCCGACGCCGCGCGCTACCTGAACGGGCTGGCCTGGTCGATGATCCCGGCGTGGTGCTTCATCGCCTTGCGCAACTTCATGGGCGCGGTCAATCGTCCGGAGCCGGCGCTGTGGATCACGCTCGCCGCGATCCCGCTCAACGCGCTGCTCGCCTATGCGATGATCAACGGCGCTTTCGGGATGCCGCGGCTCGACCTGCTCGGCGCGGGGCTCGCCACCACGGCGGTCAATGTCGCGATGTGCGTGGCCGCGGTGTGGGTGTGCTACGCGCGCCGGCCGTTCCGGAAATATCGCGTGCTCGGCCGGTTCTGGCGGCCGGACGGGCGCCTGATGGCGAAGATCTTCGTCATCGGCCTGCCGATCTCGGGTGGCTTCATGCTGGAGTGGGGGTTGTTCTCTTCGGCCGCGTTGCTGGTCGGCTGGATCGGCACCGCCGCGCTCGCCGCGCATCAGATCGCATTGCAGGTCGCATCGCTGCTGTTCATGGTGCCGTTCGGCATCTCGCTCGCCGCCACCGTGCGGGTCGGCCATGCGGTCGGCCGACGCGATCCGGCCGCGATCCGCCGCGCCGGCTTCGGCGCCATGGCGCTCGGTGTCGTGTTCATGCTGGCGACCACGCTGATGGTGATCGCGCTGCGCGATCGCATCCCATTCCTGTTCCTCGGCGACGGCGTCACGAGCGCCGAGACCGCGCATCTCGCCGCCACGCTGCTGCTGGTCGGCGCCACCTTCTTCGTGACCGACGGCCTGCAGGGCATCGCGGCGGGCGCGCTGCGCGGGTTGAACGATACCCGCGTGCCGATGCTGTTCGCAGCATTCAGCTTCTGGGCGATCGGCTTTCCAGGCTCCTACCTGCTGGCGTTTCCGGCGGACCTCGGCACGATCGGCATCTGGATCGGCTTTTCGGTCGCGGTCGCAACCTTCGCCACGCTCTTGGTGTGGCGCTTTGCGCGGCTGAGCCGCCGCACCGAACTGCCGTCGGTCGCCTGAGCGCGAAGCTGGACGCCGGAACACCTAGTGTCCCGGTTCCGACGCTTGTATCCCATCGCAGCACGTACGTTTACAAGCGTCGGAACCCAAGGGACACTAACAACTCTATGATTCTAGCGTGGCTTTGGATTAGACGTTCCTATGAAGGACTCGCCGCAATGCTGATAGGAACGTCAAATCCGCCACACTAGCCGATATCCAGCCGCCATGGTGGAGCGCCTGACGATCGCCAAGCTCGGACGGCGCGGCGACGGCATCGCGGATACGCCGGCCGGTCCGCTCTACGTGCCCTACGCGCTGCCGGGCGAGACCGTCGCGGTCGAGCCGTGGCCCGGGCATCCCGACCGGCGGCACATGACGCGCATCGAACAGGCGAGCGTCGAGCGTATCGCGCCGGTCTGTCCGCATTTCGGCACTTGCGGCGGCTGCGCGATGCAGCACTGGGATGGCGCGCACTACCGCGCCTGGAAACGCGAACTGGTCGTCGAGGCGCTGCACGAAGCCGGGCTTTCGCCGCCGGTCGACGATCTCGTCGATGCGCACGGCGATGGCCGCCGGCGCGCGGTGTTTCATGCCCGCCGCGGCACCCACGACGTGCTCGAGGTTGGCTTCTCGGCGCTCCGCGCTCACCACATCGTGCCGATCGACCGTTGCCCGGTGCTCGCGCCGTCGCTCGACGGCGCGCTGCCGGCTGCCTGGGATATCGCCGAGGCGCTGGCGCCGACTCGCAAGCCGCTCGACATTCAGGTCACCGCGACCGACACCGGCCTCGATGTCGATGTCCGCGGCTCTGGACCGCTGACGGCGGAGCGGACGGCCGGGCTCGCGGCGGTCGCCGGGAAGCATCGCCTGGCTCGCCTGACGCGGCATGGCGAACTGGTGGTGCAGAGCGCCGCCCCGGCCGTGGCGATGGGCCGTGCCCGGGTGGCGCTGCCGCCAGGCGCGTTCCTGCAAGCCACCGCGGCCGGCGAAGCCGAACTCGCCCGGCTCGTGCTGGCGCATTGCCGCGGGGCAAGAACGATTGCCGACCTGTTCGCGGGTGTCGGCCCGTTTGCGCTGCGGCTCGCCGAGCACGCGCGGGTGAAGGCCGCCGACAGCGATGCCGGGGCGATCGCGGCGCTACAGCGCGCCACCAAGACGACGCAAGGCCTCAAGCCGATCGAGGCGACCGTCCGCGATCTCTTTCGCCAGCCCTTCGTGCCGGTCGAATTGAAGCCGTTCGATGCCGTGGTGTTCGATCCGCCGCGCCAGGGCGCGCAGGCGCAGGCGCGCGAACTTGCCGCCAGCGGGGTGGCGCTCGTCGTGGCGGTGTCGTGCAATCCGGCGACCTTCGCGCGCGACGCCCGGATGCTGGTGGACGGCGGCTACCGGCTGACGCAGGTCACGCCGGTCGACCAGTTCCTCTATTCGCCGCACGTCGAACTGGTCGCGCGCTTTGCGAAGTGATCGCCGGTTAATTGCCCCAGCGGTCGCGCCACATCTGTTCGCCGACGCTGCACGAGACGCGCGGCGCTTGCGCCTGAGCCGGAATGACTTGCGGCTGCGGCGTATGGCCGGCGATCTCCAGCACCAGCTTGGTGCGGGTCGCTTCCTTGAACTGGCTGCGTTCGCGGATCGGAACGACGAACGCGCCCGGGCCGCCGATCACGCAATCCTCGAAGTAGACGTCGAGGTTCTCGATATCCATCGTGAACGAGTTCGGCCGCTTGAGCATGATCGGCAGGCCGTTGATGGTGATGCCGGACGCCACCAGGTCGTCGCGCACCAGCGTCACCAGACCACCGCTGTTGTTGGCGCCGTCGCCGGACACATCGACCACGCGGCGGATGCCGCGATAGCCCGAGCCGTCGAACAATGGCTTGGCGAACAGCAGCGCACCCGAAATCGAGGTGCGCGACGCCCGGCGGTAGGGCGCGCGGGCGATCTCGTTGGCGAAGGCGTCGGCGGCTTCCGGGCCGTCGATCAACCGCCAGGGCACGACGATTTTCTGATCATAGGGGCCGGCCCACTCGAAGTAGGTCACCGCCACCTTGCCATGCATGCCGCCGCGTAACGCCTGCATAAATTCGACGGACGTGAGGCCGGCGATATAGCCCTCGCGCTGCAGCGCCTGTTCTTCCGGATCCATCGAATAGGACACGTCGACGGCGAGAACGAGTTCGGTGTCGACCGCCACGGCATTCGGCGACCGGTCAGCCAGCACGCCTGCCGTCGGCGCCGCAATCCCCCCGTTGAAGCCGCCGATCGCCCCGGCCGCCGCGGCCGCACTGAGCAGAATCAGCGCAAAATAGCCTCGCATCCGACCCTCCGCCCGAAATGGCACCCGCCATATGCTGCCACGAGCGGAAGGCGGGGAAAAGACGGGGCAGCAGGCAGTACACGCCTGTAAATCGGGCATATCGGGCCGTCAAAGTCGCCCCTCATAAGGCGGGATCGCCCGCTCAAAGCCACCCAAATGCCACAGTGGCTTGCTTGAAATTTGCCGATTGCGACGGATTCTTTCGGGGGGGATATGACGCGACCGTTTCGAACGCAGGTAGCTGCGCTGGCGATCATACTTGCCGGCCTATTGGTTGGGCCATCGGTCGCTGCCAGAGACGACGTGATCCAAGCCAAGCTCGGAATGGAGATGCTGAGCCGCGACCAGCAGCAGGTGCTGTGGACCCGGGTGGAGCGGTTCGCCAGCATGGAGTCGTTTGCCGCCTTTTGCGGCCGGCCTTCCAATATCGAGCGCCGGGTCATCGGCGCGGTGCAGGCCTGCATCACACCCGCCACGCTGCAGCAGGTGATCACGCAATTCCGCCAGAAGCTGAAGGAAAAGAACGGCAGCATCACCGCCGAAAAGACCGTCTGCCAGGAAACGCGGATCAAGACGCTGGTGAAGGAAATTCACACCTCGATCGACACGCTGGTCAACGAGGTGACGCGCATGTGCCAGAGCTGCCTGATCTGCTGACTAGTGGTTCGATTCCGAAGTTCGCATCATTTGTGCGGCACCCTCGCTTGCGGACGACTCAGGGGCCTTCGACGACTCAGTGCCCTTCGAGGAAGATGTAGTTCTGCCAGCTCCGCATCCGCAGCAGGATCTTGCGTATCATCGAGACGTGGTGCCAGTGGTGCGTATAGATCGCGACCTGCGCGGCCGCCCCGAGCGGGATCTGGTAATCCGACATGTCGTCCGCGACATCGATGACCGCGAGCGCGCGGCCACCCTCGGTGCGCGCGCCAAAGTCGACCAGCGTGCCGGTGGCTTGAATCTGGCCCGCCGCGATCGCGTCCGAGCACCAGGCGCACCTTGCCCTTGAATACGCGGCCGGGCACGGCGTCGAACGCAACCTCCGCCTCGTCGCCGGCCATCACCCGCTGCAACGAGTTCTGCTGAAATGCGGCCCCGAGTTCCTGATCGCCTTTGTTGGTGTTGACGAACACCATGACGGGCCGCAACGGCGCGGGCACGACGTACATTCCGGTGCGTAACGCCAACTGCGTGACAAAGCCGGCGGACGGCGCCCGGGTGACGGTCTGGTCGAGGTCATATTGAGCGTCGCCGAGTTCGGCACGCAGCCGCGCGACCGCCGTATTGACGCCGTCGACGTTCGACGTGTAGGCGAGCCGCGCACGCTCCTCTTCGGCCCTCGCCCCGACCAGAGTCTGTCTGGCGGTTTCAAGATTGCGCGCGTAGGTGTCGAGGGTCACCTGCGCGATGACCTTCTTCTCGAACAGTTCGAGCTGCCGGTCGTAATTCTGCTGCGCCAGTTCGAACTGGGCATTGGCCCGTCCGACCTCGGCGGCGGCCTGGTCGAGCGAGGATTTCATCTGACGCACATTCTGCTCGGCCTCGGCCAGCGAGGCTTTCTTCTGATCGACGATGTATTGAAAGGGTTGCGGATCGATGCGAAACAGAACATCGCCTTGCTTGAGTGGCGTGTTCGCCTGCACCGGAACCTCGATCACCCGGCCTCTGACCGACGGCAGCACCGGCGTGACGGCGAAGTAGATGCGGGCATTGGTCGTGAATGGATGATTGTAGTTCATGATCAACAGCAGCAGCGCGATGCCGATAATGCCGCCGAGCGCAGCCGTGGCAAGCGACCATTGATTGACCGGTATCTTGAAGAGCTTGAAGATGACGTAGCAGATTGAGACGTAGATCAGGATCAGCAAGAGTTCCATCACTTGTCTCCGGTTCGTTCGCCGGCATTCTCCACTTTGCCGACATTCTCTTCCTTGCTGGCGGTCTGCTCGTTGCCGGCGGCGGGTTTGCCAGCTCCCTTGCGCTTGCCCCCACCGCGAGGCTGGACCGAAATCTCGGTCGTCTCGTTCGCCGGGCTGACGCCGGGCGCCCGTGCGCTCTCAAGTACGGCGACGCGGCGCTTGAGCTCTTCGATTTCCCCCGCGGGATCCGGAGGACCGGCGGCTGAGCCCGAGGAGAAGCCCCAGCCGCGATCAGGACGATAGGCCATCGCCCAGATCCAGAGGAACGGCCAGATCGCGTGCAGCGTGAACAGGCTGACCCAGCCGGCCGCGTAGATCGCATCCTGATGAGGATGATGGCGCGACTCGGCAATCATGTAGGGGATGTCGTGGATGGCGATGATGCCGTAGAACAGCACCACCACCACGAATACCAACAGAAACAGCGCAAAATAATTGAGAAACGGATCGCCCATTGCTTCGTCCCGGTTGGGCAGATAAGGCACAGTTAGCGTGCATCCAAGGCTTAACTCATGTCAAGAAAAGCTCGCGATGTTGAGATAAGGTTTCGGTTGCGGAGACGCCGATGCTCGAATGGATGATCGACGGCTTTTTCTCTCTGCTGAAGTCCATTCCGGCCTTCATCACCGAAGAAGGCTCGGCCAACTTCATGCTGGTCAGGGCCATGCTCGGTTTGTTGCTGTTGATCCTGATCGCCTGCCTGTTCGCAACGCAACCCGTAAGGTTGGCAATGAAGCGCGGATTCGAGAAGGTTACGAGTCTGCTCGGCCGCCCGCGATAAGCGCGTACCCGGCCACGCCCGCAGCCTACAACCGCAGCGCCTGTTCGGGCGGGGTATATTTCAATTTCAGCGCGGCCGATACCGCCCGGCAGGTCACCTGCCCGCGATAGATGTTGAGACCGTCGCGCAGATGCGTGTCCTCGCCGAGCGCGCGGCGATAACCCTTGTCGGCGAGCGCCAGCACGAACGGCAGCGTCACGTTGTTGAGCGCGAACGTCGAGGTGCGGGCGACCGCGCCCGGCATGTTGGTCA
Source organism: uncultured Alphaproteobacteria bacterium (assembly GCA_963807865.1). Taxonomy (GTDB): domain Bacteria; phylum Pseudomonadota; class Alphaproteobacteria; order Rhizobiales; family Xanthobacteraceae; genus VAZQ01. The sequence goes on along the minus strand of CAWEDK010000034.1, from coordinate 235,649 downwards.
CGCAATAGTGCACCACATCATCGACCACATAGGTCGGACGCGAATGCGTGGTCGGCCGCGAGGTCTCGGCACAGCCGCCCTGGTCGATCGCGATGTCGACGATCACCGAGCCCGGCTTCATCGCCTTGACGGTCGCGGCGGTGATCAGCTTCGGCGCCGCGGCGCCGGGCAGCAGCACCGAACCGACGACGAGGTCGGCGCGGCGGCAGAGCGCCTCGATGGCGTCGCGGGTCGAGAACGCGGTGCGCACCTGGAAGCCGAGCTGGCTGGCGATGCGGCGCAGCGCCTCCGGATTGCGGTCGACCACCGTCACGGTCGCGCCCATGCCGGCGGAGATCAGCGCCGCATGGCTGCCCGCCACGCCGCCGCCGATGATCACCACGTCGGCGGGCGGAACGCCGGGCACGCCGCCGAGCAATACGCCGCGGCCGCCGTTCTCCTTCTCCAGGCAGCGGGCGCCGACATGCGGCGCCATCCGCCCCGCCACCTCCGACATCGGCGTGAGCAACGGCAGGGTGCCCTGCGGGCTGGTCACGGTCTCGTACGCGATCGCGATCACGCCCGAAGCGAGCAGGTCGTCGGTCTGCTCGGGGTCGGGCGCGAGATGCAGGTAGGTGAACAGCACCTGCCCGGGCTTGAGCTTGCGCCGTTCCTCTTTGAGCGGCTCCTTGACCTTGACGATCAGTTCGGCCTGATCGAACACCGCGTCGGCGTCCGGCACGATCTCGGCGCCGGCCGCGACGTAGTCGGCATCGGCCAGACCGGCGCCAACACCGGCCCCGGTCTCGACCAGCACGCGATGCTCGCCGGCGGTGAGCTCCCGCACCGTCGACGGCACGAGGCCGACACGGAATTCGTTGTCCTTGATCTCCTTTGGCACGCCGACGAGCATGGGGATATTCCGTCAATTGCGAGGAACAGGTCTGACGTCGCCGCGCAAACCTATCTTTGCCTGATCTCCCCCGAGCCGGAAATGCTCGGCGTGATCTTCGGCGAGCCGACATACCATATGGAGCCCGAGCCGGACACGATCGCCTCGAGTTCGTCGCTCGCATTCACCGTCAGATCGCCCGATCCGCGGACGGCCACTTTCGCGCGCTTGGCCTTCAGCGCGGCCGCGTTGCACGATCCGCTGCCGCTGATCGAGATGGTCAGGTCCTCAATCCGGCCGGCGGCGTTGATCTCGCCCGACCCCGCAACCGACATCGCCAACGCCTCTCCGTCGAGCCCGGTGGCTTCGACGGTTCCGGAGCCGCTGACGCCAAGCTGCCGCAGGTCGTTGACGGTGATCTTGTAGAGGGGCCGCTTCCCGGACACGCTCTTGTCCTTCGCGACCGACAGGTGGAGCGTTCCATCCTTGACCTCGGAGGTGAACAGCGAAACCAGGTTGTCATCGGCCGTCACCTGCCAGGCTTTCGGTCCCAGTGCGCTCGATTACGACTCGCGCGTCGACGTCCGACAACCTGATTGCGCTGAACGCCGCAACCGGCCGAACCTCCGTCTTGCTCGTTCCGGAACCGTTGATCATCGGTCCTTCGCCGCGCACGGTGATGCAGTCGCTCGTGCACGTCGATTTGACGCTGCTGTCGCAGGCGGTCAGGGCGAGGAGAACTAGTGCCCCGAACCCGAAATTCGCGCACATCGTGCGGCAAAATCCGATCGCGAACTTCGGGTTCAAAAGGGGCACTAGAATCATAGAGTTGCTAGTGGTCCTTGGATTCCGAAGTTCGCAAACGAGGGTGCCACACAAATGATGCGAACTTCGGAATCGGACCACTAGAACGCCCGATAAGCTCCGCGCCATCGCGGTCACCGCTCCAGCGGCTCGGTCGAGGCGATCTCGATGCCGAAGCCCGCGAGCCCGACATACGTGAGCTTGCGCGCGGTAAGCAGCCGGATCGAGGAAATGCCGAGGTCCTTGAGTATCTGTGCACCAAGCCCGACCTCGCGCCAACTGCGCGAGCGAGCGACTTCCGACGTCGTCGAGCCGGCTTGCGGGATGGCGTGGGTCGGCACGCCGGCCGCGCCATCGCGCAGGAAGACCAGCACGCCGCGGCCCTCCTGCTTGAATCGCTCGAGCGAAGCCTGAACCGTATTGCCGCCGCCGAACACGTCGCGAATGATGTCGGCGCGATGCAGCCGCGCCAGCACATTCTTGCCGTCGCCGATGCGGCCGTGCACGAACGCCATGTGCTGGATGGCATCGAACGGCGTGACGTAGGCGTAGCCGCGTGAGCGTGCCGATCGTGCTCTGCACCGGAAACTCGCCGATGCGTTTGACCAGCTTATCGCGCGACTGCCGGTAGGCGATGATGTCGGCGATCGAAATCTGCTTGAGCTTGTGGCGTTCGGCGAACGCCGAGACCGCCGGCCCGCGCATGACGGTGCCGTCGTCGTTCATCAGTTCGGACAGCACGCCCACCGGCGGCAGGTCGGCCAGCCGGCACAGATCGATGCACGCTTCGGTATGGCCCGACCGCATCAGCACGCCGCCATCCTTGGCGACCAGCGGAAACACGTGGCCCGGCCGCACGAAATCGGCGGCGCCGCTGTTGCCGTTGGCGAGCGCGCGCACGGTGTTGGTGCGCTCCTCCGCCGAGATGCCGGTGGTAAGGCCGTGGCGCACGTCGACCGACACCGTGAATGCGGTCCCGAGCGGCGCGTCGTTGCTCGCCACCATCGGCTCCAGATGCAGCCGCTTGGCCTCGTCGGCCGAGAGCGGCGCGCACACGATCCCGGAGGTGTTGCGGATGATGAACGCCATCTTCTCGGGCGTGCACAACGAGGCCGCGACGAACAGGTCGCCTTCGTTCTCGCGGTCGTCGTCGTCGGTGACGACCACGATCTCGCCCTGGGCGAAGGCGGCAAGAACGTCGTCAACACGCTGATGAATATCGGTCACGCTTTTCTCTCTCCACACGTTCCGTCGTCCGCTCCCCTTGTGGGAGAGGGCGACGGAGCAAGCCTCACGTATCCGGCCGCTCGAACGGCCAACGCGGACCGTCGCCGACCTGGCCTCGATGACGCAGATAATGGTCGGCCAGCACGCAGGCCACCATCGCTTCGCCGATCGGCACCGCGCGGATGCCGACGCAGGGATCGTGGCGGCCCTTGGTCATGATCTCGGCCTCGCGGCCGTAGCGGTCGACCGTGCGGCGCGGCGTCAGGATCGACGACGTCGGCTTGACGGCGAACCGCGCAGATCACCGGCTGGCCGGTGGAAATGCCGCCGAGAATGCCGCCCGCATGGTTCGACAGGAAGATCGGCCTGCCGTCGTTGCCCATGCGCATCTCGTCGGCATTGTCCTCGCCCGACAGCGCCGCGGCCGCGAAGCCCGCGCCGATCTCGACGCCCTTGACGGCATTGATGCCCATCAGCGCGGCGGCCAGATCGCCGTCGAGCTTGCCGTAGATCGGCGCGCCCAGGCCGGCCGGTACGCCATCCGCCACCACCTCGATGACGGCGCCGACCGACGAGCCGCGCTTGCGGATGTCGTCGAGATAGTCCTCCCAGCGCTTCGCCATCTGCGCGTCCGGACAGAAGAACGGATTGCGCGGCGACCTCGTCCCAGTCCCAGCGCGCGCGGTCGACCTTGTGCTCGCCCATCTGGATCAGCGCGGCGCGCACCGTCATGCCGGGCACGATCTTGCGCGCGACCGCGCCGGCCGCGACCCGCATCGCGGTTTCGCGCGCCGATTGCCGGCCGCCGCCGCGATAGTCGCGAAGGCCGTACTTGATGTCGTAGCTGTAGTCGGCGTGCCCGGGCCGGTAGCTGTCCTTGATGTCGGAATAGTCCTTGGAGCGCTGGTCGGTATTCTCGATCAACAGCCCGATCGGCGTGCCGGTGGTGACCTGGACGCCGCTTCGCGTCGTTGAACACGCCGGAGAGAATTTTCACCTCGTCCGGCTCGCGGCGCTGGGTGGTGAAGCGCGACTGGCCGGGGCGGCGCTGGTCGAGATAGGGCTGGATGTCGGCCTCGGTAAGCGCGATGCCGGGCGGGCAGCCGTCGACCACGCAGCCGATCGCCGGCCCGTGGCTTTCGCCGAAGGTCGTGACCCGGAACATATGGCCGAAGGTATTGAATGACATCGTGTTCTGCCCGCGGTGTGGTAGCCCGCAGGTCGGCGTGGGTCAAATCGCAACATACCCTCACGCGTAGCGCGCCAGCCGGTTGTCGGCGTAGACGTACACCACGCCCTGGTCGATCGCCTGGTGGGTCGCGGCGTCGGGCGGCGCGATGGTGAGATGCGCCAGCAGCGCCCGCGCGGTGCCGCCATGCGCCGTCACCACCGCGTCACGCTCGAGCTGGTCGTACCACGCGCCGACGCGGGCCGTGACTTGCGCGTAGCTTTCGCCGCCCGGCGGCAGGAAGCCCCACTTGTCGCTCTCGCGCTTGGCGACCACATCGCCGTCCCGCTTGATCACGTCGTCGTAGGTCAGTCCCTCCCAGTCGCCGAACGCGATCTCGGCGAGCCTGTCGTCAATCTCGTAGTTCGCGCCGGGCAGGCCGAGCGACGCGCGAACCAGCTCCATGGTTTCGCGCGCACGCACGAGCGGGCTCGAGACATAGACGAAGTCCTCGGGCGCACGGCGGTCGCGGGCGAACAGCTCCTGCAAAATCGCGCCGCAGCGCAGCGCCTGGCTGCGGCCCTCCGGGATGAGCGGCACGTCGTGGCGGCCTTGCAGCCGCTGCTGCACGTTCCACTCGGTCAGGCCATGTCGGACGTAATAGAGAACGGGCTTCGGCATGACGCTCGCGGCGATCGGCGTTAATCCTTGGCGACCGCGATGTCGGGCGCGTCCGGATGCTTCATGCCGACGATGTGGTAGCCGGCATCGACGTGCTGGATTTCGCCGGTCACGCCACGTGACAAGTCGGAGAGGAAATACACCGCGGTGTCGCCGACCTCGTCGATCGTCACGGTGCGGCGCATCGGCGAATTGAGCTCGTTCCATTTGAGGATGTAGCGGAAGTCGCCGATGCCCGAGGCCGCCAGCGTCTTGATCGGCCCGGCCGAGATCGCGTTGACGCGGATGTTGCCGGTGCCGAGATCGGCGGCGAGATAGCGCACCGACGCTTCGAGCGCGGCCTTGGCGACGCCCATGACGTTGTAGTGCGGCATCCATTTTTCGGCGCCGTAGTAGGTGAGCGTGAGCAGCGAGCCGCCCTGCGGCATCAGCTTCTCGGCGCGCTGCGCCACCGCGGTGAACGAATAGCAGCTGATGTGCATCGTCTTGGCGAAGTTGTCCGCCGACGTGTCGATGTAGCGGCCGGTGAGTTCGTCCTTGTCGGAGAACGCGATGGCGTGCACCAGGAAATCGAGCCGGCCCCACTTCTGCGCCAGCAGCGCGAACACCGCGTCCATGGTCGCGGGATCGGTCACGTCGCAATGGCCGGCGACCAGCCCGCCGACCTCCTGCGCCAGCGGCTCGACCCGTTTCTTGAGTGCGTCGCCCTGATAGGTGAGCGCAAGCTCGGCACCTTGCGCATGACAGGCTTTGGCGATGCCCCAGGCAATCGACCGGTTGTTGGCGACCCCCATGATCAGGCCGCGCTTGGCCCGCAGAAGGCCCGTGCTTTCCGCCATGCTGTCCTCATTCGGGCCGGCGGCGAACCGGCGGACTCGTATGGCATAGGGGGGTATTGCCAGCAAGCGGCGCTGCCGGGCGCCTACGACCAGATCGACCGCGCGGCGCACGGCACTATTTCGGCACGGCCGCGATGACATCAACCTCGAACAACATGCCGGGCCGCGCCAGCGCCACCACGGTCAGCAGCGTCTGCGCCGGCATCTGCTGGCCGGGAGGGAATACTTCGGCGCGGCATTTGCGCATGTCCTCGCGGAAGCGGATGTCGGTGACATAGACCGTCGACTTGACGATGTCGTTGATCGTGGCGCCGTGCTTGCCGAGCAGGTCCTTGATCTTTTCCCAGGAATACTTGCATTGCGCATACAGGCTGCCGAGATGGCGCGGATTGCCGTCCTTCGGATCCTCCGGCCCGATGCCCGCCAGGAAGATCAGCTTGCCGGGGCCGGTGATGGTGACGACCTCGGAGAACGAATTCTGCGTGAACTCGCTGTAGGTATAGTTCTTCTTCTCGAACGTCTGCGCGGACGACGGCGACACCGAGAGTGCGAGCAGCGCGGCTGCGCCAGCGGCGATGAGCTTGGACATGGCGGGACCCTGATGTTGGCGGAAGAGAAAGCGCCAGCAGCGTGCCCGCAACTGCGGTCGCCCGCAACGCTTCGCGTCGCACTGTCAAAAGGGCGACGGACAACTTACGCGGTAGCTTTCCACGACGAGATCGGCGAAGGCGCTCAGGTCACAACACTTAGGTACTGACCATGATGATCGACGGACTCACACTGTTCGGCCTGTTCAGCGTTACAGCGATGCTGATCTGCTACGCGCTGGAGGATCGCAGCGCGTGGTTCATCCTGGCCTTCGCCGCCGCCTGCGCGCTCGGCTCGGTTTACGGCTTTCTGCAAGGCGCCTGGCCGTTCGGCCTGGTCGAGGCGATATGGGCCGGTGTTGCTGTCTGGCGATGGTTCAAGCGCGTTTCGCCGCGATCGAGCTGATACCCACGTTCCGCAAGCCGGTCGATCACCTAACCTTCGGCGAACTCGATCACTCCATGCCCTTGCGGGGATCGTAGGGCTTGGTGTCGCGCCAAGTCCGCATCAGCGCCTCGAGGTCGGGATCGCTGCCGTCCGGCAGCATGATGCGCACCGTCGCCATCAGGTCGCCGTTGCCGCTCTTGGCCGGAAAGCCCTTGCCCTTGAGCCGGAAGGTGCGGCCCGAATTGGTGCCGGCCGGCAAGTTCAGTTCGACCGCGCCGCCGAGCGTCGGCACCCGCACCTTGCCGCCCAGCACCGCCTCGTAGAGCGTGATCGGCAGAGTCGAGGCGCAGGTCGTTGCCGTCGCGCTCGAACACCGGGTGCGGGCGCGACCGAGACGCTGATCAGCAGATCGCCGGCCTTGCCGCCGCCCGGGCCCGGCTGCCCCTGCCCTTTCAGCCTGATCTGCTGACCCTCGGCGAGGCCCGCCGGAATCTTGACTTCGACTTCCTTGCCGTTCGGCAATTCGCACGCGCTTCTTCACGCCGTGCGCGGCTTCCGGCAGCGTGATGGTGAGCGACGCCGAAATGTCGGCGCCCTGCCCGCCGCCGAACTCGTCGGTCTCGAAATGCGCGCCGCCGCCGCCCGGCCGGGAGCCCCGGCCGCCGGCGCGGCCGGCAAACGCTTCCTTGCAGGATGTCCTCGAAGCCGCCGCCGAACGAACCGCCGCCGGCGCCGGCGCGCGCACCGGCGCCGCGGTGCACGCCCTCGGGACCCCAGGTGAAGGTCTCGAAGTTGCCATCGCTGGCCGAAGCCGGCGTTCGGGCGACCGGCACCCGCGCCGAAGCCCTCGAACCCCTGGAAGCGCGGCTTGCCCTCGGCATCGATCTCGCCGTTGTCGAACGCCTTGCGCTTGTCGGCGTCGCCGGCGATCTCGTAGGCGGCGTTGAGCTCGGCGAATTTCGAGGCCGCGTCCTTGTCGTGCTTGTTGGCGTCGGGATGGAGCTTCTTGGCGAGCTTGCGGAAGGCGCTTTTGATGTCCTGAGCGCTGGCGCTCTTGGACACCCCCAGAGACCTCATAGGGGTCGCGCATTGTCGAAAACTCCCATGCCGTTCGTCACAAGTCGTTGCTCACCCGCCTCGCTGGAGGCGAGGCCGGAGCGTTCCATCTGCAAGCGCGCCGTTTCCTGATAGGCCGCCGTCCCAACCACGCCAATAGAGGAAAATGTGGGGAGGCCCGTCGCCGACCGCAACGCAGGGAGGCCGAAATTCGGAACCAGGTGAGCCTTGAGGCTCAGGTGCGCTGCCAGGGCTTGAGCGCGCGCACTTCCCAGCGGCCCTTATGCTGCCGGCAGGCCTCGCCCCGGATCCAGGCCTCGGTGCCATTCTTGACGTAGCTCGCCAGAAAATCCCGGCAGACGAAACCGTCCTGGGTGTAGGCCGAGGCGATCGGCGTCACCGTTCCGCGCGCGCCGGTCTGCGGATTTTCCCACGGCAGGCTGGCGTCCTTGCCGCCACGCGACAGCACCTCGCTGGCCGCGGCCGCGCGCGATGGCGAGGTCGCCCTCAACCATGTCGGAGCCCGACCCCGGCTTGGCGGCAGCCGTCTGCACTGCGCCGGCCGTCTCGACGACCTTGTCCTCGCCTTTTCCGAACAACGAATCGAGCTGATAGGAGAAGGCGCAGCCGCCGGCCGAGCCGGCGAGCGCCAGGGCAACGACCATCGCCAGTCCGGCTCGCACCGGGTGGCGGCGGCACGTCCTTGCACTATAACGGCGCTGCCGAAACTCCGGCGCACACGCGACCACCTGGATACCCCGCCGAATGTCCGAATCGGACCCGATCAAACACCCGCCCTGGTTAACAGGCGGTGATTTTACGGCCGCCGACGAGCCTTTGCGGCTGTTCGCCGCCTGGTACGAGGAGGCGGTCGCGCGCGAGCCGGACGTCCCCAACGCCATGGCGCTCGCCACCGTCGATGCCGACGGGCTGCCGAACGTCCGCATGGTGCTGATGAAGGGCTTCGACGAGCAGGGCTTCGTCTTCTACACCAGCGTCGACAGCGCGAAGGGCCGCGAACTGGACGCCACGCACAAGGCCGCGCTGCTGTTTCACTGGAAATCGCTCAACCGGCAGGTTCGGCTGCGCGGACCGGTCGAGCGGGTCAGCGACGCTGAGGCCGACGCCTATTTCGCGACCCGCCCCCGCCTCGCGCAGATCGGCGCCTGGGCGAGCAAGCAGTCGGCGCCGCTCGAAAGCCGCCTCGCGTTCGAGAAGGCGGTCGCGCTCGCGACCGCCAAATTACGCGGTTGGAACGGTTCCGCGGCCGCCGTACTGGACCGGCTACCGCTTGCTGCCCACCATCATGGAGTTCTGGCACGATCGGCCTTACCGGCTGCACGACCGCATCGAGTTCCGCCGCGAGCACGCCGGCGCACCATGGAGCAAGACGCGGCTCTACCCGTGAGCTAGTGTGCGGCGGGAATTTAGGATCCGAACTTCATGCCGACGCCGCACGCCAACCAGCCGCGCCGCGCGCTGCTGCTCACCGGAGCAAGCCGCGGCATCGGGCACGCCACCGTGAAGCGGTTCTCGGCGGCGGGCTGGCGGGTCATCACCTGCTCGCGCCATCCGTTTCCGGAGAACTGCCCCTGGGAGATGGGGCCGGAAGATCACATCCAGGTCGACCTCGCCGAGCCCGAAAGCACCGTCGCGGCGATCGCCGAGATCAAGCAGCGGCTGGAGAACGGCGAGCTGCACGCGCTGGTCAACAACGCGGCGATCTCGCCCAAGGCCGACGGCGGCAAGCGGCTGTCCTCGATCGACACCACGCTCGACGTCTGGCAGCACGTGTTCCGGGTGAATTTCTTCGCGCCGATCATGCTGGCGCGCGGGCTGGTCGACGAGCTCAAGGCCGCGAAGGGCTCGGTGGTCAACGTCACCTCGATCGCCGGCTCGCGCGTGCATCCGTTCGCCGGCGCGGCCTATGCCACCTCGAAGGCGGCGCTCGCCGTCGCTCACCCGCGAGATGGCGAGCGATTTCGGCCCGCTCGGCATCCGCGTCAACGCCATCGCGCCGGGCGAGATCGACACCGCGATCCTCTCGCCGGGCACCGAGAAGATCGTCGCGCAGCAAATTCCGCTGCACCGCCTCGGCACGCCCGACGAGGTCGCCAAGATCATCTACGTGCTGTGCACCGAGACTGTCGTCCTACGTGAACGGCGCCGAGATCCACATCAACGGCGGCCAGCACGTCTAGACTGGGCCGGGCTCCCCGCGGACGTCCGTCGCACCTACAGCCACTTCTTCCATTTGAAGAAGAAGTACGGCAGCGCCGCCGCCACGACCATCAGCCCGATCGCCAACGGATAGCCGTACTGCCATTCGAGCTCCGGCATGGGCTTGAAGTTCATGCCGTAGATCGAGGCGACCAGCGTCGGCGGCATCAGCACCACGGCGGCGACCGAGAAAATCTTGATGATGTTGTTCTGCTCGATGAACACGACGCCGAGCATGCCGTCGAGCAGGAAGGTGATCTTGTTGGCCAGATAGGTGGCGTGATCGGACAGCGACTGCACGTCGCGCTGCATGCCGCGCAGCTGCGAGCGCGCATCCTTCGCCCATCTCATGCCTTCGGCCTCGTTGGCGAGATAGAGCAGCACGCGGCCGATCGACACCAGGCTCTCGCGCACCTTCGAGGTGAGGTCGCCCTTGCGGCCGATGTTGCGCAGAATTTCCTGCTGGCGTGCGGGCCTTCCCGCCTTCCGGCTCGAAGATGTTGTGCGAGACTCTGATCGACCTCGGCGCCGATGCGCTCCAGGATGTCGGCGGCGCGGTCGATCACCGCGTCGAGCAGGTCCATCAGCACCGATTCGCCGGTCGCGCCCATCGGGCAGGTGCGCACCAGCTTGTTGCCGACGATCATGAACGGGCGGGGCTCGTCGTAGCGCACCGTGACGAGGCGGTGGCCCGAGAGGATGAACGTGACCGGCGTGGTCTTCGGCGTGTCGGTGTCCGACTGGCACATCAGCGTCGCGGTCATGTAGCGCGCGCCGTTCTCCACGTAGAGCCGGCTGGTGACCTCGATCTCCTGCATCTCCTCGCGCGTCGGAACCGCGATGCCGAGATGGCGCTCGAGCAGCTTGTCTTCCGGCAGGGTCGGCGAGACGAGGTCGAACCAGACCGCGGTTCTCCGGGATGTCGCCATCCGACGCGACCGGGACGCGCTCGAGCGCGGTACCGCTCGGAACGTAGGCTGACAGCATGACCCCTCCGGCTTCCGCGCTTGCTGACCGCAGTCAAGCGGAGAGCTACGAAACCGATGTGACTGGGCCAGTGATGGCCCAATCACGCGACGTCATGCAACAATTTTGCGCTCAAGGGCGGCGCCGAGCGGCCGGTCCGAGCCACGCAAGGCCTTGCGCGGAGCGATGCGCGGCGATGCGCCCGCGGGGCGGCCGATCAGGCCGCCAGGTCGGCGTGCCAGCGCTCGTCCTGCTGGGCGGCAGGCGCCGCGACGGCAGTCTTGGCGTCGCTCGTGTATTGCAGCGCGGCGGCGACCGCCGGAATTCCGATCTCGCCATAGCGGCTGTCGAGGCTGGCAACCTTACGCGAAGTTCCTTGGGCGTTTCTTGGTATTCGTCGATGTCATTACCTACTCCGTTGCAGTCTTTTTGATCTTGCCGGTCGTGCTGATGTGTCGATTGCTCAGCCGTTGCGTTGCGACGACTTGAGCAGCGGCGTGATGACGCCCGAGTACGGCGGAAATACGCAGGAAATTGTGTCCTATCGTGACATCCGGGTTCCCGGCAGGGCGGCCGGCACAGAGCCGTCAGTTTGGTTAAGAACGGCCTAAACAAATCGACAGTGGCCGGGCCGATTTCGCGCGAATGTGTCCCGTTTTCTCACAGGCCTCCCCAGAATTTGCGACATTACTGCCACAGGGTCACAGGACAATCGCCGCGACGGCCGCAATGCCCTAGATGCGCCGTTTCGTTTTAGCTAATTGGGATGGTCAATGGACTCGGGGAAACCGGCGTAGGCGCACGCCAGAAGCGGAAAAAGGGGCAGTCATGGCTCTACGGGCAATCGCATTCATTCTGATGGGGGCTCTGCTCGGCGGTTGCATGCAGGGGACCATCGAGGCTGCATCCGACGCCAACCTCACCCCGCGGGATCGCAAGCTGCTGGCCAACGCGCCTTACGCGAAGGCGAACATCCCGATGGCCTATCAGCGGACCATCGTGCAGTACCACCGCAAGGAAGCGCCGGGTTCGATCGTGATCGATTCCGATGCGCGCTACCTCTACTTCGTGCTCGCCGACAACAAGGCGATCCGCTATGGCGTGACCGTCGGCGAAGAGGCGCTGTCCTGGTACGGCATCGCCAAGGTCGGCCGCAAGGAAGAGTGGCCGACCTGGACGCCGACCGCGGACATCAAGCGCCGCCTCGGCAACGTGCCGAACTTCGTCGAAGGCGGCCCGCACAATCCGATGGGCGCGCGCGGCATCTACCTCTTCCAGGGCGACAAGGACACGCTGTTCCGCATCCACGGCACCAACCAGCCGGAGTATATCGGGCAGGCGATTTCGTCGGGCTGCATCCGGTTGACCAACGAGGACGTCATCGACCTCTACAACCGCGTCAAGCACGGCTCGATCGTGGTGGTGCTGGCGCCCAAGCAGGGCGACTCGCCGGTCAATCCGCGGGTCTCCGCAGCAGCGACGAACCAGGCATTCGCATTCGATCCGCGGCACGACTGACGACAATCAGATTGAGGGCATGGGGGGCCAAGCGGCGCCGGACGGATCGTCCGGCGCCGTTTCTTTTCGCAGCGATCGAACCTTGCTTGCGAGCCATACGGCCGCGGCCGCGGCAACGGAACCTGCACCGGCATCGGCGCCGGACGCCGGCTTCTCGCTCTCTTCGCGCACCTCCCACTGGCACATGCGGTAGCCGCTTCGCCGCTCGACCAGGTCCACGTGGACGTGGTCCTCGTGATAGCCGTCGGAGCCCGGGCCCGAGCACGGTCGTGAACCGTGCGCAGGTGGCTCCGCTTCAAGTTCTCGCGCAACTCCTTGGCGACATGCACGCTGGTGAGTTCGACGAGCTTGCCGTTGGCGAGCTTGAACGAGCGCATATCGAGCGCGTTGGCTTTGCCGTGCTCGGAAAGTTTCGCTCCGACCACACGGTTGCGGCCGCGGCAATCATAGGAAGCGTAATTGTCGATGCTCTGGAGCGCCGAGCCGAGCGGACGCACGGCCGGCGCCACGTCCTCGCGCACCCACCGCGCGATCGTCTCGGCGAGTTCGCAGCGCACGATCGCGGGCGGCGTCACCGCGACGCGGGTCTTGTCGGCGAGCACGACGGCTTCGAGCCGGACCACGTCCTCGGCGCCACAGCCTCCCGCGCCGGTCACTCGCGGCACCGCGGACGCAATCGCCAACAGCGGGGTCAACCGCAGGAAGCACGCCGATGGCGGCGGAGGTTCGTCGACTGCCCGGAGATGGCGGTTCGGCCGGCGGCGCGGGCCGTGGTGGTGGCAGCGGAATTGTCTGCGCCGCCGCGAGGTTCGAGGCCACAACGAGCACCGCGAGTATGCAACAAAATCTCACGTGACCGACACCCGAACGAACCGCAACCTCACGGCGATGCCTCCCCGCCCGCTACCCATGGCAAACGGCGCGCCGGAGGTCTATCAATTCCACGCTGGTGAAAGGCAAAATCGGCGGCAATCCGCGGGCCTTGGGTCGCCGTAGCGGAGCCTGGCGGAGGGAACAGCCCAGATGGAACTGCCCGGACTGATCGTTGCGCCCTTGACGCCCGTTTACCGCCGATCTCGAAATCGACGTCTCCGCGCTGCGGCGTCAGATCGACTACGTGGTGGGCGATTGCCGCGCCACCATGGTGGTCGCGGCGGGCGTCGAGACCCAGGAATACACCTATCTCAGCTTTGAGCAGCGCAAGGCGCTGATCCGGCACACCGTCGAATGCGTCGGCAACCGCGTGCCGGTGATGGTCGGGATTTCGCATCCGTCGTTCCGGACCGCCATCGAGCTCGCGCACTTCGCCGAAAGCCTCGGCGCCGCCGCCGTGCAGGTGCTGGCGCCGCTGCGCCCGTTCGCCGGGCCGCCGACGCAGGCCGACCTGATCGCCTATTTCGAAGCGATCGGACGCGAGACCAAGCTGCCGATCACGCTCTATCTCAATCCCGGTCCGGGCGCCGACGTCTCGATCCCCGATACCATCGCGCTCGCCAAGCTGCCGAGCGTGCAGCTCATCAAGGAGAGCTCGCGCGACCTTGCGCGGGTGTCGCGACTGATCGTCGAGATCGATCGCGCCGGGCATGCGCGCTATTTCACGACCATGCAGATGCTGCTCGCCACCCTGCAGCTGGGCGGCTCAGGCGCCACCATGCCGCCGCCCGGCTCCGAGATCGCGCGCCACATCATCGATGCGTTCGTCGCCAAGGACCACGAGCGGGCCGCGGAACTGCAACTGCAGTTCGCGCTGTTCCCGTCGAAGTGGATGCATCGCGGCCTGGCGCCGACCATGAAGGCGGCGATGAACCTCATCGGCGTACCGGCCGGCGAGCCCTATCCGCCGTACGCACCGCTCACCCGGGACGAACTCCAGGCATTGGCCGCGGTGCTGCGGGCGACGGCGCTCGGGCAAGCGGTTTGCCGTCACGGCGGCGGCGTGAGACCGCAGTTGATCTCGCCGCTCGTCCCTCTGCGCAGAGCGGTGGACCGCAGCGCGAAATGAGATGAAAGCGGAAGAACTGGGTGCCTTCGCTATGCGCCGACCCCTCGCACCGCACGCGGGGAGAGGGGGTGCGCTGCTCCGTTTGATCGGAATCGTTAGCGGCTGCCGCGCTCAGCGCTTCGATTTCGGTTTCGCCTTGCGCTTCGGCTTGGTGCGCGCTCTCGTCGACGTTGCGCACTTCGGTGTTCATGCGCACGTCCTTGCGGCGGCGTTTCTCCAGTTGCGGTCCGTTCTCGAGATAGTCGCCGCGCGTCGCCCGCTCCGCCGCCTCGTCGAGATCGGACGACCATTCGCCGAGCGAATAGCCGAACCACGGCGCCTCGGGCTTGAGCTCGGGCAGTCCAAGCTCCTCCCAGATCTTCTTGGCGCGCTCCATGTAGGGGCGCTTGGGCAGCGAGATCGGCGGGAAGTTCTCCTTGAGCGTGGCGTCGATCAGCACCGACGCGTCCTGACCGTCGTTGCGCTTGCTGCGCGGGCCATGGCCCTGATCGCGGTGCGGCAGGATGTGGATGTCGAGCGTCGGATTGGCGCGGTACGACATCGCCCACAAGAGCGCGTCGGCATTCTCCGGATCGATGTCGTCGTTGACCGCGATGACGTACTTGCCGGCGGCGCGATGCAGCACGGCCGCGCCGTAGAGCGCGCGCCAGACCTCGGTCGCCGGCATGTCGCGCTCGCAGATCAGCGCGATCACCTTGCGGATGTTGGTGAGCGGCTCGTGCATCGAGACGCGCTTGACGCCCTTGATGCCGAGCGTGTTGCGCAGGTAGTTCAGGAACAGCGGCTCCATGCCGATGCGCTTGATCAGGCTCGATTCGGACGGCGTCACCTGCGAGATGATCGAGGTCAGGATCGCATCCTTGCGCCGCGTGATCGCGGTCACGTCCATGTAGGCGTTGAATTCCTGCAGGTTGACGTGGCCGTGCGATTCGCCGAACGGCGCCTCCGGCTCGAGATATTCGGTGTCGATGAAGCCCTCGATCACGATCTCGGCCTCGGCCGGCACCAGCAGATCGACGGTCTTCGCCTTCACCACGTTGATCGGCGAGCCGACCAGCGCGCCGGCGACGTGAATTTCGTCGAGCGTCTCGGGCAGCTTCTGCACCGACGCGAACGTGATGCAGGGCGGCGCGCCGAGCACCACCGCGCATGGCAGCTTCTTGAAGCCGCGCTCGCGCAGCTTCTCCCAGTGATTGTAGATGCCGGGCCGCAGTTCCAGCGACGGGTTCATGCCGAGCCGCCGTCGCGCCTTCACCTGGCCGCGGTAGTTGCCCATGTTCTGGACGCCGGTATCGGGGTCCCGGGTGATGTACTGCGACAGCGTCGCGTACGGCGCGACGTCCCAGCCCGGCGTCGAGATCGGCAGCGGAATGCCGTCGAGCCCCTGCCCCGGCTTGTCGAGGTCCTTGCCGGTGATGACGATCTCGTGGCAGGGCGCGTTGTCGACGAGCTGCGGCGGGATCGGGCTTCTGCGCCGCCGCCACCCAGCGGGCGTCGATCTCCTCGAACGGGCAGTCGACGCCGATGCGGTAGATTTCGCGGTTGGCGGCGAGCCCGCCGACCAGCACCGGGATGTCGTATTTGCGGCCCTTGCTGTCGACCACGTTGGTGAACAGGAACGCCTTGCGGTCCTTCTCGGCGATGCCGCCGCGGAACTGCCAGCGCACCAGCGGGTGCATCTCGGTGTCCTTGTTGATCGGGCGCTCGACCCGGATCAACTGCCCGGCCTTCTCGAGCGCGCGCACGTGATCGTGCAGGTCCGGGTAGGCGCGGCTCGGCGCGGCGGCGGCTTTTCGCTTCGGCTTGGTGATGGCATCCATGGTGACAGCCCCGTCGGCGGCGCGCCACATCCGCGCCTCGGGTTCTGTTATTCCGCCACTCCATGACGGCGCGCAAGCCCGCGCAACCGCAAGGCAGCCGGGCGTGGTTGTTGGGTTGGGCGACGCACGTTGCCTCGCCGCGCCGCCGGGAACGGCCGGACGCGCGTGCACCGGTTGAACCGGCGGTACAGAAAAAAGAGCCGCCGTTGCCGGCGGCTCGAAGTTTTAACAGGGAGGCGTCAAACAGAGTGGACAGGAGCCACTCAATGTCCAGAAGATGGACAACCACAGTAATGATCGAGAAAGCTTAACAAGCCGTTAATAAATCGCCGAAACGCCCCAAAAACCTGGTCTCTGTGGCCTAGTGCCCCGAGCCCGAAGTTCGCAAACGAGGGTGCCGCACAAATGATGCGAACTTCGGAACTGGACCACTAGATCGGCACCGTGCAGTCCGCTCGTCCAGCAACGCAGTCGCGCTTGCCGCGCATCATTTCTTGAAAAACTGGTCGGCGAGATTCTTCGACGTCTGCTTCTTGCGGATATCGGCCTCCAGCCGCTCGATCTCCTGCCGCAGCAGCGCGATCCGTTCCTCCAGCTCCTTGACCGAGATCAGCGCAAGCTCCTGTCCGATCTCGTGGGTGATCTTCTTCTTGGGCCGATCGTCCTCATCCATCGCCGCCATAGCGACCTCCGTTGGATCGCCGCAAAAGTAGCGGGCCGCGCCGCGGTTGTCACATGCCGCCGCGGTCACTAAACACACGCGTCCGACGCCAGAGGAGCCGCCATGGCACCGTTGCCTGCCGAGATGACTGTGATTGGAATCCGCGCGCCGGGCGGGCCGGATATGCTGGTACCGGAGCAGCGGCCGCTGCCGCAGCCGGGCGCCGGCGAGGTTCTCGTCAAGGTCGCGGCCGCCGGCGTCAACCGGCCCGACGTGATGCAGCGGCTCGGACTCTATCCGCCCCCGCCGGGCGCGAGCGACATCCCGGGCTTGGAGATCGCCGGCCAGGTCGTCGCGCTCGGCCCAGGCGCGACGCGCTGGAAGCTGGGCGACCAGGTCATGGCGCTGGTGTCCGGCGGCGGCTACGCCGAATACTGCGCGGCGCACGAGAGCCACTGCCTACCGGTCGCGTCGGGCCTCAGCCTCATCGAGGCGGCGGCCATTCCGGAGACGTTCTTCACGGTCTGGCACAATGTCTTCGAGCGCGGACGGCTGGCCTCCGGCGAAACGCTGCTGGTGCACGGTGGCTCGTCGGGCATCGGCACCACCGCGATCCAACTCGCCAAGGCGTTCGGCGCCCGCGTCATCGCCACCGCCGGCTCGACCGAGAAGTGCGCCGCCTGCCGCAAGCTCGGCGCCGACGTCGCCGTCAACTACAAGACCGAGGACTTCGTCGCCGCCAGCAAGGCCGCGACCGGCGGGAAGGGCGCCGACGTCATTCTCGACATGGTCGGCGGCGACTACATCCCGCGCAACTACGAAGCCGCCGCGGTCGAAGGACGCGTGGTGCAGATCGGTTTCCAGGGCGGCTCGAAAGGCACCGTCGATTTCGTGCGTGTCATGCTCAAGCGTCTGACCCACACCGGCTCGACGCTGCGGTCCCGATCGGTGGCCGACAAGGGCGCGATCGCACGTGCCCTGGAAGAGCGTGTGCTGCCGATGATCGCGGCCGGCCGGGTCAAGCCGGTGATCGACAGCACCTTCGCGCTCGCGGATGCTGCCGCAGCGCACACCCGGCTGGAGTCCAGCGGGCATATCGGCAAGATCGTGCTCACAATCCCAAGCCGTTGAATTCCTTGCTTCTTCTGCAAGTCCTCGCTATTCATCCTCAGTCACTTTGGCGCATCGGGCGAGGCAGACAAGCCGCGAAATCGACGTAAAGTTGACAGAGGTTGCCCACTTCACGGAAATTGCGCGTACAGCAAGGCTATCGGGGGCAACCGGGCACGAGCTGGGGGAGATCGTCGTTTTGGAGTTCTTCCGCGCAGCCTGCCGCATGGCGATGCTGGCCATCGTCATTGCCGGCACGTCCCCGGCATGGGCTGTCGAAGCCATCAACGTCCGCACTGACGCATCGGCGATCGACCTGACCGATGCCGCGGAACGGCACCGCACCGAGGAAGGCCGCATCCTGGTGTCGGCCGCGCCCGGTCCGGACGGCATCATCCGCCGCATGGACGTGCGCGCGCGCGAAGGCAACACCAACTGGGCGGTGTTCGCGCTGGCGAATTCCGGCGACGAGCAGATCGAGCGCATCATCGTCGTGCCGCACTATCGCATGGTCGGATCGGGCATCCTGTGGCCCGACCTCGGCCTCTCCCGGGTGGCCAGCATCACTTCGAGCGGCGAGCGCCCCGAACGCCAGGACAGCGCCACCGCCGACATCTTCCGCATCACGCTCGATCCCGGCAGCGTGATGACCTACGTGCTCGAACTGCGGAACGACAAGCTATCGCAGCTCTACCTGTGGCAGCCCGAAGCCTACAAGGACAAGATCAACAGCCTGACGCTCTACCACGGCATCGTGATCGGCATCGCCGGACTGCTGGCGCTGTTCCTCACCATCCTGTTCGTCGTGAAGGGCTCGATCATGTTCCCGGCCGCAGCCGCGCTCGGCTGGGCGGTGCTGGTCTATATCGGCATCGACTTCGGCTTCTGGGGCAAGGTCTTCGACATGTCGTCCGGCGCCGAGCGGGTGTGGCGTGCGTCCGGTGAAGCGATCCTGGCAGCGACGCTGGTCGTGTTCCTGTTCGCCTATCTCAACCTCAATCGCTGGCACGTGCGCTATGCGCATATCACCCTCGGCTGGCTGGCATTCCTGGGCATGCTGGTGGGCGTCGCGCTGTTCGATCCAGCGATCGCGTCGGGCATTGCCCGCATCTCGCTGCTCATGGTGGCGATCGCCGGCTTCGCGCTGGTGATCTATCTCTCGCTCCATGGCTTCGATCGCGCGGTCCTGCTGATCCCGACCTGGCTCCTCCTGGTGGTGTGGACGGTCGCGGCCGCGCTCGCCGTCCTGGGCTTCGTGACCAACGACATCATCGGTCCGGCGCTGCTCGGCGGCCTTGTTCTGATCGTCATGCTGATCGGCTTTACGGTGATGCAGCACGCATTCGCCGGCGGCATCACCAGCGGGATCGTATCGGACGTCGAGCGCCGCGCGCTGGCGCTGACCGGTGCCGGCGACATGATCTGGGACTGGGACGTTTCCGGCGACAAGGTCTACACCAGCCCGGAAACCGAGTCGCTGCTCGGGCTCAAGCGCGGCACGCTCGAAGGCCCCGCAGCGCGCTGGCTCGATGTGCTCCATCCGCTCGACCGCGACCGCTTCCGCGCCGCGCTCGACGGCGTGCTGGAACAGCGCCGCGGCCGGCTGACCCTGGATTTCCGCCTGCGCAGTCCGGACGGCCACTACCTGTGGTTCACCCTCAAAGCCCGCCCGGTGGTGGGCTCGGACGGCGAAGTCATTCGGCTCGTCGGCACGCTCACCGACGTCACCGAATTCAAGAACGCCGAGGAGCGGCTGCTGCACGACGCGGTGCACGACAACCTGACCGGCCTGCCCAATCGCGAGCTGTTCATCGACCGGCTGGAGAACGTGCTGGCGTTCGCCAAGGTCGACCCGGCCATCAAGCCGACCGTCGTGGTGATCGACCTCGACCGCTTCAAGCAGGTCAACGACTTGGTCGGCATCGCGGTCGGCGATTCCATCCTGCTGACGCTGGCGCGCCGGCTCGGACGGCTGCTCAAGCCGCAGGATACGCTGGCGCGGCTGTCGGGCGACCAGTTTGCGCTGATCCTGATGTCGGAGCGCGAGTCGGAGAAGATCATCGCGTTCGCCGAAACCTTGCGAAAGGGTATCCGGCAGCCGATCACGTTCAACGACCGCGAGATTTTCCTCACCGCCTCGATCGGGCTGGCGCTGGCCGACGGCCAGCCCAACCGCACCGAGGAGGTGCTCAAGGACGCCGAACTGGCGATGTATCACGCCAAGCGTATCGGCGGTGACCGCATCGAGGTTTTCAAGCCGTCGATGCGGGCACGCAAGACCGACCGGCTGACGCTCGAGTCAGAGCTGCGGCGCGCACTGGAGCGTGACGAGATCACCATCCTCTACCAGCCGATCATCCGGCTGGAAGACCGTTCGGTCGCCGGGTTCGAGGCGCTGGCGCGTTGGGATCACCCCAAGATGGGCCGCACCTCGCCATCCGAATTCATCGCCATCGCCGAGGAGATCGGGCTGATCGTCGACCTCGGAATGTTCGTGCTGGAGCGAACCGCCAAGCAGCTTGCCATCTGGCAGCGCACGGTACGGACCCGCGAACCGATCTTCGCCAGCGTCAACGTGTCGTCGCGTCAGTTGCTGCGGCAGGACCTGATCCACGACCTCCGCACCGTCATCGCGCGTTCCGGCCTGGCGCGCGGATCGCTCAAGCTTGAACTGACCGAGTTGCTGGTGATGGAGAATCCCGAGCACGCCACCCAGATGCTGACGCGAATCCGCGAGCTCGGGGCAGGCCTGGCGCTGGACGATTTCGGCACCGGCCATTCCTCGCTTGCCTATCTGCAGCGCTTCCCGTTCGACACCATCAAGATCGACCAGTCGTTCGTTCGCCACAACAGCAAGGGCGCCCGTCCGGTGATTCTGCGCTCGATCGTCGCGCTGGCGCACGATCTCGGCATGGAAGTGGTCGCCGAGGGCGTCGAAACCGACTCGGACGCCGTCGAGCTCTATCAGCTCGGCTGCGAATATGCGCAGGGGTACTATTTCGGCGAGCCGATGAGCGTCGACGCCGCGCGCGACATGCTGCACGCGTCCGCCGCAAAGGACCTGGTCAACAATGACCCGGCGCCTGCTCCGCGCAGCAAGCAGCGGGTACCTTAGCGCCGCACAGACAATAGCGACGTCGTCATGCGCGGGCTTGCCCCGCGCATCCATCAAACAAGAACCTTCAGGCGAAGCAGAAGGTGCCGGGTCAAGCCCGGCAATGACCCGAGTATTCAGTGTAGCGATTATCTCATGGGCAACTCGAAGCCCGCCGCAGTCCAGCGCTGCGCCAGCGCCGGCCCCGTCAGCGCGGCAGTAAATGCGCGGGCGGCCGTCGGATCGGTGCTGCTGACCGGAATTGCCGCAGCATAGAGCGTGGTGAGTTGCACCGAGGGCGGCAGCGGCGCAGCCAACCGCGCGCCCTTCACGTGGATCTCGCTGATCAGCACGATGGCAATTTCCGCCTTGCCTTCGGCGACCTTGGCGACCGCATCGTTGCCGCCAGTGGCAAACACGCCCTTCTGCATCACCATGTCCTTGATGCCGAAGCGCTCCGCCACTGCCATCAGATGCGTGGTCGAAGTGCCTCCGGACGCCGGCGCGGTGAACGCGATCGACCGCGCATTGATGAGCGCTTGCCGGAACGCCTCCGGGGTCGAGAGGTCGGGTATCGCCGCGTCGTCGCGGATCACGACCCCCAGTCCGATCCGTCCGAGATCGACGCGGCTTGCCGGAACCATCTTGCCGGTCTCTTCCAGTTCGGCCATCAGCGGCGCTGACGCGATGACGAGATCGGCCGCTTGACCGGACGCGATGATCTTGCGCAGCAGACCAGTCGACCCGACCGTAAAATCGAACTTGGTTCCGGTCTGGCGCGAATAGTCATCGATCATTCCACCGACAACGCTGCGCACGGCTCCAGCCGAGATGACCTTCAGTTCCGCAGCGTCAGCCGTCGTCGCTTGCAGGAGCAAACAAGAAAAAATCAGACGGGCGCCTATCATCTCCGCAGACCTCGATTTCGGCGCCCAACAGTGCACCGATGCAGTCTTCGCAACTCAAGAAATAGCGGCCTCGACGGAGGCCCAAAATACTTGCTTTTCGCGAACGAGTTCAGGCGTGTCCGGCTTCGCTCGACAGCATGCCGAGATCGATGCCGATCTTCCGCAGCGCCTGCGAATATTTGCCTTCGACATCCTGCCCGAAGATCAGGTCGAGATCGGCCGGACAGTGCAGCCAGCCGTTCTGATGAATTTCCTGCTCGAGCTGGCCGGGAGCCCAGCCCGCGTAGCCGAGCGCCAGAAGGGCGCTCTTCGGCCCCTCACCGCGTGCGATCGCCTTGAGGATGTCGAGCGTCGCGGTGAGGCAGATGCCGTCATCGATCGGCAGCGTCGAGTTCTCGACGTAGAAATCGGCCGAATGCAGCACGAAGCCGCGCTGGGTGTCGACCGGACCGCCCTTGAGTACGCGCACGTCTTCGGCGCGCGAAGGCAGTTGGATGGTATCCGCCGCCGGGATCACGTTGAGCTGCACGAGCAGATCGGAGAACGTGATGTGCGCGGCCGGATGATTGACGATGATCCCCATCGCGCCCTCGGAGGAGTGCGCGCACATGTAGATCACGCTGCGCGAGAAACGCTCGTCGCCCATGGTCGGCATCGCGATCAGCATCTGGCCGTCGAGATAGCCGCGCTTGACCGCGACGCGCGACTTCGCCCTCGACTTGCCGGTTTTCGATGACGCGCGCACGCCGCGATCTTCACGATCGGACTCGCCGTCCTCGTCCCGCGGGCCTGTGTTGCGACCGAATTTCATGTGGAAATGCTACCCGATTGTCCGCGGTTTGCAAACGCGCCGGCCCGCACGCCTTACGTCGCGAATTCTATGGAAATTGGACTGACGATATGTGTCATTTTCGTGTGTGTTCTGTTCGTCGTGTGGGCCACGCCCCGTCCGCTTCAAACCGTGCTCACGATGAATTCAGTGGCGTGGCAAAAGTTTCGAACCTAGACCGGGCGTGCAATGACCAAACCAAATGACCTGCGACTCGCAGTCGCGGCGTGTGTGTTGACTTGGTTCGCCACCCCTGCGGTCGCGGCCGAAGCCTCGCGCTGGGATGGCGACACCAGGAGCGCGATCCGGTTGATCGCCGGCACGCATGCCGCAGGAGCGAGGGTCGTCCAGGCCGGAATCGAGATCCGTCTCAAGCTCGGCTGGCACACCTATTGGCGCTATCCGGGCGACGCCGGCATCCCACCGCGTTTCGATTTCAAGGGTTCGCAGAACGTCAAATCGGTCGACGTCCGCTGGCCTGCGCCGAAGCGCCTGCCGGAAGGTTCGGCGATGACCATCGGCTACGATCGCGACGTGATCCTGCCGCTGGCGATCGTACCCGAGGATCCGGCGAAGCCGGTCACGCTGCGGTTGAACGCCGACTATGCGATCTGCGAAAAGCTCTGCGCGCCGGTCGAAGGAAAGGCCGAACTGACGATCATCCCCGGCTCATCCAAGCTGGAGTCTCAGCTTGCGGCGGCCGAAAGCCGCGTACCCAAGCCGCGGGCGCTGGGCGAAGGGAAAGGTCTCGTCATCCGTTCTGTCGCCCGCGAAGACAAGCCGAAGCCTCGCGTCGTGGTCGATGTCGCTGCGCCCCCGGGGGTCGACGTCGACCTCTTTGCCGAGGGCCCGACCGCGGATTGGGCCTTGCCGGTGCCGAGCCCGCTGAGCGGCGCACCCGACGGCCTGCACCGCTTCGCCTTCGACCTCGACGGCGCCCCGCCCGGCACCAATTACCACGGCGCCCGCCTGACCCTCACGGCGGTCGCGGGGCGCGAGGCTACCGAGGTCACGATCCGTCTCGACTAATTCGGCGGGGACGCTAACGTGTGCTAGTGTGGCAGTTCAGAAGTCCGCATCATTCTTGCTAGTGTCCTTCGATTCCGAGTTCGCAAATGAGGGTGCCGCACAATGATGCGAACTTGGAATTGGACCACTAACGCCTGCGCCGAGCTTGCGCGGGTAAAGCTCAGAACACCAATCCACCCGTCAATAAGAGGAAGATAACCATGTCCATCAAGGTCGGCGACCGGCTGCCTGCTGCCACGTTTCGCGTCGTGACGGCCGAAGGGCCGAAGCCGCTATCCACCGACGACGTCTTCAAGGGCAAGAAGGTGGTCCTGTTCGCCGTGCCGGGCGCCTTCACGCCGACCTGTCACAAGAACCACCTGCCCGGCTTCGTGACCAACGCCGACGCCATCAAGGCCAAGGGCGTGGACACCATCGCGGTCACCGGCGTGAACGATCAGTTCGTCATGGACGCCTGGAAGAAGGCGAGCGGCGCCGAAGGCAAAGTCGAATTCCTGGCCGACGGCAACGGCGATTTCGCCAAGGCCATCGGCTTGAGCCTCGATGCTTCCGCGAACGGCCTTGGCCTGCGCTCGAAGCGCTATTCCATGGTGGTCGAGGACGGTGTAGTTAAGATGCTTAACGTCGAAGAAGCTCCCGGCAAGGCCGATGTTTCCGGCGCGGAAAATTTGATGAAACATCTGTGACCCGCATCCGTCCCTCCGTTAACGGGGGACGGATACTGAATCGCTCTCGGGGTGCCGCTGGGGCACCTCGAGGGAAGCGGGCGGAACACGTCCCTTGCCGACGCGTTGCCGGTGGTATTCCGGCGCAAACCAGCAGGAGGACGTCATGACCCTACCTTTCCGCCCCGCCTTAATTACCGTCTTGATCGCCGCCGCGATGGTCGCCGGGACCAGCGCCGCCGGCGCCCAGACGATCTATGTGCAAGAGAACTTCAACCCCGTCGTGTCCGAGCCCGTCGCCGTGACTCCGGTCGAGCGCACGACGGTCTATCGCAACATCTTCCCGCAAGGCCCAGGACAGGCGCCGGTCATCCGCGAGCGGATCGTGACCGAGCGTTTCGCACCCGGCGCGGTGCGCGAACGTGTCGTGGTTCAGCCGCGCGAAACCGTGGTTGTTGCCCCGCGAGACTATAACTACGCCAATTATTATGGCGGCGCGCCACGCGACTATAGCTACGGCTATAACAACTACGAGGTCGTAACGCAGCCGGTTGTGACCGAACGGGTGGTCACGGTGCCGCCTGCCGATGTCTACGCGGTACGGAACGGCTACGGCGTTCGCGACAGCTACGCCGTCCGCGACTCCTACGCCCGCGTCGCCGGACCGCGTGAAGTGGTCTACGAGGTCGACACCGCGCCCAGGCTCACCTGCAAGCAGCGCTATCGCTCGTACGATCCGGTCTCGGGAACGTATCTGGGCTACGATGGCCTGCGCCATCCCTGCCGCTAAAGTTAATCGCTGCCTGACAGCGCGCCACGAATGCCCGCCCGGACGGCTACGATGCCGTCACGGGCGAGCTGATCGGCGCGCTCGTTGAGATCGTGCCCGGCGTGGCCCTTCACCCAGTGCCAACGCACCTGGTGAGGGCCGAGCGCGGCATCGAGCCGCTGCCAGAGATCGACGTTCTTGACCGGCTTCTTGTCGGCGGTGCGCCAGCCGTTCCGCTTCCAGCCCTTGATCCACGTCATGATGCCGTTGCGCAGGTACTGGCTGTCGGTGTGAAGATCGACCAGGCAGGGCCGCTTCAGCGCTTCCAGCGCGGCGATCGCGGCCATCAGCTCCATGCGGTTGTTGGTGGTGTGCGCCTCGCCGCCCTTCAGTTCCTTCTCGTGATCGCCGAACGCCAGGATCGCGCCCCAGCCGCCCGGCCCGGGATTGCCCGAGCAGGCGCCGTCGGTGTGGATCACGACATGCGGCATCGCTCATCGCTTCAATCCCGTAGTCGCGCGCGCTCTTGACCGCCTGGTGGAAGCGCAGCTTGCGATAATATTCGAGCGGGTCCTTCGGACGAACCAGCGCGCCCGGCGGCACGTCGAACCAGTCGACCAGCCGCGTCAGCAGAAAGCGCAACGCCGCGCCGCGCGCCAGCAGCGGCAGCGCCTCGATCTCCGGCCCGGACAGCGGCCGCACGGCCGCATACGCGGTCAGCATGCTGCGGCCCTTGGTGACGTTGAACGACTGGTCGCTCTCGAAGCACCAGGCATTGAGGCAGATCGCGACGTCGTAGGCGAGCGCGTCGTTGCAGGCGAAGTAGAAGTCGATCAGCCCGGACAGCTTGTCGCCGAGAAAGAACACGTTGTCGGGAAACAGGTCGGCGTGGATCACGCCCTGCGGCAACCGCTGCGGCCATGCGCCTTCGAGATGCGCAAGCTCGTCGAACAGACACGTCTTCAGATCGCGCTGCACCTCGTCCGCGCGCGCGCTGGCAGTTCTCGTAGAGCGGCCGCCAGCCTTCGACCGACAGCGCGTTCGCGCGCTTGCGGCCGAAATCGAGTCCCGCCGAGATGCAGCTTCGCCAGCGCCTCGCCCAGCGCCGCGCAATGCGCGGCGGTGGGCCGCCGGAGCCACATGCCGTCCAGGAAGGTGATCACCGCGGCCGGCCGGCCGGCGACCTTGCCGAGCACCTCGCCGCCGCGGTTCTTCACCGGCTGCGGGCAGGTGATGCCGCGCGCGTGCAGGTGCTCCATCAGGCCGAGAAAGAACGGCAGGTCGTTCGCGGCGACGCGCTTCTCGTAGAGCGTCAGAATGAAATAGCCGCGGCTGGTGTGGACCAGGAAGTTGGAATTCTCGACGCCCTCGGCGATGCCCTTGTAGGACAAGAGCTCGCCGATATCGTAGCCGGCGAGGAAGCCCGCGAGGTCTTCCGCCGTGACGTCGGTGTAGACGGCCATCGAGTGACGCTACTCCGCGGCCTCGTTCTCCCTGAGCACCCGCGGCAACGGGAAGAACATGCTCTCCTCGGCGGTCGTCACGGTCTCGACCTTGACGTCGTAGCGCTCGGCGAACGCCGCGATCACCTCCTCGACCAGCACCTCGGGCGCCGAGGCGCCGGCGGTGATGCCGAGGCTGCGCGATGCCGCCGAACATCGACCAGTCGATGTCGGCGGCGCGGTTGACCAGCGCGGCGCGCGTGCAGCCGGCGCGCTCGGCCACCTCTTTCAGCCGCTGGGTGTTGGACGAATTCGGCGAGCCGACCACCACCATGGCGTCGACCCGCGGCGCGACCTGCTTGACCACCTCCTGGCGGTTGGTGGTGGCGTAGCAGATGTCTTCCTTGTGCGGCCCGTGGATCTGCGGAAACTTCGCCTTGAGCGCCGCCACGATGTCGGCGGTGTCGTCCACCGACAGGGTCGTCTGCGTCACGTAGGCGAGGTTCGCGGGATCGCGCGGCACGAACGTCGCGATCTCCTCGACAGTCTCGATCAGCGTGATGGCGCCGGCTGGAAGCTGGCCGATGGTCCCCACCACCTCCGGATGGCCGGCGTGGCCGATCAGCAGAATTTGGCGGCCGCGCTTGTGGTGGATTTCGGCCTCGCGATGCACCTTGGTGACCAGCGGGCAGGTGGCGTCGAGCGCGAAGAAGTTCCGCTTCTTGGCCTCGTCCGGAATCGACTTCGGCACGCCGTGGGCGGAGAAGATCACCGGCGCGGCGGTCTCGGGGATTTCGTCGAGTTCCTCGACGAAGATCGCGCCCTTGGCCTTGAGGCTTTCCACCACGAACCGGTTGTGCACGATCTCGTGCCGGACGTAGACCGGCGCGCCGTAACGGGCGATCGCCTGTTCGACCGTGTCGATGGCGCGCACCACGCCCGCGCAGAAGCCGCGCGGCGAGCAGAGCAGCACCCGCAACACCGGCTTGGAAGCCGCGGAAGTCGAAGCAACAGTCATGCAAACCTCGCCTTGGGGCGCTTACTAGTGTGGCGGATTTGACGTTCCTATCAGCATTGCGGCGAGTCCTTCGAAGGAACGTCAAATCCAAAGCCACACTAGAATCACAGAGTTGCTGGTGTCCCTTGGTTCCGACGCTTGTAAGCGTACATGCTGCGAAGGGATACAAGCGTCGGGACCGGGACACTAAGCCACCCCCGACATGGCCTTTACAGCCGCGCCCTGTCAAGCAAATGGCCGCAGGGCGGCGGCACCGGATTGCCGTATGATCAAGCCAGGTGGAAACGCTTTCAATCAAGGAACATAGACCATGAAATGGCACACGAAAACGGCCCGCTGCGGCGCGGCCGTTCTGGCCCTGACGGCGGTCGTCGCCGGTCTCGGCGATCGGGCCGCCGCCCAGGACTACCCGCACAAGGTGGTCACCATGATCGTGCCCTACCCGGCCGGCGGACTGGGCGACATCCTGCCGCGCGCCATGGCGGATGCCCTCACCCAGCAGATGGGCGTGAACTTCATCGTCGACAACCGGCCCGGAGCGACCCAGACCATCGCGGCCCGCGTGGCTGCGGCCGCCAAGCCCGACGGCGCGACCATCTTCTTCGGCAGCGTCACCGCCCTCGTGATCAATCAGAGCCTCAAGAAATCGCTGCCGTACGATCCGGTGAAGGATTTCGAGCCAATTTCGCTGACCTACGAGTCGCCGCAATATCTCATCGCGCGCCCGACCCTGCCGGCGAACTCGATGCCGGAATTGATCGATTTCGCCAAACGCAACCCCGGCAAAATCAACTACGCGTCGATCGGCCCGGGCTCGACCGTGCACCTCGCCGGCGAACTGCTCAAATCGCTCGCCGGCATCGACATGACCCACATTCCCTACACCGGCTCGGCGCCGGCGGTGCGCGACACCATCGCGGGCCACGTCGATTTCACCTTCACGGGCGGCGGCATGACTTATGCGGATGCCGGTCAGGTCAAGGCACTCGGCGTCACCAGCGCCAAGCGCACGACGGCGGCGCCGCAGGTGCCGGCAATCGCGGAGTTCGTGCCGGGCTACGAGGCCAACGTCTGGTTCGGCTTCCTGGTCCCCACCGGCACGCCCAAGCCGATCATCAACATCCTGGCGCGCGAGATGAAGACGGCGATCGACTCGGGCGCCCTCGGCAACCGGCTCAAGGCCGCGAAGACCGAGGTCGAACTGGTCGGCAGCACGCCGGACGAATTCCGCGCCTACATCCAGAACGAGATCCCGCGCTGGGCGAAGATCATTAAGGCCGCCAACATCCAGCCGGAATAAACCACCCGGCGATCATCGCTTCTCAGCGCTTCGCATCGCTCGGGCCGGCAATGTCGTGCCGGTCGCGCTACAGCTTGCCTCGGTGCAAGGTTATGCCAGTATTGTTACAGTTCCGCGAGAATTGGATGACAGGACACAGGAATGCACTTCGACTGGCTGACATGGTCGAACCCGGTGGCGGTCTGGTGGGGCTTCCTGCTGGCGGTCGCCGGCGCCAACATCTTGCTGTGGTCGGCGCTGCACCGCCATTTCCTCAGGCGGCAATGCCGCTCCTTCCGCGTCGAGCTGATGGTCCTGCTGTGCGCCGCCTACGTCTTCGGCTGCGCGTTCCGCTCGATCCTGCCGCGGGCTGACGTCCAGCGGATTGTCCTGTTCGACACCTGGCTGTCGAGCGTGCTGGTCGGCCGGACCGTCGCCACCGTGGCGGAGGTCTGCTTCGTGATCCAGTGGGCGATCGTGCTGCGGCTGCTGTCCAATCACGCCAATTCCGATACCGGGCGAAACATCGCGATCATCATCGTGCCGCTGATCCTCGTGGCGGAAGTCTGCTCGTGGTACGCGGTCGTCACCACCAGCTACCTCGGCAACACGCTCGAGAACTCCATCTGGACCGTCACGTTCCTGCTGATCGCGGTGGCGCTGATCCGGCTGCTGTTCAGCTTCCACGGCATCCTCCGGGGTGCGATAGCGGTCGCGATTCTGGGCGTCGCCGTCTACGTGGCCTTTCTGGTCGCGATCGACGTGCCGATGTATTTCGAGCGCTGGCAAGCCGACCTCGCCAATGGCAAACCGCTGCTCGGCATGTTCGCAGGCCTGCATGACGTGAGCACCCGCTGGCTCGTCACGCATGACTTCGCGCACTGGAAGGACGAGATCGCCTGGATGTCGCTTTATTTCAGCGCCGCGGTGTGGTCGAGCCTCGCACTGTGCGGCGTCGGACTGATCGCCGACCAGTTGCACCGCTACCGCCGCGACAGCATCCGGCGGCTACCGGCAGCGCGGCCCCGGCTGATCGAGCAGCGCCGCTAGATCGTTTTCATTTTCAGTGTCGCGAAGAGTTCGAGGCATCGGTGGTGTGCTCCCTCCCCTTGGAAAGGGGAGGGTTGGGGTGGGGATCATGGTGCTCGCCAAAGATGACCCTCACCCGACAGCCTCCGCTCCGCGTCGGCAGCCGACTTCCCCTTTCAGGGAGAGCCCGCGGCACGCGCAGTGCCTTTAATGATCAGCATTGTTGAAGTTTAGCGCATAACGCAATTCGCCCTAGCGCCCGGCCATCGGACCGGTCCATATTCCGCCGGCATCACCCACATTCGGCAGGAGAGATCGTGCGCATCGCGATCATCGGAGCGGGCATCGGCGGACTTGCGGTCGCGGCGGCGCTGCACCGGCGCGGATTCGCGCCCGACGTCTACGAGCAGGCCGACGGGTTCGCCCGCGTCGGCGCCGGCCTGCAGCAGAGCCCGAACGCCGTGAAGGTGCACCGCGGACTCGGCATCGAAGACCGCGTGCGGAGATCCGCAAACTGCCCGGCAACCTCGCTCAACCGCGACGGCGTCACCGGCACGGTCACCAACAACCATCCGCTCGGGCGCGCGGTCGAAGAACGCTACGGCGCACCGTACCTGACGATGCATCGCGGCGACCTGCATGAAGCCCTGCTGTCGGCGGTGCCGCCGGAGTGCTTTCATCTCGGCTACAAGCTCGCCGCCATCACGCCGCGCGGGCCACGGGTGGAACTGAGCTTCGCGAACGGCAGCATGGTCGAGGCCGACATGGTGATCGGTGCCGACGGCGTGCACTCGCTGATCCGCGAACACGTCGTCGGCCCGGACCAGGCGCGCTTCACCGGACGCGTGGCGTATCGCACCACCTACCCGCTCGCGCTGCTGCGCGGCGTCGAGATGACGACCTCGCGCACCAAATGGTGGGGTCCGGACCGGCACATCGTGATCTACCTGGTGACGCCCGACGAAATCTATTTCACCACCAGCACGCCCGAGCGGGCCGACTGGATCACCCGGGAATCCTGGTCGGCAAAAGGCGACCTCGGCGAGTTGCGCGCCGCCTTCGCGCACTTCCATCCCGAAGTCCGCGCCGTGCTGGCGGCGGCGCCCGAAGTCCACAAGTGGGGCATCTTCGAGCGCGACCCGTTGCCAACTTGGCGGCGCGGACGGGTCGTGCTGCTCGGCGACGCCTGCCATCCGATGACGCCGTACATGGCATCGGGCGCCGGCATGGCGCTGGAGGATGCCGCCGTGCTGGCGCGCTGCCTCACCGAGATCGGCGACGTCGAGGACGCCTTGCGCATCTATGAGGCGACCCGCAAGCCGCGCGCGTCGGCGGTGCAGCAGGGCTCGAGCGCCAATACCTGGATGCGCAACGCGACCAATCCCGACTGGCTCTACGGCTACGATCCGTGGACCGCGCCGCTCGCCGAACCGGTGGCGGCGTAGCATGATCGAAAACGGTATCTGCGCGATCGCCGGCCACTTCACTTCGCTTCGATGCCGGCCGCGCGCGCGACCTCGGTCCATTCCTTGACCTCGCGCGCGATCAAGCCGGCGAACTCCTGGGGAGTGCCGCCGCCGGGCTCCGCGCCTTCCGTCGCCATCCACTTGACGACCTTCTCGGTCTTCAGGCCGGCCACCGTCTCGCTGTGCAGCCGCGCAACAACGTCCTTCGGCGTGCCGGCCGGCGCCAGCAGGCCGAACCACTGGATCGCCTCGTAGCCGGGGATACCCAGTTCGGCGATGGTCGGCAGGTCGGGCAGCGCAGATGCGCGCTTGAGGCTCGACACCGCCAGCGCCCGCACCGCGCCAGCATCGATGTGGCCCTTCACCGACGCGACATTCACCAGCATGGCGGAGACGCGGCCAGCGATCACGTCGGTCAGCGCCGGCGCCACGCCATTGTAGGGCACGTGCAGCATGTCGATGCCGGCCTTGGTCTTCAGAAGCTCCATCGCCATTTGCACCGTCGAGCCAAGGCCGGGCGTCGCGAACGACAGCTTGCCGGGCTCCTGCTTGGCAAGGGCGATGAATTCGGCAAACGACTTCACCGGCACCGACGGATGCACGACCAGCACGTTGGGAATCGACACGAGCAGCGTGATCGGCTCGAAGTCCTTGACGGCGTCGTAGCGCATCTTCTCCCGGATCACATGCAGGCTGGTCATTGTGCTGGCGGCGACCAGCAGCGTGTAACCATCCGGCGTCGAGCGCGCACCCGCTTCGATCCCCGTCATGCTTCCGGCGCCGGGCCGGTTCTCGATGTAGAAGTTGTGCCCGAGCGTCTCCGACAGATGCTGCGCGAGCAGCCGGGTCACCGTGTCGGTTCCCCCACCCGGCGACGATGGCACGATGATTTTCACCGGCTTGGTCGGATACGCCGGCTGCGCCGGGGCTGGCGGACCGGCCAGCAAGCAGAGGGCGAGCGGCAGCGCGCGCAGCGCCATGCATGCTTTGTTCATTGGCGTTCCTCCAGCAACGATCGCTCGCGCGGCTTCAACAGGCCGGTTGTTCGAGCGCGGGATGCGATCCGGCCGCGCCATAGCGCGAGCCCGGATAGAAGGTCTTGGCGAACGACGGACGCGCCTGCATCCGCTGGAACCACTCGGCGATCCGCGGACGGTCGTCCCAGACCTCGGCCAGTCCAATGTCTGACATCCGCACGATGGTCGGGATCAAGCCGATATCGGCCAGAGTGAATTGCTGGCCGGCGATCCAGGGCCCTTGTGCGAGCGCGCGGTCCATTCGCGCCACCGTCTCGCGCAACTTCTCGATCGCATCGCGCTCCTCCTCGGCGCTCGACCCGCCTCGCCCCATGTGACGATAGAAGTGCTTGCGCACTGTGCGCCGCTCGACCTGCGCGTCGAATTGCTCCTGCGAAAGCGACTGCCATTTGTGCCTGATGTAGCGGTTATAGGACGGCACGCGGATCGCTGGCGTCGGCACCTCGTCGATGAACTGGCGCCAGACCCGCATCAGGGCGCGCTGGTAGGCGTCGGACGGGACCAGCGCGATGCGCGGAAACACATCCTCGAGATATTCGTTGATTACGGTGGAATCGATCACCACGCGCGATCCATGCTTCAGCGTCGGCACGACCCCGTTCTCGTTGAGCTTGAGATACCAGTCCGAGAGGTTCTCGCTGCGTCCGGAATCGAGCCGGTGGTCGGCAAACGGCAGTTCCTTTTCGGCCAGCACCATCCGGACCTTCTGGCTGCAGGTCGAGGTCGGCCAATTGTAGAGCGTCAGGCCTTCGCCGCCGGATGAAGCCTCGGTCATGGCATCTCCTTCTTGATCTTGTAACGATCGCCGCGCCGAGGCTCGAGGCGCAGGCGGCGACGCCCTGATGGCGCCGAACCTAGACGTTCACTTCGCCGCGAGCCACGCGTCATAGCGCGCGTACAACGCCGCGGTCTCGGCCTCGCCGTCGCGATAGACCACCGGCGCAAGCGCGCGCCCGATGGCCGAAAGCCGCGCCGCCATGTAGCGGTACTGCGCCGGAAAGACCGAGTAGTCGCTCGCCCTGAAAAGATCATCGAACGTCGCCGACGGCTCGACCGGGTCGAGCCGGTCGCGTTCGTAGATGGCGCAGCGCTCACGGATCGCCCAGCGTCCATCACGCCGCTCCAGCCGATCGAGAAACCGGCCGTGCGACGTCATGTCGATCGGCACGCCGCCGATGTCCTGCCGGACGTGGATCACGATCGAGGTTTCGCCGATCGCGCGATCGCCCGCGACGCGCACCACCGACGGCAGGATGTGATGCTTTGAGCGCTGCCCAGCCTCGAAGCCGGCGCGGCAGCGGTCGACGAACTGCGGAAACGGTCCGCTGAACCAGGAGACCGATATCTCACCGTCGGGCGTGAAGGTCGCGAGCAGATCGGACCACCGGCCCTGGTCGCGACACAGCCCCCAGCGCTGGATGACCTCGGTGCAGGCCAGCTTGTCGTCGAAGCTCATGGTGTTTCCCCCGGAAGCTTATCGGCGGAGCATGGGACCGAACCCCGGGTCGCGCAATTGGCGTTTGCCACGGGCTATGCGATCTTGCATGAAACGCGTCCGAATAGCTTCTTCCCGTCGTCCGTTCCACTTCCTCGTCGCGCAGAAGAGCCGCATGAAGGCCATCGTGATTCATGAATTCGGCCCGCCGGACGTCCTGAAGTACCAGGACGTCCCCGACCCGCCGCCACAGGATGGCGAGATCCGGATCAGGGTCCACGCCGCGACCGTCAACCGCGTGCTCGACGTCAGCGTCCGCGCCGGCCGCGAAGGTGCGCGTGGGCCGGTGCTGCCGCTGATTCCAGGCGTCGATTGCGCCGGCATCGTCGATGCGGTCGGAACCGGTGTGCGCCATTGGCGGCCCGGCATGCGGGTGGCGGCGGCCGGCGTGATGCCGCTGCGGCTCGTCGCCGAGGATGGCGAGGGCTATTCAGGACCGATGGGCATGATGGGCATCAAGCGGCCCGGCGGCTTCGCCGAGCTCGTCTGCCTCCCGGCCTGCGCAGCGATCGCATTGCCCGACCGACTCGATTTTCATCATGCGGCAGTCGTCATGCGCCATGTACCGACCGCCTGGAACCTGCTGTTCCATGTCGCCGGGCTCAAGGCCGGCGAGACCATCCTGGTCATGGGCGCCGGCGGCAATCTCGGCTCCATCGGCATCCAGATCGCCAAGAACGTGATCGGCGCTACCGTGATCGCGGCGGCCGGCTCCGATGAGCGCGCGCAGATTGGACGCGACCTCGGTGCCGATCACGCGATCAACTACAACACCCATGACCTCCGTGCCGAGATCATGAAGATCACCGGCGGCAAGGGCGTCGACGTGCTCTACGACAACATCGCCAATCCGAAGGTGTTGCCCCAGGCGTTTCGTGCGATCGGTTACGAGGGACGCCTGGTGACTGCGGGGGCGCATGCCGGTCCCGACGTCACCATCGACTTCTCGCACCTCTACCATCAGCGCATCACCATCAAGGGCATGCCGGGCTATCATCCGCCCGATGTGCCGAAGTGCTTTGCCGCCGCGGCCGATGGTCTGGTCCAGACCCAGATCGAACGCATCCTGCCGTTGTCGCAGGCTGCCGAAGCCCACCGGCTGGTCGAAGCGGGAAAATCGCAGGGCAAGATCGTGCTTGATCCCACGCTGGGCTGACGCTGGCCTAAGGTACCGGAATCCAAGGGCAAATCCGCCATTGCGCCGGGCGGCTGGGAGTGCCTATATTCGAACCATTCCCGTCATCCCTGATGACATCCAGGCTTCGCCCGAATGGGGCGGTCGGAGCGCAGAGGAGATTTGACCATGAGCGAAGCACCATTGATGCCGAAAGCGACCGCCGTTTGGCTGGTCGAGAACACCTCGCTCGCTTTCGATCAGGTCGCCGATTTCTGCAAGCTCCACCCGCTCGAAGTGAAAGCGATCGCTGACGGCGACGCCGCGCAAGGCATCAAGGGCTCCGACCCGATTCAGACCGGCCAACTCACCCGCGACGAGATCGGGAAGGGCGAGGCTGACCCGAGCTACAAGCTCAAGCTGCTCGATCCGAAGGTTCGCCTGCCCGAGCCCAAGCGCAAGAAGGGGCCGCGTTATACGCCGGTGTCGCGCCGCCAGGACCGTCCGAACGCGATCCTCTGGCTGGTGCGCAACCATCCCGAATTGAAGGAC
Source organism: uncultured Alphaproteobacteria bacterium (assembly GCA_963807865.1). GTDB lineage: Bacteria > Pseudomonadota > Alphaproteobacteria > Rhizobiales > Xanthobacteraceae > VAZQ01. The sequence continues at coordinate 200,005 of CAWEDK010000034.1, read as the reverse complement.
AGCCAGATCATGCGGCTGGTCGGCACCACCAAGACGACAATCGCCGGCATCCGCGACCGCACGCACTGGAATGCGCAGAACCTGCAGCCGATGGATCCGGTGACGCTCGGACTGTGCTCGCAGATCGACCTCGATCTCGAGGTGCACCGCGCCGCGAAAGAGAAGCCGATCGACATCGAGGCGCAGGGCGCGACCCTCCTGCCGGCATCCGAGACCACGATCCGGCCGCGCGAGCCCGAGCCGGTGGAAGACGCCAAGCAGAGCGAGCAGGCCAATGTCGACGCGGTGTTCGCCAAGCTCAAGCGGATCGGCGGCACCAAGGGCGAGTAGCAGCGCTCGCTGGCTCCGCTCGAAAATGAGCGGAGCCGTGCTGTCACCTTTACGGCGCGGGCGCCCTCAGGCAGGTGACGACCAGCGGGTTATTAGCGGCACCCCGGCCGCGGCAGATCGCCGAGCGTTCGGTGGGAAAAACCGGCGGAAAACGCCCGGTTCCGCAATACGCTGTCAGCATGATCTCATCGTCGCTGCATTGCGCCGCGCAACTCGTGTCGATGCAGGGCGCGCGGATGACACGCAGGCCGGCGATGGAGCCGGCCGGCCCGGGCGGGCCGACCTCGCCGCGCGGGCCTGGCGGGCCCGGGTCGCCCTTCGGACCGGGCTTCCCCTGCGGCTGCTGATCGCATGCTGCCAGACCCATCGCGAAACCGATCGCCACCGCAAGACGGATACATCCACCGTACGGTTTCGATCGCATGCGCCACCTCACGCCGCGGCGGTCTGCTCACGAAACGCCGGCATCACCTCGAGTGCGATCCGGCTCAGCGACTTGCGTTCCCACGCGGCATTTGGGCCGCTCCAGTCGATCGCCGACAGCAGCAGCGTGCCGAACGGACCGGCCTCTTCACGGAGCGCGATCAGTTTCGCCAGTACGGTCTTGGGCGAGCCGTAGATGGTGCGCTGCTCGATCAACGCATCCACGGTGATCTCGTCGTCGCGCATGTCGGGCCGGGTCTTGAACACGCCGAGGCGGCCGAGTTGGCTGTACACGGTGTGCATGTGATTGTGGAAATGCCGGTAGCCGCTCTCCCGGCTGAATACATGCGTCTGCGCCTCGTCATCGGTGGCGGCCACGTGCACCGAACGGCAGATGCGCCAGTTGCCGCCGTCGGCAGAACGCCCGGCTTCCTGGCAGCCCTGGCGATAGAGCGACCAATGGCTCGCCAGTCCCGACGCCGAGAGCAGCGGCGCCGAAATTACGCTCCAGCCCTTGCGGCCGGCGACCTTCACGGATGCGCTGTCGGGCGTCGATGACGGGATCGCAATCGGCGGGTGCGGCTTCTGATACGGTTTCGGCAGCCAGCCGAATTGCAGCGCCGGATTGACGGTGTCGCGGATGCGGGTCGTCCAGTAACGGCCGGCGAACTCATACGGCGGGTCGCTCGTCCAGATACTCTGAATCATCTCGATTGCTTCGGCCAGCATCCGGCCGCGCTCGCCCGGGTCGGTCGGCGCGCCCATCATTTCGATATCGGTCGGGGTCGAGCCGGTGCCGATGCCGAGAATGAAGCGGCCCTTGCTCAGGTGGTCGAACTGCGCGGCCTCGGCGGCAACCATCGCGGGATGATGCAGCGGTGCATTGATGACGCCGGTGCCAAACACCAGCCGCTCGGTCCTGGGCAGAAGACTGGCGGCGAACATCAGCGGCGAGGGATAAGGCTCGGTGGCGGCCGAGTAGTGCTCGCCGATGAACAGTTCATCATAGCCGAGCCGGTCGAGAAGCAGCGCCTTTTCGGTGTCCTCGGCCAGGTATTCATGCATCGGCCGGCCGGCCGGATGCAGCGGCATCATGAACATTCCAAGACGCATGGGCATGTCTCCGGGTCGGCAAATTCTGGCCAATCTTGCACCGCATCCATGGCAGTTTTCGCGGCTTTGGCCAAGAACAGGGAGGTCTTTCGTCGCGACGAAAGCGGCATGTCCGAACTGCCCCGAATTCGCCATGCCGCGCACCGAAACAAGCGTGGCTCGCAGCCTTCCGGCGCCCAAGCCTGATCCTGTTGCGGCCAATGAAAATGCGCCGGCGCGCGAGCGCGGTGCGCGCGGAACCCGGCCCGCGAGAGGGTTAACCGCCGGGCCGCGGTGAAGGAATAAACAGTTGAACAAACAACCGGTTATTCATTAGGCTCGCGCGCGAAACGTACCGGCATCGGACGGCAACGGCAGCGTCCAGCACATCCGGAAACCAACGATGCAGCCCGGAACGAGCAGTCTTCACGGCTGGAGGCGCGACCCGGATGCTGCCGTACGCTGGCGGCTGAACCCTGGACGCGCCGCCGCGGCCGGAGTTAAGGGCACTTCCGCCCTATTCCCAACACCTCGCGGGGGCGAGTAGGTGGTTGCATGACCTCTTCGCCCCGCTTCCGCGTTCTTCTGTTCGTGATTGTCGCGCTGGTGTTCCCGTCAGCCGTCGGCGCCCAACGGCTCGGACAGGAGTTCGCCTCGGAACCGGTGCGCCGCGAAATCCTCGCCTTCTATGACAGCCGCGAGGAGGCACGGCCGGACCTGACCCGCATTCACCGCTTCGCCGAAATGCCGCTCAACTATTTCGGCTTCGTCCTGACCTATTGGGACGTCAATACCGGACTGCCGAGCGCGGAACGCGCCGCCAATGTCCGCGGCATGATCACCTGGTTCCGGCGCGCTCAGCCGAGCGCGTTTTACGACTGGGCGCAACGGCTGGTGGCGCGCGGCGCCCGCATGGTGGTGATCGGCAACAGCGGTCTGCCATCCACCACCACGCCGCTCGCCGATGCGAACAAGCTGTTTGCCGAAATCGGTTTCGGCCTGAGCGGCGCCGGTGTCGACCTCACCCACGGCACCCGCATTCTGCAGCGCGACGAACTCATCGGCTATGAACGCCCGCTCGATCCGGTGCTGCCGCCGTTTCCGATCGTCGGAACATTCGGTCACGACGTGTCCTCGCATCTGGTGCTGGAACATCGCGTCGGCAATCTGGTGCTGGCGACCAGCGTCGTGCTGACCAGCAACCGGGGCGGCTACGCGGCGAACGGCTATTTCGTCTACGAGGAGCCGGTCACCGCCCGCACCAAGTGGATCGTCGATCCGTTCGCGTTCTTCCAGAAGGCGTTCGGCGTCGACACGATGCCGATCCCGGACGTCACCACCCTGTCGGGCCGGCGGATGTGGTTCAGCCACATCGACGGCGACGGCTGGAACAACGTCACGGGCATCGAGGCGTACCGCGACAAGCCGACCATCGCCGCGACCGTCATCCTGCGCGAACTGATCGCACCCTACCCGGACTTGCCGGTGGCGGTCGGCGTCATCGGTGCCGACGTCGACGAGCGCTACGGCACGCCCGAAGCCGCGCGCCAGGCGGCGCGCGATCTGTTCGCGCTGCCGCAGGTCGAGGTCGCGACGCATTCGTATACCCATCCCTATCAGTGGAGCTTCTTCGAGAACTACGACCGCCGGCTGGAGGAGCGGTTGATCGGACCGGATGAAACCGAATGGCGGTCGGTGCTCAGCGACCGCATGCGCAAGCTCGCGCGCAAGCTGTTCCCGGGGTTGGTGCGCAAGACATCGGACGTCGCCGAGGGCAAGTTCGTCGAGGAGGACCCGCCGCGCGCCTACAGCGAATTTCCCTTCGACCTCGACCAGGAAATCCGCGGCGCCATCACCGCCGCGGAGGAATACGCGCCCGAAGGCAAGCGCGGCACGCTCTATCTCTGGAGCGGCGGCGCGGAGCCGTTCGAGGGCGCGATTGCGCGCACCCGGCGGCTCGGCCTGCGCAATCTCAACGGCGGGGATTCGCGCTTCGACGCCGACTATCCGTCGATCAGCTACCTGTCGGCGATCTCACGGGTCGCTGGAGCGGAACGCCAGATCTATGCCGCCAACGCCAACGACTTCATCTACACGACCGACGGCGGCGGCCGCGATCACGGTTTCCTGCACCTCGAAGCGACGATCAAATCGACCGAGGAGCCGCGACGGCTCAAGCCGATCAACGTCTACTATCACATGTTCGCCGGCGAAAAGACCGCCCAGCTCGAGGGCGTCCGTTATCATCTCGATGCCGCCCGGCAGGCGCTCGTGACACCGGTCGCGGCGTCGCACTACGCGGCGATCGCGGACGGGTATTTCGCCACGCAAATCTCGGCACTCGGCGAACTCACCTGGATGGTGCAGAATCGCGGTGCGTTGCAGACAGTGCGCTTCGACGATGTCGCCGACCTCTCGGTCGATTTCGCGCGCAGCATCGGCGTGATCGGCCAGCAGCGCAAGGGAAGCTCGCTCTACGTGGCGCTCGACGAGGCGCGCGAGGACGTCATCGTCGCGCTCGGACCCGAGACCCCGCCGCACACCGGCACGGCGGCGCCCTATCTGATCGACGGCCGCTGGGCGTTTCGCGACATGCGGCGGCGCGACTGCGGGTTCAGCGTCATGGCGCGCGGCTACGGCACCGGCCAGATGAACTGGGGCGGGCTGCGCCCGGGCAGCTATCAGATCACGGCGTTCGACAACAACGATCAGTCGTGGGAGGACGTGGCAGACGTCGGCGCCGACGGCATCCTGGCGCTGACGGTCGACGCCGATGCGGTCAACAACCCGGTCACGATCGAGGTCAATTGCCTCGGTCCAGGCGGCCGACGCTGATGCTGCGGCACATCCTCCTCATCGTCACCCTCACGCTCATCGCACTCGCGGCCGGCGTGGCGCTGATTCCCGGCGAGCGCGAGCAGTGGACGATGCTGGTGCGCGACGGACACCACCAGGAAGCCCTCCGCGTTCTCGAGTCCCGCTACCGGCACGGCCACCGCGAGGCGGACGCGGTACTGCACATGCACAAGCTCTACATGGCGCTCGCCGATATCGGGCGCGCGACGCGCGTCATGGAGAACTTCGTCACGGACCGGCCATCCGACCCCGAGGCGCTCGCGCTGCTGGCGCGGCACTACGGCGACATCCAAGACAGAGCTAACGAAATCCGCACACTGGAACGGCTGTTCGAACTGGAACCTTCGCTGCCGACCGCACGCCATCTGCTCGCGCACTATCGTCTCGAAGGCGAATTCACCCGCGAAGAGCAATTGCTGCGCACACTGCTCAGCATCGATCTGATCACGGCGAACGACGCCGAAAGGCTCGGCCTGCTGCTGGCGTCGACCGGTGACCTCTATGGCGCGCGCGACGCGCTCACGCGGTTCGACGAAATTGCCAATCCGGAACGGACCGTCGGGCGATTTGCCCTGTTCGACGTTCTAGTGCAGATCGGCGACCGGACCACCGCGCTGAGCAAAGGAGCGTCCTGGACCGTCTATTGGCGCAAGGCGAGCCTACACCGCCCGCCCGGCTCGGACCTGCCGGCCGTGCGGCTGATCCGCATGATGCTGGCGCTCGACGAGCCGGCGGCCCGCAAGGCGATCTGCGACGTCCAGCGCGAGGAATTCGGCACGGTCGGCGTCGCCGCGCGTTCGCCGTTTGCCGCATGCGACATCGACGAACAAGAGTCGGACGCCGAGGCCGACAGCCCCCCACCCAAAACCGGGGTCTCCAGCGTCGAGCCGCGGGATGACATCGGCCGCAGGAGGCGCCGGTGAGCGACGTCGATCCCGCGCTCGATCCCAACGCCGACACCCGGCCGATCCGTTCCTCGAGGTTCCGGCTTGCCGTCGAGTTCGCGGTGCTGTTCGCCGCCGCCTTGCTGCTCAAGCAGTTTCTGGTGAGCGGCTCGGGTACGCCTTACCCGAACCCGTTGTGGTTGCCGGTGATCGTGCTGAGCCTCGAACACGGCCTCGCCGCGGGACTGACCTCGACCATCATTGCGACCGCGTTGCAATTCTCCGGCGGATTTCCGCCCGCCCACCTCTCTGAGGATATGTACGCCTATATCGGCCGGACCGCCGCCGAACCGGTGGCCTGGGCCTGCGTGTCGCTGCTGATCGGCCATATCCGCAGTCAGCAGATTTCGGAGGTCGCGCGGCTGCAGGCGGACCTGGTGGAACGCAACGCGCATTGCGTGCGGGTCGCCAACCTGTGCGCCGACCTCCGCGATCGCGCCGAACTGCTGGAACGGCACATCGCCGCCAATGCGCATGTGTCCAACGTCGACGTGGCGGAAGCGCTGCGGGCGATGAACGACTCGACCTGGGAGAGCTTTACCGAGCGGCTCACCCGGTTCGTCGTCCTGATGACGGGAACAGCGGAATTTTCGGTCTATCTGCTGCGCGACAACGCCCTGAAGGCGGTGTTCCAGTCGACCGACGAGCATCCCGCCGCCGGCGACGTCACGGTGCCTCCGGACGATCCGTTGTTCACCGCAATCGTGGACGAGCGGCGGACTCTGTCGGCGCAGCGACCGGCCGACCTGGCGGTTCTACGGGACCGCGGATACCTGGCTGGCCCGCTCGTGGACACTCACGTTCCGAACCGCGTAATCGGCATGTTCGCGATTGCGGGCGGCGCACTCGACGATCATCCGGAAGACATCGAGCGGCGCTTCGCACTCACACTGTCGGAGATTTCGCGCGTGCTCGGGCGGATCATCCTGATCGAGAACTGGCACGCCGCGGCGGCGCCGGCCGAAACCAACGGCCATCACCGTCCGGTGGCGACATCGCAGCCGCGGGCGGACGGCTTGACGCGGCCCGCCGGGCCCGACCGTCCGGGTGAGATGACGCTGCAATGACCGACCTGTCACAACCCGAAGGCGCGCCGTTTCGCCTCGACGAATCGAAGGCCCCCGTGCTCGACGCGCGACTGCTCGATGCATTTGTCGCGCTGGTCACGGGCGCGGCGAGCCTCTCGGTTCTCGCCTACAGCCTGAGCGCCGCGGCAATATTTCCGCTCTGCCTGCTGATGCATCTCGCGGTGGTCGGCCTCACGGCCGGCTACCTGGCGATCCGCGTCCGACAGAACAGCGACCTGACGGTGCCATTTATCCTGCTGCTCGCGACGGCGGCGACCGGGCCGGTCGGCGCAATCGGCTGTGCCGGCATGGCGCTGTCGCTGTGGTCCCGGCACCCTTCGCCGTCGCGGCTACAGGAGTGGTACGATTACATTTCCGGCGTGGTGGCGCGGACCCGCGTGGCTCACCTGCATGACGAGTTGGTCGCCGGCCGGCTGCCATCGGATCCGGCGGCGGCGGTCCCGCGCTTTACCCCCATCCTGCAGGGCGACTCGGTCGAGGATCAGCAACGCGTGCTCGGCGTGATCGGCCGGCGCTATCACGCCGACTTCCGCCCGGTCCTGCGGCGGGCGCTGCGCAACCGCAACGGCTTCATCCGCGCCCAGGCGGCCGCGGTCGCAAGCCACCTCAACTCCAATGAAAAGAGCCGGCTCTGGTCCAACGCCCCGCCGGCCGATCAGGAGGTATCCGGCAGCGACGCCGCCGCGCATGACGCGCACGAACGGCGCTCGTAGGATAATGCGGGTCGAGAGCTATTCACATCCGGGTCTGCACGTGGCTCGAACATCAGCCGACAACCCGCAAGCGGTGGACGTCTGCCTGATCGTCGAGGGCGCGTATCCTTACGTGTCCGGCGGCGTCTCGTCCTGGGTGCATGGACTGATCCGGCGCCAACCCGACATCCGCTTCTGCGTCGTGGCAATCTTGCCGGAACCGCCGGCGCCGGAATCCAAGTACGGCCCGCTGCCGAATCTGACCGCCTTGCATCATCTCTACCTCACCGGCTCCTATCGCAGCAGCGGCTGGCGGCGGCCGCATGCCTTCGATCAAGCCAAGTTCGACGACGCGGTCGGGACGTTCCTGCACATCGGCGGGCTCGCGGAATTGGCCCGGATCATCGAGTTGCTCGCTCCGCTGGTGAAGGCACGGCGCACTGCCGACCTGCTCGATTCCAACCTGGCCTGGAAGCTGGTCTGCGACCTCTACGACCGCGCCATGCCGCACGAGTCGTTCCTGCATTTCTTCTGGGCATGGCGTGCGCTGTTCGGCGGACTGGTCGCGACCCTGTCGTTCCCGCTGCCGCCGGCACGGGTCTATCACACGGTATCGACCGGCTATGCCGGACTGCTGGCGGCGCGCGCCGCGGTCGAGACCGGGAGGCCGATGCTGATTACCGAGCACGGCATCTACACGCACGAGCGCCGCATCGAAATCCTGCAGGCCGACTGGATCGTCGACACCGTCGACAAGGGTTTCGCGATCCACGATCCGCGCCGCGACCTGCGCGACTTCTGGTCGGCCGCGTTCGATAGCTACGCGCGCGCCTGCTATCAGGCCTGCACCGAAGTCATTACCCTGCATGGCGCCAACCAGCCTGCCCAGATCGGCCTCGGCGCCGCGTCCGAACGCATGAAGGTCATCCCCAACGGGGTGGACTATCACGGGCTGAGCCGGCTGCCGGTGGCCGGCGCGGACGGCCCGCCGACGGTGGCGCTGGTCGGGCGCGTCGTCCCGATCAAGGACATCATGACGTATCTGCACGCGATCAAAGTCCTGCGCGCGCAGTTTCCCGATCTGATCGCCCTGGTGCTCGGGCCGACCGACGAGCAGCCTGACTATTATGAAGCCTGCCAGGCCGCGACCGCCGCACTTGAACTCGCCGACACCGTGCGCTTCACCGGCCAGGTCGACGTCACCGACTACTTTCCGCGCATCCATGTGAACGTGCTGACCAGCCTGAGTGAATCGCAGCCGCTGAGCGTGCTGGAAGCGGGCGCCGCCGCGATTCCGACGGTCGCAACGAATGTCGGTGCGTGCCGGGAAATCCTCGCCGGCCGGCGCGGCGAAACCCCATCGCTGGGCGAAGGCGGCGTGCTGACCGACGTGTCCGCGCCCGAGCAGACGGCCGCCGCCATCGCCGGCCTGCTGCGCGATCCGGCCCGGCGCGAGCGCATGGGCCGGGTGATGCAGGAGAGAGTCAAGCGGTACTACGATCTCAATCTGGTCGATCAGGCCTATGCGGGCATCTACCGGCATCACCGGGAAGCGCCCGTGCGGGCGGCTGCGCACGGGTAACCCATGGCAGGCATCGGCTTCGCACTCGAGCGCCTCTACCGCAGCAATTCGATCACCGATCGCATGGCGTCGTTCGCGCATGCCTCGGTGATCGCCGCCGGGCCGTGCCTGGCCGCGGTGCTGTGCATCTGGCTGATCGGCGCCATGGTCACCGAGCACGAGGGCAGGACCACGATCGCGGCGTTCCGCGCGTTGGTCATCTATAGCTTCGCGTTGTCGTTCGTGGTCACCGCGCCGATCGCGCTGGTCAGCGCGCGGCTGATCTCCGACGAATTGCACGACCGGGACGTCGCCGCCGTCCCCGGCATCATGCTGGCGACCTACGCGCTGTCGACGGTCGTCATCCTCCTGGTCGGCACGCCGCTGTTCGGTTTGCTGCTCGATCTGGAGATCACCGCGAGCGTCGCGGCGGTCGCCAACTGCGCGCTGATCGCGCTGGTCTGGGTGGCGTGCCTGTTCTGCAGCGTGACGCGCGACTACAACTCGGTCACCGCCTATTTCGCAATCGGCATGCTGGTGGCGGTGACGGCGGTGACGGCGGGCTACAACATCCGGCCCGATCTGGCGACCATGCTGTGGTGCTTCAGCGCCGGACTGGGCGTGACGCTGTTCGGCCTGCTGGTGCGCGTGATCTCGACGTTTCCGTTCGCGGTGCGCCACGTCACGACGCCGATGGCGGCGCTCGGCGGCGCATTCGTGCGCTACTGGCCGATCGCGCTCGGCGGCTTCTTCGGCGCGGTCGGCGCCTGGATCGACAAGTGGGTGGTCTGGCTGTCGCCGTTCGGCACCACGATCCAGAACAACCTGCTGCACGCGCCGCTCTACGACAGCGCCATGTTCGTCTCCTACCTGGTGGTGATCCCGGCCTATGCGGCGTTCGTCGCCCACCTGGAGGTGAAGTTCTTCCGCAATTACCGGCTGTTCTACAACAGCATCCTGGAGCACGGCACGCTGGCGCAAATCCGGGCCAACGGCCGGCGGCTGCGCGACGAGACCATCGCGTCGTTGTCCGGCATCACGGTGCCGCAACTGCTGATCTGCGGGCTGGTCGCGTTGTCGGCGCCGGCCGTGATCGAGATGCTCGACATGCAATACCGGCAGGTCGGTACGCTTCGCTTCGGCCTGATCGGCGCGGTGTTCCAGTTTCTGTTCGTGACTTGCTCGTCGCTCACATTGTATTTCGACCGCCGCATCGTGTTCCTGTGGCTGCAGGCGTGCTTCATGATCCTGAACGCGACGCTGACCTGGTGGCTGATCTCGTTCGGCCCGAACTATCTCGGGCTCGGCTTCCTGGCTGCCTCGGCGATCTCCGCGCTCATCGCCTACCTGGCGCTCGCCCGCACGCTCTACCGGCTCGACTACCTGACCTTCATCGCCAACAACCCGGCGGTGCGAATCCGCCGGAAGTCCCTGCCGGCGTAAAGATCAAGCGTCGCAAAGGCTGACTCGTCATGCCCGCGCTTGTCGCGGGCATCCACGTCTTGCTTTTTCGAAATCGACAAAAGGCGTGGATGGCCGGGACAAGCCCAGCCCTGACGAAGTGAAGGGTCCTGTTATCCTGGGATGCCGGCGACCATCGCCTTGGCGGTCTCGTGCTCGCTCATGACCACCGCGCTGGCGCCGTGCCGCCGCAGATGCTCGCTCTCGTCTTCGGAATGCGAGCGCGCGACGATCGTCAGCGCGGGATTGCGCCTGCGCCCCTGCTCGACGATCTGCCCGCCCTCGAAGGCGTCCGGGATCGCCACCAGCAGGCAGCGCGCGGCCGGCAGATTGGCCGCCTGGACGATCTCGGGATCCGCCGCATTGCCCTCGATCACCTCGAATCCGCGCTGCCGTGCCAGGTCGATGTTGCGCCGGTCGCTGTCGATCACCAGCACCGGGCCGCCGCCGTGCCCCAGCGTCTCGGTGATGAAGCTGCCGACGCGCCCATGCCCGACCAGCACGACATGCCCGGTCAGCGCCGTCATCGGCACCGGCTCGCGCGGCGGGCCGTCGGAGGATTTCGCGGCGGCCTTTGCGCCCGAACCGTCGGTCTTCGCCAGCAGCCGGTCGAGCAGTGCGAACAGGAGCGGATTGAGCAGGATCGAGATGATGGCGCCCGCCAGGATCAGGTCGCGCCCGCGCTCCGGCAGCAGCGCGAGCGACACGCCCAGCGTGGCGAGAATGAAAGAGAATTCGCCGATCTGCGCCAGGCTCGCCGAGATCGTCAGGGCCGTCGAGTGCGAATGGCGGAACGCGCGCACGATCGCATAGGCCGCGACCGACTTGCCGATCACGATGATCGCCACGGTGGCGAGAACCGGCCCCCACTCGCGCACCAGGATCGTCGGATCGAACAGCATTCCGACCGAGACGAAGAACAGCACCGCAAACGCATCGCGCAGCGGCAGCGACTCGTTCGCGGCGCGCTGGCTCAGTTCCGATTCGCTCAGGATCATCCCGGCGAAGAACGCGCCCAGCGCGAACGAAACGTCGAACAAGACCGCAGCGCCATAGGCCACCCCCAATGCGATGGCGAGCACCGCCAGACGGAACAATTCGCGGGAGCCGGTATGCGCCACATAGTGCAACAGCCAGGGAATGGCGCGGCGGCCGATAACCAGCATGATGGCGACAAACGCCACGAGCTTGCCGACGGTGATGGCGAGCGGCAGCGCGAGAGTCACCCAGTCTGTGCCGCCTCCGCCCTTGTACAGGCCGGCGAGCGGCGGCAGTAGCACCAGGACGAGGACCGTGGCGATGTCCTCGACGATCAGCCAGCCGACCGCGATACGTCCACGTTCCGTCTCGATCAGGCGGCGTTCCTGCATCGCCCGCAACAGAACCACGGTGCTGGCGACCGAGAGCGCGAGCCCGAACACGATACCGCCGCCGAGCGTCCAGCCGAGAGTGTGTGCCAGCACCATTCCGAGCAGCGTCGCAATCACGATTTGGCCGATCGCGCCGGGGATCGCGATGGCCCGGACCGACAAAAGGTCGCTGAACGAAAAATGCAGGCCCACGCCGAACATCAGGAGGATGACGCCGATTTCGGCGAGCTGATCGGCGATGTGCTGATCTGCAACGTACCCCGGCGTGAACGGGCCGATGACGACGCCGGCCAGCAGATAGCCGATCAACGGCGAGATTTTCAGCCGCTGCACCAGCGCGCCGAACGCGAACGCGAGCACGAGGCCGGCCACCAGGGTTCCGATGAGGGGGGTCGAGTGCGTCATGACCGACGATCAACATCACAATAATGCTGGGCGCAAGCACGCAACGCGCGCAGCACCTGCGGTCGGGATTCACTCAAGCCACGCGTGCCGCGCGCTCACCTCCCCCTGAAAGGGGGAGGTCGACAGCCGATGCGAAGCGGAGGCCGTCGGGTGGGGGTATCCTGGAATCGCGCAACGATCCCCACCCCGACACTCCCCTTTCACGGAAGGGGAGCACACCGTGATCGCATCGAGGTCTTGGTGACACTCAAAATAATTCTGGAGCGCATATCATAAGCGCGATGCCTGCATCGGAGGGCAAAGCGGACGCTTCTTACTCGCATTGAGCATTTCTCTTTCTGACCCATCTCTGACATTTGAGGATCAATTTGTCGCACTGCACCGCATTACTGCCTACATAAGCCCTGTCGCTTGCCGAACTGCAAAATCGAATGGCAGTTCGTCATGGGAGCGAGTTGCTCCAATCTTGTGGCTCGCCTCGAAAAGCAAAGCGACCTGCATCGAACGTGGCTCTCTGCCGGTCTGGACTATGGGCCAACGCCACCAATTGCCTGCCTTCTTGTTGAAACGCGTCAACTGACTAGCGGGAATAGTGACGCGTTTCGACAACTGATCAAGAGGCGGACCCCTGCGCTCTTTGGCGAAAGGGTATGATCAGCGCAAGTGGTTACGCGGTAACTTTGCGCGTTGTCCGCTCGAACTCTTGTGGCTCGCTGCGATGCTGCCGTCGCTTAAGCTCTTGCAAGAGTCGTTGCACACTCGCCTCGATGTAGTCTTCAGGATCGTTCGCCGTCGGCGCTTTTTCTTTAGCCAGGTTCCGAGTAAATTGAACTGGGTGGGTCGGAGCCGGTGCGAGTGGCAGGCCGGAGCCTGAAAAGCTTGACCCCAAGCCTAGTCGACGCCCGAGACTCGATCGATCAAGACTCGATCGACCAGGCCTGCTCGCGAGCAACGGCCCGCGAAGCAAGTGAACGATCAGGTATACGACTCCTAGCGCAGCCGAAAATACGATAAGAAGAGTCGCGGTGGTAAAGACAGAGTCAGGCTGTCGTGTAGATCCCGCAAATTCCGCGGATGTGACGATGGGCCAAACCAACGACTTGTCAGCCTGCGGGGACGCCGCGTTTTCCTCTTCGGCATAAGCCGTAGTTATCGGTGCTAGCTCCCCAGTGAATGATTCTTTGAGTGATTCCGCGGAATAATTGGAAGCCGCCAGGGTCAATTCATTTTCCGAGCTCCGAGCATCGCCTGGAGGAGTTTCGGCGATTGTGGAAATGGTTGCTCCGGACTCCTCCTCGGCAGGCCGCAACATGGATTTCGGCGGCGGTCGCAACGCTTCAGTCTGTCGCGCGGGCGCTCGTACCTTCATGCCTTCGGGACCTAAATACCAACACTTCTGTCGAGTCGAGCGGTCTACGCTGTAATACCAATGGCTGCCTCGAGGCGACGGGGCGCTCGGCTTGAGGATGCACTCTTCGGCCGCCCCGCTCGCCTGCTCAGTCCAAGAGACCGCGAGAGCTATGATCAAGATCGCCGGCAAGAAAAGCCGAATTCGCTCTGGCATTTGATTTGATCCTCCACTCATGTGATCGCGAGCCCCCGCATAAGATGCGGGAGCAACACTGCCGAAGATTGCCTCCGGTTACTGATTCCGCGGGGGCAAACCGCAAATGCGATATTCGATCAAACAGGATGGGGTAGAGATCTTGGCATGACAAACTCCCTGTTGTTGTTTCGAGACAGGGAACACAAAAATCGTCGCGCACTGTGGCCAAGCTGAAAGAAACTAAGACTGTTGCAGAAAGCTCACAGGTTCCGCAATCAAATTGCCGTCGCAAATTGGCCGTGATCGGAACGGTTGGATGAGAGTAATTTCGTTATTAATCATCGAGACTGCTCGAACGCTTGGCATCGATATTCCGGCGAAGCTTCTCGCCATCGCCGACGAGGTGATCGAATAGACCACACATTTCTTGCGGTGCATGAGTCCGTTTGCGGCCCAAAGCAGACCTTGAAAGATGTCCGTTGTGACGTCGGCTTTCGTGACAATGCGGACGCCCCGAAATGATGAGCATCCGGCCGGACTAGACTAAGAGTATTCTTTCAGCCGAATGATCTGATCAACAAGTCTGCAACTTGTCATGCTCTCGCACCGTGGATCACGTTCCAGATGCGCTGCGGCGTCAGGGGCATCTCGACGTGCTCGACGCCGACCGGCGACAGCGCATCGACCACCGCGTTGACCAGCGCGGCCGAGCTCGGCGTGATGCCGGCCTCGCCGCCGCCCTTGACGCGCAGCACGTTGCCGCTGCCGCGATAGGGGTCCTCGGTGAGGTCGATGTCCATGACCGGGAAGTGATCGGCGCGCGGCATCGCATAGTCGAGGAAGCTCGCCGACAGCATCTGCCCGGTGCCGGGCTCCCACACCATCTGCTCGAGCATCGCCTGGCCGACGCCCTGCGCGACGCCGCCGTGCACCTGGCCGTGCAGGATCAGCGGATTGATTGCCTGGCCGCCGTCGTCGATCGAAGAGTAGCGCAGGATCTCGATCACCCCGGTGTCCGGATCGATCGCCACCTCGCACACCGCCGCGCCGGTCGGATACGCCGGAATGCGGCCCGTGAAGGTCGCCTCGGCGCCGAGCGGCGCGCGCAGATCGTCGGGCAGGTCTGGCCGATCGGCGATGGCGCGCGCGATGTCGAACAGGTTGAGCCGGCGGTTGGTGTTGGGCGCCGAGAACAGCCCGTCGTCGAACGTCACGTCGGATTCGGATACTTCCAGCAAGGCGGCGGCGATACGGCGCGCCTTGCCGACGATGGTGCGCGAGGTCTCGACCATCAGCGAGCCGGCGAGTCTCATGGAGCGATCGGAGTGCGTGCCGCCGCCCGAGGCCAAGGTGGCGCTGTCGCCGCTGACGAAGTTGATCGCGTCCGGGTCGACGCCGAGCTGGTCGGCCATCACCTGACGGAAGCTGGTCTCGTGGCCCTGCCCGCTCGACTGCGTGCCGACAATGAGATCGACCGTGTCGGGCGAGACCGCGACCTTGACGCGCTCGTGCGGCATGCCGACCGGGGTCTCGACGTAGTTGGCGATGCCGATGCCAAGGAGCCGGCCGCGCTTCTTCGCTTCCGAGCGGCGCTTGGCGAAGCCGTTCCAGTCGCCGATCTCCAGCGCACGGGTGAGATTGTCGGCGAACGTGCCGCTGTCGTAGGTCAGGCCGGTGGCGGTTTGGTGCGGCAGCTTGTTGTGCGGAATCAGATTGCGGCGGCGCAGCTCGACACGGTCGATCTTCAGCCGCCGCGACGCGATGTCGAGCATGCGCTCCATCACCGATGTCGCCTCCGGCCGGCCAGCGCCGCGAAACGGCGCGGTCGGCACCGTGTTGGTCATCGCGGCGCGCAGCCGCACATGCGCGACCTGCACGTCGTACACCGTCGGCGCAACGCGATAGCCGTTGCTCAGCGGCACGTAGGACACGGTGTGCGCGCCGGTATTGGCGGTCAGCTCCAGGTCCATCGCCAGGATGCGGCCGCGCTTGCTGAAGCCGAGCCGCGCCTTGGTCACGACGTCGCGGGCATTGTAGTCGGTGAGGAACGCCTCGGTGCGGTCGCCGGTCCATTTCACCGGCCGGCTGACGCGGCGCGCCGCCCACACCACTGCGACCTGCTCCGGGTAGAGATTGGTGCGCGAACCGAACCCGCCGCCGACGTCCGGGCAGATGACGTGGACGTTCTCCTGCGGCTCCTTCAGGCAAACCGCGAGCGGATGCCGGATGCGATGCACGCCCTGGCAACCGGACATCAGGGTGTATCTTTTCTCCGCCGCATCGTAGGCGCCGATCGCCGAGCGCGGCTCCATGAAGCCGCTGGCGGTGCGCTGGCAGCGGATGGTCTCTTCGACCACTAGGTGCGCCTTCGCCAGCGCGGCATCGACCTTGGCGCGGTCGCCGAAGGCATTGTCGAGCGCGAGGTTGCCGGGCGCCTGCGGCCAGATCAGCGGCGCGCCCGGCGCGAGCGCCTCGAACACGTCGGTGACGGCGGGCAGCGCCTCGTACTCGACGCGCACGGCTTCGGCGGCGT
The DNA here is from genome assembly GCA_963807865.1 of uncultured Alphaproteobacteria bacterium. Taxonomy (GTDB): domain Bacteria; phylum Pseudomonadota; class Alphaproteobacteria; order Rhizobiales; family Xanthobacteraceae; genus VAZQ01. The sequence goes on along the minus strand of CAWEDK010000034.1, from coordinate 183,704 downwards.
CGCGCGCCGCCGGCAGGCTCTCGGCAATCACGACGGCGACCGCCTCGCCGACGAAGCGCACGAGATCGACCGCGAACGGCAGTTGCGGCTCGTCGAGAATCTCGCACTCCGGCGTCGACGTGAAGCTCGGCACCTTGATGTCGATGGCGCCCGCCGGATTGGGGAAGTGCGGCATGCCGACGAAGCCGTCGTCGACATAGTCCCGGCCGGTCAGCACCGCGACCACGCCCGGCACCGCGCGGGCGCGCGGCAGTGTCGATCCGCAGCACGCTTGCGCATGGGCGTGCGGGGCGCGCACGAACACCGCATAGGCCTGCCCGGGCAGCGACATGTCGTCGGTGTAGCGGCCCTGACCGCGCACCAGCCGCAGGTCCTCGTAGCGCGGCATCGGCCGGCCGATATAGGGCCCGCGCCCCGGCGCCGTGTTGCTCGAACCGCGATGGCTGGTGGTCATTCGTCTTCCCCGGACTGCCGGCCATGCGTTAAGGGCGGCCGGCCGCACCCTATCCAAGCCGATGCGCCCTTGCCAATGCGCTAACTTCAATGCGTTTCCCGGGCGCAGTGCAGCACGAAGTGGTACGCTGCAGACCCGGGATCGTAACGGACACCGGCGTCGGTAAGGTCCCGGATCAGCGGTGCACCACTTCGTGCCGCACCGCGTCCGGGACACGGGTTTCGCCAACCTATCCCGGCCGATATAGTTGCCGCATGAACATCGTCGAAAAGACTCCGGCAGGCATCCCGTCCGCGGGGACGGACTTCGACCGTTCCGGCTGCGCCGGTTCGTCGAGAGCCTGCCCGACGGCGAGCTTGAGACCCACGACGAGCCGCTCGATCTCGCCGACATCGCGCCCATTCTCGAAGGCAATGCGCGCGCCGTGCTGTTCCGCGCAGTCGGGCCCGAGCGGCAGGAACTCGTCGCCAATGTCGCCGGCGGCCGCACCCGGCTCGCGCGCGCGTTCGGCGTCGAGCCGCGCGCGACTGGTGGCCGAAATCCAGCGCCGGCTGCGCAACAAGCCGGAGGTGTTCGAGGTGCCGCGCGCCGAGGCGCCGGCGCAGCAGGTCGTGCTCGACCGGCGACCAGGCCGACCTCACCGCGCTGCCGGTCCATCTCGGCCACGGCGCCGACGGCGGGCCCTACATCTCGGCCTCGGTCGATTTCGTCGTCGATCCGCGCATCGGGCATCACCAATGTCGGCATGCGCCGGCTGATGCTGCGCGGGCGGCGCGAGACCGGCATCGATCTGGTGTCGCCGAGCGACCTGCGCGCGATCTACGAGGCGAGCGCGGCGGCCGGCAAGCCGCTGCCGGTGAGCTTCGTGGTCGGCGCGCATCCGGTCGACCAGGTCGCCGCCATGATGCGGCTGCCGGTCGACGAGCTTGGCCTGCTCTCGGCGCTGCGCGACGCGCCGCTGCCGGTGGTGAAATGCGTCACCAACGACATCCGCGTGCCGGCCGACGCCGAGTGGGTGATCGAGGGCTATCTCGACGCAGCGCGGGCACGTCGAGCCGGAAGGGCCGTATGGCGAGTTCCTCGGCTACTACGGCGCGCTCAAGCTCAACCCGGTGTTCCACGTCACCGCGATCACGCGGCGGCACGACGCGCTGTTCCAGACCTCGACCATCGGCGGCCGCGCACTCGGCCGCACCGACACCGCGCAGCTCTCCGGGCTGCGCACCGAGGTGATGATCTGGCGCGCGCTCGAAACCGCGGTGCGCGAGCCGGTCGCGGTCTATGCCACGCACGTCGAGCGGCGGCATGTTCAACCTGCGGGTCGCGCTGCGCCAGCGCGTGCCGGGCGAGGCGCGCAACGCGATCGCGGCATGCTTCGGCGCGCTCGCCAACGTCAAGAACGTGTTCGTGGTCGATCCCGACATCGACATCTTCTCCGACGAGCAGATGGACTGGGCGCTGGCGACGCGCTTCCAGGCCGACCGCGACCTGATCGTGGTCGACGGCCTGCGCACGCTGCCGCTCGATCCGTCGGTGACGCCGGGCACGCGCACCGGCGCCAAGGCGGGCTTCGACCTGACCTGGCCGTTCGGCACCGGCGGACGGCTCGAGACGCGCGTGCCGGAGCCGCCGCAGTTCGCGGGCGCGCGCTTTGCGTCGGTCGAGGCGGCGCTGGCCGACGGCCCGAAATATTTCGAGGACCTGATGACCGCCATCGGCAGCCGCGACGGCCGCGACGTCGTGCTCGCGCTCGAACCGCTGCGCGCCGCCGGCACCCTCGGCCGCGACGCCGAGGGGCGCTATGTGGTGAAGGGGTGAAGCGCTCGATATTGCATGCGGCAGTGTGACTTGAGCCCCGGAGCTAGGGCTAACGCTTGCTACGGGCAGCCAACATCCACGATGTAGAAATGCGGTTCGACCTGACGAGCCGCGACTCTACAAGAATTGCCGCCTTGAATTGTTGATCGGATCGCTTCGAGCGTCGGTCCCGAACGTGTCGCATCAGATTGTCCGAGGTCGTCCGCTTCGTCGTACGCAAGTATTCTATAAAATGCACCACTGATAAAATAGCCCCAGAAGCCCCACTGTACGATCCGCAGACCTTTGACATCTAACTGAGCCGCCGGGAGGAGGAGCGCGCCGACGTAATGCGTTCGAAAGATTTTGAAGCGTGCCCGATCGATTGCAAACAAGACTTCATGCCGGGCAAGAAAACAGGCGATGAGAAAGAGCGGCACCGCAAAGGAAATTGAGGCTTGCCAACGCCGCCTCGCAAGGCGAACCGTCAAAAGGATCAAATTCACCGCCGCAGCGGCCAATGCAAAGAGAACCGACAAGAATGCCAAGTAGCCATACTGCTCAAAGTTGTTGGACGCGTACGCACTGAAAAAGAATACTCCCATCAGGACAAATACAATCAAGAGCGGGGCGACGGTAAATCGATCCCCTAAACGAGCGTTAGATGGATCGACCTTATTCATCTTTATTCATTTTTGCGTCTCAGACCGCAGAAATCGTAGTCCTTGTGACAATCACTCCGACCAGGAGCTGATAGGACCATACGTAGTGGTCAGTAAAGACACAACGGCCGCAGGGTAGGCAAAGGCGCGGAACGCGCCGTGCCCACGCGATTTTCGATCTCCGGAAAATTTTCGCTCGGCAGGCGTGGGCACGCGGTGCTTCGCACCGCTTTACCCGCCCTACGCCCTCAGCATGAGGACCAGCCCCGCGGCTACATCCGCTTGAACGAATTGTAGACGTTGCGGGTGTGGCCGACGGCGTGCTGCGGGTTGTTGCGCCCAGGTGGCATCGAGATCGGCCAGCGGCTTGAGGTCGACCACCTCCTGCTCGGTCTTGCCTTCGTTGAACAGCTTCTCGATGCGGTCGCGCGAGGTCACCAGCATGTCGCGGAAGGCGACGACGTCGGCCCTGGTGGCGAGCGGGCCGTGTCCGGGCACGATCTTGGTGTTGTCGTTCGCCGCCTTGAGGTAGGTGTCCATCGCGCGGATCATGCCGCGCACATCGCCGCCGTTGGCGAAGTCGATGTTCTGATAGCGCTTGAGATTGTTGAAGGTGTCGCCGGTGGCGAGCACGTTGGCGTCGGGGAAATAGACCCAGGTGTCGCCATCGGTGTGGGCGTTGGCGATGTGGGTCAGCACCGCCTTGCGGCCGCCCGCCTCGACCGTGATCGAGCCGCCGAAATAGGTCTCCTTGGGCAACGCTTCCGCCGGCCGCGGCGCGGCCTTCGCGCCGGTCAGGCCGTTGGTCGTGCCGGCCGCGAGCCGCACCCGGATGTTGTCGTGCGCCACGATGACGACGCCGTCCTTGGCGAAGTTCTCGTTCCCGCCGGTGTGATCGCCGTGATAGTGCGTGTTGATCAGGTATTTGACCGGCAACGGCGCGAGCGCCTGGATGGCGGCCTTGATCTTGTCGGACAGCGGCGCGAACTGGCCGTCCACCATGATGATGGCATCGGTGCCGACCGCGACCGTGATGTTGCCGCCTTGCCCCATCAGCATGTAGGTCTTGTTGCCGAGATCGATCGTCCTGATCTGGATCGCGTTCCAATCGATCATCGGCGGCGGCGGGGGCGCGGCCGAGCCTGCTGCGCATGCGCGGCCCCTGCCAACATCATCGTAGCTGCCGACAGCGCGGCGAGTGCGATCCGGTTCATGGGCTTCCTCTTGTCAATGACGAGCGGCCTCTTGCGCGGGCGTTCGTGGCCGGAGCCTAGTCCAGTCCGCGCAGGCGGAAAAGCCGGTTGCCGCAATTGTGAAACCGCCCGTCATGCGAACCGTTGCGAGGATGGGTTGAGCTCTTGCGAAACCCATCAATTCGTCCACCATCCTAACTTGATGGGTTTCGCTCCGCTCAACCCATCCTACCGGCTACGAGCTGTTCCACCGGCGCGGCGCAAACGGAGACGATTACATGAAGATCGCGGTGATGGCGGCGGGCGCCGTCGGAGGATATTTCGGCGCGCGGCTCGCGGCCGCCGGCCACGACGTCACGTTCATCGCGCGCGGCGCGCACCACGACGCCATCAAGCGCGACGGCCTCAAGGTCGAGAGCACGCTGGGCGACCTGCACCTCAAGGACGCCAAGGCCACCGACGACCCGAAGACGGTCGGGCCGGTCGACGTGGTGCTGTTCGCCGTCAAGCTGTGGGATACCGAAGCCGCCGGCCAGGCGATGCGCCCGCTCGTCGGCCCGGACACCCGCGTGATCACGCTGCAGAACGGCGTCGACAGCGTCGAGCGGCTCGCCCCGATCATCGGCGACGCGGCGGCGATCGGCGGCGCGACCTATGTAGTGTCGAACATCGCGGCGCCAGGCGTGATCCGCCACACCGGCGCGATCGCGAAGATCCGCTGCGGCCGGCTCGACCGGCGCCCGGACGCGGTGCTGGCGCGCTATGTGTACGAGATCATGGCGGCGAAGATCGACATCACGCTGGCGGACGACATGTGGCTCGACCTGTGGAAGAAGTTCGCGCTGCTGTCGGGCACCTCCGGCGCCACCGCCAGCACGCGCCAGCCGCTCGGCGTCATCCGCGACGACCCGGACATGCATGCCCTGCTGCAACGCCTGATGCTGGAGACCATCGACGGTCGGCCGCGCCGCGGGCGTGCCGTTCGCCGACGATTTCCCGTCGGAGCTCGACCGCTCGATCGCGAGCTTTCCGCCGACCATGCGGGCCTCGATGGCGAACGACCTCGAAGCCGGCAATCGGCTCGAACTCGACTGGCTTGCCGGCAAGGTGGTGGCGCTCGGCCGCAAATACGCCATCGCGACGCCCACCCAGGAAGCGGTCTACGCCATCCTCAAGCCGTTCCGGATGGGACGGCCGAAGTAGCTACTTCTCGCCGCGTCATGCGCGGGCTTGACCCGCGCATCCATCTTCAAAAGAAGATTCGCTTGAAGACGATGGATTGCCGAGTCAAGCCCGGCAATGACGGCGTGGGCAGGTCGGCATCAACAAGGTCGCAGGACTTACTCCGGCTTGATGCCGGCGCCCCTGATGATCGGCCACCACTTCGCGATGTCAGACGCGAGCAGCGCGCCGAGCGCCTGCGGTGTCTGCCGCTCCCGCGCCGGCACGTCCTGGCCGAGATTGGCGAGCCTGGTCCGCACCGCGGGGTCCGCCAAAGCGGCGACCGCCGCCGCGTTGAGCCGCTGGATGATGTCCGCAGGCGTACCCGTGGGTGCGAACAGCGCGTTCCAGGTCGCGACATGAAAGCCCAGCAACCCGGCCTCGTCGGCGCTCGGGACCTCCGGCAACGCGGGCAACCGTTCTGCTGCCGCGATCGCGAGCGCCTTGATGGTCCCGGCGCGGACCTGAGGCACCGCGGAGGTCGGATCGCCGAACACCAGGTCGATCTGACCTGCCACCAGGTCCTGCACCGCCGGACCGCCGCCGCGATAGGACACCAACTGAGCGGTCGTGCCGGTCAGGCTGAGGAAGAACACGGCGGCGATGTGCGGCGGGCTGCCAACACCGGCGGTGCCGATGGTCGCCTTGCCGGGATTGGCCTTCATCCAGGCGATCAGACCCTTCGGGTCGTCCGCCGGCAGCTTCTTGCTGGCGAGCACCAGCTGCGGCGCCTGCGCGAGCAACGCAATCGGCGCGAAGTCGCTGCGCAGATCGTACGGCAGGGTGTAGATCGCGCCATTGACGACGTGTGCGCTCCAGTTGCCGACGTTGATCGTGTAGCCGTCCGGGGTCGCGCGGGCGACGCGTCCGAGCCCGATGCTGCCGGCCGCGCCAGTCACGTTCTCCAGCACGATCGGCTGGCCGAGCTCGGCGCGCATGCGTTCGGCCACGGTGCGGCCGATGGTGTCGGTCGGGCCGCCGGCCGCGTAAGGCACGATCATGGTGATCGGCCGTGCCGGGTAGGCCTGCGCGCGCGCCACCCTTGCCGCAGCCGGCACGACGGCGGCGCCGGCGAGCATTCCGAGAACTCTTCGGCGCGGCAGCGCCATGGCGGCATCCTGCTTGTTGGTACGGCGGCAGGCGGCGACGTTGAGGCTAGCACATCCGCGCAGCCGGAAAAGCCGCCGTCGCGCTTCCCCGCCATGTGCTATTCTGGCGAGGCAACGAGGCGGCCGCGCAAGAGCCGCCCGAACCTGGAGGAACGCGGCGATGAGACGAGGCGCGGCCGTAGCGGCCGTCACCATCGCGCTGGCAACCGCGAGCGCCGGCGCCCATGCCGACACGCTGGTGCGCATCGGCGCGGTCCGCACCATCAGCAACGGCTCGCTGCTGATCGCCGTGGCGCGCGGCTACTTCAAGGAGTACGGCATCCGCATCGAGGTGGAGGATTTCGCTTCGTCCGCGAACGCCATCGCGCTGCTGGCGCAGAACCAGTTCCAGGTGGTCGCCGGCGGCATCTCGGCCGGCTACTTCAACGCCATCGAGAAGAACCTGCCGGTGATGATCGCGGCGAGCCGCGTCAGCTCGCCGATCCTGCACAACCTGATGCTGCGGCCCGATCTCAAGGGCGCCATCACCAGCGCGGCGCAGCTCAAGGGCAAGGTGATCGCCAGCAACGGCCCCGGCTCGGTCTCGACCTACGAGGTCGGCAAGATGCTGGAGACCGTCGGCTTGAGCATCGCCGACGTCGACATCAAGATCCTGCCATTCACCCAGATGCCGATTGCGTTCGCCAACAAGGCGATCGACGCCGCGATCGTGATCCCGCCGTTCACTTCGCAGTTCCGCGAGCTTGGCCATCGCGGTGCCGTTCCTCGACGCCGACGAGATCGTGAGGCCGGCGCCGATCACTATCTCGGTCAACATCATCAATACCGACTGGGCGAAAGCCAATCCCGAACTGGCGCGCAACTACTTCACCGCCTATCTGCGCGGCGTGCGCGACTACTGCCAAGCCTATCACGGCGGCGCGGTCCGCCAGCAGATGATCGACCTTCTGGTGTCGAGCGGCGCGGAGCGGCGCGAGGAACTGCTGCACAAGTTTCCCTGGCCGGCGCGCGATCCCAACGGCCGGCTCAACGTCGCCAGCATGCTCGACATGCAGGACTGGTTCGTGAAGAACAAATACGCGGCCGCGCGTCATCCGGCCGAACGATTGATCGACCTGAGTTTCGTAGAATATGCCGCACAGAAGCTCGGGCCGTTCGTGGTAGAAAACCGGAACAGCACAGCGACCGGTTGCCGTTGACTTGTTGACTTGCGATTGACGAGACGCGGCGCCGTCACTGTCGAAGAAGAAGCCGTCACACTGAATGGGATTTTCTCGAGGGAGCGCGGACCGATGAGAGTGAGGACAATACTGCTTGCGAGTCTGGCCATGATGGCCAGCGCCGGGGTCGCGCGGGCCCAGGAGGTCACCGTCAAGATCGGCACGGTGCGCTCGATCTCTACCGTCTCGATCCTGTGGGCGGTCGAGAAGGGCTATTTCAAGGAGTTCGGCATCAAGGTGGTGAACGAGAACCTCGACACCGCCGCCAACTCGATCGCGCTGCTGGCGCAAAACCAGCTACAGCTCGTGGAGGGCGGCATCTCGGCCGGCTACTTCAACGCGCTGGAGAAGAACCTGCCGGTGACGATGGTGCTTGACCGGGTATCGAGCCCGCTCGGCCACAACCTGATGCTGCGGCCCGACCACCAGGGCAAGATCACCGACCTGAAGCAGCTCAAGGGCAAGACCATCGCCACCAACGGCCAGGGCGCGGTCTCGACCTACGAGGTCGGCAAGATGCTGGAGTCGGCGGGCCTCACCATCAACGACGTCGACATCAAAGTGCTGCCGTTCACGCAGTACGCGCTCGCCTTCAACAACAAGGCGATCGACGCCGCCATCACCATTCCGCCGTTCACCGCGCAGCTCCTGGACGGCGGCCACGCCGTCAACTTCGCCGATCCGGACAAGCTGGTGAAGCCGCATCCGCTGACCATCGCGGTCAGCATGGTCAACACCGAGTTCGCCAAGGGCCACCAGGAGCTGATGAAGAACTACTACGTCGCCTACCTGAAGGGCATCCGCGACTACTGCCAAGCCTACCACGGGGCGCCGATCAGACAGGCGATGATCGACACCTCGATCCGCACCGGCACCGAGACCCGCGCCGAGCTGCTGCACAAATATCCCTGGCCGGCGCGCAGCCCCAACGGCCAGATCAATGTCGCGAGCCTGCTCGACATGAACGCCTGGTACGTCAAGAACAAGATGAGCAACGTGCAGTTTCCGGCCGAGCGGATTGTCGATCGCAGTTACATCGACAATGCCCTCGCCAAGCTCGGGCCGTTCGTGCTGGAGAACAAGGACAGCAAGCTCGAAGGCTGCCGGTGACGCCGACACTTTGTTCGTCGGTCGAACCGCGGACGCTCTCTCCGCACGTGCCCGCGCAAGCGGGCATCCAGTCCTTGCGGCAAGGCATCGGGTAAGACAGAACTGGGTCCCCGCTTTTCGCGGGAGGACGATAGCGTGGCGAGAGGCTCCGGGGGAGCGCGTCTATGGCTGTCGAGCGGCGCGGGGCGGCGATCGAGATCGCCGGACTGCGCAAGGAATATCAGAGCGCGCGCGGCCATGTGCTGGCGCTCGACGGCATCGATCTTTCGATCGCGCCGGGCGAGTTCGTCTGCATCGTCGGACCGTCGGGCTGCGGGAAGTCGACGCTGCTGCGCATCCTCGCCGGGCTCGACCGGCAGACCGGCGGCACGCTCACCATCGAGGCGCCCGGCTGGCCGGTCGAGAACGCCATGGTGTTCCAGGACAGCGGCCTGTTCCCCTGGATGAGCGTCGAAAGCAATGTCGGCTTCGGCCTGATGACCCGTGGCGTGCCGGCCGCCGAGGCGGCCCAGCGGATCGACGCCGCGCTCAAGCTTGTGGGACTGACCAAATTCCGCCGGCACTATCCGCACCAATTGTCCGGCGGCATGCGGCAACGCAGCGCAATCGCCCGCGCCTTCGTCACCGATCCGGGCGTGCTGCTGATGGACGAACCGTTCGCCGCGCTCGACGCGCAGAACCGGGTGATCCTGCAGGCCGAGCTGGTGCGCATCTGGGAACAGACCCGCAAGACCGTGGTCTACATCACGCACTCGATCGAAGAGGCGCTGCTGCTCGGCGACCGCACCGTGGTGATGACCGCGCAGCCCGGCCGGATCAAGGAAATCATCGACGTCCCCTTCCCGCATCCCCGCAACCTGATGACGTTGTCGGCGTCCGCCGAATTCGGCAAGCTCAAGCTCGACATCTGGCGGGTGCTGGAGGACGAGGTGACGCGCGCGCGCGCGGAGATCGAAGGATGACCGGACTGTCCGCCAAGACCCGCGAGCGGCTGCTGTATCTGATTTCGCCGATCGGGCTGCTGCTGCTGTGGCAGTTGCTGCTGATGGCGGGAATCGGCGACCGGCGCTTCATCCCGGCACCCACCGACATAGCCTCACGATTTTGGCAGCTCGCCGTGAGCGGCGAGCTTTGGCTGCACGTCGGCGTCACGCTCTACCGGGTGGCGCTCGGCTTCGTGGTCGGTGTCGTGCCGGCGGTCGCCATGGGGCTGCTGATGGCGATGTTCAAGCCGGTGCGCATCTTCTTCGATCCGCTGATCGCCACGCTCTTTCCGATCCCCAAGATCGCGCTGATGCCGCTTCTGCTGCTCGCGTTCGGCTTTGGCGACGCCTCTAAGGTGGCGCTCGTCGCCATCGCGGTGTTCTTCCCAGTGATCGTCAACACCTATGTGGGCGCCGCCAACATCGACAAGATCTACTGGGACGTGGCGAAGAACTATGGCGCGAGTCAATGGATCATGTTCACCCGCGTGGTGTTCTTCGGTGCCCTGCCGATGATCTTCGCGGGCCTGCGCATTGCACTCGCGGTGTCGTTCATCGTGCTGGTGGCGTCCGAATTCGTCGCCACCAAGAGCGGCATCGGCTACCTGATCTGGAATTCGTGGGAGCTCTTGCAGGTCGACGTGATGTTCGTCGGCATCGTCACCATCGGCATTCTCGGGCTGATCACCTCGGTGATATTTCAGGAGATCGAGCGCAAGGCCATCCCCTGGAAGGCTGAGTGAGGTTGCAGCGGGCTATGCGTCCGTGTCCCGGACGCGGTGCAGCGCGCAGCCCTTGTGGAGCGGTGCGCCGCTGATCCGGGACCGTACAGAAGGCGGTGTCCGTTACGATCCCGAGTCTGCAGCGCCCCAGCGCAGCCAAGAGGCTGCGCCGCTGCGCTGCGCCCGGGACACGATCGTGGTTGAGCGCAGCTTTTCTGACGCTTGGCGGCCTACGCGGCGCGTGCAAGGATCGGCACAGCGAAAGATGGCGCCACGAAGCGCCACCAAAAACGTCGGAGGAAGCCATGGCCGGGACCGATCGCCGCAGGGCGGGACTTGCATTCATTGCGCTCGCGACATTGCCGCTCGCCACCGCGTCGGCCGCAGCCGAGACGATGGACGAGCTCTATGCCAAGGCCAAGGCCGAGGGCGCGATGTCGCTGTGGGCGGCGGGCCCGACCGCGCCGCACGAGGGCCGCGCCAAAGCGTTCGAGCAGCGCTTTCCGGGGATTAAGGTTTCGATCACCGGCGGCTTCAGCAACGTGCTCAATTCACGCATCAACCAGCAGCTCAAGGACGGCAAGGTCGAGGCCGACCTGGTGATCTTCCAGACCATCCAGGATTTCGTCGGATGGAAGAAGCAGGGCGTGATGCTCAACTTCAAGCCCGAGGGCTTCGACCAGATCTATCCGGAGTTCCGCGATCCGGACGGCGCCTTCGTGGCGGTGGCCGTCAATCCGATCGTTTACGCCTACAACACCAAGGCGCTGCAGCCAAACGAACTGCCGAAATCGGCTCTCGATTTCCTCAAACCGAAGTTCACCGGCAAGGTCATCACGGTCTACCCGTCGGACGACGACGCCGCGCTCTACCTGTTCCACACCATCGTGACGAAGTACGGCTGGGACTTCATGGACAAGTACCAGGCCAACAAGCCGAACTACATTCAGGGCCACCTGCCGGTCGCGCGCAGCGTGGCGAGCGGCGAGAACATCGCGACTTTCGACGCCACCTCGACGCCATGGCAGATGAAGCGCGACGGCCAGCCGATCGACGCCCATTTCTCGCCGGAGGACGAAACGCCGGTGTTCACCGTGACGGCGGGCATCTTCAAGGGTGCGCCGCACAGCAACGCCGCCAAGCTCTATCTCACCTGGTATCTGGCGAAGGAGCAGCAGAGCCGCACCGGCACGTTCTCGCCGCGCGCCGACGTGACGCCGCCCAATGGGCTCCAGCCCCTCACTTCTTACAAGCTCGCCAACCGCTACCGCGAATTCATGACCGACGAGAAGACGGTTGCGGAATTGCGCAAGCGTTTCGAGACGTATACCGGCCCGGTGGTCAACAAGGGCGGCACGCGCTGAGCGGCCGGTCAGGGGCTCAATAGTTGGTGGCGCGTACAGCAGCCTACCGGCCGGCGGCGTAGCCCTGCATGCCGCGCGGATTGGCGGCGGCGCGGCGGCGGCGGCCATCGCGCGATGCAGCCGTGAGGCGACCCTCGCACCATTCAGTGTCGACCTCGACGATGTGACCGCGGCTTTCCAATTCCTTCACCGTCTCCTTCGGCAGCCGGCTCTCGACCACCAGGACACCGGGGCGCGAGGTGCGCGGCCAGAACGAGATCGGGAAGTGTTCGGAGTGCCAGGCCGGCGCATCGATCGCCTCCTGCAAGTTCATGCCGCAGTGGACGTGCCGCAGGAACAGTTGCGTGGTCCATTGGTCCTGCTGGTCGCCGCCCGGCGAGCCCCAGGCCATGTACGGCTCGCCGTCGCGCAACGCCATCGTCGGCGACAGCGTGGTGCGCGGCCGCTTGCCGGGCGCGAGCGAAGCCGGATGGCCCTCCTCCAGCCAGAACATCTGCCCGCGGGTGCCGAGGCAGAAACCGATCTCGGGAATCACCGGCGACGATTGCAGCCAACCGCCCGACGGCGTCGACGACACCATGTTGCCGGCCTGATCGACGATGTCGAAATGCACCGTGTCGCCGACCACCTCGCCCATGCGGCCGACCGTCGGCTCGCCGGCACCCATGCCGGCGACGATCTTGGCGCCGGTCTTGAGCTTCACGACCGCGCCGAAGCCCTCGACCGAGCCTGGCCGCAGGTCGAGCGAGGCGGTGTGATGGACCAGCTTGCGGCGCTCGTCATTATAGGCGTCCGAGAGCAGCGTTTCGATCGGCACCTCGGCAAAGTCGGGATCGCCGTAGAACTTCTCGCGATCGGCGAACGCGAGCTTGGAACACTCGACCACGGTGTGAATGAACTCCGCGCCGGTCGGATCGGCGCCGTCGAGATCGAAGCCCTTGAGCAACGCAAGCTGCTGCAGCATCACCGGGCCCTGCGACCAGACGCCGGCCTTGCAGGCGGTGTAGCGGCCGTAGTCGTAGGTCAGCGGCGCCTCGATGTGCGCCTCCCAACCGGCGATGTCGTCGCCGGTGAGCACGCCGCGGTGACGCTCGCCGCTGGTATCCATGATCTCCTGGGTGCGGCAGAACCGGTCGATCGCCTCGGCCACGAAGCCTTCGCCCCAAGTCAGCCGCGCCTTCTCGATCTGCTTGTCGCGGGCGCCGCCGACGCTTTCCGCTTCGCGCACGATGCGCCGGTAGGTTTCGGCCAGCGTCTTGTTGGTGAACAAGGTGCCCGGCGCCGGCACGCAGCCGCCCGGCAGATAGACGTCGGCGGAGGTCGGCCAGTGCTTGCGGAACAATTCGTCGACCGTCGCGATGGTGGCGCTGGCGCGCTCGACCAGCGGATGGCCGTGCTCGGCGTAGTAGATCGCGGGCGCCAGCACCTCGGTCAGATACATCGTGCCGTAGTCGCGCAGCAGCATCATCCAGGTGTCGAATGTGCCGGGCACGCAGGCGGCGAGGAGCCCGGTGCCGGGCATCATGTCGAGGCCGAGCTTGCGGAAATGCGCGATGGTGGCGGCGGCGGGCGCTGGCCCCTGCCCGCAGATCACCTCGACCTTGCCCTTGCGCACGTCGTGCAGGATCACCGGCACGTCGCCGCCGGGCCCGTTGAGATGCGGTTCTACTACCTGCAGCGTGAAGGCTGTCGCGACCGCGGCGTCGAACGCGTTGCCGCCCCGCTCCAGCATGCTCATGCCGACCGCGGTAGCGATCCAGTGCGTCGAGGTCACGACCCCGAACGTGCCCTCGATCTCCGGACGCGTAGTGAACGGATTCGGATTGATGTTTTTCATGAGAATGCGGCCCGCTGCTGCGACGGCCGAACTAACCAGCTTTCTTCGGCTGTCACAATCGCGTTTTCGTCAACACCGTCATGGCCGGGACGCCGGCATGGCGACCGGTGCGGACCGGGGCACGGAGGTAGCGGTGGCCTTGTTACGTGCCGATCGGGATCTTCAGTTGTTGGCCCGGGAAGATCAAATCAGGGTCGGTGATGAGCAGTGGATTTGCTCTCACGATATCGATGAAGCGGTTTGGGTCGCCGTAGTCCACGTTCGCGATCGCGGAGAGCGTGTCGCCGGGCTGCACAAGATGCAGTCGATAGCCGTAATAGCCGGTCACGATGCGCGGGCCATAAATGACCGGGACAATCACCTTGTTGATCTCCGATCCGTCGTTCGCGCTCTCCTCGAAGACTTCCACGAACAGACGGTCCAACTGGAAGGCTGCCCCGACACATCCACGGAAATCTGGAACTGCCCGTGCTCGCCGGTTCCGCCACCGACGTTGAAGTGCCCGGTGCGCTCATCGTGCCCTTCGTGAACACGATATTGCAGCGTCGCTTCAAACCCCGAACCGATGCCGCCGATGAGTATTCGGATTCCCGACCAGATCATATGCCTTGGGTTGTTGAATTTCGTTGGCCATTACGCCAACTCCTCAACGCTCCAGAACAGCCGCGCGGCTGTGCAAGTTCATCTTATCATGGCCTGGCTCGACCGTCTGCACGGTGGCTGGAAAGGCTCCTCGCTGTATTTAGGTAGGGAGCCCAAGTATGCTCAGGGCAATCGGGCTAGTGCCGGATAAATGTCAGAGACCAATTCCGAGCTGATATTTAACCTGCGTACCGCCAAGGCGCTTGGCCTCACGGTATCCAGCGACACTGCCCGCCCGCGCCGACGAGGTGATCGAGCAAAGAGCACGCGCCCTAAGGCGCGGTCGAACAGCTCAGGTGCTCGTAATCCTGGTCCTTGAGATATTGGTCGAGGCCCCAGCGCTTGACCTGCTCCATCACCTCGTCGAATTCCGCTCGCGGCAGCGTCTCGTAGACGAAGCGTTCGCCGCGGCCGAACCTGCTGAAGTCCCACGGATGACGATGCTCGAACTCGGACGGCACCGCGCCCTTCCACAGCGGCAGGTACTTATCGAGGTTTTCATTCAACGCCTTCTCGGCACGGTCGAGCGCCCGCAGATAGCCGCGCACGACCTGCGGATCGAAATTCTCCGGCACCCACCACAATGTATGGAACGTGTCCTCGATGATCTTGCGCAACCCGAGTTGTTCGGCCATCGCGATCTGTGGCGGCAGCAGGCTTGCGGCCTCGACCTCGCCGTCGAGCAACGCTTGCAGCCGCGCACCGAAACCGCCGGTGTTCACTGTCTTGATGCGGGCGAGCGGCAGAAATTTTTCGAGCCGGTACGGCACGTTGAAATGACTGCCAGCGCGCATGCCGACCGAGATCGGAACATCCTTCAGATCCTTCGGGCCGGCGAATACGCGAGTCCGGCCGCACGAAAATCGCCCACGGCGAAACCCCATAGGCATCCGGCACGAAGCGTCCCATGCCGGCGGAGGCGTTGCAGATGCTGCCCCAGGCGCAGGCACCCTGGATCACGTCGCGCCGATCCTGGGTATAGGGACGGTCCTGCGGCCGTTCGAAATACGACAGATTTTTCCAGCTTGATTGAGTGCCGCGGAACGTCTTCCAGTCAAACTCGACGTCGAGCCCCTCGGCAGCGAAGAAGCCCTCCTGTTGGGCGACGAAATCGTTGAGCCCCATGCCCTTCGGGGCGACGGTGACGTTCCGCAAGTTCGTGTCAGTCAGGATCATGGCGTTGTCCTCCCGGCGCGCACCGGGCGACCGACGATCGCCGGCGCGCAGACCAACACCTTGTAGCTCATCTGGCGCAGTCCGTTGAGTCGCCGCGCCCGCCTTTCGCGACCGCTTGCGGCGATGAAACCGCGGGAATTTCATCGTTTTGCTGCAAAGCGGAGTGATTTGGTCGTCTCGTCCGAGGGAGAACGAGCTTGATGGCCGGACTGCCTGCTCCCAACACCGAGAGTCATCGATGACAGCGACTCCGTGGCGGGTACGGCCGATGCGATGGCTGAACCCGATCGCCGGCGCCGCCGTCGCCTTCGGCTCTGGCAACGCGAGCTTCGCGCAGAGCGGGCTTGCGCCGCTCGCTACCGCCAAGACTGCACTGGTGCGGTTCGAGAACTCGCCATTTCCCTATCGCGGCGAGGTGCCGGAGAAGAACCGTCCGTTCATCGATACGGTGGATGGAGAGCGGCGCGGTCACGCCTCGCCGCGTGGCGGCGTCTACTGGGAGGACCTGACCTACAGCGACCGCCGCTCGCTGCTCCACATCCCGAAGGGCTTCGACCCGCGCCGGCCCGCGCTGATCGTGGTGTTCTTCCACGGCAACGAGGCGATGCTGACGCGCGATGTGCGTGACCGCCAGCAGGTGCCGCGGCAGGTCGCCGCGTCCGGGCTGAACGCCGTGCTGGTCGCGCCGCAGTTCGCCGTCGACGCGCTCGATTCGAGCGCCGGCCGGTTCTGGCAGACCGGCGCGTTCACGCAGTATCTCGCCGAGGCCGCCGAGCGGCTGGCGCGGCTCTACGGTGACGACCGCGTACGCGCAGTGTTCGAGCGTGCGCCGGTCGTGATCGCGGCCTACAGCGGCGGCTACCATCCGGCCGCGTTCATCCTGAAGTCCGGCGCGGTCGACGACCGGGTGCGCGGCGTCATCCTGCTCGACGCGCCGTTCGGCGACCTCGACAAGTTCGCCGACTGGCTGGCGCGGCGGCCGCCGTCGTTTTTCGTCAGCGCCTACGGCAAGTCGGCGCGCGAGGAGAACGCCGTGCTGATGCGGGTCCTGGCCGACCGCGGCATCGGCCACGAGACCAACGCGTCCGCGAGCCTCGCGCCTGGCCTCGTGAGCTTTATCGACTCGCCCGACGATGTGAAGCATGCCGATTTCGTCACCGACGCCTGGGTCAAGAACCCGCTCCAGGCGCTGCTGCGCCAAGTTTTCGGATTCGCGCGTACCGCGCCCGTGCCGGCCGGTTCGGTGCAGAAGAAGCAATAGCCGCTTACGCCTCGAACTCTGCGTCCCGGCCGGTGCCGAGGCCGCGCATCAAGCGGCTGCGGATGTCCGACCAGGCCATTCGTATCGACGCTCCCCGTCCCGTGCTATCGTGAAATCGGGCGCGACATTAGAACACGCGGGACGAAAAGCTGGAGTAGGATATTGCACATCGCCGGGGCCGGACCGGCCGTGCAGTAAAATGAAGGAGCCTGATGTGGTCCGAGCAATATTGGCCCCTGCGACATGCCTGATCCTCGGCCTCGCCGCAGGCGCGGCCGAGGCGCAGACCTACCCGGCCCGGCCGATCACCCTGGTAGTGCCGTTCGTGCCGGGCGGCAGCGCCAGCATCGTGGCGCGCAGCGTCGCCGACAAGATGTCCGAGGCGCTGGGCCAGCAAGTCGTCATCGACAACCGCGGCGGCGCCGGCGGCACGGTGGCGACCCGCGCTGTGGCGAAAACTCCGCCCGACGGTTACACGCTGCTGGTGATCACGAGCGCCACGGTCGGCACCTCGCCGAGCCTGTTCCGCAACCTCGGCTACGACCCGCGCAAGGATTTCGAACCGATCGGCCTGATCGCCGAGACCCCCAATCTGCTGGTGGCGCACCCAGATTTTCCGGCCCGCACCGTGGCCGAACTGATCAAATTCGGCCGCGCGGCACCGGAGGCCATTCCGTACGGGTCGCCCGGGGTCGGCACGCTGAACCACATGACCGGTGAGTTGATCGCACACAAGACCGGCATCAAAATGACCCATGTCCCCTACAAGGGCGCAGCGCCCGCTCTGAACGATCTGCTGGGCGGCCACATCAAGCTGTTGTTTAGCGCCATTCCGACCTCGGCCGGTCAACTCGCCGCCGGAACCATCCGGCCCCTTGCGGTCACCGGCACCAAGCGCGTCGCTCTCGTACCCAACGTGCCGACCTTCGTCGAGGCGGGCCTGCCCGGCATCGACGTGCCGCTGCGCTGGGGCCTGGCTGCGCCGGCCGGCACGCCGCGCCCCATCGTCGACAAGCTCAACCAGGCGCTCAACACCGCGCTCGCCTCCGACGAAGTGAAGCAACGGCTCGCCGCCGAGGGCGCCGAACCCGCACCGTCGACGCCCGAGCAGTATTCGCAGATCATCGACCGCGAGCTGACGTTGTGGTCGGACCTGGTCAAGGAGGTCGGCATCAAGCCGGAGCAGTAAGCCGGAGCACTATGCCGGCTTGCCGGCCAAACAAAAAAAACGCCCACGAGGAAACGACATGCGAGTGACCTGGAGGAAATTGCGCGCGAGCGCGCTCATCGCCGCGATGGCGCTGGCGCCTCTGCCCGCCGCCGCACAGGACTATCCGTCGCGGCCCGTCACTCTGGTCGTGCCGTTTCCGCCCGGCGGCAGCACCACCATTGTCGGACGCATCGTTGCCGACAAGCTCGGCGAAGTGCTCGGTCAGCAGTTCATCATCGACAACCGCGCCGGCGCGGGCGGCACCGTCGGCACGCGTGCGGTCGCGAAGGCCGCGCCCGACGGCTACACCCTCCTGCTCGGCTATACCGGCACGCTGGCCATCGGTCCGAGCCTCTACCCCAACGTCGGCTACGACCCGCGCAAGGATTTCGCGCCGATCGGCCGGATCGGCACCGCGCCGAACACGCTGGTGGTCCATCCCTCGTTCCCGGCCAAGACCATCGGCGAACTGATCAGCTTTGCCAAAGCCAATCCCGGCAAGGTCAACTACGGCTCCGCCGGCGTCGGCACCGTGCAGTCATGTCTGCGGCGAATACTTCGCGACCGCGGCCGGCATCAAGCTCACGCACATTCCCTACAAGGGCACCGGACCGGTGGTCGCCGATCTGCTCGGCGGTCACATCCCGATGGCGTTCGCGCCGATTCCGGCGACCCACGAAAACACCAAGAGCGGCAATCTGCGCATGCTGGCGGTGACCAGCGCAGTGCGCTCCACGCTGGTGCCGGAGACGCCCACGATAGCCGAGGCCGGCGTCACCGGCTTCGAGGCGGTGCTCCGTTATGGCCTGGTGGCGCCGGCGGGTACGCCGGCGTCGATTGTCGACAAAGTCAACGCCGCGCTCAACAAGGTGCTGCAAAGCGACGACGTCCGCCGGCGGCTGGCGATCGAGGGTGCCGAGCCGCTGCCCGGAACCGCAGCCGAATACGGCGCCGACATCGACCGGGAGGAAACTCAATGGTCGAAGGTTGTGAAGGCGTCGGGCGCCAGGGCAGAATAACAGCGACGCCTCCAGCAGAAAGGCGATGACCATGCCGGGATTGCGAACACTTCTGGCCGCCGTTGCGGCGATTGGACTCCCCGCGCTCCCGGTCCAGGCACAACCCTATCCGCATAAGCCGATCACGCTGGTCATTCCGCTGCCGCCGGGCGGCAGCAACGACATCATGGCTCGCGCGGTCGCCGACAAGCTCGCCGTGTCGCTCGGCCAGCAGGTAGTGGTCGAGAGCCGCGCGGCCGGCGGCAGCGGCACCGTCGGCACCCGCCAGGTGGCGAAGGCGGCGCCCGACGGCTACACGCTCCTGCTCGCCTACACATCGACGATGGCGACCGGGCCGCACATGTTCCCGAATGTCGGCTACGACCCGCGCAAGGATTTCGCGCCGATCGGACTGATCGCATCGGCGCCCGCGCTTCTGCTGCTGCATCCGAGCATGACGGTCCGAAACGTCGCCGAGCTGATCGCCCTGATGAAAAGTTCCAGCGCGCCGTTCCAGGTCGGTACGCCGGGTGTCAGCACGGTCAACCATCTGGCCGCCGTGCTGTTCGCCCAGCAGGCCGGCGTCAAGCTTCAGCACATCCCCTACAAGGGCTCGCAGCCGCTGATCACCGACATGATCGGCGGGCACGTAAAGGTCGGATTCAATCCGATCCCGGTGTCTCGCGCGGCCCTCGAGGGCAACCTCATCCGTGCGCTCGCGGGTACTTCGTTGAAGCGCTCGACCTATTTCCCCGATCTGCCGACGGTCTCGGAATCCGGGCTGCCGGGCTTCGACGCGGTCCTCACCTACGGACTGGTGGCGCCGGCCGGCACACCGCGGCCGATCATCGATCGGTTGAACAAGGAGCTGCGCGCGGCGCTCATGACCGAGGAAGTCAAAAGGCGCCTGACGCAGGAAGGCGCCGAACCGCTGCCGACGACGCCGGAAGAACATGCCGCGGTCATCGATGCCGAGGAGACGAAGTGGTCGGCCCTGATCAGATCCGCCGTGCTGAAAGCGGACTGAACCTGCCGACCCGGCCTGATCAAACAACAGAAGAACTACAAGGAAACGACATGCGAGGCATCGTGAAAGGACTACGCGCAACCGCATTGATGGCGGCCGTGACGCTGATACCGCTGACCGCCGCCGCGCAGGACTACCCGTCGCGGCCGATCACGTTGATCGTTCCGTATGCGGCGGGCGGCGGCAACGACGTCATGGCGCGCGTCGCCGCCGAGAAGATGAGCAAGACGCTCGGCCAGCAGATCGTGATCGAGAACCGCGGCGGTGCCGGCGGCTCGATCGCCACCCGGCAGATCGCCAAGGCGGCGCCCGACGGCTACACGCTCGGGCTCGGCGGCACCGGCACGCTGGCGATCAATCCGACGCTCTACGCCAATGTCGGCTACGACCCGCGCAAGGATTTCGCGCCAGTCGGCCTCATCGCCACCAGCGCATTGGTGATCGTGGTCCACCCTTCACTGCCAGCCCGCACGGTCCAGGAACTGATTGCGCTCGCCAGGAAGGAGCCCGGCAAGCTCACCTTCGCGTCGGCCGGCGCCGGCAGCGGCATCCATCTGGCGGCCGAATATTTCGCCACGCTTGCCGGCATCAAGCTGACGCACGTGCCCTACAAGGGCAGCGCTCCGGCGCTGACCGATCTGATCGGCGGCCACGTGTCGATGTATTTTTCCTCGCTGCCGCCCGCGGTCGGATTGATGAAGGATGGCAAGGTCCGCGCGCTTGCGGTCACCGGTGCCAAGCGCTCGCCGCTGTTCCCCGAATTGCCGACGGTGTCGGAGTCCGGGCTGCCGGGCTTTGAGGCGGTGCTGCACTACGGCATCGTCGCGCCGGCCGGCACGCCGAAGCCGGTCGTCGACAAGCTCAGCACCGCGTTGCGGGACGCCGTCATGTCGGCGGACTTGAAAGAGAAGCTCGCCAAGGATGGCGCCGAGCCGTTGCCGTCGACGCCCGAGGAGTACGCCGCCGATATCGACTACGAGGAAACCAAGTGGTCGGCGATCGTCAAGAAATCCGGCGCCAAGGCCGAGTGAGCGCAGACGACACCGCCGGTCTTACCCTCCCCCTTGTGGGGAGGGTAAGACCGGCCGGAGGCTGCGAGGCGGGGTGGGGTCTTGTCGCCGCCTGCAGGAAGATAGAAAGTCCCCACCCCACCCAACCCTCCCCACAAGGGGGAGGGGAGCGCACCGCCTTTGTGAAGAGAGATGGACGCCACGGTCGACCGCAAGGGCAAGAGCGAAGCTCGTTGGCAGCACGAGCTGTACGACCTGCTGCGCCGCCATGACATCACGCAGATCGCCTATGTGCCGGACGCCGGCCACGCTATTTTGATCGACCGTTCGCTCGCCGACTCAGGCGTGCGCTCGATTCCGCTCACCACCGAGGAGGAGGGCGTGGCGCTCGCCGCCGGCGCTGATCTCGGCGGCGCGCGCAGCGTCCTGCTGATGCAGTCGAGCGGGGTCGGCAACTGCATCAACATGCTGTCGCTGATCAAGGGCGGACGCTTCCCGTTCCTCACGCTGGTCAGCATGCGGGGCGATTTCGGCGAAGGGAACCCATGGCAGTTCGCCATGGGCCAGGCGACCAAGCCGGCGCTCGAAGCGATGGGCGTGATCTGCCTGCGGGTCGAGCACGCGGACGACGTCATTCCGACGGTGAGCGCGGCCATCACCATGGCGTTCAAGAGCGGCCAGTCGGTCGCGGTGCTGCTCTCACAGCGCCTCATCGGCGCCAAGCCGTTTTGAGTCACGAAGGCAACGAAGCATGACGATGCCCGATGATCGCCGCGGCCTCTCCGTCACCCTCCCCACCCGGGCCGCGCTTGCGCGCGTCCGGGCGCAGGCTCTCGTGGGGAGGGTCGGCGAGCGAAGCTCGCCGGGGTGAGGTCTGAATGAAATTCGGCGGGATCTGCATGAGTAAGCGACACCCCACCCCTAACCCCTCCCCACAAGGGGGAGGGGAACAGACCGCGCGCGCGGGAACAGCATCGCACATGGCCGCGGCCGCCGCGCCGGGCTTCGTGCTGGAGCGCAGCGAAGCGGTGCCGGCGCTGATCGGTGCGCACGAGGACTTCCTGTTCATCGTCGGGCTGGGCGGCACCGCCTGCGATGTCGGCGCGGTGACGGGTGACGGCGCGCATATCTATTCGCTCGGCGGCGCGATGGGCGCGGCCTGCATGATGGGGCTGGGGCTCGCGCTGGCGCGCCCCGACAAGCGCGTGCTGGTGGTCACCGGCGACGGCGAGCTTCTGATGAACATCGGCGCACTCGCCACCATCGCGGTGATCGACCCGTCGAACCTCGCCATCGTCTGCGTCGATAACGGCCACTATGGCGAGACCGGCTGGCAGAAGAGCCATACCAGCCTCGGCGTCGACCTCGAAA
The DNA here is from genome assembly GCA_963807865.1 of uncultured Alphaproteobacteria bacterium. Classification (GTDB taxonomy): domain Bacteria; phylum Pseudomonadota; class Alphaproteobacteria; order Rhizobiales; family Xanthobacteraceae; genus VAZQ01. The sequence continues at coordinate 161,337 of CAWEDK010000034.1, read as the reverse complement.
AGATGGCGGCCGGCGCCGGCATCAAGCGGACCTGCACGATCGCGAATGAGGACGACATCGCCCAAGGCGCGCGCATGATCCGCGAGGGCAACGGCACGTCGTTCGTGCTGCTGCGCGTGCGGCCGACCGAGCCGGCGCCGTTCCAGCGCAACTTCGACGCCTCGTTCACCCGCGACCGCTTCAAGGCCGCGCTGCAGACTTGAATCAAATTGGATACCCGGTGATCAAATTCGCACTCTCTCCGGTCATTCCCGCGCAAGCGGGAATCCAGTTCTTCTAAGCCTGGGTCCCCGCTTGCGCGGGACGACCGGTCGGACCACAAGGGAAAAGCCACAATGCAATTCAACTTCAACGAAGAGCAGCAGCTATTCGCCGACAGTGTGCGGAAGTTCGCGCTCGCGCATCTCGAAAAGGATTCGCTCAAGCGCGCACACGATTGCGCCTATCCGTTCGACGTGGCGAAACTGATGAGCCAGCAGGGGCTCATGGGCATCACCATTCCGGAGGCCGACGGCGGCATCGGCGGCTCGCTGATGGACGCGGTGATCGCCATCGAGCAGGTGGCGGCAGTCTGCCCGCGCAGCGCCGACGTGGTGCAGTTCGGCAATTTCGGCCCGATCCGTACCTTCGCCGAGTACGGCTCGCCGCAGCAGAAAGCGCGCTGGCTGCCCGACCTGCTGCAGGGCCGCATGGTGATGAGCCTCGGCATCACCGAGCCGGATGCCGGCTCGGCGGCGACCGAGCTCAAGACCTCCGCCAAGGCCGACGGCACGCACTACGTCCTCAACGGCAGCAAGCTGTTCTCCACCTTCAGCCCGGACGCGGCGATCTTCCTGGTCTATGTACGCTTTGGGCCGGGGCTGGGCGGCATCGGCTCGGTGATCGTCGAGCGCGGCACGCCCGGCTTCACCATCGGGCAGCCGTCGAGCTTCATGAGCGGCGAGGAATGGTGCGAGCTGCATTTTGAGAACTGCCGCATCCCGGCCGAGAACGTGCTGCTCGGCCCCGGCGGCTTCAAGAAGCAGATTGCCGGCTTCAACGTCGAGCGCATCGGCAACACCGCGCGCTCGCTGGCGTTCGGCCGCTACGCCTTCAATAAGGCGCGCGAACATGCACTGACCCGCCATCAGTTCGGCCGGCCGCTGTGCGAATTCCAGGGCCTGCAGTGGAAATTCGCCGACATGGCGATCAAGCTCGAAGGTGCGCAGCTTCTGCTCTATCGCGCCGCCGCCAATGCCGACCGTGGGCTGCCGTCGGCCTACGAGACCGCGGTCGCGAAAGCGGCCTGCAACGTCACCGGCTTCGAGGTCGCGAGCGAGGCGGTGCAGATCATGGGCGCGATGGGTTACAGCTGCGAGACGTTGGTGGAATACTGCATGCGGCGCTGCCGCGGCTGGATGATCGCCGGTGGCTCGGTGGAGATTCTGAAGAACCGTATCGCCGAGCACGTGTTCGACCGCCGCTTCGACCAGCGGCCGCCGAAGACCGCCCAGGCCGCGGAGTGACTCAATTGCCGCGCGTCCGTGTCTCTCCACTTCACCTCCCCCTGGAGGGGGGAGGTCGACGCGCGTCGCAGGCAAGTCTACGCAGCCTGCGTAAACTTGGCTGCGTGCGTGTCGGGAGGGGGTGATCTTCCGATGACAAATTCACCCCACCCCGGCGCGCAAAGCGCGCCGACCCTCCCCCTCCAGGGGAGGGTGGACCGCGGCGATATTCGTGATTCAAGGAACCTGCTTCAGCCGCTGCTGGCTCCGCGCTCGGTCGCGATCGTCGGGCAGTCGGACGACGCGTCGAAGACCGCCGGGCGGCCGCTGAAATATCTGCGGCAGGCGGGATACGCAGGAAAGGTCTATCCGATCAATCCGCGGCGCGAGCACGTGCTGGGCGAGCGCGCCTGGCCCTCGCTCGCCGACGCTGCCCGAAGTCCCCGATCACGCCTATGTGGTGACCGGCACCGACGCCGCCATCGCGGCAGTCGCCGAGTGCGGCCGGCTTGGCGTCAAGGTCGCGACCGTGCTGGCAGACGGCTTTGCCGAATTGGGCGCGGAGGGCGTCGCGCGCGAAGCCCGGCTGCGCGCGATCGTCGCCGAGACCGGCATCCGCGTGATCGGCCCGTCGAGCCTCGGCGTCGTCGATCTGCGGACCAAGGCGATGCTTACCGCCAATCCGACGTTTGACGAACCCGACCTGCCGGTCGGCCGCATCTTCGTCGCATCGCATTCCGGCAGCATGATCGGCTCGATCTATTCCCGCGGACGCGCCCGCGGCCTTGGCTTTGCCGCGCTGGTCTCGGTCGGCAACGAGGTCGATCTTTCACTCGGAGAAATCTGCGAGGCGGCGCTCGACGATCCCGGCATCGACGGCTTCATGCTGTTTCTCGAAACCATGCGGCATGCCGGCCGGCTGCGCCAGTTCGCGCTGGCCGCGGCGGCGCGCGGCAAGCCGATCCTCGCCTACAAGCTCGGCCGCTCGGCCGCGGCGCGCGAGCTTGCGGTCTCGCATACCGGCGCGCTCGCCGGCGAGGACGACATCGCGGACGTGTTCCTGGCCGAGTGCGGCATCGCGCGGGTGATGACGCTCGACGGGCTGATCGAGGGCATGCCGCTGCTGGCGCGCATGCCGGCCGCGACCGCGCGCGCCCGGCCGCCGCGCGGTCGCCGTCGTCACCACCACGGCCGGCGGCGCCACCATGGTGGTCGATCCGCTGAGCCTGCGCGGGCTGTCCGTCGAGCCGCCGAGTCCCGAGACGCTGGAGCGGCTGCGCGCCGCGACCGGCATCGGGGTAAAGCGTGCGCGACTGATCGACCTCACGGTCGCGGGCGCGCGTTACGACGCCATGAAGGCCGCGCTCGACATTCTGCTGACCGCGCCGGAGTTCGATTTCGTGCTGACCGTGGTCGGCTCGTCGTCGCGCGCGCATCCCGAGACGACCGTGCGGCCGATCATCGACAGCGCCGGCACCGGTAGGCCGCTCGCCGCCTTCCTGGTTCCGGAAGCGCCACAGGCGCTGGCGACGCTGGCCGCGGCGGGCGTACCGGGCTTCCGCACGCCCGAAGCCTGCGCCGATGCGATCGCGGCGGCGCTCTCGCGCCGCGCACCGCGGCTGTTGTCAATGCCGTCATGGGCGGGCTTGGCGCAGCATGACGCAGGAATGAGTGAAGGTTTGTTGGACGAGCTTGAAGCGGGCGCGCTGCTCGACCGCCTCGGCATCGCGCGTGCGCCATCGATTGCAATCGACGCAACCATCACGCAAGCCCCTGCCCTTCCGCTCTCCTATCCGGTCGCCGTTAAAGTTCTGTCCGCCGAGATCGCGCACAAGACCGACGTCGGCGGCGTCGTGCTCAATGTGCGTGACGACAACGCGCTCCTCGCTGCCATCCGCCAGATCAACGGTACAGTCGCAGAACGGCGGCCCGGCGCGCGCGTCGAGCGCGTGCTGGTTCAGCAGATGGTTGTTGGCCTCGGCGAAGTCCTGCTCGGCTATCGCGTCGACCGCGACGTCGGACCGCTTGTGCTGGTCGCGGTCGGCGGCGTGCTGACCGAAATCGAGCGCGACCGTAGTCTTCGCCTCGCACCGGCCGATCTCGCGACCGCGCACGAGATGATCGCCGAGGTGCGCGGGCTCAAAATCTTTGCCGGCTATCGCGGCAAGCCGGCAGGCGACCTCGACGCGCTGGCGCGCGCCATCGTGGCGCTGTCACAGCTTGCCGGCGATCCGGCGATTGCGGAGGCCGAGATTAACCCGCTGATCGTGATGCCTTCGGGACAGGGCGTGATCGCGGTCGACGCGCTGGTGCGGCTCGCTTGACGGGCGGAGGTGCGATACTCTCAGCGTCATTGCCGAGCTTGACCCGGCAATCCATCCTTTCGCAAGACGATGGATGCCCGGGTCAAGTCCGGGCATGACGGAGCTGCCGATGTCTCACGCCGAATCCGTCCGCACGCTGCATCCCGCCGCCGGCGCGACTGAAGCGATCGTCGCATTCGTTGACGGCCTGCGTTACGGCGCTTTGTCGGAGGAAGTACGCCACTATGCGCGGCGGCATCTGCTCGACACCGTCGGCGTGATGATCGCGGGCGCGCCGGGCGACGTGGCGACGCGCGCCGAAGCCGTGGTGGCAGCGGTACGGCCGGCTGGCCGCGTGCCGGTGCCAGGCCGCGCGCGACGTGCCGACCTGCTCGACGCCGCGTTCCTCGGCGGCACGGCGGCGCACGGCATCGAACTCGACGACGGCTACCGGCATGGTTCGGCGCACTGCGGCTGCACCGTGATCCCGGCGGCGCTGAGCGTCGCCTATACGCAGAACACCGGCGGCCAGAAGCTGATCGAAGCCATCGTGGCAGGCTACGAGACCGCGATCACTCTCGCCCGTGCCTGTGCGCCCGATCTGCGCCAGCGCGGCTTCCATCCGACCAGCGCGGTCGGGCCGTTCGGCGCCGCCATGGCGACCGCGAAGCTGCGCGGGCTGCCGGCCGCCAAGCTTCACCATGCGCTCGGGCTCGCGGCATCGAGCGCGGCCGGCCTGTTCGCCTTCGTCAACGGCGGCGGCGACATCAAGCGGCTGCACGCCGGCCATGCCTCTCGCGAAGGACTGCAGGCCGCGCTGCTCGCCGAGCAGGGCGTCGAGGGACCGCCCAACGTCATCGAGGCGCGCGACGGCTTCATGCAGGCATTCGCGTTCGGCCGCACCGACAAGGCCCGCGCCATCGCGCTGCCGCCCGCCGTGCCGTTCGGCATCACCGACTGCTACATCAAGCCGTACGCCTGCTGCCGCCACATCCAGCCGGCGGTCGAGGCGCTGTTCGGCCTGCTCAACGACGAGAAGATCGAGACCGGCGACATCGAGCGGGTCGAGGTCGAGACCTACAAGATCGCCGCCGAGCACGCGCACACCGGCTGGGACGACTTCGCCAGCGCGCAATTGAGCTTCCCCTACCTGATGGGCGTGGCGGCGCGCTACCGCGGCATCAGCTTTGCACATTTCGACGAGCAGACGCGCGCCGACCCGGCTTTCGCGGCGTTTGCCCGCAAGCTCACCGTCACGGCGCCGGCCGAGATCGACGCACTCTATCCGCGGCTGCGACCGGCGCGCGTCACCGTGACGACGCCGCGCGGGAAGTTCACCCGGCAGGCCGACGAGGCGCTCGGCTCGCGCATTGTGCCGCTCGACGACGCTGGACTGAAGGCCAAGTTCGACGATCTGGTCGGGCCGGTGTTCGGCGCGGCACGAACACGCGAGCTGGCGGAGCAGCTTTGGGCGATCGAAGATATCCGTGACATCGCAACGCTCATGGATGCGCTGGCAAAGCCGGCGTAGCCGGCTTCACCTCTCCCGCTTGCGGGGGAGGTCGACGCGCGAAGCGCGTCGGGAGAGGGCACACTTGAAGATTCGAGCGGGCCTTCCCCCTCCCCACCCCTCCCCCGCGAGCGGGGGAGGGAGCGCACCGAGCAAGCGGCACGGGATTTCCCTTCCCTCAAACCTCACGCGTATTTCGGAAACAGCGCAAGTGCGTTGTCGCGGTCGATGGCGGCGCGCTGGGCGGCCGTCAGGTCACGCGCCTCGTGGGTCTTCACCGCCTCGACGATGACGCGCGGATTGGCGAACGGATAGTCGGTGCCGAACACGATACGCTCCGGCCGCGCCACATGGTCGAGCGCGCCGAACGTCACATCGCCGGGCGCAAGCGCGTTGTCGTACCAGAAGCGCGCGAGGCCGGCGAGCACATCGGCCTGCGAAAGCTGCGGCAGCCGCTTGTCGATCATCGGCGATACCGCGAGCCGCCAGGCGAAGTACGGCATCACGCCGCCCGCATGCGGCAGGATGAAGCGGATGCGCGGAAAGCGGTCGAGCGCGCCGGAGAACACCAGGTTCACGGCGGCACGCGTGGTGTCGAACAGATACTCCATCATGAAGGCCGGCCACGGCAGCGCGAGATCCTTGCTGGAGGGATGCAGGCCAGGATGGACGAACACCACGGCGCTTTGCGCGTCGAGCCGTTCCATCAGCGGATCAAAGAACGGATCGCCCAGGAACTGCTCGCCATAACTTGCGAACAGCGACACGCCGTCATGCTGGAGTACATCGAGGCAATGGGCCGCCTCCTTGACCGCGCCATCGATGCTGCCCATCGGTATCGTCCCGAACGCGCCGAAACGCCCGGGCCAGCGCGCCGCCAGGTCGGACGCATATTCGTTGCAGCGGCGTGCGAGCGCCTGGCCGCTCTCCGGACTGCCGAAACCGACGCCGGGTTGCGCCAGCGAGGTGAGCGCGACCGCGATGCCGTGCGCGTCCATCAGTTCGAGCGCCAGTTCGGGCGTCCAGTCGGGATACTTGCCGAGCGCCGGCCCGCGGCCTGCCGCATACACGGCTTCGCTGTAGAATTCGGGGATCAGGTGGAAGTGGACGTCGATCCGGCGCGGCGATGGCATTCGTTCCGTTCTCTCTAGCTTGGGTTCGCAACTCTACCGTCATTCCGGGGCGCGGGCGAAGCCCGCGAACCCGGAATCCATGACGCGTGTGCGGCGAGATGGATTCCGGGTTCCCGCGCTACGCGCGGGCCCCGGAATGACGAGAGCGTGGCGGCTTGGTTGCACCGTGCATCCCGGACCGTGTGTTGAATTTTGCAAGCCGCCATGCCTCTATGCGGCCCCACGCGCGCAGGAGGACTCGATTTGCCCTGGATCGACGCCAACGGCATCAGCATTCACTATGAGCTTGCCGGCGATGGCCCGTCGGTCGTCTTGCTGCACGAGATGGGCGGCACGCTCACGAGTTGGGATGGCGTATTCCCGGCGCTGACATCGCGGTACCGCACCCTGCGCTACGACCAGCGCGGTTCCGGCCTCACCGAGAAGGTGCGCAACATCACCACCGAGCTCTTGACCGCCGACCTCGAGGCGATGCTGACCGGCACGGCTCTGCCGCCACCCTACCATTTCGTCACCGTCGCGGCCGCCACCATGCAGACATTGCTCTACATGACGAAGCATCCCGACCAGATCGGAAGCTTCACGTTCTGCGGCCCGTTCACGGGCGCCGATCCGAGCCGCGTGGCGGCGCTCAATGAGCGCGCGGGCCTAGCCGAGCGCGACGGCATGCGCGCCGCCATCCCGACCACGCTCGACAATTCCTGGCCCTCCACCATCGGCGATCCGGCCGCCTATGCGGCCTATCGCGGACGCTACATGGCGCACGACCCGGTCTGCTTCGCGGCGCTCAATCGCTCGATCGCGCAGCCGAACGTGACGCATCTCGCCAAGGAGATCACCAAGCCGACAATGGTGATCGGCGGACGCTTCGACAAAGTGCGGACCGCGGCGGCAAGCGAGCAGTTCGCCAAGACGATCCCGGGCGCGCGCTTCGAACTGATCGACGCCGTCCACATGATGCCCGCCCAGGCGCCGGCGCCTGTGCTCGCGCTGCTGCAGGATTTTTTGGGCGCGCATGCTCGGTAGCAGCAACATCTCTGACTGTCGTCCCCGCGAAGCGGGATCCAGCTCGGGCAAGGACAAAGACTGGATGCCCGCGTTCGCGGGCATGACAACCGAGAAAGTGAACGATAACCGTGAGTAAGAAGGCACAGCCATGAAAATCAAAGCCAACGGCATCAACATCAACTACGAGGTCGACGGTCCGGACGACGCACCGTGGCTGATCCTCAGCAATTCGTTAGCCACCAACCTGCATATGTGGGACCCGCAGGCGGCCGAACTGTCCAAAAGCCTGCGCGTGCTGCGCTACGACCAGCGCGGCCACGGCTCGACCGACGCGCCGGCCGGGCCCTACACCTTCGAACTGCTGATCGCCGACGCGGTGGCGCTGATGGATGCGCTGAACATCAGGCGCGCGCATTTCGGTGGGCTGTCGATGGGCGGCGCGACCGCGCTCGGCTTTGCCCAGCAGCATCCTGACCGGCTGGACAAGGTGATCGTCTGCGACTCGCCCTGCCAGTCGACGCCGCAGAGCTCCCAGCAATGGCGCGAACGCATCGCCATCGCCGAGAAGGAGGGCATGGAGCCGCTGGTCGAGCCGACGGTCGGGCGCTGGTTCCCGCCCGACGTCATGAAGGCCAACCCGCCTTATCTCGATAAGGTCCGCGCCATGGTCCGCACCACGCCGGCCAACGGCTTCATCGGCTGCGCGGCCGCGCTAGCCGATCACAATTACGCCGCCGCGGTCGCGACCGTCACCCGGCCGGTGCTGTTCATCGCCGGCGAGAAGGACGGCGTTACGCCCGCCGCCATGCGCAAGATGAGCGAGGCCCTGAAGGGCTCACGCTATGTCGAGCTGCCCGGCGCCGGCCACATCTCCAACCTGGATCAGCCGCAGGGTTTCACGGCCGCGATCCGGGAGTTCCTGGCTGCTTGATCGCGTCCTTGACGCAGATCAACGCGATGGTTGCAAACTTGCCGCATCAGCTATACGGGGCGCAGACCCTGGATAACGCCCGCCCGCTTGGGCATACTGTCCGAAATCATGAATAGCGGTCGAAAGGCCGTAAATCAGGAGCGAACGTCATGGCCACCGTGACAATGAAGGCGCCCGCCCCGGCCGGGCTGTCCAACAAGGCGCGCGAGTTGATGGAGGCGATCAACACGGACGCCGGCAAGCATAACGTCTGGGTCCGCACGCAGGCGAACGCGCCGGCGCAGAAACCGTGGTTCAGCCAGACCGACGGCGACGGCGCAGGCCAACTCGCCAGCGGCCGCGTCGCGGTCGCGCAGTTGAAGACGCAGCCGTATATCTGGCACTGGAAGGAATACAGCCCCTACCTCAACCAGATTTCCGAAATTGCCCGCAAGGCCGACGTGTCGCCGATCGAGTTCGCCGACCGTCAGAGCATTCTGCTGCTCAACCCGGGCCTGAACGGCCGGCTGCAGGTCACCAACACGATCCGTTGCGCGATCTCGATCTACAATCCGGGCGACGTCGCGCCGGTCCACCTGCATTCGCCCAATGCCAGCCGCACCATCCTGTCCAACAAGGGCGGCTACACCGTCGTCGAAGGCGAGCGCGTCACCGCCGACCGCGGCGACCTGATCCTGACGCCGAACGGCACGTGGCACGATCACGGCAACGATTCGAGCGAGCCGGTGGTCTGGATCGACACGCTCGACTGGCCGCTGATGGAGTTCCTCGACGCCGCCTGGGTCGACCATGACATGCCGGGCCTGAAGGGCGGCAACGCCAACGTGCAGCCCATCTCCGTGTCGGAAGGCTACTCGCGCGCGCTCTACGGCCATGGCGGCATCAAGCCGACCTTCGTCAACCATCAGCGCGGTGTCGGCCATGCGCCCGCGCCGCTGTTCCACTATCGCGGCGCCGACGTGAAAGAGATGCTGCACAGCCTGCGCAAGGAGAAGGGCGACGCCCACGAGGGCATCAAGGTCGACTTCGTCAATCCGGTCACCGGCGAGCCGGTGTTCAAGACGCTCAACTATTCGGCGCAGCTCCTGCGCCCGGGCGAGGAGACCGAGCTCAAGCGCGAGACCGCCGGCACCTACTACGTTGTGATCGAAGGCACCGGCGCGACCGAGGTTGGCGGCAAGCGCCTCGAATGGGGACACAACGACCTGTTCGTGGCGCCGAACTTCACCTGGCGCCGCCACATCAACACCGGCAAGACCGACGCGTTGCTGTACTCGGTTTCGGATGCCGCGCTGATGAAGAACATCGGCCAGTATTATGCGCAGGGCCGCGCCAGGGACGGCAAGGTCACCGAATTGCACTGAGCGGGCGCGACAGCTGGATTGCATCCTCGCCTTCGCTCGCCGCCGCTACAGAAACTTGAGACATTACGGCCGGAGCACCTGCTCCGGCCGATTTGCTTCATGCTTGATTTGAAACGGCGTTGGCTGGATTTGGCTATCATCCCTACTGCCTGGGTGCCGCAGGCGAGCGGAGGAAGAAATGAAGATATACTGGACGGTGGCCGCATCGGTGCTGGTCGGCACTGTATTGGGCGCCGCAGGCATGCATGGCCTTCATGCTCAAGCCACGCCGCCCGTTTACATGATAGCGATCAATGAGGTCCGCGACCCTGAGGGCTACGCAAAAGAATACGTCCCGCCCGCTCAGAAGTCGGTCAAAGATCACGCTGGCGCGTATGTCGCGGCAGGACCGGGAACACAGATCGTAGGCAGCCTACCTCAAGGGCCCGTTGTGATCCTTCGCTGGGCAAGCATGGAGGCGCTACAACGCTGGCGCAACTCTCCCGAATTTCAGGCGGCACTCAAGATTGGCGAAAAGTATGCGAAGTTCAACATCATCGCAGTCGATAGCGTGAAGCAGTAATTTGCTATTTGAGTAAGGAGAGAGGCCGCCTCAGTTGGCGGCCTCATCATCTACGTAGCCTAAATCTCGTCCGCGACGGTGTTGCGCAACACGCCGACCTGCGGCGAGGAGACCTCGACCACGTCGCCGGGCTTGAGCCAGACTGGCGGATTGCGATGCACGCCCGCCCCGGTCGGCGTGCCGGTCCAGATGTAGTCGCCGGGCTTGAGCGTCGCGAAGGTCGAGATGTAGCTGATCAGCCAGGCGAACCCCCAGGTCAGCCGGTCGGTGGTGTCCTCCTGGCGCACCTCGCCATTCACCCTGGTGGTGACGCGCAGCGGCTTGGCGGTATCGAGTTCGTCGGCGGTCACGACCCACGGACCGAGGCTGCCGGACTTGTCGAAATTCTTGCCCTGCGTGACGTTGAGGGTGCCGTGGCGCAGCCAGTCGCGCACGCTACCCTCGTTGCCGAGCGTAAAGCCGCCGATCATCGACAGCGCCCGATCCTGCGGCACATGCCGGCCCTCCTTGCCGATGACGAGGACGATCTCGCCCTCGTAGTCGAACTTGTCGGACACCTTGGGCCGCACGATCGGCTGCTCGCTGCCGACCAGCGAACTGGCGAAACGGCAGAACAGGTTGGGATATTTCGGCGCCTCGCGGCCGTCCTTATACTCGGCGTTGCGCTCCGGATAGTTGATGCCGACGCAGATGTTCTTCTCCGGCATCAGGATCGGCGGCAGCAGCTCGACGTCCTTGACCTGGAAGTCCGCCGGCCCGCTTGCCGCGGCGCGCGCTTCACCGAGTGCGCCGGCCCGAAACAGCTCGAGCAGGCTCGGATACTTCGCCAGCTTGCGGCCGAGATCGATGATGCCGCCGCCCTCCGTGACCGCGCCGTAACTGATGCGGCCGTTGGCTTTGAATGATGCAAGTCGCATGTCGGTTCTTTCGTTGCTCTTTCTCTTCGTCACCGCCGGAGGCGACGTCGCGGAAACATCAGTATCACAAGCTCGCCGGCGCGCCCGGCTGCTTCAGCGGATGGGCGCGGGCGAACGCGTCGTTCTGCATGCAGGTATCGACGATGCGCCGCACGGTCGGAAACGGCGTCATGTCGTACTTGTAGAAGCCCGCGCCGGTGGCCTGGGTGACGAGACAGATGTCCGCGATCGTGATCTGGTCGCCCTGGCAGTAGCGTCCGGTCTCCTTGCTGCCGGCGAGATTGGTTTCCAGCGCGGACAGCGCCGCGCCGATCCAGTTGTGGATGAACTTCAGCCGGGTCGGCTCGTCGAGATGCAGCTCGTGCTCCAGGTACTCGCGCACCCGCGGCACCAGCAACGGATGGGAGTCGCAGGCGACGATCTGCGCCAGACCCCGCACCCGCGCCCGCGCCCGCGGTTCTTTCGGCAGCAGCGGCGGGTTGGGGTGGGTTTCGTCGAGGTACTCCATGATGGCGAGCGACTGGAACAGCACCGGGCCGTCGCCATCGACCAGTGCCGGCAACACCATCTGCGGATTGACCTTGCGATAGGCCTCCTCGCGCTGCCGGCCCTGCATCAGGTTCACGTCGATGATCTCGTCCGGCACGATGCCTTTCAGATTGAGCGCGATGCGGACACGAAACGATGCGAGCGACCTCCAGAAAGCAAAAAATTTCACGGGACCTCCCCCTGCGCTTGAGGCACGGCGTTGGTTTCGCCGAAATTGTGGTGGGCGTGCTCCTATCATAGTATCCCGCCCGCACGAAACCCACCGGGGTCATCGCCCGCGAACGCGGGCGGTCCAGCACACGCCGCAGCCGCCGCTCGATGCTGCGGTCATTGGATGCCCACCGTCGTGGGCCTGACAGCCGAGAAATTGGGCACCAGATTGGGAGAACGTCATGACCTCGATCGATGCGCCGCGCGCGAAAGCGGCCAAGAGCCATCAACACCGCAGCGAAGTCCGCGACGGCATGCGCATCGACTGGGATGTGCCGATCACCATGAACGACGGATTGGTGCTGCGCGCCGACATCTTCCGCCCGGTGAAGGACGGCCGGTATCCGGTGCTCCTGACCTACGGGCCCTACGCCAAGGCTCTGGCCTTCCAGGACGGCTATCCGAGCGCATGGCAGCGCATGGCCGAGAAGCATCCCGACGTCACCGCCGGCTCGAGCAACCGCTACCAGAACTGGGAGGTGGTCGATCCCGAGAAGTGGGTGCCGCGCGACTATGCCTGCGTGCGTGTCGAATTCCCGCGGCGACCGGCTGTTCGCCGGGCGTGATCGATCATTTCTCCCCGCGCGAAACGAAAGATTTCTACGACTGCATCGAATGGGCGGGTGTGCAGCCGTGGTCGAACGGCAAGGTCGGCCTCAACGGCATCTCGTACTACGGCATCAACCAGTGGCACGTGGCGACGCTGCAGCCGCCTCACCTCGCCGCCATGTGCATCTGGGAGGGCGCCGCCGACTGGTACCGCGACATGACGCACCACGGCGGCATCCTCTGCACGTTCTGGGAAAACTGGTACGACATGCAGGTCAAGACCGTGCAGTATGGCGCGGGCGAGCGCGGCAAACGCTCGCGGATTCACGGCGAACTGGTGTGCGGGCCGGAGGTCTTGTCGGAGGCCGAGCTTGCCAGGAACCGCAGCGCGTTCGGTGACGATATCCGCGCCCATCCGCTCGACGACGACTACCACAAGGCCCGCTCGCCGATCTGGTCCCGGATCAAGACGCCGCTGCTCTCCGCCGCCAACTGGGGCGGCCAGCCGCTGCATCCGCGCGGTAACTTCGAGGGCTTCGTGCGCGCCGCCACCAAGGACAAGTGGCTGGAGGTCCACGGCATCGAGCACTGGACGCATTTCTACACGGACTACGGCCGCGAATTGCAGCTCCGGTTCTTCGACCACTTCCTGCATGGCAAGAAGAACGGCTGGGACAAGCAGCCGCGGGTGATGCTGCAAGTACGGCATCCCGGCGAGACCTTCGTGGCCCGCGCCGAGACCGAATGGCCGCTCAAGCGCACGAAATGGACCAAGTTCTATCTGGACCCCGCGAACGGGGCGCTGACGCCCAAGCCCGCGAGCGGAAAATCCGGCAAGTCGTTCGAGGCGATGGGGGACGGCCTCACCTTCCTGACGGAACCACTCGCGAAGACCACGGAAATCACCGGGCCTTCGGCGCTCAAGCTGTTCATGTCCTCATCGACCGCGGATGCCGACCTGTTCGCGGTGTTGCGGGTCTTCACGCCGGACTTGAAGGAAATCGTGTTCCAGGGCGCGATCGACCCTCATACGCCGGTCGGCCAGGGCTGGCTGCGCGCCTCTCACCGCAACCTCGACAAGCAACTGTCCAAGCCCTACCGGCCTTATCACACCCACGACACGCACCAGCCGCTCAAGAAAGGCGAGGTGGTGGAGCTCGACATCGAAATCTGGCCGACTTCGATCGTGGTGCCGGCCGGCCACCGCATCGGGCTCAGCATCCGCGGCAAGGACTACGTCTATGGCGGCGCCAGCGGCGGCAAACTCTCCAACTTCAAGAACGAACTGACCGGCTGCGGCCCGTTCCTGCACGACGACCCGCGCGACCGCCCGGCGGACCTTTACGGCGGCGTCACCACCCTGCATTTCGGCCGCGACAAACAGCCCTATCTGCTGCTGCCGATCATTCCGGATACACGGGCGACGTCAAAAGCGAAGTAGGTTCGGTTCGACCTGCCCACGGCTGGCACCCGTTATGTGGGCAGCCAGCGTGTCGCACCCCGGAAACGGCGTGACAAGTCCGGTGCGGGGCGCGAATATCGCGATGGCCAAGGTCAAAGACCGCGCTCAAGTCCCGCCACAAGGGACAGTTTGAAGACCAAGGGAGGAATGCATGCTGATCCGCCGCCGATCCGTTCTCCAGGGCATGCTCGGCGCCAGCGCAGTGCTGGCCGCACCGGCAGTGTTGCGCGCACAGTCCGGTCCGATGCGGATCGGGTTTCTCACCGTCAAGACCGGCCCGCTCGCCTCCGGCGGCATCCAGATGGAGCAGGGGCTCACGCTCTATCTGAAAGAGCGCAACAACATGCTGGCCGGCCGGCCTGTGCAGCTACTGACCGGCGATTCCGCCGGTGCGCCGGCGGTCGCCCGCACCAAGATGCAGGAGTTCGTCGAAAAGGAGAACATCGCCTGCCTGATTGGCCCATTCGCCACGGCCGAGGCGCTCGCGATCGACGACTACATCCGCGACAAGCAAATCCCGACGCTCAGTGTCGCCGCCGCCGAGGACATGACGCAGCGGCGGCCCAATCCGTGGTTCGTGCGCGCCACATCCTCTTCCGCCCAATGCAGCTATCCGATGGGCGACTATGCCGCCAAGGAGCTGAAATACAAACGGGCGGCGATGATCGCCGACGACATCGCCTATGGCCACGAGCTCAATGCCGGCTTCCAGCGTGCGTTCGAAGATGCCGGCGGCAAGGTGGTGCAGAAGCTGTGGTCGCCGTTGGTCACGCCGGACTACGGAACCTATATCAGCCAGCTCAAGGACAATATCGACGTCCTGTTCATCGGGTTCGCCGGCTCCAACGGTTTCAAGTTCTTCAAGCAGTACAAGGAATATGGCAAGACCAAGCCGCTGCTCGGCGGCCAGACCGCGATCGACGAGGCGCTGCTGCAGCAGATGGGCGACGAAGCGATCGGCACGATCTCGACCTGCTGGTATTCGGCGCAGATCGACACCCCGACCAACAAGAAGTTCGTCGACGGCATGAACCGCGACTACAAGGTCGACCCCGGCTTCTATGCGGCGGCGACCTACACCAACGGCGCGGTGCTCGAGGCCGCGCTCAAGAAAATCAATGGCAAGATCGAAGATAAGACCCGCGCTGATCGGGGCGCTGCGCGCCAGCGACAAGATCGACGCCGCGCGTGGCCCGGTGAGCTTCGACAAATACGGCAACGTCGTCGGCAACGTCTACATCCGCAAGGTCGAGAAGAAGGGCGGCAAGCTCGTCAACACCGTCATCAAGACCTATCCGAACGTCAGCCAGTTCTGGACCTACAATCCGGAAGAGTTCCTGAAACATCCGGTCTACAACCGCGAAAGCTGGCCGGGCGGAAAGAACATCGAGCCCTAAAAGGGCCGTCAGATCACCCAAGGAGAATGAGTACAATGACTGTCAATCGCCGAACCGTCGTCAAAGGCGCGCTCGCCGCCGGCCTCGCCTCGCAGGCGCTGAGAATACCGGCCGCGGCCGCGCAGGCCGGCCCGATCAAAGTCGGCTTCCTCACCATCAAGACCGGCCCGCTCGCCTCCGGCGGCATCCAGATGGAGCAGGGCCTCACGGTGTTCTTCAAGGAGCGAGGGAACAAGCTCTCCGGCCGGCCGATCGAGCTGCATACGGCCGACACCGCCGGCAACCCGGCGCAGGCGCGCACCAAGACCCAGGAACTGGTCGAGCGCCTGAACGTGGCGGTGCTGATCGGCCCGCTTGCCGCCTTCGAGGCGCTCGCCATCGACGACTATATCAGGACGTCCAAGACGCCGATCCTGACGGTCGCGGGCGCGGAAGACATGACCCAGCGCAAGGCCAATCCCTGGCTGGTGCGGCCGAGCAGCACGTCGGCGCAGCCCAGTCATCCGGTTGGCGAATACGCCGCCAAGGATCTGAAGCTCAAGCGCGTCGCCGTGCTCGCCGACGACTTCGCTTTCGGCCACGAGAACGTCGCGGGCTTCCAGCGGGTGTTCGAGGACAACGGCGGCAAGGTGGTGCAGAAGCTGTTCACGCCGCTCAACGCGCCCGACTACGGCACCTACATCTCGCAGCTCAAGCCGAACCTCGACGCCGTCTATACCGGCCACGCCGGCTCGAACGGCTTGAAGTTCATCCGGCAGCTCCGGGAATACGGCAACCGCGTGCAGATTCTCGGCGGCTTTACGCCGGTCGACGAATCGCTGCTGCAGCAGATGGGCGAAGAGGCGATGGGCGCCATCACCGGCAACTGGTACTCGGCCCAGCTCGACTTCCCGATCAACAAGACGTTCGTCGAGGCGATCCAGCGCGACTACAAGGTCGATCCCGGCGTCTATGCGGCCGAGACCTATCTGTGCGGCGAGGTGCTGGAGCACGCGCTCAAGACGGTGAATGGCAAGATCGAGGACAAGGACGCCTTCATGAAGGCGTTGCGGGACGCCAAGGTGCCCAACACGATTCGCGGTCCGGTCCGCTTCGACGAGTACGGCAACGTGGTCGGCAACCTCTACCTCCGCAAGGTCGAGAAGAAGGGCGGCAAGTACGTCAACGCGGTCATCAAGACCTATCCGGACGTGAGCCAGTTCTGGACCTACAAGCCGGACGAATTCCTGAAGAGCCCGGTCTATTCGCGCGACTTCCCGCCGGCGAAGAACCTGGAATAACGAATCTGGAGTGCGCAAGCCGCTGACGTGCGGCATGCTCGGTGGGCTCCCCCTCCCCCTTGCGGGGAGGGGTTGGGGGTGGGGTCCCACGGTGAAACGCAGCTCTCATAGGCGTTATCTCACTTGCTATCCCCCTCCCCACCCCTCCCCCATCGCAAGTCGGGCTTGCCCGACTTGCGCGCTAAAATGCGGGACCCGGGCAAGCCCGGGTTCCGTGGGGGAGGGAGCAGACCGAGTTTGCCGCTCGCGTTGATCTTCCTCTCCGCAGAAACAGCCGGAGCCAGTCAGAACGATGCAGTGGCAGTTCTGGATCATCCAGACGCTGAACAGCGTCGCCTTCGGCGGCCTGCTGTTCCTGTTGTCCTCCGGCTTCTCGCTGATCTTCGGCCTGATGCGGATTCCGAACCTGGCGCACGGCGCATTCTTCATGCTCGGCGCCTATTTCGGTTATTCGCTGCTGCAACTCGGTCTGCACTTCTGGCTCGCCGCGATCGTCGGCGGCATCGGCGTCGGGCTTCTCGGCATCGTCATGGAGCGGTTCATCCTGCGGCAGCTCTCCGGCAACGAGCAGGGCCAGGTCCTGGTCACGCTCGGCATCTCGTTCATCATCGCCGACATCTGCCTCCTGGTATGGACCGGCGACCCGATGCCGCTGCCGGCGCCGCAGTCGCTGCGGCCGCCGCTGCGGTTCCTCGACTTCGCCTTCCCGACCTACCGGCTGGTCGTGCTGGTGATCGCGCTGGTCGCGGCGGTCGCGCTCTATCTGCTGATGGAGCGCACGCGGCTCGGCGCCATGATCCGCGCCGGCGTCGACGACATGGAGATGGCGCGCGGCGTCGGCATCCCGGTGTCGCGGCTGTTCACCACCGTGTTCCTGCTCGGCGCGACGCTCGCCGGCATCGGCGGCGTGCTCGGCGGCCCGATGCTCAACGCCTATCCGGGCCTCGACACCGACATGCTGCCGCTCGCTTTGATCGTGGTGATTCTGGGCGGCGCCGGAAGCCTGCTGGGCGCCTTCGTCGGAAGCTTCATCGTCGGCTTCATCTATAACTTCGGCATCGCGCTGGTGCCTGACCTGGCGTATTTCGTGCTGTTTCTGCCGATGGTGCTGGTGCTGGTGTTTCTGCCGCAGGGCCTGTTCGGGCGGGTCCAGCTATGACGGCCGGCAAGATCATCGCGCTCGCTCGTCGCCGCCGCGCTGCTCGTCGCGGTGCCGTGGTTCATCGGCAACGAGTTCTACATCAACATGGCAAGCCAAGTGCTGATCTACGCGCTGTTTGCGTTGTCGATCAACATGATGCTGGGCTACGGCGGCATGGTATCGCTCGGCCACGCCGCCTATCTGGGCATCGCCGGCTACGCTTGCATCCTGCTCACCATCGCGGGCTACAATCAACTGCTGGCCGCAATCCTCGCGGTCGCGTTGTCGACCGTGGCAGCCGCCTTCTTCGGTGTGCTGTCGCTGCGGGCGCCGGGCCTCGGCTTCATCATGATCACGCTGGCGCTCGGGCAGATCGTCTGGGGCGTGGCGTACCGGGCCAACGAGCTGACCGGCGGCGACAACGGCATCCGTCACCCGGCGCGGCCGATGCCGTTCGGCTTCGACATTCGCGACGCACCGAGCTTCTACTATTTCACCCTGGCGGTGTTCCTGATCGCGCTGTTTTTCATCTGGCGGTTCTCGCGCTCGCCGTTCGGCGCGAGCCTGATGGGCACCCGCGACCAGCCCCGGCGCATGCGGATGCTTGGACACAATCCCTGGCTCGTCCAATTGCTGACGTTCGTCATGGCCGGCTTCTGGGGCTCGGTCGCCAGCATTCTCTACGTCTACTACAACCTGTTCCTGAGCCCGCACGCGATCTCGCTGCAGCAGTCCGCCGAGATCCTGCTGATGGCGATCCTCGGTGGCGCAAGCTCGCTCACCGGCCCGATCGTCGGGGCCGCGATCATCACGCTGGTCAAGAACGTCGTCTCCACCTACGTCGAACGCTGGAACACGCTCTTGGGCGCGATCTTCGTGATCGTCATCATGTTCATGCCCTACGGCATCGTGCCGGGCTGCAAGCAACTGTGGAGGCGTATCCAGAACTGGCGGAAACCGCCGGCCAAGAGCGCCGCGTCGGAGCCGGCTCAATGACCGCCCCGGCGCTCGAAGTGACGGGTCTCAACAAACGCTTCGGCGGTCTGCCGGCGACGCAGAACGTGTCGCTTAAGGTGATGCCGGGCGAACGCCGCCTGATCATCGGGCCGAACGGCGCGGGAAAGACCACGCTGTTCAACCTGATCACCGGCGATCTCACCGCCGACAGCGGCTCGATCAAGCTGTTCGGCCAGGAACTGCATGGGATGCCGACGCAGAAGCGCGTGCATCTCGGCCTGGCACGCACCTACCAGATCCTGACGCTGTTCCCGCGCGAGCGGCTCGTGCACAACGTGGTGCTTTCGCTGCTTGGCCTCGACCAGCGCCGCTGGAATCCGCTGTCGGTACTGACCGATCAGCGCGACCTTTACGCGACCGCCGTTGGCGCGCTCCAGCAGGTCGGGCTTGGCGACAGCGCGGAGCGCGTCGTCCTCGAGACCTCCTATGGAGAGCGGCGGCGGCTGGAACTCGCCATGGCGCTGGCACAGAAGCCGAAGGTGCTGCTGCTCGACGAGCCGCTGGCGGGGCTCTCGCAAGGCGAGCGGCAGACCGTGCGCGCGCTGCTCGACACCATTCCGCGCGACGTGACGATCGTGATGATCGAGCACGACATGGACACGGCACTGGGCTTTGCCGAGCGCATCACATTGCTGCACTATGGCGAGGTGATCCTGGAGGGGACGCGCGCCGAGGTGGTGGCCGACCCACGCACCAGGGAGGTTTACCTCGGTGACTGATGCGCTCGACATCGCCGGCATCGACGCCTACTACGGCGACAGTCACGTGCTGCACGGCGTCTCGTTCTCGCTCAAGCCCGGCCGGCTGCTCGGGCTGCTCGGCCGTAACGGCGCCGGCAAGACCACCTGCATGGCGGCGATCATGGGCTTCCTCAAGCCGCGTAACGGCACCATCAGCCTCTACGGCGAACCGGTGGCGGGCTTCGCGCCCGACGTGATCGCCCGCAAAGGCATCTGCCTCGTGCCGCAGGGCCGGCGCATGTTCCGCACGCTGACAGTGCGGGAGAACCTGATGGTGGCAGCGCAGCCGATCAAAAAGAGCGGCGGGCCAGGCTGGTCGCTCGACCGCGTGTTCCAGATTTTTCCGCGGCTGAAAGAGCGTCACGCCCAGGTCGCCGGGTCGCTCTCCGGCGGCGAGCAGCAGATGCTGGCGATCGGCCGCGCGCTGATGGGCAACCCGCGCGTGCTGCTGATGGACGAGCCGTCCGAGGGGCTGGCGCCGCAACTGGTCGCCGAAGTGGGGCGCACGATCGCGCAGCTCAAAGCGGAGGGGCAGTCGATCGTGCTGGTCGAGCAGAACATCAAGCTGACGCTGAACCTCGCCGACGACGTCGTGATCATCAATACCGGCGCGGTCGTGTTTCGCGGCGAAGCCGCGGGGATCAAACTCGACGACGCCATCATCGCGCAGCATCTTGGCGTGTTCTGATGGTGCCATCGTCTATCGACATGGCATATTCCGTCATGGCCAGGCTTGTCCCGGCCATCCACGTCTTACGCTCCGCGCGGTGGGAAAGTCGTGGATGCCCGGCACAAGGCTGGGCATGACGGCGGAGAGAATTGTTGTAGCAGGGGCAAGGACGCATGGCTGAACACTGGAACAAGTACGAGGCGACCGCGGCGCGCAAGCACGGCAGGCCGGGACGCGAAATCCGGCCAAAGAGCACGACCGTCGACATCCATTCGCACGTCGCGATCCCGCGGGCCGGGGCCTTCGTCAAGCCGCATCTCGACATGGAGCGCATCCCGCTCTTCCATTTCGCCAATGCCGAGACCCGCGCGCTGAGTCAAAAGCAGGAAGAGGACATCCGCTCGCGCATCACGAGCTACGACGACCGCCTCACCGATCTCGACGCCATGGGCATCGACGTTCAGCTCGTCATGCCGCCGCCGAACCAGTGCTTCTACACGGTTCCACTCGATGTCTCGGTGAAGGCCTCGCAGATGGTCAACGACGGGCTTGCCGAATATGTCGCCGGCAAGCCCGACCGCTTCGTGGCGCTCGGCACCGTGCCGCTGATGGACGGCGCGGAGGCCGCGAAGGAGCTCGAGCGTTGTATGACCTCGCTCAAGATGAAGGGCGTGGAGATTCTCACCAATGTTGACGGGCACGAGCTGTCGGAGCCCGCTTACGCGCCGTTCTGGAAGAAGGCCGAGGAGCTCGGCGCGCTGGTGTTGATTCACCCCAATGGTTTCACAGAGGCCAAGCGTTTCACCCGCTTCTATTTCAACAACGTCATCGGCAACCCGCTCGAAACCACGATCGCGCTGCACTACCTGATCTTCGACGGTGTGCTGGAGCGCCATCCGAATTTGAAGATTCTCGCGGTCCACGGCGGCGGCTTCCTCCCCGCTTATTCGGGGCGCATCGATCACGCCTGGGGGGCGCGCTCGGATTCGCACGGCGATCTGCCAAAGCCGCCGACGAGCTATCTCAAGCAGATCTATTTCGACACCGTCGTGTTCACGCCGCATCAACTCGCCGAACTCGTGCGGCTGTTCGGTACCGACCACATCATCATGGGGACGGACTATCCGTTCGACATGGCGGACTTCGACCCGATCGGCCACGTGGCCTCGGTCGAAAGCTTCGATGCATCGACGGTCGCGGCGCTGACGGGCGGCAACGCCAAGCGGCTATTGGGCATCTAATTGTGCTGCCCTGCTCTGCCTCATCCTGAGGAGCGCACGTAGTGCGCGTCTCGAAGGATGGCAGCGATGCGATGCTTCGAGACGCCGCGCTTCGCGCGGCTCCTCAGCATGAGGTCGAACGAGCCAATGGCAACAAGGAAAGGCGGAGCCGATCACTCCGCCTTGACCTTCGCGTCCTGAATGACTTTGCGCCACCTCGGCTCTTCGGCCTTGATATAGGCGGCAAGCTGTTCCGGCGTGCCGGCGATCGAGTCGAAATACTGCCGCTCGAGAAAGTCCTTCTTGATCGCCGGGTCGGCGAGGATCTTGCGAACCTCGGCATTGATTTTGGTCACGACCTCGGCCGGCATGCCGGCCGGACCGAACAATCCGAACCACGACACCGCCTCGTAGCCGGGCAGCCCGCTCTCCGCCACCGTCGGCGCCTCGGGCAGGAGCGGCATTCGTTTCTTGGCGCCGACCGCGACGAGGTTGACCTTACCGCTCTGAACCTGCGGGACGGCGCTGCCGACGCTGATAAACATCATCTGGATATGGCCGGCGATGACGTCGGTCAGCGCCGGCGTCGCGCCCTTGTAGTGGACGGCCTGGAGCTTAGCGCCGGACAGCGCCTGGAACAGCTCCATGTTGAGGTGGCCGCTGGAGCCGACGCCGAACGTGCCGTAGTTGATCTCGCCGGGCTTCTGCTTGGCGAGCGCGATCAGCTCCTTGACGTTCTTGATGGGCAGAGAAGGATGCGCAATGAGCGCGTGGTTGATGGTGACGAGGCCGACGATCGGGGTGAAGCCCTTCACCGGGTCGTACGACAGCTTGGCATAGAGGCTCGGATTGGCGACGAAGGTGCCTTCCGGCGCGATGAACAGCACGTGGCCATCGGGCGACGACTTGGTCACGTATTCGGCAGCGATCTGGTTGTTGGCGCCGGGCCGGTTTTCGACGATGGCCGGCTGGCCCCAGGCCTCGGTGAAGCGCTGCGCCAGCATGCGGCCGAGCGCGTCGGTCACGCCGCCGGGCGCGGCCGAGACCACGATGGTGATGGGCTTGACCGGATAGTCCTGCGCACCTGCGGGAGCAGAAAGAATACAGCCGAGCGCAACGAGCAGAGCCGGCAATCTGGCCATGGTGTCCTCCCGGATCAGGCAAACGTCTTCTTGAGCAGGCGCTCCGCGTTGCCGCAATAAATCTTATAGCGGTCGTTCTCGCTGATATCGAGGCGACGAATCACCTCAATCGTGGGTGCAATGGGTCCGAGCGGCGTGTCGGTCGCGAACACCACGTGTTCGGCGCCGAAGAACTCCAGCCCGCAGCGCACCGCGTGGATGCCACCGCCGAACAACGCCGTATCGCCGTAGAAATCGTGCAGATAATCGAGGTGCGGCCGCTTCAGCGACGGCAGCACCTTGGAATAATCCTCATCGAGCGTGCGGCTGCCGAGCACCTGCATGCCCGGACCAATGCGTCCGTCGTAGTACGGGATCATGCCGCCGAGATGATGCGTGATGATCTTGAGCCCGGGATAGCGGTCGAACACCCCGCTGAACACGAGCCGCACCATCGCGACCGAGGTTTCGTACGGCCAGCCAAAGCACCACCACATTTCGTAGCGCGACTTCGAACTCGACCGCATAGTCCGGCATGCTGGCAGTGCGCGCCGGATGCAGCCAGATCGGCCGGTCGAGTTCCGCCATGGTCTTGAAGATCGGCTCGAACGACGGATCGTCGAGCGGCTTGCCGGCGATGTTGGTGAAGATCTGGATGCCGCCGGCTCCAAGCTCGGTAACGGCGCGCCGCGCCTCCTGCACCGAGCCCTCCACGTCGGTCATCGACACTGCCGCGACGAAGGTCGGGAAGCGCTTGGGATGCTGCGCGCACAGTTCCGCCATCGCGTCGTTGCCGATGCGCGCCAGGCTCATGCCGACGTCGCCGGTCGCGAAATCCTCGATCGGCGGATTGGGCAGCGAGATGATCTCGCGGTAGTCGCCGAACCGGTCCATCTCGCGAAACCGCTCGTCGAGATCGAACAGCTTCTTCACGCCGCGCAACCGCGCGCCGATATTGCCGAGCTTCGGCGCGATGCGGTTCATCTCCTGAAAGAACTTGTCCGGGAAGATGTGGCAGTAGATGTCGACGATGGTGTCCCGGGCCATTGATGCCTCTTCCTCACTGGTCATTCCGGGGCGCGCCGCAGGCGCGAACCCGGAATCCGACTCTTACTTATCAATTCAGCAACGCGTGCTTCATGCCCTTCACTGGATTCCGGGCTCGCCGCTGCGCAGCGCCCCGGAATGACCGCGGAGAGAGCCGCGAACGCTGCCTAAAACTTCGTGCGGTCGGGTCCCTTGAGGCCGAGCATCTCGCGCGCCTCCTTCGGGGTCGCGATCTGGTAGCCCAGTTCCTCGATGATCCGGCGCATCTTGGTGACCTGCTCGGCGTTGCTCGTCGCCAGCTTGCCGCGGCCGATGTAGAGCGAGTCCTCCAGGCCGACGCGAACATTGCCGCCCATCATCACCGCCTGGGTGGCGAACGGCATCTGGTTCCGCCCGGCGCCCAGCACCGACCACTGGTAATCGTCGCCGAACAGTTTGTCGGCCGTGCGCTTCATGAACGCGAGGTTCTCCATGTCGGCGCCGATGCCGCCGAGAATGCCGAAGATGAGCTGGAGGAAGATCGGCGGCTTGAACCAGCCTTTGTCGACGCCGTGCGCCAGATTGTAGAGGTGGCCGGTGTCGTAGCATTCGTGCTCGAACTTGGTGCCGTGTCCCTCCCCCATCAGCTTCGAGATCCGCTCGATGTCACGGAACGTGTTGCTGAAGATCGTGGTGTCGGTGCCGAGCAGATACGGCTCCTCCCAATCGTACTTCCAGGTCTTGTAGCGCGCCGCCATCGGATAGAGCGCGAAGTTCATCGAGCCCATGTTGAGCGAGCACATCTCGGGCGAGAACTTCATCACGCCGGCGAGCCGCTCCTCGACCGGCATGGTCGGCGAGCCGCCGGTGGTGATGTTGACCACTGCGTCGGTCGCCTGCTTGATCCGCGGCAGGAACTCCATGAATACCTTGGGATCGCCGGTCGGACGGCCGTTCTGCGGGTCGCGGGCATGCAGGTGCAGGATCGCGGCGCCCGCCTCGGCGGCGCCGATCGCCTGCTCGGCGATCTGGTCGGGCGTCACCGGCAGGGCGTCCGACATCGTCGGCGTGTGGATCGCGCCGGTGACCGCGCAGGTGATGATGACTTTGTCGGATTTGGCCGCCATGTCTCGCTCCCGGATTGACGTTTCTGACCTCAGGTTGTGCGTGGCTCCGCGGTAAAGTGCAAGCGCCGCTTGAGCGGCAGAAGCTGCCAGCCGAAACGGTCGGCGACGAAGCCCCACAAGCCCTTGCGGCGCGAACAGCATCACGGCGATGGCGACTGCGCCCAGCATCATCAGGTAGACGCTGCCGAGATCCGCCATGGTCTGGCGCAGCGCGAAGAAGATGATCGTGCCGACGATCGGGCCCTCGACCCGGCCGATGCCGCCGATCACCGTGATGAAGATGACGAAGGCGGTCCAGTCGTTGACGCTGAAGGCGGTGTCGGGCGAGACCCGCAGCTTCTGCAGGAAGATCAGCGCGCCGATCATCGCGGTGCCGAACGCGGTGATCAGGTACACCACGAGCTTGGTGCGCCCCACATCCACACCGGTAGAGCGCGCCGCCAGTTCGTTGTCGCGGATCGCCGTGAGCGCCAGTCCATAGCGCGACCGCAGCAGCCAGACGATGGCGGCCAGCACGATCACGACGAGTGCGAGCGCGACCCAGTAGATCAGGAATTCGCGCATCTGGCGGCTCGATGCCATCGAGGTGACGATGCCGACCGGCAGGCTGATGCCGGAGCCGCCGCCGAGTGCCGACATCTGCGAGGCCAGCAGCCGGAACACTTCGGCCACCACCCAGGTGCCGATGGCGAAATAGTGCCCGCGCAGCCGGAACATCAGTCGCGGCCACCGGCAGCGCCACCACGGCGCCAACGATGCCGGCGAGCGGAATGGCGGCGAGCGGATGAACGCCGCCCAGGATGCAGGCGCCGAACAGCACGTAGGCGCCGAGCCCGACATAGGCCTGCTGCCCGACCGACACGAGGCCCGCATAGCCGGCGAGCAGGTTCCACAGGCTCGCCAGCGCGACGTAGGCGTAGATCTCGGCCAGCAGCCGCAGGTCGTCCCGCCCGCCCCAGAACGGCGCGGCGGCGAGAATGACGAAGGCGCCCGCCAGCAGCGTGACGCCGACCTGGCTCGAGCGCGTGGCGTGCTCGACGCGGAACGGCGTGCTCATCCCTGCACCTTCGGAAACAGGCCCTCGGGGCGTATTGCGAGGATCAGCAGAAATGCCAGATGGCCGGCGAGCAGTTGCCAGCCGGGATTGATCTGCGCGCCGATCGCCTGCGCGACGCCGAGCACGATGCCGCCGACCAGCGTGCCCCACATGCTGCCGAGGCCGCCGATGATCACCGCCTCGAAGCCGAAGATCAGCCGCGCCGGCCCGATGGCCGGATCGAAGTTGGTGCGGATCGCCAGGAACACGCCGGCGATCGGCGATGATCGGCCAGCGACAGCGCCATCGCGAGACCGAAGATGTGCCGGTTGTCGAGCCCCATCAGTTGCGCGACCGGCTGGTCGTCGGAGGTCGCGCGGAACGCCCGTCCGATTGCCGTGCGGTAGAACAGAAGCTGCAGCCCGGCGATGACCGCGACCGCGACGACGAATTGCAGCAGCGGCAGGACGCCGATCCAGACGCCCTCGGCAACCTGGAAGCTCGCGACCTCGATCGCGCCGGCCTTGAGGCGGCGGCTGTCGGCGGTAAACGTTTGGAGCAGCGCGTTCTGGATGATGACCGAGAGCCCAAACGTGACAAGCAGCGGCGGCAGCACGTCGTCGCCCAGCGTGCTGTTCAAGATGCCACGTTGCAGCACGTAGCCGATCAGTGCCATCACCGGGACGACGATGACGAGCGCGAGCAGCGGATTGACGCCGAGCGTATCGGTCGTCATCAGCGCGACGTAGGCGGCGAGCACGATCAGATCGCCGTGCGCGATGTTGACGAGCCGCATCACCCCGAAGATCAGCGCCAGCCCGGCGGCGAACATGGCGTACAGGCCGCCGATCAGCACACCCTGGATGATGATGTTGACCCACTCCATCATCACGCCCCAAAGTAAGCGGCCGAGATGGCGTCGCGCGTGAGGCTCGCGGCCTCGCCGCTGAGCGCGACGCGGCCCTCCTGCAGGCAGTAGACGCGGTTGGCGGCGGCAAGCGCCTGCACGATGTCCTGCTCGACGATCACCAGCGAGCAGCCCTCCTGCACGATCGACGACAGCCGCGCATAAACCTCGCGCACCACGATCGGCGCCAAGCCCAGGCTGATCTCGTCGCACAACAACAGTCTTGGATTCGACATCAGCGCCCGGCCGATCGCCACCATCTGTTGCTGGCCGCCGGACAGCGACGTGCTCGGCACGCTGCGGCGCTCGGCGAGGATCGGAAACAGCTCGTAGATACGCGCCAAGGTCCACGGGCCCGGCCGCCCGAGCTGGCCGCCGATCAGCAGGTTCTCCTCAACCGACAGCGACGGGAACAGCCGCCGGCCTTCTGGCACCAGCGCGATGCCGCGGCCGACCACCGCGTAGGCCGGCAGGTCGCCGATCGGCTGACCGTCGAATACGATGGCGTCGCGCAGCGAGCCGATCAGGCCAGCGATCGACTTCAGCAAGGTCGACTTCCCGGCGCCGTTGGCGCCGATCACCGCCACCACTTCGCCTGCCGCGACCGTCAGCGACACGCCGAACAGCGCCTGGAAGTCGCCGTAAAACGCGTCGAGCTCGCGGACCGTCAGTAGGGGCTCAGGCATCGGCCGGAATCCCCATGTAGATCTCGCGCACCGCGGCGCTGTCGATTACGGTGCGGGGATCGCCGTCGCCGATGAACGCGCCGCCGTGCAGCACGACCAGCCGGTCGACGACGGCAAGCAGCGCGTGGACGATGTGCTCGATCCAGACGATCGATACACCGGTCGCGCGGATGTCCTTGATCAGCGCGACCAGCGCGCCGCATTCATGCTCGGTGAGGCCACCTGCCACCTCGTCGAGCAGCAGCACGCGCGGGTTTGTCGCGAGCGCGCGGGCCAGTTCCAGCCGCTTGCGGTCGAGCAAGGTCAGGCTGCCGGCCAGCCGGTTGGCCTTGTCGGCGAGCGCGCATTGTTCCAGCAGATCGACGCAGCGCGCATAGACCTCGCGCTCGCCCTTGCCGCCGCCGAACGCCGCCGCCACCACGAGATTCTCGAACACGCTCATGCCGCTGAACGGCTGCGGAATCTGGAACGAGCGCCCGATGCCGAGACGGCAGCGCCGGTCGGGTGGCAGCGACGTGATGTCCTCTCCGGCGAACAGCACGCGGCCGGAATCCGGCCGCAGCGTGCCGCTGGCGATCGCGAACAGCGTGGTCTTGCCGGCGCCGTTCGGGCCGATGATGCCGAGCGCCTCGCCGTCCGCCAACGACAGGTCGATGCCGTTCGCGATCACCACGGCGCCGAACCGCTTGGAGATGTTCTCGAAGGCGAGGATCGGCGGCATCGCCTAGCTTTCCACAACGGCGGTGCGCCCCCTCCCCCTAAAAGGGGGAGGCAAACCCGCGGCGCGACACACGCAATTCGCTTGTGAGTTCATGGTGGGCGCCTAGCGACGCCAGTACAGACTAAGACAACAGCGCGAGCGTGCCGCCGGTCGGGATTTCCGGTGCGGTCTTGTTGGTGGTGATGACGAGGTCGAACTTGTCGCCCTTGCGCTGCCATTGGCCGGCGACCAGCGGCGTCTTGGTGACGTTCTTGACCGGCTGGCCGGTCCATTTCACCGGGCCGACCATCGAGTTGTAGTTGGTCGCCACGATCGCATCGAGGATCGCTTTCGGCTCCAGCGACTTCGACCGCTTGAGCACGTCGATCGCGACCTCGAACAGCGCATGCTGGAAGCCGATCGGCTGGGTCCACGGCCGGTTGGTCGCCTTGACGTAGGCGTCGGTAAGGTCGCGCGCGCTCTGACCGGTGAGGCCCGACTTGAACGGATGGTTCGGCGTCCACCAGATTTCGCTGGTGAGGCCGTTGCCGCGGGCGCCGAGCGAGTCGATCACCGACGGGAACAGCAGCGCCTTGCCGATGGTGACGATCTTCGGCCGGAAGCCCTGCTGCGCCGCCTGCGACCAGAACGTCGCGAAGTCCGGCGGGATCATGTTGCCGGTAACGATCTCGGCGTTCACCGCCTTGAAGGCGGAAATCTGCGACGTGAAGTCGTTGTTCATGAGCTGGTAGCGGCCCGGGTCGGTGCAGCTTGTAGCCGGCCTTGGCGAGCGCCGGCGGCAGGCCGCGCTGCGGATCGCCCCAGGCATTGCCGTCAGCATCGTTCGGGAACAGCCCGCCCACGACCTTGTTGGTCGGCGCCGAGTCCCACAGCGCCAGGAACGCACCGATCACGTCCTCAAGGCCCCAGAAGAAATGATAGGTCCAGGTGAAGCCCTTGGCCGGATCGCCCTTGCGGCCGAAGAAGTACGGCTGCCACGGACAGTTCGTGGTGATGCACGGCACCTCGTTGACCTCGGCCTGGTCGGCGACCGGGTTGGTGGTGTCGGGCGTGGCCGACGCCAGGATCAGGTCGACCTTGTCGCCGAGGATGAGCTCGGACGCGACCTCCGAGGCGCGGCTGCCACTCGACTGGCTGTCCTTGCTGATGATCTGCACCGGAAACTGCTTGCCGCCGACGGTGAGCCCCTTCGCACAGAATTCCGCGCGCCTGTTCGAGGATGAAGCCGTCGGCCTCGCCGAAACCGGCGAGCGGGCCGGTGCGCGGGCTGACGTGCCCGATCTTGATCGTGCGGCTCTGGGCATTGGCGGGAACCGCCCGCAACACGGCCGGAGCGGCGATCGCGCCCAGGCCCGTGGTCACCACCGTGCGTCGTGAAATCGTTCGCTCGTTCATGGCGTCCTCCCTCTTGCTTGGCGCTATTCCTGCGCGCGTGCCTTTTTCAGATGTTGCAACACTTTCGAGCGCAATGCGCTCTGTTCCTCCGCGCTCCACGTGCGAAAGCCTTCGCCCGACTTGAAGCCGAGCTTGCCGTCTGCCACCAGCTTCTCCAGATAGGGCGACGGTGCCGGCTGCGACTCGATCGCGGGCAGCACGGTCTGGTGGATGGCGAGCGTGAGATCGGTGCCGACGAGATCGGCATTCTCCAGCGGCCCGAGCACCGCGAGCCTTCGGCCGAAGCTCGCCTTGATCACCGTGTCCACGGTCTCGGCATCGCAGATGCCGTTCTCGACCAGCGCGATGGCTTCGCGCCATAACGCATGTTGCAGCCGGTTGCCGACGAAGCCTGGCACGTCCTTCTTGACGTGCACCGGCATCTTGCCGGCGTCGCGGTGGAGCGCAATCGTCCGGTCGATCGCCTGCGGCGAGGTCCACTGCGTGCCGATCACCTCGACCAGCGGCACCAGGAACGGCGGGTTCCACCAATGGGTGCCGAGCGCACGCGAGCGGTCCTGCAGGCCTCGCATGATCTTGGTGATGGGGATCACCGAGGTGTTGCTGGCCAGGATGGTCGCAGACCGCACGTTGCGCTCGATCTCCGCAAACAGCTTCTGCTTGAGCAGCAGATCCTCGGACACCGCCTCGACCACATAGTCGGCCTCGGCAACTGCGTCGGCGAGGTTATGACACGGCTGCACGCGCTCGACCGCCGACGGGTCGTCGCCCAGATCCCGCAAGTTCGCCGAGATGCGCGCCTTGACGCTGTCGAGCGCCGCCATGACCGGGTCGTAGATGGTGACGTCATGGCCGGCGAGCGCAAACACCTGCGCGATGCCGTGGCCCATCAGGCCGGCGCCGATGACGGCGATGCGCGGTTTGTTCATGGATGCACGTCACTCCGGCAAACTCGCTCGATCTCCCCTCCCCCCACGCAGCGAAGCGGAGTGGTGGGGAGGGGTCGGGGGTGGGGGGCCATTTCGTATCGCGGTAATGCCCCCCACCCCGGCGCACACGCAGCCAAGTTTACGCAGGCTGCGTAAACTTGCCTGCGATGCGCCGACCCTCCCCACCGCTCGCAAGCGCTCGCGGGAGGAGGGTGAAGAGGCGAGTGCGCACCAAACATGGCCATTACCCCGCGGTGTAGCCGCCGTCGGCATAAAGGATGTGGCCGGTGTAGAAGTCCGACGCCTTGGAGGCGAGGAACAACAGCGGGCCGGCGAGATCGGACGGCTCGCCGAGGCGGCCCTTCGGCACGCGGCTGATGAAGCCTTTGCGCACGTTGGTGGCGTTCTCGTTGTCTTCGTACATCCAGGCGGTGAGCGGCGAGCGAAACACCGTCGGCGCAATGGCGTTGACGGTGATGCCGGTCGGGCCCCACTCGCAGCCGAGCGCCTTGGTGACGCCGTCGATCGCCGACTTCGAGGCGCAGTACGCGGTGTAGCCGGCCGGATGGCCGAGCAGCCCGCGCGCCGACGACATGAACACCACCTTGCCGCCCCTGCCCTGCGCCAGCATCTGCTTGCCGGCGGCGCGCGCCATCAGCCACGACTGCGTGACGTTGACGTCCATCACCTCTTCGAATGTCTCGGGCGGCTGGTCGACGATCTTGGCGACCTTGTTGATGCCGGATGCCGTCACCAGGATGTCGACGCCGCCGAACCGCTTGACCGCGGCGGCGACGATCTTGTCGCAGTTCTCCGCCGAGCTCGGGCGCAGCGCGACGCTCTCGACTTTGCCGCCCAGCGCTTCGCATTCGGCGGCAACCTTCTTCAACTCATCCGCATTGCCGGCCGCGATCACGACATTGGCGCCGGCGCCAGCCAGCACCTTGGCGGCGAGCGCGCCGAACGCGCCGGATGCGCCGGTGATGATCGCGGTCTTGCCGCGCACGTCGAACAGCGAACCGGGATTCTTCAGAAAATCTTCGGACATGGTAACCTCTCCTGGTCATTCCGGGGCACGCCACCGATCTTGGGCTTGCCCGAGATCGGCGACATTATGTTACCCAAGTCGGCTACAGCCGACTTGGGAGGCGCGAACCCGGAATCCATTGTCATCTGCGAATTGGATTCCGGGCTCGCGAGCTACGCTCGCGCCCGCGGAATGACGAGCACGTTTCAGGATTTCACCGGCGCAACGGCGACCGCAATGGTGCAGACCTCGTTGCTCCGGTTGATGATCTCGCGGCTTTCGTTCGGGCCGATGTAGCAGCTGTCGCCAGCTTTCACGACGACTTCCTTGCCGCCGGCAATCACCGTCAGTTCGCCGGCCAGCACGTAGTAGATCTTCTCCGGCGGCGAGGCGTCCGGACCGGCACCGCCGCCGGGCAGGAAATGCGAGATGCCGAACACCAGCGTCTGCGAGACTCCCATCTCGGCGCCGAATACGCGAAACGACTTGTAGTCGCGGTGATTGGGCGCGTCGTAGGGCTTCGCCTCGGAAAACGTGCGGACGATCATGCGAACTTCTCCCCCTTTTCGATCCGGAACGACCCCTTCGGGTCGACGATGGCGACAAGCCGGATGATGCAGCCGTCGCCGCGATCCCAGTTCCACGGAAAGAACGCGAACGTGCAGCGCTTGCCGGTGACCTTGTCGAGATCGCCGCCGACATTCTCGATGCCGAGGATGCCGTTCTTGAACAGAATGCGGTGCACCGGCTCCCACTCGGGGAAATCGTCTTTCCAGTCGCGGCCGCCGGACCACTTCTTGTACTCGTCGGCGAGATGCGGATGCAGCGGGCCGTTGCGCTGCGGCCCGATCGCGGTGGCGAGCGGATGGTCGTTGGCCTGGGTGTCGTGGCCGACCACCTTCACCTTCTTCTCGACGAACCACTCGCCGGCCGACGACACGAAGCCCGGCGCGCGGCAGAAATAGTCCTCGCTGTCCTCGTATTGATGGTGCCAGCCGGTGTTGACGATCACCACGTCGCGCGGCCGCACGATCTTGCCGGCGGCTTTTTCCAGATCGTCGTAGGTGATCTGCTCCCACATCTTCTTCTTGATCGACACCACGATGCCGGAGCCGAAGAAGTGCGGCAGCGGCACCTCGTCGATGAACGGCGTGCCCTGAATGACATGCGCGGGCGCGTCGATGTGCGTCGTGTTGTGCATCGAGGTCGTGATGCGCTGCGACAGCACGCCCGACTTCGCCATGTAGTGAATGCGCTCGATCTTGACGTCTTCGAAGTAGGGCCAGTTCGGAGACTGATAGCCGAAGCGATGGGACAGGTTGTAGAACTCGAGCCCCATGCTGTTGTTGAGGTTCTCCTCGAACATCACGCCGCGAATCTTCTTCGCCACGTCCGCCTCCCTTATCATCCGCTGCCGCGCGGAAGGTTTCTTTTTAACAGCGGCTTCGGCCGGCCGCTTGTCCCATGATATGGTACGCCTGTATCGACGGAGCATACATGCGGACGCGCGCCCGGCGCAAGCGCAGGCGGCGCCTGCAGGCGGTCGCAGCGACCGGAAACCGCAGGTTACGCCGCCGCGGCGGCGAGATGCTTCTGCAGCGACGCCGCCGTGGCCTTGAGCCGCTCGACAATCAGCTTCTGATGCTCGCCGAAGCGCTGCGCCGGCACCGGCACCGAAATCGCGATGTCGTTGCCCAGCAGATCACGCAGCACCACGCCCGCCGCGCAGATACCGGCCGTGTGCTCCTCATGGTCGAACGCTACGCCGGTCTTGCGCACGGCTCGCAGTTCGCGGAGCAATGCATTCAGCCGCGTGATGGTACTCGGCGTGCGCCGCTCGTAGCTGGTGCCGATCAGGCGAGCGATCGCGACCTCGTCGAGCTGCGCGAGATAGGCCTTGCCGTTGGCGGTGCAGTAGAGCGGAAACATCTCGCCGATCGCCGACACCGCGCGCAGGCGCTGCGGCCCGATGACCTGGTCGATGAAGATCAGGTGATCCTTCTGGATGGTGGCGAGATCGACGGTCTCGCCCAGCTCCTGCGACAGCCGCAGCAGGAACGGACGCGCGAGCGCGGCAAAGTCGGTGCGCGCCGATGCGGCGAGCCGCAGGATGGTCGGGCCGAGCCGGACGCGGCCGGTCGGGGACGCCGCGATCACCAGCTTCTCGGCCTCCAGCGCGGCGACGATGCGCTGCACCGTCGAGCGCGCGAGATCGACCCGCTGGGCGATCTGCCCGAGACTCAGCCCCACCGGCTGTTCTTCCAGCGCGCGCAGGATCGCGGCGGCGCGCGCGATGACCTGGACCTGACTCTTTTCGCTGTTGCTGGTGGGGTTGCGGTCGCTCTGCCGTCTCACGTCTCGCTTCTCCCGATCCGACACTGCGGGCCGCGACTTGCCGGCTGGCTCACGCATTGATACGCTTTGACCAAAATCCGGTACAGAAGACAAGAGCTAGGAAACGACTAGGGAAGTCATGGTCAAGAAGATTGCGCTCGAAGAGCATTTTCTCTCGCCTGGCCTGATCGAATACTGGCGGCCGACCATGACCGAGGTGCCGCCTGCGAGCGGCGAACGCTTCTTTCGGTGTCTCACGGATTTTGGCGAACTTCGACTGCAGGGCATGGATCAGGCCGGCATCGAGCGCTCGGTACTGTCGATCGCCGGGCCCGGCGTGCAGGTCGAGCGCGATGCCGCCAAAGCGGTAAACAAGGCGCGCGAGTCGAACGATTTCCTGGCGCAAGAAATTGCTAAACGGCCCGACCGCTACTCGGGTTTCGCTCACCTGCCGATGCAGGATGCCGAGGCCGCGGCCGACGAGCTTGAGCGCTGCATGCGCGAACTCAAATTTTGTGGAGCCATGATCAACGGCCACACAAATGGGCAGTATCTCGACGCCCCCGAACTCTACCCGTTCTGGGAGCGCGCGGACGCGCTCGGGCGCCACTGATCTACCTGCATCCGGCCGACCCAGTATCACAGCCCTCCGTGCTGTCGGGCTACAAGGTTCTGATGCGGCCAATGTGGGGGTGGGGCTTCGAGACCGGCTCGCACGCATTGCGACTCATCGTCGGCGGACATTTCGACCGGTTCCCGCGATGCAAGCTGATGCTTGGCCACCTTGGCGAGACCCTGCCGTTCCTGCTGTGGCGTCTTGACAGCCGCGCCGAGTTTCACGGCCTCAAGCTGAAAAAAGCCCCGTCCGAGTACATCCGGGAGAATGTCTTCGTCACCACCTCGGGTATGTGCTCGGTCGAGCCACTGACCTGCACGATCAGCGCGCTCGGACACGAGCACGTGCTGTTCGCCGCGGACTATCCGTTCGAGTCGACGGCGGAAGCCGGACATTTCATCGATCACGTGAAGCTCGACGAAAGCGAGCGCGCGGACATCTGCTTCAACAACGCCGCGCGACTGCTGGGCCTCGAGGCATAAGCGGCGACGGCTGCGCCAATTCGGCGCTTGCCAAGCCAACCCTCGCCTTGCAACGTAAGCAGAACAAACGGGCCGCAAGGTCCAAGAACATCGCCAGGAGGAGAACCATGCGCCTGATGTACTCCCTGCTGTCCGGCCTCGCCGCGTTTGCGATCTTCGGGACCACAGCCGCTCAAGCCGAGCCTATCAAGATCCGCAATTCCTGGGTGGCGCCCGTCACCAACTGGGCGTCAATCCTGCTGGAGAAGAAGGATCTGGCCCGGCACTTCGGCAAGTCCTACATCATGGAGCCGGTGCGTTATCCCGGCACGCCGCCGATGATCACGGCGCTCGCCAACAACGAGCTGGAGATCGCAAATCTTGCCTATTCGACGCTCGGCATCGCGATCCAGAATGCCGGCCTCGACGATCTGCGCATCATCGCGGATGAGTTCCGCGACGGCGTCGAGGGCTACTACTCGCAGGAATACATGGTCCTGAAGGACGGCCCGATCCAGAAGGTGCAGGACCTCAAGGGCAAGGCCGTCATGACCAACGCCGCCGGCAGCGCCGTCGACGTCGCAATGCGGGCGATGCTGCGCAAGTTCGGTCTCGAAGACAAGCGCGACTACACCATCATCGAGGCGCCGTTCCCCACCATGCGTGCCATGCTCGGCGAGAAGAAGGTCGACATGATCCCGGCGGTGCTGCCCTTCGCCTACGATCCGGAACTGCGCAAGATCGGCCGCACTCTGTTCGCTCAGCGCGATGCCATCGGCGTGACCGACATGATCGTCTGGACCGCGCGCAAGCCGTTCCTCGACAAGAACCGCGCCGCCATGGTCGACTTCATGGAGGACACATTGCGCATCGTCCGCTGGTACACGGACCCGGCGAACCACAATGAGGCGATGCAGATCGCCGGCCGTGTAACCAAGCAGCCGCCGGAGCGTTTCGATTGGCTGTTCACCAAGCGCGACACCTACCACGACCCGAACATGCTGCCGGACCTCGTTGCGCTGCAGAAGAACGTCGACATGACCCGGGACCTCGGGTTCATTCGTGGCAATCTCGACGTCAAGAAGTACACCGACCTCAGCATCGTCGAAGAGGCGGCCAAACGGCTGAAGTAGGGCAAGCGCTTTCCCGACCAGCCGGCTGCAGGAATACCTTCTCCGCGAGCTTCCTCGGATCCCACCGTCATGGCCGGGCTTGTCCCGGCCATCCACGTCTTGGCGGCCTCGTCAAAAAAGACGTGGATGCCCGGCCTTCGCCGGGCATGACGGTTAGATACACAACCCAATAGAGGCTCGAGGCGCAGCGACCGCTCGCTAACGCGGCTGTTCGCCTTCGATCAGCTTCTGCAGGATGCGCTTGTAGCGGACCGGGCCCACGTCGATCGCCAGGATCACCGGATCGACCGGCGTCACGGCGGTATCGATATTGCGCTGCTGCGCCTCGATCACCGGGGCGTCCTGCTCCTCGAATGCGAAGCGGCGCATGGTCGCGATCTTCTCCTGGAGCTGCGCATTCACCTTGTCGTCCGGTGTCTTCACGTTGAAACGGACAGCCGTGAAGAAGTAGTGCGTGGTCTTCTCGGTTTCCGGCGTGAGCATGTGAATGGCATGATAGCCGGTCCCGCTTTCAGGAACCGCGCCGATCGCACAGGTGCCGGTCAGCAGGCGGAGGGTGCTCGGCGGCATCCAGCGCATACGGGTGAACTTGTCGACCCGGCCCGGGTCCGACGGCCAGAACTGCGCGAACATGCCTGGCGCCACGACGTTGGTCGCGTACCGGCTGACAATGATGTCCTGGCCCTCCTGATCGACCATGATGTCGGACTCGACCGTCTCGGCATTGCCGAGAATGCCTTCGTGCAGATAGCTAGTGTGGCTGAGGTCGAGCAGGTTATCGACGATCAGCTCGTAGTTCGCCTTGATGGTGATGCCGTCGCGCTTGGTCGCGTGCATCTCCGGAACGTTATCGAGCACGCTGAAGTCCGGCACCTTGGACGGGTCTGCCGGCTGGTCGCCCATCCAGATCCAGATGGCCTTGTGTTTCTCGATCGTCGGATAGCTGCGCACGCGCGCACGCGGCGGGATGTTCTTCGTGCCATGCGGGTTATAGACGCAGGCGCCGGACGAATCGAACTCAAGTCCGTGATAAGGACACTGCACTACATCGTCCCTGACAATCTTGCCCATATGCAACGGCGCGAAGCGGTGTGGGCAGCGATCTTCCAGCGCGGCCACACTGCCGTCCGGCTTGCGATAGAGGACGACGGGTTCGTGCATGAACGTGCGTGGCAGCAACTGACCGTCGATAAGGTCATCCGACCACGCCGCGACGTACCACGCGTTGCGCAGATAGGCTCCGCTCACCATCTTCTTTTTGCTTTCGATGAGACCGGTATCGCGCACAGTCACGTTCATCGCGTGCCCTCCATTGCAAGTGCCTGCCACTCTCACGGGACGCCCCGGCGGGCCAGGGGTCTCGTTCGACCGATGGGCGACACTACGACGAATTATCTTTCGCCGTGTCTAGGCCGGTCAAGCCGTCCTGGGCGCGGTTCTCGTCCGCGCGGCGGTATATTCGGGCTGCCCGGTTCCGGCTTCAGCTTGACTGGCAGACAGGCTGTGAAACGATGCGGTGCCGGCTCGTAGCGGCCCGGATGCGTGAAGCACCGCGGCCGACCAGGGGAGCACGATCGATGCCAGTGTTGCGTTGTGTAACGTCGCCTCCGCGTGACGGGGCGGCGGCGAGGAGCCATCGATCGAAGGCCGCGAAGCTCCGCGCCGCCTGGCTCACCTTCGGATTTGGCCTCACGCTGATCGTGGGCGCCACCGCGCAGGACTATCCGGCGCGGCCAATCCGCTGGATCGTTGGCTTTCCGGCAGGTGGTTCGAGCGACACCATCGCCCGCATTCTGAGTTCCCGGATGCAAGAGCGCCTGGGCCAGACCGTCCTGGTTGAGAACAAGCCGGGAGCCGGCAGCAATATTGCAACCGAATCTGCCGTGAATTCACCGCCCGATGGCTACACGCTGATCTCGATCACCTCAGCCAACGCGATCAACACGACCGTCAACAAGCGGTCGCTGTCGTTCGACCTGCTCAAGCAGATCGCGCCCGTCGCCGGCTCGGCGCTGGGGCCGAGCGTGATGGTGGTGAGCCCAACCGTACCGGCAAACAGCGTCGCCGAGTTCATCGCATACGCCAAGGCCAACCCAAGCAAGATCAACATGGCCTCCGCCGGCGTCGCGACCACGAGTTATTTGGCGGGAGAATTGTTCAAGGCAATGACGGGCGTGAACCTCGTTCATGTGCCCTATCGCGGCTCCGCGCCCGCCCTCACCGATCTGGTCAGCGGCCAGGTCCAGGTGATGTTCGACGCTATGGTGAGCACATTGCCGCTCATCCAGTCGGGCAAGATTCGCGCGCTGGCCGTCACCACGGCGGCCAAGTCGGAGACGTTGCCGAACCTTCCGACCATCGCCGAGACCGTTCCCGGCTACGAAGCCGTGATCTGGTATGGCGTCGGCGTTCCAGCCGGTACACCCGCCGACGTCGTGCGCAAGCTCAACCTGGAATTCAACGCCGCACTGACTTCACCGGCGATCCGGGCGCGACTGATCGACCTCGGCTCGACGCCGATCGTCGGCAGTCCGGAGGATTTCTGGGCGTTCACCAAGGCCGAGATCGAGAAGTGGGAACGGGTGATCAAGCTCTCCGGCACCAAAGTGGATTGAGCACGGGCCACTCAATTACACGGTACTCGGCATTACACGGTACTCGGCGCCAACGCTTCCTGGTGCCAGAGCAGCAACCGCCGGCGCACCAGCGCCATGGCCTTGACCAGGATGTAACCGATTACCGCGATCTCGACGATGCCGGCGAACACGCCGCGGGAATCCGCGAAGCGCGACGACGTTATCATGGCGCCGCCGAGCCCGTAGCCGCCCATCAGCATCTCGCAGACGATCCCAACGATCAGCGCGATCGGTAGCGCTACCTGCAGCCCAGTCATGATTTGCGGCAGCGCCGCGGGGAGTGAAATCTGCCAGAGCAGTTCGCGTTCGCTCGCGCCCATGTTGCGCGCCGACCAAATGAGCTCGCGCTCGACGCCGCGAATGCCGATGATCGTCGCGGTCACCACCGGGAAAATCGCCTCGACCGCGACCATCGAGATCTTCGAGGTGTCGTAGACGCCGAGCCATAAGATCACCACCGGCAGGAACGCGATCTTCGGCATTGGAAAGCCAACCGAAATAATCGGATCGAAGAACCAGTGCATCAGACCGCGGCGCGAGATCGCCATCCCGAGGGCGATTCCGACCAGCGCGGCGATCGCGAAGCCGAACAACGCACGATAGACCGTCAAACCGGTATTTAGCAGCAGCTCGCCGGACAGGAGATCGGTCCAGATACGCTCCAGCACCGCGCTGAGCTTCGGCAGCATGAATGGCGTTACGGCGCCCGAACGTGCCACCCATTCCCACGCCACCGCCAGCAGGATGATAGAGAACACGCGAGCGAACCCCCAACCCGCGGCGCGCAGCACGCGGTAGGCCGTGGACTCCGGCGGTTCCAGCGCGGTGTCGACGGCGACGGCGGCAGGCTGTTGTTTCACTCCTGCCATCGCAGCATCCGTTGCATGACGGCGAGATACCCGCGGTCGGCGGCGAAGCCCAGGAACGCGACAGTGAGCACGACTGCGTACATCGCATCGTACGAGCCGTTTGCGCCGAGAAAGCCGATCAGATAGCCCAAGCCCGACTGCGCGACGATCAGCTCTGACGTGACCAGCAAAATGAACGACAACGCCAGCGAGGTGCGGATACCGTTGAGCAGTTCCGGCATCGCGCTCGGCACCACCACGTCCCACAGCATGCGCAGGCGGTTCGCCCCCATGCTGCGCGCCGACCAGACCAGCGCCTGCTCGCTCGAACGCGCGCCGTTGTAGGCGCCGATGGTGACCGGCAACATGCAGCCCAAGAAAATCAGCAAAATCTTGGACCCATTACCGAACCCCAGCCACAGCACCGTGACGGGGATCAGCGCCGACTTGGGCATCGGATAGAACATCTCCACCAGCGGGCTCAGCAGCACGTTCACCGGCCGCCACCAGGCCATGAAAATTCCCAGCGCCGCGCCGACCACGATCGCGAGCGAAAGCCCAGCGACCGCGCGCCAGAGCGAGGCCGCTCCATTGGTGATCAGTTCTCCGCTCTTGAGCAGTTCGAACCACGAGACGAGCACCTCACTCAGCGGCGGCAGCGCCAGCGTCGAGACCATGCCGGTGCGCGCGCCGATCTCCCAGGCGAGCGCGAGCAAGATGAGCGGAGAATATCGCCACAGCGTTTTCACGCGGCGCTCCCACTGCGGAGCTTGTGACTATTTGTGCGACGGACCTCAGGCCACAGCGTCCCCTCCCCCCTTGCGGGGGAGGGAGGGGGGTGGCGGCAAGTTCTATCGAACCTTGCGTGCTGCCCCCCTCCCCACCCCTCCCCCACAAGGGGGGAGGGAGCCGACCGAGC
Organism: uncultured Alphaproteobacteria bacterium; assembly: GCA_963807865.1. GTDB lineage: Bacteria > Pseudomonadota > Alphaproteobacteria > Rhizobiales > Xanthobacteraceae > VAZQ01. Next base: position 120,968 of record CAWEDK010000034.1, on the reverse strand, counting down.
AAGCCGCCGAGGCCTAACTCCCGAATAAACCGGCGACCTGTTCACCCTCCGCGACACTTCGAAGGAGCAAATCGCTGCAAGGCTTGGATCACGACGCGCGGCCTCCTTGCGCCTTGATCGCTTCGATGCGAACCAGGTTCCAGAGTTCGTCGACCTTGTCGACGAAGAGCTTGTTCTTGAAGACGTCGGTATCATTCTTGTCGAACTTGGTATCGACGATCGCCTTGATCCGTCCCGGCCGCGCCGACATCACCGCCACGCGGTCGGCGAGATAGACGGCTTCCTGAACGTCGTGGGTGACGAAGATCACCGTCTTGGGCGTGCGTTGCCAGATGCGCAGCAATTCCTCCTGCATCAGGCTTCGGGTCTGCGCGTCGAGCGCGCCGAACGGCTCGTCCATGAGCAGGATTTTCGGATCGAATGCCAGCGTGCGGGCAATCGCCGTGCGCTGCTTCATGCCGCCGGAAAGCTGCGATGGGAAGCTGTCTTCGAAGCCGTTCAGCCCAACCAGGTCGATGAAAGATTGCGCGCGCTTCTCGCGCTCGTCGCGCGCGAGCTTCATGCGCTCGAGCCCGTAAAGCACATTCGCCCGCACCGTCTTCCACGGGAACAGCGCAAAATGCTGGAATACAATGCCACGGTCCGGACCCGGCGCCGTAACCGGCTTGCCCTCGACATGGATGCTGCCCTTCTCGACCGGCAGGAAGCCGCCGAGCAGATAGAGCAGCGTCGACTTGCCGCAGCCGGACGGACCGAGCAAGGCCAGGAATTCCCGCGGCTGGACATCGATCGAAACATCCTCGAGCGCCAGCACTGGCCGGCCGCTCGGCGGGCGATAGAGATGATGCACATCCCTGATGACGATTTGCGGCTCGGTCATGGACCGCAGCCCCTCCCCTGGTCGCGTCTTTTGTTCGTTCACCGCAAACTAACCGAACCGCCGCGGCAATGCACGCGACGCAAAGCCCCTCCCTAGTGTGGCGGATTTGACGTTCCTATCAGCATAGCGGCGAGTCGATAGTAGGAACGTCAAATCCAAAGCCACACTAAAATCATAGAGTTGCTAGTGTCCCTTGGTTCCGACGCTTGTAAACGTGCGTGCTGCGATGGGATACAAGCGTCGGAACCGGGACACTAGCGCACCGGAGTCAACAAGGGCCGGCCCGCAAAGTGCGCGCTGATGTTGTCGATCATGAGCTGGCCGATGGCGGTCCGCGTCTCGATGGTGGCGCTCCCCTGATGAGGCTGCACGATCACGTTCGGCAACGCCAGCAGCGCCGGCGAGACATGCGGTTCGTTGTCGAACACGTCGAGGGCCGCGAAGCCAAGGCGCCCATCCGCTAGCGCCTTGATGAGGGCAGCCTCGTCGACCACCGTGCCGCGCGCCACGTTGACCAGCGTGCCCTTCGGTCCAAGCGCGTCGATGACATCGGCCGATACCAGGTGCTGCGTCTGGGGCCCGCCCTTGCACGCCACCATCAGGTAATCGCTCTGCCGCGCCATCTCGACCAGGTCCGCGACGTATTCGTAAGGCGCGTCCGTCTTGCGGCGCGGGCCGTGATAGATAATCCGCATGCGGAACGCCGCGGCGCGATCCGCGATCGCGCGGCCGATGCCGCCGAGACCCAGCACCCCCATGGTCTTGCCGCCGACACTCCGCCCCAGCGGGATCGGCCCTTTGGTGCTCCACGAGCCGTCGCGCACATAGCTGTCGGCAAACAGTATCTGCCGGGCCGAGGCCAGCATCAGGCCGATGGCGAGGTCGGCACATTCGTCGGTCAGGACGCCGGGCGTGTTTGAAACCGGAATTCGGCGCTCGCGCGCCGTTGCGAGATCGACCGCGTCGGTGCCGACGCCGAAGACCCCGATCACTTCCAGATTCGGCAGTGCTTCGATCAGCGCACGGCTCGCCCCACGATTGGCCTCGGTGGCGATCGCCCGGATGCGCGATCGCAATTCCGGACTCAAGTCCTGCGGCGCAGGTTGGTGGACATGATGGGTGACGGCAAACCGCCGCGCCAGTTCGTCGTTGGTGGCGGATGGAAACGAGCCGAGGCTCAGTACGTCGATGGTCATGCTGAGATCACAGCTCGAAAACCTGCTTCGGGGTCTTGTGCAGGCACTCGCCAGGTCCGTCCGGCCCGATCAGATAGTTGTCGCAGATCACTGCGAAAATCGAATTGGTCTCGTAGCCCGGATGAACCGCGAGATTCATGGTCTGCTCGATCGCCATCGTCTCGTCGGCGCGGATGAGGGGGCGCTCGACCAGATCGTAGCCCTGACCGTGGGCGTAGAGCCGCAGTTCGGGCGGAAAGCCGTGGCCGCGCATGTAGTCGTCATGCCGCGCCGCGATTTCGGCGCAAGGTGTCCCTGGCTTCAGCAGCCGCAACGTATAGGCCTGCGCCTCCTTCATGGATTCGAAGCCGTCGATCAGTTCGTTCGAGGCCTTGCCCATCACCATGGTGCGGGCAATTTCCGTGTAGAAGCCGCCGGGTCCGCTGTTCTCGATCAGCAAGCTGAAGTGCTCGCCCTCGCGCAATACGCGGCCTTGCAGATGCCGGTCGATGAAGCGGGACGCCTGCCCGAGCGGCGCCGACGATCCCAGGAAAAGCCCCTGCTCGCTGCCGAGAAGCCGCCCTTCGTATTGCGCCAGCGCCGTGATGTCGTTGTCGCGCATGCCGGGACGGATTTTCGCGCAGACCCGGCTGAAAATCTCGTCCTGCATTTTCGCCGCGAGGCGGATCAACTGCATCTCCTCCTTGCTCTTGAGCGCCTTGAGGCGGTCGACGAACTCGGTCGCGTCGACGAAGGTAACGCCGCCGGCAAGCTCCTGTTCGACGCGTGCCACGAAAGTGTGCGGCATCGCTCCGCTGCCCAGCCATCCGACGGTGCGGTAGCCGTGCCGCTTCAATTCATTCACCGTCAGTTCGGCCTGATATGCGTCGGTGTAAGCGACGGTCGTGAACGCAGGCGTGAAAATCATTTCACCGACGCCGCGGTTGGTTTCGTCAGCACCGTCGAGTTTGCGGCGTCCGCCGAACGGCCCCATGTCGATCACCATCATCAGGTCGGCGGCCGGGAAGATCACGGTACGCGGATAGCCGTTGCTGAGATTGGTGTCGGTGAACCAGCGCACATAGCCGCCGAGCCAGTCGTTATTCTGCTGCATCACGAGCGCGTCGATCTTGCGCTCCGCCATGAGCTTGCGCACAGCCGCCCAGCGGCGCTCGAGCTCGGCGGTTGAGATCGGATGAAAGAGCCGTTCGTCCATGTATGCGGTCCCTGCCCCGTGGAGTTCTTATCGGAACGTCGGCTGAGAGCCTAGTTCGGCAGCCCAAGCAGCGTCGCGGCGTTCGTTGATATGATCTGGTCTTGCTGCGATCTTGAAATCGCGGCCGTCTCGCGCACAAACTCGACCGGCTTCATCTCACCGACCGGATAATCAGAGCCGAGCACCACGCGGTCCGCCCCGACCTTCTCGACCAGATGAGCGAGCACGGCCCGGTCGTAGACACAGGAGTCGTAATAAAGCATACGCAGATACTCGATCGGCGGCCGCGTCATGTTGACCCGCGTGTTGGCCTTCTCGACGTAATTGCGATCGATCCGGCCCATGTAATACGGCATGTAACCGCCGCCGTGAGAGACGCAGATCCTGAGCTTGGGGTGACGTTCGAGCACACCATCGTAGATCAGCGAAGCCACCGCCATCGCTTCCTCGAACGCCTGACCAACGCTGTTCCAGAGATGAAATCGCTCTGAACCGCCGGTCGCGATTGCCGCCCGGATGGATGTAGACCACGGCGCCCAGCTCCTCGGCCTTGGCCCAGAACGGCGCCAGTTGCGGATCGCCGAGTTCCAGTCCGCCGGCGGTCGTCGAAATGCCGACCCCGCGCAATCCGAGTTCGCGCACGCAGCGCTCGAGTTCGACGACCGCGAGCGACGGCACATGCAGCGGCAGGGTGCCGAGCCCGATCAGCCGGTCCGGCCGCGTCGCCACCGCCCTGCCGATCCAGTCGTTGGTGGTGCGGGCGAGCCGCAGGCTGGTTTGCGCATCGGCCCATTCCAGGCCCTGGTGGACCAGGCTCGCGGTCAGCACCTGGATGTCGACACCCATCGCGTCCATCTTGGCGAGGCGGTCCGTCAGATCGCTCATGCGGGCAAGCACCAGCCCGGCGCGCTGCCGGATCTGGTCGCGCATGTCTTCGGTGACGCCAGGATCGGTCGGAAGCTCGGAAAAGATGTTGTGCTCCGCCGCCACCCCGTAGACTTCCGGCACCAGGATGTGCGCATGAAAGTCGATCACGGGGCGGCGCGCACTGGCCGTTCCGCCCGCCGATGTCTCGGTCATTCCCTTCCCTGCCCGGCTCTTGTTGTTACTACCCTTCGATACAATCGTATCGTATCATGAGCCGCACTATAGGGGGAAAGTACATCGCAGAAAAATCCCGCGGTCGACCTTCGCCTCACCCGGTGCAGTTCGTGGTGCAGCAAGGACCGTGCGCGCACTCCCGCCGCCGTGACCCCGGCCAGCCGCGACACGCGATTGCGTCAAGTCTTCATGAGGAAATGCCGAATGTCGCAATTCAAGCTCGTGACCTACCAGTCGCCAAACGGACCGCGCGCCGGGCTGGTGGTCGGCGACCATGATCTTCGACGTCGCGGAGGCCACCGGCCGCGCGTCCTACGTCACGATGCTCGATGTGCTGCGCGACTGGCCGTCTGCTCACAAATCTTTTCGAACCGCTGCCGGTGCGTTGGCCGGCAAGAGCGACGGCCTGCCGCTGCGCGACGCGAAGCTGCTGGCGCCGGTATTGACTCCCGGCGGCATCTTCTGCGCCGGCGCGAACTTCACCGATCACATGCTGGAAATGGCCAAGGTGCAGAACATCGCACCGGAGCCCGATCCGCACAGCGTCGGCCTCAATCCCTGGCACTTCATCAAGGCGATGCACTGCCTCGCGCCGCCGGACAGCATCGTCAAGCTGCCGCTCGTATTCGAAGATGGTCGACTGGGAGGCGGAGCTGACCGCCGTGATCGGCCGGCCAGCCCGGAACGTCTCGATCGAACGCGCGCTCGATCACGTCGCCGGCTACACCATCGCGAACGATCTTTCGGCACGCGACCTGACCAAGCGGCCGCACGTCTCCGACACGTCACCATTCAAGTTCGACTGGCTCGGGCAGAAGAATTTCGATGGCGGCTGCCCACTGGGCCCGTGGATCGTGCCGGCGGAGGACATCCCGGACCCGCAGAATGTCGCGCTCAAGCTTTGGGTAAACGACGTCATCAAGCAGGATTCCCACACCAGCAAGATGATCTTCACGCTCGCAGAACAGATCGCGCATCTCTCGACCATGATCACGCTGCAGCCCGGCGACCTGATTCTCACCGGAACCGCGGCGGGCGTTGGGCTTGCACGGAAGGAGTTCCTGAAACCGGGCGATGTGGTGAAAATCTGGATCGAGAACATCGGCACGCTGACCAATACCTGCGCGTGATGCGTGGTGGTCTGCTAAGACTGGAGTGACGTTAGCCGTGCAGTACCCGGAGAGGTAAGTGGCAAAGCGCAAGCCAGCAACGAAGCGAAAGACCGAGGCCGCGCCGGCTGCGTTGCCCGACGAGCAGATCATTTATGGCGGCGGCGAACTGCCGCTGCATCAGCTCTTCGAACAGCAGACGCGGCAGATGCTGGACCGCAGCGACCTCGACGAAGAGCAGAAGCAGAACATCTTGATTGCCATGAGCTGCCCGTGCTGTGGAGCCGGAGCCATGTCCTATACGGTGAAGCTCAAGCGCTGACCGAATTGGCTTTGCGTCCTGCCGCACGCAGCCTGCCGGTTGCCGTCATGTCCACCACAAAAGTGTCGGCATCGATCACCACCCCGTAGAGTTCGACCGCCGCTTGCGCGCTGACATAGCCCTGCCGCACGTCTTCGCGCACCTCCTCGACTGGACGCTCCAGCGGGTCGCCATGGCCGCCTCCGCCGCCCGAGCGGATCGTGAAGGCGTCGCCCGCCTTGAGCTGCGCCACCAGCACTTTGGCGTTCGGAAAGTCGGATTTCCATTGCCCATTGATCCGCAATTCGACGGCGTTGCCGGTACCGTCGAGACCTCCCTCGAGACCCCAGGGCCGGCAGTGCGCGCGGTCGCTCTGGTTGTTGACCATCATGCTGGTGCGAGCCCGCACCACGCGCTCGACGCCCAATCCGCCGCGCCGCCGGCCCGCGCCGCCCGAGTCAGGCACCAGCGCGTAACGCTCGACCACGATCGGAAACTTGAACTCAGCCTGTTCATTCGGGCTGTTGTGGGTGTCTCCGTCGTTGATACAGACCGTGCCGGAGACGCCATCCTCGGTCCGCTTGGCTCCCCAGCCGCCGCCGAGCGGCCCGAAGCTGCCGATGAAGAATTCGTTGGTGCGATTGTTGATGCCGTGGAATGACGACGCCAGCAGGTCGGCATGATGCCCGGCGATCACCCGATCCGGGATCGCGGGCGCCAACGCCTTGAAGATCGTGTCCACGATCGTCATCGGATAGGTCATCCACCAGCGCATCGGTGCCGGCCGTACCGCGCTGATCACACGGCCGGGCGGCACGATGGTCTTGAGGCTGCGGAACGAGCCGTCGTTGATCGGATAGTCGGTCGGCGAGGTCAGGCACTTGTACGCCACCTGCGCGCAGGCGTGGCCGGTGGTGATGCCGGAATTGTAGAAGCCGCGCACCTGCTTCGACACGTCGCTAAGGTCGACCGTCATCTCGTCGCCCTCGACGATGACCCGGACCCGAATCGGCACCCGCTTGCCGATGTCGATGCCGTCGTCGTCCATGAACGACTCGGCCTCGTAGGTGCCGTCCGGGATGGTGCGAGTGCGCGCACGCGCCAGCGTCTCGGCGTTGTCCATGATGTCGCCGATCGATGAGAGCACCGCATCGCGACCGTAGCGCTCGATCAGTTGCAGAAAGCGCCGCTCGCCGGTCTTCACCGCCGTGACCTGCGCGCGCAGGTCACCCATCGCGCGGCTCGGCAATCGCACATTCTGCTTGATGAACTCGACCACGGTCTGGTTGACGACGCCGCGGTCCTGATATTTCAGGATCGGGATTTGCAGCCCCTCCGAATAGATGTCGGTAGTCATGCCGCCGAGGGTACCGCCGATGTCGAGCCAGTGCGCCATGCAGCAGGAGAACGCCACCAGTTCGCGCTTGTGAAAGATCGGCAGCGTGAGCGTGACGTGGTTGAGGTGACTGCCGGTCAGGTATGAATCATTGGTGACAAAAATGTCGCCCGGCCGGATGCCGTCCTCGCCGAAATGCCGGATCTTGGCCTTTACGGTCTCGGCCATGCCGCGAATGAACATTGGCAGCCCGATACCGATCGAGATCGTCTCGCCCTGCGGCGTGAACAGACCGGTGGTGAAGTCGAGGGCCTCGTAAATGATGATGTTGTAGGCCGTGCGCATCAGGTTGGTCTTCATCTCCTCGGTCACGGCGAGGACGCCATTGCGCACGATCTCGGTAACGACCGGGTCCGCCTTCCGGCGACTTTCTTTCTTGATCTTCTTCATTGCCTTCTCTCTCAGGTGCGCTCGGATGAACCCTGTCGCGCTGCGTTTACGTTTGTGATACCGTACTAAACTTCAAAAATCGAACGGTCACTTCATAGCGCCGTCACGTGCCTGAGCGATCATGCGCTCAGGATGGAGTTTCCAATGGATTCGGCACATTTTCTTAACCAGCAGAACGTCGAACGGTATCAGCGGCTGCTCGAACACGTGACCGATCCGACCCAGCGCCGGCAAATCATCAATCTGCTGGAGGAAGAGCAGGAAACCGCCAACGAATTGCAGGCGATTTTAGACCAGCTCAAACGGCCCGAGGCGGCCTGAATTGCCAAGCGTTGCCCCTTCGGGCGTTGCCGTATATTCTAGATGACCGGCCAGCGCAAAGCTCGTCGGACAGCTTGCGGCTGATAGACCAAAGATGTGCGGAACTTCCGCCCTGCGCTCCGGCGTAGAGTGTCGGTTGGTCAATTCCGGCTTGCCGAACTATCAACTGCCGCTGCTTCTTCGATTTGGACTAACCAACGATAAGGCGGACCGTCCCATGACAACAGTACCGACCCAACAACACCCAGTCGGCGGCCTAGGGACCGCGATGGTGCACCAACTCGCTAAGAATTGGTGGCTGATGCTGCTGAGAGGCGTGGCGGCGATCATCTTCGGCGTGTTGGCATTCGTTTGGCCCGGACTGACGCTGCTGACGCTTGTCCTGTTTTACGGTGCGTACGCGCTGGTCGACGGCGTCCTGGCGATTATCTCGGCCATTACGGGCGGCTCGCCGGCCCCGCGCTGGTGGCTGGTGATCATCGGGCTGTTCGGCATCGCCGCCGGCATTCTGACGTTCGCATGGCCGGGCATTACTGCACTCGTGCTGTTGTTCTTCATCGCCGGCTGGGCGATCGCGATCGGCGTCTTCCAGATCATCGGCGCGATTCGTCTGCGCAAGGAGATCGACAACGAGTGGCTGCTGATCCTGGGCGGTGTGCTCTCGGTGCTGTTCGGTATCGGCATCCTGCTCGTGCCGGGCGCCGGCGCGCTCGCGCTGGTCTGGGTGATCGCGGGCTATGCCATCGTCGAGGGCGTTCTGTTCATCGCCCTGGCGTTCCGGCTGAAGAACCACGTTCACGCTCCGGCCTGACAAGACCGAGAGGATGGTCGCTCCCTCCTTTCAGGGGAGGGGAGCGACTTCATGTTGAACTTCAGTTCGCGCGCCCGGTGCGCCGGCCGATAGTGATGACCAGATTGCCGAATGCGTCGACCTCGAGCCGGTCGCCGGGCGCAAGCACCGTCGTCGAGGCATGCTCCTCGACCAGCGCATGCCCGACGATGCGATTGCCCGCGAGCAGCGCGCTTCGTCGATAGGTCGGCGTCGCCCGGAACCTACCGTCGAAAAACACCGGGCGCTTGCCGGTGAACGCTGCCTTGTGCGGCACGCCCTTGCCGCGCGCAATTTTTTCCTGCGGCGGCTTGCGCATGACGCCCGTGACGGTGCTGCGCAGACTGACGATCTCGGCCCGCTCGTCAGGCGCGGACGTGCCATAGCGGCGCTGGTGCATGGCATCGAAGTGCCGCTTGATCGCCTTGCGGTCCTGGCGCGTGAACACCGCCATCGGCAGGTCGACCGTTACCGCATGCTCCTGACCGACATAACGCATGTCGGCGGCGCGCTTGACCACAATCTTCTGCGGCTTGACCGACGCGGCAGCGATCGCCGCGCGGCCCTGGTTCTCCAGATCGCCATAGACCTCTTCGATTGTATCGAACGCGGCATCTTCCAGCCGGGTGAACCAGGTGCGAACGAAATCGTACCGAAGGTCCGAGAACAGCATCCCGAACGCAGAGAACACGCCGGGCGCGACCGGAACGATCACCGTCCTGATGCCGATCTCGCGTGCGACCGCGACCGCATGCAACGGGCCGGCGCCGCCATAGGCCACCAGCGTAAAGTCTCCCGCATCGAGACCGCGTTCGGTGGTCACGCCCTTGACCGCATAGGACATCGCCGTGGCGGCAATCCGCAGAATGCCGTCCGCCGCGGAGACCGCGTCCATGCCGAGCGGTTTGGCCACCTTGTCGTCGAGCGCGCGTTTCGCCGCCTCGATGTCGAGCAGCATTTCACCGCCCAAGAAGCGGTCGGCGCCCAGGCGCCCGAGCGCGAGATTGGCGTCGGTCACGGTCGGCTCGCGGCCACCGAGCCCGTAACTGGCGGGGCCCGGCGCCGCGCCCGCGCTTTGCGGACCCACCCGCAGTCCGCCGGCCTCGACCCGGGCGATCGAGCCGCCGCCCGTGCCGACCTCGAAGATATCCATCATGGCGATCTGCACCGGCAACGCCTTCTCGTAACCGCCGATCAGCGCCGCGCCGGTGGTGAGCGCCTCGCCGTCGAAGATGACGCCGGCCTTCGCCGTAGTGCCGCCCATGTCGAACGCGATCGCATTCTTCAGTCCGAGCGTGCGGCACAGCGCCTGCGTGCCGATCACGCCGGCAGCCGGCCCCGACTCCAGCATGCGCACGCAGTGGCTCTTGGCCTGCTCGGCTTCGAACAGGCCGCCGGTGGATTGCACGATGAGGAACGAGCCGCCGAAACCTGAACCACGGACATGATCGTCGATCTCGCCGATGTAGCGGCGCACGATCGGCCCGACATAGGCGTTGGCCACAACGGTCGAGCAGCGCTCGAATTCGCGATATTCCTCCGACAGTTCGTGCGAGGCCGACACGAACATGCCGGGATGATTGCGTTCCAGGATGGCCTTGGCGCGCACCTCGTGGTCGTGCCGCGCGTAGCAGTTCAGGAACAGGATCGCGGTGGCTTCGATACCGAGCGCTGCGAATTTCCGGCCATAGGCGGCGATCTCGGCGTCGTCGAGCGGCGTGTCGACCTCGCCGTCCGCCAGGACGCGTTCCTGAACCTCGAAACGCAGCGCGCGCTCGACCAACGGTTCGTGCTTCTGGAAGAACAGGTTGTAGGCGTCGGGCCGGTTGATGCGGCCGATCTCGTAGATGTCGCGAAAGCCCTGGGTGATCAGGAGCGCGGTCCGGGCGCCCTTGCGCTCCAGGATGGTGTTGATCGCGATGGTCGAGCCGTGGAGGAACAGCCCGGCCGCGGCGTAGCTGCTGCCGGCCTTGTCGACGCCCGCGTTGATGCCGTCGACCAGCCGGCCAGGGGTCGACAGCGCCTTGCCGAACGCCAGCTTGCCGGTGCGGGCGTCGAACACCGCGATATCGGTGAAAGTGCCGCCGATGTCGGCGGCAAGCCGCACATCGGGCCGGGATCGCGCATTCGGGACTGGGTCTGAGGTCATGCGGGGGTCTTCGCGGGCCGATCTGTCTACTACGCGCCGGCGCGGGCCTCCAGCCGGCTGGCGCCCAGACGCGCGCCTGTTTTTTGGGCAACCAGCCCAGCCCGCTACACCAACCAGCTTGGGACGATCCTAAATTCCTCCGGCCGATCAATGGCTCCCGGATGGCATGCTCTTTGCTGCTTTGCAGCATTGCGTCCGGACGGCAAGCCGTCCCGGGCCGCTTATCGCTGCAAAAGGAACCCATGTCCGGCGAGTTCGAGCCTGAGCAGAAGCGCTATCTCGAGGGTTTCGTCGCAGGCCTGCAGATCGCCAAGGCGGCCCGCTCTTCTGGCACGCCCGGTTCAAGCCCTTCTTCCCCGAACCTCCCACCCGACAATGGTCCTGATGCGGATGCTTCCCGGGCTCAAGACAAGGTCCTCCGTGCCGGGAAGAAGCTTTCCGACCAGGAGAAGTTCAAGCGCGAGCTCAACCCGCTCGACGCCTACGGCCGGCTGAAGGCGCAGGCTACCGCCGACGAATTTCCCAAGCCGCCGGACAATTTCCGCTGGCGCTATTTCGGCCTGTTCTACGTGGCGCCGAATCAGAACTCCTATATGTGCCGGCTGCGCATTCACAACGGCATCCTCACGCACTGGCAGTTCGCCGGCATCGCCGACCTCACGGAGCGCTGCGGCGGCCCCTACGCCCATGTCACCACCCGCGCCAACCTGCAGATTCGCGAGATCGCGGCGAAGGATGCCGTCACCGTGGTCGAAGGCGTGCAGGACCTCGGGCTGTCGTCGCGCGGCTCGGGCGCCGACAACATCCGCAACGTCACCGGCACACCGACCGCTGGCATCGATCCGCAGGAGCTGATCGACACCCGGCCGTACGCGCGCGAATGGCACTTTCACATCCTCAGCGAGCGCGCGCTCTACGGCCTGCCACGCAAGTTCAACGTCGCGTTCGACGGTGCCGGCTTGATCCCGGTGCTCGAGGACACCAACGACATTGCGTTCCAGGCGGTCGAGGTGAAGGACGGCTTCGGCGTCGCGCCCGGCGTCTGGTTCCGCTTCCTGCTCGGCGGCATCACCGGCCACCGCGATTTCGCGCGCGAAACCGGCGTTGTCGTCCGGCCGTCGGACGCCACGCAGGTGGCAGACGCGGTGGTGCGCGTATTCATCAACGAGGGCGACCGCACCGACCGTAACAAGGCTCGGCTCAAGTACGTCATCGACCGGCTCGGCATCGAGCAGGTATTGACGCTGGTCGAGGAGAAACTCGGCCGCAAGCTCGACCGGATCACCGCCGACGCGCTGCTGCCACGGCCGGCCTTCGACCGCACGGCCCATATCGGCGTCCACGCGCAGAAACAGGAAGGGTTGCATTGGATCGGCGTCGTGCTGCCGGTCGGCCGTATGACGGTCGAGCAGATGCGTGGCCTCGCGGCGATCGCGCACGAGTTGGGCGACGGCGATATCCGCCTCACGGTCTGGCAGAACCTGCTGATTTCGGGCGTGCCCACCGACAAGATCGCCGACGTCGAGTCGCGGATCGCGGCGCTCGGTCTATCGACCGAAGCCAGTTCGGTCCGCGCCGGCCTCGTGGCGTGCACCGGCAACGCCGGCTGCAAGTTCGCCGCCTCAGACACCAAGCGCCACGCCGAGGAGATTGCTCGCTTTTGCGAGAGCCGCGTCACGCTCGATGGCCCGGTCAACATTCACCTCACCGGCTGCCATCATTCCTGTGCGCAGCACTACATCGGCGACATCGGCCTTCTGGCCTGCAAGGTGCAGACCTCCGAGGACGGCGACACGGTCGAGGGCTACCACATCCACGTCGGCGGCGGCTTCGGTCCGGACGCCGCGCTCGCGCGCGAAATCTACCGTGACGTCAAGGCCGAGGATGCGCCAGCCACCGTCGCGCGCGTGCTCAAAGCCTATCTGGCGCACCGCGCGTCGCCGCAGGAAAACTTCATCGCCTTCAGCCGGCGGCATGACGTCGATGCGATCAAGTCCCTTGCGGCCGGCGAGGCGGTCGAATGAGCTCGCAGCGCATGCCGCTTCCCTCGCTCATTCCCGAGACCGCGCCGTTCAGCGCCGAGCAACGCACCTGGCTCAACGGCCTGTTCGCCGGCCTGCTCGCGCTTGAATCCGGGGTCACGGCGCTCTCTCCCGAACAGGCCGCGGCTCTGCTCCCCGGCGGCCTCGATCTCGGTGCGCCTGGTGCCGCCGCGCCGCCCGAGGATGACGACGATGCGCCATGGCACGACCCGGCCATGGCGATCACCGAACGCATGAAGCTGGCCGAGGGGCGTCCGCTCCGCCGGAAGCTGATGGCGGCCATGGGTCAACAGGATTGCGGACAATGCGGATACAATTGTCAGGACTATTCCGACGCCATCTTCTTTCAAAAAGAGCCGCGGCTGAATCTCTGCGTGCCCGGTGGCAAGGAGACCGCCCGCACCCTCAAGTCGCTGCACCAGGAGCTGACCGTCCAGCCTTCAGCAGCGCCGGCAACGATCGTCGAGATACGGCCTGCCGATGCTACGGCTGCGCCGGCCGCCGCGCCGGGTTCGCGCGAGAACCCCGCCGAGGCCCGTTTTCTGTCGCGGGCTCGTCTTAATAAGTCCGGCTCCGCGAAAGAAACCTGGCACATCGAGTTCGACCTGAACGGCAGCAACGTCGAGTACACGGTCGGTGATTTATTCGGCATTTTCGCGGCCAACGATCCGAAACTCGCTGATGCGATTATCGCGGCACTCGGCGCGCCGGCGGATTTCCCGATCGGCGGACGCACGCTGCGCGAAACGCTGATCGATGGCGTCTCGCTCTCGCCCGCGCCCGATATGCTGTTCCAGTTGTTCTCCTACATCACGGGCGGCGAGCGGCGGCAGAAGGCCAAGGCGCTCGCGGACGGCGAGGACCCGGACGGCGATGCCGAGACGCTCGACGTACTGGCGGCGATCCAGAAGTTCTCGGGCGTCCGGCCGGACCCGGAAGCGTTCATCGAGTCGCTCGATCCGCTGCAGCCGCGGCTCTATTCCATCGCATCCTCGCCCAAGGTCGATCCGCAGCGCATGGCGTTGTGCGTCGACGCCGTGCGCTACACCATCAAGGATCGTGCTCGCCTGGGCGTAGCGTCGACGTTCCTGGCCGAGCGGGTGAAGCCCGGCGACAAGCTGAAAGTCTACGTGCAAAAGGCGCATGCGTTCGGCCTGCCCGCCGATCCATCGGTGCCGGTGATCATGATCGGACCCGGAACCGGAATCGCGCCGTTCCGGGCGTTCCTGCACGAACGCATGGCCACCAAGGCGCCCGGCCGCAACTGGCTGTTCTTCGGCCACCAGCGCAGCGGCTACGATTTCTTCTACGAGGACGAGCTTGCCGGCATGAAAGCCGCGCGGGCGCTCACCCGGCTGACGCTGGCTTGGTCGCGCGACGGCGAACAGAAGATCTACGTTCAGGACCGCATGCGCGAGGTCGGCCGCGACCTCTGGGCATGGCTCGCCGAAGGCGCCCACATCTATGTCTGTGGCGACGCCAAACATATGGCCCGCGATGTCGAGCGCGCGTTGATCGACGTGATCGCAACCTTCGGCGTGCGCTCGACCAACGAGGCGGTCGCGTTCGTCGCCGATCTCAAGAAGACCGGCCGCTATCAGCAAGACGTGTATTGAGGCGGATCATGCCGAGCGCAGGCACCCTTTCTCGTGTCCCGGACGCGGTGCAGCGTGAAGCGTCAGCGGAACGGTGCACCGCTGATCCGGGACCGTTGCGCAGGCGGTGCCTGTTACGATCCCGGGTCTGCAGCGCACCAGGGCAGCCAAGAGGCTGCGCCGCTGCGCTGCGCCCGGGAAGCATGCTTGAGTTGGCGCTGCTATCCCGATCTCTCCCTCTTGAGGAGAAAGCTTGCAGAGCCGTTGAGCGGCGATGAACGCGCACGCACCGCACCGGCCTGCCATTCGCACCACGTGTCCGTACTGTGGCGTAGGTTGCGGACTGATCATGCAGCCGGACGGACGCGGCGGCGCGGCCGTGGCGGGCGATCCGGCGCACCCGGCGAATTTCGGCCGGCTGTGTTCCAAGGGCTCCGCGCTCGATGAGACGCTCGGCCTCGATAGCCGCCTGCTGCATCCGATGGTGCGGCAACCCGACGGCAGTCTCGCGCGCACCGGCTGGCCGCACGCGCTCGACACGGTCGCGCAGCGGATGCGCGAGATCATCGAGCGCGACGGTCCCGGCGCGGTAGCGTTCTATCTGTCCGGCCAATTGCTGACCGAGGACTATTACGTCGCCAACAAGCTGATGAAGGGCTTCCTCGGCTCGTCCAATGTCGACACCAACTCCCGCCTGTGCATGGCGTCATCGGTCGCCGGCCATCGCCGCGCCTTCGGCGCCGATACGGTGCCGGGAGTCTACGCCGATCTCGACGACGCCGATCTGATCGTGCTGGTCGGCTCGAATGCCGCCTGGTGTCATCCGGTGCTGTTCCAGCGGATGGTGCGCAACAAGACCGAACGCGCCGCCCGCATCGTCGTGATCGATCCGCGCCGCACCGTGACGGGCGAGGAAGCCGATCTCTTCCTGCCGATCGCGCCCGGCACCGACACCGCGTTGTTCTGCGGCCTGCTCGCGCATCTCGCCGATCGCGGACTGATCGATCGCGCCTATGTCGACCGGAACACGGCTGGTTTCGACGATGCGCTGGCGCGCGCCCGCGAGATCGCACCGGATATTGCCGTGACCGCGCGCGCGACCGGCCTCGCCCCGGCCGACGTCGCGAGCTTCTTCGAACTGTTCGGCGCCACCGCGCGGGTCGTCACCTGCTACTCTCAGGGCGTCAACCAGTCGGCGCAGGGCACCGACAAAGTCAACGCCATCATCAATTGCCACCTGGCGACCGGCCGCATTGGCCGGCCCGGCATGGGTCCGTTCTCACTGACCGGCCAGCCCAACGCGATGGGCGGACGCGAGGTCGGCGGGCTCGCCAACCAGCTTGCCGCGCACATGGCGTTCACGCCCGGAGATATCGACCGGGTGCGGCGGTTCTGGACGGCGCCGCGCATGGCGGAGCGCGAAGGCCTCAAGGCGGTGCAGATGTTCGAGGCGATCGCACACGGCGAGATCAAGGCGCTGTGGGTGATGGCGACCAATCCGGCGGTGTCGCTGCCAAACGCCGGTGCGGTGCGCGCGGCGCTGAAGAAGCTCGACCTGTTCGTCATTTCCGAGAACGTCACCGCGAACGACACCATCGACGCGGGTGCGCATGTGCTGCTGCCGGCCGCCGCGTGGGGCGAGAAGGACGGCACGGTCACCAATTCCGAACGCTGCATTTCGCGCCAGCGTGCGTTCCTGTCATCGCCGGGCGAAGCCAGGCCGGACTGGTGGATCGTCACCGAGGTGGCGCGACGCATGGGCTACGCCGACGCGTTCGGCTTTCGCTCGGCGGCGGATGTCTTCCGCGAGCACGCCGCACTGTCGGCGTTCGAAAACGATGGTGCGCGCGACTTCGATCTCGGCGGACTGGCGAACATCAGCGACGCCGAATTCGACGCCCTCGCGCCGGTGCAATGGCCGGTCACATCTCATGATATTTCTCGACCCGATGCGCCCCTGCCATCTCCCCTCCCCCCGCGCAGCGAAGCGGAGCGGTGGGGAGGGGTCGGGGGTGGGGGGTCCCCTTGCGCGACGGCATCACCCCCCACCCCGCTCGCTTCGCTCGCGACCCTCCCCACCGCTTCGCGGGGGGAGGGTAATGTGCGGCACGATCCGGCGATGAGCTCGACGAGCACCGATTGCGGCGACAAACGGTTCTTCGCCGACGGCGGCTTCTTCACGCCCGACCGCCGGGCGCGCTTCATCGCGGTCGAGCAGCCATCGTTGAGCGAGGCAACGACCGAGTCGTTTCCGCTGCGGCTCAACACCGGCCGCGTGCGCGACCAGTGGCACACCATGACGCGCACCGGCCTCAGCGCGAAGCTCGCCGCGCACCTGCCGGAGCCGTTTGTCGAGGTACATCCGCACGACGCCGCCGCTGCCGGGCTCGACGCCGACGGGTTTGCCCGCATCTCGACCGTCCACGGGTCGTGTGTCGTCAAGGTGGTGGTGAGTGAAAGCCAGCGCCCGGGCTCGCTGTTCGTGCCGATCCACTGGAGCGATCAGACCGCCTCGTCGGCGCGCGTCGGCGATCTGGTCTCGCCGTGCACCGACCCGTTCTCCGGCCAGCCGGAGGCGAAGGCGACGCCGGCCGCGATCGCACCGGTTGATTTTCCGGTGCGCGGCTATGTGCGCAGCCGCGGCGATCTCGCTCTGCCCAGCGGTACCTGGTGGGCGCGCGTGACGACCGGGAGCGGTACCGAGTACCGGCTCGCCAGCACCCAGGGGCCGCTGCTCTGGCACGACTTCGCGCACCGCGCGCTGAGCGGCGAGTCTCGGCTCGCCGAGACGCTCGACGGCGGACGTTACGGCGCCGCGGCATTCGTCGACGGCACGCTCGAGGGCTGCCTCTATGTCGGGCCGGCGGATGCCGCGCCCTGGGATGCGTCGGCATTTTCGGAAGCCGACATTGCCGACGGCGGGTTCGCGGCGCGAATTTCGACGGACGCCATTGCGGGCAGCGGTCCGATGATCTGTGCATGCTTCGGCGTCGGCGCGGAGACGGTTCAGGCAGCGGTGGACGCTGGCACGGCCCGCAGCGTCGCCGAGATCGGCGCGCTGCTGCGCGCCGGCACCAATTGCGGATCGTGTCTGCCCGAACTCAAACGGATGGTCGCCCATGCACGCCGTTCGCATACCCACTGAGGCGCCGCCTCCGCGGATGGCGCCGCTGGCGCGGCTGCCGGTGTTTCTCGCGCTCGACGGCAAGCGTGCGCTCGTTGCTGGCAACGGTGCGGCGGCGGCCTGGAAGGCCGAGCTGCTGTCCGCTGCGGGCGCGACCGTCGAGGTCTATGGCGAGGCGGCGGGCGACGATCTCCGCGGTGTCGCCACACAGCCGCCGCGTGGCGCGATCGTGCTGCGCGCGCGCGGCTGGGAAGCTTCGGATTTCGCCGACGCCGCGATCGCAGTCGGGGAATTTGACTATGATGCCGAGGCGGCACGGTTTGCGCAGGCAGCGCGGTCGCGGGGCGTTCCGGTCAACGTGATCGACAAGCCGGCGTTCTGCGATTTCGCCTTCGGCGCGATCGTCAACCGCTCGCCGCTCGTCATCGGCATTTCGACCGACGGTGCCGCGCCGGCATTCGGCCAGGCGATCCGCGCGCGGATCGAGGCACTGATCCCGCGCGGCTTCGCCCGCTGGGGCGAGGCGGCGCAACGCTGGCGCACGCGTGCTGCGGCAATCCGGATTGCCGACGCCGGTGCGGCGGCGGTTCTGGCAGCGGTTCGCCGCGCTCGCGCTCACGCATCCGGAGCGGGAGCCGGCGACCGCGGACTTCGACCGGCTGATGACCGATGCGGGCGGCGGCGAGGCAGCGCGGCGCACAAGCCGGCTGCGTCACGCTGGTCGGCGCCGGGCCGGGCGATCCCGAACTGCTGACGCTGCGCGCGGTGCGCGCGCTGCAAACCGCCGACGCCATCCTGATCGACGACTTGGTGGCGCCCGCCATCCTCGACTACGCGCGCCGCGAGGCGAAAAAATTCATGGTCGGCAAGACCGGCTTCGGCCCGGCCTGCCGGCAGGACGAGATCAACGCACTGATGCTGACGCTGGCGCGTGCCGGCAAGCGGGTGGTGCGGCTCAAGGGCGGCGACCCGATGATCTTCGGCCGCGCCGGCGAGGAGATCGCGGCCTGCCGCGCCGCCGGCATCGAGGTCGAGGTCGTGCCCGGCATCACGGCCGCGCAAGGAGCAGCCGCCCGCCTCAACGTGTCGCTGACCCAGCGCCGGGATGCGCGGCGGCTGCAGTACGTCACCGGCCAC
The DNA here is from genome assembly GCA_963807865.1 of uncultured Alphaproteobacteria bacterium. Lineage (GTDB taxonomy): Bacteria > Pseudomonadota > Alphaproteobacteria > Rhizobiales > Xanthobacteraceae > VAZQ01. The sequence continues at coordinate 102,203 of CAWEDK010000034.1, read as the reverse complement.
GGCGCCAACGGCCGCCTGCCGGACGACATCGACTGGCGCAGCGTCGCCGATCCGGCGGCCAGCACCGTGGTCTACATGCCCAAGCGCACGATCGCAGAGTTCGCCGAGTGCGCGATCGCGAGCGGGCTTGCGCGTGAAACGCCGGCCGTCGCGGTCGCGGCCGCCACCCGGCCGGACGAGACGATCGTCTCCGGCACGATCGCCGACATCGCCACGAAGCTCGGCACGCTCGCGCATCCAGGTCCGGTCTTGGTCTTCGTCGGCCGGGCGTTCGAGACCGTCGGCGCGCAGGCGCCAGAGATGCCGGAAACTGCGGCTTCGCCTCTGCACTCGGCGAACTGACGGTTTGTCGTCATTCCGGAAGCCGCGAAGCGGCTATCCGGAATCCATCCGGCAACAAACGCAAGGCTCGGTGGATTCCGGGCTCCGTCCTGCGGACGGCCCCGGAATGACGAGAGCGCGCTACTCCTGAAACGCTTCCTCGCGCTTGCTGCGGATGGCGGGAATTGCGACCAGCAGCACCAGCAGCAGCGACGCGATCAGCAGCCCGAGGCTGATCGGCCGGTTGACGAAGATCATCGGATCGCCGCCGGAAATGCGCATGGCGCGGCGCAGGTTCTCCTCCATCAGCGGGCCGAGCACGAAGCCCAGGATCATCGGCGCCGGCTCGCAGTCGAGCCGCATGAACACGTAGCCGGCGACGCCGAAGAACGCGGCGAGCATCACCGCCGCCGGGGCGTTGTTCACCGTATAGACGCCGATGCCGCAGAACAGCAGAATCGACAGAAACAGAAAGCGATACGGCACCTTCAGAAGCTGCACCCACATGCCGATCAGCGGCAGGTTGATGATCACCAGCATCAGGTTGCCGAGCCACATCGAGGCGATCATCCCCCAGAACACGTTCGGCCGCTCCGACATGATCTGCGGGCCGGGCTGAATGCCGTGGATGGTGAGCGCGCCGATCATCAGCGCCATCACGGCATTGCCGGGAATTCCGAGCGTCAGCATCGGAATGAACGAGGTCTGCGCGCCGGCATTGTTGGCCGATTCCGGCCCGGCGACGCCCTCGACCGCGCCGTGACCGAACTCGTCGGGATGCTTCGACACCTTCTTTTCGAGTGCATAGGCCGCGAATGCGCTCAAGGTGGCGCCGCCGCCTGGCAGCACGCCCAGCACGGCACCGAGCCCGGTGCCGCGCAGCACCGCGGGCCAGGCACGCCGGAAGTCTTCGCGCGTCGGCCATAGCCGCGAAATCTTCTGCGACGACCAGGGAGCGCGCCTCCTGCGGCTGCGCCAGGTTGGCGATGATCTCGCCGATGCCGAAAATTCCGATCGCCAACGTCGCGACGTCGAGCCCGTCGGTCAGCTCCGTAATGCCAAACGTGAAGCGCGTGCCGCCAGTATTGCCGTCGGTGCCAATCAGCCCGATCAGCAGGCCGAGAATGATCATCGCTACCGCTTTGATCACCGAGCCATGCGCCAGCACCACGGCGGCGATCAGCCCGAGCACCATCAGCGAGAAGTATTCCGGCGCACCGAACGATTGTCCGATCCGCGCAAGCGGCGGCGCAAATGTCGCGATCAGCGCGGTCGCGACGGTGCCAGCGAAGAACGAACCGAGCGCCGCCACCGCCAGCGCCGCGCCGGCACGGCCTTTGCGCGCCATCTGGTGGCCGTCGATGCACGTGACGACCGCCGAAGTCTCGCCCGGCAGATTGACCAGGATCGCGGTGGTCGAGCCGCCATACTGCGCACCGTAGAAGATTCCTGCCAGCATGATCAGGCCGGACGTCGGCTCGAGATGAAAGGTGAGCGGGAGCAGCATCGCGATCGTGGCGATCGGCCCGATCCCTGGCAGCACGCCGATCAGCGTGCCGATGAACGCGCCGATCAGCGCAAACAGCAGGTTCGCCGGCGTCAGCGCAATTCCAAACCCGAGCGCGAGGTTCTGGAACAGCTCCATCTACCACTCCGGCCAGACCGGGATCGTCAGCCCGAGACCGACGATGAAGATGCCCCAGGAGAGCGCGATCAGCACCAGCGCCGCGACGAACGTCTCGATCGGCCGCAGATCGCGCGACGCGAAGGCGCCGATGCCGATCAGCAGCAGGATCGCAATCACCAGACCCAGCCACTCGAGCGTGAGCGCGAAAGTGACGAGACTGAGCGTCACGAAGATCAACGGCCGCCAGGCCGATCCGCCACGGCCGGCGACACGTACGCCGCGCGCGGCAGCGTCGTACATGCCCTGCAGAAAGATCACGGCGCCCAGACCGAGCAGAATCCAGCACAACAATCGCGGCACGTAGCCGGTGCCCATGCGCAGCGCAGTGCCGATCGGATAATTGCGCGAAAGCCAGAGGCCGAGCGCCGCGACGCCCATGAACATCAGTCCGGCCAGCACGTTCTTGTGCGCGAACATGCGCCAGGGCGGGGACGGACTTGGCTGGTCGGTCGTCATCATCGCGTCCCCTATACCGACGTTCGCGAAAACAGAAATTCGCGAGGCACCGGCAGTCTGCTCCCTCTCCCATAGGGAGAGGGGTGGGGTGAGGGGTTAAGGTCCATCGAGAGTTTGTGACCCCCTCACCCCAACCCTCTCCCCCAAGGGGAGAAGGAACACACCGAGTTCGCCGCCATAGTCGCGGATCACACGACGAGGCAGCAATCGAAATCTCTCACACTCACGCTGCCGGAATCACCGGCAGCAGCAAATAAGACTTGCGTTCGCCGCCGGCATAGATGGTGTTGGTGCCGGTGTTGTAGTCCGCGTGATAGTGCATGTAGGACTGGCTGCCGGCGCCATCGCGCGGCTGGACGTCGAGCCGGATGCGGTGGCCGCGCTTGAACACCATCGAGGTCGGCCAGATCTCGACGTCGACCTTCACGATCTCGCCAGGCTTCAGATACTGGCGGCGGGTGTGCTTGTGGTACGGCCGGTAAGGCAGCGTCAGCTCGGGATCGAGCTCGCGATGCGAGACCCGCAGCCAGCCCTTCGCCACCGGCACCGGTGTGCCCTGCTGTCCGGTCTCCATCACTTCGTTGCCATCGGCGTCGAAATTGCGCAGCGTCAGGAACAGGTCCATGTCCTCGGTCGAGCTCGACACCCAGAAGCTGGCGGCGAGCGGGCCGGTCACCTCGACATCCTGCGGCAACGGGGGCGTCTCAAGCGAAATGCCCATGCCGGGCTTGATGCCGCCGCCCATCACCTGCGAGGACGCAGCCGACGTCGAGCCCATCGAGCCCAGGCTCGTCGCCTGGTAGGTGCGCGAATTCATCTCGTCCGGATTGGTCGAGACCAGCCCGGCGGAATTTGCCGGCATGCCGGCGGCCGGTGGCGAGAGGTCGAAATAGAGCTTCTGCCAGCGCGTGCGCGCGAGCGGCCATTCGTGCTCGTAGCGCCACTCGATCTCGTCGCGGCCCTTGCGGATCGCAAGCTTGACCGGCGGCTCATCCATGACGCCGTTGTCGATGCCCTTGAGCCAATAATCGAAGAACCGGATCTGATCCTGCCGTCCTTCTTCGGTATAGAACGGATGGACATGCGAGCCGTTCTGGATGCGGAGCTTCTTGTGCTTCGAGGCCGCGCGCATGAACGCCTCGGTATTACCGCGCAGGTGCAGCGCCATGCCGGTCCAGTTGCCGACCGTGAACATCGGCACCGTGATCTTGTCCCATTGCGCCTGCGCGCCGCGGAATGCGCCGCTGTCCAGATTGTTGCCGAGCCAGAAGTGCAGCGTGTTCACCTGCCAGCCGTTCGGCAGCGACTGCGAGGCGCGGCCGACGGTGTGGTGCATCAGGTGGGCGGTGAACCAGTTGGTCATGAATACGCTGAGCAGGCCGCCATGGAACAGCGCGTCGCGGTAGAGATCGGCGAAGCCCTCCCACGGGATGATCGCGGCGAGCGACGGCGGCTGCAGGTTGGCGACGAACCACTGGTTGATCGCGTAGTAGGAAATGCCCGACAGCCCGACCTTGCCGTTGCACCACGGCTGCGCGGCAGCCCATTCGATCGCGTCGTAGAAATCGATCGCCTCGGCGAGCGACCAGGGCTCGCACTGGCCGGGCGACTTCCCGCTGCCGCGCCCGTCGACCCGCACGGCCGCGTAACCACGCGGCACCCACCATTCGGGGTTGACGGTTTCCCAGTTCATGTAGGGGTTGGGCTTCTCCTCGAGCGAGCCGGGAGGAACCCAGAGCTTGTCCTTCTGGTAAGGCCCGAGATTGAGAATGGCGGGAAACTTGCCGACGGCGTCCGGACGGAAGACATCGGCCTTCAGGCGCGCGCCGTCGCGCATCGGAACGTCGACGTCCTTTTCGATCCGCAACGCGTAGCTCGGGACGGCGGGCGCCGGCTCCATTTTCATGAGCGATCTCTCTCGACGTAGCTCAAGTGGTGCGGTCTCCCCTCCCCCCGCGTAGCGGTGGGGAGGGGTCGGGGGTGGGGGGTGTTCCGATGTCTGCAAGAAAGGTCCCCCACCCCGGCTCGCTTCGCTCGCCGACCCTCCCCACCGCTCGCAAGCGCTCACGGGAGGAGGGTAGCTGTGGCGCAACCGGAGTTCATCAGAGATCAATTATCCGGCAGTTCGACCTTCACCTCTTCGGTGACCTTCTTCCAGTACGCAGTCTCGGCCGTGTTCCATGCCGCAGCGTCCTCGATCGAGGCATTCGGCACGGCCTTGATCATCTGGCGCTTGAACGCGGTCTGGACCGGTTCGGAGTTGAGGGCCTGCACCGTCGCCTTGTGGATGATCGCGAGCACGTCGCGCGGCGTTGCGCTCGGGGCGTAAAGCGCGGACCACAGGCCCTTGCCGCTGGCATAGCCGAGCTCGACCGTGGTCGGGATATCGTATTCGGGCACGCGCTGGTCGGACATCACGGCGAGCGGACGAAGCTGGCCGGCCCGGATCACGCCAGCGGAGCTCGCGGCGTTGACGAACGCCACCTGGGCATCGCCGGTCACCAGATCGTTGGTGATCGCGGCGCCGCCGCCCTTGTTCGGGATGTGTAAGAGCTGGATGCCCGCCCATTTGGCGAAGGCCTCGGTGTCGTAATGATTGTTGCTGCCGATCCCGACGCTGGCATAGCGCACCTTGCCGGGATTGGCCTTGGCGTAAGCGATGAACTCCGCGTAAGTCTTCGGCGGGAAGTCCTTGGTGGTGGCGGCGAGGACGAGCGGCACCTCGCCGAGACGCGTCATCATCAGCACGTCCTTGTCGTAGTCGATCTTGAATTTTTTCTTGTAGATGATCGGCGCGAGCACGTTGGTGCCCGGATTGCCGACCTGCAGCGTGTAGCCGTCGGGCCGCGACCGCGCCATCTCCTCGATCGCGAGAATGCCGAACGCTCCGGGCTTGTTCTCGATGACGACCGACTGACCGAGGATGCTGCGCATCTGATCGCCGACGATGCGGATGACGATGTCGGTCGCACTGCCAGGGCCGAACGGCACCACGATCTTGATCGGCTTCGAGGGAAACTTGTCCTGCGCGTGAGCGGACACTCCGGCGACTGCGATGAAACACGCGGATACGAGAAGGATGAACAGCCGCTGCATGCTTCTTCCTCAAGTTATATGTTTTTTACCGGTGTCGTCCCCGCGCAAGCGGGACCCATGACCACAGGTGGTTATCAAGCATGGGTCCCCGCTTCCGCGGGGACGACAGCAAGGATCAATCGGTAAGGTCGATCTTCACTTCGGCGGTGGTCTTGCGCCAGCTCGCCAGTTCGCCCTTCAACCAGGACTGTGCTTCGTCGAGCAACTCGTTCGGCTTTACGCTGACCAGTTGCTTGGCGAAGCCTTCCTGCAACTGAGGGACTTTCGACGCCTGAATGATCGCGTTGAACAGCGTCGTCAACGTCTCCTTGGGCGTGTTGGCGGGGGCCAGCATGCTCTGCCAGTGCAGCGTTCCAACGTTTGGGTAACCGGCCTCGGCCAGCGTCGGCACGTCGGGATATTCGGCCAGGCGCTTCTCGGCGAGCACCGCGATCGGCCGCATCTTGCCGGCCTTGATCATCGCGGCCGAAGTCGCCGAGTTGATGAAAGCAACCTGTGCGTCGCCGACCACGAGATCGTTGACCATGCCGGCGGCGCCGGACTTGTTCGGGATGTGGACCATCTCGACGCCGGCGCGCCGGGCGAAGACTTCACTGTCGAAATGCGGGAAGCTGCCGACGCCGGCGCTGGTGTAGCGGACCTTGCCGGGGTTCTTCTTGGCGTAGGCCACCAGTTCCGGCACCGACTTGATGTCGAAGTTCGCCGTGGTGGCGACGAGGAACGACGGATAGATCGCAAGCCGCGAGACCGACACCACGTCCTTCTCGTAGTTGATCGAGAACTTCTTCTGGAACAGTACCGGCGTGATCGCATTGGTCGAGACGTTGCCGACATAGAGCGTGTGGCCGTCGGGCCGCGACCGCGCCATTTCCTCGATCGCCAGGATGCCGAACGCGCCCGGCTTGTTCTCGACCACGAACGACTGGCCCAGGATGGTCTTGAGCTGTTCGCCGAACAGCCGCGACGTGATGTCGGTCGCACCGCCCGGCGCGTAGGGCACGACGATCTTCACCGTCTTCGACGGGTATTTGTCCTGCGCGGTGGCGGGAATGGCGGCGAATGCCAAAACCAGCGACGCAGCAGCGAGACCGAGCCGTTTCATCGTTTTCCTCCTTGGGGATCGATCGGGTCCGCCCTTGTGCGAGTGGGCGGTTTCCCATCGATTGTAGACACGCCCGGCCGCCGAAACAAACCGTTCCGGCGCGCGATCTTGTCGCCCCGCCAGTGTGGCGGTGGCACCCGGTCAGGCCGCCTTGATGCCGTGCAGACTGTGCGAGGCGTCCTTGACGGTGAAGAACACCACGTCGGCGTCCGGCGTCGCGCCGCCGGTGTGGATCGTGTCGGCCGGGACGTAGACCACCGAGCCGGGCTTGGCCTCGACCTCCTGGTCGCCGATCCGCGCCCGGAAGGTGCCCTCCAGGATGTAGATCCACTGCTCGTTCGGATGCGAGTGCGGCTCGGCACCGGTGCCGGCCGGCATGCGCATCAGCGCGACGATCATGCGGTCGCCCTCGACGCAGGCGCCGTTGGCGGTCGAGTAGTCCGGGCCGCCGAGGATGTGGTTGACCTGCGCGAGATTGAACACGAACTCGCCGGCGCCAGCGCGCTTGGCGCCGGCGGTGCGGGCCGCTTCGGTTTGGGCCACGGCGTCCTCCGCTTGTGTGGCCGGCGGATGCCGCCGGCCTGTTGCTAGATCGCGCCGACGGCGCGGGCCGCCGGGCGGTCGACAGCGCCCAACAACGCGCGGGCGCGCGAACCGAGGATGGCGGTCTGCTCGATGGGCGGGATCGAGAGGTTCTTCACCTGCAGCACGCCGTCCGGCATGCCCATGTCGAACGGATAATCGCTGCCGAGCAGGACGCGCTCGGAACCGGCGCTGTCGACCAGGAATTCCAGCACCTCGGCCGAATGCGTGATGGTGTCGAAGTAGAACCGCTTGAGCGAGTCGCCCGGCGGCTTCGTCAGCTTCTTCTTCGGTTCGTCGCGCACATGCCAGCCATGGATGAAGCGGCCCTGCTGGTACGGCACGAAGCCGCCGCCGTGCGACAGGCAGAACTTCAGATTCGGATAGCGCTCGAGTACGCCGCTGAACACCAGGCACGCCGCCGCGATCGTGGTGTCGAGCGGGTTGCCGATCAGGTTGTTCAGGTAATACGAGCCGAGCCGGTCCATGCCGGCGACGTTGATCGGATGGACCAGGATGAAGGCGCCGAGTTCGGACGCCGTCGCCCACACCGGCTCGAGTTCCGGATCGTCGAGATTCTTGCCGGCGATGTTCGAGCCGATCTGCGCGCCATTAAGCCCGAGCGTGCGCATGGCGTAGCGCAACTCGTCGGCTGCGAGCTTGGGCGCCTGCATCGGCAGCGTGGCGATGGCGAGGAAGCGGTCGGGATGGGTCTTTACCAGCTTGGCGAGCTGCTCGTTCTGGATGCGCGCAAATCCGGCGGCGACCGCCGGCGGCTGCGCGTAGACGAAGGTCTGCGGACAGACCGACAGCACCTGCACGTCAACCTTGGAGGCCGCCATGTCCTGCAGGCGGCGGTCGAGATCCCAGCCACCGCGCGGAAAATGGCGGTAGACGCTGCCGGCGACGTCGAGGGTGCCGAACTGCTCGTCAACCTCGGAGAGTTTCGGCGCGACCTTGGGCGCCTCCCGCTGCAGCAGCCGTATCGTCTCCTCGGTCAGGACGTGCGCATGAACGTCGATGGTTTGCGTGGTCATGATCCCCTGCTTGTGAGTGCGACCGCCGAGTGTGGCGGAAACAGTAGTTCATCCGGTCCGGCAGATCGAGTGGCATATCCGGACCGCCGTGTTAGGTTGCGGCATGCTCGACCAACCCGCGACGTTACGCGCCCCCATTCAGCCGGACATCGGCCGGCCGCGGCTCGATTTCCAGGAACACATCGCCGACCTCGAAGCCAACGGTCTTCTGGTACGCATCGACCGCCCTATCAACAAAGACACCGAACTGCATCCGCTGGTGCGGTGGCAATTCTTGGGCGGCGTCCCGGAAAGCAAGCGGCGCGCGTTCCTGTTCACCAATGTGACCGATTCCAAGGGCCGGCATTATGACATGCCGGTAGTCGTCGGGGCGCTGGCTGCCTCGCCGGAAATCTATGCGCTGGGTATGGGACAGCCGGTCGAGCGGATCGGCGAGGCCTGGATGCTGGCGATCGACAATCCGGTCGCGCCGGTTTCGGTGACCTCGCCGCCCTGCCAGCAGGTCGTCATCACGGGCGACGAACTGAAGCAGTCCGGCGGCGGACTGGCCCGCCTGCCAGTTCCGGTCTCGACCCCCGGGTTCGATGCCGCGCCCTACCTGACCGCCACGCTGTGCATCACCCGCGATCCTGACACCGGCATTCAGAACATGGGCACGTACCGGGCGGCGCTGAAGGCGACCGACCGCCTCGTGGTGCGCATGGTGGCGCGCGAGGCCAGCGGCGCCGGCGGCTATCTGCACTGGCTCAAGTATCGCGAACGCCGCGAACCGATGCCGATCGCGATCGTGATCGGCTGCGCGCCGGTCGTCATGTTCACCGGGCCGCAGAAGCTCGCAACCGACCTCGACGAACTGGGCGTCGCCGGCGCGCTCGCCGGACAGCCGATCGCGATGGCCAAGGCGCGGACGATCGACATCGACGTGCCGGCAACCTCGGAGATCGTGATCGAGGGCCTGATCGATCCTTCGCGGCTCGAACCCGAGGCGCCGTTCGGCGAAAGCAACGGCTACGTGGCGCTCGAAGGCTACAACATGCCGATGCAGGTCACCGCCATCACCCACAAACACGCGCCGGTGTTTGCTTCGATCATCAGCCAGGTGACCCCGAGCGAATCGAGCGTGATCAAGAAGGTGGCGTACGAGCCCCTGTTCCTGAGCCATTTGCGCGACCGCATGGGCATCAAGGGCGTGCGCCGGGTGCTGATGCACGAGCGGCTGACAAACCTGCGCCCCGTCATCTTCCTGCAATTTTCCGACGGCACGCCGCGTACCGAGGTGTGGCGCGCGCTGCACGGCGCCACCACGCTGCAGTCGAACTGCGGCAAGATCGTCATCGCGGTGAGCGAGGACATCGATCCCGCCAGCATGGACGCGGTGCTGTGGTCGCTGGCGTATCGCACCAATCCGATCGAGGACGTTCTGCTGGTGCCGCACCGCGGCGGCGTGCAGGGCGCGCAGTACGGGCCCAAGACATCGGATTCCGGCATGCTGGTCGACGCCACCCGCAAATACCCGATGGCGCCGCTCGCGCTGCCGACCCGCGAATACATGGAGCACGCCCGCGCGCTGTGGGAAGAACTCGACCTCTACCCGCTCAATGTGCAATCGCCCTGGCACGGCTACAGCCTCGGCGACTGGACGGATCGCTGGGAGACGTTCGCAAAGCGCGCAGCCGCCGGCGACTGGGAACTGAGCGGCAGCGACACGCTGGCGCGCCAGCGCGGCGGACTGACACCGGAGGCGCCGGCGCGGTTCGACGGCAAGCCGGGCGAACCCGAGGATTGAACTGAGAGAACCACACGATGGCGCGGCTTCCTTATCTCAACCGCTCGGATCTCCAGCCCGAATTCCAGGACTTGCTGGCGCGGAACATCAATCTGCACCGGCTCCTGGTGCACAGCCCGATCGCGACCAGCGCCTGGCACAAGTTCGCACACTTCATCCGGCATGAAAGCCGCCTCGACCCGCGCCTGCGCGAACTCGCCATCCTGCAGGTCGGCTACCTCGAACGCTCGGCCTACGAATACTCTCATCATATCAAGATCGGCCGCGAGTTCGGCGTCAGCGACGATGACATCCGCGCCATCGCCGATGAAACCGAAGGCCGGGAGAGCACGCTCGACCCCTTGAGCAAGACCGTGCTGCGTGCCGCCCGCGAAATGACGCATGGTCTCTCGACTTCGGAGCGCACCTTCCAGGAGTTGCACGCGAGCCTCGACAACGAGTGCCTGACGGACCTGGTGCTGACCATCGCGTTCTACAATTCGGTGGTGCGCATCCTGGCGACGCTGCAGATCGACGTCGAGGACGAGTATCAGAAATACCTGGACGAATTTCCGTTGCCGAAAGATTAGCGCACGAACTCGGGAACCATTTTGATTCTATTTGCAGCTCTAGTGGAGTGGATTTGACATTCGCTACCCATCTGGCCGCCGGCTCGCAAAGCGAATGTCAAATCCAAAACTCCACTAGAAACAATAAATTTGCTAGTGGTCCTTTAATTCCAACATTCGCAAAGGTACTTGCTGAAGGGGGATGCGAATGTTGGAATTGGACCACTAGCCGCCGTCCCTTTCCTTTTGGTCACGCCGATGCAAGCCCAGGACCGCCTCATCGCTATCGATGTGCTGCTGCGGCCAGATGCGAAGATGCTGGAAGAAGCGGCCAAATGGAATGCGCAGATGCGCGAACAGAGTCCCGAGGGTTTCAAGCTCGACGAGGAGCATGCCCCTCATATCACGCTCATTCAACGCTTCATCGCCGAGAGCGATTTGGTTTCGGTTCTGGCCGCAGTCGATCGGGTTAAATCGACATTCGACATTGCCAAAATGCAGATGACGGCGAACGGCCTTTACCACATACCCTCCGGCAAAATAGGGCTTGCCGGGATCGTCATCGCGCCGTCAGACGAGCTGCTGGCGTTGCAGGAAGCGGTGATAGAAGCCGTCAATCGCTTTGCGCGGACGGGCGGCGATGCATCTGCCTTCGTCCCTGACCCTTCGGGAACGCCTTTCGCTCCGTTCCTGTTTCAATACGTCGATACATTTGTCCCGGCCCGGACGGGGAAAAAGTACAATCCGCACGTGACCATCGGGATCGCGCCGATTGGATGGCTTGAGAATATCGAGAAGCGCCCCTTTGGCACTTTCACCTTCGGCGCCGAGGGCATCGCCGTCTATCAGTTGGGCAATTTCGGGACCGCCTCTAAGCGCTTAGATAGCAGCAAGTGAGCGGCGCCAAAGCGCAACGAGCCATGTCCGCATTGGGTAAAGGCGGGCTCTGGGCGCGCTCGGAACGCACCGCTCGCCCGGATCATCGTTGCCCGCCCGATCTCGGATGAGCTTCGCAAAGTCGTCACGCCCGAAATATTCCGCCCAGCCAAGCGCCGTCGCACCATGCTTGTCGTCTCTGACGTTGGGGTCGGCGCCAGCATCGAGTAGCAGCTGCGCGATCTCGATGGCTCCGTTCTCATATATGGACGACCCCAAAACGAATGACCCCGGCGAAAATCAATCCGCCGGGGCCACCTCTATACCGGGGGGTTCAATCCCGGTAATCCATCGGGATTACGCCCGACGGAAGTTCTGCATCAGTACTTGGCGACGACCGGAGCCTTGCCCTTGCCCCAGGAAGCCCAGTCGAAGCGGTAGTTCATGCCGACGCGCCAGACGTATTCGTGAAGCTTGACGTCAGCGCTGTAGCACTGGACGCAGGCGTTCGCGGCGGGGCTGTCGGTATAGCCGAACGTGCCGAAGTTGGTGTAGAGGAACTCGCTCTTCACCGACCAGCCGCCGAGCAGGGCGTATTCGGTGCCGACGCCGACGATCCAGCCGTTGCGGTTGACGCGGGTCGGAACGCGATTGGCGTTGGCCGCGACCGCGATGGCGTCGTTGTTGACGTCAATGCCGGTCCAGGAGGCACCACCGGTCACGTACCACAGCCACTTGTCGGCGGCCCAGCCGAGCCGGCCGCGAGCGGTGGCGAGCCAGCGCTCGTTGGTGGTGAACACGCGCCCCGGGTTGGCGCCCGCGTTGATGGCTTCCTGCGTCGGATTGGCCTGGCCGCTTGCATCCGCCCATCCGGCGTCGATTTCCACGCCCCACACCCAGTTGCCGGTCTGGTAGTTACAGCCGCCCTGGCCGCCGCCAACCGGACCGTTGACGTTGTAGTTTCCGGTCAGATCAGCGCCGACCGGCAGAAACGCATCCGGCACGCCGGCCCGCGTTCCACCGTAGGTCTGCTTGCTGGTGCCCCACTTGTAGCCGATGTGCACACCGACGTAGCAGCCGGTCCAGGTAAAGACCGGCGCCGGCGCGACATACTTCACCGGCATGTCAGCCGCTTTCGCCGGAACGCTCAGGCCGAGCGCGAGCAGCGCAGCGCCTGCAGTGATGAGCTTGTTCATTGTGATGACCCCCCAGTCATAAATTTGGTAACGGACAATTAACCATGAAATCCGTGAAATGTCTGTGCTCGACAAGCAACAGTCGAACCCAAACGCGATGGTTGTGTTGGTAACTAACGTTCTCGCAGACGCATCAACATGATGGCGTTGTTTTCAACAACGCAGGAATCGTGAACAGGAGGACGGCTCTACCGAAAGCGGGCGTTCGGGGGAGCCCCGGCGGGCAAGGATCACTTCGGGATCGCGCCTCCGGCGCGGATCGCCGCACCCCACTTGTCCCATTCGCTGTTCACGAAGCCCGCCAGATAGGCCGGCGTCCGCCGGTCCGGCGCCACCAGCGTCGCCGCGAGACTATCGAGCTGTTCGCGCAGCCCCGCTCCGTTCATCGCCGTGATCGCCGCCGCGTTCAACTTCGCCGCCATGGCCGGCGGCGCGCCCTTCGGCAGGAACAGCGCCGTCCAGGTGTAGGCCTGCACCGAGGGATAGCCCTTCTCCGCCGCGGTCGGCAGGTCGGGCAGTACCTCGGAGCGCTGCCCGGAAAGATTGGCAAGCCCCTTCACGGTGCCGCCCTTGATGCTCTGCACCGCGGTCACGGCAATGTCGCAGAGAAAATCGATCCGGCCCGCGAGCAGGTCCTGCATCGCCGGCGCGGTGCCGCGATAGGGCACGTGCTGGATGTTGGTGCCGATCGCCTGATCGAGCATGACGCAACCCAGATGCGCGGCGGAGCCCACGCCGGCCGAGCCATAGTTGAGCTTGCCCTGGTTCGCCTTCGCGTAGGCGACGAACTCCTCGAACGTGTTGGCCGGGAACTCCTTGCGCACGATCAGAATCAGCGGAATCTCGGCGATCAGCGCCACCGGAACGAAATCGGTGCGCGGGTCGTACAGCGGCTTGTCGACGTAAAGTTGCGGGTTGGCGTGGGTCGCGATGGTTCCGAGCAGCGCGGTGTAGCCGTCCGGCGCGGCCTTGGCGACACGCTGTCCGCCCAGCGTCCCGCCGCCGCCGCCGACGTTTTCCACCGTCACGCTCTGCCCGAGGATCGGGCCCATGCGCTCGGCCATGATGCGCGTGAACACATCGATCGGCCCGCCGGCCGCCGCCGCCACGACGAAGCTGACCGGGCGGTTCGGATAGTCCTGCGACTGCGCCGCATTCGGCAGAACCAGTACGGCCGCGGCGAGCCAAATCCGCCATCGCTTCATTGCGTTGTTCTCCACTTCACAGGTTTCATCCTGCCCGGCCGGCCGCGACGGCGATAGGGCGACATGCCGCGACTACTTGGCGCCCGACAGCATGGTGTCGTCGAGATAACGGCGGATGTCGCCCTGTGGCCGCGCCGGCAGCTCTTCGCCCTCCACCATCACGTCGATCATGCCGCGCAGCACGTCGAGGTCGACCTTGCCGTCACGCGGGTAGGTGTTCGGGCTCTTGGTAATCAGCTCGTCGTAGGTCGCCGCCGCGATCGCCGGCTGGAGCTTGAGCTCGTCGGCCAGAAGCTTCTCGGCCTCCGCGCGGTTGGCCGGATCGTACAGCCAGGCGACCGCTGCGAGCCAAGCCTTGGCGAAGCCCTGCGCCGCAGCGGTGTTGTTCTTGACCCAGTTGTCATTGGTGACGAAGCAGACGAACGGAAATTTCGGCGCCACTTCCTGGAACGTGCCGATCACCGGGAAGCCGCCGTTGATCGCGACCAGCGACTGCGGCGGCACCAGCCAGACCGCCGCCATCGCGCCGGCTTGCAGACCCTGGAAAATCTGCGCACTGCCCTGCCCGGCCACCAAATCGTAGTCGGACGGCCCGAGGCCGTGCGCCTTCAGCACCCGCCGCAGCAGAATGGTCGAGCCCGATTTGATCGACGACGTGCCGATCACCTGGCCCTTGAGGTCGGCTGCGCTCTTGACCCCCTTCTTGCCGACCACGACGCCTGGATGGATGCCCATCGAGACCAGCGAAATATGCACACCGGAGCCGCCGGCCTCGATGAAGCTGATGGGGGCGTTGCAGGTGTTGTGCATGATGTTGAGCGAGCCCGACGCGACCGCCTGCATTCCGGGCGACACGCCGATCGACACCATGTCGATCTCGACGCCGTTCTTGGCGAAGAAGCCCTTCTTGGTGGCGACGAAGGCGGGCCAGATGGTGGCGGTCGGCGAAACCTGTCCGAACGAAACCTTGGTGGCGGCGGTGGCGGGCGCCGTGGATACCGAAAAGCCCAGCGCGGCCAGGCACGCCAGCGCGGCGAACCGCAGTCGATCACCCAGCAGTCGATCACCCATGGTCTCTCCTCGAACGCTCATCGCTCGTCGATGATGTGGCTCCGCAGTGTGCCAATGCCGGAAATTTCCACCTCGAGCACATCACCGGGCTTCATCCACAGCGGCGGGGTGCGGCGGTGGCCGACGCCTTCCGGCGTACCGGTCGCGATCACATCACCCGGCACCAGCGGCGTAAAGTCCGAGCAGAAGGCGATGATCTGCGGGACCGAATAGATCAGCAAGTCCGTGCCCGAGTGTTGCACCTGCTGGCCGTTGAGCCGGGTCGTGAGCGTGAGCCGGGTCGGATCGGGAATCTCGTCCGCCGTCACCAGCCAAGGTCCGAGCGGCCCGGTGCCGGGGAAGTTCTTGCCCGAGGTCACCGAGAACTTCTGGTAGTCGCGCACGCTGCCGTCGACGAAGCAGGTGTAGCCGGCGACATGCTCCAGTGCGCGATCGACCGGGATGTGGCGGCCGCCCCGGCCGATGACGACCGCGAGTTCGCCTTCGAAATCGAAATGCTGCGAGACCGACGGACGGATCATCTCGCCGTCCTGCCCGGTCAGCGTGTTGGCGAGCCGGACGAACATGCTCGGCTGCTTCGGCAGGTCGCGCCCGGTTTCGGCGGCGTGCGAGCGGTAGTTGATGCCGGCGCAGAGGATCTTCTCCGGGTTCGGAATGACCGGCAGCAGCCGCACGTCGGCGAGCTTGCGATCCGGCCGCGCATCCTTCACGGCCTGACGTATTGCCGCGAGGCCGTCGCCGGCCGCCAGCGCGTCGCGCAGCGTCGCGTACCCGAGCTTGCCGCTCAACGTGATGACGCCGTCATCGAGCACCGCGCCGAAACAATTCTTGCCGTCAGCCACAAAACTAGCGAGCTTCATCCGTCACAGCTCCATCTGGATTGACGCGGCGGCCGGCGGCCATCGCGTGAGCCTGCCCCACTAGTGTGGCGGTTCAGAAGTCCGCATCATTCTTGTCGCGAGTCCGAGATGCGGACTTCTGAACCAAAACCACACTAGATCAATGAGCTGCTAGTGGCCTTCGATTCCGAAGTCGCAAATGTGGGTGCTGCAGAATAATGCGAACTTCGGAATCGGGACACTTGCAAATCGTTGCTTCTACACCGGCACGAACAGTTCCTCGAGCGGAATGGGCGCCTTGATCATCGATTGTTCCGCGAGGTAGCGGACCAGTGCTTCGAGCGTCGGCCGGTTGGGTTCGATGCCGTATGGCCAGGGATCGCCGCCGAACACCTCGTCGATCTCGTCGAGCTCGGCCGCCATGCCGGGCAGCATGTAGCGTAGCGTGCCGAGGTCGCGCATCTTCTTGAGCGCGATGTCCTTGGCCTCCGTCGTCGCCTGGAACAGGCTCTTGGCGATGAACGGGTTGCGTTCGTAGGTGTCGCGCCGCATGGCGAGGAGGTGCATGATCGGGAACACGCGCGTGCGCCGATAGGACTGCATCTCGACCGCGTGATAGTCCGGGAACAGCCGCACAACGTCCGGGCTGGTCTTCAGCGAGTCGGGCAGGCCGCTGCCGATAATCGCCTGGATGTCGCCGCTTGCCAGCAGGTCCGACAGCGAACGGCCGGACTCGTTCCGCTCGATCGAAACGCCAGGAAGCTGCGCCAGCGGGCTCGGCGCGCCATGCGAGCCCGCGCTGTTCGCCGCGCCCTGCACCCAGTGGCAGCCGGAGAAGTCGACGCCGTACTCGTCCGTGAGCATGCCGCGGATGATCACCGCGGCGGTCTGGGTGTAGAGCGGCGTGCCGATGCGCCTGCCCTCTAGATCCTTCGCGGTCTTTACATGGTTGCGGTTGACGGTGACGAAGCCGTGGCGGAACACCCGCGACGGGAACACCGGCACCGCCACCATCTCGCGGCGGCCGGCGGCATGACGGGTGATGAAGTCCGAGCTGGACATCTCGCAGGCGTCGAAATCGAGGCTCTTGCCCATGCGGTCGAAAATCTGGCGCGGGTCGTCGATGGCGAGAAAGTTGAGGTCGATCCCCTGCGGTTTCACCTCGCCGGTGTAGAGCGCCAGCACGCGATCATAGAGGCCGCAGGCGAACGTGATCGGAACATTGGACATGATTGGCTGGCTCCCGCGTCCGCAGGCCTTCTGGGCGTGATTGCTCGATTGTCCCCGCGATGGGCCGCTATAATGGGATATCTCGCGCGGCTCGGAAAGGATAAATCGATGACTGGTTCGGACCTCATGCTGAGGAGCGACCACCGATGTTGGGTTTACCCGATATCGGCAATTTTACGAGCGCAAGTCGAAGCATGGCCGCGAGTTTGGTGCGTGCCGCCATCCTTCGAGACGCGCACTGCGTGCGCTCCTCAGGATGAGGCCCTCCCCAGGATGAGGTCCGGGCAGGATGAACGGTCGCTTGGAAGCGCCTCATGACCGAGCATACGCCGGTTCTGATCGTCGGCGCCGGTCCGGTCGGCTTGGCGCTCGCCGGCGACCTCGGCTGGCGCGGCGTCGCCTGCACGCTGATCGAGAAGACCGACGGCGCGATCGAGCACCCGCGCATGGACATCGTCGGGCCGCGCACCATGGAATTCTGCCGGCGCTGGGGCATCGCCGACTGGGTGCGCGACGCGCCCTACCCGGGCGACCATCCACAGGACTGCATCTACGTCACCGCGCTCGACGGCTACGAACTGGGGCGCGAGCGGTTCCCCGGCCGCGCCTTCGAGAAATGCCCGCCGCAGAGCCCGCAGAAGCGCGAGCGCGTGCCGCAGGACATGTTCGACCCGATCCTGCAGCGGTTCGTTCGCACCTTCCCGCACGTGAGCTTTCGCACCTCGACCGAACTGCTCGGTTTCGAGGAGACCGCGGACGCTGTCATCGCCACCGTGCGCGACACTCGCACTGGCGCGACCCGCACCATCTCGGCCGACTACCTCGTCGGCACCGACGGCGGCTCGAGCCTAGTGCGCGAGCGCCTCGGCATCACCATGAGCGGCAATCCGGCGCTGACCTACACCACCAACGTGATGCTGCGCATTCCGGACTTCGCCTCGCTGCACCACTTCGAGCCGGGCTACCGCTTCATCTTCGTTGGCCCGGAGGGAACCTGGCTCACCATCGTGGCGATCAACGGCCGCGACCGCTATCGCATGTCGATTGTTGGCACCACCGACAATATCAGTCATTCGGAGGACGAAATCCGCGCGGCGCTGCGGCGCGCAGCGGGCCGCGACTTCGACTACGAAATCCTGTCGGTCATGCGTTGGGTGCGACGCGAATTGGTCGCCGACCACTTCGGCACGCAGCGGATATTCATCGCGGGCGACGCCGCGCACATGATGTCGCCGACCGGTGGCTTCGGCATGAACACCGGCATCCAGGATGCGGTCGATCTTGGCTGGAAGCTCGAGGCCGTCATCCGCGGCTGGGGCGGCGCCGAGTTGCTGCGCTCCTACGAGATCGAACGGCGGCCGGTGGCGGTGCGCAACGTCGGCGAAGCGAGTTCCAATCTCGCGCGCATGCTATCGACACGCCAGCGGCTGCCGCAGCCGGACGTGTTCCAGCCCGGACCGCAGGGCGGTGTGGCAAGAAAAGACTACGGCGCCTGGTTTACCGCCACGATGAAGCACGAGTGGTTCACGCTCGGCTTCCACCTCGGCTATCGCTACGACGGCTCGCCGGTGATCTGGCCGGACGGCACAAGTGAACCACCGCTCGACACTTCGACCTATACGCAGACCGCGCGGCCCGGCCATCGCGCCCCGCACGCCACTCTGCCAGACGGCCGCTCGACGCTCGACCTGTTCGGCCGCGGCTTTACGCTGCTTCGGCTCGGCGCCGACCCGCCCGATGCACCTCGCCTGCGCGCTGCTGCGGCAGCGGCCGGGATGCCGTTGGAGGTCGTCGATCTCGATCGGCCGGAGGTGACGGCGCTCTACCAGCGCCGCCTCGTGCTGGTACGGCCGGACGGCCATGTCGCTTGGCGGGCCGACGCGGAGCCGGACGATGCTCAAACGGTGATCGACGTGGTGCGCGGCGCGCGCCGCTACGCTAATGTGGTGCAACGGCCCGGCCACAACGACAACGACACAAGACCGGCGGCCCACTCCGCCCAGACCACGGGAGGCTAGCGATGAACCAGGACGTGCTTGCGCCCTACTACCGCGACCTTGGCCGCCAGAACCTCTTGCCCGGCTGGGCGCGGCCCTCGCCGGCGATGTGGCCTGAGCCGCGGCCGGTGTTCAAGCCGGCGCTCTGGCGTTACGCCACCGCCCGCGCAGCGCTCGAACAGGCCGGCGACTTCGTGCCGGTCGAGCAGGCCGAGCGGCGCAATCTCATCCTGGCCAATCCGATCGAGGGCAACACCTACGCCACCAGCCGAAATATCGTGTCGGCCTACCAGATGGTGAAGGCGGGCGAGACAGCGCGCTCGCACCGCCACACCGCGGCGGCGCTGCGGCTTGTGGTCGAGGCCAGACCCGGCACCTACACGGTGGTCGATGGCGCACGCGTCGACATGCTGCCGGGTGACGTGGTGCTGACTCCCGCGTGGTGCTGGCACGGCCACGCCAACGAGAGCGACGCCTCCAGTTACTGGATCGACTTCCTCGACGTGCCATTCGTGCAGCACGCCGAGGCGATGTTCTTCGAGGCCAACCCGGCGGGCTTCGAGGCGGTGACGCGCCCGGCTCCGCCGTCCTATCGCATTCCGGCGCGTGACGCGCTCGGCCAAGGCACGGACGCCAAGGTGGTCGAGATCGCCAAGGATGCGCTGCCGACCATTGGGCTGCATCTGATACGGCTGCCGGCCGCCGCACGGCACGACACGCCGAAGACCACGGTGAACAATCTCTATTCGGTGATCAGCGGTCGTGCCCGCTGCACCATCGATGGCGGCCTGAGCGAAGTGCTCGAGGTCGGCGACGTCATCACGGTGCCGTGCTGGCACAAGCACGCGATCGAGGCCGAGGCCGACGCGATCCTGCTGCGGGTATCGGACGAGCCGCTGCTGCGCAAGGTTGGGCTGGTACGGACGGGTTGATGGAGTAGGTGTCTGTTCTCTCTTCGTCATGCCCGGGCTTGACCCGGGCATCCATCGAAAGACGCCTTGCAAAGAGGATGGATCGCCGGGTCAAGCCCGGCGATGACCTGGGAAGGCTACTTCGTGCCGAGTCCGCCCTTCTGCACGATGAAACGCTCGATGTCGTCGAGGCCCTGACCGGTGTGTAGATTGCTGAATACGAACGGCCGCGCGCCGCGCATGCGTTTGGCATCGCGCTCCATCACTTCGAGCGAAGCTCCCACATACGGCGCCAGATCGATCTTGTTGATGACAAGCAGATCCGAGCGCGTGATGCCGGGCCCGCCCTTCGACGGAATTTTATCTCCGGCCGCCACGTCGATGACGTAGATCGTCAGGTCGGCAAGCTCGGGCGAGAATGTCGCGGCGAGATTGTCGCCGCCCGATTCGATCAGGATCAGGTCGAGCGCCGGAAACTTCTTGCGCATGTCGGCGACCGCCGCGAGATTGATCGAGGCGTCCTCGCGGATCGCGGTATGCGGGCAGCCGCCGGTCTCGACGCCGGCGATGCGCTCGGGCGGCAGCGCGCCGGAACGCACCAGGTATTCGGCGTCCCACTTGGTGTAGATGTCGTTGGTGATGGCGGCGATCTCGTAGCGGCCGCGCAGCCGCTTGCACAGCGCATCCATCAACGCCGTTTTTCCGGAACCAACCGGACCGCCGATCCCGACGCGCAGGGGACCATGCTGAGACATCGTTGATCAGCTCCGGAACAGTCGTGTGTACTGCGTCTCGTGACGCATGCTGGCGATGTCGGCACGAAACGCCGCGCTGCCGATCTCATCGAGCGGTGTCGCGAGTGCGCGCGTCGCGGTAGCGGCCACGACCGGCTCCAGCGCGGCCAGGACGCGCTGGCCGCCGGTCTGGCCGAGCGGGATGAGCCGCACGCCGGCTGAGATCAGCGTGGCGGCCTGCGCATGCAGGTAGGCGGCGAGCGCCGGCTCCACTGGAACGACATGGCCGGCGCAGGCTACGGCGACAGCCACCGGCAGCGCAACTTCGGACGCCACCGTCAGCTCTTCAAGCGCCGGACACGGCCAGGCGGCGCGCGTTGTATCGAGGAAGGCGCGGCCCTGCGCCGTCGTCTCAAGATATCGCTCCTTCGAGGATGCGAATGCCGCGGCGAGTTCCGCGATCGCGCCGAGCGCCGCGGGCTCATGCGTGGCGGCGCGATGCGCGTGGACGAAGAACACCGCATCGCAGAAGCCGTTCCCTTCGTCCAACATCACGGTGAGCCAGTTCTGCAACGAAGCCGCGTCGCGGACGTCGCCCGCTTCGACAGCCCACTCGATGCCACTCGAATAGGAGAATGCGCCGATCGGATAGGACGGCGACAGCCACGCCATCAGGCGATAGAGCGCGGCGGCGGTGAGTGGGAGGTCACAGGCCGACCCGGAATTATCGACAGGGGCGCACTCTCTCCGGTCATTCCCGCGCAAGCGGGAATCCAGAACCTTCTTGCCACTTGCTACTGCGACGACGCTGGGTCCCCGCTTGCGCGGGGACGAACGGAGGAGAGAACGCGAACCAATTTTTCTGGTGCGGACTTTAGCCATCGCCGCCGCCATCCGCGTGCGCATGCCCCACGTAGGCCCCCGGTTCCGGATCGAACGGCGCTTCGACCGGAATGAGTTGCGCGCCGAGCCCGCGCAGCATGGCTTCGAGCACATGATCGCGGCGGATGCGCAGCCGGTCGCCCGCCACCTGCATGTCGACGTGGCGGTTGCCGATGTGCCAGGCGAGCCGCGCCAGTTCGTGCGGGGTGCGCGCCACGATCTCGATCAGCGGCTCGGGCTTGCCGGTGACCCGGATCACCGAGCCGTCGTCGAGCACCAGCCCGTCGCCGTCGCGCAACGCCACCGCCTGCGGCAGATCGAGCAGAAAGACGGTGCCGCATTCGCCGGTCAGAACGACCCGGCGGCGGTGACGCTCGCCGGCGTCGAGCACGACGCGATCGATGGCGGCTTTGTCATCCCAACTACCGGCCGAACGAGTCTGAGATGCGCGCTTCATCTAGAACAAAAAGTACCGCTGCGCCATCGGCAGCACCTCGGCCGGCGCGCAGGTGAGCAGTTCGCCGTCGGCAGTCACCTCGTAGGTCTCCGGGTCGACCTTGATGTCGGGCGTGGCGCCGTTGTGCACCATGCTCTTCTTGGTAATCTTGCGGGTGTTGTCGACCGCGACGAACTGCTTGTCGACGCCGAGCTTGTTGCGCAGTCCGCCGCGCATCGCCGCTTTCGACACGAACACCACCGACGAGGCGGTGAGCGCTTTGCCGAACGCGCCGAACATCGGCCGGTAATGCACCGGCTGCGGCGTCGGGATCGAGGCGTTGGGATCACCCATCAGCGCCGCCACGATCGTACCGCCCTTGATGATACAGTCCGGCTTGACGCCGAAGAACGCCGGCGACCACAGCACGAGATCGGCGAGCTTGCCCTTCTCGACCGAGCCGATCACCTTCGAGACGCCATGCGCGATCGCCGGGTTGATGGTATATTTGGCGATGTAGCGCTTGGCGCGCGCGTTGTCGTTGTCGCCCTTCTCCTCTTTGAGGCGTCCGCGCTGCTTCTTCATCTTGTCGGCGGTCTGCCACGTCCGGATGATGACCTCGCCGAGCCGGCCCATCGCCTGGGAATCCGACGACATCATCGACAGCGCGCCGAGGTCATGCAGGATGTCCTCGGCCGCGATGGTTTCCTTGCGGATGCGGCTTTCGGCAAACGCCAGGTCCTCGGCGATCGACGGATCGAGGTGATGGCACACCATCAGCATGTCGAGATGCTCGTCGATGGTGTTTTTGGTGAACGGCCGCGTCGGATTGGTCGACGACGGCAGCACGTTCTTCAGCCCCGCCACCTTGATGATGTCGGGCGCGTGCCCGCCGCCGGCGCCCTCGGTGTGGAAGGCGTGAATGGTGCGGCCCTTGAATGCCTTGATGGTGTCCTCGACGAAACCCGACTCGTTGAGCGTATCGGTATGGATCATCACCTGGATGTCGTAATCCTCGGCGACGCCGAGGCAGCAGTCGATTGCGGCGGGCGTGGTGCCCCAGTCCTCGTGCAGCTTGAGCGCACACGCACCGGCCTTCACCATCTCTTCCAGCGCCTGCGGCCGCGACGCGTTGCCCTTGCCGGCGAAGCCGAGATTGACCGGAAACCCGTCGGCGGCCTGGATCATGCGGCCGATGTGCCACGGCCCGGGCGTGCAGGTGGTGGCGAACGTGCCGTGCGCCGGCCCGGTGCCGCCCCCGAGCATCGAGGTTACGCCGGACATCAGCGCCTCCTCGACCTGCTGCGGGCAGATGAAGTGGATGTGGGTGTCGAAGCCGCCAGCGGTGAGAATCTTGCCTTCGCCCGCGATCGCCTCGGTGCCGGGACCGATCACGATGTTGACGTTGGGTTGGATGTCCGGATTGCCGGCCTTGCCGATGGCGAAGATGTTGCCGTTCTTGATGCCGACGTCGGCCTTCACGATGCCCCAGTGGTCGAGGATCAGCACATTGGTGATGACGGTGTCGACCGCGCCCTGCTTGTTGGTGACCTGGCTCTGGCCCATGCCGTCGCGGATCACCTTGCCGCCGCCGAACTTCACTTCCTCGCCGTAGGTGGTGAAATCCTTTTCCACCTCGATGATGATGTCGGTATCGGCGAGTCGCACGCGGTCTCCAGTGGTCGGGCCAAACATTTCGGCGTAGACGGCACGCTTCATCTTGACGGGCATGTGAGGTCCTCAGGCGACTTGCGCGACTGCGTGCTTGAAGTGAGCGGCCGGCTGCGGCGGGTTCGTCAGCGCGATTTCGGCGTCGCGGTAGCCCGCCTCGATCCGGCGCTCGATGCTCGCGAACGAGAAGTCCGCCGAGCTCGACACCGGCTCCGGCTCGTTGTTGGAGATCGCGATGATGTTGTCGAAGACCCGGTATTTCGCCAGGTCGGCGAACTCGGGTTGGCGCAGCACCGATTTCGGGTCACCGGCCGGAACGCCCTGCAGCTCCTCGATTACGGCGACCAGCTTGTTGATCTTGCGCGCGACGTTAACATCCTTCTCGGTCTTGTTGGCGAATTGCAACTCAGTCATCCGATCCCACACGTCGAGCATGGTCCGGGGGATCGCCCCCTCTTTCGGGAACAAGTTGACGACCAGAATGCGCGTCGCCGCCGCATCGCCGGCGTCGATCAGCCCGAGCAGCGCCGACAGCGGCGTGTTGTCGAACAGGCCGCCGTCCCAGTACATGCGGTCTCCGATCTGTTGCGCCGGATAGCTCGGCGGCAGGCTGCCGCTCGCGATCAGGTGGTCGAGCGTGATCGGCCTGTTCGGATTGTCGTTACGAAATTCTGCAATCTTACCGCTCTTGACGTCGGTGGCCGTGACCACGAGCTTCACGTCGGACTTGGCGATCGCCTCGAAGGAAACATAGCGCTCCAGCGTCTTCTTGATCGGACGCAGCTCGTAGAAATTCGTCCAGAACGGCAGCCCGACATAATCGAGCCGGGGCGAATAGAATGCCCGGTTGCCGAAATAGGCTAGATATTTCTCAGCGTCGGGCGGTAGCAGCGACGAGTGGAAGACCGTCAAATCCTCCCAGAACGCTTGCAGCTTCGGGATCGGGTTGTCCGGATGGCTGGCGACGATCGCGGCGGTGAATGCGCCGATCGATACTCCCGAAATGCACGACGGCCGAAACGCGGGCTCCGATTCGTAGATGTACTTGAGCGCGCCAAGCGCGTAGGCGCCGAGCGCGCCGCCGCCCTGGAGCGCGATCGCGGTCTTGCGGTGCGAGTGCGCCATGCGAACCTCCGATCGATCCCCGATCAAAGTTTGCCCATCACGTCCTGCCGAAAGCCGTAGACCGTGCGCTTGCCGGCCAGCGCGACCAACAAGACGTCGCGGGTCTGGCCGGGCTCGAAGCGCACCGCCGTGCCGGCCGCGATGTCGAGCCGCATGCCACGCGCCGCCTTGCGGTCGAACTTCAGCGCCGGGTTGGTTTCAAAGAAATGATAATGCGAACCGACCTGGATCGGCCGGTCGCCGGTATTCGTCACCGTCATCGTCACGGTCTTGCGGCCGGCATTGATCTCGATCTCGCCGTCCTGGATAAACATCTCGCCGGGGATCATTGGACTGTCGGCTCCGTCCAGAATTCAGCAGGGGCATCGATTTGATCGCGGTGCTTCGATAGATAACTGAAGACCTGACGATGCAGGTTATCCAATTCGTCGTAAAGATTGCCCTCAAGCGCTTCGAGGGCGTTCTTTACGTCGTCGGGCATGGAATTGATCGCACTGAGATAATTGGGTTCGTCACCCCAGGGTGTCCCGGGACCGGCCAGCGCAATCGCTGTTTCGAGGATGGTCGCTGCGCGATGCGCATCGATGGAGCGCAGGACCGCAACCATCGGCTTGGCGTGCTCGCCGCTTGAATTATGAAAGTACTGCGTAAGGCCGCCATTGTAGAGTTCGTTCGCCAATTCCCACGTTCCAATCAGCGCTTGCTCTGCCGGGTTTAGGTCCGCGAAGGACATCAGCTCCGTGTAAAGCTGATTGTCGGACACCAAATTGTTCAGCTTCTGGGCAATCGGATCGGATTCGTAAGCCATCTGGTTCCGTCTCCCTCCAGCTCGCGGACCGGGGTGACAAACAGTCATCGGATCGGCTCGTGCACGGTGACGAGCTTGGTGCCGTCCGGAAATGTCGCTTCGACCTGGATGTCGTGGATCATTTCGGCGATGCCGTCCATCACCTGCGCGCGCGTGATCACATGCGCGCCCGCCTCCATCAACTCCGCCACTGTCTTGCCGTCGCGCGCGCCCTCGACGATGAAGTCGGTGATCAGCGCCACCGCCTCGGGATGGTTGAGCTTGACGCCGCGTTCGAGCCGCCGGCGCGCCACCACCGCGGCCATCGCGACCAGCAGCTTGTCCTTTTCCCGAGGAGTGAGGTTCATCGAGTCCGCCCTTGCGTGTCACTCACCAGTTTGCGGCATCCCGCTCAATTGAGCCAGAGGCGCGGCAGCGGCGCCGTGCGCAACGCCGCCAGCACCAGGACAAGGTCATGCCGCAGGGCGGCGCCGTCGATGGCGCAGAGCCTCGCGATCGCCACGCCTTTCCAGGCCGAGACGCCGACCTCACCGCGGAATTGTCCCTCGAGCGCGCCTACCCTGATGGCCGCCGCCTCGTCGCCCGGAGCCAGCAGCACGGTTGCGACCGCGACCCCGCCGTTGCCGACGGCCGGGCGGGCAAGCTTCGCGGCTGCCGCGCCGTCGAGGCGCAGCGCTTCGGCATGGATCAGCCGGCCGTCGCGCCGCAAACGCCACCGGTCGGACAGCTCGCACTCGCCGATCGCTTCGCCCATGCCGGAACGGCCGAACACGATTGCTTCCGCCAGGAGGAGCCGCGCATCCTCCGCCAGATCGATCTCGATCGCCCGCCGCAACTTGGCCCGGTCGAACAGGATGGTTTCCTGCGGCAGCCAGGCGAGCGCCCCGCCGGCAGCGACGGTGAGCCGCACATCGGCGGCAGCGGCCGGGCCGAGCGCGCGATAGACCTTTTCGGCGGCCGCCGTGGTGACCACCAGCCGGGCACCCGGTCCGGCGGCGATGTCGAGGACAAAGCGGTCGCCGCCTGCCATCCCGCCCGCCGTGTTGATCAGCACCGCTTCGAGTTCTTCGGCGGGCGGGCCCGGACAGCGCACGCGCAGCGAGCCGTGCTCGTGTACGCGCGCGCGGCGGCTGATGCCGTCGCGGGCATGGACCGTCAGCGCGACTTTGCCGACCGCGCGGTTCGCCGCAAATGTCCGCGCGCTGTCCGGCATGGCGAACACTTGACCGCCTTTCTTAGACTCGAACTGGGCTACAGCGCCAAAGCGCGGCGCAATGCGGCCTCGTCCATGGTCTCGCGGGTGCAGGCATACACGATCGCGCCGCGATCCATGGCGACAAAATTGTCGCCGAGCTCCTGCGCAAAGTCGAGATACTGCTCGACCAGCACGACCGCGATCCGGCCGAGATTGCGCAGATACGAAATGGCGCGGCCGATGTCCTTGATGATCGACGGCTGAATGCCCTCGGTCGGCTCGTCCAGAAGGAGCACGCGCGGGCGCATGACCAGCGCCCGGCCGATGGCAAGCTGTTGCTGCTGGCCGCCGGACAGATCGCCGCCGCGCCGGCGCAGCATGTCGCCCAGCACCGGGAACAGCGAGAACACGTCGTCC
Organism: uncultured Alphaproteobacteria bacterium; assembly: GCA_963807865.1. Taxonomy (GTDB): domain Bacteria; phylum Pseudomonadota; class Alphaproteobacteria; order Rhizobiales; family Xanthobacteraceae; genus VAZQ01. The sequence goes on along the minus strand of CAWEDK010000034.1, from coordinate 74,995 downwards.
GGGATAGCGCGTTCATCGCGCTTGAGCGGAGCGAAGCCGGTCTTGAGGTTTTCCTCGACGGTCAGCAGCGGGAAGATTTCGCGGCCCTGCGGCACATAGGCGACGCCACGGCGCGCGCGTTCCTCCGGCTTGAGCCGCGTGATGTCGACGCCGTCGAGCACGATCGCGCCTTTGCTGACCGGGTGCTGGCCCGCCAGCGCATCGAGCAGGCTGGTCTTGCCGACGCCGTTCCGCCCCAGCACGCAGGTGACCTTGCCGGGCTCGGCGGTGAGCGACACCGCGCGCAACGCCTGTGCGGCGCCGTAGTGCAGATCGATGGAGTTGACGTTCAGCATATCGTCGCCACCTTGGCCTCATCCTTCGAGACGCCCCCTGCGCGGGCTCCTCAGGACGAGGAGTTAGATTTGCGACCTCATCCTGAGGAGGCGCGAAGCGCCGTCTCGAAGGATGAGGCCAAGCCTACCGCCCCAGATACACTTCGACCACGCGTTCGTTCTCAGAGACCTGATCGATCGTTCCTTCCGCCAACACCGAGCCTTCGTGCAGGCACGTCACCTTGACGCCGAGCTCCCGCACGAACGTCATGTCGTGCTCGACCACCACCACGGTGCGATCGCGGTTGATCTCCTTCAGCAGTTCGGCGGTTTGCCGCGTCTCGTTGTCGGTCATGCCGGCCACCGGCTCGTCGACCAGCATGAGCTTCGGTTCCTGCGCCAGCAGCATGCCGATCTCCAGCCACTGCTTCTGGCCGTGCGAAAGCGAGCCGGCGATTCGCTCGCGCAGCGCCGAAAGCCGGATGATGTCCAGAATGCCGTTGATCCGGCTCGCCTCCTCGGGCGTTTCGGTCCAGAACAGCGTCTTGCGCGCACGGCGGTCACCTTTGAGCGCGAGCCCGATATTGTCCTCGACGGTGTGCATATCGAAGACGGTCGGCTTCTGGAACTTGCGGCCGATGCCGAGCAGCGCGATCTCGGTTTCGTCGAGGCGCGAGAGGTCGTACTTGCCGTCGAAGTAGACGTCGCCGGTGTCCGGCCGGGTCTTGCCGGTGACCACATCCATCATGGTGGTCTTGCCGGCGCCGTTCGGGCCGATGATGGCGCGCATTTCGCCGGGCTCGATCGTGAACGAGAGATTGTTGAGGGCGCGAAAACCGTCGAACGACACCGTGATGCCGTTGAGGTAGAGCAGCGCCGTGGTGGTGCGGGGGTCCATGAGCTACTCCGCCGGCCTTGGCGCTGCGTCGGGCGGCGCGGCCGCCTTCGCGGTTTCGGCGGCTTGCCTTCGACGGTCTTGCCACTGCGACCGCCAGTGCTGGATCGTTCCGACGACTCCGCGCGGCAGCAGCAAGGTCACCGCCACGAACAGGCCGCCGAGGGCGAACAGCCAGTACGGCGCCAGCGCCACGCTCTCGTAGGGCGTCGCGAAAAACCCGAACAGCAAGGCCCCAAAGATCGCGCCCAGCGCCCAGGGATGCCAGCTCATCCCCATCGCGATCAGAATGAGCGCGCCGGCCAGCAGGAACGGCCCGTTAGGTGTCCAGGTCGCAAGCAGGAACATTGCCGGGACGGCGAGCACGACGCCGGCTGCAATTCCGACCAGGGCCTGGCGCTGCTGCCAGACGATGGCGAGGGCGACCGCGAGCGTGACCGCGCCCATCAGCCAGTACGGCATCAGGTTTCCGGAGGTGAAGAAGGTCTTGCCGTAGTTCACCAGCACGGCGCCGATCACCGCGCCGGTCAGCGTGCCACGGCCGCCAACCGCGACCCAGATCACCGCTTCGATCGAATTGGCCGGCGAGAATTCACTCGGATTGATGATGCCGACCTGCGGCACATACAACGCGCCGGCGACCCCCGCCATGCAGGCCGACAGCGTGAAGACGAACAGCTTGTAGGCCTCGACGCGATAGCCGAGAAAGCGGGTCCGGGCTTCGGCATCGCGGATCGCGATCAGCACCTTGCCGAACTTCGAACTCACGATGACGCGGCACATGAGGAAGCCCAGCATGAGCGCGATCGTCGTGGCGGCGAACAGCCCGGCACGCGTTCCCGGCGCCTGTACGTTAAACCCGAGAATGTCCTTGAAATCGGTGAGCCCGTTGTTGCCGCCGAAGCCCAAGTTGTTGCGGAAGAAGCCGAGCATCAGCGCGAACGTCAGCGCCTGGGTGATGATCGAGAGATAGACACCCGTCACGCGAGACCTGAACGCAAACCAGCCGAACACGAAAGCCAGCGCGCCCGGCACCAGGACCACCATCAGCAGCGCATAGGGGAAGTGCTGGAAGCCGTACCAGTAGACCGGCAGTTCCGGCCAGTTCAGGAACACCATGAAGTCCGGCAGCACCGGGTTAGCGTAGACGCCGCGGGTGCCGATCTGCCGCATCAGGTACATCCCCATCGCGTAGCCCCCGAGCGCGAAGAATGCGCCGTGGCCGAGCGAGAGAATGCCGCAGTAGCCCCAGATCAGGTCGATCGAAAGCGCCAGGATCGCGAAGCACAGATATTTGCCGAACAACGCAACGTAATATGCCGACAGATGGAACGGCGACGATGCCGGCACCATCAGGTTGAGCACCGGCACCATGATGGCGATCGCCCCCATCACGACCAGGAAGGCAACCGACGCGCGGTCGAGCGAGCGCAGGATCGGGCCGGCGATCATGCTTCGATCGCCCGGCCCTTGAGGGCGAACAGCCCCCGCGGACGCTTCTGGATGAACAGGATGATCAGCACCAGGATGGCGATCTTGGCCAGCACCGCGCCCGCATAGGGCTCCAGGAACTTGTTGGCGATGCCCAGCGTGAAGGCGCCGACCAGCGTGCCCCACAGGTTACCGACGCCGCCGAACACCACCACCATGAACGAGTTGATGATGTAGCCCTGGCCGAGATTGGGACTGACGTTGTCGATCTGCGACAGCGCCACGCCGGCGAGCCCCGCGATGCCGGAACCGAGCCCGAACGTGAGCGCGTCGATGCGGCCGGTGCGGATCCCCATGGAGGCGGCCATCGCCCGGTTCTGCGTCACCGCCCGCATTTCGAGCCCCAGGCGCGTAAAGCGCAACAGCGCCAGCAGGCCGACGAAGATGAGCAGCGTGAAGACGATGATCCACATCCGGTTGTACGTGATGGTGATGTGACCAAGCTCGAACGCGCCGCTCATCCAGGACGGATTGCCGACATCCTTGTTGGTCGGCCCGAATGCGGTGCGCACCGCCTGCTGCAGGATCAGCGACAGGCCCCAGGTGGCAAGCAGCGTTTCCAGCGGCCGGCCGTAGAGAAAGCGGATGACGCCGCGCTCGATCAGAATGCCGATGCCGCCGGCGAAGATGAACGCGAGTGGAATCGCGATGGCGAGCGAGTAGTCGAACAGCGCGGGGTTATGGGCGCGGATCAACTCCTGCACGACGAAGGTCGTATAGGCGCCGAGCATCACCATCTCGCCGTGCGCCATGTTGATGACGCCCATGACGCCGAACGTGATGGCGAGCCCGATGGCGGCGAGCAGCAGGACCGAGCCGAGCGAAAGGCCGTACCAGGTGTTCTGCAGCGCGGTCCACAGCGCGAGACTGTTCTGGATCGACGTGATGGCATCGGCGGCGGCTTTCCGGACCGCCGGCGGCGCATTGACCGGCAAGCCGCCGAGCAGTCCGAGCGCATCCTGATCGCCGCGCAGGCGGACCACATTGATGGCTTCGAGCTTGTCGGCCTCGGATGCGCTGTCCGAATAGAGCACGATCGCGGCGCGCGCTTCGATCATCGCCTGCTTGATCCGCGCGTCGCTCTCCTTCGGGATGGCCGCGTCGAGGGCGGCGAGTGCGTTTTGGTCGCGCGACTTGAAGACCGCCTGGGCGGCCGAGAGACGCCGGGCCGGGTCCGGCGACATCAGCGTGAGGCTGCCGAGCGCCGCCGCGACCAGCCCGCGCAGCCGGTTGTTGAGACGGACGGGGGCGAGGTCGCCCGGCGGCGTTCCCGTAACCGCTTCGCCGGTTGCCGCATTGAACAGCTTGTCGGAGGCATCTTTGTAGAACACGCCCTTGGTCGAGGCGCTGAACGACAGGCGGCCGTCCTGCAGGGCCTTGATCACGGTTTCGGCCAGCGGATTGCCGCTGCGGGCGACGCCGTTGATGCCCTCGGTGGTGTCGGTGAAACTATCGGTCGTGAAATGAACCAGCGCGTCCTCGTAAGGCCCGGCCTGCGCAGCGGTCAACAGCGCGGCCAGCACGCCCAACGCCCAGACGAGCGCCATGCAGCGAACGCGAAAAGCATGCATTCTGTCGTCCCGGCATCGTCGGAGAAAAAGAGGCGGCATAGTGCCGCCTCTCGTCTTGGATTCACAGGCCGGTCATTAAGACCCGCCGCCGCACTTTTTGGTCGCCGTGTTGTAGTTGCCGCACTTGAGCTTGACCCAGTCGGCCTCGAGGTCCTTCGAGCCCGGCAGGAAGTCCGACCACGCATCACCCGGCACCAGGCCCGGCGTCTTCCAGACTACGTCGAACTGCCCGTCGCCGCGCACCTCGCCGATGAACACCGGCTTGGTGATGTGATGGTTGGGCAGCATCTTCGATATGCCACCAGAAAGATTGGGCGCCTCGATGCCCGGGAGCGCGTCGATCACCTTGTCGGGATCGGTCGACTTGGCTTTCTCGACCGCCTTCACCCACATCGCGAAGCCGACCACGTGTGCTTCCATCGGGTCGTTGGTGACGCGCTTCGGATTCTTCGTGAAAGCCTGCCAAGTCTTGATGAACGCGGCGTTGGCCGGCGCCTTGTCCGACATGAAGTAGTTCCATGCGGCGAGATGTCCGACCAGCGGCTTGGTGTCGAGGCCGGCCAGTTCTTCCTCGCCGACCGAGAACGCGACGACCGGAATATCCGTCGCCTTCACGCCGGCGTTGCCGAGCTCCTTGTAGAACGGCACGTTGGCGTCGCCGTTGATGGTCGACACGACGGCGGTCTTCTTGCCGGCGGAGCCGAATTTCTTGATGTCGGAGACAATGGTCTGCCAATCGGAATGTCCGAACGGCGTGTAGTTGATCATGATGTCGGCATCCGCGACACCCTTCTGCTTCAGGTAGGCTTCGAGAATCTTGTTCGTCGTGCGCGGATAGACGTAGTCGGTGCCTGCCAGCACCCAGCGCTTCACGTCGCCGCCGTCCTTCGACATCAGGTAGTCGACGGCCGGGATCGCCTGCTGGTTCGGTGCGGCGCCGGTGTAGAACACGTTGCGCTCACTCTCCTCGCCTTCGTACTGCACCGGGTAGAACAGGATGCTGTTCAGTTCCTTGAACACCGGCAGCACGGACTTGCGCGACACCGAGGTCCAGCAGCCGAACACCGCGACGACCTTGTCCTTGGTGATCAATTCGCGGGCCTTCTCGGCGAACAGCGGCCAGTTGGACGCCGGGTCGACGACCACTGCCTCGAGCTTCTTGCCGAGCAGTCCACCCTTCTTGTTCTGCTCCTCGATCAGCATCAGCATGACGTCTTTCAGCGTGGTCTCGCTGATCGCCATGGTGCCGGAGAGCGAATGCAAAATGCCGACTTTGATCGTGTCCTGGGCATTGGCGGGCAATACCGCCGCCGCAAGTCCGAGGGCCATGCCGGCCGTCGCAACAAGCAAGCGGCGTGAAAGCGGTCGCCCCGCGACCGCGCCTTGGGGATTGAGCATCGCGATGTCCTTCTGTTGACGCGCGCGAACGGCCCGGCAGCCTGTTGGCAAAACCCCGGCGGCCTCTCGCGCGCGAACGATTTGCAAGCCGCGTGCCAAGCGCATCAGGTAGCCGCAAACCATTGCGGCGGCGGGGCGATCCGGGACTTGCGCCAGGGCCTTCGAGAACCGCCCGGCTCACGCTGCCCGCGAATTAGCGCCGCCGCCTAAAAATTAGGCGAGGCCGCCCGCGCTCGATTTTTTGGCCCCTATCGGCGTGGCGGTTTGGCGGCGAATTCCGAACCGCGGACACACATCCGGCCGCGTGAATCCTGCCAGAGCCTCTCGGTGGCGTGCAGTTCTCCGAGAGCCCGTGCGACGGTGCGGAAATCATAGGCCGAGAACCGCTCCGCGATGTCGGTGTAGTAGAGCGGTTCCTTGCCGATGGCTGCCAGTATCTCGTCGGCCAGCGCCGAGACTGCCGCTGCGTCGCCGCCTTGGCCGCGGGCGTCGGCCTTACCGTCGATGTAGTCGTCAACCTTGGCACGGTCCGCGTACGCGTAGGTGATGCGCTCGTAGTGCTCAGCCGGGATGCCCTCCGGGATGGTGGCATCGATGCCGACCTTGGCTCCGGTCGGCACTACGCCAAACCCTTGCGGCAGGCTGGGGTCGAGCGGCTTGGCGCGGGCGTTGCCGACGATCATGATGTCGCGGTCGCCCTGCACGCGGGTCGCGATCGCCCACTCGACCTCGGTCGGGTCGTTGACGTCGATATCGTCGTCCACCACCACGACGTGCTTGAGGTCCATGACCGAGAGCGCGGCCAGCAGCGCGTTCTTGCCCTCGCCCGGCTGTTTCTTGATCGAGATCACGGCGTGCCAGAACGCACAGCCGCCGAGCGTGACGTTGATGTCCTTGACCTGCACGCCGGCGGTCTTGAGCGCCTGGCGGATCGCCGCGTAGCGCGTGGGCGCCGCAAGCCAGGTGTTCTCCCACGGCATGTGCAGATTGTAGTAGATGGCGTCCTTGCGCATCGAGATCGCCTTGATGCGCACCAGCGGATTCCAGTGCAGCCCGCCCATCAGGCGGGTGAATTCGCCGAAGCGGCCTTCCGGGAAGGTCCAGCCGGTCGGCAGTATCTCGGCCTCCAGCACGATCTCGGCGTCGGCGATATAGGGCAAGTCGATGGTTTCGCACGGCGCCAGTTCGACCGGCGCGCCGCGGATGCCGCCCGCCACCGCCATCTCGTCGACACCGAGCGGCGCGCGATAGCCCGAGCCGGTGATTTCGATCGGATGGGTGCCGATCGAGATCGAGATCGGCAGCGGCTCTTTGCGCTCGAAGGCGCGCTGGGCAAACAGCCGCATGTTGTTGGGCGTGACGATGTCGATGCCGGTGAGGCTCTTCTCCTTGACGATGAAGCGATAGATGCCGCTGTTGATTCCGAGCTCGGGGTCGCGCGCAATCACCACGCCGGCCGTAATCATCGGTCCGCCGTCGTAGATCGACGACATCGGGATCGGCAGCTTGTAGAGATCGACGTCCTCTCCCAGCAGCACCACTTCGCGCGTCGGCGAAGTCTTGACGTGTTTCGGAGGGATCGGGCGGTTGATGCCCTGCGTCAGCTTGTCCTCGACCTCGCGAAACGTCTCGCAGCCGAGCGCCATCATGGCGCGCTCTTTCGTGCGAATGATGCCGGACACCACCGGGATGTCGTAGCCGATCACGTTGTGGAAATAGAGCGCGGTTTTGGCCTGGTCGACCAGAGTCGCGATATGCCGGATATCGACCGGCTGATGCAGGTCGACGAGTTCACCGACCTGTCTCAGCCGATCGAGGAATTGGCGAAAGTTCTCCTGCATGCGGTCCCCTGCGATGACCCGCCCCGCGTTCCACGACCGCGGCTGGTCGCGCTATGCATAGCCGAGCGTGGCGGTCGCCGGAAGCGGTCTCGTGGCGTTGGGTGAAATGCACCAGCGCATGGGCGCGGAAAATGCCACGGCCGGGCCGCGACGAAACGAATGCGTACGGCTATACTTGCATGGGCCGCACCTCGCCGGTGTAGGTCCTTACCGACCGGAGTGTGTTCCAGCAATAGGTTACTCCCGCAGCGCCAACAGGCGCTGTTGTGCGCGGCGATTAACAGCTCGCGCTCTTCCCGCGGCAGCGAGCAACGGAAGCCGCGCTGGGTAGATCAAGGCACGCAACAGCTTGCACGTCATGATCTTCCCGGCGTCCTGTTCGCCCGACACCGCGAGGACCGGATAAGGGCCGCAGGCACGGAGCGCACCGAGCAACCACGCCACGATCAGCACCACGCCATCCTGGGCCGCCGAGATCGCAGAGCGAATGTGGCGCCTCGATGGAGCCGCCCTCACGGGCTGAACTCGTCGGCGAAAGTCGAGATAGATCGACCCATGCTGGGCTTGCGCCTCCCGCGCGTGCAATACGGCGTGGTTGTTGAATGGTCGACCCCGTTGGGTTCGTTTCGCCAAATGTGAAAGCTGATTGCGCGCTCGTATTATGCAAGTATCGATTGCATAACAATTGTCCACTGCAAAGATCGGCGGACCTCCGTCAACGTTTGCCTGTCGGTTCAAGGCAGGTGGCCGGGAGATCTGCAAGCGCTGGGGAGGGCGCCCCCTTCGGCTGCAATCGCGGTCTGGGACGTTGTTCTGACCGGCATGTCGCGTGGCACTTGGTCCACGACCCGCCTGGTTCTACGCCAGAGCTTCCGTGCGACCTTCAGAGAATCGATGTTTGCCGCCTGCCACCATCCCGCCTCATTGCCGACCCGGTGCAGGGCGCGGTGGTGGGTGCGGCAGAGCGGCACGACGAATTCGTCGCTGACCTTGCGGCCAAGCGCGCGCTGCTGAGCGAAGCGCAGGTGGTGCGGATCGGACGGCGTACGGCCGCAGATCAGGCAAGGCTGCTGCGCGACGAACTGCAGGTGCTCCTTGTTGCGGTGGCGCTTGGGCTCGGAGAGCGCGAGCACGCTCTTGTCGATGCCGGGCGGCGGTTGATGCGATGCGGTCACTGATTGCTCAGCCGCAGCAGCACCTGGCGCCATCGGCGCTTGCACGGTCGCAATCCCTGTCGGGTCGTCGGACTGAGGCTGGGCACCAATTGCCTTCGGGGCTTCACTCCCCTGCCCTTCGACCGCGGGCAAACTCGCGTCGGCATCTGCCGCATCGCTGAGCTCTGTGAGCCTGCGCTCGAACGCGTCCTCCACCGCCTGCGCATCGGGGACCCTGAGGGTGTTTTTGGCGGCGATGGCGTTGCCGGCCCAGATCGTCGCTTCGTCGGCTGAGGAGATAGCAACGAGTTCTCCCAACAGGCGGTCTCGCAACTCGCCCGACTCGTTGGGATCAAGGATGACCGGTGGTGTGGATCGATCCGCCCGTCGTCCGCGGCGGTCGGACCCGTTTCCCTGCCGCCTAGAATGCGAATCGTGAAGCGGGGCACCGCTGCTGCCGTTCGCACCGGCAACGCCGTTCCCTGCTCCATTTGTCTGGGTCGGCGACGGGGCGCCGCTTGATCCTGCAGATCCGGTGCGTCGAGGTCATCCTCGCCGGCGATGCCGACCAGAGTGAACAGCGCGTATCGGCGGGCATAGGTCAGCGCGGCTCCCATGCGGCGCGGACTGGCGAGGTCGCTGATCGGGCAAACCGGCCAGTCGGAGGCAATCCATTCGCCCGAGGCATGAACCAGCATGGTGGTCAGGTTGACGAGCCCTGCAGCCTGATCGACCGCGGTGGTCTGCACGGTGGCGATCTCGTGGTGGCCCAGCGTCTTGCGCACGATGTCGAGGCCACTGGCGAGCGACGCATAGCGGAAGGTGCGCTCCTCGCCCTCCCCTGCCCGTCCAGTTGAAACAGTTGCGGTCAACGACTTCTCGGGATTGACCAGTTCGCCTTGCGCTTTGGCCAGGGCCGATCCCAGCGCCGCGACCGAGTCACTGGATCGCGGCATGGGCGACCTCCCTGGGGCGGTCGATGACATCGAAGCTGATGGCGCCGGACTTCGAGCGTCGTGCCCGCACGCCATGGCCGATCGCTTCCTTGGCGTCCTCCGGCATTAGCCCCTTGAGCTCGGTCTTGGCTCCCTCGTGCTCCAGGTAGGCCTGCCGGGTGCGGCGGAAGACACCGGCAAACTCCGCCCAGCTGTTGGAGGAGGTCATGTCGACGATGCGAATGGCCTCAACCCGCGCTCGCGGCGGCTCGGAATAAGTCGGATGCGGTGGCTCGCCCGACTGCACGCAGCGCCAGAACTTCTTTTCGGCCGCGACCAGGATGCTGAGGTAGAGCGGGTCCATCGGAATGGCGATCTCGACCCACTTGCCGCCACCGGTGATAATCGACAGCACCGCCGAGCGGGCATGGGTCACCCACATGTTGTGCTGGACCTGGGCCATGTGCTTGTCGGCCGCCGCCTGCTCGTCGAACGACCAGGGCAGCATGAACTTGGCCTCGAATACCGCCCCACTTCCCTCCACCATGCCGTCCAGAGTGGCGGCCATCCACGAAATGGCCGAGTGCTTCACCCGGCGCTGGACGTCCACGACCTTTCGGCCGCTGTTGCGCTCGTACCAGGCCGATTGAGGTCTTCAGTCGCGCTGCCAAGCTGCACGACGAGATTGCCGGACAGGTCCTCCGGGTCGACCTCGCCCCGCTTTTCCCGCCAGAGCCGGATCAGCGCGGCCTCGTCCCCTCCCATGATGATCCGGGCGTCTGAGCCGCCGATGAATGACCTTCGATCCGTGTAGTGGGTCGTTTTCACGCTTGGCCTCATAGATAAGTTGAAGCGTTGTTTTTCAATATAATAATCTATTTTCAACGTTAAAAAATGTCAATCGTTTTTCAATATATTTGATTGAATCAATTGCTTTTGCGACAAGCTGGATATGCTCACACCAGAGCAGTGCAGAGCTGCGCGGGGATTGCTTGATTGGACCCAACAGACGTTGGCCGATGAGGCGCGCGTGGGAATTGTCACAGTAAGGCAGTTAGAGGCAGTTCAAGGTGCGCCTCGTTGGGCAACGCTCGATGTCATAAGGCGAGCCTTCGAACGAGCCGGCGTCGAATTCATTGACGCGAACGGCGGAGGGCCGGGAGTGCGCTTGCGGAAAAACCGAGAGAAGAAACCGGAGCCTCCCGCGCCCTAGTTACATCGACCTGTGACTCACGAAGCCGCCAATCGCGAGCATTGCTCAAGCACATCTGAGGCAATCCGGCCTCAAAAGCTGATCTTCCGCCGGTCTGGAGCTTGTCGCGAGTGTTGGAGGGCGCAGGCAGGAGCAAAACAGTTGATCTTCCGTTAGCAATCACCAATCCGGGCGGGATGGCGCAAGCCTATTATGAACGCCCGAGCCGCTCAGGATGAATTTGCAAAATAGATCGAGGCCAGAGTCCCCAAAAATACGAACGGCCGGGCAAAATGCCCGGCCGCGCGTCTCGATCCTAGCTGAATTTGCAGTGCTTACTTGCACTTGCTCCAATAGCCCGTGTAGTCCTTACCGCCGGCGCCGTAGGTGCTCCAGCAGTTGGTCAGGCTCTTGCTGACCTTCCAGCGCGTGCCGGGGTAGCCGATCGGCGCCCAGCCAGTCGGGCAAGTGACGATGCCCTTCTGCATCCAGTCCTTGGACTTGTACGAGCAGTAGATCGCCGGGACGTAAGTGGGGTTCACAGTCACCTTCGTGGCAGCCTCAGCCGAGCTTGGCGCGAAGGACGGCACGAACGCGAGAGCGGCAGCAGCAGCAACAAATGCCAGTTTATACATTGCTGACTTCCATCTTAGAGGGCGGCATCCTTGCAATGGCATCTCGCCGGGGTCGGACAATGCCAGCTCCAACGATGCGCACCTTCGAGTTGTGGCGACAAGGTGGCAGAATAAAAGCTCATAAAGAAGTGACAAGAAAATTATTTCTCCATTTCGGTATTTTTATTCAGTTCTTTCTTGAACCTTTCACAGTATCGCAATTCTTGACCGTCTCGCGATGAGATTCGCAGTTCTCTCCGGCCGCGATTCCGCTGTGGGAATCTCGCCGCCACTCCGGCTATGGGTTTTCGCCCCCACGCGCGGAGCCCACGGCCGCGCGTTTTTCCGGTAGGAATCAGCAGCGTGAGCCAGAAAACCATGCGCGCCCTTGTCCTGCGCCAGCACGGCGGTCTCGAAAATCTCGCGGTCGTCAGCGACCACCCCATGCCGACCGCCACCGAGGGCCACGTGGTGATCCGGGTCCGGGCCTCCTCGTTCAATTACCATGACGTATTCACCGTCCGCGGCATGCCGGGCATCAAAGTGCCCTTTCCGGTCGTGATCGGCCTCGACATGGCGGGCGAGATCACCGAGGTCGGCCCCGGCGTAACCGGACGGAAGGTGGGCGACCGGGTGCTGGTCAATCCGCTCAACAAGAAGAAGGGGCTGATGGGCGAGATGCTCGACGGCGGAATGGCGGAATACTGCCTGGTCGCCGCCGACCAGCTTCTGCCCATCCCCGACGGCGTCAGCTTCGAGCAAGCGGCTTCGCTGCCGGTGGCGTATGGCACCGCCCACCGGATGCTGATCACCCACGACACGGTCAAGAAGGGCGACCGGGTGCTCATCCTCGGCGCCTCGGGCGGCGTCGGCACCGGCTGCGTGATCCTCGCCAAGCATCTCGGCGCCGAGGTCATCGCCTGCACGTCGAGCCCGGAGAAGATGGAGAAGCTGAAGGAACTCGGCGCCGACCACGTGCTCAACGTCAAAGAGACCGACTTCTCGAAATGGGCGACCGAGAAATACGGCAAGCCGCAGCGCCGCACCTATGAGGGCGGAGTGGACGTGGTGATCAACTTCACCGGCGGCGACACCTGGCACCCGTCGCTGCGCTGCCTCAAGCGCGGCGGCAAGCTCCTCGTGTGCGGCGCGACCGCCGGCTACGACCCGAAAGAGGACCTGCGCTACATCTGGAGCTTCGAGCTGAAGATCCTCGGGTCGAACAGCTTCTATGACGAGGACCTGAGTGCCCTGATGAAGCTGATCGCCGACGGCAAGCTCAAGCCGGTGATCGACAAGGTCCTGCCGCTGGAACAAGCCGCCGAGGGCTTGCGGTTGATCCAGGATCGCGAGGTGATCGGGAAGGTCGTGGTTACGCCGTGAGCGAGTTCACCGCGCGGCCGCCGCGCGCTCCCATCCCCCTGCGAAAGCGGACCATCCAGTCACTTGTTGTCCGCTTGCGCGGACACGATCATCCCTCGGAGCAAATGCAGATGACTGACGAAATCACCGTAGAGCGCGTGCAGCAGATGATCACGCGCGCGCCCTACCACCAGTGGCTCGGACTGAAGGTGGTGGCGCTGCACGACGACGGCATCGAACTCACCGCCACGTGGCGCGAGGAGTGGGTGGTCAATCTGGAGCGCCGCTATACCCACGGCGGCGTGCTCGCGGCGCTGATCGATCTCGGCGCCGACTGGGCGATGGTGAAGAAGCTCGGGCGCGCGGTTCCGACCATCGACCTGCGCGTCGACTATCACAGCGCCGCCATGCCGGGCGACCTGACCGTCAAGGGCAAGGCGATCCGGCTCGGCGGCCAGTTCTCGACCGCCGAAGCGCAAGTGCTCGACGCCCAGGGCAAGCTGCTGGCGAGCGGCCGCGGCACCTATTTCACGGCGCCGCCGAAAGCCTAGATTGAGCCGCGGCAACCGGATCTCGTGGTCGAGTGGCGTTGGCGATGCCCTTGCAGGAAACCGACTTCCATAATCTCGGCGACCTGGTCCGCCGCGACCGCGACCTGAGCAAGATCGCGGTGATCGACCTCGGCGGCGAGACGAGCCCGCGCGAATTCAGCTACGCGCAACTGGACGCGATGGCGAACGGCGTCGCCCGCGCGCTCGGTCGCCGCGGTCTTGCGCGCGGCGACCGCGTCGCCATTCTGTCGGCGAACCGCGCCGAGTATCTCGCGGCCTATTACGGCATCATGCGCGCCGGTCTGGTCGCGGTGCCGGTGAATTTCAAATTCCCGCGAGCGACCATTCACTTCATCCTGCAGGATTCCGGCGCGAAACTGTTGTTCTGCGATCAGGCGCGGCTAGCGGACTGCCCGGACGGGCTGCCGGTGGTCGGTTTCGGCGACAACGGACAGGAGGGTTTCGACGCCTTTCTCAACGATGGCCCGTTCGAAGCCGTCGTCCCGCATCAGGCGAGCCCGCGATGTTCCTCTACACCTCGGGCTCGACCGGCACGCCGAAGGGCGTCGTGCTCTCGCACCAGAGCCACATCTGGGTGGTGGAGACGCGGCTCGCGCCAGGACTCGACCGGCACCGCTTCCTGATCGCCGCGCCGCTCTATCACATGAACGCGCTGGCGCTCTCCAAGCTCGCCTGCGCGGCGCACGCCACCATCGTGCTGCTGCCGCAGTTCACCGCCCGCGCCTATATCGCGGCGATCGAGCGCTACCGCTGCACGTGGCTCACCGCCGTGCCGCCGATGATCGCCATGATGCTGCACGAGAAAGAGCTGCTGGCCCGTACCGATCTCTCCAGCGTCGAGTTCATCCGCATGGGTTCGGCGCCGGTGAGCCAAAGCTTGATGCAGGCGATTCACGCGGCGCTGCCCCAGGCTTCCGTCACCAACGCGTATGGCACCACCGAGGCCGGACCGGTGGTGTTCGGGCCGCACCCGCGAGGGCTGCCGCAACCGGAGATGTCGGTCGGCTATCCGCATCCCAAGGTCGAAGTTCGATTGGTGGATGGCGCGAACCGCGATGCCGAGCAGGGCATGCTGGAGATGAAATGCCCTGCCGTCATGAACGGCTATCACAACCGGCCGTCGCTCAAGCCGCCGTTCACCGCCGACGGCTTCTACATCACCGGCGACGTGTTCCGGCGGGACGCCGACGGCTTCCATTATTTCGTCGGCCGCACCGACGACATGTTCGTCTCCGGCGGCGAGAACATCTATCCGGCCGATGTCGAGCGCATGCTGGAACGCCACCCGGACGTCGCGCAGGCGGCGGTGGTGCCGATCGACGACGACATCAAGGGTCAGAAACCGGTCGCCTTCGTGGTGCCGAAGCCGGAGCACGCCCCGGACGCTGAGGAGATCAAGCGCTTCGCCCTCGCCAACGCGCCGGCCTATGCGCATCCGCGCTTTGTGTGGTTCGTCGACGAACTGCCGCTCGCATCGACCAACAAGATCGACCGCAACCTGCTGCACCGGATGGCGGCGGAGCGCGTGGCCGCGTACATGATGATGGTTCGGTTGACCGCGTGTCCCGGACGCGGTGCAGCACGAAGTGATTCGCCGCTGATCCGGGACCTTCCCGAAGGTGGTGTCGTTGCGATCCGAGTCTGCAGCGCACCAGTGCAGCGAAGAGGCTGCACCGCTGCGCAGCGCCCGGGACCACGCTTAACGTATGCGCAGGCGAGCACGAAGCTCGCGATCGCATGCACGATTCGCCGTCTGCTACATCTTGAGGTTCAGGGCCTTCACGACCGGGCCCCAGCGCACGACTTCCTCCTCGAGGAAGCGGCGAGTCTTCTCGGTGTTGGAATTGGTGACGAAGTCGAGCCCCGCCTTGCTGAAGACCTGTTGAAAGTCCGGGTCGGCCATCGCGCGGCGGTTCGCCGCGCCGATCTGATCGATAATCGGCTGCGGGGTAGCCGCCGGCGCGAACAGTCCGATCGCCAGCAGGCCGATCATTCCGGGCACGCCCTCTTCGATCGAGGTCGGGATATCCGGAGCGGCCGTGAGCCGCTCGGCCGAATTCACCGACAGGATGCGGATCTTGCCGGCACGATGC
Source organism: uncultured Alphaproteobacteria bacterium (assembly GCA_963807865.1). Lineage (GTDB taxonomy): Bacteria > Pseudomonadota > Alphaproteobacteria > Rhizobiales > Xanthobacteraceae > VAZQ01. Next base: position 59,563 of record CAWEDK010000034.1, on the reverse strand, counting down.
AATTCGAGCACCTGCCCGGTGATGTTCGGCGACATTGCCGGGATATGGCCGCTGACCAGGTCGGTGATGCCGGGACCGGCGCCCTTGTAGGGAATGTGAACCAGGTCGTTGAGGCCGGTCAGTTGCTTGAACAGTTCGCCCGCGAGATTGCTCATCGTCCCGGTGCCGGCCGAGCCGTACGACAGCTTGCCGGGATTGGCTTTCGCATAGGCGATGAATTCCTTGAGGTTCTTTGCCGGCACCGACGCGTGTACGACGATCGCGGTGGTCGACACCGCGAGCAGCGCGATCGGCACGAAATCCTTGATGGGATCGTACGCGACCTTCGCCATGGTCATTGGATTGAGCACCATCGTGCTGGTGCTGCCGAGAATCAGCGTGTGCCCATCCGGCGTGGCGCGCGATACTTCGGTGGTCGCGATCGTGCCGGTGCCGCCGCCCTGGTTCTCGACATAGACGGTGCCGAGCAGGTTCTTCATGCGGTCGGCCCATTGCCGGCCGACGACGTCGTTCACGCCACCGGCGGAGAACGGCACCATCAGTTTGATCGGACGATCCGGATAGGCCCAGGCCGAAAGCGGCACCAGTGCCGCCGGCAGCGCCGAGGCCAATCCGAGTTTCAGCACGTCACGACGGTTCATGAGCTTCTCGTCTTGTCTGTCGATGAATGGTCGGAGCGAAGCTTAGGGCAATCATGCCGCTCGGCGCGAGCCCATTTGGCCGGCACCGGCCGTGGAATGCTGCGGTATTATAGCGCAAACGGCGCCTGCGTCCGGCTCGCGATGTAGCGCGAACGCAATCGCGCGAGACACGGACGCTGAGCTACCACGCGCCCAACGGCTTGGTCAGATCGTCGCGGAAATGCTTGAGTACGGAGGCGACCGGATTCGGCGCCGCCTGGCCGAGGCCGCAGATCGAGGCGTCCCGCATCGTCGCCGACAGTTCGTTCAGCAGCGACTCGTTCCAAGGCCCGCTCGCCATCAGCTTCGCGGCCTTCTCGGTGCCGACCCGGCACGGGGTGCATTGACCGCAGCTCTCGTCCTCGAAGAACCGCATGATGTTGAGCGCCACCGCCTTCATATCGTCGTGCTCGGACAGCACGACGACCGCGTGCGAGCCGACGAAGCTGCCGTACGGCTCGAGGGTGCCGAAATCGAGCGGCAGGTCCGCCATGCTCGGCAGGCAGGATGCCGCCGGAGGCGCCGCCCGGCAGATAACCTTTGAAGGTGTGGCCGTCCTGCATACCGCCGCAGAACTCATCGATCAGTTCGCGCGCCGTGACGCCGGCAGGCGCCAGCACCACGCCCGGCTTCTTGACGCGGCCGGAGACCGAGAAGCTGCGGAAACCCTTGCGCTCGCGGCGGCCGTGCGCGGTGAACCACGATGCGCCTTTCTCGACGATGTCGCGCACCCAGTAGAGCGTCTCGACGTTCTGCTCCAGCGTCGGCCGGCCGAACAGCCCGACCTGCGCGACATAGGGCGGCCGGTGGCGCGGCAGACCGCGCTTGCCCTCGATCGATTCGATCATCGCGGACTCTTCGCCGCAGATGTAGGCGCCGGCGCCGCGCCGCAGGTGGAGCCGGGTGTGCCGCGCCAGCGCCCGCCGCTTCGACCTTGGCGAGCTCGCGCTCCAGCAGGAGCCGCACCTCGGGATACTCGTCGCGCAGATAGAAATAGACGTCGGGCGCTTCGACCACCCAGGCGGCGATCAGCATGCCCTCGATGAAGCGGTGCGGATCGCTGCTCCAGATAGTAGCGGTCCTTGAACGTGCCGGGCTCGCCCTCGTCGCCGTTGACCGCCATCAGCCGCGGCGCCGGTTCGGCGCGCACCAGCGTCCACTTGCGGCCGGTCGGAAAGCCGGCGCCGCCGAGTCCACGCAGGCCGGCATCGCTCACCGCCTTGATGACGTCCTCGCGTGTGCGCTTGCCGTCGAGGCATTCGGCGAGCAGGCGGTAGCCGCCGCCCGCACGATAAGCATCAAAGCCGTTCTGTGTCGGATAGGCGTGAGGATGCGCCGCGGCCTTGACGGCATCCGCCACGATGTCGGTCGTCGCGGCGAACACTTGCGCATGGCCGACTGCGCAGACCGGTGCACGGTCGCAGGCACCCATGCAGGGCGCGCGCATGACGCGGACATCGGCGCCCAATGCCGCGGGCAGATCGCGCAGCAAACGTTCCGCGCCCTCCATGGCGCAGGACAGGGAATCGCAGACCCGCACGGTCACCGGCGGCGGCGGCGTTTCGCCCTCCTTCACGACGTCGAAGTGCGCGTAGAACGTCGCGACCTCGTACACTTCGGCCTGCGCGAGTTTCATCTCATCCGCCAGTGCGGCGAGATGCGCGCCGGAAATATAGCCATACTTGTCCTGGATCAGATGCAGGTACTCGATCAGCAGATCGCGCCGCCGCGGCCGGTCGCCCAGCAGCGCGGCCACGTCGGCGAGCGCCTGCGGATCGAGCTGGCGGCCCTTCGGCGTGCGCGCTGGACGCCGGCGGCCCTGCGGCTTTTCGGTCGTGACGTTCATCGCAATACTCCTTCACCAGCTTGCCCGGCAATTCGCCATCAGCCCGGCGATGCCGCTTTGGTTCGCGGTCGGCTCCTGTCTCACTATTCTAGAACAGCCCGACGATGCGGCCGTCCGGTCCGACGTCGATCGAGTCGGCGGCCGGCACGCGCGGCAGGCCCGGCATCGTCATGATCTCTCCGCAGATCGCCACCACGAACTCGGCGCCGGCCGAGAGCCGCACCTCGCGCACGTTGATGGTGTGATCGGACGGCGCGCCCTTGGCGTCGGCATTGGTCGAGAAGCTGTACTGGGTCTTGGCGATGCAGACCGGCAGCTTGCCGTAGCCCATGTCCTCGAACGACTTGAGCTGGTCGCGCACCGACTTGTCGGCGGACGACGTCCTTGGCGCGGTAGATTTCCTTGGCGATGGTGCGGACCTTCTCGAGCAGCGGCATGTCGTCGGGATAGAGCAGCTTGAGCTTGCTCTTGCCGCTGTCGCAGATCTTGACCACGGCGCGCGCCACGTCGGCGGCGCCCTCGCCGCCCATCGCCCAGTGGTCGGCCATCAGCGCCTCGACGCCGAGCGCCTTGCACTTCTCCTTGACCAGCGCGATCTCGGCGTCGGTGTCGGCCGAGAAGCGGTTGATCGAGACCACCGGCACGATGCCGAACTTCTGCACGTTCTCGACGTGGCGCGCGAGATTGGCCATGCCGGCTTCGAGCGCCTTGAGGTCCTCCTTCTTGAGGTCCTCCTTCTTGACGCCGCCGTGCATCTTGAGCGCGCGGATGGTGGCGACCAGCACCGCGCAGTCGGGCGACAGGCCGGTCTTGCGGCACTTGATGTCGAGGAACTTCTCGCCGCCGAGATCGGCGCCGAAGCCGGCTTCCGTCACCACGTAATCGGCGAGCTTGAGCGCGGTCGTGGTCGCCAGCACCGAGTTGCAGCCATGCGCGATGTTGGCGAACGGCCCGCCGTGGATGAAGGCGGGCGTGCCTTCGAGCGTCTGCACCAGATTGGGCGACAGCGCCTCCTTGAGCAGCACCGTCATCGCGCCGTGCGCCTTGAGGTCGCGCGCCGCGCACCGGTTTGCGGTCGCGCGTATAGGCCACGATGATGTTGCCGAGGCGCTCCTTGAGATCGTCGAGATCGCTGGCGAGGCAGAAGATCGCCATCACCTCCGACGCCACCGTGATGTCGAACCCGGCCTCGCGCGGGAAGCCGTTGGCGACGCCGCCGAGCGAACAGACGATCTCGCGCAGCGCGCGGTCGTTCATGTCCATGACGCGCCGCCAGGCGACGCGGCGGCTGTCGATGCCGAGCTCGTTGCCCCAGTAGATGTGGTTGTCGATCAGCGCCGACGAGCAGATTGTGCGCCGACGTGATGGCGTGGAAGTCGCCGGTGAAATGGAGGTTGATGTCCTCCATCGGCACCACCTGCGCATAGCCGCCGCCGGCCGCGCCGCCCTTCATGCCGAACGACGGCCCGAGCGACGGCTCGCGCAGGCACAGCATCGCCTTCTTGCCGATGTGGTTGAGCGCGTCGGTGAGGCCGACCGTGGTGGTGGTCTTGCCCTCGCCCGCCGGCGTGGGCGTGATCGCCGAGACCAGGATCAGCTTGCCGTTCGGCTTGTTCTTGAGCGACTTGATGAAGTCCATCGAGAGCTTGGCCTTGTAGTGGCCGTAGGGCTCGAGGTTCTCCGGCGCGATGCCGAGCTTCTCCTTGGCGAGCTCCATGATCGGCCGCTTCTTGGCGGCCTGGGCAATCTCGATGTCGGAAAGCGGCTTCTGGTGTTGCGAGGCGGGCATTGTGAATTGATCCAATTGCAAGGTGATGATGGCGATGTCGCGATGTCATGCCCGCGAAAGCGGGCATCCAGACACTACTGGGTCCCCGCATTCGCGGGGACGAGCAAATGAGTCGCTGCGGGAACAGGGAGCGAAACCTGGAGCGTCATGTCAGCCTCGTCCCGGTGGCGAGGTTGGCAGCCTTGGCCCATTCGCCGGCGTCGACCTTCTTGCCGTCGGCGGCTGCACGCGCGTGACCTTGAAGCGGCCGTCGGCGCACGACCACCGTGAAGCCGTCGGCCTCGACGGCGACGATCTCGCCCATCTTGCCGGCGATGCCCTTGGGGTCCTTGGCGGGCAGCGGCTTGGCGTCGAATATCTTGAGGGTCTTGCCGTCGAGCGTCGACCAGGCGCCGGGCGCCGGATTGCAGCCGCGGATCAGCGGATCGATCTGCCGCCAGGACTTGGCCCAGTCGATGCGCGCGTTTTCGGGGCCGCAGCGGCCTTCGTACGTGGCCTTCGAATTCGTCCTGCTTGATGCGCGGCGCCTTGCCGGCCTTCACCAGATCGACGGCTTCGAGCATCGCCTCGACGCCCATCGGAAACAGCCGGTCGAAGTAGACGGTGCCGAGCGTGTCGGTCGGGCCGATCGGCGTCTTCTTCTGGATCAGCACGTCGCCGGTATCGAGGCCGTTGTCCGGCCAGAAGATCGACAGGCCGGTTTCCTTTTCGCCGAGGATGATCGGCCAGTTGATCGCCGAGGCGCCGCGATAGGCCGGCAGCAGCGAGGGGTGATACTGGATCGAGCCGTGGGTCGGGATGTTGAGGAAGTCCTCCGGCACGAACAGCGTGACGAACGCCATCACCTGCAGGTCGGGCTTCAGCGCCTTGAACTCCTCCCACACTTCGGGCTTGCGGTACGACGCCGGCTGAAACACCGGCAGCTTGGCGGCGAGCGCCGCCTCCTTGAGCGGATCGGCCTTGGCGCCCTCTTTCTCGGGCGCGACGTAGACGCCGACGACGTTCTCGCCGCGCTTGATGCAGCGCTTCGAGCACCGCCTTGCCGAACGCCTGCTGGCCGTGAACCACGATACGCATTCTCAAACTCCTCTCCCCTACTCGGCTGTCATGCCCGCGAAGGCGGGCATCCAGTACCACACGCCGTTGCTCGGATCCCCGCTTTCGCGGGGACGACAACGCTACTGATCGTTACGCCGCCTCGGCCTTGGCGGGCTTCTCCGGCGCGGTGATCGCGCCGGACGACTTGATCTCGGCGACTTCGTCGGCCGAATAGCCCAGCACCTTGCTGAGGATTTCCTCGGTGTGCTCGCCCAGCAGCGGCGAGCGCTTCACCTCGGTGATCGAGTCCGACATCTTCACCGGATTGCCGACCGTGAGATACTTGCCGCGGCCCGGATGATCGACCTCGACCACGGTGCCGGTGTCGCGCAGCGACTTCTCCTCGGCGATCTCCTTCATCGACAGGATCGGCCCGACCGGGATGTCGTGCTCGTTGCAGATGTTCATGACCTCGAACTTGGTCTTGGTCATGGTCCATTCTTCGATGGTGTTGAAGATGTGCTTGAGCCGCGGCAGCCGCGCCGGCGGCGTGGCGTAGTCCGGATCGGTCTTCCACTCCGGCTTGCCGATCAGGTCGCAGATCGGCCCCCACACCGGCGCCTGGGTGATGAAGTAGATGTAGGCGTCGGGATCGTTCTCCCAGCCTTTGCACTTGAGGATCCAGCCGGGCTGGCCGCCGCCCGAGTCGTTGCCGGCGCGCGGCACCGCCTTGCCGAACGCGACGCCCTCGCCGTACTGGCTGTACTCGGTGAGCGGGCCGTGCGCGAGCCGCTGCTGGTCGCGCAGCTTGACGCGCGCGAGATTGAGCACGCCGTCCTGCATGGCGCACAGCACCTTCTGGCCGCGGCCGGTGCGCTGTGCGCTGATAGAGCGCGCAGACGATGCCGAAGGCGAGATGCAGGCCGGTGCCGGAATCGCCGATCTGCGCGCCGGTGACCAGCGGCGGACCTTCGCGGAAGCCGGTGGTCGAGGCGGCGCCGCCCGCGCATTGCGCGACGTTCTCGTAGACCTTGCAGTCCTCGTACGGGCCGGGGCCGAAGCCCTTGACCGACGCGACGATCATGCGCGGGTTGGTCTTGTGGATGTATTCCCAGGTCAGCCCCATGCGGTCGAGCGCGCCGGGCGCGAAATTCTCCACCAGCACGTCGCAATGCTTGATCAGCCGCTCGAGGATTTCCTTGCCCTTGGGATGCTTGCTGTCGATCGTGATCGAGCGCTTGTTGCCGTTGAGCATGGTGAAGTAGAGCGCTGTCCTGCCCCTTCACGTCGCGCAGTTGACGCGCGCGTGATGTCGCCGACGCCGGGCCGCTCGACCTTGATGCAGTCGGCGCCCATGTAGCCGAGAAGCTGCGTGCAGGTCGGACCCGACTGCACGTGGGTGAAGTCGAGGATCTGCACGCCGTCGAGCGCCTTGCCGGCCTGGCCGAACGGCTTGGTGGACGGGTTCGGCAGGCCGTTGGACGGACGCCGCCTTGGCGGCGGGTTTGCGCGGCGCCGCGGCGCGAGCCTTCCGGCGTGCAGCCAGGTCGGCGCGGCGTTCGGCCGCCGCCAGGCTGCGCGCGTTGGCGGCGGCCTTCTTGCGGCGCCTTCACCTTCTTGGTCGCAGGCTTGGCGCTGCGCCCGGGCACCCGTGCAGCCGCGTGCTTCGCTGCGCGCTGCGCGACCGCCGCCTTCTTCTTCACCCGCCTCGCGGCCCGCTTTTTCTTGGCTGTCTTTGCCATCGTCGTTCCTCTTGAATGTCGGTCGGTTTCTCAATTGTCATGCCCGCGCAAGCGGGCATCCAGTTTCGGGAGCGACTGGGTCCCAGCTTTCGCGGGGACGACAGCCCGTGGTTATTTCTTTTTCAGCACGCTCTGCGGATTGAGGTTGCCGATGCGGCCGCTCTCGCTGCCGGCCTTCGGGTCGATCACCGCGTTGATGAGGGTCGGCTTGCCGGAGTCCATCGCCTCATTCACGGCGCGCTTGAGTTCATCCGGCGTGGTCGCATTGACGCCGACGCCGCCGAACGCCTCCATCATCTTGTCGTAGCGCGAGCCCTTGACGAACACGGTCGGCGCAACGTCCGGACCGCCGGTCGGATTGACGTCGGTGCCGCGATAGATGCCATCATTGTTGAAGATGACGACGCAGACCGGCAGCTTGTAGCGGCAGATCGTCTCAACTTCCATGCCGGAAAAACCGAACGCGCTGTCGCCTTCGACCGCGAGCACCGGCTTGCCGGTCTCGATCGCGGCCGCGATAGCGAAGCCCATGCCGATGCCCATCACGCCCCAGGTGCCGACATCCAGGCGCTTGCGGGGCTGGTACATGTCGATGATGCCGCGCGCGAGGTCGAGCGTATTGGCGCCCTCGTTGACCAGGATGGCGTCCGGCCGCTCCTTGACGATGGTGCGCAGCGCCCCGAGCGCGCCGTGGTAGTCCATCGGCGAGTTGTTGTTCATCAGCCGCGGCGCCATCTTGGCGATGTTGTCGTCCTTCTTCGCCTTGACCGCGTTGGTCCAGTCGGCCGGCGGGGCCGGCCACTTGCTGCCCATGCCATCGAGAAGCGCGGACACGCACGAGCCGATGTCGCCGACCACCGGCGCGACGATCTCGACGTTGCTGTCCATCTCCTTCGGCTCGATGTCGATCTGGATGAACTTCTTCGGTGCGTCGCCCCAGGTCTTGCCCTTGCCGTGCGACAGGAGCCAGTTCAGGCGCGCGCCGATCAGCATGACGACGTCGGAGTTCTTCAGCACCGTCGAGCGCGCGGCGCCCGCGCACAGCGGATGCGTGTCGGGAAGGAGACCCTTGCCCATGCTCATCGGCAGGAACGGGACGCCGCTCTTCTCGACCAGCGCGCGGATATCGTCATCGGCCTGCGCGTAGGCCGCGCCCTTGCCGAGGATGATCAGCGGGCGCTTGGCGCTCTTGAGAACGTCGAGCGCGCGCTTGACCGCCGACGGCGCGGGAATCTGGGCCGGCGCCGGATCGATGACCTTGACGAGCGATTTGGCGCCGGCGTCGGCATTCATGACCTGGGAGAACAGCTTGGCCGGCAGATCGAGATAGACGCCACCCGGACGGCCCGACACAGCCGCGCGGATCGCGCGCGCCACGCCGATGCCGATGTCGGCGGCATGCAGCACGCGGAACGCCGCCTTGCAGAGCGGCTTGGCGATGGCGAGCTGATCCATCTCCTCGTAGTCGCCCTGCTGCAGGTCGACGATCTCACGCTCGGACGAGCCGGAGATCAGGATCATCGGGAAGCAATTGGTGGTGGCATTGGCGAGCGCCGTCAGGCCGTTGAGAAAGCCGGGCGCCGACACCGTGAGGCAGACGCCGGGTTTCTTCGTCAGGAATCCCGCGATCGCGGCGGCATTGCCGGCGTTCTGTTCGTGACGGAACGAGATGACGCGAATGCCGGCGGCCTGCGCCATGCGGCCAAAATCCGTGATCGGGATGCCGGGCACGCCATAGATCGTCGTGACGCCGTTGAGCTTGAGCGCATCGATGACGAGGTGAAAGCCATCGGTCAATTCCTGCTCGGCTTCGGCGGCCGTAGGCTTCTGGGCGACTGCTGCTTCTGCCATGGGTGTCCTCCTGTGATCCTGCCGTCCTTGCCGGTGTCATGCCCGCGAAAGCAGGCATCCAGATTGTTGAACCTGCTGAGTCCCCGCTTTCGCGGGGACGACAACCGAGGGCGACGGCGAGTTTCGTTTCATCTCAATCCAGATAGTCGGCGTATTTCGCCACGTGATCGGCGAGACCGAGCGCGTGACTTCGGACAAGCTCCTCGGCGCGCTGCGTGTCGCGCGCCTCCAGTGCCTCGATGATCGACATGTGATCGCGGATCGAACGGGTGGCGCGGTCGCGCTCGCCGATCGTCTTCCGGCGGATCATACGCATGTGGGTGAACAGATTGGCGGCAAGCTCGATCAGCACGCCGTTGCCGCTCATGCGGATGATGGTCTGGTGAAACTCGATGTTCACCTCGGAATATTCGTCGAGCTTGGCCTGAAGCTGGCCGCCCTCGAAGGTGGCGAACATCCGGCGCAGCGTGGCGATCTCGGCGTCGCTCGCCGTGGTGGTGATGAGCCGCGCCGCCATGCTTTCGAGCGCCGCCCAGGCGGTGATCATCTCGATCGCTTCGCGCCTGGTCTTGCGCACCACATAGACGCCGCGCCGGGAATTGCGCGGACGAACCCCTCACGCTCGAGTTGCGCCATCGCCTCGCGCACCGGGGTCCGGCTGATGCCGAACTGCAGCGCCAGGCGGCGCTCGTCGAGGCGGATGTCCTCCCGGGTGCGATAGACGTCCATCGCGGCGATGACGTCCTTCAGGGCCGAATAGGCCTTGCGCTTGAAGCTTTCCGGGCTGGCGAGCGGTTCGACCGCGACCCGCGGGGACGCGGCGGCTGCCGGATCGTGGCCAGGACCGGCTGCCAGATGGGAGATCGGTGGCGAGGTGCTCATCTGGTATACAATATTCCAGCAATCTGGGGACACGCAACCCCTGGGCGGATTTCGGTGCCGACCGGCGCGAGACCGGTCCGCCGAAAAACCTCCGGCTTACATCGCCGGACGTGGCCGCAGCCGCGTCAGCGCATTCGAGATCAACGGCCAGAACAGGGCGATCAGGCCAAGCACCATGATGGAGGCGACCAGCCCATTCGAGACGAAAATGCCCAGGCTCCCTTGCGAGGACAGCAGCGACTGCCGGAACGCTTCCTCGGCCTTATCGCCGAGCACGATCGCCAGGACCAGGGGCGCCAACGGATAGTTGCACTTCTTCATGAGGTAGCCGACCACGCCGAACACCAGCATCAAGGCCACGTCGAAGGTCGAGTTGTGCACCGTGTAGGCGCCGATGGCGCAAAACACCAGGATGATCGGCGCGATGATGCTGAACGGAATACGCAGGATCGCGGCGAACAGCGGCACGCAGGTCAGCACCACGATCAGGCCGACGACGTTGCCGAGATACATGCTGGCGATCAGGCCCCAGACGAACTCCTTCTGCTCGACAAACAGCAGCGGCCCGGGCTGCAGGCCCCAGATCAGCAACCCGCCCAGCAGCACCGCCGCGGTCGGCGAGCCGGGCACGCCGAGCGACAACATGGGCAGCAGGGCCGCGGTGCCGGCGGCATGCGCGGCGGTCTCCGGCGCCACCACGCCCTCGATCTCGCCGCGGCCGAAGCGGTCGCCGTTTTTCGCCATGCGCTTGGCAATGCCGTAGCTCATGAACGACGCCGGCGTCGCACCGGCCGGCGAGATGCCCATCCAGCAGCCGATCACGCAGGAGCGCAGCGACGTCATCCAGTAGCGCGGCAGTTCCTTCCAGGTCTGCCACACCACCTTCGGACTGATGCCGGCCTTGCCGCCCTTGAAGGTCAGGCCCTCTTCGATGCTCAACAGAATTTCGCCGATGCCGAACAGCCCGATCACCGCGATCAGGAAGTCGAAGCCGGTCAGCAGTTCGGTATAGCCGAACGTCAGGCGCAGTTGACCGGTGACGCTGTCGAGACCGACGGCCGCCAGCGCGAAGCCGATCATCATCGACGCCACGGTCTTGAACGGCGGCTCCTTGCTCATGCCGATGAAGCTGCAGAACGCGAGAAAATACACGCCGAACTTTTCCGCCGGCCCGAACTGCAGCGCGAATTTGGCGACCAGCGGCGCGATCAGCGTGATCATCACGACGGCGAACAGCGCGCCGACGAACGACGACGTAAAGGCCGGCGGTGAGCGCTTCGCCGGCCCGGCCCTGCTGCGCCATCGGATGGCCGTCGAACGTGGTCGCGACCGACCACGGCTCGCCCGGAATGTTGAACAGTATCGAAGTGATCGCGCCGCCGAACAGCGCGCCCCAGTAGATGCAGGACAGCATGATGATCGCCGAGGTCGGCGACATGGTGAACGTCAGCGGCAGCAGGATGGCGACGCCATTTGCGCCTCCCAATCCCGGCAGCACGCCGATCAGGACGCCCAGCATGATGCCGATCAGCATCACAAGCAGATTGAACGGCTGGAGCACGGTGGCAAAGCCGTGAAACAGGTTAGCGATCTCTTCCATGTACGATTGCTCGTCCCCGGTGACGCGGCGCCGCTCGCGGGCCGCGGATCAGAACCCCAGCGATGCCTCGACCGGGCCTTTCGGCAACGGCACGAGGAACCATCGTTCGAAGATGACGAAAGTGACCAGCGGCACTCCGATCGAGATCGCCGCGATGATGGGCCAGCCGTAGTTTCCGAGCCAGCGCATGAAGACGGCGATCAGAATGATCGAAGCAATGTAGATGCCGATCCAGGGAATGAGCGCGACGTAGATCGCGGTCGGAATCAGAACCGTCATCACCAGGCGAAGTTGTTTCCACTCGGCAAACAGCGCGCTGCCGCTCTGCTGCAGAACACCGACGAAATTCACCACGCTGGAGCCGAGGATCACCAGCCCGACATAGAACGGAAAGAAGCCCGCCTTCGGGCCTTCGGCACCCCAGCCGATACCGACCTGAAGGCTCCCGACAATCACGATCAGAGCGAAGACCGCAATGCCGATCGTCACACCGATCTCAACAGACCGGTGCGCCGGTCCGGCATTACCTTGCGACTGTCCCGACATTTGATCGACCGTCCGTCCCCGCTACTCGTCAACGATGAAGCGCCGCCGGCCGGTCAAGCCGCCGGCGGCGTTCGCGGCGACTTCCTACTTGGCGGCGAGAAATCCCGCTTCCTTCATCAGCGCCTCGTGGCGCTTTTCCTCGTTCTCCACCCACTTGGCAAATTCAGGACCGGCCATGAAGGTGGGGTTGAAGGCGCCCTCGCTCATGAGTTGCTTCCACTCGGGCGTTTCGCGCACCTTCTTGAGCAGATCGACGTAATAGTCAATCTGATCCTTGGTGGCGCCCGGCACCGTAAAGATGCCGCGCAGCATCAGGTACTCCACGTCCAGGCCCTGGGACTTGCAGGTCGGCACGTCGCTCCAGGACTTCCCGTCGGCGACTTTGTCGGTGTAAGGCAGCGGCTTGTCGTCGAAGACGCACAACGGCCGCACCGTGTTGGCGCGCCATTGCGCCACCGCCTCGATCGGATTGTTGACGGTGGAATTGACATGCTTGCCGACGAGCTGCACGGCGACTTCGCCACCACCCCGGAACGGAATGTAGGTGAATTTGTCGCCGGTCGCCTTCTCGATCGCGACCGTGATGATCTGGTCTTCCTGCTTCGAGCCGGTCCCGCCCATCTTGAACTTGCCGGGCTCCTTCTTGGCGGCGTCGATGTACTCCTTGACGGACTTGTAGGGCGACTCGGCATTCACCCAGAGGATGAATTCGTCGAGCGCCATCATGGCGACCGGGGTCAGGTCTTTCCAATTGAACGGAATGCCGGTCGCCAGCGGCGTGCTGAACAGATTCGACAGCGTGATGATGAGCTTGTGCGGATTGTTGCGCGAGCCCTTGATGTCGAGAAAGCCTTCACCACCGGCGCCGCCGGACTTGTTGATGACGACGATCGGCTGCTTCATCAGGCCGTGCTTGGTGATGATGCCCTGGATGGTGCGGGCCATCTGATCGGCGCCGCCGCCGGTGCCGGCCGGGACGATGAATTCCACTGGGCGGGTCGGAGCCCAAGCCGCCAACGCCGGCGCAGGCATGATCGCCGCACCCCCCAAGAACGCAGCAGCGGTCCCGAGTGCCCAACGACGGAGTGAAGATGGCATGCTGATTTTCTCCTTGGCGTCGCCCCCCGAGGGCGCTTCTTGTTGCGGTCTAACAGAGCGAGCCGGACTCTCCGCAATGAATTCCCAGCTCAGTTTGCTGCTTTGGTAAATACCTCACAGAATTTTTTTCAATAGCACATTTGTCTATTCGCCCTGTGTGGATCGAGCGATGACGATGTGACGCAGGCACGGGTTGCGGTGCAATATTTTTTTCCGCAAGCCATTCGCCGGGATGTTGTTGGACGAATCCGACAGCCGTCAGTCGATCAGTCAAGACGCAAAGGCGGCGCAAGCGACGCGTGTGTCACTGACCCTTGGCGAATGCCGGCAGCGTCAACCGGTAGACCAGGATGAGGGTGTCGACATCGACGCCCGACCTGTCTTTGTAGTCGGCGCCGACCTGATGCCCGTTTTGCGTGATGAAGTCGTTATCGTTGGTAACGAACAGGTAGAAGTCGCGCGGGTTCGCCGCGTCCAACGCCGGGACAAGCGCCAACCCCTCCCATTTCTCCGATAGATTGTCGCGATCGTTCGGCGGCCCGTTGTGCAGGCCGAATTTCGCCAGTTGCGCGCCGTCGTTGATGTCGATGAAGGGCGTGAGCGTCGCCGGCACGATGCCGTCGGCCAGTCTGCCGCCGGGCGCCAGCGGGGTTGCGCCGTCGTAGGCTGTGCCGGCGATGTTGGTCGCCTTCGAGGTGTCCAGCACCTCGATCCTGCGATACAGCGACGTTGTCCCGTCAGTGCCGTAGCCGTTGCCGCCGTCGCGGCACAACAGCAGGAAGCGCGTCTCGTCGAGCGCGACAAGCTCGCTCTGCGCCGCGACCTGCCGCTTGCCGTCCGCGTCCTGAAAGACCGGCAGGCGCACGACATGCTCGCGCACCAGCGCGGGCTGTCCGGGATCGGCGATATCGAAATAGAGCAGCCGGGTGAACTCGCGGTTCGACGAACCGTCGCTGTCCTGCCGTGTGGCGCTTTGCAGGGCGGCGACCAGGTATCTGCCGCCGGGCGTCAGCGCCAACCCCTCGAAGCCCTGGTTGTTCGAGCGGCCGGTTTCCGGATTGCGCGGTTCCGGCCGACTGGCGCCGGGCCCGGGATTGTTCGAGGAAAAATGATCCCGGCCGTTGCGCTTGGGGATGAAAGCTTCCGGCGGACGGATCGCCGACAGCATGCGACCGTCCGGCGAGAAGCGGTAGACGTAAGGACCGTATTCGTCGCCGACGAAGAAGCTGCCGTCAGCAAGCCGCACCAGCGACTCCGCGTCGATGCTGACCAGCCCGTTCGCGGCTTGCGGCAGAGGCGGAAAGCCGTTGCCGGCCGGCCGCACGGCGGTCGGATCGAGCCCGGTGAGCGGCGCACCGGCGCTGTCGGTGAGCGGGATGGTGTCGGTGAGGCGCGCGGCCACGCTGCGTTGCCGTGCCTCCACCGGCAGTGCGGCAGGATCGGCCGGCGGGTTGAAGACGAACTCGAGCCGGTTCAACCGCGCCCGATAGTCGAACGTGCCCTCGATGTTGTAGCCGCGGTCCGGCAGCATGTAGAACATGCCGCGATAACCGTCGGCGGTGCGCTGCCATGAGGCGAGGTCGGCCGCGAGACCCGAGCCCGAACCGAACGTCTCGCCGAACTTGTCGCGCGTCACGCCCGGTATCCGGCCGGCGCCGACCAGCCCATGATTGATATAGGTGAGACCACCGATGGTGACGGCTTCGGCGGCCGGCGCCGCGGAAGCCGTCAGCACGGCCGCCGCTGTCGCAGCGATCAGCCCAAGGCCGCGCAAGGCAGCCGGCGAATGATCGCCTCGGCAAAAGCCAGCAGGGTCGGCATCCGGCATACTGGGGCACTCTCAGGTTTGCGGCATGGCTTCCCGCACCGGCCGCAGATTGCAACCGCGCGAAGCGCGGCGCGCAAGATAGCGGGCAAGGCGAACCGCGGAAAGCCAGCCTGAAGACAAGCGGCGGCGCACTCCGGTATAAGCTCGCATCCATTCCGGCGAAGGCCCAATGTCCCGGCCCTCGCTGTTCAATCAAGGAGCCATCGATGAAGCTTTGCCGGTATGACGACGATCGCCTGGGCGTAGTGCGCGGCGACATGGTGCACGACGTCACCGACGCCCAGACGCAGATCCGCGCCGCCGCGCCCTACGCGATGAAAGGCGACGCGGTGATCGCGGCGCTGCCGGTCTGGCGCTCGCGGCTCGAAGCGATGGCCGACAAGGCGCCCGGCAAACCGGTTTCGTCCGTCAAGCTCCTGTCGCCGGTGGCACGCCCGACGAAGCTCGTCGCAGCCCCCACCAACTACAAAGCCCACATCGACGAGATGGCGGCGCGCGTCGAGCAGGGCGTCGCCCAGCCGGGGCCGTTCTCGCCGTTCATCGAGAAGGCCGGGCTGTTCCTGAAGGCGAACTCCTCGATGGTCGGCCCCTCGGAGGGCGTCGAAATCCGCTTTCCCGACCGGCGCAACGAGCACGAGGTCGAACTGTGCATCGTGTTCAGCAAAGAGGGCAGCGACATTCCGCGCGACAAGACGCTCGACTACGTCGCCGGCTACTGCATCGGCCTCGACATGACGGCGCGCGGCCAGGAGGACCGGAGCTTCCGCAAGTCGATCGACAGCTATTCGGTGCTCGGCCCGTGGTTCGTCACCGCCGACGAGATTCCCGACCCCGACAATGTCCCGCTGCGGATTTTCGTCAACGGCGAGAAGAAGCAGGAGAGCAACACCAGCATGCTGATCTTCGATTGCAAGAAGCTGATCGAATGGGGCTCGACGTTCTACACGTGGTATCCGGGCGACGTCCTGTTCACCGGTACGCCCGAAGGCGTCAGCCCGGTGAAGCCCGGCGACACCATGCGCGCAGTGATCGACCCGATCGGCGAGATGAGCATCGCGGTCAGGGCGCACAAGGCCGGTTGACCAGAGCGCGCCGCCACTCTTGGTGCGTTCCACCTGCAGCATTCACAGGAGAGAAGCCATGTATCGCAAGACCGGCATCACGATCCTCGTCGCTGGGGGCCTGCTGACGGCACTGAACGCCGTCGTCCTCGTCCTGCAGCTTTCAGCCACTTCGAAAGCCGCGGTCGCCGGCATGAACGCTCAGGCTCTGTCGGGCGACGCCGACTTCAAGCGCGCGGTGCAGATCGTCGTCGAGGGCTGCCGCGTCAACGTCGATCTCGGTAAGGTTCAGTGCCCGCCCTATAACTAGGCAGAGTGCCGGTGCGAAATTCCTTCGCAATCGACGCACGAAATCCGGGCGCGAAACGCTGCCCGGAAAATACAGCTTCAATGCCGCTTTGCTCGATAATTCTGCCGTGCAGGAATGCTGGGCTTGTTCAAGGCCGTTAGCCTGCTCGCCGTCCTGATCGCGGGCGTATGCACGTTGACGTGCCGTTGAGGCGTTTGGATGTTGACGTGCTTCTTTGGCGCGGGGGTATAGATGTTGACGTGCTTCTGCGGCGTGTGCCGCGGCGCAGGCGTGTAGACGTTGACATGCGGCTGCGGCGTGTGCCGCGGCGCAGGTGTGTAGACATTGACGTGGGCCTGCGGCGTGTGCCGCGGCGGCGATGGCGTATACACGTTGACATGAGCCTGCGGCGTGTGCCGCGGCGGCGATGGCGTATAGACGTTGACATGAGCCTGCGGCGCGTGCCGCGGCGGCATCGGCGCGTAGATGTTAACGTGCGGCTGTGTCACCGGCGGCACCGGGACGCGCGCAACAACCGGCGGCGGTGGCATCGGCAACACCATAGCACGCATAGGCGCGGCATTCGTGGGCGGCGGCGGAGCGGGTGTGCACTGCATGCCCCGCTCGCCCGCAACCGGCTCGCGGCAATCGGCCGGCACGCATTCCTCCGGCTTCCGCTTGGTGCTCCAATCGGGAACGGTGCAGACCAACGTCTGGCTAGTTGACTTGAAGGGTTTGCACGCCTCTCTCTTTGAGAAAGCATCGTCGACCGATCCGTCTTCGCAAATCGGCGTTTGATTGGTCGTGCAAACGAGCGCGTCTTGGCCCGGGCCCTTGTAGCACATCGTATAAACGTCGGTGAGCGGCGCAGCCGGCGCGGTGCCCGGCTGTGCCGGGTTGAGCGCGGCAGTTGTGGATCCGGGGGTCGATTGGCCCGGCTGCGAGGTGGTCTGACCCGGCTGTCGGTTCGTTTGGCCCGGTTGTTGCGGGTTCGCTGGCCTTTGTCCTTGCGGCGTAGTTGGCGGCGAAGGCCCAGTGGCGGATTTTCTCTGTGGGTCCGTGTTTGGTGGACGCTGGAGTGATCCTATTGGCGGCCGCCAACCCGGCTCGCGTTGAGTACGCTGCTCAGGCGGGATTCGAATTGGGTCCCAATTGCCAAATTGCTTGACCGGGTCTGGGAGCCCAGTGTTGGAGTATTCCGGGACTTGCATGCAAGTCTTGCCACTCAGTGCAAGTAGTCCTTCCCAAAGCATGCAGTCGCCTGGACTTGAAGCCACCCACCCTTTCGATCCGATGATATATCCACCGTCCGGCCCCAGAAGCGCACGGCCCAAATCCTGCGTGAATTGAGTGTGTGCTTCATCGCATGTCGTGGAGCACGCAGATAAGAGAACCGCTCCGTCCTTGCTCATGAAACCCTGAAAACTCGGGTTCCGAACGGCGAATTCCAAAGTGTCGGGATCCAGATAGTCGCCATCGCCCGGGTTTGGCTTGAACGACAGTGACGGCTTATTTGACACCCCCTCGCCATTGATCACAAGCAAGTCAACTTTTCGACCTGCACCCTTCAGGTTTCTCACCGCGTTGAAAAAGTCCTTTCCGGTATCAATGTGGATTGTCCGCTTGATTCTCACATCTTGTTGCCAAGCAATGGATGCAGCGTTTGAACCTTTGCTCGTCTCAGGATCTCGCGGGGTAATTAGGACGCCATAGGTCGCCTGTGCGGCGGCCCTGTCGTTGCCTTCAGCGCGCGCGTCCGATCCAGAAAAAAGACCGCAAAGGACAGTGGCCGCGATAACCGGCGCTCCTAATGACTTCAGCATGACAATCTCCCGCCAGGGCGCGCTTGCAATCGCAACAGCGTTGCCATCTGAACAGCGTGCCTGCTCGCATAACTAATCGGCTGAGTACAAGCTCACTTCGGACAGGAGGCCGCTCGCAAAAAAGCGGCATGGGCAGGCGAAACCCGCAGTATTCTTATGAATTCGCCATCTAAACAATAGCAGGAGCGCGATACGGGATCAATCGCCGGTCTACAACCGGGTTACTTCGCCGGCACCGTGTCCGGCGTCCAGCGCTGGCCGAAAGCCGGTTCGCGATAGGGCGTCGGCGGCAATTGCCAGGTGCCGGTGGAGGGCGGCTTGACCTCGGCATCGACGTGGACGTCGAGCAGGAACGGCTTGTTGGCTTTGATGGCGTGCTCGAGCGCGCCTTTGAAATCCTCCGACTTGGTCACCGTCATCGCTTCGACACCGGCGGCGCGCGCCCAGGCGGCGAAGTCCGGATTGTACGGCGTGTTGTTGGCGCCCTGGTAGAACGCGGTGCCGAGCTCGCGGCCGCCGAACATCCCCATCTGAATGTCGCGGATCGACATCCAGCCGAAGTTATTCCAGATCACCCAAACCACCGGGATGTTGTACTCGACCGCGGTGCACAGGACGTGCGGCACCATGGTGAAGCAGCCGTCGCCGGTAACCGAGATGCACGGCCGGTCGGGCGCCGCGAGCTTGGCGCCCAGCACACCGGCGGCGCCGAAGCCCATGCCGGAGAAGCCCCACGAGTTGAGCATGGTCTGCGGCTGGCGCGCTTCCCAGAACTGCATGTACCAGTTGTGGCTGACGCCGACGTCGCAGGTCAGGATCGCGTCGTCGGGCAGCACCGCGCGGCAATCGGCGACCACGCGTTCCGGCCGCATCGGCGACGCATGCATCTCGAAATTCGGCGCGACGAATTTCTCCCAATCGGCCTGCCAGTCTTTGATCTGCGCGTGCCATGCAGCGAGCGCACCGGCGCGCGACGGCCGCCGTTCCAGCTCGGCGAGCAGCTGGCGCAGGAACGTGCGCGCGTCCGCCAGGATGCCGAGATCGGGCGGATAGTTGCGGCCGAGCTCCGCCGGATCGACGTCGACGTGGATCAGCTTGCAATGCGGGAAATTCCACGAGTAGCCGGCGATCCATGACGACGCCGAACGGTCGTCGAAGCGCGCGCCGATCGCGACCACGAGGTCGGCATGCCGGCCGGCCTCGTTCGCCGGATAGGCGCCGTTGCGCCCGATGAAGCCGAGCGACAGCTCGTCCGACATGTCGAACGCGCCCATGCCGTTGGGCGACGAGATCACCGGGATGCGCAGCCGCCGCGCGAATTCGGTGAGTTCCCGCGAGGCCTCCGACAGCGTCACGCCGTGGCCGATGAAGATCACCGGCCGCGACGCCTTCACGATCATGTCGAGCGCGGTCATGACGTCGTCCGGCGAGGCGCCACTGCGTTGCGCATTGAGCGGCGGCGCGGCGGGCGGCATCTCGACGTCGTCCTCCTCCTGGAAGACGTTGAACGGAATGTCGACGTTCACCGGCCCAGGCCGGCCCGACAGCATGGTGGTCATCGCCTGGCGCAACGCGAGCGGCAGCATGTCGACGCGGGTCGGCTGGAAGCTGCGCTTCACCACCGGCCGGATGATGTTCGGGAAATCGGCCTGGAAGTGCTTGTTGATCTCCTGGAACGGCGAGCGGTTGAACTGCGAGGTCGGCACATTGGCCGTGATGGCGAACACCGCCGACGAATCCGCCAGCGCGCATGCCAACGGCATCACGATGTTGCAGGAGCCAGGACCGCAGGACGTGAGGGTTGCCACCGGTTCATGCCGCACGCGGAAATAGGCATCCGCCATATGCGCGGCGACCTGCTCGTGCCGCGGGGACACCATCGTGATGCGGTCGCGCGCGTGATAGAGCGAGTCCAGCAGCCCGACATTGCCGTGCCCGCAAATCCCGAACACGTAGGGAATCTTGTTGGCGACCAGATACTCGGTGATCAGGTCGGCGCCTTTCATCCGCGGCATGGCATTCTCGTTCGTTTGCGCCTTGGCGCCGGTCGCGGCATGGAACTCATTGTTCCCGCCGTCGGTTGAGGGTTCCGAGCCTTACCTCGAAACCACCAGGACCAGCAATGAGCGGCCCCAGCCCGTCGGACGCAACCGCCAAGAGCGAAGAAATCATCAAGCTCGACGGCGCAACGGGTCTGACCCCGGAGGAAACGGCCAGAGGAAACGGCGTGCGCTGCTGCGGCGGTTCTGGCACAGCGCCTCGCGCTATTGGGGAAAGGATGGCGGCAAACGCGCCTGGCTGCTGACCGGCGGACTGCTGGTCATCGTGCTGCTGAACCTCGCCTCAGCGTACGGCATGAACGTCTGGAACCGCGCGATCTTCGACGCGCTGGAGAAGCGCGACAGCTCGAACGTGCTGTTCGTCTCGATGCTCTATTTCCCGCTGCTGATCGCCAGCGTGTGCGTGGCGGTGGCGCAGGTCTTCGCGCGGATGACGACGCAGCGGCGCTGGCGCGCGTGGCTGAGCAGCCACCTGTTCGACCGCTGGATCCGGGACGGCCGCTATTACCAGCTCAACCTGATCAGCGGCGATCACCAGAACCCCGAGTACCGCATCGCCGACGATGTCCGCATCGCCACCGAGTCGCCGGTCGATTTCGCCACCGGCGTGACCGCCGCGGTCCTGTCGGCGGTCACGTTCATCATCGTGCTGTGGACCATCGGCGGCGCGCTCACGGTCGAGCTGGGCGGCACGCGCATCACCATTCCGGGCTTTCTGGTGATTGCCGCGGTGATCTACGCAGTGCTCGCCAGCGGCTCGATGGTGTTCATCGGCCGCCGCTTCGTCACGGTTTCGGAGAACAAGAACCAGTCGGAGGCCGAGTACCGCTATGTGCTGACGCGGCTGCGCGAGAACGGCGAGAGCATCGCGGTGCTGGGCGGCGAGGACGAGGAGCGCAGCGGTATCGACCGCTCCTTCGGCAAAGTGCTGCGGTCGTGGCGGGACATCTGCGTCCAGACCATGCGCACGACGGTCGTGTCGCAGACCAGCGGCTACATCGCGCCGGTGCTGCCCATCATCCTGTGCGCGCCGAAATTCCTGCAAGGCTCGATGACGCTGGGCGAAGTGATGCAGGCGGCGTCGGCTTTCACGATCGTGCAGAGCGCGTTCAACTGGCTGGTCGATAATTATCCGCGGCTCGCCGACTGGACCGCTTCCGCCTCACGGGTCGCGACACTCATGGTCTCGCTCGACGGCCTCGAAAAGGCCCAAGGCGCCGGGGGCTTCGCGCGTATCGAGCGCGGCGACACCACCGGCGCGGCACTGCGGCTGCGCGACCTCTCGGTGACGCTCGATGACGGCACCGCGGTGGTGAAGGATGCCGAGATCGCCATCCAGCCGGGCGAGCGGGTGCTGGTGGCGGGCGAATCCGGCACCGGCAAGAGCACGCTGGTGCGGGCGATTTCCGGTCTTTGGCCGTGGGGCGACGGCACCGTGCAGGTGCAGGAAGGCGCCAAGATGTTCCTGATGCCGCAGAAGGCCTACGTGCCTGCCGGGACGCTGCATCGCGCCGCGACCTATCCGTCGCCGCCCGAGGAGAAGACGACGGAAGAAGTCGCCGAAGCGCTCGAACGCGTCGGTCTCGGCCATCTCAAGGACCGCATCGAGGAAGACGCGCCGTGGGATCAGACGCTGTCGGGCGGCGAGAAGCAGCGCCTCGCCTTCGCGCGCATTTTCTTGCACCAGCCCGGACATCGTCGTGCTCGACGAGGCGACCTCGGCGCTCGATCCGGACAGCCAGGACAAGCTGATGAAGCTCCTGACCGAGGAGCTTCAGGCGACGACGGTCGTCAGCGTCGGCCATCGGCCGGAGCTCGAGCAATTTCACAGCCGCAAGATCACGCTGGAACGGCGGCGCGGCGGCGCCAAGCTGGTCAATGACATCGAGCTGGTCGGCAAGTCCGGCCGCAAGCTGCTGCGGCGCTGGCTCGGGCGGCGCGGCGCGGCTCCCGAGACCAAGCCCGACGATGCCTGAGGATGCGGTCAGCCCGCCGTGGCGTCCCGCCCCAGCACTTCCATGATTCGCTCGTGGATCGCCTGCCGTCCGCCGTTGCGCGCGGCCGCGTCCATGCGCGCCTCGAACGCGATGCGGGCCGGGCGATGGCACACCAGGACGCGGTCGCCGATCTCCATCGCCTCGTTGATCTGATGGGTGATGAACACCGCGGTCTTATTGTTCTGCCGGACAAGCCGGACGAACTCCGCCCGCAATGCACGCGCCGTCATCTCGTCGAGCGAGGAGAACGGCTCGTCGCACAGCAGGAGTTCCGGCTCGACCGCGAACGCGCGCGCGATCGAAACGCGCTGGCGCATGCCGCCGGAGAGCGCATGCGGATAGTCGTTCTCATGGCCGCCGAGGCCGAGGCGTTCGAGCCAGCCGCGGGCGATCCCTTCGGCCTTGGCGGGCTCGGTGTCGAGGATTTGCAGGCCGAGCATGACGTTCGCGAGCGCGGTTCGCCACGGCATCAGCCGGTCGTTCTGAAACACGATGCCGACCTTGCCGCGGAAGAACTCGAACTCGCGGAATGGATCGTGACCGATGACCTGCACCCTGCCGGTGGTCGGCTCGACCAGCCCGGCAATCAGGTTGAACATGGTCGACTTGCCGCAGCCGGTCTTGCCGAGCACCGCGACGATCTCGCCTTTGGCGATTTCGAGCGACAGCCCTTCCACGGCAACGAGGTCGCCGCCGTCGGGGCGGCGGAACACCTTGGTGACGTCGTCGAAGCAAATCGCTGGCTCGACCGTCGCTCTGGCGGGTTCAGCCATGGCGCACCTTGCCTGGACCGGCAATATCAAAAGCCAGATCGCGCCACATCGTCATGCCCGGCCTCGGGCCGAGCATCCACGTCTTTCTGACTGCGAGCAAGCAAGACATGGATGGCCGGGACAAGCCCGGCCATGACGCCGAAATGTTCCGAACATAACGACATCACATCGCCCGTTCTGAGACGGCGCGGTAGCGAAGCGCCCAGGTCTCGATCGCCGTGATCATCTGCTGCACCACCAGCACGAACAACACGAGCTGCAAGGTCCAGGCGAGCGCCCCCGCCATGTCAAACAACTGCTGCTGACGCAGGAGTTCGTAGCCGACACCGCCGGTGGCGCCGACCAGTTCGGCCACCACGACGACGCGCGCCGCATTGCCGAGATTGATCTTCCAGGCGGTGAGGATGCCGGGCACGATCGTCGGCACGATCAGCACCTTGAACAACGTCCAGCCGCTTGGGCGGAACGACATGGTCATCTCGAACAGGTCCTTCGACATCGAACGGTAGGAGTCGATCACCTGGAAGGTGAAGGCCGGCAGCGTCGTGATCACCATGATGAAGAAGATGCGGAATTCGGTGCCGTGAAACCAGATGATGGCGATGATCACCCAGGACAGTGCCGGGATGCCCTGGAGAAAGACCAGGAGCGGCATCACGTAGCTCTCGATCTTCGGATAGCGGCCAATCGGGATCGCGAACAGGCAACCGAGGATGAAGGCGCCGGCGAGTCCGGCAAAAATCCGCGCCGCGGTTTCGAGAACCTGCGACAGTTCCGGCCAGTTGACCAGAATCCCGATGGTGCGGGCGATCACGGCCTGCACCGGCGGGAACAGGTAGTGCGGGAAAAAATACGACGCGATCTGCCAAGCGGCCACCAGCACGAGCGTGCCGACGGTCGCCTGCAGAAACTGGGTAACGCGCGGGTTCAGCGCCGCGCGAACCGGGGAACGCCCCTCTCTCGCCGTCATGGCCGGGCTTGTCCCCTCAAGTTTTACCCGACTTGAGGCGCTTAATAATGCGGAAGTGATGCTCGGGCCGAGCTCGCGCATGACGAATACAAAATGCCGAGTCGTAGACGTTCATCGCAGCGGCTTGTCGTAGATCGAGGCGCCC
Organism: uncultured Alphaproteobacteria bacterium; assembly: GCA_963807865.1. Classification (GTDB taxonomy): domain Bacteria; phylum Pseudomonadota; class Alphaproteobacteria; order Rhizobiales; family Xanthobacteraceae; genus VAZQ01. Next base: position 35,545 of record CAWEDK010000034.1, on the reverse strand, counting down.
GACGGCATGCTCGGCAGATAATTGATCTCCATTCCGGCCTTGTAGACCGCCTCGATCTCCTTCCTGATGTCGCTCGCGCCGGCGACTTTCATCGCCAGCCGCTCGTTCGAGCGGATCATGGCCGCGACCGCTTGCAGTTCGGCAGGCGGCGCACCCTTGGCAAGCAACGGCGCCGCTTCGTCCGGATTCTTCTGCACCCATTCCGCCGCCTGCTTGTAGATCGTATAGAGCTTCTGCACCGTAACGGGGTTTGCATCCGCCCATTCGGCGTGCGCGCCGACGCCGAGGTACGGGATAGAGCCGCCGCCGGCGAAAGCCTTCCAGGTCTTTTCGATGCCCAGGTCGAGCGTGCGGATGCTCGGCTTTTTCGTCAGCATCAGCGTATACGCGGGCTCCCAGATCTGCACGGCGTCGGCCCGATCCGCGATCGCGTAGCTGATGAGGCCGGGCGGCGCGGTGTTGATGACCTTGATCTTGCCGACGTCGACGCCCTGCCGCTTCTCGAAGAATTCGGACATCTGGTAGTTTGTGGTCGACCGAGCGCCGACCAGTTCCTTGCCCTCCAGGTCCTTCAGGGTCTTCACGCTGTCGCGCGATGTGACCACGGCGCCCCAGTAATCGAACAGGTTGAACAGGTACTTGACCTTGACGCCACGCACGTCGGCGAGCCCGAGCGTCGTCAGCGACGCGCTGCCGCCGATCTTGAACTCGCCGGAGTTGAATTGCGTGACGTAGGCGTCAGGCGGTCGCTCCTGAAAGGTGATGTCGAGCCCGTTCTTCTCGTCCAGCTTCTGCGCCTTGATCACCGGCGGCAGCAGCGCGCCCAGCGAGGGCGGCGAAAAGATCAGGATCGTGAGCTTTTCCGGCGCTTGGGCGCTGGACGTCGTTGGCGTACAGACTACCGGCTACGACGGCCAAGACGGACCAGATCAGCCGATCAGGCAGCTTCGATTTCATTTTTGGTTTCCTCCCGCGCTCGCGTGTTTGTCTTGAGGTGATCGTACGTATCGGTTGGGCTCGAGGCCAGACGTGTCGCTCCATCGGCCCAAGCGGTCCCCTCCTCGGCAAGCGGGAAAGAGAGAGAGAGACAGGCCGACCTCACGGCGCTATCGTGTTCACACTCACCCAATCCGGAACAGCTTCTGCGCCAGTCCCCCGTTGATCGAGGCCGCTTGCTCGGGCTTGAGCTTGGCGGCCGCGACCACCTTCATCGGCTCGTCCTCCCCGATCGGAAACGGCATGTCGGAGCCCATCATCACACGGTCGGCGCCGATCATCTCCACGACAAATCGCAGCACCCGCGGATCGTGCACGATGCTGTCGGTATAGATCAGCGCCAACCCCTCGGCCGGGTCGGCAATGTTGGGCGTGATCTGGTGGTTGCGCTTGAGCCGCCCGAGCACGAACGGCAGCCCGGCGGCGCCAATCGGCACGAAGAACTTGGCGTCGCGGTAGCGCGTGACGTGGCCGGTGCACAGGAGCCGCGCCACCGCCACGACCGCGTCGGTCACCCTGCCGAGGCCGTTGGCCAGGCCGAAGTCGTTCACCCGCACCTCGCCGGCATCATACGCCGGATGGATGTGGATGACCGCCCCGGTCTCGTGGGCGGCCGCCCAAAACGGATCGAGGTCCTTGGCGTCGAGCGCGCTGCCGATGCCGCGCGGCAGGGTCGAGATCATCACACCCGGAAATCCCGCCTTGACCGCGTCCTTCAGCACGGCGGCGGCGCGGGCGCCGTCCTGCAGCGGCACGCTGGCCAGCGGCACGAAGCGCGGCTCGGCCTTGGCGGCGGCAAGCTGCGCCGTCGTTGAACAGCCGGCACCAGGCCTCGCCTTCGGCGGCCGGCAACTCATATCCGAACCAGTCCGGCCAGCCGCCGCAGACCTGACGGTCGATGCCTTGCTTGGACATCCAGGCGAGCCGGCCCGCCGTGTCGCTCAGGCCTTTCATGATCGGTCGCGACGGCTTGCCGCCCGCGAATGCGATCGCGAGGCCCGGGCCGTCCTCGACCAGCCTCAACGAGGGAAAGCGGGCATGCTCCTTCTTGATCGCCTCCAGGAGCGCCGGCGGCACCAGGTGGCCGTGAACATCAACGATCATTCCACTTCCCTCTTACTTGCGTGTAGGTCGGGTTAGCGCGGACAAGCGGATTGAGTGCGGGCCTCGGCACCGGGGCCGCGCTAACCCGACCTACGGGCGGCGATCAGATCGGCGAGTTTGGTCATCCTGATCGGCAGGCTGGTCACCGTGAGGCCGAGCGGGGCGAGCGCATCATTGACGGCGCTCGCGACCGCGGCCGGCGCACCGAGATAGCCGCTTTCGCCCGAACCCTTCTGCCCGAACACGGTGTGCGGCGACGGCGTCTCGTGATGCACGATCTCGACCTGCGGCACCTCGTGAGACGACGGCAACAGATAGTCCATGAAAGTCTGCGCCATCAGCAGGCCGTCGTCGTTGTAGGCGAACTCCTCGTACAGCGCCGCTCCGATGCCGTGCGCGATGCCGCCCATGGTCATGCCGCGCACGATCTTCGGATTGATCACGGTGCCGCAGTCGTGGCCGATCACGTAGCGCCGGAATTCGAGCTTGCCGAGGATGGGATCGATCGCAACCAGGATCAGGTGAAACTCGAACGCAAAGCACGGATACATCTGCACGCGGCCATCGTCGGTCGGCAGCTTGCCGCCGGTCGGCACCTGCATGATGTGCGAGAACGCCAGTCCCGGCTCGGTGTCGGGCGGCAGGCGGTGGAAGTAGCGATGCGCGATGGTGACGAGATCGTTCCAGGTGCGTTTCTGATCCGGCGCGTCGCGGTCGAAGGCATCGCCGTTGCGCCAGTCCACGCGCTCGGCCGGAATGCCGAGATCGTGCGCCGCGATGGCGATCATCCGCGCCTTGAGCTTCTGCGCCGCGTGGTAGGCCGCGCCGCCCAGCATGATGGCCATGCGGCTTCCCACCGGGCTCTGGCTCGGCAGCGATGACAAGGAATCGGGCCGCACCACCCGAATGCGATCGGGGTCGATCTCCAGCACCTCGCCAATCACGGTGCCGACCAGCGTTTCGTGCCCCTGCCCGGCCGACACTGTGTGAATGTTCGCCGTCACCGCGCCGCTGAGATCCACATTGATGCGGCATGATTCAGCGTATGTCGTGACCTTGTTGGCCGGATTGAGCAACGGCTCGAACGTCGAGTTCGCGCCACTCGGCTCCAGGCACGCCGCGATCCCGATGCCGGCGAGCCATCCCTCCCCGCGCAGCCGGTCGCGCTCGGAAACCAGCGCCGCGTAGTCGGCCTGCGCCAGCACCTTGTCGACCACCGTATGATAGTCGCCGCTGTCGTAGGTGGTGCCGCTCGGAATGAGATAAGGAAACTGCTCCTTGCGGATGAAGTTGCGCCGCCGCACCTCGATGCGGTCGAGGCCGCGATGTTTGGCGACCTCCTCGATCGCCCGTTCGATGGCGAAATTGGTCGGCGATTGGCCGAATGCCCGCACCGCCTCCTGCGTGGTCTTGTTGGAGACGACGGCGATCGCCTGGTACTGCACGCTGTTGATATGATACGGCCCGATGATCGCGCTGATCGGCTTGCCGAGCTGGAACGGCGAGCGGCCCGCGTAAGCGCCGACGTTGTCGAGCGCGCGCATCTTCATCGAGCGGATCACGCCGGCATCGTCGAATGCGATGTCGAGATCGAAGTTGCGCTCAGGCCCGTGCGCGTCGCCGCCTCGCATGTTCTCCAGCCGGTCCTCGATCAGCCGTACCGGAAAACCGAGCCGGCGCGCCAGATAGCCCACCAGCACCGCTTGCTTGATGCCGCGCTTGACGCCATAGCTGCCGCCGACGTCGATGTCGTTGTGGACGCGCACTGCCGAGCCGGGCAGCTTGAGCGCAAGCGCGACCTGCTCGGGGAAGCGCGGCATCTGCACCGAGGCAAAGACGTCGAGGACTTCGCGCCAAGGGTCGTAGTTCGCCGTCACCGCGAACGTCTCGATCGGCACCGTGGAGCTGCGGCCCCACTTCACTTTGAGTGAGAGGTGGTGCGGGCTCGCCGGCGAAATCCTTCTCGACCTCGCCCCACACGAACGTGCGGTCGAGCAGCACGTTCGAGCCGTGCGCCTCGTGCACCAGCGGGCTGCCCGGCCGGTAGGCCTCTTCGCCGTCGAGCACGAACGGCAGCGGCTCATATTCGACCGCCACGAGTTCGGCGGCGTCCTCGGCCAGCGCGCGGGTGTCGGCCACGACGGCCACGACCCATTCGCCGGCGTAGCGCGCCACGTCCACGGCAATCGGCCGGCGCGGCACGTTCGGCGTCTCGAGGCCGGCCAGCAGCGGCGAGGTCGCGCCCGCGAGTTCACGCCCGTCGAGCACATAGTGCACGCCCGGCAGCGCGAGCGCCTCGGCCTTGTCGATCGATACGATCCTCGCCGCCGGGTGCGGGCAGGTCACGACCGCGACATGCTTGAGATGCGGCAAGGCAACGTCGGCGGCGAAGCGGCCCTTGCCGGCAACGAAGCGCCGGTCCTCGCGCACGCGGCGGTCGGTCGAAACGAAGCGGAATTTGTTGGGTTCGGCCATCGCCGCTAAGTAGCCGCTCTCGGCGCTGCGGTAAACCCGGCCAGGACGTTCAGGCTGAACGACGTTCTCAAGAAATAATCGAGCCCGCCTCAGGAACAGATCAAGAGCCCGACAAGTCTTTCAGGGGCGCTTGCAGCAACTTCCGCGCGCTTCGATCGCGATCGCGGTGATCGCGGGGAACGGGACCGAAGGGGTGCATCATGACCGTCATCGTCAACGTGCAGGCGACAGGCGGCTTCAGCCATTTCTGGAGCACGTTCTAACGAGCTGGCCAACAGTCCGATCGTGGCAGACGGCTCCGCGACGGAGTTCACCGCGCACGATACCGGCAGCTTCGATGGCAATTCGTCCGGAAATAGGTTCGTTGTCTCAAGCTTAGTACTTGAGTACTAGACCGCTTTAACCGCCAGCTCCACACCGCTACATAAGAATTATCATTGCATTCAATCACTTGCGGCATTTTGGTCCCGCAATATTCCGATCGCGACGATCCTTTCGAATGATTTCGCGGCGGCGAAAAATCCGGCATGTCACGCCTGCGCCGATAGAAAATCCGAACGTCACTGTCACATGCCCGATTTCGATCGAGCACCTGCCTAAGGCGGGCTCACATCAGTGAAATTTGCATTTGCGACAAGGGCAAGGGGTGAACCATAACTGTCAACGTCAATATCCAGGCGATAACCGGCTTCAACCATTTCTGGAGCAGCTTCTACAACCAGTTGGCCAACAGCCCGATAGAGGCCGGCGGCTCAGCAACGGAGTTCATCGCAGACGACACCGGCGCCTTTAACGGTCAGACGTCCGGAACGAAGTTCGTCATCTCGGGAACCGGCCTCACCTATAGCGGCAGCTTTCCGAACATCCACTTGACGTCCGGCACGATCACCGCGATCGAGATGCGCGATGCGCCGGACAACGTGTTGGCGACATTCACCGGCTTCAATATCCCCGCCGCCACCTTCAATTCCGCGATGGCGACCTATGTCACGGGCCACGGACCATCGCCCGGCGGGGACGGAAACCCGGATGCGTCCGGACTCGACGCATTATTCAAGACCGTCGCTTACACCGTGACCGGAAATTCAGGATCCGGACTATTTTGAGGGTGGCAATCTCGCCGACACGATCAACGGATCCGGAGGCGCCGACTATCTTGATGGCGCCGGCGGCGCCGACATCATGACGGGCGGACTCGGCAACGATATCTATATTGTCGACAATGCCGGTGATGTCGTGAACGAAAGCGCCGGCCAAGGAAATGACGCGGTCAATACGTATGTCAACTATGTATTGCCGGCCAATATCGAATATCTGAATTTGCTCGGCAACGCTGCGATCAGCGGCACCGGAAATGACCTAGCCAATATCATCTACGGAAATTCGGCCGCCAACGTTATCTCCGGCGGAGCGGGCTTTGACTACCTCGACGGTGGCGCCGGCGCCGACACCATGATCGGCGGATTGGACAACGATAACTACGTCGTCGAGAACAGCGGCGACGTCATCATCGAAAATCTCGACGAGGGTTTTGATTCCGTCAGCCTGACCGCCACTTGGACGATGTCGGCCAATGTCAACTCGGTCAACATGCAAAACAGCGGCGGAGCGATCAATTGCACCGGCAACGACATCGACAATCAGATCTTCGGCAATTCGAGCGTCAACGTTATCGCGGGCGGTGGCGGAAACGACATCCTCAGCGGCGAAGGTGGTGCCGATACGATGAGCGGCGGTACTGGCGACGACCTCTGCTTTGTCGACAACGCCGGCGACGTCGTTATCGAAAATGCCAACGAAGGTACCGATCAGATCTACTCGACCGTCAGTTACACCATCTCCGCCAACGTCGAGAATATGAATTTGACGGTCGCGAACCTCACGGGCACTGGCAACAATCTCGACAATTTCATTCTCGGCTATCGGGGCGGCTACACGCTATGGGCCTCGGCGGGAACGATACGCTGTGGGGGCAGACCGGCGCCGACCAGATGATCGGCGGCACCGGCAACGATACCTACCACGTCGAGACCGCCGGCGACACCGTGATCGAGAGCGCCAATGAAGGAACCGATACCGTCCACACCTACATTGACTACACGCTCACGGCCAACGTCGAAAACCTGGAGATGGATTTCGCCGGAAACCTTGCCGGCTACGGGAATTCACTGAACAACAGGATCACCGGCAACAGCAACAACAACACCATCGACGGCGGCGCGGGCAACGACACGATGATCGGCGGACTGGGGCAACGATGGCTACTTCGTCGATTCAAGCTTCGACGTGATCGTCGAGAACGCCAACGAAGGCACCGACGCCGTCTATGCCAGCACGAACTATCAGCTCGGCGCCAATATCGAATACCTGTACCTGCAGGGCACTGGCAACATCAACGGCTACGGCAACGCGCCAACACTACATCCAAGGCAATAGCGGCAACAACGTCATCGATGGCGGCGCGGGCATCGGACACCATGGTCGGCGGAGAGGGCAACGACATCTATTTCGTCGACAGCAGCTTCGACCAGATCGTCGAGAACGCCAACGAGGGCACCGACGCCGTCTACGCCAGCGTGAACTACCAGCTCGGCGCCAACATCGAATACCTCTATCTGCAGGGTGCTGCGAACATCAACGGCTACGGCAATGCGCGAATAACTACATCAGGGCAATAGCGGCAACAATGCCATCGACGGCGGGGTGGGCTCGACACCATGCTCGGAGGAGGCGGCAGCGACATCTATCTTGTCGACAGCAGCTTCGATCGGGTCATCGAGAATGCCAACGAGGGCACGGACGCCGTCTACACCAGCGTGAGCTATCAGCTCGGCGCCAATGTCGAGTACTTATCTGACGGAACTGCGAACATCAACGGCTTCGGCAATGCGCGAATAATTACATCCAAGGAAACACGGGAACAATGTCATCGATGGCGGCGCGGGCTCCGATACCATGCTTGGCGGAGCGGCACCGATATCTATTTTGTCGACAGCAGCTTCGATCAAGTGATCGAGAATGCCAACGAGGGGATCGACGCGGTGTATTCCAGTACCGTAACTACGTGCTGGGCACAATGTCGAATATTTCTACCTCAACGGGTCTGCAACCTCAACGGCTTTGGCAATTCATTGTCAACTACATTCAGGGCAATAGCGGAAACAATGGCATCGACGGCGGGGGCGGAGCGACGCCCTGCTGGCGGCGGTGGGAACGATACGTTCATTTTCCGCGCAGGCGAGCCAACGGCGACTTGTCACGACTTTGATGGTGCGATATAGCGGTCGGGGATTGCTCATTTCGTCGGCTTGGCGCGGGCGCAACTTCACGAATCGACGCCACACATTGGCAAATCCACTACATGGCGGCACTCACCACGAGGTGATCACATTCATGAATGCCGCAGCGATCCATTCGAGCGACTACTACTTTCCTGATAGCCGGTCCTCGAAATGAGATCGCTTCGCGATAGAATCATGCACAGTCCCGCTCCAAGCTAGGTCAAGCCGGCGCGGCGAAATGCTTCCAGATAATGCTCGCGGTCGGCATCCTGCTGGATCGGCATGTACTCGGCGAGCCAGGCCAGCGAGATGTTGGGCTGCGCGAGGCGACAGGCCTGCAACGCCGCCTTGGCGACGTCATCCTGGCCGGCCATGCCGGCGGCGGCGGTGAGCACCCGGTGCGCGCCGACAAAATCGCCGCGCTGGCGCAGCGCCTCACGCGCGAGCCGCATCGCCTCGTCGTAATGCCCCCCGAGAAACTGCGCATAGGCCGCGATGCCGGAATAGACCGCCGAATATGGATCGCGCGGGCTCAGCCGCAGCGCGCGACGGGCAGCCTCGTCGGCGTCCTGCCAGAAGCCGCCGTAGGACAGCGACAGGCCGTAGAAGCCTTGCGCCAGCGCGAAGTTGGGATTGAGCCGCAGCGCCAGCTCGAATTCCGCGAGCGAATCCTCGAAACGACGCGCAAACAGATGGACATGCCCCAGCGCGTGGTGCGCCCACGGATCCTCGCTGTCGGCGCGGATCGCCGCCAGCGCGGCGCGCTCCGCGATCGGCATCGCCGCCGCCATGTCCATCCAGCCCATGTGGGCGGTGAACATGTAGCTGGTGGCGAGCACACCGAGCGCCTGTCCATAGTCGGGGTCGATGGCGATTGCCTTCTCGAGCAGCGCCTGCGCGACCACATTGTCCTGCCGGGTCACGCGCCAATAGTGCGACAGCGCCCGCATCACCAGGTCCCAGGCGTCCATGCTGTCGGGCGGCTTGCGCTGGGCGCGAAAGCTCTCGGCCGCATAAAGCTGCGGCTCGATGGCGGCGACGATGTTCTCGGTGATCTCGTCCTGCACGGCGAACACGTCGGCCAGCTCGCGGTCGTAGCGCTCCGCCCAGAGATGACTGCCGGTGGCGACGTCGTTGAGCTGAGCCGTGATGCGCACGCGCTCGCCGCCCTTGCGCACGCTGCCGTCGACCACGTAACGGACGCCGAGCTCCTCGGCGATCTGCTTCAGGTGGACGGACTTACCCTTGTAAATGAACGACGAGTTGCGCGCGACCACGAAGAACCAGCGCAGCTTGGACAGCGCGGTCATGATGTCTTCGCTGATGCCGTCGGAAAAATACTCCTGATCCGGCTCGCCGCTCATGTTGGCGAACGGCAGCACCGCGATGGCGGGACGATCCGGCAGCGGCAACGCCGTGCGCGGCGCCTCGCCGGTCTCACCGGCGCTCGGCGCCGCTTCCGCCGTTTCCACGGCGCCGACGAACCGCAAGCCTTTGCGCGCGACCGTCCGGATCAGCCGTTGCTCATCACCGCTGTCGCTCAAGGCGCGGCGAGCCGCGTTGATGCGGCTCGTCAGGGTCGAATTCCGACACGACGCGGCCGTTCCAAACCGCATCGAGCAGGTCGTCCTTGGTGACGACGCGCTCGCGGTTGCAAACCAGGTAGTTGATGATGTCGAAGACCTGCGGCTCGACGCCAATCAGCACGCCCGCCCTGCGCAATTCACGGCGTTCCGGATCAAGCACGAAATCTTCGAATTGGACCGACAAAGTTCATCCCAAAGCCGTGGCGCGACGCTTGGTCCGCAATCCCGCGAATAATCAAGGATACCTCAAGGTAAAATCAAGGCGTCCTCAAAGTCATACAGGAATGCCTTGGGCATTCTTCCGGCCGCGATACGCGCTTTGCGGCGCGTGCCAGCGACGCGACGCGGGTGTCCCGCCCGTGTCGCCCACCACGTCACCGGAGGAGAACCCGATGTCCATGACCGCCACACTGCAAGCCGCCGCACCCCCGCAAGCCGATCTCGCCGCATTGAAGGCCCGCCAGCAGGGCGCCTGGTCGTCCGGCGACTACGCCGTCGTCGGCACTACACTGCAGATCGTCGGCGAAGACCTGTGCGAAGCGCTCGATCTTCGTCCCGGCAGCAAGGTGCTCGATGTCGCCGCCGGCAACGGCAACGCGACGCTGGCCGCGGCGCGCCGCTGGTGCGACGTGACGTCCACCGACTATGTGCCGGCGCTGCTCGAGCGCGGCCGCGAACGCGCCGCCGCCGAGCGGCTGACGGTCGATTTCCGCGAGGCCGACGCCGAGGCATTGCCGTTCCCGCCGGCGAGCTTCGACGCCGTCGTTTCGACCTTCGGCGTGATGTTCACGGCCGACCAGGACAAGGCCGCGGCCGAATTGCTCCGGGTCTGCAAGCCGGGCGGCAAGATCGGTCTCGCCAACTGGACGCCCGACGGCTACATCGGCCGGCTGTTCAAGACGCTGGGCAAGTACCTGCCGCCACCCGCCGGCGTGAAGTCGCCAGCGCTGTGGGGTACGCGCGCCCGCATCACCGAGATGTTCGGCGCGCAGGCGTCCGAGATCGTCGCCGAGCCGCGCATGTTCGTGTTCCGCTATCGCTCGCCGCAGCACTGCCTCGACGTGTTCAAGACGTTCTACGGACCGATGCTCAAGGCGTTCGCCGCGCTCGACGCCGACCGGCAGGCGGCGCTGAGCCGCGACCTCCTCGCCCTGATCGGCGAATTCAACCGCGCCAGCGACGGCACGATGGTGGTCCGCAGCGAATACCTCGAGGTCGTCGTCACCAAGCGCTGACAGCTTTGAAGTGGAATACCTCGCAACATCATGGAGAATGTCATGAAGCCAATCGTAGCCGGCGCTCTCGTGCTCGGACTCTGCGCGGTGGCCGCGCCGCTCGCACTCGGTCAGCACGGCGGCGCGCACACGATGGTCCTGCCGTCCGACCTGAAGTGGGCCGACGTGCCATCGTTGCCGCCGGGCGCCAAGATCGCGGTGATCGAAGGACCGATGAACCAGGCGGTACCATTTACGATCCGCCTGAAGTTCCCCAAGGACTACCAGATCCCCGCGCACTCCCACCCGGCAGTCGAGCGTGTGACGGTGCTGTCGGGCACCTTCCACATGGGGACCGGCGACAAGCTCGACAAATCCAAGTCTCACGCGCTGCCCGCCGGGGCCATCGCCATCATGCAGATCGGCACCAACCACTACGCCTGGACATCCGACGAGGTGATCGTCCAGCTCAATGGGACCGGACCCTGGGGCATCAACTACGTCAATCCGGCCGACGATCCGCGCAAGCAATAGCGGCTCGCGTATACGCCGCGGCTAGATGCGGCTGAACGTACCCTGACGGTTGGTGTCGAGGTTCTCGATCGTCACCGCCGTCGCCTTCCGGTCGGCGCCGATCGTGAACGTCACCGCGCTCGGCCCGTAGGCATTCTCGCCGACCGGCTGATAGGTGAAAACGTCGCGTGCGAAGTGACGCAATGCGAACGGCGCCTGCTTCGGCCCCAGTTTGAGCACCAGCGACGTATCGCTTCCGGTGACCTCGATCGGCCCGAACAGTTCGCTCTGGTAGCTGCCGGTGTAAGCCGAAATCGCAAGCGCCGGCGACTGACCCGGTGGCTTCGAATAATCGATGGACGTGCCGTAGTCCGGCGCCAAGGTCTTGGCCATCACTTCACCGAACAACGCGATCCAATCCCGTTCGATTTTGCCGGCCAGACAGAGATCGAGGAAGCTCCGGCAGATCGCCTCCGGCACCCCGATCGGCGACGCGTTGGTGAGCGTGACGATGCCGATGCGCTCGACGGGCAGCACGTCAACGCAGGTCGCCGCTCCGAGATTGAAGCCTCCGGAATGGCTCCAGCGAATCCGCGCCTGGTCGTCGTAGCTGACGTTCCAGCCGAGCCCGTAGAATCCCGATCGGTCGATCATCGGATTCGCGGCGGGATGATTGGCGATCTGGGGCCGGTGCGTTTCGTCAAGCGATGATGCCGCGACGATCTCCCGGCCGGCGACCGTGCCGCGCCCAAGCTGCAGGCGCAGCCACTGCGCCATATCGCGCGCCGAAGAGCTGACACCGCCGGCGGGCGACTGCGCATCGGGATCGCGCGTGTACCTGGCGACCCACGCGTTGTCCTGACGAACGTGGCCGACGGCCCGGTTCGGCGCCGCCATGAAATCGGCGAAGCGTGAACTCGTGTTCTTCATCCCCAGCGGCCGGTACAGCCGCTCCGCCGAAACGTCTTCCCAGGATTTTCCGCTGGCCTTGGCGGCGGCGACGGCGGCCGCGGTAAGCCCGAAATTCGTATAGGCGTAGCGGGAACGGAAGCTGCTGTCGGGCCTGATGAATCGCAGGCGGTGCAGAACCTCGGCGCGGCCGTAGCCGATGTCTTCCAGCATGTCGCCGCCATGGTCCGGCAGGCCGCTGCGATGGCAGAACATGTCGCGCAGCGTGACCTGGCGCGTCACCCACGCATCGTGCAACGCGAAGGCGGGATCGTGGCTGACGATCGGATCGTCCCACGTCAGTTGCCGATCGCCGGCAAGCGCCGCCACCACCGTCGAGGCGATCGGCTTCGACATCGATGCCAGTTGAAAGACCGTGTCGGGATCGACGGGGTCCGATCCGGTTGCCCGCCTGCACCCCAAAGCCCTTGAGATAGATGACCTCGTCGTCGTGAACGATGGCGACGGACAGGCCGGGCACGCCGGTCCGTGCCATCGCCTGGACGACGAAATCGCCGAACGCCGGAAGCCTGCCGATCACGCTTTCGCGCGAGAGCGCGCCGGCTGTTTGCGCCACCGCGCTGCGCCGCGACAGCAACGCTGCACCAGTTGCGATGAGTGCGGAACGTCGGGAGAGTTTCATTCAGCCTCATAGGTACATGAGCCAACTGGCAAGGCGCGAACTCCGACTCGAACAGTAGTCCGTTCGGCACGGCAAGCGTAGCCCGGATCGAGTTCTTGTCGCGACCGAGCCCGGCTGCTCACGACGCACTCACGAAGCTGTCATGCAGATGACAGAACCTTAATTTGGCAAAGCGGGGATACGCGACTTACCTTCGTGTCGGTCGCGCGATCCTCCCCAGCCCCCCGACGATTTGCGCGGCTGATAAAGAAGCCCCGGCGCGTTCTGCGTTTGCCGGGGCTTCCCCTTTTTTGGTATCGTGCACGCGGTGATGTTGCCGGATCAGCTTCGCGATAGTCGTCCTGCCTGTTTCAAACCGGGCGGCCAGCGCCACACATGCCGGCGCACAAGAACCGCATCGGCCGGCTCGGAGCAATCGGCCGCGTCCGCGGCCGCCACAATCCCCTTTCCACGACGCAGGTTGGAACAGTACCATCCTGCCCGCCGGGCAAAGGAGATGTCATGAAGCGACGTGAATTCCTCACATTGGCTGCCGGGGCGGCTGCTTGGCCGGTCGCCGCCCACGGGCAGCAGGTCGACTATCCGACCCGAACCGTCAGAATTGTCATCGGGTTTGGGGCGGGTGGCGGGACCGACACGGTCGCCCGTATCGTTGCCCAGAAGCTGCAGGAAATCCTCGGCGGCACATTCCTGATCGAGAACAAGCCTGGCGCCAGTGGGCGGATCGCACCGGACACCGTCGCGAAGTCCACGCCCGACGGCTACACGTTGCTGGGCGCCGCGGCTGGCGCCATGACCATCGGAACGGCCATCTGGGAAAAAATCCCCTACGACATCTTCAAGGACTTCATCCCGATCTCGATGATGGCCGATTATCCGATGCTCGTCCTCGTCAACAAGTCGCATCCGGCGCAAAACATCGCCGAGCTGGTTACGTGGCTCAAGGCCAATCCCGACAAGGCCAACTATCCGACGCCGTCGCCGGTATTCACGCTGCCGATCGAACACTTCAAGATCAAGACCGGTGCGCCCGCCACGGCGATTTCCTATCGCAGCAGCAACAAATCGATCACCAGCCTGCTCGAGCGGACAGACCACCTTCGCGTTCGTCGAGACGCCAGTTGCGGTGCCTCAGCTCGCCTCCGGCAATCTGCGGGCGCTCGCTGTGACGGTCCACGACTCGTATCGCCGACGCTTCCCAACGTGCCGACGCTCGCCGAAGCCGGCGTGCCGGACGTGGTCGGGGGACCTACTTTGCGATGATGGCGCCGGCCGGCACGCCGATGCCGATCGTGAAAAGCTCGAGGCGGCGTGCCGCCAGATCGGCGCCTCCGATGACTTCAAGTCCCGCATGAAGACTCTGTCGGGCACCCGCATCGGCAGCACCGCCGACGAGCTCACCGCGCAGATGAAGGCCGAGGTGGCAGCGGTGGTCCACCGTCGTTAAGGCCGCGAATATCAAGTTCGAACAGTAGTTGGTCCCCGGCTCGCGTTTCGCCTATGGTGGGCAAGCGGCGACCGCGAGGCGTTTCGCCCTGCGGACTGTTAGAAGACAATCACGGAGCGAGGCATGCCCAAGTCGTATCTCGTATGCCGCACGGACGAACTGAAGGACGGCGACCGCCGGGTCATGTCGTGCGACGGTACCGAGGTGGGCGTGTTCAGGGTCGACGGCGACCTCGTCGCCTGGCGCAACCAGTGCCCGCACCGGCAGGGCCCGGTCTGCCAGGGCCGCATCTACAAGCGCGTGCTGGAGCCGATTGCCGACGACGGCACGGTTCGCGCGCTGGCTTACGACGAGCACGTCACCAACATCGTGTGCTCGTGGCACGGCTACGAGTTCGACCTCAAGACCGGCGTCAACCAGGGCTCCGACAAGATCAGGCTGCGCAAGGTGGAGCTTGAGGAGAAGGATGGCCACATCTATGTCGTCGTCTGAGGAGCGGCGTCCCGCAGGCCACGCGAACGACCTGCGCGCCAACGACGAGTACGGCTGGATCGACCAGTACGCGGCCGACCTTCACCGCGCGGCCAAGGAGCTGGCGGACAAGGGCGAGGCCGCGCGCGTGTCCGACGAAGCGGTGGCCCAGATCATCACCGCCGCGGTACGGCTCTATTACGCCAAGTCCGAGCTCGAGGATCGCCCGGTGCCGGCCATCGTGCAGGAGGGCGAGCAGACCCTCACCGCCACCGAGATGCTGGTGGCGGTATCCGAGATGTTGCGGGACGTGGGACTCGGACCGATGGAACTGGGGCTGTGGTTCCGGCGCCGGCCCGGCGAAAACCTGCCAGATGACACCGTGCCGCGCGAAAGCCGCGGCAACCACTTGGGACATGTTGCGAGGAGCAAGCCATGAATCAGCCAGTGCTGGGCGTGCCGCAGATGCTGCCGACCCAGGTCATCGACACCTCGACCGACAGCCGCGAGATCCTCAAGCATGCCCGCGTGGCGGCCCGCCGGCGCAAGCTGCAGGACTGGTTCGTCGTCGACGTCGATGCGCATCATGTCGAGACGGTATCGTGGAACGAGGTGGTGCAGTACATCGACGATCCGGTGATCCGCGATCAGGCGATCTACTTCCACCGCGACCGCGTCGGCGCGCCGCCCTATGGCCTCAACGGCGATCTCGGCCTGCGCTACCAGAGCGTGGGCGGCCGCATTCCGCATCAGGACGGGCTGCGCGAGAAAATCGAAGACACCAGTGTTCACCGCGACGTGACGCTCACCCGCCGCGCCATGGACTCGCTCGGCGTCGACAACATGGTCGTGTTCCCGACGCCCATGCTGTTCATCGGCCTTCATCCTCAGCCCGAGATGGAGGTCTGGCTGTCGCGCGCCTACAACAAATGGATGCAGGAGAAGCTGCTGTCGGCGGATGACCGCATCAAGTTCCTGGCCGTGCTGCCGTACAACACGCCGGAAGAGTGCGAGCGGATCGTGAAGGAGACCGCCGGCAAGAAGGGCATCATCGGCTACGCCGTGCCCTCGACGCGGCATGCGCCGGTGCACCACAACAAGTACATCCGGCTCTACCGCATGATCGAGGAGACCGGCATGCCGCTCTCCTTCCATGCCGGCTACCACTGGGACGATCCTTCGCTCAAAACCGTCAACCGGTTCCTCGGCATGCACGCGCTGGGCTTCGCCTGGCCCAACATCGTGCATTGCACGAATTGGGTGCTGAACGGCATGCCGGTCCGTTTCCCCAAGCTCAAGGTGATCTGGATCGAGTTCGGGCCTCGCCTGGGTGCCGTTCCTGATGCAGCGGCTCGACGATCAGTTCCTGATGCGCCCGTCGGAGGCGCCGCATCTGAAGCGGTTGCCGTCGGAGTACATGCGCGATCACTGCTGGTACACGACCCAGCCGATGGAATCGCACAACCTCAAGGCGCTCGAGTGTACGCTCGACATGATCAAGGCCGACACCCAACTGCTGTATGCGTCGGATTGGCCGCATTTCGACTTCGACCTGCCGAGCGAGATCACCGACCTGCCGTTCCTGTCGGAGCAGTCGAAGCGAAACATCCTCGGCCTCAACGCGGCGCGAATCTTCAATCTCGATCCAACTCCAGTGAAGCAGTTGTAACGCATGGCACGCATCTCAATCATCGACCGCGCCGACATGAATGCCGAGCAGGCGCGGGTCTACGACGCCGCGAAGGCCACCAGCGGCATCGTGGGCGGGCCGTACTTCGCCTATATCCGATTGCCCAAACTGTTCGAGGCCGCCCAAGACATGAGGGGCTGCCTTTCGGCCGGGCCGTTGTCGCGGCGCGAGCAGCAGGTCGTGCACCTCGTCGTCGCCCGGCACTGGAATGCCCAATATCCATGGTCTGCGCAGGTGCGAGGTTCGCTTGCTGCCGGCATCGAGCAGGCGATCATCGACGCGATCAACGCGCGCAAGACTCCGGACCTCGTCTGATGCGCGCGAACGAACCTGCTATGCCGTGGCCGGAGAGATCCTCGCGAACAAGCGCCTCAGCGACGAATCCTACGCGGCTGCCGAGAAGACGATGGGGCTGGAGAGCCTGGTGGCGCTGGTCGCAACCATCGGCAGTTTTTCGATGACGTGCATCACCGCAGGCACGTTCGGGATCGATCCGCCGGCCGAGAACCCGACCCCGCTCGCGCCGTAGCCGGGCGGCTCGGCCGGCGCCACGGCGATTCAGTTCCTCGGTTTGAAGTTGATCGACTTTGCGGTCGCGGCGACGGCAGCGCGCTGTTCGGCGATCGCCGCGGCGAACTCGTCCGGGCCACCAATATTGATCACCGAGCCGGAGGCCGCCATTCTCGCCGCGATCGTGCCATCGGCCGCCGCCTCTTTGAAATCGGCTGCGATCTTCTCCTTGAGCGGTTTCGGCATGCTCTTGAGGCCGATCAGGCCGTGCAAGCCATCGAAGGTCAGCGACGGATAGCCTTGCTCGATGGCGGTCGGAACTCCCGGCGCCAGCGAGGTGCGCTCCTTGTTGGCGAGCGTGATGAGCTTGATCCGGTCAGCGCGCAATTGCGGCTGCACGATCGCCAGCGAGGCCATCACCACCTGGATGCGCCCCTCCGCGAGGTCGGTGGGCGCGAGATTGATATCGCGGTAGGGGACCTGCTGAATGTTGAGCTTCTCATGATCGGTGTAGGCCCAGAACGTAAACTCCGTGACGCCTGGCACCAGGCCGGAATTGAACTTGCCCGGATTGGCGCGCGCCGCCTCGGTGAACTCGCGGATTGTGTTGTAGGGCGAGTCCTTCGCCAGTGCGACCACCATGACGGTGTTGGAGGTCCGCACGATCGGGCTCAGATCGTCCGGTTCGTACGGCAGCTTGCTGTGCACGAACTGATGGGCGGTGAAATTGCCGGACGGTATGTACAGCAGGATGTGATCGTCATTCGAGCTCAGGAACGACGTGATTGCAATGATGCTGTCGCCGCCCGGACGGTTCTCGATCACCACCGGCTGCCCCCAGCGCGCCGAGAGCTTGTCGGCGAACAGCCGCGCGCCGATGTCGGCGGCCGCGCCCGGCCCGAACGGCACGATGAACCTCACTGGCCTGGTCGGCCAGGCCGGCGCCTGCGCGTGCGAGGCCACACCGGGCAGCACCATGGCGGCGAGCAGAATTGTCACAAACGCCCACGCTCGAAGTCGCATCTGAGTACCCTCACATTCGAGTTACCTGGACATTCGGATGCAATTCGGATGCCGCCGCGGGGCGATCACGCCTCCTCCAACGGGACTCCCGATTTGCACCGCAGGGCTCGCAGCACCGCCTCGGGGTTGAGCGGCAATTCCATCAGCCGCACGCCGACCGCGTCATCGATCGCGTTCGCGACCGCCGGCGACACGCACATCGTGGCGGATTCGCCTGCCCCTTTGGCACCGAACGGCGCGTTGTGCTGATAGGCATCGACCGCCTCATTAATCATCATGTCCGGCAGGTCATGAATGCCGGCGATCTTGTAGTCGGCGAGCGACGCATTCGTGACCTGCCCGGCGTCGAGTTGCATCTTCTCGAACATCGTAAAGCCGAGCTGCATCAGCGCGGCGCCCGAGATCTGCGTTTCGACGATCCGCGGATTGATCATGGTGCCGCAGTCGATGACATTCACGAGCTTGACGATGCGCACATGCCCGGTCTCGGTATCGACCTCGACCTCGGCGCCGCTGCCGCCGATCATCCAGTATGGCGCGATGTTGCTCGATTGGCCGGTGTCATGATCCCCGGCGATGTAGTCTGGCTTGTAGGCGCCGGTGCCGATGATGTTGCCGGCCTGCATGCCGTACTTCTTCTTGAATAGCTCGGCGAGCGGGATGTTGCTGCCTTCCGGTTCGCCGACCTCGCGGGCGAGCGCCTCGATCTTGCCGCGCACCTCGTCGGCTGCGATCTGCGTCGCCTTGCCCATGTGGAACAGCGAGCGCGAGCCGAGCGTACCCATGTCGTAGGGTGTCACATCGGTGTCCCGCGCCACCACCTTCACCTTCTCGGCGGGAATGTTGAGCGCCTCGCCGACGATCTGCGCCATGCCGGTGTCGGAGCCCTGGCCCATATCGATCGTCCCGACGTAGAGGGTCACGCTGCCGTCTGCGCTGACATTGATCATCGACACCGAGGTGGTCGGCGAGATCGATGCCTTCAGGGCGATCGCGAGGCCACGGCCGCGCCGCAGCCGTCCGGTGCCGCGATCGAACGGCGCGCTCCATTGCAGCCTTTCGCACACACGATCGAGCACGTCGCCCAGCGGCGCATCCTTGAGGATCGTGCCGCAGGCGTGCGGACGGCCGTCGCGCAGCAGGTTCCGCCGCCGAAACACAACCGGATCGAGCTTGAGCGCCCGTGCGATCATGTCGGTATGGCTCTCGTAGGCCCACGCCAGCTGCGGCAGGCCGAAACCGCGCAATGCGCCAGCCGGAACCGCATTGGTGTAGAGCGCGTAGGAGTCGATCCACACATTCTCGATGTCGTACGGCCCCGCCGCCACGAAGCCCGACTTGTGGGTGACGCGCGGACCGACATCGGCATAGGCGCCGCCGTTCCAGAACACCTCGCACTTGCGCGCCGTAATGCGACCGTCCTTGTCGACGCCGGACTTGATGCGCAGCGTGCTCGGATGTTTGGTGATCTGGTAGAACTGCTCTTCCATGGTGAGAGCGATCTTCACCGGCCGGCGGGTGAGCAGCGAAAGCGCCGTCACCAACGCCTCGAGCTTGATGTAGAGCTTCGACCCATAGCCGCCGCCGACGAACGGCACCTTGATGCGGACCTGGTTCTGCGACCAGCCGAGCAGTCGCGCGATCTCGGCACGCACGAACGACGGACCCTGGCAGCTGGTGTAAATCGTGACGCTGGCATCGCGCGCATCGGCAATCGAAGCGAACGGCTCGAACGCCAGATGCAGGCACTTTTGAGTGCGGAAGGTATGCTCGAAGACGTGTGCGGCGGTCGCGAACGCCTGGTCGACGTCGCCGCGCCGCAGCTTCGCCTGGACGGCCAGATTGGTCGATCTCACGTCCTTGAGGTGTTTGAGATCGGCGAAGCTGCCGGCCGGCCTGAGCTGATCGTGAACATAGGTCGTCGAGGTCATCGCCTCGACCTCGTCATAGACTGCCGGCAGTTCCTCGTATTCGGCGACGATGGCCTGCACCGCAGCATCGGCGACATGCGGGTCGAAGGCGACGACGGCGGCCACTGGCTCGCCGACGAAGCGCACCTTGTCGATCGCCAGGATCGGCTGATCGTGGAACGCCGGGCCGTAATACGGATCGGGGATCACCTTGCGGATATCGTCTGCGGTGAACACCTGCACGCCCGGAATCTTCCTGGCCGCGCTGACGTCGATCGACTTGATCCGGCCATGCGCGATGGTGCTGCGGAAGATCTTGCCGTGCAGCATGCCGGGCAGCCGCATCGTGTGCGTGTATTCGGCCCTGCCGGCGACTTTCTCGCGGCCCTCGAGCCGCGGCAACGAGCGACCGATCTCCCCGCCCACACGCGCCCGCGACAGCCGCGGCCGGCGCTCCGTGTCTTCAATCGACATATAATTCAGAGCCCGTTGTTGCGCCGGCCCGTCGATACTCTTTCGCAGCCTCGCGGGTCGTCAAGTTGTTTTGTCAGGCAACGCAGCAAATGGAGGTATGGACCTGCGGCCAAGTCCGATCTGACCGGACTACTCCGCCGCCGGCTGATTGAGCCCGCGCATGCGCTCGGCAGCGAGCGCGATCGCCTCGACGATCTGCGCGTAACCGGTGCAGCGGCAGATGTTGCCCGAGATCGCCTCGACGATGTCGTCGCGGCTCGGCTCTGGGTTGCGGGCGATCAGCGCGTGCGCGGTCAGGATCATCGCCGGCGTGCAGTAGCCGCACTGCATGCCGTGGGTCTCGCAGAACGCGTCCTGCACTGGCGACAGTTCGCCCGGACCGGGCGTGATGCCCTCGATGGTGGTGATGGCGTAGCCGTCGGCTTGCACGGCGAACATCAGGCAGGAGCGCACCGGCATGCCGTCGATCAGTACCGTGCAGGCGCCGCAGACGCCGTGCTCGCAGCCGGCATGCGCGCCGGTCAGCAATAGCTTGTCGCGCAGGCAGTCGAGCAGCGACAGCCGCGGTTCGACTTCGACCGGATGCGTCACGCCGTTGACGGTGAGTTCAACCTGCATGAACACCTCGGGCCTGGGCGGCCGCATTGGCCTCCATGACGGCACGAACCGCGAGGCCGACGGCGGCGCGCCGGCGATAGCCGGCGGAGGCATGTAGGTCGGCCATCGGCTCGATGCCGGCAAGCGCGGCCGCGACCGCGGCGTGCACCGCCGTTTCGGTGAGGCGTTCGCCGGTCAGCGCGGCCGCGACCGCATCGAGCCGCAGCGGCGTCGGGGTGGCGGCGCCGATGCCGAGCGCCATGCGCCGGCACCGGCCGGCGTCGTCGATCTCGATCTGGCAGGCGGCGGACACGAACGCAAAGTCGCTCTTGCGCGCGCTGACCTCGGCGAAGCCTGCGCCGATCCGCGCACCGCGCCAGACCGGAAAACTCGCCGCGGTGAGGCAGGCAGTGGGCGGCATCACGGTCATCATTGGGCCCGAGAAGAACTCCTCGGCCGCGACCGTCGTGCTGGCGCCACCGTCCACGATACGACAGCGTAGCACCAAGCGTAACGGCGACCAGCGCGATCTCGGCCGCCGGATCGGCATTGGCGAGCGAGCCGCCGATCGTGCCGCGCGCCCGCGTCGGCGCGTGCCCGACGTAGGGCAGCACCTTGGCCAACAGGGGAAGCTTCGCGCGCACCACGGCATCGTGTTCGGCGACGCATTGCCGGGTGGTGGCGCCGATCACCACGGCCTCGCCGTCGTCGCGGATGAATGCCAGGCTGGCGATGCGCGAAATATCGACAAGTCGCGTCGGCCGCGCGAGGCGCATCGCCATCAGCGGCACCAGTGTCTGGCCGCCGGCGATGATCCGAACGTCGTCGCCGGTCGCGAGCAGCGCGCAGACCTCATCGATGTCTGCGGCTCGGGAATATTCAAACGAGGCTGGCTTCATGCGGGTCGTGTGTTGGGGAACGTGGAACCCGGTGGGTCCCAGTGTGGCGGTTCAGAAGTCCGCATCATTCTTGCGGCGAGTCCGACATGCGGACTTCTGAACCAAAGCCACACTAGATCAATTAGTTGCTAATGTCCTTCGATTCCGAAGTTCGCAAATGTGGGTGCCGCAGAATAATGCGAACTTCGGAATCGGGACACTAGCTGGGCTTGCGCCCTTATATCGGAGATCGTCGCCGGTCGTCATCTTGCGAAGGAGCGGGAGCGCCCCTCGGATCGGTCGGTTGTCTGCCGGTGCCGGATGCGTCAAATTGCCTGCGGGGCGAAATTCCCGGGAGGGCGCGATGCCTGGGCGAAATCAGCGGGTCATGCGGCTTTTTGCAGTTGCGGCCGTGGCCGCCTCGCTCGCGGCGTGCGCCGGCTCCAGCGAGGTCGGCACCGGGCAAGCAGTCAGCGGCAATGAACGTGGCGGGAAGGTCCCTTACCAGGAAGGCGCGGTTTCGAGCGCCATGAGCGCGGCGCAAGCCCATTGCGGCAATTCGGCAAGAAGGCGCAGATCACCCAGATGAATCCATCCGCGGACGGCGGCGAAGTCGCGTTCCAGTGCAATTAGAGCGGCACAGGCCGCAACGCTCACGCCGCCCGCGGTGCGCTCAGAAGCGGATCGCCCGCTCTGCAGTCGTCGCACGGGCGCGGGCAACTTCGCCGGACAGCACCGGGTAAGGCGGCACGTCGTTGTCCCAGTCGATCAGGCCCGGATCGACATCGACCGGCTCAAGGCCGAACGCGACAGCCATGTCGAGCGCAAACGCATGCTGCACCGCACCTGTCGGATGGTCGAATGCTGCTGTGCGCTCAATCTTCATGACATCTCGAAGCGCGTATCCGGCGCCGCTCGTTATAGAACGGCCCGTTGACGCGACGATGACACCACGACGCTCCGCGACTCTACGGGTGGAAGAAGGCTCACCTCGTCAATCAGTCGCGGCACGTTCGCGCTACTCGACTCAATCGCGCCTCATGCAGCATCGCACGCGCGCTCGCATCGTCAATGCGGCAGATCGTTCGCGCGAACGATTGTTAACCGATTGTTGCAAAGTTGACGGTCAGCAGTCGCCGATCAGGAGTGCCAGACTGCTTCGGCCGGCGCCGGCACTGTCGTCTTCGCGCGCGCCGTCGATCACGCCGAGCAGCGCACGCAGCACCGCCGGCACGCCCTCGCGGGTGGCGGCGGAAATCACCAGCGGCGTCTTCTTGGCGGCGCGCTTGAGCCGTGCGACCTGCTGCTTCAACTCCTCCGGCGTGAGCGCATCCGCCTTGTTGAGCGCCACGATCTCGGCTTTGTCGGCAAGTCCCTCACCATAGGCCGCAAGCTCCGCCCGCACGGTCTTGTAGGCTTCGCCGGCATGCTCACCGGTGCCGTCGACCAGATGCAGCAACACGCGGCAACGCTCGACATGCCCGAGGAAGCGGTCGCCGAGACCGACGCCCTCGTGCGCGCCTTCGATCAGGCCCGGGATATCGGCCAGCACGAATTCGCGGCCGTCGCTGTCGACGACGCCGAGCTGCGGGTGAAGCGTGGTGAACGGATAGTCGGCGATCTTCGGCTTGGCGGCACTCACCGCGGCCAGGAAGGTCGACTTGCCGGCATTCGGCAGTCCGACGATGCCGGCGTCTGCGATCAGCTTGAGGCGGAGCCGGATGGTGCGCTCTTCGCCCGGCTGGCCCGGATTGGCGTGGCGCGGCGCACGGTTGGTCGAGGTCTTGAAGTGAGCGTTGCCGAAGCCGCCGTTGCCGCCCTTCGCCAGCATGGCGCGATCGCCGACGTTGGTCAGGTCCGCGAGCAGCGTCTCGCCGTCCTCCTCGTAGATCTGGGTGCCGGCCGGCACCTTCATCACCATGTCGTCGCCGTTGGCGCCGTGGCGGTCCTTGCCCATGCCGTTGCCGCCACGCTTGGCCTTGAAATGCTGCTGGTAGCGGTAGTCGATCAGCGTGTTGAGGCCGTTCACCGCCTCCGCCACCACGTCGCCGCCATGACCACCGTCACCGCCGTTCGGCCCGCCGAACTCGATGAATTTCTCGCGCCGGAACGAAACGCAGCCGTTCCCGCCGTCGCCGGAGCGGATATAGACCTTGGCCTCGTCGAGAAATTTCATGGCGCGCTTATCATACCGTCAAAAAACAAGATGACGGCCCAAAGGGGCCGCCGGGACAAAGTGAACCTAATATGGGCATTCGCCGGGAGGGGCCAAGGTGGGCCATGCCTCACTGATGCGGCCCGGTAGGCCGCTCCCGACGCGCCGTCCGCGGTCTGCCGCTACGCCGCAGCCCGAACGCTGCTGCGGCGATCGTCGCGGCGAAACTGGCCCGGTGGCATTGTTGAACCTCCTTGGCCTTCGAAGCGCGACCCCGATCTACTTCCTTACAACCCTTCAATCGTGGTGATCCGGAGCCCGGCTGTCAACGGGCCGCCGCGATTTTCACCACCGGACGGAATTCCTTGCCATGATCCGACCGTGATGTCGGCTTAGAGGCGACAGGAGGGGAGCCTTGGCCGCGGGGCGGCCAGGGCACGTTGGGGGGCGGCTCAAGTGTGGTCGATCTTCAGGATCGCAGGCAGGGCGGCGGTTTGGCGGCGCACGCCCAATCCGAGGTTCGTCGGCCTGCCCACTCTTCTCGGCTGGGTCGTAGCTCTGGCGCTTGTGCGCTGTGGGCTGCAGTTCGTCGAAGCCGGGCCTACCCCGCTGTTCAATCCGTACGGCCTGAACTCGGTGGTGGCGTGGATCGCCATTGCGCTCGTGACCGCTGCGCTGTTTGTGCCGCCGCCAGCGCGCGTGACGGCGCTCGCCGCCGTGGTGGCGCTCTCCATCCTGACCGAGGCTGCGATCGCGGCGTTCGGATACGCCTGGCCGCTGCTCCAGCCTACGCTTGCGCTTGACGAATATGCCGCGGCGTATCCGGCGCTGCTCGCGTTCTGGACCACGACCGGCGCGCCGGTCGCGAGCTTCGCCGTGCCCGTGCTGTTCTGGGTCGGCGCGATGTTCGCGGTGCTGCGCAGCTTCGAGGTGGCCGCGCCGGTTCGCGTCTTCGGCAAGGTGATCGTGCTGTGGGCGGCATTGTTCGTGGCGAAGAATGCCCTGCCGCATGCGCCGGTCTTTGCCGGTCCCGACTTCGATTCGCGCAATGCCAATCTCTGGGAATACGTCCGCGCGCCGGAACTCGCCCATACTGGCAGCACTGGCCACAAGCACCAGGACCAGCACCAGCCGGGCGCCGCCGATCACGCGCACACCCACGGCGATCGGCAGAAGTATGCGGGCGTCGGCAATCTCGCGCTCGGCGCGGCCAGGATCGACAACCGGCAGACCGCGCTGCTGCGGACCGCAGTCGAAGGACTTGCTCCGCAGAAGCCGGGCGTCACCGACGTCTATGCGGTCGGGCTTGCGGGCTGGTCGGAACAGGACGTGTTCCGCAAGGAGCTGGACGGCGCCTTCACCGCGATGGGCCGCGTGCTGCCGCTCAAGGATCGCACCATCCGCCTGAGCAACCACCCCGATTCGTTCGACCGGCTGCCGCTCGCCGACCACAACAATTTCGCTTCCGCCGTTCGCGCGGTGGCGCAGGTCATGGACAAGACCGAAGACGTCCTCGTCCTGCTGATCACCTCTCACGGCGCGGCCAACGGCGTGGCTTTGCAGTTACCGGGCAAAAGCATCGCGGTCCTCACCCCGCAGGAGGTCGCCGCCGTTCTCGAGAAGGAAGGCATCAAGAACCGCGTTGTCATCGTCTCGGCCTGCTACGCCGGCGTATTCGCCAAGCCGCTCGCCGACGACAACTCGATCGTGCTCACTGCCGCCGACGAGAAGAACACCTCGTTCGGCTGCGCGCCGGGCCGGGACTGGACCTACTTTGGCGATGCGCTGTTCAATCAGTCCCTGCAGCCCGGCGTGGATTTCAGGTTCGCCTTCGCCCGTGCCCGCCTGATGATCGCCGGCTGGGAGCGCATGGATCGCGTCATGCCGTCAAACCCGCAGGGACACTTCGGTAGCAATCTGGTCGACAAGCTTGCGCCGGTCTTCGAGGCGATGCAGAGCGCCACCCAGTAGCGCGCATCCGTTGCGCAGAATCGCTCCATCTCCAGCACAAACCAGATAGGCTGTGGCCGCGGTGCGGCGCGGCCGCGCAACGTCCAGCAAGAGCCTGCATGACCTCGTTGCCGCTCATCACCCAGCCCGTCACCAAGAGCACCGCCGCCGGCATCGGCTTGATGCTGACCGGCGTCGGCCTGTTCGCGCTCAACGACGCTTTGGGCAAGTGGCTGCTGACGACGTATTCGGTCGGCGAATTGCTGCTGATCCGCAGCTTCATAGCCTTGCTGTTGATGGCGCCGTTCATTTGGCAAGCGGGACTGACCGCCTTCACGGCGGCGCCACGGCCGGGACTACAGATCACTCGCGTGATCCTCTCGACGCTCGAAGTCGCGATGTTCTTCTGGGCGGTCTCGTATCTGCCGCTCGCCGACACCGTGACGTTCTATCTCGCCGGCCCGATCTACGTGACCGCGCTCTCGGTCTTTCTGCTCGGCGAACGGGTCGGATGGCGGCGCTGGACCGCCGTCCTCGTCGGCTTTGGCGGCGTGCTGCTCGCATTGCGGCCGTCGGCCGCCTCGCTCACGCTGCCGGCGCTGATCGCGCTCACGGGCAGTATTTGCTTTGCCTTCCTGATGATCGCGACACGGTCGCTGCGCGAAACCTCGAACACAGTGCTGGTGGCGAGCCAGATCGCCGGCTCGCTGATCTTCGGCGCACTATGGGCGCCGTTCGATTGGGTGACACCGACGTTAAGCGATTTCCTGCTGCTGTCGACATTCGGCGTGATCTCGATTGTCGCCCTCGCCTGCATCAACTATTCGCTCAAGCTTGCGCCCGCGAGCGTGATCGCGCCCTATCAGTACACGTTCATCCTGTGGGCCGTTGCGCTCGGCTACGTGGTTTTCGGCGACGTGCCCGACGCCCTGTTGCTGACCGGCGCCGCCATCATCATCGCAGCCGGCCTCTACATCTTCTGGCGCGAGCGGGCGAGCGCGCATCCCCCGGCGCCGCAACCGCTCGCTTGAATAGATTTGCTAGTGGTCCTTGGATTCCGAAGTTCGCAAACGAGGGTGCCGCACAAATGATGCGAACTTCGGAATCGGACCACCAAGCCGCTAAGCATGCAGCCTCGACGTCACGCCCGGCTCGCGCGCCTGCCAGTCCGCGCGGTCGAGGCGGAAACGATCGCACGGCACCGAGGCGCCGAGCGCACGCACGCGGGCGAGCACCACGCCGGTCCACACATAGCCGCACTTCTCCAGCACGCGCCGCGACGCCGGATTGCTCACCCGGGCGCCGCCTTCCAGCGACTCGTGGCCAAGCTCGTCGAACGCATAGGCGATCACGGCACGCGCGGCTTCGGTGGCGTAACCGAGGCCCCAATGTGCCACGCCAAACCAGTAGCCGATCTCCGGATACGCACGGCCGAGCGTGCCGACGCCGCAGCCACCGATGAGCGCGCCGTCGCGCAGCGTCACAAGAAATGCGACCTCATCGTCGGCGCGGTTCGCTCCCGCAATGAACGTCTCGGCGTCCTTGCGAGAATAGGGATGCGGCACCCGCGACAGGTTCTCGGCAATGCGGAGGTCGTTGATCAGCGAAACCAGCGCCGGCGCGTCGTCGAGACGGGGCGCGCGCAGGATGAGCCGCTCCGTTTCCAAGACGGGCGTCCGGCCTTCCGGCACGATCTCGGGGGCTATCCGATCCGGCAATGTCATCGCACGGGCTCCAAAAGCAAAAGGGGAGCCGGCAATCCCGTCTCCCCTCACGAACCCGTATGGTTCCGCCGGTTCGATGGATGCCGGCGGACTCGAATGTCATCCACCGTTTATTCGGCCGCTGCCTCGGTCATCGGCATGATGGATACGAAGACGCGGCCTTTGGCTTTGCTGCGGAACTCGACCTTGCCGTCGGTCAGCGCGAACAGCGTGTGGTCCTTGCCGAGGCCGACGTTGCGCCCGGGGTGCCATTTGGTGCCGCGCTGGCGCGCGATGATGTTGCCGGCGATGACGCTCTCACCGCCGAAAATCTTCAGCCCAAGCCGCTGGCTGTGGGAATCGCGGCCGTTGCGCGACGAGCCGCCTGCTTTCTTGTGAGCCATGGCCGTAGGTCCTTAATTCGCTCGTTACATAACCAAGGTTTGTGACGAAATCATCACCTTTTCGAGCCCGGACGGAACCGAATTCCGGCATCCGTTCCTGACTTCGCCGACTAGGCGGCGCTCTCTTCCGCCGGCTTCTCCGCCACCTTCGGCTTCGGCTCGCGCTTCGGCCGTGCGGTCTTGGTCGGCTTGGCGCCGTCGGTCAAAATCTCGGTGATCCGCAACAGGGTGAACTCCTGCCGGTGACCGCGCTTGCGCCGCGAGTTCTTGCGGCGGCGCTTCTTGAACGCGATGACCTTGGGGCCGCGTCCCTGCTCCAGCACCTCAGCCGCGACCGTCGCACCGGCGATCGTGGGAGCGCCGAGCGTGACGTTGTCGCCGCCGACCACCAGCACGTCGCCGAGCTGAATGATCTCACCGGGCTCGCCCTTGACCTTCTCGATCTTGAGCACGTCTTCGGCGGCAACCCGGTATTGCTTGCCGCCGGTTTTGATGACCGCGAACATCGTTCTTGTCCTCGTGTTCGTTTCCGGTGCTCGGAACAGTCCGGGACCGGCTTCTTCCAGTCGGTGAAGGTGGCTGCGGTGCCAGGCACCGCAATGTACAGACCCTTGAGTCTGCACGCAAAATCGCAAGCCGGCCGGACAGCGTTGCGCAGACCAGGGCGCCCACGTCGACGACGTCCTCGCCGGTGATCCGGCCGTGGGCGAACAGCTCGCCGAATGGTCCGTGCGCCACCACCGCGCACGTGACGCCCACGCCGGCGAGAGCGAGCAGCCCGCCGATCACGAGCAGGTGACGGGAACGGAAGACCCGGTAGCCGTCAGACGATGCGGTCGCGACGATGGCCTGCGTCGAGTGAGCCACGGCGAGTACGGCGACGGCGACCACCACCACGATCCGCATGAGCGGTGCTCCCGAGGTGATTCCGGAGCGCCCCGGGGCCAGGGCGTGGGCCACCGCCAGGGCACCGAACCCCACGATCAACGTCACCCATTGCAGCCACAGGTGGCGCCGCGGGGAACGGTTCGATCCTGGGTTCGGTCGGCATTCCAGCGCACCTCCGCCCGACAGTCTCGCGGCTGTGTCCCGGGATGCGGCAAGGGGGTCGCTCCGAAGAACGCCACCCCCTTGCAGTGACGGGTGTCAGACGGTGGTGGTGGTGAGGTCGGGTTGGGGGATGGTGGTTGCGGTTGTGTTGTCTTGGGTGCGCAGGGTGGTGCGGGTGTGCCAGATGAAGGCGGCGCCCATGACGGTGCAGACGACGCCGAGGCCGGCGAGGAGTGCGGCGACTCCGAGTGCGAGTTGCAGGGTGCTGTGGGTGGCGGCGCCGACGCCGAGTTCGGCGACGAGGGCGTGGGCGGTGCCGCTCCAGGCCATGTCTCGGGCTTGGGCTTGGACGGGGTCGGAGTGGTCGAAGCCGGTCCAGTAGCGGCCGCCGACTTCGAATTCGCAGGTGACGCCTTCAGTGGGGAAGGGGTCCGGGCACGGCGATGGTTTCGCCGTTGCAGGTGTATTCGGTGGCCATGGTGCCGTCTTCGCCGGTGAGGTCTTCTTCGGTGAGGGTGACGGTTTGGGTGCCGTTGAGGGTGTGGTAGGAGATGGTGGCCATCTGGTACATGTATTCCGAGGCGGTGTTGACGAGGGGGTCGTTGGGGTCCATGTCGCCGTCGACGACGGGGAAGTTCCAGTCGTCTTCGAGCAGGGACATGATTGCTTGGCCGCCTTCGACGGTGCCGCGGTCGATGAGGTTGCCGTCGTCGTCGTAGGAGAGTTCGACGTTTTGGACTTCGCTGAAGGCTTGCAGCGAGTCGTAGCCGCCTTGGACCTTGCTGTAGGCGACGCCGGCACCGACGAAGTAGCCGATCCCGACGACGATCAGGAAGATCCCGAGCAGTCCCAATGGCTTCTTGAACATGATGAGCCCTTTCGTGGTCTCGACTTGCTGGACGTTCGTGCACGAGGTTCGTCTGCACCGTCCATCCTGATGCTTGCGGCCGCAACCCCTCAGGGCCGTTCGTCCCGATCTTCGTCCGTGGGCGACAATCGCTACATGAACACGACGAGCCCGTCATCTCAGGGAGTGTCCGCGGAGGGAATCGCGACGTTCCTCGACGCCATCGAGGCGCATCCCGGCATCGAGCCGCACGGGCTGATCATCCAGCGCCACGGGCAGCGCATCGCCGAGGGCTACTGGGCGCCGCACGCCGCCGATCGCAGCCGCCTCGTGTACTCGCTGAGCAAGACGTTCACCGGCACCGCGCTCGGGCTGCAGCTCGGCGAGGGTCGGCTCTCGCTCGACGACCTGGTGAGCGACCACCTGCCCGACCTCCTTCGACGGCGCCGACCCGAGCGACGCGACGGATGCAGGTCCGCCACATCGCGTCGATGGCGACGGGCCACGACCGCGAGACGTTCCTCGAGGCGCTCGCCGCTCGATCCGCGACGACCCGGTCCGCGGCTTCTTCACGATCCCGCCCGACGCCGAGCCCGGCACGCTGTTCGTGTACAACCAGCCGCCGGTCCTCGCGCTGGCCACGATCCTGCAGCGCCTCGCCGGCGAGCGGCTCGCCGACTACCTGCGGCCACGCGTGCTCGACCCGATCGGCATCGGCGACCTTCGCTGGGCGCAGCCCCGCCCGGCATCGACCTCGGCTTCTCCGGCGTGCACACCAACCTCGACGCCGTCGCCCGGCTCGGCCAGCTGTACCTCGACGACGGCGTGTGGGACGGCCGCGGCTGCTCCCCGAGGGCTGGGTCGCCGACGCGTCGTCGGTGCAGATCGCCAACCCGCAGCGAGAGGAGCCCGACTGGCGGCAGGGCTACGGCTTCCAGCTCTGGATGTCGCGCCACGGCTACCGCGGCGACGGCGCGTTCGGCCAGTACATGGTCGTCCTGCCCGAGCACGACGCCGTCGTCGCGATGTTCTCGTGCACCGAGGACATGCAGGCCGTGCTCGACCTGATGTGGGAGCACCTGCTGCCGGCGATGGGCGACGACGCGTCGGCGCCCGTCCGACGACGACGAGCTGGCGAAGCCGCCTGCGCGACTGTCGCTGCCGACGGCGTCGCAGCGCCTCGGCGGAGGACCACCGGACGTCGCGGCGATGTCGTTCGCCCGCAGGCCCGATGTGCCATCGCACCACACCGTCACCAGCATCGAGACGAACGGTCACACGATGACGATCAGCGAAGAGGACCGCACGATCGATGTGCCCCTCACCGACCGGTGGACGGTCGTCGACTCGGCGCTGGCGGCGAAGCGCGACCAGCGTGGCCGACGGCACCGTCGTCGACGTCGTCTTCACCGAGACACCACACCGCATCGAGATCGAGCTCCACCACGTCGACCGCACATTCGTGGCCCCGCTGGCCGCTCGTGCCGATTGCTGCGGGCCGGCTCAGCTCGATGCATGCACCGGGCGCCTGAGCCGTTGCTCGGCGGCGTGGTCGCGCCGCTCACTTTCCGTGACGTGGCCAATGTCACAAGTCGGTTTCGTCATCCATTCCGTAACACGGGGGGTATCCACGAAGGGTCCCGCAGAGCTCTTGGAAGCCCTGCACCTGGCTGCGTCTCGCTCGACGAGGCAGCCCACCGCCGCAGGGAGGCGAGCGATGACCCCCCACTCTTCACCCGACCACCGACCCATTCTTTCCGCACCCCGTTCGTCCCCGTGGTGGCGCACTGCGCTGCTCGTAGCGGCGGGCGTCTTGGTGGGCACGACCCCGTTCGTGGCGCTCGGCCTCGAGCCCGATCCGGCCGACCTCGCCGCCGCGCTCCGGTCCCGAGCGCATCGCCGGCGGCGATCCGCGAACTGCCCGGCGCCGAACGCCCGTCCCCGGCAGCGGTGTTCCCAGAGCTCTTCGCTTCGCCGCCGGTGCAGGCGACACCGAAGGCCACACCGCAGCCCGCACCACAGACACCGGCGACGGTGCCTCCGGCCGCACCCGCGGCGCCGCTGCCCCTGGAACAAGTTGTGGACGTCCCCGCCGTGCTGACCGACTCCTATACGTGGGACGAGCGCAGCTTCCGTGTGGCCGTGCTGCAACGGGTCATCGGCGAGACGCCCGACGGTTGGTACGCGGTCCGCAACCCTCAGCGGGCATCGGCGGGCGCTCGAGTTCCTCTCGTTGCCGACCGACATGCTGCCCACGCCGCCGCCGGCTGCGAGTCGGTCGGGAGCGAACTTCGCCGGCCTGCGTCAGTGCGAGTCGGGCGGGACTACTCGGCGGTCAGCTCGTCGGGCCGCTACCGGGGTGCGTACCAGTTCGACCAGACCACCTGGAACAGCGTTGCCCAGCGGCACGATCCGTCACTTGTCGGCGTCGACCCGGCCGCCGCCTCGTGGGCCTGTAGGACGCCATGGCTGCAGCGCTCTACGACGACCGCGGCCGCCAGCCGTGGCCGGTGTGCGGCCGGCATCTGTAGGCGGTCATTCGCCGCTGAAGTGCGGTGACCGCTTCTCGACGAACGCCGCCGCTGCCTCGCGATGGTCGGCCGTCGACATCGAGCGGATCATGTTCGGTGCCTCGGCGTCGAGTGCGGTCGCCAGATCCGTCGACTGCGCCCGGTTCAGGTTCTCCTTCATCAGCCGGGTGGCGATGGGCGCCCGTGCGGCCAGGTCACGACACCAGGCGAGCGCTCGCTCCTCGAAGCCGTCGTCGGCGAACACCTGGTTGACCATTCCCAGGTCCCTTGCCTCTCGGGCCGTCAGACGCGGCGACGTGAAGTAGAGCTCCTTCGCCTTGGCGGTCCCGACGAGGTGGGTGAGGAACCACGAACCTCCGAAGTCGCCCGAGGCGCCGACGTTGGCGAACGCCGTGACCAGCACCGCACGCTCGGCGGCGAGGCGGATGTCGGCAGCGAGCGGATCGAGAGCCCCGCGCCGGCGGCAGCGCCGGGCAGCACCGCAACCACTGGCTTGGGAAACTCGTGAAGTGCCAACGAGACCGCCCGCTGCGAACGCCGCAGACCGGTGACCTGGTCCTCGAATACGCCGCCACGTCCGGCACGCGGCGTGCCGGTGCGGTGCGACTCGTTCATGCCCTTGACGTCACCGCCGGCACAGAAGGCACCACCGGCGCCGGTGACGACCAGGACGCGGACCTCCGGGTCGACGGCGAGCGTCGGGAGAGCCAGCTCGAAGCCCCGATACATCGGATCCGACAGCGCATTGCGGCGTCTCGGGGCGGTTGAACGTGATGAGCATGCCGAGGTGCCCGTCGATGTGGGCGAGCAGATCATCGGTTCCGGTGTCGATGGTGGTCATGCATCGACCTAGGTCGACGGGAAACCACAGCCGGCTCCCGGCTGCGAGGTCGAAGAGGAGGACGCGGTGGAGAGATCGATCGTGACGGGGAACGGCTCCCACAGGCTGATTCGGGTTACCGGGGTCGAGCGTGAGGGCCACGCTCGACTCGGGGCGCTCGCCGACGATCACCCGGTCACCGAGCGTGGCGACCGACGGTGCGTCGACATGAACGATGGCGTAGGTCTTCTGCTCGATCTGTTCGGTCGCGATGACGCTGAACCACAACGGGCCGTTCGGGTCGGGCGCAGGGCGTCGGCTCGCAGCCCGAGCGCCACGGTCCGACCCGCGAGTCGGCGCAGTGCCGGGAAGCGGTCGATCGCCGCATCGTCGAGCGCGACGTCCTGGCACCCGATCCGCAGTGACGGCACTCCGGTTCCTGCGACGACGGTCGCCACCACCGCGCTCATGGCGGGTGAGCCGATGAACTGGGCGACGAACAGGGTGGCCGGAGCGTCGTAGACGTCGATCGGTCGACCGGATTGCACGAGGCGCCCCTGGTGCATCACCGCCATGCGGTCGCCGATCGACATCGCCTCGTCCTGATCATGCGTGACGTGCAACGTCGTGAGGCGGAGCCGCCGCTGCAGACCTGCGATCACCACGCGAGTCTGGGTCCGCAGCTTGGCATCGAGGTTGGACATCGGTTCGTCCATCAACAGCAGTCTCGGCTGCCGGATGATGGCCCGGGCGAGCGCAGCACGTTGCTGCTGTCCGCCGGACAGCTGCGCCGGCGTGCGCTCCAGTACGTCGTCGAGCTGCAAGGTGCGCGGGACCTCGTCGGACGTGCCGCTCGTGTGCCGCGGCGTGCATCTCCCTCGATGCGCAGCGGGAATCCGATGTTCTCCGCCACGGTCATGTGCGGATACAGCGCGGAGTTCTGGAAGGCCATCGCGATGCTCACGCTTCGCCGGCGGCACGTCGTTGATGCGGACGTCGTCCACCACGACCTCACCGGATGTCGGGTCCTCCAGGCCGGCGACCATGCGCAGCAGTGTCGTCTTGCCGCACCCGGAGGGTCCCACGATGACGTACAGCTCCCCGTCGGCGACCGTGAGGTCGACGTCGCGGACCGCCCACTCGCCGTCGGGATAGGACTTGTTGAGGACCGGAGTTGCAGCGTGGACATCGTCGTCTCCGCACCGTCGTGCCTGCACCAACGACGTTAGGGCGCCAGCACCTCGCGCCAGGAGTGGCGGGGCGAGAAGCCGACCAGTCGCTTGGCCTTGTCGTTGGCGTAGAACGTCTCGTACGGCCCATCTCCCGACGCCGCGGCACGCCGGCGTAGAACCGCTCGTACACCTCGTCGCTGGTGATGCCACCGACGTGTCGTCGTTCGACGACGTTGAACACCTGGTAGCCGAGGCCGTCGGTGCGCAGGCAACGGTCGACCATGTGGCCCAGGTCGCGGGCGTCGATGTAGGCGAAGATGTTTCGGCGCCGCAGGCCGGGATCGGCGACGAACGCCGGGAACTTCGTCGCGTATTCGTGCGGTTCGATGACGTTGTTGATGCGGAGCCCGTAGATGTCGATGCCCGGTCGGGCCTGGAACGACCGCGCCGTCGCCTCGTTGACGACCTTCGACATGGCGTAGCTGTCGTGCGGCACGTCGGGTGGTCCTCGTCGACCGGCACGTACTCGGGGAGGAGCTCGCCGTCGGCGAAGCAGATGCCGTAGGTGGTCTCGGAGCTGGCGAAGATCACCTTGCGGATGCCCAGCTTCGTCGCCGCCTCGATGACGTTGTACGTGCTGAGCGCGTTGACCCGGAAGGTCTCGTTGTCGGGACGGATCAGGATCGCCGGGATCGCGGCGAAGTGGACCACGGCGTCGTAGCGGGCGGACCGCCGCTCCGGGTTCGAACTCGTCGAGGTCGGCGTACGCCGACAGCGCGTTGAAGACCTGGCCGGAGTCGGTCAGGTCGAGCGGAGGTCGGTGACGCCGGGGTGCCCGAGCGGGACGAGATCACCGTTGACGACCTGGTGACCCGCTCGACGAGGTGCGGGACCGCGTGCCGTCCCGCCTTGCCGCTGCCACCGGTGAAGAAGATACGCATGACGACGACGCTAGTTGTAACAAATCGTGAGCGTCAGACGATGGAGAGGGACATGGAGTCATCGACGACCTCGACGAACTTGTTCGGCGTGCTCCGTGGTGCGGCCACGCCCTCCGAACTGTCTGCGGAGACGGACACGGTCGACCTCATGGTCAGCAACCATCGCCGCACAGGGGGATTAGGAAGCCACCAACGGGTCAAGGCGACAAAAC